>NZ_CP016443.1:1200000-2400000 GCF_001742165.1 Burkholderia stabilis | reverse complement strand
AGCGGCAGAAGCCGCGTGGCTCGCGCAAGGCGGCTTCGACGACATCGTCGTCGCGTATCCGACCGTCGAACCCGACGACCTGCGCGCGGTGGCCGCACAACTCCGGCAGGGCCGCTCGATCACGCTGATGGTCGACGACGATGCGCAGGTCGACGCGATCGACCGCATCGCGCGCGACGAACGCGTGACGATCCCGCTCGCGATCGATCTCGACATGTCGTCGGCGTATCCGGGCCTGTACTTCGGCATGTACCGCTCGCCCGTGCGCGATGCCGCAGGCGCGCTCGCGCTCGCGAACCGCATCGGCCAGCGGCAGCACGTGCGGCTCGACGGGCTGATGGGTTACGAAGGGCAGATCGCGGGCGTCGCGGATACCGCGCCGGGCGGCGGCGCGCGCAACGCGCTGGTGCGCCACCTGAAACGGCGCTCGGCCCGCGAAATCAATGCGCGCCGCCACGCGGCCGTGCAGGCGCTCGCAGCGGCCGGCCACACGCTGCGCTTCGTGAACGGCGGCGGCACCGGCAGCTTCGAGAGCACGCTCGACGACGCGTCCGTCACCGAGCTCGCGGCCGGCTCCGGCCTCTACGCGCCAGCGCTGTTCGATCACTACGCGGCCTTTCACGTGCAGCCGGCCGCCGGCTTCGCGCTGCCGGTCGCGCGGATTCCGCAGCCGGGCATCGTGACCTGCGCGGGCGGCGGGTACATCGCGTCCGGCCCGGCCGGCAAGAGCCGCCTGCCGCGGCCGTGGCTGCCGGCCGGCTGCACGCTGATCGGCAACGAAGGCGCGGGCGAAGTACAGACGCCCGTGCGCGTGCCGCACGGCTTCTCGCCAAGGATCGGCGAACCGATCCTGTTCCGTCACGCGAAGGCCGGCGAGCTGTGCGAACGCTTCAACACGCTGCTGCTGATTCGCGGCGGCCGCGTGGTCGACGAGGCGCCCACCTATCGCGGCGAAGGCAAAAGCTTCTTCTAGCGGGCCGCACGGCCCGTCGTTCAAACCGTTCAAATCATTCAAACGATAACCAGGGAGACAACGCCATGTGGCGAAACTGGTCGGGATATGTCTGCAGTCCTGATGCAACCGTATCGACGCCGACGTCGCGCGCGGCGCTCGCGGCCGTGCTGCGCGACGCGGCGGCGGCCGGCGCAACCGTGCGCGCGGCCGGCGCGGGTCATTCGTTCTCGCCGCTCGTGCAGACCGACGACGTGATCCTGTCGCTCGACGCGATGCAGGGCGTGATCGACGTCGATCGCGACCGGCGCGTCGCGCGCGTGCATGCCGGCACGCGGCTGTGGGCGCTGGGCCCCGCGCTCGCCGCGCACGGCCTCGCGATGGAGAACCTCGGCGACATCAACGTGCAGTCGATCGCCGGCGCGACCAGCACCGGCACGCACGGCACCGGCATCACGCTCGGCAACCTGGCGACGCAGATCGACAGCCTGACCTTCATGTGCGCGGACGGCAGCGAGATCCGCGCGACGGCCGACACGCATCCCGAGCTGTTCGCGGGCGGCCGGATCGGGCTCGGCGCGCTCGGCGTGCTGACCGAGATCGGCCTGCGCCTCGTGCCCGCGTTCAACCTGCGCCTCGAGCGCGGCGGCATGCAGCTGGACGACTGCCTCGCGCAAGCGGACGCGCTGATCGCGCGCCACCGCTCGTTCGAGTTCTACTGGTTCCCGCATACGGATACCGTGCTGACGAAGGCGTGGGACCTCACCGACGAGCCGGCCGACAGCGTGCACTGGGCGAGCCGTGCATCTGAGTCGTTCCTCGAGAACACCGTGTTCGGCGCGCTGTGCGGGCTGGGCAAGCGCGTGCCGTCGCTGTGCCCGGCGCTGAGCCGGCTGTGCGCATCGACCGTGTCGGCCGGCCGGCACGTCGACGCGAGCTACGCGATGCTGTCGACGGTGCGCCGCGTGCGCTTCAACGAAATGGAATGGTCGGTGCCGGCCGAGCGCGGCGCCGACGCGCTGCGCGAAATCCGCGCGTTCATCGCGCGCCGCAGCTTCCCGCTGATGTTCCCGATCGAATACCGCTGGGTGCGCGGCGACGACATCTGGCTGAGCCCCGACTACGGGCGCGACAGCGTGCGCATCTCGGCGCACCAGTATCGCGGGATGCCGTTCGATGCGTACTTCTCGGGCGTGCAGGCGATCTGCCGCAATCACGGCGGGCGGCCGCACTGGGGCAAGGTGCATGCGCTGAAAGCCGCCGAACTCGCGGCGTGTTATCCGCACTGGGACGATTTCCTCGCGCTGCGCGAACGGATGGACCCGCACGGCCGCTTCCTGACGCCGTACTTGCGCACGCTGTTCGGCATCCGGCAGGGCGGGCGCGCCACCGCCGCCGCGCCCGCCGGCCGCGGGACACACCCGATGCACGAAACGGCCGGCATCGCGCAAGATCGGCCGCGATCCAACCAGGAGGCCTCATGAGCACCGCCACCCTGCACCTGGCCGCGCAGTCGCGCCCCGACCCGTCGACCGGTGCGGTCGTCCGCCTCGCGCTCGCATTCGCGGCGGCCACCAACGGGCTGATCCTGTCGCCGTTCCTCGTCGCGGCGGTGATGACGCGCTTCCGGCTCGACGAAGGCATGGCGACCGCGCTCGTCAGCGCCGAGATCCTCGGTATCGCGATCAGTTGCGCGCTGCTGTCGCACCGGATCGCGCGCGCCGCGCGGCCGTTCACGCTGGCCGGCCTGATCGGCGCGATCGCGGGCCAGGCGCTCAGCGCGGTCGCGCCCGGCATGGCATCCGCGGCCGTCGCGCGCGGCATGACGGGGCTGTTCGAAGGGATGCTGTTCGTCGTGGTCGCGTCCGGCGTGTCGCAGCGCGCGTCGACCGACCGCCTGTGGGGGCAAATCAACCTGCTCGCGGGCGGCATCAACGGCGGCATCCTCGTGCTGATCTCCGCATTGCCGGCCGCGTGGCTCGGGCGCTGGGTCTTCGCGCTGCTGGCGGCCGTCGTCGCCGTGCTGGCGCCCGCGATCCGCGGCATCGGCGCATTCGCGAGCGCGCAGTCGCAGGCCCGCGCGCGCGGCCACGCGCTGCCGTGGCGGCCGGTCGTCGCGATCTGGGTCGTGACCGCGCTCGTCTACGGCGTGCAGGCGTCGCAATGGGCGATCGCCGGTTTCGTCGGCATGCGCGCCGGGCTGTCGGCCACGACGATCGGCGTGCTGCTGTCGGTGTCGTCGCTGCTCGGTTTCGTCGGCGCGGCGATCCCGTCGCATCCGGCCAGCCACAAGCACCGCCTCGTGCTGATCTGGGCCGCGCAGCTCGCGATGATCGGATCGATCGAATGGTTCTTCGGCGCGCGCGGCGGCAGCGCGTACTTCCTGAGCCAGTTCGTGCTGAACAGCGCGTTCTTCGTGATCGTGCCGTTCCTCACCGGCATGCTGTCCGACGTCGACCCGGACGGCTCGCTCGTCGCGCGCACGCTCGTCGTCACGTTCTTCGCGGCCGGCATCGGCACCGCGCTGTCCGGCGCGCTGCTCGACCGCTTCGGCGGCACGCACGTCGCGCACGTGCTGTGCGTGGCCGTGCTGGCCGCCGCGCCGTTCGTGCGGCTCGCGCTACGCCGCCCGGCGGAGGCCGCCGTGGCCCGCGCGTCGCCCTGACCGCACTGCGCCATCGGGTGGCCGCGACGCACCACGAGATTGGCCGCCGCGACCTTGGCCCGTGCAAATTTGGCTTTCTACATTCGTTTCCGGCGGTGCGAAGCCGCCTGTTCCACTATTCCATGCGGAGTCCGGAATGAATCGTCCCGATAGCATTCGCGCGGCGTGCTGCGCGTTGATGGTCCTGGCCTGGTCCGGCGCGTACGCGCAAAGCAACGTGACGCTGTACGGCGTGATCGACGCGGGCATCCGCTACGAAACGCACGGCGTGTCCTACGGCGCCGACGGCACGCCGGTGTCGACCGGCCGCAAGATCTCGATGGCCGACGGCGGCGGCCTGACCGAAAGCTACTGGGGCCTCAAGGGCAACGAGGACCTGGGCGGCGGGCTGTCCGCGCAGTTCAACGTGGAAAGCCACTTCGGCCCCAACAGCGGCGCCATCGTGCCGGCCGGCTCGCCGAACTTCTTCCAGGTCGCGTACGTGGGGCTCACGTCGACGTCGCTCGGCCAGCTCGCGCTCGGGCGCCAGTACAACGTGCCGTTCGAGATGGTGTCGCTGACCTTCGGCTCGAACCTGTGGGCCGGCCCGCAGGACCCGTACTTCAACCTGTTCAAGCCGGAGCAGACGATGCTCGCGGGCGCGCGCACCAGCAACATGATCCAGTACGGCGCGCAGCTCGGCAGCCTGTACCTGCTCGCACAGTACGCGCCGGGCGGCCACGCGGGCGGCGGCGTGCTCGGCAGCCAGCTCGGCGCGGCCGTCGCGTACGCGCCGGACAAGGGGCCGTTCACGGTCGGCGCATCGTTCATGCGAAGCTGGGACGACGTCACGCACGCGAAATTCGACATCTACACGGGCGGCGGCTCGGTGACGATCGGCAACGCGACCGTCAATGCCGGTTATATCGAGAACGCGCGCGACAACGACTTCACGTCGTTCGAGAACGGCCCGTTCAGCCCGACCGATCTCGCGGGCCTCGGCATCATCTCGCCCACGCAGGTGGTCGATCCGACGACGCCCGGCGGGTTCCGCCGCCGCAAGATGGCGCTCGCCGGGCTGACCTACCGCTTCACATCGGCGTTCACGGCGGCCGTCAATGCGTGGTGGACCCAGCAGTCCGGCTACACGTCGGATTTCGACGGCCGCGCGCGCCAGTTCCAGGTGATCGCCGGCTACAACCTGTCGAAGCGCAGCATGCTCTACGCGGAAGTCGACTACGCGATCTATCGCGGCGGGCTGGTGGGCGCGCAACTCGTCGGCGTGAACGGGCAGGCGCCGAGCACGAGCACCACGCAGCTCGGCGCGACGGTCGGCCTGCGCCACTACTTCTGAAGCGGGGCCGCGTGGCATGTGGCCGATAACGGCCGGGGCGGCACCCCGGCCGGGCGGGACGAGTACAATCCGTGGAAAAAAACACGGAGCGTTCATGGACGATACCGCCCGTTATACGACGGCGAATCTGCCGGTCCATTTACTGCGGTGCCTCACGGAGACAAGCAAGGAACTGGGCATCGACCCCACCCGGCTATGCCTCGGGCTCGGCTTCGACGTCGCGGATCTGTCGAATCCGTCGTGCCGGATCTCGCTGCGCCAGGCGAGCACGATGATCCGGCGCGCGCTCGAGATGGCGCCGGGGCGCGCGCTCGGCCTCGAACTCGGGACGAGCGAGACGATCGCGTCGATCGGGCTGGTCGGCTACGCGATGCTGACGAGCCCCACGCTGAAGGATGCGATCACCGTCGGCCTCGAATTGCAGCGCCACACGGGGCCGCTGATGCGCTTCGACCTGGTGTCGGACGCGCGCACGCTGTCGATCCGCGCGACCAACGTGTTCCTCGAGCCGGACATCGAGGCGTTCCTCGTCGAGGAAGCGTTCGGCAGCTTCATGAAGATCGGGCGCTCGCTCGCGGGCCCCGCGTTCCAGCCGAAGGTCATCGATCTCAGCTACCCGCCGCCCGCCTATGCGGAGCAGTACGCGCGCGTATTCTCCTGCCCGGTGCGCTTCGAGCAGGAGCAGAACCTGCTGTCGTGCGACGCGTCGCTCGGCAGCCGCGCGATCGCGACGCACGATCCGCTCGCGCATCGCCAGGTGCTCGAATTCCTGCAGGACGCGCTGCCGCCCGAACCCGAAGGCACCGATTTTCTCGAATCGATCGAACGGATCATGCGGCGCGACCTGCGCCATACGCCGACGCTCGCCGAAATCGCCGCGCAGCTGTTCATGAGCGAGCGCACGCTGCGGCGCAGGCTGGCCGACCAGGGCGTGTCGTACCAGACGGTGATCGACACGATCCGCCGCAAGCGCGCGTTCACGCTGCTGAGCAATCCGCGGCTGTCGATCGAGGACGTCGCGCACGAAGTCGGGTTCAGCGACGCGCACAACTTCCGGCGCGCGTTCAAGCGCTGGACCGGGCACGGCCCGAGAGAGGGGCAGCGGACGGTGCTGTAAGGGCGCTGCCCGCCGCCGCTCGCCACCGTTACCCGGCGTTCGCCAGCGAGCGATCGAGCGCGACGAGCGTCTGGTACAGCACGCGCGTGCCGTCGAGCAGTTGCTGCGGCTCGATCCACTCCTCCGGGCAATGGCTGCGGCCGCCCAGGCACGGAATGAAGATCATCCCGATCGGCCCGGTCGGCGCAACATACACGGCATCGTGCCCCGCACCGCTCGGCAGCCGCATGCTCGGATAACCGAGCTGCGTGGCCGCCTGCTCGACCGCGTCCATCACGAGCGGCTGGCAGTCGGTCGGCCGCGCGCGGCTCACGTGCTCCGCGCGGGCAGCGAGCCGCAACGCGTCGAGCCGCGCGGCCGCACCGGCCAGCAGCGCCTCGGGGAAGTCGTCGAGCACCGCATCGCTGTCGCTGCGCACTTCCAGCATCAGCTCGACGTGCCCCGGCACCGCGTTCGGCACGTTCGGCGTCATCGCGATCCGCCCGATCGTCGCGACCACGTAGTGAGGGTTGCCCGACAGCGCCGATGCGCGCGCATGCGCGGCCTCGATCAGGTGCGCGGCGCCGACGAGCGCGTCGCGGCGGATATCCATCGGCGTCGTGCCCGCATGATCGGGCTGGCCGGTCACGGTGATCAGCACGCGCCGGATGCCGACGATGTTGGTCACGACGCCGATCGGCAAGCCGCGCGTTTCCAGCACCGGGCCCTGCTCGATATGCAGTTCGACGAACGCGGCCGTGCTGCCCGGCGCGCGCAGCGGTTCGCGCAATGCGTCGGGGTTGCCGCCGATACGGCGCAACGCTTCCGCGAGCGTTTCGCCTTCGGCGTTGGTCGCGCGCAGCATGCCCGCATCGAGCACGCCGGACAACGCGCGACTGCCGACGCACGAAATGCCGTAATCGCTCGGCTCCTCGGACAGGAAGTCGATCACCTCGAACGGATGGTCGAGCACGATTCCCTGCTCGTTCAGCGTGTGCGCGACCTCGATGCCGGCCAGCACGCCGATGATCCCGTCGAAGCGGCCGCCGCCGACGACCGTGTCGCAATGCGACCCCGTGACGAGCGGCTTCGCGCAGCGGCCGCTGCCGGCGCGGCGGCCGATCAGGTTCCCGCCCGCGTCCATCGACACCGCGAGCCCGGCTTCGGCGAACTGCGCGGCGAGCCATGCGCGCGCTTCCGTGAACAGCGGCGAGAACGCGCGGCGCGTCCACGGGACGTCGGGCCGCGTGAAGCGCGCCAGTTGCTCGACACGCGCGTTCAGGCGCTCGGCGTTCAGGGGCGGGAATACTACCGTCGGATTCATGCCTGCTCCATGTGTGTGGCAATCGACCGGCTGCCGTGCGGCTTCAGGAAGCGGCCCGACCCTGCCGGATTGACGACGCGCTCGCCGTCGTACACGAGCGCGCCGCGACAGTAGGTGGCGGCGATGCGCACCGTGAATTCCATGCCCTCGAACGCGCTCCACTGCACGGCGGACAGGCTGCGCGACGGATCGAACGCGTAGCGTTCGGGCGTGAGGATCACGAAATCCGCGTCGGCGCCGACGTCGAGCGACCCCTTGCGGTCGTCGAGCAGGAAGTGCCGCGCGGGGTTCGTCGCGAGCAGCTCGGCCACGCGCGTCGGCGCGACGCCGTGCTGCTCACAGCCGGTCCAGAACGCGGGCAGCAGCGTTTCGAGCCCCGGGCCGCCGGACGCGTTGCGGAACACGTTGGCGTCGCCCTTGCGTTCGAGCCCCCAGCTCACGTGATCCGACGACACGAACGTGCACTCGCCGCGCGCGATATGCGTCCACAGCAATTCCTGCTCCGCGCGCGGCCGGATCGGCGGATAGTGCTTCGTCTTCGCGCCGAAGCGCTTCGTATGCGTTTCGTGATCGAGCATCAGGTACTGCACGCATGTCTCGATACTCGCGCGATGGCCGGCCTGCCGGAACATGTTGCACAGTTCGAAGCCGCGCGACGTCGACACATGCACCGCATGCGCGCGGGCGCCCGTCTCTGCACCGATCTCGTAGATCAGCGCGGTCGCGAGGTTCTCGATCAACGGCGGATGCGCGCGCAGGAACGCGTCCCAGCCCGTGTCGCCGGCCTCGATCATCCGCGCGACGCTCTTGCGCGTCATGTCCTGCATCTGGTTGTGCACGCCGCAGGCGAGGCCCGACGGCGCGATCAGCCGGAACGCGTCGTACAGCACGTCCTCCTCGACACGCGGGAACCGGCCGGGCGTCGCCTCGAACGTCGAGAACTTGAACGCGCATACACCGCCGTCGATCAGCCCGGCGGCCGCCTCGAGGCCGTGCTTCGCGTTGAGCGTGCCGTACAGCGCGACGTCGACGTGACAATCGCGCTCGGCTTCCGCGATCTTGCGATCAAGCTGCGCGCGCGACGCGACCGGCTCCGGATCGTCGTACGGCATGTCGACCATCACCGTCACGCCGCCCGCGGCCGCCGCGCGCGACGCATGGCCGAGCCCTTCCTGGTTCGCCTGGCTGGCCGCATGCACCTGCCCGTCGACGACGCCCGGCAGCACCCACTGCCCGCGCGCGTCGATCGTGTCGCGCGCCGCCGGCGGCGCACCCGCGCCGCGCGCGGCGATCCGCCCGTCGCGAATCGCGAGCCAGCCGTCGTCGACCACCTCGCGCGCATCGACCAACCGGCCGCGCACCACCTGCTCGAATTCGCTCATCTCCACCTCCTGCATTTTTGATCACGAGCAGTTTAGGCAGCGCTCTGACAGAATGTCTCATGCCGATTTATCACCCCCACATAACATGGAGTTAAGGCTGTGCGTCTGAACCTGCGCCAGATCGAGGTGTTTCGCGCCATCATGCTGACCGGCTCGATCAGCGGCGCCGCGAAGCTGCTGCACGTGTCGCAGCCGGCCGTCTCGCGGCTCATTTCGTATGCCGAGCAGCGGCTCGGCCTCGCGCTGTTCGAGCGCATCAAGGGGCGGCTCTACCCGACGCCGGAAGCACAGCGGCTGTTCGTCGAAGTGAATGCGGTGTACCAGAGCGTGCAGCGCGTCAATGAAATCGCGGAAGACCTGATCGAGAACCGGATGGGCCACCTGCGCATCGCGTGCAGCCCCAATCTCGGGCAATCGCTGCTGCCGCGCGCGATCGCCGCGTTCTACGCGCGCTTTCCCGACGTGCGGATCATCCTGCACACGATGATCCCGAGCGTGTTGCTGCAGGCCGTGCTCACACAGCAGGTCGAGCTCGGCATCGCGTTCCTGCAGGACACGCACCCGAACGTCGAGAGCCAGCGCCTGTATGAAAACCGGATGGTCGCGGCCGTGCCCGCGTCGCATCCGTTCGCGCGGCGCAAGACGCTGGCCGTGCGCGATCTCGCGAACCAGCCGCTGATCGGCTATGGCAGCGACATTCCGCTCGGGCAACTGGTGCGGCGGCTGTTCAGCGACGAAGGCCTCGTGCCGCAGGTCAAGATCGAAGTGCAGCAGGCGCACGTCGCATGCGCGCTCGCGCAGGCCGGCACCGGCATCGCGCTGATCGACGAACTGACGGTCGCGGGGCCCGTGTGGCCGCAGATCGTCGTGAAGCCGATCGTGCCCACCATCGCCGCGCCGGTCAGCGTGCTGCACCCCGTGCTCGCGCCGCTGTCGCGCCTTGCGCACGAGTTCATCGACACGCTGCACGCGCTTTCCGCCAACGCGTGAATTTCGTTGCCCGAACAGGCTGAAACCGTTGTCCAGCCTGCCGTTCATCGTCGAACCGGCGGCTGCGGATCGCACCGCTCGCGATCCGTCGCTCGAGCGTCACCGGGATTACCCTACGCTTAACATCGCGTTATGAAGTCTCCATAAAATAGCAATAACGCTCAATATTCGGCGTCCCTAGAATCGTTTGGACAGTACCGCCACACAAGGCTTTCAGCCCGGCGCGTACAGCCCTTTTCCCCTCTCAGGACAAACGACACATGGGACGCATTCTGTCTTCGAAGGACGTCGAAGCCGCCGTCAAGGGCGGCTCGGTTTTCGCATGCGGCGGCGGCGGCTGGGCCGACCACGGCCGTGAGCTCGGCACGCTCGCGGTCACGATCGGCCGCCCCGAACTGGTGACCATCGACGAATTGCCGGACGACGCATGGATCGCCACGGCCGCCGCGATTGGTGCGCCGGGCGGCCTCACCGACTGGCAAATGCTCGGCGCCGACTACGTGAAGGCCGCGCAGCTCGTGCAGGAAGCACTCGGTGCGCCGCTCGCCGGGCTCATCATCGGGCAGAACGGCATGTCGAGCACGCTGAACGCGTGGCTCCCGTCCGCGCTGCTCGGCACCAAGGTGGTCGACGCGGTGGGCGACATCCGTGCGCATCCGACCGGTGACATGGGCTCGCTCGGTCTCGCATCGAGCACGGCGCAGATGATCCAGGCCGCGGCCGGCGGCAACCGCGCCCGGCATGCGTATATGGAAGTCGTCGTGCGCGGCGCGACCGCGAAAGTGTCGCCGGTGCTGCGCAAGGCGGCCGACATGGCCGGCGGCTTCATCGCGAGCTGCCGCAACCCGATTCGCGCGTCGTACGTCCGCCAGCATGCGGCGCTCGGCGGCATCAGCCGGGCGCTCGCGCTCGGCGAAGCGATCATCGACGCCGAACGGCGTGGCGGCAGCGCGGTGATCGACGCGATCTGCGCGGCCACGCACGGCGAGATCATCGCGAGCGGCAAGGTCGAACGCAATACGCTCGAATACACGCGCGAAGCGTTCGACGTCGGCCTCGTCTACCTCGGCGGCGGCGCACGGCGCGCGGTCATCCATGTGATGAACGAACACATGGCGGTGGACGACGCGCACGGCGAGCGGATCGCCACCTACCCGGACGTGATCACGACGCTCGATGCCGAAGGCCGCCCCGTCAGCGCGGGCCAGTTGAAGGAAGGGATGGAGATTCACGTGCTGCGGGTCGCGAAGGCGCACATTCCGCTGTCGTCGTCGGTGTTCGATCCGGCGGTCTATCCGCCCGTCGAAGCGGCGCTCGGCATCTCGATCGCCGACTATGCGCTCGCGCGCTGAACGGAGGGCACGACCGTGAACCAGACGACCCGTACCTTCGAAGTCACGTCCGGCAATACGCTGCGCTGCAAGGGCTGGCGCCAGGAAGCGCTGCTGCGCCTGCTCGAGAACGTGCTCGCCGTCGGCGAGGACCCCGAACAATTGATCGTCTATGCGGCGCTCGGCCGCGCGGCGCGCGACTGGCCGTCGCACGACGCGATCGTGCGCACGCTGAAGACGATGGACGAAGCGCACACGCTCGTCGTCCAGTCCGGCAAACCCGTCGCGCTGCTGCGCACGCATGCGAGCGCGCCGCTCGTCGTGATGGCGAACTGCAACCTGATCGGCCAGTGGGCAAAAGCCGAGCACTTCTACGAACTGGAACGGCGCAACCTGATCTGCTGGGGCGGGCTCACGGCCGGCGACTGGCAGTACATCGGCTCGCAGGGCGTGATCCAGGGCACCTACGAGATCTTCTCGCGGATCGCGGAGCGCCACTTCGACAACGACCTGCGCGGCCGCTTCATCCTGACGGCCGGCCTCGGCGGCATGGGCGGCGCGCAACCGCTCGCGGGCCGGATGGCGAACGCGGCGACGCTCGTCGTCGAGATCGACCAGACGCGCATCGACAAGCGGCTGCAGATCGGCTTTCTCGAACGGCAGGCGCGCGATCTCGACGAGGCGCTCGCCCTGATCCGCGACGCGCAGGCGCGGCGCGAGCCGATCTCGGTCGGCCTGCTCGGCAACGCGGCCGACGTGTTCCCGGCGATCCTCGCGCGCGGCGTCGTGCCCGACATCGTCACCGACCAGACGGCCGCGCACGATCTCGTGTACGGCTACGTGCCGTCGGGTTACACGCTCGACGAAGTGCGCGCGCTGCGCGACAGCGATCGCACCCGGCTGATGGACGCGAGCCGCGCCTCGATCGTGCGTCACGTCGAAGCGATGCTCGGCTTCAAGGATCGCGGCGCGATCGTGTTCGACAACGGCAACCTGATCCGCACGCATGCGAAGGACGGCGGCGTGGCGCGCGCGTTCGAGATTCCGGTGTTCACCGAGGCGTTCCTGCGCCCGCTGTTCTGCCGCGCGATCGGCCCGTTCCGCTGGATCGCGCTGTCGAACGACCCGGACGACATCCGCATCATCGACGACTACCTGCTCGAACACTTTCCGGACAACCGGATCGTCACGAACTGGATCCGGCGCGCCCGCGAATGCGTGCCGTTCGAAGGCCTGCCGGCGCGCATCGCCTGGCTCGGCCACGGCGAGCGCACGCGGCTCGCGCTCGCGGTCAACGCGATGGTGCGCGACGGCGTACTGGCCGGGCCGATCGCCTTCACGCGCGACCACCTCGACGCCGGCGCGATGGCGCACCCGAACATCATGACCGAGAACCTGCGCGACGGCTCCGACGCGGTGGCCGACTGGCCGCTGCTCAACGCGATGATGAGCTGTTCGTCGATGGCCGATCTCGTCGCGATCCATTCGGGCGGCGGCGGCTACAGCGGCTACATGACGAGCGCGGGCATCACCGTCGTCGCCGACGGCAGCGCGGCCGCGAACGAGCGGCTGACGCTGTCGATGACCAACGACACCGCGCTCGGCGTGATCCGCTATGCGGACGCCGGCTACGAAGAAGCGCTCGACGAAGCGGAACGCAAGCAGATTCCGCATATCCGGCTGTAATTCCGTCCCGCACGACGACAGGAGATCGAAGTGAAGCAAACCGCGGTTCCCCTCGACACGGCCACGGCCGTGTCGCCCCCCGCCACGCGCGCCGGGCGCGCCATCGCCGCGGCCTCGATCGGCAACGCGCTGGAGTGGTACGACTTTTCCGTCTACGCGTTCTTTGCCGTGTATATCGCGCAGAACTTCTTCCATCGCGGCGATACGGGCACCGAACTGGTCGAGGCGTTCATGGCGTTCGGGATCGGCTTCATCGCACGGCCGCTCGGCGCGCTCGCGATCGGCGTGTACGGCGACCGGGCGGGCCGCAAGGCCGCGCTGACGCTGACCATCCTCGTGATGGCGGCCGGCACCGGCATCATCGCGTTCGCGCCGCCGTTCACCGCGATCGGCATCGGCGCGCCGCTGCTGATCCTGTGCGGCCGCCTGCTGCAGGGCTTCTCGGCCGGCGGCGAAGTCGGCGGCGCCGCGGCGTTCCTGATCGAGCACGCGCCGGCGGACAAGAAGGGCCGCTACGCGTCGTGGCTGCAGGCGAGCATGGCCGCGTCGAACATTCTCGGCGCGCTGGTCGCCACCGGCGTGACGCTCACGCTGTCGCACGAACAGATCGGCGACTGGGGCTGGCGGATTCCGTTCATCCTCGGTCTCGCGATCGCGCCGGTCGGCCTGTGGCTGCGCAAGACGCTCGACGAAACCCCGCATTTCCGCGCGGAGATGGCCCGGGCCGCACACGCGCCGGCCGAGCGCAAGACGCCGCTGCTGCAGGTCGTGCGCGACTATCCGCGCGCGCTCGTCGTCGGTACCGGGTTCTCGGTGCTGTGGGCCGTATGCGTGTATGCGCTGGTGATCTACATGCCGACGCACGTGCAGCGCGCGCTGCACTTCGACGGCCGCGACGCGTTCATCGCATCGCTGGTCGGCAACTGCCTGATGGCCGTCACCTGCGTGTGCGCGGGCAGCTGGTCCGATCGCTTCGGCCGGCGCACGGTCCTCACGGCCGGCGCGGTGCTGATGCTCGTGTCGGTGTATCCGCTGCTGCGCTGGCTCGCCGATGTCCACACGCTCGCGGCGCTGATCGTGGTGCAGAGCGCGTTCTGCGTGATGGTCGCGATCTTCACCGGCGTCGCGCCCGCCGCCCTGTCGGAGTTGTTCCCGACCCGCGTGCGCGCCACCGGCATGTCGCTGTCCTACAACATCGCCACGACGATCTTCGGCGGCTTCGCGCCCGCGATCCTCGCGTGGCTCACGCAACGGTCCGGCAACCCGTTCGCGCCTGCCTGGTATGTGATGGTCGCAAGCGTCATCGCGCTCGCGTCGATCGCCGCGTTGTCTTCCACGTCACGTCACGCCTGAATTCGGAGAACTGCTTCATGCAACGCTTCCTCATGCGGAGCGCGGTCGCGCTCGCGCTTTTCGCCGCCGTCCCGGCCTTCGCGGACGTCACGCTCGACGGCCGTTCCGTCACGCCCGAATCGATCGCGCGCATCGCCGACGGCGAAGCCGTGTCGATCGCACCTGCCGCCCGCCAGCGGGTCGTCGCCGCGCACGACGTGCTGCTGAAGGCCGCCGCGGCCGGCCAGCAGATCTACGGGCTGACGGTCGGCGTCGGCCTCAACAAGGACCGCGAGATGGTCGACGCGCACGGCAAGCTGAGCCAGGAGGTCATCGACGCGTCGACGCGCTTCAACATCGGGCTGATCCACGCGCACTCGGGCAGCGTCGGCCCCGACATGAGCGTGCGCGTCGCCCGCGCCGCGATGGCCGCGCGCCTGAACGCGATGCTCGACGGCGGCGCCGGCGTGCAGCCGGCGATCGTCGACGCCTACGCGCAGTTCCTCAATCGCGGCGTCACGCCGGCGATGCCGGCGGACGGCTCGATCGGCGAAGCCGACATCACGATCCTGAGCCACGTCGGCCTCGCGATGCTCGGCGAAGGCGACGCGTACTACCAGGGGCGCAAGCTCGCCGCCGCCGACGCGTTGAAGTCGGCCGGCATCGCGACGATCCGTCCTTACGGCAAGGACGCGCTCGCGATCCTCAGCTCCAACGCCTATTCGGCCGGCATGGCCGCGCTGGCGCTCACCGACATGGCGCGTCTCGCGCGGGTGTCGAAGGCCGTGTTCGCGTTGAGCCTGCAGGGGCTGAACGGCAACGTGTCGCCGTTCCGCGAGGACACGCTGGCATTGCGGCCGTTCCCGGCCACGCTGCGCGCCGGCGCGACGCTGCGCACGCTGCTCGCGGGCAGCAGCCTGTGGAACAAGGACCCGGACCGGCCGCTGCAGGATCCGCTCAGCTTCCGTTCCGGCGTCTATCTGCTCGGCGAAGAAGATCGCACCTACGACGAAGCGCGCGCGCTGCTGCAGGTCCAGCTCAATTCGAGCGACGACAACCCGGGTGTCGCGGTCGGCGTCACGCCGAAGTCGGCCCGCGCGCAGGATGCGGCCGGTTATGTCGACGGCGGCGGCGCGGTGCTGCCGAGCGCGAACTTCGAGCCGCTGCCGTGGGTGCTCGCGTTCGAACAGCTCGGGCTCGCGCTCGGCCACAACGCGCTCGCGTCCGCGCAGCGCATCGTCAAGCTGAACGACCCGCACCTCACCGGCCTCGCACGCTTCCTCGGCACCGAGGAAACCGTGCATGCGTTCGGCGCGATGGAAAAGCCGCCGACCGCGCTCGCGATGACGGTGAAGTCGCTCGCGATGCCCGTGTCGCTCGACTACCTGCCGGTCGCCGGCGGCATCGAGGACATCGCGACGAACGCGCCCGACGTCGTACGGCGCGTGCAGCAGCAGATCGACGCGAGCTACACGCTGCTCGGCCTCGAACTCGTCGAAGCCGCGCAGGCGATCGACCTGCGCCAGCGCAAGCAGCCGTCGTTCACGCTCGCGCCAGCCACGCAGCCGCTGTACCGCGCGCTGCGCGCGAAGGTCGCGTTCCTCGAGCGCGACCGCCCGCTCACGCCCGACTTCCGGGCCGCCGATACGTTGCTGCGCGCCTATCGCGACTGAGCGAGCGCGGCACGCCCCTTCCCGTTCGCTTCACCGTTTTTGCCGCCGCCGCGATCGTCGTCCGATCGCGGCGCGGGCAACGCATGTCCGCCTGCAACCCCGTTCGCCGTCCTTTACCCACATCGCACCGGAACACCACCATGAAAAAACTCCTGTTCGCGCTGCCGCTCGCCGCGGCTGCCACCGCTCACGCGCAAAGCAGCGTCACGCTGTACGGCATCGTCGAGGACGGCGTCGACTACGTGTCGAACGTGCAGGGCAAGCACCTCGTGCAGCTCGCGTCGGGCGTGACGGCCGGCAGCCGCTGGGGCGTGCGCGGCACCGAGGATCTCGGCGGCGGCCTGAGCGCGATCTTCCGCCTCGAAAGCGGCTTCGACATCAACTCCGGCCGCCTCGGCAGCGGGCTCGCGTTCTCGCGCAACGCGTACGTCGGCCTGAACGATGCGAAGCTCGGCACGCTCACGCTCGGCCGCCAGTGGGATTCGATCGTCGACTACGTCGAGCCGTTCACGCTGAACGGCAACATCGGCGGCTACTACTTCGCGCACCCGAACGACATGGACAACACCGACAACGGCTTCCCGATCTCGAATGCGGTCAAGTACCGCAGCCCGACGATCGCGGGCGTCACGTTCGGCGGCCTCTACGCGTTCGGCGGGCAGCCCGGCCGTTTCTCGGACAACGCGACGTTCAGCGTCGGCGCGAGCTACGCGGCAGGCCCGGCCGGCTTCGGCATCGGCTATCTGCGGATCAACAATCCCGGCGTATCGACGCAGGGCTACCAGAACTATCCGGGCTTCACGAACGCGATCTACGGCAACTACCTCGATGCGGCGCGCGCACAGAAGGTGTTCGGCGTCGGCGCGTCGTACCAGGTCGTGCAGTGGCTGAAGGTACTGGCCGACTTCACGAACACGAACTTCCAGCAGGGCAGCGCGGGGCACGACGCGACGTTCCAGAACTACGAGGTGTCCGCGCTCGTCACGCCGACGCCGGCGGTGACGATCGGCACCGGCTATACGTACACGACGGGCCGCGACCACGCGACGAACGCGGAGCCGAAGTATCACCAGTTCAACCTGAGCGTGGAATACGCGCTGTCCAAGCGCACGAGCGTCTATGTGATGGGCGCGTTCCAGAAGGCGGCGGGCGATGCGCCGGTCGCGCAGATCGCGGGCTTCAATCCGTCGGGCAACCAGAAGCAGGCAGTGGGCCGAGCCGGCATCCGGCACGCGTTCTGACGTTCCCCATGGCTGCCTGAACGTGCGTCGCGCGTGCAGGCAGCCGTTCCGCCCGCCTTCGCCTCCTTCACACGATTCGATCAGTATGCCTGTCCATTCAATCCGGAATACCGGCCGGCACCGCCTGCTGTCGACCCTCGGCGCATCGCTGCTCGCGTGCACGATCGCCGGCGACGCCGCGGCCCAGTCGTCCGTCTCGCTGTACGGACTGGCCGACGTTTATGTCGGCACGCAAAAGAGCCTCGGCAAGCCGCGCGCATACGCGATGAATTCGGGCGGTTTCACGACGAGCTTCTGGGGCATCGGCGGCCGCGAGGATCTCGGCGGCGGGTACGCGCTGCAGTTCGCGCTCGAAGCGTTCATGCGCCCGTCGAACGGCGGCGCCGGCCGCTTCGGCGGCGATACGTTTTTCGGGCGCAACGCGTATGTCGGCGTCGCGACGCCGTACGGCGCGCTGCGTGCGGGACGCAACACGACGCCGTATTACATCTCCGTCGTGCGCTTCAACCCGTTCTCGACGTCGTTCGGCTTCTCGCCGGCGCTGAACCAGATGTACAAGGGCGTCTCGGCGCAAGGCCTCGTCGGCGACAACGGCTGGAGCAATTCGGTGCTGTATGCGACGCCCGCCGACCACGCGCTGCAGGCGAGCCTGATCTATGCGACGGGCAACGAACCCGGGCACGCCGGCGCGAACCAGTGGGGCGGCAGCGTCACCTACGACCCGCAACGCGCGTTCAGCGCGACGCTCGCTTTCCAGCAGGCGAAATACGACCGCACGCCGGGGGACCTGAGTGCGTCGGTGACCGGCTTCACGCAGCAGGACGCCATGCTCGCCGGCATCGGCTACGACCTGAAGTTCGTGAAGTTCACCGCGTTCTACCAGTACGTGCACGACGCGATCGACGGCGGCGGGCTCGGCACGCACAGCGGGCAGGTCGGCGCGGCCGTGCCTGTCGGCTTCGGCACGCTGCTCGCGTCGGTCATGGCCGCGAAAAGCCACGGCCGCGACCGTCCGTCGAGAACGACCTGGGCGCTCGGCTACGACTACCGGCTGTCGAAACGGACCGACGTCTACGTCGCGTTCATGCGCGATCGCGCGAGCGGATACGGAAACGGCGATTCGGCCGGGCTCGGCCTGCGCACCGCATTCTGAGCCGGCGCGGCATCACGACGGCTCGCACTCGGTGCGCGATCAGGCGTCGGCTTCCGCGTGCAGCAGCAACACCGCGTCGCGCTTCTCCAGCAGATGCCGCCTGAGAATCGCCGCGAGCGCCTTGCCGTCGCGCGCCTCCAGCGCCTTGATCATCTCCTCGTGATCGTGCACCGCGCGATCCCACTTCTCGACGTGCTGGTTCGAGCGAAACCGCATCGACATGATCCGCCGGTTGATCGACTGGTACGTGCCGCGCAGCGCCGAATTGCGCGCAGCCTCGTTGATGCGGTCGTGGATCTCCTGGTTGCGGCTGTAGTAGCCGGGCAGGTCGTTCTGCATCCGGCACGCGAGCATCGAGTAATGCAGCGCCTTGATCTCGGCGAGCTCGGCCGGCGTGATGCGCTCGCAGGCCAGCTCGCCTGAAAACGCCTCCAGCCCGGACATCAGCTCGAAGGTCTCGCGGATCTCCGATTCGCTCATCCGGTACACACTCGCGCCGCGGTTCGGCGACAGCACCAGCAGCCCCTCGGCGGCCAGCACCTTGAATGCCTCGCGCAGCGGCGTGCGCGAGATGCCGAGCGTCTCGCACAACTCGCGCTCGTTCAGCCGCATGCCCGGCGTGAGCACGCCTTCCACGATGAATTTGCGCAGGTGCTCGACCACGGTGTCGTGCAGCCGTTGCCGCTCCAGTTTCGGCAGTGCCGGCGCGCCGCCGGCATGCTCCAGATCGTTCAAATCTTGCATGCAAAGTCCTTCCTTCTTGCTTCCCGCGATTCTACTGCAACTCGCCCGACCCGAATATCTCCCCTCGAATGCCGGGTAAACACCGGCATTTTCGGTCAAATCAGCGCTTGGTTTACCGTCGGGCGCTCTGCTAAAGTATTTTGCATGCAAAATTCAAAATGCAACCAAGGAGACAGAACGACCATGCTGCAACTCGACTTTCATCCGTCCGGCCGCCACTTCCTGCAGATCCCGGGGCCGAGCCCGGTGCCCGACCGCATCCTGCGGGCGATGAGCTATCCGACCATCGACCACCGTGGCCCCGAATTCGGCGCGCTCGGCCTGAAGGTGCTCGCCGGCATCAAGAAGATCTTCAAGACCACGCAGCCGGTGATCATCTATCCGGCGTCGGGCACCGGCGCGTGGGAAGCCGCGCTGACCAACACGCTGAGCGCCGGCGACACCGTGCTGATGTTCGAGACGGGCCACTTCGCGACGCTGTGGAAGAAGATGGCCGAAGCGCTCGGCCTGAAGCCCGAATTCCTCGGCCTGCCCGGCATCGAAGGCTGGCGCCGCGGCGTGCAGCCCGACATGATCGAAGCGCGCCTGCGCGCCGACACCGCGCACGACATCAAGGCCGTATGCGTGGTGCACAACGAGACGTCCACCGGCGTCACATCCGACATCGCCGCGGTGCGCCGCGCGATCGACGCGGCCGGGCACCCGGCGCTGCTGATGGTCGACACGATCTCGGGGCTCGCGTCCGCCGACTACCGCCATGACGAATGGGGCGTCGACGTCACGGTGTCGGGCTCGCAGAAAGGGCTGATGCTGCCGCCGGGCATCAGCTTCAACGCGGTGTCGCCGAAGGCGCTCGCGGCGAGCGAGCACGCGAAGCTGCCGCGAGCGTTCTGGGGCTGGCAAGAAATCATCGAAGCGAACAAGCACGGCTACTGGCCGTACACGCCGAACACCAACCTGCTGTACGGGCTCGCCGAAGCGCTCGACATGATCCTCGGCGAAGGGCTCGACACGGTGTTCGCGCGCCACCAGCGGCTCGCGGAAGCGACGCGCCGCGCGGTGCGCGCCTGGGGCCTCGAGATCCAGTGCGCGGACCCGGCCGTCTACAGCCCCGTGCTGACCGGCGTGATGATGCCCGACGGCGTCGACGCGGACGCCGTGCGCAAGCTCGTCTACGAACGCTTCGACATGTCGCTCGGGCAAGCGCTCGGCAAGATGCGCGGCAAGATGTTCCGCATCGGCCATCTCGGCGACTGCAACGACCTCACGCTGATGGCCACGCTCGCCGGCTGCGAGATGGGACTGAAGCTCGCCGGCGTGCCGGTTGTCGCGAGCGGCGTCGTCGCGGCGATGGACACGCTCGCATCGAACCCGCACGCGCCCGCACTGCGCGCGGCGGCCTGAGCGCCGGCCAGCGGCGCGCACGCTTTCCGCGCGCCGCCTGACACGCCCTTTCCCCTTCACGGGCGGCCGCACGCCGTCGTCAGGGCGCGCACCGTCCGCGGCCGACGCGCGGCCGCCCTTGCTTCATCGGCACGACCCGCCTCGATGCCGGCCTCGACGCCGGCACGGGCAGCAAACCAGACAACATCCAGGAGACAAGACATGAAGCTGTTCCGAGCGACCGGCATCGTGCTGGTGATGCTGTGCGTGATGTACTTCATCACGTATCTCGACCGCGTGAACGTGAGCACGGCCGCCGCCGGGTTCGGCAAGGAATTCGGGCTGAACAAGACGGAAATCGGCCTCGTGTTCTCCGCATTCGCGTATCCGTACCTCGTGTTCCAGATCATCGGCGGCTGGGTCAGCGACCGCTTCGGCGCGCGCCGCACGCTGCTCGCGTGCGGGCTGCTGTGGGCCGTCGCGACGCTGCTCACCGGGATGGCCGGCGGCCTCGCGTCGCTGCTCGCCGCGCGCCTGCTGCTCGGGCTCGGCGAAGGCGCGACGTTCCCGGCGGCGACGTCGGCGATGTCGCGCTGGGTGCCGCGCGAGAAACGCGGCTTCGCGCAGGGCATCACGCACGCGTTCTCGCGCGTCGGCAACGCGGTCGCGCCGGCCGCCGTCGTCGCGGTGATGGCCGTGTACGGCTGGCGCGAATCGTTCTACATCTGCGGCGTGATCAGCATCGTCTGGGTCGTGATCTGGGCGCTCGTCTACACCGAACACCCGAAGGATCACCCGCGCATCACGCAGGCCGAACTCGACGCGCTGCCGCCGCCGAAGCAAAAACCCGCAGCAGTGCCGTGGGGCCCGCTGTTCCGCCGGATGATGCCCGTCACCCTCGTCTACTTCTGCTATGGCTGGACACTGTGGTTGTTCCTGAGCTGGATTCCGCAGTACTTCCTGCACAGCTACGACCTCGATCTGAAGAAATCGGCCGTGTTCGCGTCCGCGGTGTTCTTCGCGGGCGTGATCGGCGACACGCTCGGCGGCCTCGTCACCGACCGCATCCTCGCGCGCACCGGCAGCCTCAAGCGCGCGCGCAGCTGGATGGTGTCGATCTGCATGCTGCTCACGCTGCTGTCGCTGTTGCCGCTGCTGTTCATGCACGACCTGTACGTGTCGATGGCATGCCTCGCGGCCGGCTTCTTCTTCGCCGAGATGACGATCGGGCCGATGTGGGCCGTGCCGATGGACATCGCGCCGGAACACTCGGGCACCGCGAGCGGGATGATGAATTCCGGCTCCGCGCTCGCGGCGATCCTGTCGCCCGTGATCTCCGGCTACGTGATCGACCGCTTCGGCAGCTGGGAGCTGCCGTTCATCGGCAGCATGGTGCTGATGGGCCTGGGCGTGCTGCTCGCGTTCCGCATGCAGCCGGAAAGCCGCTTCGCCGATGCGCCCGCCGAGCAGGCCACCGCCAATCGCTCGCCGGCCTGATGCCGCCGGGGCGGTGCGCCGCCCCGCTTCTTCTCCTTTTCACACTCACGATGACTCAAGCCACTCACGACCTCGCCGCCCGGCTCGCCGCCGGCTGGCAACACGGCATCGCGTTCGCCGCGCTGCCGCCCGAACTCGTCCCCGCCAGCGCCGACGCGGCCTACGCGGTGCAGGCGCAGGTGCTCGCCGAACGCAACGCCGCGATCGGCGCATGGAAGGTCGGCGCGAAGCAGCCCGACGGGCCGATCCAGTGCGCATCGCTGCCCGACGATTGCCGGCACGCGAGCGGCGTCACGCTGCCGCGCGGCGCGTACCGGCCGCTCGGGCTCGAACTGGAAATCGCGTTCCGCTTCGGCCGCGACTTCGCGCCGCGCGCCGGCGCGTATTCGGATGACGAAGTGTTCGACGGCATCGCGCAGATGGGCGCGGCGATCGAGATCGTCGCGAGCCGCTACCGCGAGTGGCCGGACGTCGCGCCCGCCGCGCAGCTCGCCGACCTGCAGAACCACGGCGCGCTCGTGCTCGGCGAGATGACCGGCTACCGCGCCGATTTCCCGTTCCTGTCGCCCGACCTTGCGTTCGCGTTCGATGCGCAGGACATCGCCGGCACAGCGCCCCACGCGAACCCGGCCGGCGACCCGCGCCGCCTGCTGCCGTGGCTCGTGAATCACGCCTCGCGGCGCGGCATCGCACTGCCGGCCGGCACCGTCGTCACGACCGGCTCGTACACGGGCATGCATTTCCCGCAGGCCGCAGGCACGGCCGCCGGCCGCATCGCGGGGCTGCCGCCCGTCAGCGTCACGCTCGCCTGACCCCGTCCGCCCCGTTCTCACCCGATACCGACTGCCGCCGCCATGAAATCCGCCGTCCCGTCTTCGCTGGTTCGCCCCGTCCACCTCGTGCCGTCGCAAGGCGCCGCGCTGTCGCCGCTGTTCGAGCGGCTGCGCACGGAAATGCGCGGCGACGTCCTCGCCGACCGCGCGAGCCGCGGCCGCTACGCGACCGACGCGTCGATCTACCAGATCATGCCGCTCGGCGTGGTCGTGCCGCGCGACCAGGACGACCTGCGGATCGCGCTCGACATCGCGCGCGACCGCAAGATCCCCGTGCTCGCGCGCGGCGCCGGCACGAGCCAGTGCGGGCAGACGGTCGGCGAGGCGCTCGTCGTCGACAACAGCAAATGGCTGAACCGGATCGTCGAATTCGATGCGCAGGCGCGCACCGTCACCGTCGAGCCGGGCATCGTGCTCGATCACCTGAACGCGTGGCTGAAACCGCATGGGCTGTGGTTCCCGGTCGACGTGTCGACCGGCGCGCAATGCACGATCGGCGGGATGGCCGGCAACAACTCGTGCGGCTCGCGCTCGATCGAGTACGGCAACATGGTGCACAACGTGCTCGCGATCGACGCGATACTCGCCGACGGCAGCGAATGCCGCTTCGGCTCGCTCGCGCAGCCGGTCACCGAGCGCCGCACGCTCGCGCTGCTGCACGGCGTCGAACGGATCGCGAAACGCGAGCGCGACGAGATCGTCGAGCGCGTGCCGAAGGTGCTGCGCCGCGTGGCCGGCTACAACCTCGACCTGTTCGACTGCCAGAATCCGCGCGCGTACACCGACGACGGCCACGCGAATCTCGCGCACCTGCTCGTCGGCTCGGAAGGCACGCTGGCCTGCAGCCGGCAACTCACGCTGAAGCTCGCGCCGCTGCCCGCGCACAAGGCGCTCGGCGTCGTGAATTTCCCGACCTTCTACCAGGCGATGGACACCGCGCAGCACATCGTGAAGTTGAAGCCGGTGGCCGTCGAGCTCGTCGATCGCACGATGATCGACCTGTCGATGGAGAACCCCGCGTTCCGGCCGGTGATCGAACAGGCGCTGGTCGGCGAGCCGCAGGCGATCCTGCTCGTCGAGTTCGCGGGCGAATCGCGCGATGCGCAACTCGCGCAGCTCGATCGCCTGGCCGAACTGATGGCCGATCTCGGCCTGCCCGGCAGCGTCGTGAAGATGACCGACGCCGGCGCGCAGAAGGCGCTGTGGGACGTGCGCAAGGCCGGGCTGAACATCATGATGAGCATGAAGGGCGACGGCAAGCCGGTGTCGTTCATCGAGGATTGCGCGGTGCCGCTCGAACATCTCGCCGAATACACGCGCCGCCTGACCGACGTATTCCACAAGCATGAAACCGAAGGCACGTGGTACGCGCACGCGAGCGTCGGCACGCTGCACGTGCGGCCGATCCTCGACATGCGGCGCGACGGCGCGGCGCGCATGCGCGAGATCGCCGACGAAGCCTCCGCGCTCGTGCGCGAGTACAAGGGCGCGTATTCGGGCGAGCACGGCGACGGGCTGTGCCGCGGCGAATGGGTTGCGTGGCAGTACGGCCCGCGCCTCAATGCGGCGTTCGCGGAGATCAAGGCGCTGTTCGATCCCGACAACCGCTTCAACCCCGACAAGATCGTCAATCCGCCGCGCATGGATGCGCGCGAGAACTTCCGCTTCGCGCCCGGCTATGCGGCGCTGCCGCTGCAGCCCGCGCTCGACTGGTCCGCATGGAACGTCACGCGCAACCCGCTGACCGGCGAAGAAACCGAACCCGGCACGGGCACCGACATCACGCACGGGCTCGCGTCGGCGGTCGAGATGTGCAACAACAACGGCCACTGCCGCAAGTTCGACGCGGGCACGATGTGCCCGAGCTACCGCGTGACGCGAGACGAGCAGCACGTGACGCGCGGCCGCGCGAACACGCTGCGGCTCGCGGTGACGGGCCAGCTCGGCGCGGACGGCCTCGCCGGCGACGACGTGAAGGCCGCGCTCGATCTGTGCGTGTCGTGCAAGGGCTGCAAGCGCGATTGCCCGACCGGCGTCGACATGGCGCGCTTCAAGATCGAAGCGCGGCACGCCTGGAACCGCAAGCATGGCGCGACGCTGCGCGAGCGGCTCGTCGCGTGGCTGCCGCGCTATGCTCCGTGGGCTGCACGGATGCGCGGCGCGATCGCGTTCGCGAACGGCTTGCCGGTCGTCGCGCCGGTGATGAAGCGGTGGATCGGCCTCGCGCCGCAACGCGCACTGCCTTCGTTCGCGCGGCCGTTCCTGCCGGATGTCGTTGCGGCTCAGGCGCACGCGCAAACCGGCGCGGCCATCCGCGAAGTGCTGCTGTTCGTCGATACGTTCAGCAACTACCAGGAACCGGACAACGCGCGGGCCGCGCAGGCCGTGCTCGAAGCAGCCGGTTATGCCGTGCATTTCAACGTGCGCGAAGGCGAACGGCCGCTGTGCTGCGGTCGTACGTTTCTCGCGGCCGGTCTCGTCGACGAAGCGAAGGCCGAGGCGAAACGCACGCTCGACACGCTGCGGCCTTACCTCGAACGCGGTGTCGCCGTCGTCGGGCTGGAGCCTTCATGCCTGCTGTCGATGCGCGACGAATTTCTCGCTTACGGCTACGGCGACGAAGCGGCGCGGCTCGCGAGCCACGCGTTCCTGTTCGAGGAGTTTCTCGTGCGCGAGCACGACGCCGGCCGGTTGCAACTGCCGCTGCGCGCGATCGATGCGGCCGAGGCGCTGGTGCACGGTCACTGCCATCAGAAGGCATTCGGCGCATTCACGCCGGTGCAGACCGTGCTGCGCTGGATTCCGGGGCTGAAGGTGTCGCCGGTCGAATCGTCTTGCTGCGGGATGGCCGGCAGCTTCGGTTACGAAGCCGAACACTACGACGCGTCGCAGGCGATGGCCGAGCTGTCGCTGCTGCCGGCCGTGCGCGCGCGGGCGGATGGCGCGATCGTCGTCGCAGACGGCACGAGCTGCAGGCATCAGATCAAGGACGGCGCGCAGACGCAGGCGCTGCACGTGGCACGGGTGCTGGCGCAGGCGTTGCGCGGTTGATGGCGATATCGGGAAACGCGTGATGCAAGCGCAACCCGCCTGCGTCACAGCGGCTCGCCCATCCCGCCCATCAGCGTCATCAATTGCTCGCGCAGCCACTGGCTGCCCTGATCCTGATCGGCGCTGCGATGCCAGTAGCAGAAGTAGTCGAGCCCCGGCATCTCGAACGGCAGTTCGAGGATGCGCGCCGGATAACGCTGCAGCAGCCGCAGCGGCGCGGTCAGCGCGAGATCGCCGCGCATCGCGATCAGCGGCGCGACCATGTAGTGCTGCACGCGCATCTGGATGTTGCGGCGCAGCCCGAGGCGCGTCAGTTCCGCGTCGACGTGCCCGCTGCCCTTGCGGCGGCTCGACACGTGGATGTGCCCCATCGACAGGTAGTCGTCCATGGTCAGCGTGTCGCCCTTGAACGGGTGATCGTCGCGGATCATGCACGCGTAGCGGTCGCGCACGAGCAAGGCCTGGTGAAGATGCGGATCGCCGATCAGCGGCGCGTCGATCGCGAGGTCGACCGAGCCGTTCGCGAGCGCGGTGGCCACTTCGCGGCGGTCCATCGTGTAGCTGCGCACGTGCATGCCGGGCGCTTCCCGTTGCAGCAGCTCGCCGAGCGCCGGCAGCAGCAGCGCTTCGGTCAGGTCGCTCATGCTGAGCCGGAACACCCGCGCCGACGAAGCGGGATCGAACACGTCGCCTTCGTGCGCGCTCGAATCGAGCAGTTGCAGCGCCTCGCGCACGCGGCCGACGATGTTCTCGGCCATCGGCGTCGGCATCATCCCGGCCGGCGTGCTGACGAACAGCGGATCGTCGAGCGTCTTGCGCAGCCGCGCCAGCGCGTTGCTGACGGCCGGCTGCGTGAGGTTCAGCACCTCGGCCGCGCGCGTCAGGTTGCGCTTGTTGTAGATCGCCTCGAATACGACGAACAGGTTCAGATCAATCTTCGAAAGGCGCATCGCCGGATCTCCTTGCCGGCATCTTACGGCGTGCGCCTCTCGTTCGTCCATGCCGGCCCCGCGCGGGTTCGCGGATGCGTTGCGCATGCCGGCGCGACGGTCAGCCGCGCAGCGGCGGGGTCAGGTACGGCGCGGTCGAACCCGGTTCGCCGTTCTTGATCTCCATCCGCGCGATCGTCTGCAAGTGCACCTCGTCCGGGCCGTCGGCGAAGCGCAGCGCGCGGCCCCAGGTCCACAGATCGGCGAGCGGCGTATCGGGGCTCAACCCCGCCGCGCCGAACACCTGCATCGCGCGATCGCACACGTCCGTATAAACGGTCGGCACGAGCGCCTTGATCATCGAGATTTCCTTGCGCGCGGCCTTCGCGCCGACCTTGTCGATCATCCACGCGGCCTTCAGCACCAGCAGGCGCGCCTGGTCGATCTCGATACGCGAGCGCGCGATCCATTCGCCGACCGTACCGTGACGGTTCAGCGGCTTGCCGAATGCGACGCGCGACTGCGCGCGGTCGACCATCAGCTCCAGCGCGAGCTCGGCCGCGCCGATCGAACGCATGCAGTGATGGATGCGGCCCGGCCCGAGGCGCGCCTGCGCCAGCGCGAAGCCGCTGCCTTCCGCGCCGAGCAGGTTGCTCGCCGGCACGCGCACGTTGTCAAACGTGATCTCGCAGTGCCCTTCCGGCGCGTAGTGATTGACCACCGTGATGTTGCGCACGACCGTCACGCCCGGCGTGTCGCGCGGCACGAGGATCATGCTCTGCTGCTGGTGCGATTCGGCATCGGGATCGGTCTTGCCCATCACGATGAAGATCTTGCAGTTCGGATGCGCGGCGTTCGTGATGAACCACTTGCGCCCGTTGATCACGTAGTCGCCGCCCACGCGCTCGATGCGCGTCGTGATGTTCGTCGCATCCGACGACGCGACGTCGGGCTCCGTCATCGCGAACGCCGAGCGGATCTCGCCGCGCAGCAGCGGCAGCAGCCATTGCTCGCGCTGCTCGGGCGTCGCGAACATGTGCAGCAGCTCCATGTTGCCGGTGTCCGGCGCGTTGCAGTTGAACACCTCCGACGCCCAGCTCACGCGGCCCATGATCTCCGCGAGCGGCGCGTATTCGAGGTTCGTCAGGCCCGTGCCGGGCTCGTCGTCCTTCAGGTGCGGCAGGAACAGGTTCCACAGCCCTTCCGCCTTCGCGCGCTCCTTCAGCTCCTCCATGAACGACACGGGATAGTGCCCCGCGTGCACTTCCTCGTTCCACTGGCGGATGCGCGGCACGATGTGCGCGTCCATGAACGCGCGCACGCGCTCACGCAATTCTTCCACTTTCGGGGTGTAGCCAAAGTCCATGATCGACTCCTCGAGATTCCGTGTTGCGTTCGGTCAGAAGGCCGAGACACCGCCGTCGACGGCGACGGCCTGCCCGGTCAGATAAGTGTTTTCCTTCGCGCACAGCATCAGCATCGTCGCGACGATTTCGTCGGGCCGGCCGAGCCGCTTCATCGGCGAGCCCTGTGCGAGAAAATCCTGGCGGTCGCCGATCTCGCTGTCGGTGACCATCGGCGTCGTGCTGTAGAACGGGCACACCGCGTTCACGCGAATGCCGTGGCGCGCGTATTCGAGCGCGGCCGTCTTCGTGAGGCCGATCACCGCATGCTTCGACGCCGCATACGCAGCCAGCTTCGGCGCGCCGCCGAGCCCGGCCATCGACGCAACGTTCAGGATCACGCCTTCGCGCTGCGCGAGCATCTGGCGGATCTGGTGCTTCATCCCGAAGAACACGCCCTTCGCGTTCACCGCGAAGTTCAGGTCGAGATCGGCTTCGTCGGTGTCGATCAGCGCCTTCATCGGCGGTGCGATGCCCGCATTGTTGACGCCGACGTCGAGCCGCCCGAAGCGCGCGACGGCCGCCTGAACCAGCGCCGCAACGTCCGCTTCGACCCGCACGTCGCAGCGCTGCGCGATCACGTCCGCGCCGGCCGCGCGCAGCGGCGCGGCCACGCGTTCGAGCGCTTCGCCGTTCAGGTCGCCGAGCGCGAGCCGCGCGCCCATCGCGGCCAGCTCGCTCGCGAGCAGCGCGCCGAAGCCGCTCGCGGCGCCGGTGATCATCACGGCCTGCCCGGCGTAGCTGTCGATTTTCATCGCGCGCTCAGATCGTCAGGCCGCCGTCGACGACGATGCATTCGCCGTTCGTGTAGCTCGCTGCGTCCGACACGAGGTACAGCACGGTGCCGGCCATCTCGCGCGGCTCCGCGTGACGGCGCAGCGGAATCTTCGCCATCCAGTTCTCATAGATGTCCTTGTCGGCGAACAGCGCGCCCGCGAACTTCGTTTTCGTCAGCCCCGGCAGCAGCGCGTTCACGCGGATGCCGAGCGGCCCGCACTCCTTCGCGAACGCCTTCGTCATGTTGACGACGGCCGCCTTCGTGATCGAGTAGATACCCTGCCGGTCGCCCGGCTGCAGCGCGTTCACCGACGCCGTGTTGACGATCGCGCCGCCGCCGTGCGTCTTCATCAGCTTGCCGGCCTCGACCGACATGAAGAAGTAGCCGCGGATGTTCACGTCGACGGTCTTGTCGTACGCGGCGAGGTCGGTATCGAGGATGTGCCCGAAATACGGGTTCGCGGCCGCGTTGTTCACGAGGATGTCGAGCCGCCCGTGCTTGCCGCGGATGGTCTCGAACGTCGCGGCGATATCCTCCAGCCGCCCGACGTGGCACGCCAGCGCCTCGGCGCGGCCGCCGGCCGCGACGATCTCGTCGGCCACGGCCTGGCAGTCGTCGAGCTTGCGGCTCGACACGATCACGTGCGCGCCCTGCTCCGCGAGCAGCTTCGCGATTTCCTCGCCGATGCCGCGGCTCGCGCCCGTCACCAGCGCGATCTTGCCCGTCAGGTCGAACAGATTCGTTGCCATGTTGTTTCGCTCCTCCATTGATGGATTGTGTCGTGTCGTCGCCCGGCGGTCTCAGCGGTGCGCGTCGATCACGCGCACGGCTTCCTCGGCGAGCTTGCCGGCCATCGCGCCGACGCGCAGCGCTTCCGCGCTCGACGCATTGCCCTGCAGCGCGCGCGCCTTCACGCCTTGCGCGATCGACGCGAGCCGGAAGAAGCTGAACGCGAGATAGAAGTGCCAGTCGCGGATCGGTTCGATGCCGCGCAATTCGCAATAGCGCGCGATGATCTGCGCTTCGTCCGGCACGCCGAGCGCCGCGCGATCCAGGCCCGCGATCCCGCGCACCTGCCCGCCGGACGGCAACCGCAAGCACATGCAGAAATACGCGAGATCGGCGAGCGGGTTGCCGAGCGTCGACAGTTCCCAGTCGAGCACGGCCTGCACGCGATAGCCGTCGCGCGCGAACATCACGTTGTCGATCCGGAAATCGCCGTGCACCAGCGCCGGCCGGCCCGTATCGTCGGGGCATGCTTTCGGCAGCCAGTCGATCAGCGTCTCCATCGCGTCGAGGCGCTCCGTCTCCGCCGCGCGATACTGCTTCGTCCACACGCCGATCTGGCGCTCGAAGTAGTTACCGGGGCGGCCGTAGTCGGCCAGGCCCACCGCGTCGACATCGACGTCGTGCAGCGCGGCCATCGTCTGCAGCAACGCGTCGTAGCACACCGCACGATCGGCCTTCGGCAGTTCCGGCAGCGCCGGGTCCCAGAAGATCCGGCCGTCCTCGAAGCTCATCACGTAGAACAGGCTGCCGATCACGTCGCGGTCTTCGCAGAGGTGATACGGCCGCGCGACCGGCACCGCCGTGCCCGACAGCGCGCTCAGCACGCGGAATTCGCGGTCGACCGCATGCGCGGATTTCAGCAGTTCGCCCGGCGGCTGGCGGCGCAGCACGTAGCGGCCGCTCTTCGCGTGCAGCAGGAAAGTCGGATTCGACTGGCCGCCGGCAAACTTCTCCGTGTCGACCGGGCCTTCGAAGCCCGGCACGTGCGCTTCGAGGTAGCGCGTGAGGCGGGCTGTATCGAGTTGCTGGGAAGGGTTCGTCATCGTCGCGAGGGTTCGTGGGTCAGCCGTAGGTCCGCCACGTGTGTCGTGCGGGATCCTCGAGATGCGGGATGCCGTTGAACGACGCGAGGTGGAACGCATCGGCGTTGAAGAAAAACTGCGAAAGACTGCTGTTGCGGATCTGCAGGTTCAGCGCGATCGCGCTCGACGGCGGCGCGGCCAGCACCTGCTGCACGGTGACCGCGATCGGGCCGCCGGAGCTCACCGCGAGCACGCGCTGCCCGCCGCCGCCGCGGATCGCGGCGCGCGCGTCGGCGACGCGCTGCTGGAAGTGCGCCCACGTCTCGGGGGCCGATTCGCCGAGCTTGTCCTCGGACCACAGCTGCAGCACCTGCCGAAGCGCGCGGAAATGTTCCTTCATCGATCCGGCCGCGAGCCGCGCGATCTCCGGATAGTCGCTGGCGGCCGCCGCGAACAGCCCGTGGAAGTCGTATTCGTTCAGGCCCGGATGGCGGTCGACCACCACGCCTTCGCGGCCCATCCCGCGCAGGATCGCGTCGACCGTCTGCGCGTGGCGGTTCAGCGTGCCGCACATCACGCGGTCGAACGTCAGGCCCTGCTGCGCGAAGTATTCGCCGAGCCAGACGCCCTGCTGTTCGCCGGGCGCGGAAAGCCGGTCGTAGTCGTCGGTGCCGAACGACGCCTGCCCGTGCCGTACCAGAAAGAGTTCAGCCATCGCATGCCCGCCAGATCAGAAGGATTCAGCATAGCGAGCGGAGGTGCATTTTTGAAATTTATTTTCTGAATCGGTCGGTATTCATTTCGTGAATTCAAACGCTTTCGGCCCGACCGCGTTGGGAGACGCCGTCGGCGGCACGCGAATTGCGGCGCCAGCCACCGTCAAGTCGGCCACCTTCCAGGAGGAACGCGATGCTCGGTACGATCCTTATCGTCATACTGATTTTGGTGCTCATCGGTGCATTTCCTACATGGCCGCATAGCCGAAGCTGGGGCTATTGGCCATCGGGCTCGGTCGGGCTGATTGTCGTCATCGTCGTCGTGCTGGTGGTGCTGGGTCAAATCTGACGCACGACGCGACGGCTGGCCATCACGCACGGAGGCGCACGCCGTGTGCGCCTCCGCTCTGTGCACCAAACCGTGCGGTAGTATGGCGACTCGATGGAAACCCGATGGATCTGAACGAATGGCCCTGCCCGATACTTCGTCATCTTCCGGCGCCGGCCAGAGCGCCCAGGCGCTCGTCCTCATCGCCGAGGACGAACCCGAGATCGCCGAGATCCTGATCGCCTATTTCGCGCGCAACGGCCTGCGCACCGTGCACGCCGCCGACGGCCGCCGCGCGCTCGAACTCCACCTGTCGCTCAAGCCCGACCTCGTGCTGCTGGACGTGCAGATGCCGCACGTCGACGGCTGGAAGGTGCTCGCCGAGATCCGCCACCGCGGCGACACGCCCGTCATCATGCTGACCGCGCTCGACCAGGACATCGACAAGCTGACCGGGCTGCGCATCGGCGCCGACGACTACGTGGTCAAGCCGTTCAATCCCGCCGAAGTCGTCGCGCGCGCGCAGGCCGTGCTGCGCCGCTCGATGGCGGGCGCGCGCCAGGAAGAGCGCGTGCTGCGCGCCGCGCCGTTCGAGATCGATCTCGAACGCCACGAAGCGACGGTCGAGGCCGGCGGCACGCGGCACACGCTCGTGCTGACGCTGACCGAATTCAAGCTGCTCGCGCAACTGGCGCGCGCACCGCGCCGCGTGTTCAGCCGCGGCGAACTGATGGCCACCTGCCTGCCGGAAGGCGATGCGCTGGAGCGCACGGTCGACAGCCACGTCAGCAAGCTGCGCAAGAAACTCGACGACCTCGGCGTCGCGGGCGTGCCGGTGAGCGTGCGCGGCGTCGGCTACAAGCTGTGGAGCGGCGAATGAAGCTCGACGGGCTGAGCCGCCAGATCGCGCTGACGATGGGCGCGATGGTATTCGGCGTCACGCTGCTGCTCGTGCTGACGGCCTACGTGTTCTATTACCTGCTGTACACGTACCAGCCCTCGGCCTTCAACCTGTCGGACTGGACGCCGACCGGCCCCGAATGGGTCTGGCTGGTCGCGACCACGGCGGTCGGCCTCGCGCTCTCCGTGTTCGTGGCGACCCACCTTGCGGGGCGCATCCTCGAACCGCTCAACTCTGTGACGGACAGCATCCGCCGCGTCGCGCGCGGCGATCTCGGCGCGCGCGCCGTCGCCGGCGACCGTTCGCTGCGCGAAGCCGCGCTGCTCGCCGACAATTTCAATGCGCTGGCGAGCGAGCTGCAGCGCGTAACCGACGAGCAGACGTTCTGGAACGCGGCGATCGCGCACGAACTGCGTACGCCCGTCACCGTGCTGCGCGGGCGCCTGCAAGGGCTCGCCGAAGGCGTGTTCACGCCCAGCGAAACGCTTTATCGCAGCCTGCTCGCGCAGGTCGAGGGGTTGACGCGGCTGATCGAGGATCTGCGCGTGGTCAGCCTCGCGGACAGCGGCCACCTGAGCATCGAGATTCGCGAAACCGATCTCGCCCACGACGTGCACGCGGTGGTCGACGCGTTCGCGCACACGTTGCAGGCCGCCGGCCAGCATGCGACGCTCGATCTCGACACGCGGCGCATGTGCTGCGACCCGGTCCGCATCCGCCAGGCGTTGCTGGCGCTGCTGGAGAATGCGCGCCGCCATGCGGTGCCCGGCGCGATCCGGATCCAGACGCGCGTCGAAGGCGGGATGTGCCGCCTGCGCGTCGAGGACGACGGCCCCGGCATCCCGGCCGATTTCGCGGCCCACGTGTTCCAGGCGTTCCGGCGCGTCGACGATACGCAGCCCGGCGGCAGCGGCCTCGGGCTCGCCGTCGTCGCGGCGATCGCGCATGCGCACGGCGGCGAAGCCGTCTGCGTGCCGACCGGCGCGGGCGGCACGCGCTTCGAGGTGCAGTGGCCCGACAACCTCGTGCCGGCGCCGGCGCATCGGCGCTTTCCGGCTTAGCGCGGCTCCGCGCCTTTCCGCGCCGTTATGCGCGCGGTTCGTGCCCGACCTGTTCGAGCGGCGGGCTGAAGCCGAGCACCGTGTACTCCATCACGGACACCGTCCCTTTCCCGGCCGCGCCCCGCACGACCACCGCCCGCACGGCGCCGGCCCGGTCGAATTTCAGCTTCGTGCCGACGGTGGCATTACGCAGCGCTTCCAGCTCCTCGATCCGCGCGATCGCCAGCTTGCGCACCGCGCCGGAGACATACACGGGCAGGAACACCAGCGCGATGAAGATCGATACGGCGTCCTTCGACACGCTGTCGAGCATCGGCTGACCCGACAGCACGAGCGACAGCGACGTCGCCGCGACGAAGATCGCGAGCACTGTCGCGCCCACGCCGAGCGACGAGAACCGCTCGGCCGCCTTCTTCGTGCGCGCCTTCACGAGCGCGCGCGTGGTCGCGGACGTCACGAGCCATTCGTGCTGCGCGCCGTGGAACCCGGCGAAGCCGAGGAACAGCGTCGCGACGGCGCTCACCGCGATGCTGGGGTACAGCGCGTCGAACATCATGCAGACGAATTCGAGCGCGAACACGATGACGGGCGGCACCAGCAGCAGGCGGAACGAATAGCCGTCGCGGCCGTGCCCGCGAATCCACCATCTCACCGGCGCAAGCCGCCAGAAGCGGCTTTCCGGGCGAAGCGAAAGTTCGTCGTTGTCGGTCAATTTCCCACCTGTCGGATCCCGCGCCGTGTCGGCGCCGGCCGTGAATCGGCACGGCCGCAGCCGCATTCTCCCAGATGCGCGACGCAGCGAGAAAGGGGGCGCCGCCGGCCACCCGATTCCTTGCCGATTCTCTGCCCACCGACACATTTTTTGCATCGCACGATCAACCTTGAGCAAAAAGTATCGGTTCGCGATTTCTTTTGATGTGGTGAACGCATCGCCCCCGTCACACCATTGCTCCTGCCGTCACCGACGGCATTCGAACAAGCAGAATCAAGGAGACACGGGTGAACAAGATGCGAATCGTCGCAGCCTGCCTGCTGCTCGGCGCCTGTCTGCCGGGCGTCGCGGCCGCACAGGTCTGCAAGGTGCCGACCCTTCGGGTGCTCGCGCAGAAGAGTCTCGGCCTGTCGGTGATGGAGAAATCGCTGGCCGACTACGAAAAGAAGAACGGCACCAAAGTCGAGATCAGCTATTTCGGCGAGAACGACCGCCGCGCGAAATCGCGTCTCGACGCATCGACGGGCGCCGGCTCGTACCAGATCTACTACGTCGACGAGGCGAACGTCGCCGAATTCGCGTCGGCCAACTGGATCGTGCCGCTCCTCAAGTACTACCCGAAGGAATACGACTACGACGATTTCCTGCCCGGCCGCCGTGCGGTCGCGAGCTACAACGGCGTCGCGTACTTCGCGCCGCTGATCGGCGGCGGCGACTTCCTGTTCTACCGCCGCGATATCCTCGACGCCGCGCACATCCCGGTGCCGAAGACGCTCGACCAGCTCGTCGCCGCCATCAAGAAACTCAACGCGCCGCCGAAGCTGTACGGCTGGGTCGCGCGCGGCCAGCGCGGCTCGGGGATGAACGTGTGGCGCTGGTCGCCGTTCATGCTCGGGATGGGCGGCGCATGGACCGACAAGGGCGGCCAGCCCGCATTCGGCTCACCGGCCGCCGTGAAGGCCACGCAGCTCTACAGCGACCTGTTCAAGTACGCGCCGCCGGGCGCCGCGACCTACGACTGGAGCAACGCGCTCGAAGCGTTCCGCTCGGGCAAGGTCGCGTTCATGATCGAATCGACGCCGTTTGCGGACTGGATGGAGGATGCGGGCAAATCGAGCGTGGCCGGCAAGGTCGGCTATACGCGCCCGCCCGCGCCGCTGCCGTCGGCCGCATACGGTCACGGCTTCGCGATCTCGGCGGTCGGCGCGAAGGACGACTGCACGCGGATGGCCGCCGGCCGCTTCATCGCGTGGGCGACCAGCAAGGACCAGGAACAGGCGCGACTGCGCAACGGCGTGTTCAGCGACTACAACCGCACGAGCACGATCGGCAGCCCGTACTTCAAGCAGCACGTCGCGCCGCAGATCCAGGCCGGGCTGAACGACACCAACCCGGTCACGCAGGTGACGATCTGGCGCACGCCGCAGTGGCCGGATATCGGCGACAACCTCGGCATCGCGCTCGAACAGGTATTCACCGGCACGCAGACGGATATCCGCGGCACGCTCGACGACGCGGCCCAGTACGCGAAGGACGCACTCGAACATGGCGCTCGCAAATGACGGCGCCGGCGGACGCGCGCTCGGCGTCCGCCCGGCCCCTTCCGCACTTTCGGCCCGCCGCGGCCGCGCCCGCCGCGACCGCACGAGCCTGCCGTGGGTGTTCCTCGCGCCCACGCTCGCGCTGCTCGCGGTCCTGAGCCTCGTCCCGACAATCGCCGCGATCAATCTCGCGCTGCGCAACCGCGTGCTGCGCTACCCGGACAGCGAATACGTCGGCCTGCGCAACTTCGTGCGGCTCGCATCAGACCGGCGCTTCCTGAACGCGATCGAGGTATCGGTGCTGTGGGAAATCGTCACGATCGCGGGCGCGGTCATCGTCGGGATCGCGCTCGCCGTGTTCCTGTTCGAGCGCGTGCACGGCCGCTGGCGCCGCCTCGCATCGCTGGTGCTGATCCTGCCGGTGCTGCTGCCGCGCGTATCGGCCGCGTTCATCTGGAAGTTCATGTACGCGCCGCTCACCGGGATCCTGAGCTGGCTGCTCGGCGCGCTCGGCATCGAGAACACCGCCTTCCTCGCCGATCCGCATCTCGCGCTGTACGCGGTCGCACTCGTCGACGTGTGGCAATGGGGGCTGTTCTTCGCGGTCGTGATCCTAAAGCTGCTGGAGACGCTGCCGCCCGAGCCGCTCGAAGCCGCGCGGCTCGACTACGCGACCACCTGGCAGGTGCATGCGTACATCGCGCTGCCGATGCTGAAGGCGCCGCTCGTGAGCCTCGTGTTCATCAAGATGGTCGAATCGCTGCGCTCGTTCGACCTGATCTACGTGATGACCAAGGGCGGCCCCGGCATCGCGACCGAGACGCTCGATCTGTACGCGTACCAGCAGGGCATCGGCCTCGCCGGCAAGGTGTCCTACGCATCGGGCATGGCCGTGCTGATGATGGTCGCGACCACGCTCGTCTTCACGCTCATCTGGAAGAGGGTCAACAAATGGGACGACTGATCGCCCGCGGCGGCGCCGCCACCGTTTCGACCGTCGCGATCGCCGGCCTGATCCTGCTCGTCGCCGCGTTCCCGCTGTTCTGGGCGGTGCTCAATTCGCTCAAGCATCTGCTCGACATCGTCACGCCGACGCCGCGCTTCTTCTTCACGCCGACGCTCGCGAACTACGAACAGGTGCTGTCGAGCCCCGAGGTGCTGATCGGCCTCGGCAACAGCATCGCGATCGTCGGCGCGGCCGTCGCGATCGGCGCGCTGCTCGGCGTGCCGGCCGCGTATGCGATCGCGCGCTACCCGGTGCGCGGCAAGCGCGACATCCAGTTCTTCCTGCTGTCGCTGCGCTTCCTGCCGCCGGTCGCGGTCGCGCTGCCGCTGATCGCGATCTGGGTCGATCTCGGGCTGTACGACACGAAGCTGTCGATGATCGTCACGTACCTGCTCGTCACGCTGTCGACCATCACGTGGCTGTCGATCCCCGTGTTCCGCCGGCTGCCGCGCGAGATCGAGGAAGCGGCCGCCCTCGACGGCTACGGGCCGTACGCGGTGTTCTGGCATATCGCGCTGCCGGTGTGCGCGAGCACGCTGCTCGGCGGCATCGTGTTCAGTTTCGTGCTGGTCTGGAACGAACTGATGATCGCGCTCGCGCTCACGTCGTCGCGCAGCGCGACGCTGCCGGTGGTCGCATCCGCGTTCACGTCGCTCGGCCAGGAAGTGCCGTGGGGTGTCATCAACGCGTCGACGGTGCTGCTCGCGCTGCCGCCGCTCGTGTTCGTCGGCATGCTGAGCCGGCTGCTCAATTCGATGGTCAAGGGAAAATAAGGAGGATGTGTTGAAAGCCCTCGTACTCGAACGCACGCGCGAGCTCGCGCTGCGCGACATCGACCTGCCGCAAGAGGTCGGCCCCGGCGACGTCCGGATCAAGGTCCATACGGTCGGCGTCTGCGGCAGCGACGTGCATTACTACGTGCACGGCGGAATCGGCCCGTTCCGCGTCGACGCGCCGATGGTGCTCGGCCACGAAGCGTCCGGCACCGTCGTCGAGACCGGGCCCGGCGTCACGCACCTGCGCGTCGGCGACCGCGTGTGCATGGAGCCCGGCGTGCCGCGCCTCGACTCGCCCGCGACGCTGCGCGGCCTCTACAACCTCGACCCCGACGTGCGCTTCTGGGCGACGCCTCCCATACACGGCTGCCTGACGCCGTTCGTCGTGCATCCGGCCGCGTTCACGTACCGGCTGCCCGACAACGTGTCGTTCGCCGAAGGCGCGATCGTCGAGCCGCTGTCGATCGGCCTGCAGGCCGCGAAGAAGGCGGCGATGAAGCCCGGCGACATCGCGGTCGTGATCGGCGCGGGCACGATCGGCGCGATGACGGCGCTCGCCGCGCTCGCGGGCGGCGCCGCGCGCGTGATCCTCGCCGACGTCGTGCCCGACAAGCTCGCGCTGTTCGACGGCAACCCGGCGGTCACGACCGTCGACGTGCGCGCGCGGCCGCTCGCCGATGCGGTCGCGGAAGCCACCGGCGGCTGGGGTGCGGACGTGGTGTTCGAGGCGAGCGGCAGCGCGAACGCGTATGCGGGCCTCGTCGACCTGATGTGCCCGGGCGGCTGCGCGGTGCTGATCGGCATGCCGGTCGATCCGGTGCCGCTCGACGTGGTCGCGCTGCAGGCGAAGGAAGGCCGCATCGAATCGGTGTTCCGCTACGCGAACATCTTTCCGCGCGCGCTCGCGCTGATCGCGTCCGGCGCGATCGACGTGAAGCCGTTCATCTCGCGCACGTTCCCGTTTTCCGAAGGCGTGCGCGCGTTCGAGGAAGCGGCGAGCGGCCAGCCGCGCGACGTCAAGATTCAGATCGAAATGGATTGAACCATGGCCCAGATCACCTGCAAGGCTTTGTCGAAACACTACGACGGCGGCCCCGCCGTGCTGCACCCGCTCGACCTCGAGATCGCCGACGGCGAATTCATCGTGCTGCTCGGCCCGTCCGGCTGCGGCAAGTCGACGATGCTGCGGATGATCGCGGGCCTCGAGGCGATCACGGGCGGCGAGATCGTGATCGGCGACACGGTCGTCAACGACCTGCCCTCGCGCGAGCGCAATGTCGCGATGGTGTTCCAGAACTATGCGCTGTACCCGCACATGACGGTGTACGACAACATCGCGTTCGGGCTGCGGCGCCTGAAGGTGCCGGCCGACGAGATCGACCGCCGCGTGCGCGACGTCGCGCGCATCCTGGGCCTCGACGCGCTGCTCGAGCGCCGCCCGCGCGCAATGTCGGGCGGCCAGCAGCAGCGCGCGGCGATCGCGCGCGCGATGATCAAGACGCCCGCCGTGTTCCTGTTCGACGAGCCGCTGTCGAATCTCGACGCGAAGCTGCGCACGCAGTTGCGCGGCGACATCAAGCGGCTGCACCGCCGGCTGAAGACGACGACGCTGTACGTCACGCACGACCAGCTCGAAGCGATGACGCTCGCGGATCGCGTCGTGCTGATGCGCGGCGGCCACATCGAGCAGATCGGCACGCCGGCCGAGCTGTACGGCCAGCCGCACACCGTGTTCGCCGCCGGGTTCGTCGGCACGCCCGCGATGAATTTCGCGGCGGGCACGATCGAGCGCATCGGCGCGAACGTCCTGCTCGACTGCAACGGCGCGCGCTGGCCGCTCGCGTCGCCGCGCTTCGCACGGCTGCAGGACGGCCAGCAGGTCAAGGCCGCGATCCGCCCGAACCACCTGCGGCTCGTGACTGAAAACGATCTGACCCCCGGCGTGCTCGCGCTGACCGGCACGGTCGAGCTCGTCGAGCTGCTCGGCGCCGAGGCGCTCGTGACGCTGGACTGGCGCGGCCAGCCGTGCGCGGCCCTCGTACCGGCCCCGATGGCCCCGGCGCCGGGCGCCGTGGTAGCGTTCCGCTTCGACGAAGAAGCCCTGCATCTGTTCGACACCGGCACCGAGCGCAACGTCGCGCTGCCGGATGCGAACCCGATCGCGCACGCAGCGCCGCCGGCTGCCGCGACGCGCGCCACGCCGCCAGCCGCGACGGGCTGGTCGATGTCCCGTTCGTAGCGCGCCGGCCCGACCCGCACACGGAGCACACGATGAACCCGGATCTCGAGATCGTTCCCACCCACCGCGACGAATCGTTCCGCGCGTGGATTCACGACTATCCGCATTCGGTCGCGAAGTGGCACTTTCATCCCGAGTACGAGATTCACCTGATCCAGGCGTCGCACGGCAAGGTGTTCGTCGGCGACCACATCGGCGATTTCGGCCCCGGCAACCTGATCGTCACCGGGCCGAACCTGCCGCACAACTGGGTCAGCGAGCTCGCCGACGGCGAACGCGTGCCGTCGCGCGACGTGGTGCTGCAGTTCTCGCGCGACGCGATCGAGAAAATGGTCGACGCGTTCAGCGAGCTGCAGCCGGTGATCGAGCTGATCGACGATGCGTCGCGCGGCGTGCAGTTTCCCGACCGCGTCGGCATCGAGGTCGCGCCGCTGATGTTCGAACTCGCGAACGCGCACGGCTGCCGGCGCGTCGAGATCCTGATGTCGCTGTTCGACCGGCTGTCGTCGTGCCGCGAGCGGCGCGTGCTCGCGGGCCCCGGGTACCGCAGCGATGCGCAGCACTACATGTCGTCGACGATCAACCAGGTGCTGTCGTACCTGCAGCAGAACCTGCCCGGCATGCTGCGCGAGACCGACGTCGCCGCATTCGCCGGCATGAGCGTCAGCACCTTCACGCGCTTTTTCCGCCGTCATACCGGCTCGTCGTTCGTGCGCTACCTGAACCGGCTGCGCATCAACGAAGCCTGCGAGCTGCTGATGTTTTCCGACCTGACGGTGACCGACATCTGCTACCGGGTTGGCTTCAACAACCTGTCGAACTTCAACCGTCAGTTTCTCGCGATGAAGCAGGTGCCGCCGTCGAGGTTCCGCGCGCTGCACCGCCTCAACGAACCGCATGACCGCGACGACGCGCCGCCCCCGCGCCGCGCGCCGCCGCGCGCCCCAGACAGGATGCTTCATACGTGACTTTTCTCGGCATCGATCTCGGCACGTCCGAGGTCAAGGTTCTCCTCACCGATGGCCAATCGGTGCCCCTCGCGACCGGCTCGGCCACGCTGTCGATCAGCCGGCCTCATCCGCACTGGTCCGAACAAAGCCCGCAGGCGTGGTGGCACGCGATGCTCGACGCGATCGCGTCGGTGCGCGCCGCGCACCCGGCCGGCTTCGCCGCGCTGCGCGGCATCGCACTGTCCGGGCAGATGCACGGCGCGACGCTCGTCGATCGCGCGGATCAGGTGCTGCGCCCCGCGATCCTGTGGAACGACACGCGCGCCGGCACCGAATGCGTCGAGCTCGAGGCGCTGGTGCCGGAATCGCGCGCGATCACCGGCAACATGGCGATGCCGGGCTTCACCGCGCCGAAGCTGCTGTGGCTCGCCAAGTACGAGCCCGCCGTGTTCCGCGCGGTGCACAAGGTGCTGCTGCCGAAGGATTACCTGATCTGGCGGCTGTCCGGCGAATTCGTGTCCGATCTCTCCGACGCGTCGGGCACGCTGTGGCTCGACTGCGCGCGCCGCGACTGGTCCGACCGGATGCTGGCCGCCACCGAGCTGTCGCGCGCGCAGATGCCGCGCCTCGTCGAAGGCAACGCCGCCGCCGCGCAGTTGCGCGATGCGCTGCGGCGCGAATGGGGCATCGCCGGGCCCGTGACGATCGCCGGCGGGGCCGGCGACAACGCGGCGTCGGCGATCGGCATGGGCGTCACGGGCGCCAGCAGCGGCTTCCTGTCGCTCGGCACGTCGGGCGTGCTGTTCGCCGGCAACGACCGCTTCGCGCCGAACCCGGACGCCGCGGTGCACGCGTTCTGCCACTGCGTCGAAGGGCGCTGGCACCAGATGAGCGTGATCCTGTCCGCCGCCGCGAGCCTCGATTGGCTCGCCCGCGCGCACGGCACGACCGCCGGTGTGCTGGCCGCGCGCGCCGAACGCGCCGATCCGGCCCGCGCGCCGGTGTTCCTGCCGTATCTCGGCGGCGAACGCACGCCGCACAACGACGCACATGCACGCGGCGTGTTCTTCGGGTTGACCAACGAACACGATACGCACGACCTGGCCTACGCGGTGATGGAGGGTGTCGCGTTCGCGATGGCCGACGGTTACGACGCGCTGCGCACGGCCGGCACCACGCTCGACGCCGTGTCGTTCATCGGCGGCGGTTCGAAGAGTGCGTTCTGGGCGCGGCTGTGCGCGAATGCGACCGGCATTGCGATGCATCGTCATGCGGATGGCGCGGTCGGCGCGGCCTTGGGCGCCGCGCGTCTCGCGCGACTGGCTGCGACGGACGACCCGCTCGCTGCAGTCTGCGTTGCGCCGTCCGTCACGGAGACGGTCGCACCCGATCCGGCTTCGGCCGATCTGCTGGCGGGGCGGCTCGCGCGGTACCGGCGGTTGTATCGTGCGCTGCGGGATGAGTTCGCGTACGGCGACTGAGCGGTGACGAAACCATCATCCTGTGCCCGGCCAATCACATCCCGCCTGCGCGCGTGACGCCTTACGCGGGCGCGCCCGGTTACGAAGCCGTCGCCACCTGCCTGGCGTCGCCCGAGATCCGCGAGCGGATTGCACGACGGCCGGACGCAGCGTAGTCCGGCGTCAGGGTTCCAGCCGCCCCATCCTACGCGCCATCGCCGGGCTCACCGCATGCACCGGATCGAAGCCGAAGAATTCGAGCACATGCCGCGCGACGTCGTCGCGATCGTTGTCCGCGCAGATCATGTGGTAGCTGTTCTCCAGCACGATGCCGCGCGCGTCGGGCATCTTCTCCAGCAGGAAATCGGCCGAGCGCAGGCTCGTCAGTTCGTCCTCGCGCGCATGCAGCACGAGCGTCGGGCAACGCGTGCCGGCCGCGGCCTCGAGCGCCCAGTCGCGCATCCGGTCGACCTGGCGCACGCACGCGAGCGGCACCCACGCGTAGTGGAAACTGTCCTGCCGCTCGAACTTCTTCTTCACGATCGCGCGGATCGTCGCGTTCTTGATGCCGAACGGCTCGCCTTCTTCGACGCGCATCCGTTCGGCGACGCCCGGCACGCGATACAGCACGTGCCGCAGCCCGCGATACCACGGCGTCGACCAGCCGTCGATGAACATCGGCGTCGCCAGCAACGCCAGCCGGCCGCGCGCATGCTGCACGCGATGACACAGCAGCAGCGCGACCAGCGCGCCCATGCACATGCCCGCGACGTGCAGCGTGTCGTATTCGCGTTCCAGCGCGCGATACTGCCCGATCACCGCGTCGAGCCACGCCTCCGCGCGCACGCCGACCAGATCCTCGGGGCGCGTACCGTGCCCCGGCAGTGTGATCATATGCGTGTCGGCGCCCGCGCGCCGCATCGCCTTGTGCAGCGCACCGAGATCGTATTGCGTGCCGCCGAGCCCGTGGATCAGCAGCACGCCGGTGCGGCCGGTCATGACGCGCTCCCGCTCATTCTTCCGCCGGCCACACGCGCTCGATCTGCCAGACGCCCGCGACCACCGTCACGTCGACGTTCGAATCGAGCAGCGGCGCGCCGTGGTCGGTGATCGTCTGCGTACTGCCGTCGCGCTGCACGACACGCAGCGACAGCGATGCGCGATCCTCGCCCGCGATCTCCGCGTGCCAGTACTCGCGCAGCGCATCGCGGTCGCCGGGCTGCACGCGCTCGAGCACGAGCGGCACGCTCGCGATCTGCGCGGCATCGACGCCGACGCCGAACACGCGCTCGACGTCGCCGCTCCATTCGATCCGGCCCGATTCCGGATCGAGCACATACGCGATCTGGCCGGCGCTCGCGAGCGCGAGCTCCATGTTGTTCTGCAGCACCGCCGCATGCTCGTGCACGCGCTCGCGCGTCGTCTTCAGCGTGCTCACCGTCAGCACCAGCAGCGACGCGACCGCCAGATAGAGCTGCGCCTCGAGCAGCGAGCTGCCGTAATGCTCGTGGAACGACGCGAACGGGCCGTCGCCCTGCGCGGTCTGCTCGATCACGAGCAGCGCGAGCACCAGCACCGACGACGAGCCGGCGCGGCCGCCGAGCAGCAGCGTCACCGCGACGGTCAGGAACAGCGGGATGTAGGTCAGCGCGAAGCCGGCGCCCGTGCCGAATTTCTGCGACGTGTCGCCATCGAAGATCACCAGCGCGACGATCACGAGCAGCACGAACGCGACGATGCCGAGCATCAGGTCGAAGCGCTCGTGGTCGCCCGAGCGGTGCGCGCGAAAGCGCGACCACGATGCGAGCACCGGCGTGACCAGCAGCACGCCGACGAAATCGGATGCCGCCCACACGGACCACACGTCGAAGAACGGCGCGCCCTTCACCGTCGTGTACCACGCCGCGCCGCCGATCGCGCCGACGACGCCGGCGATCAGCCCGGCGAGGATCACCGAGCGCAGGAAGTACAGCCCTTCGAGCGAGAAGCGGATACGCCGCACGAGCCACACCGCGAGCGCGGACGCGCCGACCTCGTCGACCGTGAACAGCGTCGCGTTGACGAGGTTGCCGTGCTCGATGCCCGTCAGCGCGAGCTGCGCGACGAGGAACGCGCCGGCCAGCGTCAGCCAGTCGCGCGTCGGCCTCAGCATGAACGCGCCGACCGTCACGCCGGCGGGCAGCCAGATGTAGCCCGTCAGCCGGACGGGGCCGTTGAACTCGTGCGAGATGTAACCGGTCGCGAGATACAGCGCCGCCCAGAGCAGCGCGGCGACGAGCCCCGGCCGCGATCGTTTGGTGTCCATCGGGAATCCCTGTGTGCTGCGCCTGCGGCCTGCAGGTGCGCGATGTGCGAATGATATGCGGACGCGGCGGGCGGGGGAATACCGGGTGCCGGAGGCGCATTCGGGGCGCCGGCATGCCCGCAAGCTGACGGTTGTGACCGGGAAAATATCGGAAAAGTTCGTGGCTTGCCGGACGCTATCGGGACACGTCCGCCTGCCGTCTTGTCCGGATGGCCAAAATCGCGTGCAGCCGGTCGTTCGGCCCTACCATGAAAGACATTCGAAAGCGCTCGTTTCGGGTATCGTCCACTTCTCCAGCCCACATCCCGCATGTCTACACATCATGGAAACAGTCCCGGCCCGGCCGATGTCGGCCCCTTCGATGCAATGAGCCGATTTCGCGTCACGTACGACGGGCCCGCGCTCGAATCGTCCGAGATGGACGTGCGCGAACTCGCGCCCGCGCTGCTTGCATTCGGCGATTTACTCGACGCGTCGACGCGCGCACTGTGCGGCGATCAGGTCCGGCCGCAGGTGAACGTGCGCGGCAGCTTCAAGACCGGCAGCTTCGGCATCGACTTCACGCTGGCGACCTCGCTGCTCGGCCGCATGCGCGACATGCTGAGCGGCAACGAAGGCACGGCGCTCGCCAATGCGGTCACGATCCTGACCGCGCTCGGCATCGCCGCACCCAAGGCGCGCAAAGGGCTCTTCGCCGTCCTCAAATGGCTGCGCGGGCGCGAGATCCGGCAGGTGCGGATGCGGGACCATACGGCGGTGCTGCAGGTCGAGGGCGACGAACTCGAAATCGACCTGCCCGTCCTCACGCTGCTGCGCGACGTCCGCGTTCGCCACGCAACCGCGCAGGTTCTCGCGCCGCTCGCACGCGAAGGCATTGAGATTTTCGCGGCTGGCACCGATACGGAAGTGTTCGAGACGGTCGCCCGCCACGAAATTGCGTGGTTTCACGCGCCCGAGCCAACCGACACGCTCCTGCTCGACGAGCATCGCAAGATGGCGTTCTCGATCGTGTCGCTCGCGTTCAAGGACGACAACAAGTGGCGGCTGTACGACGGCACGTCGACGATTCATGCGGCGATCACGGATGCCGGCTTCCTGTCGCGCGTCAACAACAGCCAGATCAGCTTCAGCAAGGGAGACGTGCTCCTGTGCAATGTCCGTATGCAGCAATGGCAAACTTCGGACGGGGCAAAAACCGAATACGAAGTCACGGATGTCCTCGAACATCGCCCGGCCGGGTTGCAGATTCAGTTGCCCGGCCTGTGATCCGCGTCGAAGTCCAGGCGCTCAACGCCCCCTCTCGTCCATCATGAAACCGATGATCCGTCTGCGCGCTGCCTCGTTGGAAGACATGCCGTTCCTGCTCGCGCTGCGCAAACTCACGATGACCGAGCACCTGCAACGGGTCGGCGAACCGACCGACGACGACGCGCACGACCAACGCATCCGCGCGCACTTCGACGATGCGTTGATCGTCTGCGAAGGCGCCGAAGCGATCGGCCTGCTCAAGGTGACGCGCGCCGCCGACGAATGGCACGTGCATCAGATTCAGATTCTCCCCGCCCGCCAGGGCCGGGGCATCGGCGAGGCCGTGCTGCGCGAATTGCTGAGCGACGCGGCACGCGAGAACGTGCCCGTGTCGCTCAGCGTGCTGCACGGCAACCCGGCGCGGCGCCTCTACGAACGACTCGGCTTCCGGCCCGCAGCGGAGACGGAAACGAGTACGAGCCTCGTCTGGCGCGCGTGACGCTTCACGTGTCGACGCGGCATTATTGCGTGATCTTCGCGTCCTTCAGCAAATTGCCGATCATCTGCGCGCTCGCCTTCTCGACGGCGATCGCCTGCAGTTGCTGCTGAAGCGCGGGCTTCGCGGTCTCGAAGCCCGGTACCTGCGTCGGCCGCTTCGCATCCAGCTTCACGATTGCGCGCACGCCGTCGACCGGAATCGAATCCTTCGTCGCGGCGCCGACCGTCAGCTTCTCGATCGCCTGAGCAACCGGCAGCGGCAACCCGCCTGTCTTACCCTCCGCCGCCGGCGTGTGGAAGCTTACCCACGGCAGCTCGCCGCCGGTATCGCGGCTCGGCGCCATGCTGTACTGACGCGCCAGCCCCTCGAACGACTTGCCCGACTTCAGCTCGCTCAGCACGGTCGCGGCCGTCACCGGGTCCTTGACGACGATCAGGCGCGGCTTGTATTCGTTTTTGCCGAGCGCCGCGACGAGTTCGTCGTAACGCGCCTTGACCTGCTCGTCGGTCACCGGCTCGGGCTTCACGTTGTCGCGCAGGTACAGCTGCACCTCGGCGTTCACCTTCGCCTGCTGCACCGCCGCCTTGACCTCGGGTTTGTCGCCGTAATTCGCCTTCTCGGCCGCCTGCTGAACCAGCACGCGCGTGATCAACTGGTTCTTGATCGCCTGGCGGACCTGCGGCGAATCGGGCTGCCCGGACGCGCGCAGCAGCGTGTCGACGTCCGCCTGCGTGATCGCCGTGCCATTGACCGTCGCAACGGCCGCGGCCGTCTGCGCATGGACGGGGCCGCTCAGCACGCCGGCCAGCGCGGCAATCAGCAACAGGCGGTTCGGTGTCGTTTTCTTCATCATCGTTTCGTCGCTTCGGGCTCAAAAAACGCGGCAGGGGGTTGCCGCGCAAGTTCTCACGTGCGCGGGCAGCCGCTGCCCGCGCCGCTGTCATTGTGCCCGGAACCGGATTCCTGCGTCGGGACGTTGGGGAAGGCCGCCCGAGGCGGCGACGCGCGCGTTGCACGCGCGTTCCGTCACGCGCGCGGATACGCGCGCCCGGTGCGGAACCCCCGCGACGGCGCGACGAACGCCGTCGTCGCCTCGCCAGCGCGCCGCCGGCGCAGCGGCCGGCATGCGCGGTCGATGCCGGCCGCTGCCATCGTCAAGGCGTCCACCGATACACGGTGATGCTGTTTCCCTTCACGTTGTTCTTCGTCACCACGTACTCGCCGTTCGAGCGGCGAAACGCGCGGATGCTGTACATCGCGTCGATCGCGCTGCTGGTGTCCACGGTCGCGGGGCTCGCGTTGACCAGCGTGGTGTCGAGGCTGCCCGTCGTGAGGTTGAACGCGTCGACGTTCGGCCACAGCGGCCCGCTGCTGCTGAACCAGTAGCCGACGAACAGGTGGTTGCCGGCCGCGTCGATCGATTTCGCGCCGCTGTGCGGCAGCGTGATCACCGGGTCCGGCCGGGTCGTGTTGCCCGCGCTCCAGCCGTGATACACCTCGATGCGCGTGCCGATCGACGTCCAGTCGTTGGTCCCGACGGCGCCCTGCGCGAGCACCATCGTGTCGCTGTCCGCGAGGTAGACGATGCGCGTCAGCGGCTGAATGCTGGCGGGAATGCGGGTCGCGACGCCCGGCCCCCACGACGGCTTGCCGCTCGCGTCGAAGCCGGTCAGCGGGTAGTGGGTGATCGCGCCGGTCTTGTCGAGGCCGGCCCACACGCCGCCCTTGCTGTCGATGCTGAAGCCGCCCGTCACGCGCTGCGTCGTGTTGAACGCGGGGCCCGGGATCGATCCGTCCGGAATCGCGATGTAGCCGTTCGCCGCGTTGAAATGGAAGAAGTACAGGACCGGCGGATTCTGGCCCGCCGCGACGAGAATCCGGTTCGCGCCGACCGACGTGAGCAGCCCGAAATGCTCGTCGCGCTGCGTGTCGCTCATGTTGATGCGCGGGTCCGACGGGTACGCGAACGGATCGACGGTGTTCGCGACGAACGTGCCGCCCGCGCCGCCGCTGTAGATGTGCGTGCCGCCATAGAACAGCGCGCCGTCCGTGACCGGGTCCGGCGCGGCGATGCCTTCGAAGTTCAGCGACTGCAGCGTCCAGCGCAGGCTGCCGGCGCTGCCGTACGCATGAATGTCGGTCGCGCCGTTGCGGCCGAGATCCCAGCTGCCGCCCCACGGGTTGTTTAGCACGTAGAGGTTGCCGCCGGTGTCCTTGCCGAGCCCGGCGATGCGCGTGAAGCGCTGCGCGCCGACCTGCCCCTTGATGCCGGTCGTCGTGTCGAGATAACCGCCGCGCACGCCGAACGTGCCGGCCAGTGCGGGCCGGCCCGACACCGCATAGCGTTTGATGTTCATATCGGGGCCTTCGTCGCCGACCAGCAACTGCCCGGCCGCCGCATCGAAATACAACGCCGACGGCTGCGACCCGGCCGGCATCCGGATCGTGTTCAGCAGCGCGCCGGCGGGGCTGAAGCCGACGACCGAGCCCGCACGCTTCTGCGCGACCCACACGTTGCCCGCGCCATCCACCGCGAGCGCGCCCGGGCTCGACACGTTGATGTCGCGCTGCCACACGCCGTCGGTGGTGAACACCCGCACGCGATTGCCGTAGAAGTCGCTGGCATAGAGCAGCGAGCCGGCCGTCGCGAGCCCGGTGACGACGTCGATACGCGGCTGGTTGGTCGCCGCGCTGACCTGGATAACGCGATCGCGATACTTCGTGGCGCGGCTGTAACGCCCGACCGCGCCGCTGCCGTATGTTTTCCCGGGCTGCAATGCGACGAACAGCGACGTTGCGTTGCCGGTGATCGCGCTGCCCTGGAATTCGGAATGCGTGCCGATCGAGCCGACGCTCTTGCCGTTCTGGTAGATCGCGACGCCGCCTTCGTCTTCGTCCCACATCGACGCCGTATAAATGACGCCTTCGGGCGCGACCCACATCGAACGCGCGACATTGCCGACGTGGGCCGCCAGCGTGCCGTACGTGTTCGCGAGCCAGTCGGTAGTGTTGCGGGCGGGCGTGGCAGGCGCAATCGCGGCGATCGCCGCGGCGAGAAGCGCGGCCTGAATGCGTTGTCTGGCGACCATGACGGATGCTCTCCTGAATGATGCAAACATTCACATGAGGGGTCGGCCGGCCAGACGGCTTGACATCCGCGATCCGTAAATTCTTCCCTGAATCATCTGGCGCAGTCGGTAATTGCGTGCCGCGTGATGCCGATAATGAGCAGGGCGAGAATAGCGCTATATAAATCGAAAAAAATTGCGGACCGTCCGGTTTGCGCGGATACGCATTTCACCGGTTCGGCTTCGCGCGCAGCGCCAGTGGAAGCGGCGCGCAACGACGCGACAGTGAATGTTCACTCGCGCATTCGATCGGGAATGGGGAAAGTCAGGCCGTCGCCTGCGGGAATATCGCCGCGCGTTCGACGACGATATATTGAAACTGAAAATGCCTTTTGCGGAGAATCGGCGAACGCCGCCGCCGGTCATGCTGCATCACCGCATCAAAAACAAATCGCCGGCCCGAATCCGTTGCGGATCCGGGCCGGCGATCATCATTTACCGTGCAGGCAGGCCGCGTGCCGTTGCGGCCGCGTTGCCGCGCATCATGCCGATGCCGACGTCTCCGGCACCTTCACCTGCATTGCGCGCCCGCCGTCCGGATCGTCGTCGCGCGGCTCGTCGAGCTGGCCTTCCCACTTGGCGACGACAGCCGCCGCGATCGAGTTGCCGACCGCATTGGTGGCCGAGCGCCCCATGTCGAGGAACATGTCGACGCCCATGATCAGCAGCAACCCCGCTTCGGGCATGTTGAACTGGTTGAGCGTCGCCGCGATCACGACCAGCGATGCGCGCGGCACGCCGGCCATCCCCTTCGACGTCACCATCAGCAGCAACAGCATCGTGATCTGCGTGCCCAGCGGCAAGTGGATGCCGTACACCTGCGCGATGAACAGCACCGCGAACGTGCAGTACATCATCGACCCGTCGAGGTTGAACGAATAGCCGATCGGCAGCACGAAGCTCGAGATCTTGCGGTTCACGCCGAAGCGGTCGAGCGCGTCCAGCAGCTTCGGATACGCGGCTTCGGAGCTCGCCGTCGCGAACGACAGCAGGAACGGCTCGCGGATCAGCCGGATCAGCGTGAACGCGCGCTTGCCGAGGAACGTCACGCCGGCGAGCGTCAGCACGCCCCACAGCAGCGCGAGCGCCAGATAGAAGCTCGCCATGAACTTCGCGAACGTGAGCAGGATGCCGAGCCCTTCGGTCGTGATCGTCGACGCCAGCGCGGCGAACACCGCGACGGGCGCGAACCACATCACCGCGCTCGTCACGCGCAGCATCACTTGCGCGAGATCGTCGATCACGCCGGTCAGGCGCTTGCCCGATTCGCCGAGCGCGGACAGCGCGGTACCGAAGAAGATCGAGAACACGACGATCTGCAGGATTTCGTTGTTCGCCATTGCCTCGGCGATCGATTTCGGCACCAGGTGGACTACGAAATCCTTCAGCGTGAACGCACCCGTCTTCAGGTTGAGGGTCGCATCGGAAGCCGGCAACGGCAGGCTCAGGTGGCTGCCCGGCTGCAGGATCGTCGCGGTCAGCAAGCCGAGCAGCAACGACGTGAACGACGCGATGAAGAACCAGCCGAACGCCTTGATGCCCACGCGTCCCACCGCGCTGCCGTCACCCATCTGCGCGATGCCGACGGTCAGCGTCGCGAATACCAGCGGCGCAATGATCATCTTGATCAGGCGCAGGAACACGTCGGACAGCAACGATACGTAGCCCGCGACTTCCTTGGCCATCTTCGGGTCGGGAAACGCGCTGTGACACGCGTAACCCACTGCGATACCAAGAATCATCGCGACAACGATGTACTTGGTAATGTTGTGCTTCTTCTTCATTAGCAATCCAAATTACAAGGCGTGTGTTTCCAACGGCTGGCGAATCATTCGTGCCCGGCTGCGAACCGAAAACCATGCCGCAATGGGCGCGACGCGCCCGCTTCCGGCGGTCGCCATGGCGGACAGGGGGGGCATTCTAACGCAATTGGTGCACCTGCTTTCAAATCTGAAAGCAGGTGCGGGTTATCTGCGTCCATCCCGCACAGGAAAGGCACGTTTTGTCGCGATCCCGCCGAGCGGCGCGAACGGGCGTCGGGCGCTTCGACCCGGCTTCGATCCGGCCGCACAGACCGCCCGCGCCGACAAACGGCGACACAGGCTGACGATCGCGACACATTCTCACAAAGATGCGCAGAGCTCGACACTACGCCACGTAACCAATCTGTAATATTACGAAATGTTTCGTGTTGCCGGCGTGCCCGGGCGTCATCGCGCCATCGCACGCCGGGAACGCGCAACCGTGTTCGAGTCGTTGTTCCAGACAGGGCGAGTCGTTCGTTTCATAAGCAGTCCTCCCAATGAATCGACGGGAAAACCGGCATCGTGATGAACATTCTGTACACCAACTTCCATGGCGACTACGGCGGCGGCCAGGATACCTACGTCCGCGATCTCGCCGCCGAGATGAGCCGGCATCACCGCGTGACCGTCGCGTCGCCGGAAGGAAGCCGCCTGTCGCGACTGTTGAAGGACAACCCCGACGTGGCCATCTTCGACATGGAATTCAAGCCGCGCTGGAACCGGCTGTACACGGAGCTCGCCCGGCTGCGCCAGCGGATCGCCGCCGAGCGCTTCGACATCATCCACGTCAACGGGTCCGCCGATCATCGGCAGGTGATGCTCGCGCTGCTCGGGTGCCGACATCGGCCCGCGGTCGTCCTCACCAAGCACAACACGTATCGCGCCGACAGCTTCGGCAATCTGCTGCGCGCCCGGCTCGCGACGGATCACACCATCGCGGTCAGCGACTACGTGGCGAGCATGCTCGCGCTGCGGTCGCCGTACGGCAAGGTCACGGTCGTCAAGCACGGCGTGCGCCGGCCGGCCGCGGAGCGACTGGCCGGCGACGAGATCCGCCGCCGCAAGATCGCGCTGTTCGGGCCGTCCGGCGCAAACGCGATCGTCCTGGGCAGCAGCGCCGGCACCGCGCCGGAAAAAGGCTGGATGGACCTGATCGCGGCGCTCGGCCGCCTGCCCGAACGCGAGCGCGAGCGATTTCGCGTGCTGCTGGTCGGCGCGGAGCCGTCCGGCGAGCAGCGCGAGCAGATCGCGCGGCACGGCATGGCGTCGCGCACCGCGTTCACCGGGCGGATCGACGACGTATCGGCTCCGTTCTCGATCATCGACGTGTCGTTCGTGCTGTCGTACCACGAGAGCCTGTCGTACGCGTGCCGCGAAGCGATGTCGCTGGGCTGCCCCGCGATCGTCACGCGCGTGGGCGGCCTGCCCGAAAACGTCGAGCCGGGCGTGGACGGATGGGTCGTTCCGCCGCGCGAGCCCGAGGCGATCAAGGCGATCCTGCGCGCGATCGTGCGCGAACCGGGCTGCGTGCGCGCGATGGGACGTTGCGCGCTGCTCAAGGGCGACCGCGAGTTCTCGTTCGACAAGTTCGTCGACGCCACGTTGTCCGTCTATCAAAAGTCGATCCGGCACAACCCCGATCGCTGGGTGACATCCATGAGGTCCTTGTAATGGCAATGAATATCTGGAAGAAGTATTGGGACCTGCGGACGCAGGAGTGTCCGTGCGACGTGCACTTCGTCGAATGGCTGGAATCGGTTCGTCTCAACGGCATCCGCATCTATCACTTCGGCACGGGCGGCCACCACTACGTCGGCACGGAATGCGCGCGCCCGCACCTCAACAACACGGTGTTCGGCGTGACGGCGTCGCCGAAGGAATACAAGTCGTACGTCGATCTCGTCACGCGGCAACCGGAGGTGAGCAAGACCTACCTGGCCTATTTCGGCGACATCTATACGAGCAACTCGGACCTGCTGCCGGCATTCGACGTCGTCACGCTGTTCCACCTGTGCGAATTCCGCGACGAGGCCAACAGCCGCTACGGCGCGCAGACCGACGCGGAAGTGCTCGAGCTGTTCGCACGTCATACCGCGCGTGAAGGCCATCTGCTGTTCTACAAGGGCTCGTCGGCCTACCGCAAGGCCGAGCCGATCATCGAGCAATGGGCGGCGAATGCCGATTTCACCGAGATCGGCGACTTCAAGACCCTGCGGATCTTCCGCAAGGCCGCGTAATCGCGCGTCTTCGCGGCCCGCCGATGCCTGAGCCCGCCATGCGCCATCCGATCCTGATGTATCACCAGATCCGCCCGCTGCCGCCGCCGGCCGACCGGCTGCGCGGCCTGAGCGTCGCGCCCGATGCCTTCCGCCGCCAGATGACGCTGTTCAGGCGGCTCGGCTACCGCGGCCTGAGCGTGGGCGAACTGCAGCCGTATCTTCGCGGCGAGCGGCACGGCAAGGTCTTCGGCATTTCGTTCGACGACGGTTTTCGCAACGTGCTCACGCATGCGATGCCCGTGCTGGACGCACTCGGGTTCACCGCAACCTGCTACTTCGTCGCCGGCCGGTTCGGCGGCGAGAACGACTGGGATGCGCTCGCCGATACCGCGCGCGCACCGTTGATGACGTGCGAGGAGATGCTCGCGTGGCGCGATCACGGCCATGAAATCGGTTCGCACACGCTCGATCACGTCGCGCTGTCACGTGTGCCGGAGCATGCGTCCGATCTTCAGATCACCGAATCGAAGCGACGACTCGAAGCGATGAGCGGCCGGCGCGTCGAATCGTTCTGCTATCCGTACGGCGACCTGGACGCGCGGGTCCGGAACCAGGTCGCGGCCGCCGGCTACGGCAACGCGACGACGACCCGGCGCGGCTACGCCGATACGGCCGACGATCCGTTTCTGCTGCCGCGGATTCCGGTGGCGGGCGGCGTCGGCGCGTTTCGGTTGCTGTTCAAGTGTGCGCGCTGGCGTATGCGCAAGCGCGGGTAGCGCCGGGCATGCGCGTTGGCCTGCTCACGTCGCGGCAGCAAACCTGGCTACGCCGCTGCGCGCGTTCGCATCGGCGGCGAGGCGTCTTTCGCGTTCCGTCGCGTGGTCGCGATCCCACGCGAGCACCTTCGGCGTCATCAGCCGGTGCCAAAGCGGCGGGATCATCGCGACGACGATCGTCGTCAGATAACCGCCGATCATCATCGGCGCATCGGAAAACGGCTTGAGATCCTGGTAAGGCACTTCACCCTGCGCATGATGATGCGAATGGCGCGTCAGGTTGAACATCGACCACGAACTGATGCGCCTGTTCGTATTCCACGAGTGACGCGGCTGAACGGGCGTGGCCGGATCGCGCACGATGCCGTAGTGCTCCATGTAGTTGACGATTTCCAGCAGCGCCTTGCCCCACAGCGCGCAGACCATGAAATAGGCGGCCGTTCTCCATCCGCCGACGCCCCATGCGCACGCGAGCAACAGCACGCTCATCAGGTGCCCGCGAATAACCGCATTGAACGGCGTGAGCAGCCCGTGCCCGGCGCGCTTCAAGCGCTTTCCCTCGATCTTCCACGCGCTGACGTTACCCCGGATCGTCGAAATGATCACGTGCAGGTAGACGTTGCGGCCGCGCGGGGCAGTCGCGGGATCTTCCGTCGTCGACACGTAGCGGTGATGCCCGTATACGTGCTCGATCGAGAAAATCGTGTCGAAGCTGAACGCCAGCAGCCAGCGGCCGATGAACATCGACATCCGGTCCCAGGTGCGATGCGTCAGCTCGTGCGCGGGAATCGTCCCGATCATGCCGATCATCAGGCCGGTCAGCAGCACGCCGGAAACGTGGTGCCCCCAACCCGTCGCGGCGCGCGCAGCCAGGGCGTCGTATCCGGTCACCCTGCCGACCAGCGCGCCGAACCCGAGCGGATCGGATGGACTGATCGACCACACCGACGCGAACACGATCAGCGACAACAGCGGCAACGCCATCCAGAGCTGGAACGTCAGGATGCCGGAATGCCGCAGCACGGGTGTCGACGTGTCATCGCCGGCTATCGCGTCGCCGACGATATAGAACATGACGATCGCGATGAAATCAGCCGTGATCCAGGCGCCGCCGGCGACGAACGCGATGACCGACGCGATTCCGACAAGGTGGAACAGAAAGTACTTCAGGTAATGGAACATATCGACGTGTCCTCCTCCATGTTGGTATTTGAAATTCAGGCCGCAGCCTGAATGTCGTGCTGCGTGGTGAAACGATCCGCGTGGATATGCGCGCGAGAAAGGCCGCGCGCGATCAGCACGTCGGTGGCTGCATCGATCATCCGGGGCGGCCCGCACAGGTACGCATGCGCGTCCGGCGGCAAATCGGCGGCGATACCGTCGGTCACCAGCCCGCGCGATCCGCGCCATGACGAATCGGCCGGCTCTTCGGACAGGATCGGCAGGAAATCGAAGCGGCCCTGCCAGCGGCCGGCAAGATCGCGAATCGTGTCGAGCGCGTACAGGTCGCGCTGCGCGCGGGCGCCGAACAGCAGCGTGACGGGGCGTGCCACGCGCGCCGCCGCCCCCTCTTCCAGCAGTGCAAGAACGGGCGCAAGCCCGCTGCCGCCGGCAATCAGGATCAAAGGAGCGCCAGCCGGACGCATCCAGAAATCCCCGAGCGGGCCTTCGACCGTCACCGTCCGGCCAACGAGGTCGTGATCGTGAACATGGCCGGAAAACACGCCGCCCGGCACCTTGCGCACGAAGAAGAACGCTTGCGCATCCGGCCGCACGTTCGTTGCAAACGAGTAATTGCGCGCTTCGCCGGGTAACGACGCGATCGACACCAGCGCGTACTGCCCGGCCTTGTACGGAAGCGCTTCGTCGAGCTGGACGCGCAAGCGCAGGATGTCGTGCGTCAGCCGGTCCTGGCCGATCACGCGGCCGTCGATCTTCCGCCGCGCGCCATAGCGGCTCGTGTCGACGGCGATTGTCACGTCGGATTGCGGGATGCTCTGGCACGCGAGAATGAACCCCTGATCGAGCTCTTCGTCGGACAGGATGTATCCGCTTTGCGTGAGTTCCTTCACACGCCCGTCGATCAGCTGGCACTTGCAGGTCGCGCATCCGCCGACCCGGCAGCTATGCGGGAAATCGATGCCCTGGCGCAATGCCGCCTGCAACAGCGTTTCCGCGGGTTGAACCGTGATCGCGCGATCGTTGATGACGGCCGTCACAGTCTTGGATTTTGTCAGGAGCCTGAACATGGTGCGATCCGTCCGGTCGGTGCGGTTGAGGTAGGTTCATCGTAGGGAACCGGCCGCCGTTACGGGAGTGCGCGAATTGACATCGATGGCGCATTTAATGTCAATTGATGTCCGTCGCCTCACCAAGGATGTCCGACATGTCCGAGACGGACTTTTTTCTTCAACCGCAATACGTGTTTCAGATCTCGGATCAGCTCGTCCGGATGGGTGCGCATTTGCCCGACTGGTTTGTGCAATTGCAGCATCCCGGGCCGAACGGTGAGCTGACCATCCGCGATTTTTCGTTCGACGCATTCAAGCGGCTGGTGCGCGATGCGATCGACGCGACCGGCGAGCCCGCATTCGGGTTGCTCGTCGGCGAACGCTTGCGCGTCGGCAGTCACGGGATACTGGGCTATGCGGTCACCAACAGCGTGACGCCGCGGCAAGCACTCGAACTCATCGAGCGTTTCGTGCAGGTGCGGACCTCGCTCGTTTCCGCGAAGCTCGTGATCTCGGGCGAACATGCGCAGCTCGTATTCGCCGAGTGTCATCCGCTCGACAGGATCCGGCAGCCCGTGATGGAGGCGATCGTATTGACGATCAAGAATATGCTCGACTACATCACGCGCGGCGCGAACCCGGCATCGTTCGTGGCGCTCCCGTTCGATGTGCCCGACTACGCGAATCTCGCAAGAGACTTGTTCGGTTGCGACGTGCGTTACGGCGCCGAATGGGCCGGCATGGCATTCCCGGTCGCCGATCTCGACCAGCCGCTCGGCAGCAGCAATCCGCGCGCGTTGACGGAAGCGGTGCGCGTCTGCCAGGTCGAACTCGCGAACCTGACCCGACAGCACGCGCTTTCATCGAGGGTCCGCCGGTTGATGTTCGAGAAGGTGGGCGATTTCCCGTCGCAGCAAGTGACGGCACAGCTGCTGAACATGACGCCGCGCACGTTGCACCGGCGATTGACCGACGAGGGCACGTCGTATCGCGACATCCTGGAAAGCGTGCGCCACAAGCTCGCGGTCGAGAGCGTCAAATCGGGCAAGCTCAGCCTGCAGGAAATCGCGTTCCTGCTGGGCTACGACAGCCTCGGAAATTTCCGGCGCGCCTTCATACGCTGGGAAGGCAAATCGCCGTCCGAATATCGTCGATCGGTGTAGTGCGTGTTGCACGCACCGCTCACTACCGTCAGCGCTGATCCAACGCCTCGCGCTTTGAACCTCGCGCTTCGCGCCGAACAACGCGCGATGTCGACCGGGATATGGTCGACGCGCCGGGCGCATCGCGGTGGCCTCACCTGCGCATGCGACGCATCGGCACGTCGGCACGTCGGCACGTCGGCACGTCGATTTCACCCGGCCGGCATCACGCCGGGAAATCGGCACTTTTCGTCGTGTCCGCCCACGCTTCGAAGTTCTCGCGCAGCGCATCGAGCCGCGCAAGCGCGACCTTGAGCGCGATGCTGCCGAGCAGAAGCCGCAGCGGCGGCTCCCCGGCTTCGTACGCGGCGATGATGGCCTGCGCGGCACGCGCCGGGTCGCCGGGCTGCTTGCCCGATACCGCGCGCGTCGCGGCACGGCGTTTTCCGGCCGTTTCCGCGTAGTCGTCGATCACCGTCGCGGATTCGACCATCGAACGGCCGGCCCAGTCGGTGCGGAAGGCGCCCGGTTCGACGAGGGTGACGCGGATGCCCAGCGGCGCGACTTCATGTGACAACGATTCGGACAACGCCTCGACCGCGAATTTCGTCGCATGGTAATAACCGGTCGCGGCGAACGCGACGAGCCCGCCAAGCGACGAGAAATTGAAGATGTGGCCGCGGCGCTGCTGCCGCATGCCGGGAAGCACGCGCTTCGTCAGCGCATTGAGGCCAAAGACGTTGACCTCGAACTGGTTGCGGATCTCGCGGTCCTCGCCCTCCTCGATCGCGGCCAGATAACCGTAGCCGGCGCAGTTGGCGAGCACGTCGATCGTGCCGAAACGCGATCGGGCGTTCTCCACGGCGCTGTCGATCGAAGCCGGATCGGTGACGTCGAGCGGCAGCAGCAGCGCACGTTCGCCGTATCGGCGGGAGAAATCCGACAGGCTGTCGGGCCGGCGCGCGGTCACGACTGCGCGCCAGCCGCGTTCGAGCACGGCTTCGGCCAGCGCGCGGCCGAGGCCGGACGATGCGCCGGAAATGAACCACACGGGTGATCGATCGTTCATCGGTCGTTCCTCGGGAATGCGGGGTTTCAGCTGACCTGGCCGGTCGGCCGGATCGTCAGTTCGTTCACGCTGACGCTCGCCGGCGACTCGATCACGTGGCGCACCGCGCGCCCGATATCCGACGGTTGCAAGGCGATCGCGCGGTACTCGTGCATGAATGCCTGGGTCGGCGCGTGCGTGATCGTGTCGGCCAGTTCGCTTTCGACGACGCCCGGGTTGATGCAGGTGATCTGCAGCGCCGGATGTTCCTGGCGCAAGCCATCCGACAACGCGCGCACCGCGAACTTCGTTGCGCAGTAGACGGCGGCGGTCGGCACGACCGACAGCGCGCCGATCGACGCGATATTGATGATCTGCCCCGTGCCGCGCGCGTCCATGTGCGGCAGCACGGCCGCGATGTTCCACAGGACGCCCTTGATGTTGACGTCGATCATGCGGTCCCATTCGTCGTGATGACCGGCGACGAGCGGCGACAGCGGCATGATGCCCGCGTTGTTCACCAGCACGTCGATCCGTCCCCACGCTTCGAGTGCCGCATCCGCGAATGCCTGCGCCGAACGGCGATCGGTGACGTCGAGCGCGCAGGTCTCGACCGCCGCGCCCGTCGCGCGCAGATCGCGGGCGATGGCGTCGAGCCGGTCCGTGCGGCGCGCACCCAGCATGAGCTTGACGCCCGGTGCGCCGAGTGCGCGTGCAATGCCTTCGCCGATTCCGCTCGACGCACCCGTGATGAGAATGACTTTGTCCATGACGACTCCCTGTTTCGATGGGAGAACGATATCGCCGCTTCTCTGTCGCTTGTAGATGGTTAATACTGCACGGGTTGGTTAGCGTTACTGGACAATGATATGGACCTGAATCTTCTGCCGCTCCTCCTCGCGGTCGCGAAAGAACGGAATTTCCGCGCGGCGGCCGACCGGATGGGCGTCACGCGTTCGGCGGTCAGCCAAGGCATCCGGCGGCTCGAGGACAGCCTCGGCGTCGCGCTGGTGGTGCGTACGACACGGTCGGTTCAACTGACCGAAGCGGGCATGCAGTTGGTTCAGTCGCTGGAAGGGCCGCTGGTCGACATCGGCAGCGCGCTCGACGCGACGGGCACGACGGACGCGCCGCGCGGCCATCTTCGGCTGACGGCCACGTCGATCGCCGAACCCTTTCTCTCCGGCCCGCTGCTGGCGAGCTTCGCCGAGCGCTATCCCGACGTGACGATCGACGTGACCGTCACGGACGAGGAATTCGATATCGTTGCGCGGGGCTTCGATGCCGGAATCCGGCTCGGCCAGGTGATCGAGAAGGACATGATCGCCGTACCGCTGGGCGGCGAGCAGCGCGAGCGCGCGGCGGCGGCGCCGGGTTACGTCGAGAAACATGGCGCGCCCGGCCACCCGAACGAGCTCGTCCGGCATCGCTGCATCGGCTGGCGCCTGTCGCCGGAGCTTGCGCCTTATCGCTGGGAGTTCGTCGAAGACGGCCGCCCGTTCGACGTCGCGGTCGAGCCGCAGCTGACGACGAACGACCTTCGCCTGATGCTGCGGCTCGCGCTGGCGGGGGCCGGCATCACGTTCGCGCCCGAAGACTGCCTGCGCGCGCATTTCGACGACGGCTCGCTCGTGCCGTTGCTGGAGGAATTCCTCCCGCCGTTTCCGGGCTTCTTTCTCTACTTTCCCGGGCGACGCAACATGGTGCCGAAGCTGCGTGCATTGATCGACCATGTACGGCAATGGCAAGCGCCTTCCGGCGTCACGGATTGACTCGCGCCGCTCGAGCCGAAATAAAACCGCACAAGTGAAACGGATAGCAGCGGCCCGCTTCCCTCGCGGCGTACCTGTCATCATGAAAATTGCGGCTGGTCTGCGGCCTGCGCGTCATGTGCCGCGATGCGCCCGCACGCTTCGCGCAGTCGGTACGCTGCCGTACGGGCCTGACGGCACGGGTACGCGCGTGGCCCCGGTGACGGTTATGCAGGCGTTGCAGATCCGGGAGCAAGCCATCGAATTTTCGCCGGGCCACGCCGCAGCATTCGCACACGCGCTTTTCAAGCTCGGCGCGATCCAGTACCTCGATGTGCCCATGACCGGGCCGGATCAACCCGGCATCCAGAAGTTTCAGCACGGCTTCCGTCGTGCCCGATCGCCGGAAAGTTGCTGCAGGTCTGCCTTACCGAGCCATCAGGCTTTTTCGCCAGAATGATTAGCAGTCCAGATACAACACGACAAAGAAAGCGCATGCCGAATACGTGCGTAAACGGAAAGCACGCTCACGAGATCGTGTACCGGTTCTGGGGGCCGCCCTTGTAAAGCTCCCTGGCGAGCCCCAGAATCCGGTCGCGGTTGCGGTCGAATGCCGCAAGCAACGCGGGCTCGCTGGAATCCATGCCGGTGTTCAGTTTCGCCAGCATCGTATCGACGACCTGGAAGGTAATCTCGCGAGCATTGTCGTAGCCCCAGAAGCACACACAGTGCCTGGACGTGTCGTAGGTGCGGCTGGGATTCGGGAAGTTGAGCGTCGCGTCACTTTTTCCCATCTAGCCCTCCTGACAGATATAGCGCCACTTGCTCGCGTTGACGTTGATGCGCGCATCATTCTCAGCCCGCTTCTCGGCGCGTTCGATGTCCGCGCGCTTCAGCGCCTGGGCGCGAGACTTCTGCAGGTCGACGTAATCGTTCTGCCGGACGGGCGTGGCCGACTTCGGTGTGGTTTGCTTGGGCATGCCGGTTCCCGAAAAATGAATTTCAAATGTCAGGACCGTCGCGGCGACCGAATTTCGTCGTCGTCCGCCGTACACGAGGCATGAACGACTACCCGCGGGCCTGCCGCCGACGGCCTCTCTTGCGCACTGAACTGCCGGATCGAGCCTCACGGGAAGGCCGGGTTGACGCGCGACGTCAGCAGCTTCGACGTTCTCGCGCGGGATCGTGGTGGTGAGCGTTCTGCGGAGCCGTGCGGGCAGGGGGAAGCGTAAGGAGTCGAAACAAAAACGCCGGCGCGCACATCGAACCTCATGAGAATGCGCCCTATATCACGGCCATGCAAGCGCTATCTCGCATCGACGGCACGATCGGCACGATCTCCGTCACGCCACACGGGTGTCATCAACTCAGGCATCGCAGCCTTCGGCCGGTGTATTACCCGACCCCATGCCCCGGTGCAGCGCAGTGCGCGCGACGGCGGGTTCGACGTGGCGCGCAACTGTATTCACTACGTCGCAGAGCGGGATCGGAACCGCATTGTCGACACCACATCAATGCTTGTGGTGCATCCAGCTCATGTGATGGGCATCAAGCCACTGAACCATCCCTTCGCTCTTGTGGTCGCGCAGGTAGCGTTGCACCAGCATGACCACGATGGCCAATACGACGGCCAGGCCAACCACAAAGCTAATCATTGACTGAGTCATGGCAGCCTCCTTACCAGGTCGCGACCATCTTTACATTGTAGGTGACGTACTCACGGAAACCAGCATCCGTCCTGACCCTATCCATCAGGAAAACAAATCAGAAATTTCCTGTTTTGGTGGTCGATGAAGGCTGCGAGCTTCGCTCCGGATTCGGCTAATTTCCTGGTGCGTCAGACAAAAGATGGGGGGTGCTCAGATGGATTCTGCCGACTGCTCGCCAGCAGTCTCGCGACTGACGCTCGGAATGTGCACGGCAATTCAGAACGCGATGTGATTGCTTTACCGACAGGCGTGCGCCTCATCAATATTTGATATGGAGTCCATCATTTATCGCACTTCGGAGCATGCGCAGACCGCACGTAAAATCACGATCGGTCAACCCGCGGCTCAAGATACCAAGGCACGTCGAGTTCCGGATGCGCTTCGCGTACGATTCGTTTGGTCACCACCCATGTCCCGAGCTCCGGTCCGGCATCGAGAAACGCGTCGTCACCACTCGCGCGTCTCGCCAGGAACCTGTACCCGGAAACCCGTGCCGCTTGTTTCACCATTTTCATGCAACGTCCGCTCGTACGCGGGCTCTCCTCTTCCGCGCTCAATGAAAACTACGACGAAGCTCGTTCTGGCAGCCGATCTGGCAGGCACAGCCGTATTCGCCATCGAAGGCGCGATCGCCGCCATGCGCGGCGGCCTCGATCTGCTCGGCGTGATGGTCATCGCGTTCACCGTGGCGCTCGGCGGCGGTGTAGTCCGGGACCTGTTGATCGGGGCAGCGCCGCCGAATGCAATCCGTGACTGGCGCTACCCGGCACTCGCGTTCACGATGGGGCTCCTCACCTTCGTGTTTCACGCGCAAATCCTCGCCATTCCCGAACCGATCCTCGTCGCGCTCGATGCGGCTGGGCTCGCGTTGTTTGCGGTCGCCGGCGCGCAGAAGGCAGTCGAATACGGGATTGGTCCGTTCATCGCGGCGCTGATGGGTGCCGTGACGGGCGTCGGCGGTGGCGTGGTGCGCGACCTGCTGCTCGCGCGCGTGCCGACCGTCCTGGTGGCCGACATATACGCGAGCGCGGCGTTCGTCGGCGGCGTGCTCGTCGTTGCCGGCCGCCGCGCAGGATTGCCGCCAGTCGTTGCGGCGGTGGGTGCGGGCGCCGCCTGCTTTGCCCTGCGGCTCACCGCCGTGCGTTATGGCTGGCATCTGCCGCGTGCGGAGCTTTGATACCACCACCCCTCCCCGTACCGGCAATCGTCAAACAAACTGTACCGGTACTGTACAGAAAACCGTCGCTAAACTGACCTCCATCCCAGTCTCGAACCGAATGGAGAATCCGCGATGGAATTCCTCACCCTGAGCGCGCTGCCCGCCGGCATGCTGTTCGCGCTCGTCACGTCGATCACGCCCGGCCCGAACAACACGATGCTGCTCGCGTCCGGCGTGAATTTCGGTTTCCGCCGCACGATGCCGCACCTGTTCGGCATCAGCATCGGCGTCGCGATCCTGATGCTGTGCGTCGGCTTCGGCCTCGGCGAGGCGTTCAAGCGCCTGCCGCTGCTTTACACGATCCTCGAAGCCGCGAGCGTCGCGTACCTGCTTTATCTCGCGTGGCGCATCGGCACGTCCGGCGAAGTGAAGGCGCACGGCGGCAAGCCGCGGCCGATGACGTTCATCGAAGCCGCCGCGTTCCAGTGGGTCAATCCGAAGGCATGGATGATGGTGCTGACCGCCGCGACGACGGTCCGCCTGTCCGCCGACTACGGCATGAACGCCGCGTGGATGGCCGTCGTGTTCATCCTGATCGGCTTTCCGTGCATCTGCCTGTGGGCCGCATTCGGCCTCGGCCTGCGCCGTTTCCTGTCGAACTCCCGGGCGCTACGCATCTTCAACGTGACGATGGCCGTGCTGCTGATCCTGTCGCTGTATCCGCTGATCGCGCATCTGCTGCCGCAGTAAGCGCTCACAGCGCGCGCGTTGAGATTCGCGCGACGCAGGCGTACCCTCTCGGTACGGGCGCGCGCGGCCGCTTCACCGGCTGCGCCGCTGCTGCCGGGAGACAAGCCCATGAAGCCATTGCTGAAGGCAGGCGAGCACATCGAGGGGATGCACTGGGTCGCCGAGTATCGCCCGCTCACGCACGATATCCGCGTGCTGCGCGAGAACATCGAAGTCGGCACTTACTGCGCGCCGCCGACGCTGTTCGGCGACGAGGAAGAGATGGGCGCCGCGAACCTCGCCGATCATCGCGGCCGGGAGGCCGCGCTGCGCGCGTTTCTGCGCAACTTCGTCAAGGAACACGACGCGGAGGAATAGCGGCGCGAAGCCGCCGGATCGGCAGGGCTGCGAAAAGCAGCCTGCCACGCGTTCGCGCATCGGCCCGCGCGCAGGATGCGCGCCGGCCGCGGCCTGCTCAATGCCCGAGCGACTCGATCTTGCCCGCCGGCTGCGCGACGCCATGCGGCCGCGCCATCTGCTTGATCAGCAACGCGACGCAGGCCAGCACGCCCGCAACCGCGATCGTCGCGAACACGCCCGCGAACGTGAAGTGGCGGCGCGTCAGTTCGGCGACGAGGAACGACCCCGCAATCCCGCCGAAGCGGCCGACGCCGAGCATCCACGCCACCCCCGTGCCGCGCCCTTCGGTCGGATAGAACGCGGCGGCCAGCGCCGGCATCGACGATTGCGCGGTGTTCATCAACACGCCGGCCACGAACACGACCAGCACCAGCAGCCCGACGTTGCCGGCCGCCTGCCCGATCGCATACACGCTGACGGCCGTCAACGCATAGCACACGGCGATCACGCGGTTCGCGTTGAACCGGTCCATCAGCACGCCACACAACACGGCGCCCACGCCGCCGAGCGGGAACAGCGCGGAGATCAGCGTCGCGCTCTTCGGCGTCAGGCCGGCATCCTTCAGCAGGATCGGCATCCAGTTGATCGACGCGTAGAAGATCACGAGGCCCATGAAGTACGCGATCCACAGCATCACGGAGCCGACGATGTACGAGCGCGACAGCACGACGCCGAGGCCCTTGCTGCCCGTCTGCGGCGCGGCTTCGGTCATCGCGAACGAGCCGGCGTTCAGCGCGTCGCGCGAGATGCGCGCGAGCGTTGCACGGATCTTGTCGACGGTCTGGCCGCTCGCGACCATGAAGCGCACCGATTCAGGCATCTTCAGCAGCAACAGCACGCCGAGCAGCAGCGGCGTCACGCCGCCGAGCATCAGCACGCTGCGCCAGCCGAAATGCGGAATCATCCACGCAGCGAGAAACCCGCCGAACGCGGCGCCGAGCGGGAAGCCGCAGAACATCAGGTTGATCACGGTCGCACGGCGCTTGTCCGGGCAGAACTCGCCCATCATCGTGACCGCGTTCGGCATCGCCGCGCCCAGCCCGACGCCGGTGATGAAACGCAGGATCGTCAGGTGCCCGATGGTCGTCGAGAAGGCGGACACGAAACACGCGACGCCGAACAGGAACACCGAGCCGAGCAGCAGCGAGCGGCGCCCGAGCCGGTCGGACAGCGGGCCGGACACGAGCGCGCCGCACGCGAGGCCGAACAGCGCGGCGCTCAACACGGGCGCGAGATCGGGTTTGGTCAGGTTCCATTCGCCCAGCAGCGACGGCGCGATGAAGCCGATCGCGGCCGTATCGAAGCCGTCGAGCAGCACGATCACGAAACACATGAGGAACACGAGCCACTGAAAGCCGCCGAACGGCTGCTCGTTGATGAAGGTCTGGACATCGACCACGGGTGCGCGATTCATCGCGAGTCTCCTGGATATATATCTGAGCAATACGGCCTGAAGGCCGCGCCCTTCCTTTGTTCGCACACCGGCCATCCGGTGCGCCGCGCGCCGATACTCTGCCGGCGCGTTCATCGATGCCATCGTCGACGGCTCACATGCAACAGCAAGCCGCGCGATCGGTTGCGGCCGCCCTCAGCCGGCCGCGCCTGACCGGCCGTCTTACGCGGCCGCGTCCTGTTCCTTGAAGATCCTGTCCGCGAGATGGAACGCGGAATTCGCGGCCGGCACGCCGCAATAGATCGCGGTCTGCAGCAGCACTTCCTTGATCTCGTCGCGCGTGACGCCGTTGTTGCGCGCGGCGCGCAGATGCAGCGCCAGTTCCTCGCCGCGATTGAGCGCCACCATCATCGCGATGGTCAGCAGGCTGCGCGTATGGCGCGGCAGGCCGTCGCGCGTCCAGATCTCGCCCCATGCGTAGCGCGTGATCAGGTTCTGGAATTCGTCGGTCACCTCGGTGCGGTTCTCGAGCGAACGGTCGACGTGCGCGTCGCCGAGCACCGCGCGGCGCACCTTCATCCCTGCTTCGTAACGTTCCTGGTCGTCCATCGTCGAACCCTCACGCAGTCAGAAAATCGAGCAGCGCGCGGTTGAAGCCGTCGGTGCACTCGATGTTCGAAATATGCGCGGCGTCGAATTCGACGTGACGCGCACCGGGAATCGCGGCCGCGAGCGCACGGCCCAGATCGGGCGGCGTCGACATGTCCTTCGCGCCGGTCACGACGAGCACCGGCAGCGCGATGCCCTTCACTTCGTCGCGCAGGTCGGCCGCGTTCAGCGCGTCGCAGTTCGCTGCATAGCCGTCCTTGTCGGTATGCACGAAGGTGTCGCGGATCGCGTCGAACAGGCGCGGCTCGCGTTCGACGAATGCGTCCGTGAACCAGCGCGGCAGCACGGCGTCGGCCAGTGCGGCCATCCCTTCGGCGCGCGCCTTCTGCGCACGCGGCGTCCAGACTTCCGGCGAGCCGATCTTCGCGGCGGTGTTCGACAGCACGGCGCGCACGATGCGCGATGGAAAGCGCGCGGCCAGCGCCGCGCCCGTCAGGCCGCCCATCGAGATCCCGCAGAAATGCGCGCGCGCGATGCCGACGTGATCGAGCAGGCCGATCACGTCGCCGGCGAGCTGCTCGATCGTGTACGACCCGGCCGGCGCATCCGAATGGCCGTGGCCGCGCGTGTCGTAGCGCAGGATGTTGAAGTGCTGCGTGAGCGGACGGATCTGCGGCGCCCACATCTGCAGGTCGGCGCCGAGCGAGTTCGAGAAGACGAGCCACGGCGCGTCGTCGCGCGCGGCACGGTCGATCCGGTAATGCAGTTTCACGCCGTTGACAGTGGCGAAAGGCATCAGTGTTCTCCTGGTTGTGTCGTGCCCGCATGCAGCGCGAGCACGGCGTCGACGTAGGCCTGCGCCTCGCCGACGTAATGTGCGGGATCGAGCAGCCGCGCGAGCGCGTCGCGCGACAGGTGGGCCGAGACGGTCGCATCCGCGGCGAGCACGTCGAACAGCGTCGCGCCCGCGCGCACGGCTTCCTTCGACGCGTGCTCGACGACGTGATGCGCATCGAGCCGGCCGATGCGATCGCCGAGCGCGAGCATCACGGCTTCGCCGAGGATCAGCCCGTGCGTCAGGTCGAGGTTCGCGGCAAGGCGTTCGGTGTTGACGTCGAGGCCGGCGACGATCTGCGCGATCTGCGCGAGCGCGCCGCCCGTCAGGCGCGCGAGGTCGGGCAGCGCATCCCATTCGGCCTGCCAGCCGCCGAGCGCGCGCTCGTGCTCCTGGACCATCCCCGCGAACACGGTCGCGACGAGGTTCGGTGCGCGTACGGCAGCGGTCAGCACGGCCGCGCAGCCGACCGGGTTGCGCTTGTGCGGCATCGTCGACGAGCCGCCCTTGCCGGCGGCGGCCGGTTCGCCGAGCTCGCCGACTTCGGTCTGCATCTGCAACGACACGTCGCGCGCGATCTTGCCGAGCGTGCCCGTCAGCATCCCGAAGCATGACGCGGCTTCCGCGATGCGATCGCGCTGCGTATGCCACGGCACGGCCGGCACGGCGAGCTTCAGGTCGGCTGCCAGCGCGGCCGTCACGCCGGCCGCGTGCTCGCGCAGGCTCGCGAGCGTGCCCGCCGCGCCGCCGAATTGCAGCACCAGCACGCGTGCGCGCAACTCGGCGAAGCGCGTGCGATGGCGCAGCAGCGCATCGAGCCATTGGGCGAATTTCAGGCCGAGCGTGATCGGCAACGCCTGCTGCAGCCACGTGCGGCCGATCATCGGCGTCGCGCGGTGCGTACGCGCGAGCGCCGCGAGCGACGCGCAGGCTTCGTCGAGCATCGGCTCGAGCACGTCGAAGGTATCGCGGAGTTGAAGGACGGTCGCGGTATCGATGATGTCCTGGCTCGTCGCGCCCCAGTGCACGAACTTCGCAGCCTCGGGGTCGTCGGCCTTCACTTGCGCGGTGAGCTGCTTGACGAGCGGAATCGCGAGATTGCCGCCGAGCGCGGCGCCGTGCGCGAGCGCGTCGGCATCGAGCCGGCTCGCGTCGCATGCGCGTTCGATCGGCGCGACCGCGGCGGCAGGAATCACCTGCTGCGCGGCGAGCGCACGCGCGAGCGCGGCCTCGACGTCGAGCATCCGCTGGATCGTCGCGTGCGGCGACCAGATCCGGTTGAGCGGCTCGGTGCCGCAGATGAGGGAGGTCAGGCGGGCGCTGTCTTCGAGCATGGCATCAGATTGGGGAAACGGCGTGCGCCTATTGTCCACCCAAGCGTGCCGGCGTGCGCTCGCGCGCGCCGGCCGCTTCCGGTTCAGGCGGCGGCCTTTTGCGTCGCGTCGATCAGCGGCACGCCGGTCAGCTTCTGCAGTTCGTCGAACGACAGGTCGGTGAAGATCTCGCTCACCGCGAGGCCGTCGGCCGTCACGTCGAGCACGGTGAGATCCGTATAGATGCGGCTCACGCATTGCACGCCGGTGACCGGATACGAGCACTGCGCGACGATCTTGCTTTCGCCCTGCTTCGTCAGGTGCTCCATCATCACGAACACCTGCTTCGCGCCGATCGCGAGATCCATCGCGCCGCCGACCGCCGGAATCGCGTCGGGCGCGCCCGTATGCCAGTTCGCGAGGTCGCCGGTCGCGGACACCTGGAACGCGCCGAGCACGCAGTAGTCGAGGTGGCCGCCGCGCATCATCGCGAACGAATCGGCGTGGTGGAAATACGCGCCGCCGGTGAGCAGCGTCACGTGCTGCTTGCCGGCGTTGATCAGTTCGTCGTCTTCTTCGCCGGGCGCGGGCGCGGGGCCCATGCCGAGCAGCCCATTCTCGCTGTGCAGGAAGATTTCCTTGCTCGGGTCGAGGTGGTTCGCCACCAGCGTCGGCACGCCGATGCCGAGGTTCACGTACGCGCCTTCGGGGATGTCCTGCGCGACGCGCTTGGCCATTTCATCGCGGGTCAGTCGTTTCATGTCGATCTCCTCAGGCGGCTTGCGATGCAGCGTGTTCGGCGGCCAGCTCGGCCGCGTGCGCGGCCTGCGGCACCTCGACGACGCGCTGGACGAAAATGCCCGGCGTCACGATGTGTTCCGGGTTCAGCGCGCCGAGCGGCACGACTTCCGACACCTGCACGATCGCGACCTTCGCGGCGCTCGCCATGATCGGCCCGAAGTTGCGCGCGGTCTTGCGATACACGAGATTGCCCCAGCGATCGCCCTTGTACGCCTTCACGAACGCGAAATCGGCGTGGATCGGCGTTTCGAACACATACTGCTTGCCGTCGATCACGCGCGTTTCCTTGCCTTCCGCGAGCTTCGTGCCGTAACCGGTCGGCGCGAAGAAGCCGCCGATGCCGGCGCCCGCCGCGCGGATGCGCTCCGCGAGGTTGCCCTGCGGCACGAGCTCCAGCTCGATCTCGCCCGCGCGGTACAGCCCGTCGAACACCTGCGAGTCGCTCTGGCGCGGGAACGAGCAGATGATCTTGCGCACCTGTTTCGCCTTGAGCAGCGCCGCGAGGCCCGTCTCGCCGTTGCCCGCGTTGTTGTTGACGATCGTCAGGTCGCGCGCGCCCTGCTCGATCAGCGCGTCGATCAGCTCGGACGGCATGCCGGCCGTGCCGAAGCCGCCGATCATGATTGTCGCGCCATCGTGGACGTCGGCAACCGCCGACTGAAGCGATTCGAAAATCTTGTTGACCATGTCTCTTCCTGATACGAACCCGCGGCACGATGCGCGGCCTGTCGAGGGGACACGCGCGTGCCGCGTGCCGCGCCGGGGCCGATATCGAACCCGGCATTTGTTCGCTATTCGAACCTAGATTCGATTAGCGAACGATGCGCCGATCATAGAGTCGCGCACAGCGCGTTGTCAAGGCGGGTTGCCTCGGGGGGCGTCGCATCGTCGAACGGCAATCCGACGTAGTTTTCGGCGAGCGATTGCGCGGCGGCCCGCGAGCGCGTCACGTATTTCAGTTCGGCAAACTTCAGGCGATTGACGAACGGCGAATCCTCCGGCGACGAATGCAGCATGTTCGTCATGAAGTACGAGAAGTGTTCGGCGCGCCAGACGCGTTCGAGGCAGGTCGCGGAATACGTGTCGAGCAGCGTCGCGTCGCCGTTCCGGTAGCGCGCGCCGAGCGCGCGGGACAGTGCGCGGACGTCGGCCACCGCGAGGTTCATCCCCTTCGCGCCGGTCGGCGGCACGATGTGCGCGGCATCGCCGGCGAGGAACAGGCGCCCGTGCTGCATCGTCTCCGACACGAAGCTGCGCATCGGCGTCACGCTTTTCTGCGTGATCCGGCCCTCGGTCGGCGTCCAGCCGGTGTCGTTCGAAAAGCGCGTGTGCAGTTCGTCCCAGATCCGCGCATCGGACCATTCGGCCAGGTTTTCGTCGGGCTTGCACTGCAGGTAGAGTCGGGTAACCGTCGGCGAACGCATCGAGAACAGCGCGAACCCGTTGTCGTGGTGCGCATAGACCAGTTCGTCGAGCGACGGCGCCGCGTCGGCGAGGATGCCGAGCCACGCGAACGGGTAGACGCGTTCGAACGTATTCAGCCGCTCGGCCGGGATCATCTGGCGCGCGATGCCGTGGAAGCCGTCGCAGCCGGCGATGTAGTCGCAGTCGATGCGGTCTTCGCGGCCGTCCGCGTGCTTGAACGTGACGAACGGGTGCTCGCCTTCGACATCGTGCAGCGCGACGTCGCTGACTTCGAAGTGCATCGCGTGGCCCTGCTCGACGCCCGCCGCGATCAGGTCGCGCACGACTTCGTGCTGGCTGTAGACGGTGATCGCGCGCCCGCCGGTCAGCGCGCTCAGGTCGATGCGGTGGCGCTGGCCCGAGAAAAGCAGCTCGATGCCGTGATGTTCGAGCCCTTCGCGGCGCATCCGGTCGCCGAGGCCGGCTTCGTTCAGCGTGTCGACCGTGCCCTGCTCCAGCACGCCGGCGCGGATGCGGTTCTCGCAGTATTCGCGCGAACGCGCTTCGACGAGGATGGAATCGACGCCTTGCAGGCGCAGCAGATGGGAAAGCAAAAGGCCGGACGGACCGGCGCCGATGATGGCGACCTGGGTGCGCATTGTTCGTCTCCTGAACATTGGTTCGAGTAATGGAACACATTTGAGCGCTTTCCCGACTATGCGGCAACGCGATTCAGGAGATATGTTGTATACGTTTTGAAGATAGTGGCCCGGTGATGGATACGCTCGATCTCAACCTCATTCCGTACCTCGTCGCACTCGACGACACGCGCAACGTCAGCCGCGCGGGCGACCTGCTCGGCGTGAGCCAGCCGCGCGTGAGCACGGCGCTCGGCAGGCTGCGCGAGTATTTCGGCGATCCGCTGTTCGTGCGCACGTCGCGCGGGATGGAGCCGACGCCGCGCGCGCTCGCGCTGCTGCCGGCCGCGCGCGACGCGCTCGCGCAGATCGAGCGCGGCCTCGTCGCGCCGCACGACTTCGATCCGGCCGCGAGCACGCATACGTTCTCGATCGCGCTGTCGGACGTCGGCGAGATCGTGTTCCTGCCGAAGCTGCTGCAGGCGTTCGCGACGCGCGCGCCGCACGCGAACCTGCGCTCGGTCTCGCTCGCGCACGACGAGGTCGGGCGCGGCCTCGAAGCCGGGTCGATCGATCTCGCGGTCGGCTACTTCCCCGATCTGGACGGCAACAACTTCTTCCAGCAGCGTCTGTTCACGCACCGGTTCGTCTGCCTGATGCGGCGCGGCCATCCGTTCGAACAGGCGCCGCCGTTCACGGTCGAGCAGTTCCTCGCCTGCGGGCACGCGGTGGTGCGCGCGGAAGGCCGCAGCCAGGAGGTGCTCGAGAAATATCTCGCGAAGCAGCGCATGCAGCGCCGCGCGGTGCTCGAAACGCCGCACTTCATGAGCCTGCCGTTCATCCTGAGCCGCACCGACCTGATCGCGACGGTGCCGCATGCGATCGGCTATGCGTATGCGGCCGAGCACGCGTTCATCGTGCCCGTCGAGCCGCCGCTCGCGCTGCCGCGCTTCGACCTGAAGCAGCACTGGCACCGCAAGTACCACAACGATCCGCGCACCGCGTGGCTGCGCGGCGTGGTCGCATCGCTGTTCAACGACGAGCAGGACGAATGGCCCAAGTAAGCGCCGGGGCCCGGCACGCACGCCCCGCGAAAGCATGAAACAATGCCCGGATTCAGGCCGCCTCGGGCGGCTGCATTCGATGGAGTCTGTACATGGGTAAAAAGAAGACCGTGCGGCCCGAGCCGGCCGCGGCATCCCGACCGAGCCGTGAAGAAGCCGAGGACGCCGTCCGCGTGCTGTTGCGCTGGGCCGGCGACGATCCCGCACGCGAAGGCCTGATCGACACGCCCGCGCGCGTCGTGCGCGCATACGAGCAGTTCTTCGCCGGCTATGCGCTGGAGCCGCGCGACATCCTCGCGCGCACGTTCAGCGAAGTCGATGGCTACGACGAGATGATCGTGCTGAAGGACATCCGTTTCGAGAGCTACTGCGAGCACCACATGGTGCCGATCATCGGCCGCGCGCACGTCGCGTATCTGCCGAACCATCGCGTGGTCGGCATCTCGAAGCTCGCGCGCCTCGTCGACGCGTTCGCGAAGCGCCTGCAGATCCAGGAAAAGATGACCGTGCAGATCGCCGATACGCTGTTCGACGTGCTGCAGCCGAAAGGCGTCGGCGTGATCCTCGAAGCCGCGCACCAGTGCATCTCGACGCGCGGCGTGCACAAGCCGGGCGTCGAGATGGTCACGTCGCGCATGCTCGGCACGTTCCGCACCGATCCGTCGACGCGGCGCGAATTCCTGTCGATCGTCGCCAATCCTTCTTCAGTCAACCTGACGAACACGTAATGGAGTCGACGAAGCAAACGGCGCACGCGCCCGTCGTGCTCGTGACCGGCGCGGCGCGCCGGGCCGGGCGCGCGTTCGCCGAGTATTTCGCCGCGCACGGCTATCGCACCGCGGTGCACTACGACCGTTCGGCCGATGCCGCGCAGGCGGCGGCCCGCGCGATCGCCGAACGCGGGCCCGATTCGATCGCGCTGCAGGCCGACCTGTCGGATGCCGCGCAGATCACCGCGCTGATCGATCAGGTGTATGCACGTTTCGGGCGCCTCGACGTGCTCGTCAACAACGCGTCGGTGTTCTGGCAGGATCATTTCCCGAGCTTCGACCTCGCGGCGTTCGACCAGGCATGGGCCGTCAACTGCCGCGCGCCGATCCTGCTCACGCGCGCGTTCTACGAGCGGGCCCGCGCGGCCGGCACGCAGGGTGTCGTCGTGAATGTGGTCGACCAGAAGATCAAGGAAAACTTTCACCGCGACCACTTCAGCTACACGGTCGCGAAGGCCGCGCTCGGCAATCTCACGCAGATGCTCGCGTTGTCGTCGGCGCCCGTGCTGCGCGTGAACGCGGTGTCCCCGGGGCTGATGCTGCCGAGCGACGACCAGACGCAGGCCGACTTCGAACACGCGAGCCGCGCGTCGACGCCGCTCGCGCGCATTGCCGGCCCCGACGATGTCGCGAGCGCAATCCTGCTGCTGACGGGCAACGCGTACAACGGCGTCGATTTCGTGGTGGATGCGGGGCAGAACCTGATCCGCGTCGACCAGGACGTGCTGTACAAGCACCGCTCGCCCGACGGCAAGCACTGACACGAGCGTCGTGGCGGCCGCGCGCCGCCTTCGCTCGCCGGAGCGCTCGGCCGGTCGGACATCGCGTCGCACACGATGTGCATCGGCAGCTGCGCGCCGGCCGCTCCGGTGCCCTGATGCGCTGCGGCCCTTCGCCGGGTTGCGTTGCGCGAAAGACGCCCTCGCCTTTCGCGCGCACCGCGTTACGGCTTGTCGGCGCTCCCGCCTTCGCGAACCTTGCCCTGCGCGACGCTCGTGCCGGGCGGCACGCTGTGCGTGAGCCACACGTTGCCGCCGATCACCGAGCCGCGCCCGATCGTCACGCGGCCGAGAATCGTCGCGCCCGCGTAGATCACCACGTCGTCCTCGACGATCGGGTGCCGTGCGTTGCCCTTCACCAGCGCGCCTTCGCCATCGGCCGGGAAGCTCTTCGCGCCGAGCGTGACGGCCTGGTACACGCGCACGCGCTCGCCGATGATCGCCGTTTCGCCGATCACGACGCCCGTGCCGTGGTCGATGAAGAAACTCGGGCCGATCCGTGCGCCCGGGTGAATATCGATGCCGGTGGCCGAATGCGCGATTTCATTGATGAAACGTGCGAGCAGCGGCACGCCAAGCTGGTGCAACGCGTGCGCGAGCCGATGGTGCATCATCGCCAGCACGCCGGGGTAGCACAGCAGGATCTCGGTGATGTGCTGCGCGGCCGGATCGCCCGCGTACGCGGCCTGGATATCGCTGACGAGCAGCGCGCGGACCGCCGGCAACTGGCGGCCGAACTCGCGCGCGATCTCGAACGCGCGTTCGTCGAGCACCGCGAACGGCGTGTCCGCATACTCGGGCAGAAACGGCAACGCGCGCCGGATCTGTTCGGACAGCACACGCAGCGTGCTTTCGAGCGTGTGGCCGACGTAGTAGTCGACGCTTTCGTCGGTGAGATCCGGCGCGCCGTAGTGCGTCGGAAACATCGACGCGCGCAGGCCGGTCACAATCTTGCAGATCGCGTCGCGTGACGGCAGTTCGCGGATGCCGCGCGGGTGGCGCGTGCGATGGAGTTCCTCGCGCGACTCGCGCAAGCCGGCAACGATTTCTTCGAGGCCCCACTGACGGGCGGGTGATGTCGACATATGCCAATGCAGGCGGCCGCGCTCGGTCGCACGGCCGCTAATAAAGTGACGGGTTCCGCAAGATTACCGCGTTTTCTGTCGGGAGCGGCACGCCGGGAATCGGCCGGACGGCCGACGGCGCCGGAACGCGGCGGCGTCAGATCGTGATGCTGCTCGCGTCGATCCAGCGCACGGCCCAGTCGCGCGCGTGCGCGATCGCGGCGTCTTCGTCGTTGAACTGGAGCTCGATCGGAAAAAAGCGGTTCGCAACGAGCTCCCCGTCGCTCGATCGGGAGATCACGACGTAGGGCTTGAACGAACCGTCACTGGCGCGTGCGGGCGCGCAATTCAACAGATAACCGCGGTGCGTGAAGGCAGTAGTCGCTTGCATGAATCCGCCACCTCTAGTCCCTTGCTTTGTTGTTCACTACCCGTCTTAAGGGTGCTGCGGCGCCCCGGCGCGGGCAGAGGCGGCGAGATCGCATCCCCTGTCGCCGCTTCGCAGGAAAAGAATCATACTCTGTAGAAAACGCGTCTTCTAGCTGAAATAAATCACGACAAATCAGTGCGCGCCGCGCGACCGCGGCGATCGTCCGCGCGCCTTTTCCCGTCGTACCCGGAACGGGATTTGCTTCGATCCGGACCGCTTCGCCGCCAGGAGAGCCGCGATGGAATCATCCGGTCAAACAGGTCGTTTGCATCCGCACAGCGTCGAGCTCGACAACGACGACACGCATGACAGCACGGTCGACACCGATGGCAAGAACCGCGAGGCGGCGCTGCTCGCGGGCGGCGGACCGATCTCGCCCGACCAGGTCACGCGCAGCAACGCGTCGCTCGTCAATGCGATGCCCGAAGCCGGCGACGGCTTCGCCGGTTTCGACAGCCGTGTCGGCGGTAACCATCCGGCGTTCGCGCTGCGCGCGGGCTACACGGTGATCGAGAAAGGCTTCACCGTGCCGCCGCCCGCGAGCGACGCGCTGTTCGGTCCCGTCCACCGGATGTACGGCAGCGCGTACTGGCCCGGCCATGCACGGCGTCCGGAGCGCGTGATCGAGCTGACGTCCGTGCCGAGGTAGCCGGCGCGGCGTTTGAATCGATCGTTCGTTTGCGGATCGGCATCGGTCGAAAGCCGACCGCTGCGGATCGGTGCACGCGCGCGGTGCGCAAGCGGACGATTCCGCGCTTCGGCTTCGGCTTCGGCTTCGGCTTCGGCTTCGGCTTCGGCTTCGGCTTCGGCTTCGGCTTCGGCTTCGGCTTCGGCTTCGGCTTCGGCTTCGGCTTCGGCTTCGGCTTCGGCTTCGGCTTCGGCTTCGGCTTCGGCTTCGGCTTCGGCTTCGGCTTCGGCTTCGGCTTCGGCTTCGGCTTCGGCAGCATCATGCACACAACGAATCGCGCCAACGCACATGCGTTGATCGAAGTCATGCCGAAACTGCGCGGTTGCGATTGAATGGCGATGCGTGCGGCGCATCGGTGCGACTGTCACGTCATGTCGATGCGGAATGCGTGCGCCGCAATGCGCGTGCGTCTGCGTCTGCATCTGCATCTGCATCTGCATCTGCATCTGCATCTGCAACGTGCGATGCCGATGCGTGCGCATTCATTCCCTGCGACGACACGATCGTCACTCGCAGTCGACACGCGTCCGGCTGCCGCGAGCCGCCGTCGGCCACGCATCGCGCAATGCAGCATGCGCGGCGCGCATGGTCGCGCGTCGCAGCGACTGATGCGTCGCGGCTGCGCGGCACGACGGGCACCGCACTGCAAAGTCCCCGCCATTGGTTTACTCTGCCTCGCAGCACTACCCAGCCTGATCGGCCATCCGGCCGACTTCGTTTCAACCCGCCACTCGGAGACACTATGTACAAGCGTATTCTGGTTGCCGTCGACGGCAGCGACACGTCCCGCCATGCGTTCGATGCCGCGCTGGCGCTCGCGAAAGCGCACGGCGCCGAGCTGCAGCCGTTCTACGTCGTCGAGAACGCCGCGATCTACTACAACGTGCCGGGCTACGATCCGTCCATCCTGCGCGACCAGCTCGTCGAACAGGGCAACGCGCTCGCGAAGGATTTCACGCAGCTGATGCAGGCAGCGGGCGTGAAAGGCGAGACGCGGCTGAGCGAAGCAACCTCGCTCAACGATGTGTCGTCGCTGATCCTCGACGGCGCGACGGCATTCGGCGCCGATCTGCTGGTGCTCGGCACGCATGGCCGCCGCGGGTTCCGCCGTCTCGTGCTCGGCAGCATCGCGGAACAATGCGTGCGGCACGCAACGCTGCCCGTGCTGCTGATTCCGGCGGCGGCAAACGCGAACGAGCCGGCGGCCTGAACGGCGTTCGGCCGCGCACGCCGCTGCGCTGCGATGTCATACGCGCGCGCGGCATGCGCAGCGGTCGCGACGTTTTGTCACCCGACAGCGGCAACTTGCGGTGGGACAATGATTCCGTCGATTCAACGCCGGAGAAAACGATCATGCTGACGCCCGTCGCCACACGTCCCGCCGCCACGCCTCATGCCGGTAGCTGGGCCCCTCGTCAGGCCGCGCACTGCTCGTCGTGCGCCATGCGGCATCTGTGCATGCCGCAAGGCCTGGCGCCCGAAGCGCTCAGCCGCCTCGAGTCGGTCATCTGCGCAGCGCGCCCGGTCAAGCGCGGCGAAGCGCTGTTCCGCGAAGGCGACGCATTCGACAACCTGTACGCGGTGCGCTCGGGTTCGCTGAAAACCGTCGCGACGCGCCATGACGGTCGCGAACAGGTCACGGGCCTGCATCTCGCGGGCGAAGCGCTCGGCCTCGACGGCATCTGCGACGACACGCATCCGCGCACCGCGGTCGCGCTGGAAGACAGCTCCGTCTGCGTGATTCCGTACAGCGCGCTCAAGACGCTGTGCTCGGAAGCCGGCTCGATGCAGTTGCGCATGCACAAGCTGATGAGCGAACAGATCGTGCGCGAAACGTCGCAAACGATGCTGCTCGGTTCGCTGAATGCCGAGGAACGTGTCGCCGCGTTCCTGCTCGACGTGTCGTCGCGCTACCTGAAGCGCGGTTACTCGCCGTCGGAATTCAACCTGCGGATGACGCGCGAGGATATCGGCAGCTATCTCGGCATGACGCTCGAAACGGTCAGCCGCACGCTGTCCAAATTCCAGAAGCGCGGCCTGATCGAAATGCAGGGCCGCCACGTCCAGATCGTCGACTTCGACGGCCTGCATCAGGTCTGATACGGCACGGCACGCGCATCGCGCGCGTGCGGTTCGCCTCCCGCCATCGATCAATCGAGAAACAGCGCGGCACGCGCCTTGAGCGCCGCGCTGAAATCGTCGAGCCAGCCGATCGACAGGCGCCAGCTCTGCCAGTAGAGATCGATGTCGGTGGTGCGTCCCGGCGACATGTCGACCAGTTCACCCGCCGCCAGTTGGCGATCGACCATCCGGTCCGGACACATTCCCCATCCCAGCCCCGTTTCGCATGCGCGCAGGTAGCCCGCGACGTGCGGTATCCAGTGCTGCGGCGGATCGAGATCCGCTCGCGTCACGCGCCGGATGAAACGCGCCTGCAGCCCGTCCTTCGGATTGAACATCACGCACGGCGCGCGGCGCAGCGCGTCGCGCGTAACGCCCTTGCCGAAATAGCGTTCGTGAAACGCCGGCGAACACACCGCGCGATAGCGGATGCGCCCGAGCCGCACCGAACGGCACCCCTGGATCGGCTCGGCCTGCGCGGTCACCGCGCCCTGCACGCTGCCGTCGCGAATACGTGACGCCGTGTAGTCCTGGTCGTCGATCACGAGGTCGAGCAACATCTCGCGTTCGTTGCAGAACGGCCCCACCGCGTCGATGAACCACGTGGCGACGCTGTCGTCGTTGACGGCCACGCGCAACATCGGCCACGCGCTCGCGATCTGGCCCGGCAACGCCGGCATCCGGCCGCCCAGTTCGGCCTCGAGCAATTGCACGCGCTCGGTATGCCGGCACAGCAGCGCGCCTGAGGTCGTCGCGACGCACGGCTGCCCGCGCTTGACGAGCACGCTGCCGACGCGTTCCTCCAGCAGCTTCACGCGCTGCGATACGGCCGACGGCGTGACGTTCAGCTCCCTGGCCGCACGCTCGAACGAGCCGTACCGGATCACCGCCGAGAGCGCATCGAGCAGGGCGTAGTCGAGCATTAGATTTCCTTAATCCGCATTAGGTGATTTAGCTTCTCTTATTTTCATGCTGACCGCAGACTAGCGCTACCCGATCCTTCCGTCTACTGCCGTCACCATCATGAACTGGCTTGCCTTCTCTCACGGCGTCGCCCTGTGCGCGTCGCTCATCGTCACCATCGGCGCGCAGAACGCATTCGTGCTCCGGCAGGGCATCATGCGCTCGCACGTCGGCAAGATCGTGCTGCTGTGCGCGCTGTCGGACATGCTCCTGATCGGCGCGGGCGTCGGCGGCGCATCGGTGCTCGTCGAACGCTATCCGACCTTCGTTCACGCGGTGCTGTATGTCGGTCTCGCGTATCTCGCGTGGTTCGGCATCAATGCGCTGCGCCGTGCGTTCAAGCCGGGGCACGCAACGCTCGACGTGCGCGGCGACGCGGTCGCGCCGCCGCCGCAAAGCGGGATGGCGGTCGTGCTAATGACGCTCGCGTTCACGTGGCTCAACCCGCACGTGTATCTCGACACGTTCCTGCTGATCGGCACGGCCGGCGCACGCGAGCCGGAAGGCGCGCGGTCCGCGTTCGCGATCGGCGCGATGACGGTCAGCGTCGTGTGGTTCGTCGGGCTCGGGTATGGCGCGCGGCTGCTCGCGCCGTGGTTCCGCAAGGCCGTGGCGTGGCGTGTGCTGGACGGCGCGATCGGCAGCATGGTGCTGTTTCTCGCGGCCGTGCAGTTGCGGTAAGGAAGGAAGCGTCCCGGCAGAGGCAGAAGCAGATCCGCTCTGCCGCGACGACAGCTCAACCGCCCGCATTCGCGGGCGGTGTCGCGTTCGGCGTCAGGCCGTCGACGTCGCGTCAGGCAGCGTGCCGCCGGTCGCCGCAGGCTGGTTGCTGGCGAGTTGAGGCTCGTTGGCCGCCGCCGGGTCGGTCTGCTTGGCCGGATCGACCTTGGCCAATTGCGTCGCGGCATGCTCGGCCTTGTCGCCTTCGTAGCGCCAGTACAGGTACTTCTTGCCGCGCTTGCCCATGAAGTACTGGCGATTCACCGACCAGCGGCTCGATTCCGCAAAGCCGACGTGCCCGTCTTCCATCTGCTTCTTGAAACCGGCGATCGAGTCGTGCACGTAGTGATCGAAGAACTGGTCGAACGTCGCGCGCGCCGCCGCATCGATGCCGCCCAGCCAGTTGCCCTTGACCCGCGTGGCCACATCGATGGCCTTGTGCTGCTCCGATACGTAGCTCGTCACGAAGCCGCCGGCGTCCTCGCGGATGTCTTCGGCATCCGCGTTCCATTCGCCGTCGGTAATGGCCATGTAGGAATTCACGCCGCCCGGCGGCTTCAGCCGGCCGTCGTGCAGGCGCCGGCTGCGGCTGGCGCGCCACTGGTAGTAGCGGTTCATGTGCCAGATGATCTGCGGCTCGAGCCTGTCGCTGTTCGGCGCCACGCCCGCGCGTCTTTCGTTGCCCTGGCCCATGTACACGTTCCAGGCCGCCTCCAGTTCCTTTGAAATCGCGAACAGGCCGCCGGCATCGGCCATCACGTCCTTCGGCGGGCGGAACGGCACGCCGGCCTTCCACGCCTCGATGTAGAGATTGTTCAACGGGACGTTGGCCAGTTCGTTGGTTCGCCCTTCCTGATAGTTGCGCTCGTAGCCGCCGCCCACATCCGAGTGCATGCCGGGGTAATACACCTCGCGGCAATTCGACGGAAGCTTCTGGTCCTCCCGCACCGAGTCGCCGGGGAATTTCTCCCGGACTTCCTGCGAAGCGACATAGTGGACGCACTGCCGCACGTAGTCCGGAATGCGGATGTCGTTCGCCCACTCCGCATGACCGCCCTTGTCGATGTTGCGGAGCAGCCCGCCGGCAACCGGCCCGAGGATCCCGCCGACGATGTAGGGCGCCGCCTTCTCCAGGCGGCTGCCGCCGAAGCCCGTCGACGCCACCGTATCCAGGATGCCGAGGAAGTAGACGACCACTTCGGGCCGCATCCCCTTCATGTTCTGCTTGTTCCACCAGAGCCGGCCGCCGATGTTCTCGGACAGCCGCTCGGTCAGCATGCGAACGAACGCCCGGGCCTCCGTGGCGCCGCGCGAGAAACCGAACGCGGCCACGTTGATCTGGCTCACGGCCGGCATGTGGTTCGTCACGTGCTTTTCGAGTTCGGCGAGCATCCAGCGGATGCGTGCCTCGCCCTTTCTCGCGGCCGCCATGCCCAGCGCGCCGTCGAGGCCATCCCCCGAATCGCCGACCTTGCTGCAGGGCGTGCCGACGCCTTCGACATACCGGCCCATCGTGCGCGGATTGGCCTTGTTGAACGGGACGTGCGCAAACATCGCGAGCTTCGCGATGTTGCTGTATTTGGTCTTCGCGACATCCGTCGAGCCGTTGCCGTCCGCGCCGTAGTTGTTGCCCGTTCCGTCGAAGAACGCCGTGAACCACACCGGCTTCGGGCACTCCTTGCATTGCTCGACGCGCACCGGATCGAGCGCCTCGCGATGCCCGGTGCGGATGGCGTCCTCGACGGACGTGAGATCGGTGATGCGTCGAACGAGGGGGGATTGCTCATGACAGTTACGCTCCTGTTCCGGCTATGCGTCCAGCGTCAATTCCACTGGGCCGGTTTCTTGCGCCCATAGAACGGATTCGGAATTTCCTTCAGGCACGCGCGGCCGGCCAGCACACGCTGCGCGTCGCGCTTTGCGAGCGCGACCTTCGGGTCCGGGCCGTCGGCTTCGAAATCCATGTCGCCTTCCACGCGGCCGTCGGGGAAGAAGTGCAGCACGATACCGCCGGCCTTGTCCTTGACGGGCGCACGCGTGACCGTGATTTCGCCTTCGCACCACGCCATGCCCGGCTGGGTTTCGCGATGCGTGTAGGGGTCGTAATTCGCGGACGACGCTTCCATCGCCTGCTTGTCGACCACCCGCTCCCACCACACCTTGAACTTCTTCGGCGTATTCCAGCGGAAATCCCACGCGAGACTCGCGCGCGAACCGCCGCCACCCGACCAGTACTTCGCGCTTCGCGGCGTGGCACGCGCGCCGTCGGCGCTTGCCGCGTCATCGAGGCTGTTCTTGTCCGGCGGCAGCAGATAGACGCCGTAAATATCGTAGTCCGTATAGTTGAAGGACCCGGCGGTGATGATGTCGTAGTTCGGGTCGTTCCATTTATTCACTTCGCCGGGCGCAAGGCTGTCCTTTTCGGCATCGTTCACGCCCTTGCTGCACGCAGCCGTGGAAAAAACCATCACGGACAGCACGGTGATCCAGCAGCGGTTCATGTTGAACATCCTTCTTTTCCTGTCGATTTCATTCGGGGCGCCCGCGGCATCCGGGACGCAAATCCGGTCGGAACGGCGCCGCGAACGCGCCATCAGCCTGCCGCTTCCTGCATCCGCCGCCAATCCTCGGCGGGCACCAGCGCCAGCGCCTGCGGAAATTCCTGTCCTTGCGCGACCGCGTCGAACACCACGGCCATCGCCGGGTCCTCGTCGAAGCGCGGGCCATACTGCAGCGCCAGTTCGCAATAGATCAGCAGCGACACCGCGCTTTCCGCACCGTGTGCGCGGCATCGCGCCAGTTGATCGCGCACGAAACCGTAGTGCTGCCCAGCCGGCAACGCCGCCAGCAGCGCGGGCTTCTCGGTCCGTAGCCGCTCGATCAGCGTGTACGGATAGCAGGCGGCCAGCAGGTCGTCCTCCTGAGCCTGGGTCAACTGAAGCGGAAATTCAGCGTCGGCCTTGACGTTGGCGGGTGCTTCAATGTCCGCGGCCCGGATCTTCAGTTCGGTATCCGGATGAATCCAGTGCCGCACCCCCTGCGCCAGATACGCGCGATGCGCCGCGGGCAGCGTATCGAGCCAGAACGGCAGCACGCGCGGATCGAAGAAGCGCATCAGCATCGTGCTCTCCATCTGCTCGAGCTGAACGTCCAGCATCGGCGCGAGATGCGCGGCCAGCCGCCCGAACGGCAGCGGGGAAACGAGCACGCTCGCGGCCGACCACGGGATGCTGCGCGGATCGGTCGGGTCCTGCGCCCCTGCGTCGGCGTCGGCGTCGGCGTCGGCTTCGGCTTCGGCTTCGGCGCCGCCGGCCGGATGCCACTCGAACAGCAGCGGGCCGACGGCCCGCGCGTCGTCGTCGGCATCCTCCAGCAGCGACGCGGCGACGAACGCCGGCCACCGGGCCCGTTCGTCATCCGGCAGGCTGTCCAGCAACGCGCCGTCGATCAGCACGTATGCGCGCAACCCGTCCTGCGACGACAGCGCGCTACGAAGGGCATCGGCCGCCTGCGCGGCCATCGGGTCATTCGTCATTCGGCACCCTGCTTCAAGCCTTGGCCGCGAATGGCGACGCCATCGACGCCGCATTGACCATGCACGGCGCGCACGCGGTGCCCGGGAACGCGCGCGCGGGCACCGGCAGGCTGTCCGGCCCGATGAACGTATGCGACGCGGCATGCGCGGTCCATTCGCCCTTGGTCCCGTGGACGATACCGCCGCCGCTCCAGCGCGTGTAGCTGGTGCCGCCGTTGATCAGGACTTCTTCCTTGGCGGTGATCGTGATGCGGTTCGCATCGACCTTGACGTCCAGCTTGGCCAGCACGTTGATGCTGTCCTTCAGCGCCTGGATGTCGATGTCGGCGGCGGCCGCAACGAGCCGGATGCCCTTCTCGAACGCGGCGACGCGCACGGCTTCCTGCGCGCTGACCAGCATGCTTTGGCCCGCGCCGATGCTCGTATGCGCGCCGCTCGTCAGCGCGACGTGCTGATCGCTCGCGACATGGGTCGACCCCGTCGTCGTCGCGAGGATGCCGGCCGGGCTGGCGAATGCCAGGAACGGCTGCGCAAACTCCGGAAACTCGCCCTGCTGCGGATTGCCGCCGGTGCCCTTGAGGCCGTCGTTCTGCGTCCTGATCGCCTGATGAACGGCATCCTGGTCGCCGGACTCCTGCGCCTTCACGTCATGCGCGGAGCCCGACAGCGATTCGTGCAGGTCGTGCGCCTTCTCGAGTCGCGCGACGGTCTCGCCGATGTCCGTCGCATGGGCGCGCGCGTCGGGGCGCGCTTCGCTGGTCACCAGCAGGCCCTTGGCTGCCCGCACGGCGCCGTGCGCGTCGGTTCGCAGCTCGAAGCCGCGCGCGCGCTGATCGGTGCGCCCCTGCGTATTGTCGATGCGGACGTTGTGCCCGAGCGTCAGTTCGCTGGCGTCGGTATCGCTGCGCAGCTTGAGCTGGAGCTGCTGCGGCGTGTCGTCGAGCAGCACGTGATTCGAACGGCCGCCCGCCGCATTGCCGGCGTCGCCCAACTCGCGGCTGCGCAGGCCGGTCAGCACCTGCTGGTCGGGCAACGCCCACGGCGGCATCCGTTCCGCGTTGTACGTGGTGCCCGACACGACGGGCCGGTCGGGATTGCCGTCGAGACACATCACGAGCACTTCGCTGCCCACGCGCGGATGCGCGATCATGCCTTTCTCGCCGCCGGCCCAGCCGGCGGCCACGCGAATCCGCGCGCTGGTCTGCGCCGCGCGATCCCAGTGATACACGATGCAGACGCGGCCGTATTCGTCGACGTCGACACTGCCCGCGCCCTTCGCGCCCGCGACGGTCGCGGTTTGCGGCGCCAGCACCCGCACGGGCTCGCTGTTCAACCCGCGGCCCGGGCGCCAAGGCGTGTGCCGAAGGCCCGCGACGAAACGGTTGCGATACTCGGGCTTGCCGTCGGCCTGCAGATAATTGTTCGCCGCCTCATGATGGGCTTCGAGAATCAGGTACCGGTGATCTTCCGGGCTGCCCGACGCCGTGCTGAAGTGGTCGGACAGCTGGAACCAGCGTCCGGGCAGGATGCCGTGATGGTTGCCGGCCGCATCGAAGCGCGACGCCGCGGCCTCGATCTCTTCCATCCGCATGCGCGCCAGCGCATCGCCGGAACGCGTTTCCTTCACGAAACCATAGTGCCCCACGTATTCGTGACGCTCGACCTGCGGCGCGACGCCCGACGGATGCAGCGTCGGTATCTGCGCACTGGCGGCATGCGGCGCCTTGAAGTCGAACGCCGTCGCGCTATAGCTGCCTGCAGCCAGCGACCGCACTGCGGACCACTGCGAAATCGCGTCCGCGGCCATCGGGCCGTCATGCGTCTGGAAACGGATCTCCGGCGAACGGCCGTCGACGGCGGGGCACTGCACCGTGCTGTCGTCGCCGACGATCAGCTTCAGCCCCTTCTCGTCGTGCTCCCACCAGTACAGGCAGCCGGCGGCTTCCAGATGGCGCACGATGTAGTTCCAGTCGCTTTCGCCGAGCCCGCCGCCCTGCACGTTCATGGTTCGCGCAGGATCATCGCCGCGCACGCGCCACTCCCACGACGGTGCGAGCCCCTGGTAATCGGCGAGCAGCGTGCCGATCTGCTGCTGAAGCGATTGCCCGAGGAACAGGCGGTTGTTCACGCGCGTTCTCAGGAAGTGGCTCCACGGGCGCAGCACCGCGCGGTATTCGGCGATCGAATCGTCGTTGCGGACGAGCGAGAACTCCGTGCAATAGCCGGTGAAATGGCGAAGACCGCCATCGGGGCGCACCATCGACACCGCGAGCAGCTTGCCGAGCATGTCGGCCAGCGTCACGCCCGCCTCGCCGGACAACAGCGTCACGTCGAACGTGAAGTCGATCCCCAGCCCCTCGTGCGCGACGAGACGCTCGACGACCAGCCGCGCCGGACGATGCCGGCCATACGAGTCGGTGACGGAGGGCGCGTCGTCGTGAGGAAAAGACAGCGCAAGCAGGCGCTTGTCTTGCAGGAAAAACGGGGTTCGAATGAATGCCGCAAGGTCAGCCATGACCGCCTCTGAATGATTTTTTCGTTCGTATGGCAGCGGCCCGCTGCCTCCCTTGATTTTGGGATGAAAGGATATCGTAGAGAACGCCGCGCGACAACGTTGACGCTTGACGTCAACTACCTGATGCAGCGCCGCAAATCGGTAATAAATGCAGGATTCCGTGAGAATTCCGAACGGGCGCCCTGACAGACGGCTTCGTCGCGATCGCGTCGCGTCGTCCGCGATGCCGGCGCGCGGCCTCAAAACGTGGTGGAAACACGGCGATTTGCGCGCCGGCGGCGGAACCTCGCGACCCGCGCCGCCGTCTCACCGCGACCGGCTTCGTCTCCCCGCAGTTCAATCGCACCATCCCGCAGATATCGGAGAGCACCATGGCACTACGCACCCTCGGCACGTCGGATATCCAGGTTTCGCCGCTCGCGTTCGGCGGCAACGTCTTCGGCTGGACCGTCGACGAGAACACGTCGTTTTCGCTGCTCGACGCGCTCGCGGATACCGGCATCAACTTCATCGACACGGCCGACGTCTATTCGGCCTGGGTACCCGGCAACAGCGGCGGCGAATCCGAAACGATCCTCGGCAAATGGCTCAAGCGTTCCGGCAAGCGCGAACAAGTCGTGATCGCGACCAAGGTCGGCCTGCTGGCCGCGCGCGCGGGCCTGACGAAGGACAACATCCTGAAGGCCGCCGACGATTCGCTGCGCCGCCTGCAGACCGACTACATCGACCTGTATTTCTCGCATCGCGATCTCGCCGATACGGCACCGCTCGAAGAAACGCTCGGCGCGTACCAGGCACTGATCGACGCGGGCAAGGTGCGCATCATCGGCGCATCGAACTACAGCGGCGCGCGCCTGCGCGAAGCCGCCAGCATCAGCAAACGCGACGGCCTGCCTGCGTATCAGGTGATCCAGCCCGAGTACAACCTGATCGATCGCGCCGAATACGAACGCGATCTCGAACCGGTCGTGCGCGACCTGAAGCTGGGCGTCGTCAACTATTACGCGCTCGCGAGCGGCTTCCTGTCGGGCAAGTACCGCAGCGAGGCCGACCTGAAGAAGAGCGTGCGCGGCGATCGCGTCGCCGGTTATCTCAACGAACGCGGCCTGCGCATCCTCGCGGCGCTCGATGCCGTCTCGACGAAGCACGGCACGCAACCGGCCGCGATCGCGCTCGCATGGCAGATCGCGCGGCCGACGATCACCGCGCCGATCGCGAGCGCGACGTCGCTCGCGCAGCTCGGCCTGCTCGGCGAAGCGATCCGCGTGCGGCTCGATCAGGACGACATCCGCCGGATCGACGAGGCCAGCGCGACCTGACGTCGGGGGCCGCAGGCAAGCGGCCAGGCGGAATCGCGCAAGCTCGTGAATCCGCCCGGCCTGCCTGTGCCACCTGCGTTCACGCATCCTGGCACGTGCTGAAAATAGCGGCGATACCGGCCTGCGCCTTCGACGAAACGAAACGCCGCCACGGCCATTCCTGTGTCGCACCCAAAAACCTAGCCGTTATTCGCGCCTGCGTTTTGATCCATACGGCCGCTTTTTTTGACTCAGCCGGACATCGATCGCCCACGCGGGCGCAACGCGCCGCCGCAAGCGCATCACACGCATTTCCCCGGTCTTTCACGGATTGACCCCGGCATTCGACGTGCCCGAGACTGCGCCGCTCGGGCGGTCATTGGGAGAACGTCATGCCGGACATCAGCACGGGGATCGACACGATCTCGACGCGCGCCGTACGCGGCGCGGAGCGCATCGACTTCTGGGTCGACCATGTCGCCCGCACGCTCGTGCGGATCGAATGCAGCGGAAAATCGTCCGAAGGCATCGACGCGACACTGCGCAAGCGCGATCTCGGGCTGTTCAGCGCATGCGACATCGTCGCGAACCGGCATGCGGTCGTGCGCACGCCGCACAACATCCACGCGGACCAGCGCGATGCCGTGTTCATCTGCCTGATGCACGAGGGGCAAGGCTATACGTTCCAGGACGTCGACTGCATGCAGCACGCGCCCGGCGACCTCGTGCTCTACGACACGTCGATGCCGTACGGCCACGGCTTTCCCGCCGACATGGCGATGACCGTGCTCGACGTGCCGCGCGACGTGTTCGAGGCGCGCGTCGGCCCGTGGCGCTATCGCAGCCTCGTGAAGATCGACCGCGGCGACGGTGTCGCGTCGTGGGCCGTGCGGCAGGTGTATGCGCTGCTCGCCGCGCCGCAGGAGAGCGCGCCGGACGCGCGCGAACGGCGCGCCGCCGCGATCCTCGATCTCGTACAGTCGATGCTGCGGCTGCGCGACGGCGACACGTCGCCGACGAAGTCGACCGTCCACACGCTGTCGCGCGCGAAGGCGTTCATCGACAGCCATCTCGCCGACGACGATCTCGACAGCCAGTCGGTGAGCCGCGCGATCAACCTGTCGCCGCGCCAGCTCGCGCGCGTGTTCGAGATCGAAGGGATGCCGCTCACGCGCTACATCCTCGCGCGGCGGCTCGAACGCTGCCGCGCCGACTTGCGCGACCGGTCGCTGAAGCACCTGACGGTCAGCGAAATCGCATTCCGCTGGGGCTTCAACAACAGCGCGCACTTCAGCCGCAGCTATCGCGCGCGCTTCGGCGAGACGCCGAGCGACACGCGCGCGCCGACCAGCGCGCGATAGCCTCGCGCGGTCCGGCCCCGCCACCCGACACCGCGTCCCGGCGAGGCAAGCACGGCGTCCGTCCCGGTCAAATGGGGTGGCAAGGCGCTCGCTAAGCTGGCTTCTTGCGCGGCGGCACTCGTTCCGCCGCCGGACAGCAAGGAGAAGAAGCGGGATGGAGACGTACGACCACATCGTCGTCGGCGGCGGCTCGGCCGGTTGCACGGTCGCGCACCGGCTGGTGAAGGCCGGCAGGCGCGTGCTGCTGCTCGAGGACGGCCCGAAGGACGACAGCCTGTTCATCCGGATTCCGGCGACGTTCATCCGGGTGCTCGGCACGCAGCGCACGGTCACGTTCGAAAGCGAGCCGCAGCCCGGCGCGGCGGGACGCAAGACTTACGTGCCGCAGGGCCGCACGCTCGGCGGCGGCAGTTCGGTCAACGCGATGCTGTACGTACGCGGCACGCGCGACGACTACGACGACTGGGCCGCGCTCGGCTGCACCGGCTGGGGATGGGACGACGTGCTGCCCGTTTTCAAGCGCGCCGAATCGCACCTGCGGCTCTCCGAGCCGTTTCACGGCACCGACGGGCCGTTGAAGGTCGGCGACACGCGCTTCCGGCATCCGCTGAGCCTCGCGTTCGTGAAGGCCGCACAGGAAGCCGGCATCGCGTACAACGACGACTTCAACGGCGCCGCGCAACACGGCGTCGGTTTCTATCACACGACGATCTTCGACGGACAGCGCGGCAGCACGGCGGCCACCTATCTCGCCGACGCGATCGGCCACCCGAACCTGCGCGTGCTGACCGGCTGCCGCGTGACGCGCGTGCGGTTCGACGGCCGGCGCGCGACCGGCGTCGAATGGCGCACGGAAAGCGGCGCGACGGGTTCGGCCGCCGCGCGCGCGGACGTCGTGCTCGCGGCCGGTGCGCTGAGCACGCCGAAGCTGCTGATGCTGTCAGGCATCGGCCCCGGCGCACACCTGCGCACGCACGGCATCGACGTACTGCACGACAGCCGCGACGTCGGCGCGAACTACCAGGACCACCTCGAGGTATCGATCTACGGCCGCAGCCATGCGCCGGTCAGCCTGCTCGGCGAGGATCGCGGGCTGAAAGCGTTGCGTCACGGGCTGCAGTGGATGCTGTGCCGCACCGGCCTGCTGACGTCGAACGTCGTCGAATCCGGCGCGTTCGTCGACACGACCGGCAGCGGCCGCCCGGACATCCAGTTCCACGTGCTGCCGACACTCGTCGGCGACGTCGATCGCGAACCGCTGCCCGGCCACGGGCTGTCGATCAACCCGTGCCTGCTCAGGCCGCGCTCGCGCGGCTCCGTGCAGTTGCGCGGCAGCGATCCGGCCGCACCGATCCTGTTCGACAGCGGCGCGCTGTCCGACCCGGCCGACGTCGCGGGCCTCGTGCGTGGCGTCGCGCTCGCGCGGCAGATCATCCGCGCGCCGTCGCTCGCGCGCATCGTTCGCGAAGCGGAGACGCTGAATGATGCGGCGCTCGCCGACTACGTGCGACGCCGCGCGAAAACCGTCTACCACCCGGCCGGCACCTGCCGCATGGGCAACGACGCGCATGCGGTCGTGACGCCGCGCCTCGCGGTGCAAGGCGTCGACGGGCTGAGGATCTGCGATGCGTCGGTGATGCCGCGCATCGTATCGGGCAACACGAACGCACCGACGATCATGATCGCGGAGCGCTGCGCGGCGTTCATGCTGGCGGATTGACGCGGCGCACCTGCGCAACCGCGCAAACAAAAACGGCGCGTGGAACGCACGCGCCGCCGCGACCGCACGCCGCCGGCCTCAGCGTTCCGCCGCACGCACCGCGTCGCGCAACGCCATCGGCGACGCGCCATAGCGCTCGCGAATCGCGCGGCTGAAGTGCGCCTGGCTCGAGAACCCCCAGCGAAACGCAATCTCGCCGATGCTCGTCTTGCGCAGCCGCGCGTCCGTCAGCTCGCGATGCGCGTGCGACAGCCGCTCCGACCAGATGTGCTGCGTGATCGACTCGCCTTCGGCGGCAAAGAGCCGGCCGAGGTGCCGCAACGACAGGCCGACCGCATCGGCGACGGCCTGCGGCCCGAGCTCCGGCTCGCCGAGATGCGTCGCGATGTACTGCTTCGCGGTCAGCAGGTACGACAGCGATGCGCGCGACGCGCCCGCGCCGTTCACTTCCGCGTCGATGAGTTCCGCGATCAGCGTGCGCGTGTGCTCGGCAAAACGCGCGGCGTCCTGCTCGACCGGCTCTTTCATGAACCGCTCGACGCTCGCACGCAGCGTCGTGCCGAGCATCGCGCCGGCGCCCGGCTTCGGTGCGATCCGCAGCGGCAGCGCCGCCAGTTCGGCATCGAGCCGGTCGTCGAACGTCGTGATCGGGATATCGATCAGCAATTGCCGCATCGGCGTCAGGAATCCGAACAGATAAGGCACGCGCGTGTCGTAGACGACCACGTCGCCGGCTTCCGCGAGCAGGCACCGGTCACGCTGGATGAAATACGCGCGCCCGCTCAGGATCTGGCACGCGAACAGCGACTCCTTCGGCAACTGGCGCACCAGCGCGGGGCTGCGCTCGATCACGTGATCCCGGCCGCTGATATCGGCGATGCCGAGGCCCGGCAGCGCGATGTCGGTCTTCTCCACTTCGAGCCCCGCGGGCGACAGCGACGAGCAGCGCAAACCGACCAGCGTCGCCGCATTGAACGCATCCCAATACGCCATCCTGTCGCGCGCCGGCACGTCGGCCGTCGAGCCTCGCGTGCGTGAAAAAACGGTCGAATTCGTCACGTCGCCTCCTGCGGGCGCCTGTCGTGCGGAGCGGCACGGATTGGGGGATGGTTCGTCTGGATTCTGGTGCAGCGCAATGTCCGGCGCGGTCAAGCAATTCGTCCAGCCCAGTCAAGAGCGGCGCGCACCGGCTGGCTAAAGTCGAGCCCACGACACCCATACACAAGGAGACGAACCGTGGTCGACAAAGCCGTATCCGAATTCTGGCAAAACATCCCGCCGATTGCCAATCCGTTCAAGCCCGATGCGCTGCCCGAAGCCTACATCCCGAACGCGGCCACCGACGACGAGCGTTATTACGTTCCGTTCACCGAAACGGTTTCGTCGCGGCCGCTGTGGATCTCGCCGTCGCAGAACAAATGGTGCGACATCCTGATGGCGAAGGAAGCCGGGCTCGTGAACCGGCACTATCACCCGCACGAGGTGTTCGCGTACACGCTGTCGGGCAAATGGGGGTATCTGGAGCACGAATGGACCGCGACGCGCGGCGATTTCGTGTACGAGACGCCGGGCGAAGGCCACACGCTCGTCGCGTTCGACCACCCCGAGCCGATGCGCGCGTTCTTCATCGTCAAGGGGCCGCTGATCTGGCTCGACGAGGCAGGCAACCCCGACGGCTACTTCGACGTGCATTCGTACATCGCGATGTGCAAGGCGCATTACGAGAAGGTCGGCCTCGGCGCGCAAGCGATCGAGAAGCTGTTCCGCTGACGCGCGACGAGGCCGGCCATGACATCCCACCCCTCCCCCAAACGCGCATGGACGTACGAGAACAGGCTGCTGCTGATCCTGTTCATGACGTTCGGTTTCGTCTTCTTCGACCGCCTCGCGCTGTCGTTCCTGTTCCCGTTCATGTCGGCCGAGCTGCACCTGACGAACACGCAGCTCGGCATGGTGTCGTCCGCGCTCGCGCTCACGTGGGCGCTGTCGGGCGCCGCGACCGGCGCATGGTCCGACGCGCGCGGCACGCGCAAGCCGCTGCTGATCGCGGCGGTGCTCGGTTTTTCCGTGTGCTCGGCGCTGTCGGGGCTCGTCGGCGGCTTCGCGAGCCTGATCGCGTTCCGCGCGCTGATGGGCATCGCCGAAGGCCCGGTGCTGCCGCTGTCGCAATCACTGATGGTCGAGAGTTCGACGCCGAGCCGCCGCGGGCTGAACATGGGCCTGCTGCAAGGCTCGGCCGCCGGCCTGCTCGGCGCGATGATCGGCCCGCCGATCGTGATCGGTATCGCGACCGCGTACGGCTGGCGCGAGGCGTTCTACGTGTCGTGCATTCCGGGCTTCCTGATCGCGTTCTGCATCTGGCGCTGGGTGCGTGAAGTGCCGCCCGGCGGCGTGCGGCATGCACAGGCCGACACGGCCGCCGCGCCAGCCACCGTCGGCGCGGCGATCAGCCGCTGGGCGCTGCTGAAGGAACGCAACATCCTGCTCTGCGTGCTGATCAGCTGCTTCTTCCTCACGTGGTTCGTCGTGATCATCTCGTTCGCGCCGGTGTTCCTCGTCGACAGCCGCCATCTCTCGCCGTCCGACATGGGCGTCGTGATGACCTGCCTCGGCGCCGCGTGGGTGTTCTGGGGTTTCGCGGTGCCGGCGATCTCCGACCGGATCGGCCGCAAGCCGACGATGATCGTGTTCGCACTGATCGCCGCCGCGTGCCCCATCGCGATGATTCACGCGAATTCGCTGGTGGCGCTCTGCGTGCTCGTGCTCGCGACCTACACGGGCCTCGGCTGCTTCACGCTGTTCATGGCGACGATCCCGGCCGAAACGGTGCCGCCCCGCTCAATCGCCAGCGCGCTCGGGCTGATCATGGGCGCCGGCGAGCTGATCGGCGGCTTCGTCGCGCCGACCGTCGCCGGCTTCGCGGCCGACAAGTACGGCCTGCAGTTCGCGATGTGGACCTCGGCGACCGGCGCGATCCTCGCGTGCGTGCTGTCGTTCGGCCTCGTCGAAACCGCGCCCGCCGTGCTGCGCAAGCGCGCGCTCGCCGGCGCCGCCGCGACCCGTCTCGATACGCAGAACCTCGGAGGCCGATGACATGCGAGCCCTTCAATGGCATGGCCCGCGCGACGTCCGTCTCGTGGAAATCGACGTGCCGCGCGTCGGCCCCGGCGACGTGCGCATCGCGGTCGCGTATTGCGGCATCTGCGGCAGCGACCTGCACGAATATGCGGACGGCCCGCACGCGATTCCGGTCGACACGCCGCATCCGCTGTCGCAACGCACCGCGCCGCTGACGCTCGGCCACGAATTCTGCGGCACCGTCGTCGAAGTCGGCGCAGGCGTGACGGCGCTGCGCGCGGGCGACCGCGTCGCGGTCGAGCCCGAATATCGCTGCCACCAGTGCGCGTACTGCCGCTCCGGATCGTACAACCTGTGCGTGTCGATGGGATTCGCCGGGCTGATGGGCGACGGCGGGATGGCCGACTTCGCGGTCGTGCCGGCCTACATGCTGCATCGCCTGCCCGACGGCGTGAGCCTCGAACAGGCCGCGGCGATGGAGCCCGCTGCGGTCGCGCTTCACGCGCTGCGACGCGGCGCGCTTCGGCTCGGCGAAACCTGTGCGGTATTCGGGCTCGGGCCGATCGGCCTGCTGCTGATCATGCTCGCGAAGCTGCAGGGCGCAACGACGATCGTGGCCGTCGACGTGTCGCCCGAACGGCTCGCGGCAGCCACACGCTTCGGCGCGACGCACGCGCTCGATGCGCGCGCGCTCGACGCGCCTGCGCTGCAGGGCGCGATCCGCGCGGCCACCGGCGGGCTCGGCGTCGACGCGAGTTTCGAGGCGGCCGGCCTGCCGGCCACGTTCGAAGCGGCGATGCAGGCGCTGCGCAAGGGCGGCCGCGTCGTGATGGTCGGCCTGATGCCGCACGCGGGCTTCGACGCGTTCCGCGCGGTCAACGACGAGCTGACCATCACTGCGAGCGTCGGCTACCGGCATGCGTACGAAGACCTGCTGCGCATCGTCGCGTCGGGTGCGCTCGATCTCACGTCGATCGTCACGCGCACCGTGTCGCTCGAAGACGCCGTCACCGACGGCTTCGACGCGCTGCTCGCCGATCGCACGCAGATCAAGATCCTCGTTTCACCCGCGCAACGGCCGGCCCGGCGCGCACACACCACCGGGAGTGTCGAGCATGAGTCGTCAGTGGGCGTTTGACGGCCAGTCCGTCGTCGTGACGGGCGGTACGTCGGGCATCGGCGCGCGTACCGCGCTGCGGTTCGCGCAAGCCGGCGCGTCGGTCGTCGCGCTCGGGCTCGATGCCGCCGGCCCGCATGCGCCGGTGCATCCGGGCATCCGCTGCGTGGAGCTCGACGTGACCGACAGCGATGCGCTGACGCGCACGATCGCCGCGCTGCCGCGGCTCGACGCGCTCGTCAACGGCGTCGGCATCAGCCGGCACGCGGACGAATACCGGATGGACCAGTTCGAGCTCGTGCTGAACGTGAACCTGACGTCGGTGATGCGCGCCGCCGATGCCGCGCGACCGGCGCTGTCCGCGAACGGCGGCAGCATCGTCAACATCGCGTCGATGTACACGTACTTCGGCAGCAAGGACCGGCCCGCGTACAGCGCGAGCAAGGGCGGCATCGCGCAGCTCACGCGCTCGCTCGCGCAGGCGTGGGCCGATCGCGGCATCCGCGTGAACGCGGTCGCACCCGGCTGGATCGATACGCCGCTCAGCACCGGCCTGATGGCCGACGCACAGGCATCGCGGCGCATCCTCGAGCGCACGCCGCTCGGGCGCTGGGGCACGGCCGACGAAGTCGCGGAAGTGATCCTGTTCCTGTGCTCGCCCGGCGCATCGTTCGTGACCGGCGCGGTCGTGCCGGTGGACGGCGGGTATTCGACGGTCTAGCACGCGGCGCGCGAGGCGTCGGCAAGCGCTGCCGAACCCTCGCGCGCCATACCGTTCCCTTCGGTTGCACCCGAACCGGCTTCCCGTCGGTCCGGGTTCAGCCGTTTCAATCAGTAGTCCAATTAAAAATATCCGACTCGATCGGAAACATGTGAGGAGCACCCTGGAGATGACGAAAAAGACCATTCTGGCGCTCGCCGCCTGTGCGATCCCGGCCGTATCGTTCGCGCAAAGCAGCGTGACGATGTTCGGGCTGATGGATGCCGGTATCAGCTATGTCAGCAACGAAGGCGGCCACGGCAATCCGAAATTCGACGACAACATTTTCTTCCCGAACCTGCTCGGTTTCGAAGGCAAGGAAGATCTCGGCGCGGGCACGCGCGCGATCTTCCGGCTCGTCAACCAGTATTCGCTCGGCAACGGGTCGATCATCGGCGGCGGGCTGTTCGCGCGCACGGCCTATGTCGGGCTGCAGAACGACCGGTACGGCACGCTGACGCTCGGCACCCAGTACGAGTTCATGGTCGATTCGCTGGCCGCCAGCGGCAACGAGATCGCGCAGGATCTCGTCGGCCTGTACGGCTTCCGCAACGGGCCGTTCGACAAGCTCGCGTTGCCGAACAACCCGACCGGCGCCTTCGACTGGGATCGCGTCGCGGGCAGCAATCGCGTCGCGAATGCCGTCAAGTACACGAGCCCGTCGCTGTCGGGCCTGACCTTCGGCGCGCTGTACGGCTTCGGGAACGTCGCGGGCTCGGCCGGCGCGAACAACACGGTCAGCATCGGCGCGAGCTATGACAACGGCCCGTTCGGCGCGGGCGCGGCCTATACGAACCAGAAGTACGGCGCAGCCGGCGGGATGCCGGCCACCAGCGTGCGCAACTGGGGCGCGGGCGTGCATTACACCGTCGGCACGGTCACGGGGAAGGCGCTCGTGACCACCGTGCACAACGCGCAGAACGGCGCGGGCGTGTGGTCGGCGGAAGCCGGCGCGGCATGGCGGCCGGCGCCCGAGTGGGTCATCGGCGCGTCGTACACGTACATGAAGGGCAACGACACGCTCGACAACGCACATGCGCATCAGATCCTGGCGGCCGTGCAGTACTGGCTGTCGAAGCGCACGATGGTGTACGTCGCAGGCGTGCATCAGCGCACGGGCCACGGCAGCAACGCGCAGATCAACGGCGTGATGGACGCGAACGGCGCGTCGAGCAGCGCGCTGCAGTCGATCGCGCGGGTCGGTTTCAGCACGCGGTTCTAGGCTTCAGCTCCGCGGCGAATCCGGCCGGTGGTCCGGCACGGCAGCCGGATCGCCAGCTCGTGGTGTTCTCGGCCGCCATGTCGGGATCTCCCCGTCGACGGCCGGAATTCGCGGATGAACCGGCCGCTCATGCGGCAGCGGCGCACCTCGGTCGACACCCTGCGACACGGTTGTCGCGCATCTGCAGTCGCCCGGCGACGCACGGCAACCGCAATGTCTGCTTCAACTCCGGTTCGCCGCGCGGCCGGGTGTGCCGGCCGGGTTCCGCCCGAACCGGATAACGCCGTCGCGTACCGACACATGGCCGGAAATCGCGCGGCGCGTCGCGCCGATGCAGCGGGCGATCGCTGCAGCGAAAGCGCCCGGCCGGGCATCGGGCCCGACGATACGGAACGCCTGTGAGCAGGCCCGACGATCGGCATCCGTGACCAGCGCCCGGTCCACGCGCGCATGGTTGTCGCGCCGCATGGCAGGCTGCATCGATGCGTAGGCCGCATCGCGAATCAACGCGTGGCGGAACGTATAGAACACGCGATCGCGACGATGTTGCGCGTACATGATCCGCTCGTCGACCAGCAGCCGCAGATGTGCGTCGAGCGTGGCGCGATCGTGCGGCGAGGCGTCGGCGAGCAGTTGCGCATCCACCTCGACGCCGATGGTTGCGGCAAGCTGCGCGGTGTCGCGCGCGCCGTCGATCCGGTCGAGCGCGAGATCGAGCATGGCGCCGAGACTGACCGGAATCGGGCAAGGGTCCGTCGCCTCCCGGCCCGCGAGCGGACCGTCCGCGCCGCTCATCGCGAGCTCGCGCGCGACGGCCTCGATGAACAGCGGGATACCGGCCGTGCGTTGCGCGAGGTGGTCGAGCCACGCCGGATCGGGCGCGCCCTGGCCGAGACACGCCGCGACCAGCCGCCGCGCGTCGTCGCGCGGCAGGCGGCGCAACGCCAGGCGTTCGGCCGCGCCGCGCCAGCGCCCGAGCTTGTCGGGGCGCGACGTGAGCACGATGCCGAGCGCCGCGGCGCGCGGCGAGCGCTGCAGGTACGCGAGAAACGCCTCCGTCGAGCGGTCGATCCACTGTACGTCCTCGACGACGAGCAGCACCGGGGCGCCGCTGCCGAGCGACGCGATCAGTTGCTCCAGAACGTCAAACAGCAGGTGCCGCTCGCGTGCGCTCGACCACTGGACCCCCTTCGTATCGCAGGGCAGCCCAAGCCAGCTCGCGAGTGCGATTCGGGCCGCCGCATGATCGCATTCGAGCGGCGCGATCATCGCGTCGATCGCCGCGAGCGTGAAACCGCCCGGGAAATCGGCGTCGATGTGCCAATGCGCAGCGATGAATCGCAGGATCGGAAACAGCGCATGATTCACCCGTTCGGGCAGGCACCCGCAATACGCGAACGCGTGGCCGCGCGCCCGAACCGCTTCGCACAGCGCGTGCACGAGGCGCGACTTGCCGAGCCCCGCGTCGCCGACGACGAGCCACGGCACGCTCCACGGCGCATGCTCGCCGCGCGTCACGCGACGATGTCGCGCGAGCGTGTCCTGCCACCCGCGCAGCAGTGCGTCCAGCTCGCGTACGCGGCCGACCATCGGCACGCTCGTGCTGGCGTCGAGCGAATCGAACGGCGTATCGGCGCGGCGCTCGCCGAGCAATTCGTGCACCGGCTGCGCGCCGAAACCCGCCCGCGCCAGCCGCAACGACGTCGGTCGATGGTCGGCATGCCGTTCGAGCGCGCGCCGCGCATCGTCGCTGATCAGAATCTGCCCGGGCCCGGCAAGCCGCAGCAGCCGCGACGCAACGGCGGACGTCGATGCGTCCGGCAGGCGCGACGCATCGGCGAGAACCCGCCCGACGTGAATCGCGGCGGCCACCTCGACGCGCCAGCTTGCGCTGTCGTCGGCCGCCGGTGCGGGCAACCGGGCGCGCTCGGCCACCCGCACCATGTCGAGCGCCGCACGCGCCGCACGGCGCGCCGGCCGATCGATATCGCCTCGCAGTCCGAAGTGGAACAGCAGCGTGTCGCCGAGCCGTCCGCCGGCGTGCGCGCCATAGCCGATCGCGATATCCGCGCACGTCGTCAGCCATTGCGCCGCGTAGCCGTCGAGCCATTCGCCGTGATCGGCGTCGGCCGGGTGTTGCCGGCCCGCTCCGGCAATCGTCACGCAACAGCACAGCGTCGTGACCTGCCGGTACTCGCCGACCGTTCCGTTCGTGCCGTCGTGCGGCGCGAACGGACGCGGACCTGCATCCTGGTCCGTGCGGCCGGCATCGAGCCGGCCGACGAGCGCCGCGAAGTTGAGCGCGCGAAACTGCTCCGCGAGTTCGTCGGCCGATGCGGCGCGCTGCGTCGGATCCTTGCTCAGCGCACGCCGCAGCACCGGGCCGAGCGAATGCGACGCGATCGACGGCGGAAGCGCGACATCCCCCGGGCTGAGCTGCTGATAGAGAATGTCGGCCACGCTCGCGCCCTGCATCACGACAGCGCCGGTCAGGCACTCGAGCACCACCAGCCCCCACGCATACAGATCGCTTCCGGGCGTCGGCGTCTCGTTGCGCAACTGCTCGGGCGCGCAGTATTGCGGCGTGCCGATCACTTCGGTCGCCCGCGTCGCGGTCTGGTGCGCGATGCCGTCCGTACCGGGCAGCAATGCGCCGATGCCGAAGTCGAGCAGCTTCGCGTGCGGCCCGTCGTCGTCCGTCGTGATCAGGATGTTCTGCGGCTTCAGATCCCGATGCACGATGCCGCGCCGATGCGCGGCCGCCAGCGCGTCGAGCACCTCCGCCATCAGCCGGCCCGTCTCGACGGCCGACAGCGGCCCCTCCGCCGCGAGCCGATCGCGCAGCGTCCGGCCCTGCACGAATTCGAATACCGCGAACAGCCGCCCGTCGGGCGCTTCCCCCTTGTCCAGCAACGCCACGATGTTCGGATGCCGCAGCGCCTCGCACAGGCGCGTCTCGCGCCGGAAACGCGTACGCTGGCGCGCGCGCTCCGCCGCGGTTCGCGCGGCATCGTCGCGCATCAGCTTGATCGCGACGTCTCGTCCCGTCTCGTCGCAGGTCGCGCGAAACACCACGCCGTTACCGCCCTCGCCGAGCAGCGGCCCGATCCGGTAGCGCCGCTGGCCGGCCAGTTCCGCAAAAGGCGCGGCGGCCCGATGCGGCCCGGGCGTGTCCGGCGCGACCAGTGCGCCGGACACGATCGGCAACCCGGCCGGCTCCCCCGCGTTCACGAGTAGTGGGCGACCGGGTTCGGCGCCACGCGATGCACGCCGATACGCGGCTCTGCGCCCGGCACCGACTGGCATTCGAGGTGCTCGCCACGCACGATGCGGAACGGGAAATCGCCGAAGCGGACGCTGCCGCGCCGGCGCTCGACGAGCTGGCTCGCGTCCAGCCCGGGCAGCGCCGCGAACTGGCTGCGCGCGCGGTGAATCTGCACGTTGAGATGAGACGGATCGATGCCGAGCATGCGGGCCAGCCGGTCGAGTTCGATCCAGCCTTGCGTGGCCGCGTCGTAGCCGGCCTGCATGTCGGCCGAGCGCGCGCGGGCAAGCGTGACGAGGCTGTAGTGATGGGCGCGCTCGCCGAGGTCGACCACGCCACCGCGCACATGCAGCAGCATGCGCACGTGCTCTTCGTTCCGGCTGACGAAGAATTCGAGCAGTTGCGGCGTCGCGGCAGGACCGCCCGCCGCCGCCAGCGTCAACGTCGAGCCGCTGCGCACGAGCGCCAGGCGCCAGGTGAAATCGCCGGTCGACACTTCGTCGCCGTCATGGAGCGCGCGCGGCGGCAGCGTGTCGTCGCACAGCCATTCTCCGGCCGACGACCGGACGATCGTGACCGGCTGCGCGGCGTGTGCAGGCAGGATCTGGCGCGGCGCGAGCACGATCGGATGCGCGGCGCCGCGGATCGGCCACAGCGTATCGGCCGGATCGTCGAGCGCATCGATGCGCCACGGCGCGATGCCCGCCTTGCCGAACCGGATCACGTCGCCTTGCTGCAGCACCGCATGCTCGCCGTCGCGCAACCGCACGCCCGATACCGACGTGCCGTTGCTGCTGTGGTCGTGCAGTTCCCACAGCCCGCCGACCCAGCGGATATGGGCATGCACGCGAGACACCGACGCATCCCGGATGACCGTGTCGCAGCGCGCGGCATCGCGGCCGAACACGTGATACGCGCGGAGCAAGCACACTTCTCCGGAAGAATCATTCTTGAGTATCGCCATGACCGCCCCGTGTCGGATTCGCCCGGATCGCCCGAGTGACGCATCGGCGCTGCCGGGCAAGCGATTGATTCGCTGATCGCGAACAATGTCGAATGTTCGCCGCCTCATTACCTGTTTTTTCGTCCGCTTCCTTTCAAATCGTTGCCCGTCCGGTGCGCGTTATTTCATCCAGTTGAATTGTCGGCCGCTTTGTTGTTTTAAAATCCGGCAACTTGATAAAAATCCTGCCAAATAAATCATAGCGTCGCAACAGGAATAATCAGCCCGGCATTTTATATTGCAATGCTTTACGTTTTCGACAGGTTTTCAGGCTGGAAATATAGGGTCGAAGAACAATCAATTCCCCGCAAACCCATGTAGCGCCTGGCCATCAAGGATACATGCGCATTGAATTACAGGTCGGATTTTCAGGATTTTGCTGGCGCGGAAATTTAGTTTGATGAAACGGAACACCCATTAAATCATTTTCACACCTTGAATAATGATCGCCGGTGTTTTGGTAATTCACATTACATCATCCATTACGGGAAATTGCTGCATTACGGTAAATATCTCGCGATGTCACCGGCTGACAAACGAGGGTCGGTACCGCTGCTGCAGCGGCTGCGAAAGCAGACATCGCGCCGGTCATCCGACCATCGGAATCTGGCCGCCAGAGAGGTTGACGGAACGCATCGACGGCACCCCTCGCCGCACGCTTCAGGTTTGAAGAACAGGCGGCCTTTCCCGACAGGATTGGCGGAAGAGTTGGTCTCCGCGCTTCGGCGATTCGGTCACTTTCGTGAAAGCGGCAGCCTGCCTCTGCGCCCGGAGCGGGGCGGGCCGGATGCATGTTGATCCAACCCGCTACGCGCAAGCGTTCGATGGGTGGTGCCGAGAAGTGATGACGCCCGGCGAAGAAAAGTGTCCGGACGTTCCATCGGGAAGCGTGTCGACTCGTCTGCGCCGCAACCGACGTATCGGGCGGCGTACAGCGCACGCCATTCGGGTATCGCGACGAGCCGTCTCGCCCATGCTTGACGATGAGACCACCGAGCGATTCGTGCCTGACGGGCGTGCGAATGAACCGTCTCGCTACATCGCGTCACGTGAGGCCGATGCTGCGGGATGGAACATCAATGCTCCCCCGCCGTGGTCGCGCTTCATCACACGACCCCGGCGCGTTGCTGGCACGTAAAAAAGCGCGGCGTTTTTTATTTGTGACCTGCCAGCGTGTCGAACGTGTGAAGCAGGTCCGTCATGGCCGCCGCGCAATCAGCCTGCGCGGGATGATCGGCACGCAGCGCGGCGAGCGAGCGGTCGATCGCCTTGTCGAGAACATGCCAGTCGTCGGCCGCACGCGGCTTCAGGCCGGCTTCGGCTCCGTCCCACGCAACTTCCAGATCCTTGATGCGGGCCTTGCCTGCGGCAAGATCGCCCTTCGCGACGAGACCGGCAACGTCGGAGGCGATCGTCCGGAACTGCGACAGGTCGCCGAGCTTCGACGCGCTCGCGGGTGCGGAAGCAGCCGACGCGGGCGACGCGGCGCTGTCCGCCGGCTTCGAGCAACCGGCGGTCAGGCCCAGCGCGGTGCACACGGCAACCGTGACGAACAGACGTGACGAAAAAACCGAATGACGCATGAGGGAACCTCGATTCGTGGATGAAGAAAACAGGGCGCAGCTCATTGGGAAGCGTCGGACGCTCCGCGATTTCCGGAGGCGAATTGCGCGACCGCAACAAGCAGCACGATGACGGTCAGGAACAGCAGGCTGGTCCAGGCGGCGCCGATCCCGACGCCCCCATACGTGTGCGATTGCGTCAACAGGTCGCCGAGCGCGGCACCGAACGGACGCGTCAGGATGTATGCGGTCCAGAACGCCAGCACCGCGTTCACGCCGAGCATGCGCGCAACGTAGACGGCCGCGAGCAGTCCGCCGAAGCACACGACGCCGATCGAGAAACCCAGGCCGAGCGCTTCGGTCGCCAGATCGCCCGCTGCGGTGCCGAGCGCGAACGTGCACAGAATCGCCCCCCAGTAGAACAGCTCGCGGCGCGGCGTGACGACCGCTTCGATCGATAGCGTGCGCTCGATCCGATACCAGATCGCAAAGATCATCGCGAGCGCGACCGCGAACACGCCGGTGCTCACGTACAGGCTGACGCCGAGGCCATCCGTCAGCAAATCGGTAATCTGCGTGCCGACGATGCTGACGAGCACGACCGTGAGCCAGTAGACCCATGGCGTATAGCGGCGCGTGCGCAACTGCAGGAACAGCGCGACGGCGAGCAGCGAGGCCATCAGCGCACGCGTCGTGCCCTGCCCCCATCCCGCGTTGACCGCGAGAAAATCCGCGGCGGTCTCGCCCACGGTCGTCGACATGATCTTGATGATCCAGAACGCGAGCGTCACGTCCGGAACCTTGTTCAACCAGCGCAACGCCGGTCGGTCGGAAGAAGTAATCATGCCGGGTGCCTCTGGAAAATTCTGGGTTAAGGGCGGCAGTCCGGACGGGCGAACCCGGCCAGCCATCGACACACGTGACCGGCATCGGCTCCCGCACCAGACGCGCATACGCCGAATCTTGTTCCGTCGATGCTTAAGCGACCGTTAAGCAGGTGGCCGACGGGATCATGCGAACCCGCGTTCCGACGTACCGGATGATGTTTTCGTGATGACCGTAACGGGAGCGCCTGTTGTGCCGCTCGTCCCGGACGGGGTCGTCATGGCTCGCACGCTCGCCGCATGCGCGCAGTCGGACGGCTCCGAACCCGGCACAGGACGCATGCACACCCTCGGCCGGCCGGGCCGCCCTTACGCACCCGGCCCGCCGGCGTCCGTCACGGGTCGGTCGACACCGACAATCTCGAAGGCGAACCCGCCCCTCACTCCATCCCCATTAATTCCCCTTGACGACCTATCTTTCGATATATATCTTTAGATATGTTTTCCGATATATAGGACACGATCATGCGACACAACCACTTCCGCGGCCATGCCCGATGCGACGGGCAAGGTGCGCATGCCCGCCCTGACTGGTTCGCCGGTCTCTGGTACGCGATCGGCCGCCACCGCCGCGGCCACGATTCGTTCGGTGGCGGCGGCCCGTTCGGCGGCCGTGGCGGGCGCGGCGGCTTTGGCGATTTCGGCGACGACGGCATGCCGCGTGGCCGCCAGTTCAGCTCCGACGATCTCCAGTTGCTGCTGCTCGCGCTGGTCGCCGAGCAACCGAGCCACGGCTACGAGCTGATCAAGGCGCTCGACACGCGTTCGAACGGTTTCTACAGCCCGAGCCCCGGCATGGTGTATCCGGCGCTCACGTATCTCGAAGAAGTCGGCTTCGTCGCGTCGACGGCGGAAGGCAACCGCAAGCGCTATGCGCTGACCGACACCGGCCGCGCCCATCTCGACGCGCAGCGCGAACGTGTCGACACGCTGTTCGCCCGCCTCACGCACCTCGCACGCAAGATGGAATTCATGCGCCGCGCGTTCGCCGGGGAATCGGCGGGCACCGAGGCGCAGGACGAATCGCAGGCCGGCTGGCTGCCGGAGTTCGTCGAGGCGCGTCTCGCGCTCAAGCGGGCGCTGCTGCACAAGAGCGCCGCCGACGCCGACGAACAGCGGCGCATCGCGGCGATCATGCGCCGCGCGACGGCCGAAATCGAAGGCGGCACCGGCGCGTAACCCGCGCCGCCCCGTCAAAACCCAAGGAGAACGGATTAATGCAGAACGCATCCGAGCGCACCGTGACCCGCGTGCGCCACACCCTCAAGTTCCGCCTGCTCCAGGTGCTGCGCGTGCACGCCGTGACGCCGCATCTGTTGCGCGTCACCGTCGGCGGCCCCGATCTCGCGGATTTCGAATCCGCGTCGTTCGACGATCACGTGAAAGTGTTTTTCCCGCCGCCCGGCGCAGAACGGCCCGCGATGCCGACGCTCGGTGCGAACGGCCCCGAGTTTCCGGAAGGCGAGCCGAGGCCGGTCGCGCGCGACTTCACGCCGCGCCGCTTCGACCGCGCTGCCTGTGAACTGGATCTGGAATTCGTGATGAACCATCCGGGCCCCGCGTCGCAGTGGGCCGCGCAGGCGCGCGTCGGTCAATGGCTCGGCATCGGCGGCCCGCGCGGTTCGTTCGTCGTCCCGACCGGTTTCGACTGGCATCTGCTGATCGGCGACGATACGGCGCTGCCGGCCGTCGCGCGGCGTCTCGAGGAATTGCCGGCCGGCGCACGCGCGGCGGTCGTCCTCGAAGTCGCGGATCGTACCGCGCAGATCTCGTTCGACACGCGCGCCGACGTGCATGAAATCTGGCGCTTCCGCGCCGAAGCAGCGAGCGGCGACACGTTGCTGGATGCCGTGCGCGACCTGCCGCTGCCGCCGTCCGGCGAAGGCTACGTGTGGGCGGCCGGCGAAGCGCAGTCGATGCGCGCGGTGCGCCAGCACCTGACCGGCGAGCGCGGCATCGACAAGTCGCGCATCCGCGCGGCGGCCTACTGGAAGCGCGGCGCGGCGGGCGTACACGAAACGCTGGAAGACTGACGCGACGGGCACCTGTCCGAAGGACGGGCATGGGACCGTGGCACCGGCGCACCGGCGGGCTTGGCATCGGCATCGCGGCTGGTATATATCTATGTCTGCGACGCCGCTGTCGGGCGACAGCCGCCGCAGCCCGCCCAGGAGCGCCCGGTCATGACAAAAGAAAGCCACGCTTCGCCTTTCCTTCGCAACCTGAAGATCGTCGGCTATTGCGGCCTCGCCGCAGTCGTACTCGCGCTGTTCGTCGCGATGTGCGCGATCCTGAAGGAAAGCGCCCTCGAGCGCGACGCCGCGCAGCACCCGGCCGATACGCCTGAACTTCACGATGCAGGCGGCGGTCCTTCCGCATCGGCCGAATCGGCCCGCACGCCGGGCTCGCCCGGCTGACGGCCGCCGGCCTTTCCCGCTTACGGCGCGCGCTCGCGCCCCATCATGACTGCGTGCACGGCATCGCCGATCCGCTCCAGCGGCGCGGTGATGCGCTGCCCGTACAGGTGTGCCGCCAGCGCGCCCGCCGTACCGACCAGCACGCCGCCCGCCATGTCGAACGGCCAGTGCACGCCCGCATAGATACGCCCCCAAGCGATCACCACGGCCAGCGCGGCCATCACGAACCCGGTCACGCGCGTCGTGCGGCCAAGCAGCATGCCGACTGCCATGCTCCACGCGAACGTCATGTGATCGCTCGGAAACGAGCTGTCCGGCGAATGCGGAATCAGTTGCGTGCCGACACCGGCCATGAACGGGCGCGGCGAAAACCAGAAATGCCCGATCACTTGCGCGAGCGCGAGCGCCACGCAGACGCCGACACCGGCCTCGATCGCCTGGCGCCGCGTCGGGCGCTCGCCGAAGATCCAGGTCAGCAGCAGCATCACGGGCAGCGCATAGACGAGCCAGTCGGCGGCGAAGATGGCAAGACGGGCAACGCCGGGATGCGGCGCAGCGCCGGCGTTGATGGCGGAAAACAGGGTGAGATTGAGGTTCTGCATGAATCCGGTTGCGTGGGACGTGAAGATTCGACCGGTGGTCCGGCCGTACATCGACGATGCTAGGGGGCGCCCGCTTAAGCGATGCTTAATCCGGCGGGAATGCACGACAGGCGCTACCCGCCGCGGCGAACGCACTTAGAGCCTGCACCGCAACACAAGTTCACACAATTGTCACATTCCCGCGCGACCTTCTCCCGAAAAGGCTCACCCGGCATCCTGTAAAAGCTCACCTTTTTCACATCGTGGCGTCATCGACGCATGCGAACATCGGGCCGCCGGGCGCCTTCCGGGCCGTTTGCACCGTTCATCTCAATATTTACGCCGCGAATTCCTCGAAATCGGCAACAATTAATTCCAAATGCGGCATCGCACAACGGCAACGCACAGGCATACGATTACGAGCACTCATCCACGAAGCGATCAACAACAAGGAGTCCGCATGAAACCCAGCGATGTCCGATCGAAAGCGTTTGCGATGCCGTTGACCAGCCCTGCCTTCCCCATGGGCCCTTACCGTTTCGTCGATCGTGAGTTTCTGATCATCACGTATCGCACCGATCCCGACCGTCTCCGTGAAATTGTCCCCGAGCCGCTGCAGGTCACCGAGCCGCTCGTACATTACGAATTCATTCGCATGGCCGATTCGACCGGCTTCGGCGACTACACCGAAAGCGGCCAGGTGATTCCGGTCGAGTACAACGGCCAGCCGGGCGGCTACACGCTCGCGATGTATCTCGACGATCACCCGCCGATCGCCGGCGGCCGCGAGCTGTGGGGCTTCCCGAAGAAGCTCGCGTCGCCCACGCTGCACGTGAACACCGACCACCTCCTCGGCACGCTCGACTACGGCAAGGTGCGCGTCGCGACCGGCACGATGGGCTACAAGCACAAGGAACTCGACATCGACGAGCAGACGAAGCGTCTCGCCGGCCCGAATTTCCTGCTGAAGATCATTCCGCACGTCGATGGCACCGCACGCGTGTGCGAACTGGTGCGCTACTACATGCAGGACATCAAGATGAAGGGCGCGTGGACGGGCCCCGCATCGCTCGAGCTGGCGCCGCATGCCCTCGCGCCCGTGGCCGACCTGCCCGTGCTCGAGATCGTCGAAGCCCGGCACATCGTCGCAGATTTGACACTGGGCCTCGGCGAAGTCGTCTACGATTACCTGGCTCAATAACACGTCCGCAGTCCTTTCTCCCTGTCAAACCTTTCACCACGGGAATTCGAAATGAGCAATCTGAATGGCAAGACCGCAGTCGTCACGGGCGCCGCGAGCGGCATCGGCAAGGAAATCGCACTCGAGCTCGCGAAGGCGGGCGCGGCCGTCGCGATCGCCGACCTGAACCAGGACGGCGCGAATGCGGTCGCCGACGAGATCAACAAGGCGGGCGGCAAGGCGATCGGCGTCGCGATGGACGTGACGAATGAAGAAGCCGTGAACAGCGGCATCGACAAGGTGGCCGAGGCGTTCGGCTCGGTCGACATCCTCGTGTCGAACGCGGGCATCCAGATCGTCAACCCGATCGAGAACTACGCGTTCTCCGACTGGAAGAAGATGCAGGCGATCCACGTCGACGGCGCGTTCCTGACGACCAAGGCCGCGCTCAAGCACATGTACAAGGACGATCGCGGCGGCGTCGTGATCTACATGGGTTCGGTGCACTCGCACGAAGCGTCGCCGCTGAAGTCGGCCTACGTGACGGCCAAGCACGGTCTGCTCGGTTTGGCACGCGTGCTCGCGAAGGAAGGCGCGAAGCACAACGTGCGCTCGCATGTCGTGTGTCCGGGTTTCGTGCGCACGCCGCTGGTCGACAAGCAGATTCCGGAGCAGGCGAAGGAGCTCGGGATCAGCGAAGAGGAAGTGGTGAAGAAGGTGATGCTCGGCGCCACGGTCGACGGCGTGTTCACGACGGTGCAGGATGTCGCGCAGACGGTGCTGTTCCTGTCGGCGTTCCCGAGCGCCGCGCTCACGGGCCAGTCGTTCATCGTCAGCCACGGCTGGTTCATGCAATGAAGCCCCACGCCCGCACCGAAAGGCAGGCCGTCGATGCGGCGGACCTGCATCACGAAGCCGGCGCGCCCACCGCTGCGCGGTCGTTGCCGTACGAGACGATCGCGCTCGTCCTGCAGGGCGGCGGCGCGCTCGGCGCGTATCAGGCCGGCGTGTTCGAAGGGCTGCACGAAGCAGATATTCCGCTCGACTGGATCGCGGGCATCTCGATCGGCGCGCTCAACACCGCGCTGATCGCCGGCAACGCGCCCGAGCATCGCGTCGAGCGCCTGCGCGAATTCTGGGAAACGATCTGCCAGCCGGCGTTCTTTCCCGTCATTCCGGCCGCGTTCGAATTCGCGCTGTTCAACAGCATCGACCAGATCCGCACGTTCTTCACGGCGTCGCAGGCCGCGAGCGCGATGATGCAGGGCCAGCAGGGCTTCTTCTCGCCGCGCTTCCCGCCGCCGCTGCCGGGCGTGTCCGACCATCCTGAAAAAATCAGCTGGTACGACACGTCGGCGCTGCGCACGACGCTGCTGAAGCTGTGCGACTTCGACCGGATCAACTCGGGCGAGACGCGCGTGTCGGTCGGCGCGGTCAACGTCGGCACCGGCAACTTCGTGTACTTCGACAACTCGCGTATCCGCCTCGCGCCCGAGCATTTCATGGCGTCCGGCGCGCTGCCGCCTGCGTTCCCGCCGGTCGAGATCGACGGCGAGTATTACTGGGACGGTGGTGTCGTGTCGAACACGCCGCTGATGGAAGTGCTCCGCGCACGGCCGCGGCGCGACACGCTCGCGTTCCAGGTCGATCTGTGGAGCGCGCGCGGGCCGCTGCCGCGCACGATGGCCGACGTCGCCGAGCGCACGAAGGACGTGCAGTATTCGAGCCGCACGCGTTTCGTCACCGACACGCTGCAGCGCGAACAGCGCTACCGCAACGTGCTGCGCCACGTGCTCGAGCAGGTGCCGGAGGAGCAGCGCAAGAACGACCCGTGGTGCATCGAGGCTGATGCGATGTCGAGCGGGAAGAAGTACAACATCCAGCACCTGATCTATCAGCAGAAAGCGTACGAGCATCACTACAAGGACTATCAGTTCGGTCTGTCGACGATGCGCGACCATTGGTCCGCGGGTCTCGACGACATCCGCAAGACGCTCGCAGTGAAGGACGGCCTCGCGCTGCCCGTCAACGACGCGGGCTTCGTGACGCACGACGTTCACCGCAAGCGGTAATGCCGTGTGCGACGGGTCGGCGCGATGCATGCGCCGGTCCGTCCTCTTCTCCGATTCGACATGCCGATTTTCATTGCACTGTTCGCGCTCATCGCTCTGGGATGGGGCGCGGTTCACCTGTTTCACGTCATCGCCGCGCAGTTCGGCCAGCCGGTTGCCATCGCCGCCGCCGTGCTCGCCGCCGCGATCCTGATTGCGCTGGTTGCGTGGTGGATCAAGCGCCGCCGCGACGTCGCACCGAACACGAAGGAAGAAGGCTGGACGCACGTCGTGCATCGCGCGTGGGGCGAGTTGCGCGTATCCGCGACGCAAGGGCTGCTGTGGCTGTCGCACGACGGCGCGGACGGCCGCTATACGCTGTCGCAGCTCGACGGTTGCCAGGCCGCGCCGATCGGCGGCCGCTGGCATCTCGTCGTGCACGTGCGCGACGCCGTGCGCAGCGAATGGAAGCTGCCGATGACCGACAAGCGCGATGCACAGCGCTGGGCGCGCGTGCTGATGCTCGCGAAGGACAACCGGCTCTGAACGCGCAGGCCGCCCGGACGGGCAGCCGCGCCATGATCCGCTATCGCGCGCCGAGCGCCCACAGCGCATCGAGCACGTGCTGCGTCGCCCGCTCGACCGACCCCGCCCGATGGGCGATCCCCAGTTCCCGCCACAACGCCGGCCGCAGCGCGCGCATGACGATGCGCGCATCCGGCAGCGGCGCTCCGGCCTCGTGCGGGAGTAGCGTCGCGCCATACCCCGCGGCGACCAGGCTCTTGATCGCATCGTTGTAGTTGAGTTCGATCCGCGGCGCGGGCCGATGGCCGCTGAGCGCAAACCATTCCGTCGTGAGTCGCGACAGGCGCGTGGACGCATCGTTGAGAATCAGCGGACGCGCGGCCAGATAGGCCGGCGTCACGCGAGCCGGAAGCCGCCAGTCCGCGGGCAGGAAAGCCATCACCGGATCGCGCCGCCATGCGCGGATCGACAACCCCGCGACCGGCGCCTGCGGTAGCGCGACCAGCCCGACGTCGAGCGTGCCCTGTGCAATGCGCGCCAGCGTATCGTGCGACGTGAGCACCGCGATCTGGACGTCGATGTCCGGATGCTGTTCGCGCAGCCGCGCCACCGCCTGCGGCAACAGGTGCGCGATCGCCCCGGTCGACGCGCCGAGGCGCACCCGTCCGGTCAACCCCTGCACCTGCCGCTGCACGTCGTCCAGCGTGGATTCGACCTCGGCCAGCAGACGGCGCGCCCGCTCCACCAACACTTCGCCGATAGCCGACGGCCGCACGTTGCCGCGCGTGCGGGACAGCAGCGGCGCGCCGACGCGGCTTTCCAGCTCGGCGACATGAAGACTGACGGTCGGCGGCGCGAGATGAAGCAATTGCGCCGCCGCCGCAAAGGAGCCCTGGTCCGCGATCGCGACCAGCGTGCGCAGGCGGTCCAGACTGATCTCGCGCATCACACACCTCTCGTTCAGAAAAGCTGAATCAGATGGTCAGTAAATTCAACTTTTCCTATTCTAGGCGTTCGATGGACGATACGGTTTTCTCGACGACCGAGCGCAAGGAACGCGACTATCATGAGCTTCCCCACTGTCTATATCGACGGCGATCAAGGCACGACCGGATTGCAGATTCACGCGCGCCTGAGCGGGCGCACCGACTTGCAGCTCGTCACGCTGCCGGATGCCGAGCGCAAGGACCCGGTGCGGCGCGCCGAAGCGATCAACGCAGCCGACATCGCGATCCTGTGCCTGCCCGACGCGGCCGCACGCGAAGCGGTCGGCTTCATCCGGAATCCTGAAGTCCGCGTGATCGATGCGAGTTCGGCCCATCGCACGCAGCCGGAATGGGTGTACGGCTTTCCCGAGATGGCCGACGGACATGCGCAGACGATCGCGCACGCGCGGCGCGTCACCAATCCGGGCTGCTACCCGACCGGTGCGATCGGCCTGTTGCGACCGCTGCAACAGGCCGGCCTGCTGCCGCGCGACTACCCGGTGAGCATCCATGCCGTCTCCGGGTACTCGGGCGGCGGCCGAGCGGCCGTCGACGCATTCGAAGCGGACGGCGCCGTGCACGCCAAGCCGCTGCAAATCTATGGCCTCGCACTCGCGCACAAGCACGCGCCCGAGATCCAGCTGCATGCCGGTCTCTCGCACCGGCCGCTGTTCGTGCCGGCTTACGGCGCCTATCGGCAAGGCATCGTGCTGACCGTGCCGATCGAGATGCGCCTGCTCCCGGCCGGCGTGACCGGTGAGCAGCTGCATGCGTGTCTCGCGCACCATTACGCCGGCGCGCGTCACGTCGACGTCACGCCGCTCGCAGACACGCCCGCGATCACGCATCTCGATCCGCAAGCGTTGAACGGCACCAATGACCTGCGGCTCGGCGTGTTCGTCAATGCCGATCACGGTCAGGTGCTCCTGTCCGCCGTGTTCGACAATCTCGGCAAGGGGGCCTCCGGCGCAGCGGTGCAGAATCTCGACCTGATGCTCGGTGCGTCGGGCGCGGCGTGAGTTTCCCGCGGACACCGTCGAAGGCCTGCGCAGCAGGCCGATCGGCGTCGCGTGAAGCGACGCGTCGGTGCCTGCGCACGCCCCCCGTAAAAGCTCACCTTTAGCCGTATTCAGGCCGCATCGTCACCCGCTGCGGCGTTCAGGCCGGCCAGCGTCTCCACGAGAAAATCCACGCACACGCGCACTTTCGCCGATGCCGCGACGCGTTCCGGATACACGGCCCAGATGTTCGCGGGCTGGATCGCGTCCGGCAGCACGCGGCACAATGCGCCGCGTTCGATCAGCGGCCCGGCTTCCCAGATCGAGCGCAACACGATCCCGCGTCCGGCCAGCGCCCACTGCACGGCCACCTCGCCGTGGTTCGTCGACAGCGCGCCGCCGACCTTCACCGTCGCCGTTTCTCCACGCACGTTCAGCCGCCACACGCCGAACGGGTGATCGCGCTCCTTGATCGCGAGACAGTCGTGCGACGCGAGATCCGCGAGCGAGCGCGGCGTGCCGCGTCGCGCGAGATAGTCGGGCGACGCGCACAGCACGCGATAGTTCGCCGCGAGGCGGCGCGCGATCAGGTGATCGGAGATCTCGTCGCCGATCCGCACGTCGAGGTCGTAGCCTTCGCCCGCGACGTCGACCAGCCGGTCGAACAGATCGAGCCGCACGTTCAGTTGCGGATAGCGCGCGGTGAAGTCGAGCAGCGCCGGTGCAACGACGTGCCGGCCGAAACCGAAGCTGCTCGACATGCGCAGCGTGCCGCGCGGCACCGTGCGCGTGGTCGACACGTCTTCGACGAGATGATCGACGTCGTCGAGGATCTTCTCGGCGCGCGCGAACACGCGTTCGCCGGCTTCCGTGACCGTCACGCGGCGCGTCGACCGATGCAGCAGGCGCGTGCCGAGTTGTGCTTCGAGCAGCGCGATGCGCTTGCTGACATAGGCGGGCGACACCGCGAGCTGTTCGGCGGCCGCGCTGAAGCTCGTCAGACGGACGACCAGGCTGAACACGCGCAGGTCGTCGAGGTTCGGCGATTTGTTCACGATTCGTGGAAAGTCGATTAACCTTTCGCGCGATTTTAATCCGGATGGAAATAAATAGAATGGCGTGACGTGCCGCTGCCTCCCCCGCAGCAGGCCGACCAGCCAAGGAGCTTTGCATGACCGACAGGACTTACAGGATTGCCGTGATCCCCGGCGACGGCATCGGCCGTGAAGTGATGCCCGAGGGCCTGCGCGCGCTCGACGCCGTGACCGCGCGCTTCGGCATCCGCTTCGACTTCGAACAGATCGACTGGGCCAGCTGCGACTACTACGCGCAGCACGGCAAGATGATGCCGGACGACTGGAAAGCGCAGTTGTCGGGCATGGACGCGATCCTGTTCGGCGCGGTCGGCTGGCCCGCGACGGTGCCCGACCACATTTCGCTGTGGGGCTCGTTGCTGAAATTCCGCCGCGAATTCGACCAGTACATCAACCTGCGGCCCGCGCGCCTGTTCGACGGCGTGCCGTCGCCGCTCGCCGGCCGCCGCGCGGGCGACATCGATTTCCTGATCGTGCGCGAGAACACCGAAGGCGAATATTCGTCGGTCGGCGGCACGATGTTCGAAGGCACCGAGCGCGAAGTCGTGATGCAGCAGTCGATCTTCACGCGTCACGGCACCGAGCGCGTGCTGAAATTCGCGTTCGAGCTCGCACAGCGGCGCGCGAAGCGCCTCACCGTCGCAACGAAAAGCAACGGCATCGCGATCAGCATGCCGTGGTGGGACGCGCGCGCGGCCGAGATGGCCGAGCGCTATCCGGAGATCGCCGTCGACAAGCAGCACATCGACATCCTGTGTGCGCGTTTCGTGCTGCAGCCGGACCGCTTCGACGTCGTCGTCGCATCGAACCTGTTCGGCGACATTCTTTCGGATCTCGGGCCGGCCTGTACGGGCACGATCGGCATCGCACCGTCGGCGAACCTGAACCCCGACCGCACGTTTCCGTCGCTGTTCGAACCCGTGCACGGCTCGGCGCCCGACATCGCGGGGCAAACCATCGCGAACCCGGTCGCGATGATCTGGTCGGCGGCGATGATGCTCGACTTCCTCGGCAACGGCACGGGCCGCGAACGCGAAGCGCACGATGCGATCGTCGCCGCGATCGAGGACGTGCTGCGCACGGGGCCGCATACGCGCGACCTCGGCGGCAACGCAGGGACGCAGGAAGTGGGGGAGGCGATCGCGGCGCGGATCGCGGGCTGACGATCAGGCCCGGCGCGAGTGATCGTGCCGGGTCGGATGCTTCACGGATCAACAGAACGTGGTGCGCGGCAACGCAAGGATGCAGCGCGAGGTCGTCTGTCGCTGATGCAGCAAACCGTTGGCAGGCCATGTGTGCATCAGGTTCTTCGGTGAGCTGCACGACATGCGCGCACGCACCGGTACCGCTTCCGGCGCGCACATGCGGAACGTCGAACGGTGAGAAACAAGATACGGTGATGCGCACTGCTTGCCTCGAAGCCGTAACCGGTGTCTCTCGTTGAATCCGATCCGATCGGTGAGTTGCACATCACGCGCAGACACACCGATCGCCCGCGCACTTTCGAACCCGGCGTGATCCGTGAGCTGCAACACGTGCTGAAGCACACCGTTGCGCGTCGACACGCGCATCACGCAGCACCGTTACCGGCTGCACGCATGCGCTTCAGCGTATGAGACATGCGCGGCGGACCACGTGCAAAGCAGTGTCGATCAGCTCGACGTACACAGTCCGACGCGACATTTCACGTGGTCCCGAAAAACCTCACCTTTCGCGCACCACCTCCCGAATTTCCTCACCGTCGACCACAATCGACGCGTTCGCCGCTCCGCCGAACCGGCGCACGTTCATCACAGCCCGAGATCGGACAGCCCCGGATGATCGTCCGGACGGCGGCCGAGCGGCCAGCGATAGAGACGATCTTCCTCGCGAATCGGCAGGTCGTTGATGCTCGCGTGACGATGCGCCATCAGGCCGTTTTCGTCGAACTCCCAGTTTTCGTTGCCGTATGAGCGGAACCAGTTGCCGGCGTCGTCATGCCATTCGTATGCAAAGCGCACCGCGATGCGATTGCCGCCGAACGCCCACAGCTCCTTGATCAGCCGGTAGTCGAGCTCGCGCGTCCATTTCCGCTGCAGCAGCCCGACGATCTCGTCGCGGCCGGTCACGAATTCCGCGCGATTGCGCCATCGGCTTTGCGGCGTGTAGGCGAGCGACACGCGCTGCGGATCGCGGGTATTCCACGCGTCCTCGGCGGCGCGCACCTTCTGGCGGGCCGTTTCGAGCGTGAAGGGCGGAACGGGCGGACGGACTTCGGGGGAAGCGGACATGGGTTGCTCCTGTTCAGGGTTCTGGCCACGGACGACCGCGGCCGGTTCGGAAGCGCTACATCGACTGCCGCGAAACGGCGTCGAGCAGCAGTTCGGCCATCGCGCGCGCATCGCGCGCGGCATTTGCATCGCCGCTGACGAGCGCCACGCCGATGGCGCCGTCGATCAGCACGAGCCACTGACGTGCGATGCGTGCAAGCCCGCGGCGCTCGATGCCTGTTTCGTCGGCATACGCGTCGAACCGCTCGCGCACGAATGCCAGCAGGCGCGCCTTGTGCACCCGCGCGACAACGCGCACGGGATCGTCGGCATCGTCGATCTCGCCCGATGCGTTCAGGAACGCGCAGCCATGAAAATCGGGCTGCCCGAACCAGTCGCGCAGCACATCGAACATGCCGAGCAACTGCGCGCGCGGCGCCTTGCCGCGTGCCTGGGTTGCATCGACGAACCAGCGCATCCAGCGCTCGTCGCGGCGTTCGAGCGCGGCGACGACCAGCGCCTCTTTCGATTCGAAATGCGAATAAAAGCTCTTTCGCGCCGCGCCGGATCGCTTCACGATCGCATCGACGCCCGTTGCGTGGATGCCGCCTGAATAGATCAGCGCTTCGGCCGCGTCGAGCAGCCGGTCGCGAACGCCCGGTTCGCCGGAGGAGTCGAGTGGTGTGTTCATGTGTTTACGGTAGAACGATCGTTCTCCCTCGTCAAGCGCATGCGGAAAATCCATGCCGACGAGAGGGCTGAATCGCGGTCAGGCCGCGCGACGACGCCCGCCACGTTTACGACATTTTTTCTTGAAGCGGAGACGCGACGCTCACTACACTTCGGTCACCCTGTCTGGGCGAAAGGACATCATGCAGCGACCGGAATCCGCGCGCCCTGCGCGCGCCTATGCGGCTTATGCCAAACGGCTCGACGGCCGCGTCGTCGTGCGGCGCTTCGACCCGCGCAGCGATTCGTACGACTCGCTGACCGCGCTGCTGCATCGCGCCTTCGCGCATCTCGGCGCGTTGGGCTTCAACTGTCCGTGCGTCGATCAGCCGGCCTCCGCGACGCGCGAACGCGTGCTCACCAGCGAGTGCTTCGTCGCGCTCGGCAACGCGCATCTGGTCGCGACGATGACGATGCATTCGCACGATCCCGATTCCCGCTGCGATACGTATCGCAGCCGGCGCGTCGCGACGCTCGGCCAGCTGGCCGTCGATCCCGTCTGGCAGGATCGCGGCATCGGACGCGCGCTGCTCGCGTTCGCGCAGCGGCGAGCCGCCGCGCGCGGTGCAACGCACCTTGCGCTCGATGCGCCGCACGCGGCTGTCCGGCTGATCGAGTTCTATCGGCGCGAGGGCTTTCAGCCGGTCGACGTGATGCGCTTTCCGGGACACAACTACGACAGCGCGATCCTGTGCAAATCCGTCGGCCTTGCGGGCGATCGCATGCACGCACACGATGCAACGCAGATCGACGTCGCACGGCAAGCCGGTGCGGCATCATGAAACACGATGCGCCTAAGCGCGATGGCGGCGACGATCGCGCGCAGCTGGCCGGCCGGCACGCACGCTTGCGGACGGCGCTGCGGCTGCGCGGCGTGGTGAAGCTGACGATCGTCACGATCGCGGTTGCGCATCTGCTGACGTTCGCGTTCGATGGCCTGCTGATCGCGGCCGGTTTCGCGCCGGAAGCCGCGACGCTGCTGCTGTTCCGCTTCGTGACCTGCGCGCTCGTCAGCTTCTGGCTGCAGGCGGATGCGTTGCGCGCTTGCCGGTATGCGGCGCAACACGGGTTCGTCACGATTCCCGGCGCGCATGGTGATCCGATCGACATCGCGCCGCAGTGCCCGAAGCGCTGGCTCGTGGTGCTGAGTCTCCAGCTCGAACCGCGATGGTTGAATGGTGAACGGATCAAGTAGCAGGATGCGCACCGATCGATGCCGATCGGCTCACGCATGAGTGAGCCGCGACGAGGCGCGCGGGTTCACGGTTGATGCGCTGGTTCGACGCGGCAACACACGGGATGCGCGGCGGACGTTCGCATCAAACGAAACGGGGAAACGTGGGGCGCGAAACGACAAACGCCGGATGGTGTGACGGGAGAAGCCGGGCAGAGTTGGCAGGAAGGTCGCGACAGGTGAACTCAACCGTGCGATTGCCGATCACCCATGTGCGATCGAGTCGCTATTCGAAGCGCAAGAACACAGCTCCCGAATAATCTCACCTTAAGCCCGGTTTCGCGCGTGACGGTTTCGAACGCGCACCGGCAATCGAAAGCGGGGCAGGCGGCGATCGCGCCGCGCGGCCCCTTCGGCACTCAGGCCGTCCAGTCGAGAATCACCTTGCCGCTTTCGCCGGACAGCATCGCGGCGAAGCCTTTTTCGTAATCGTCGGCGGCAAAGCGATGCGTGATGATCGGCGACAGGTCGAGCCCGCTCTGCAGCATCGCGACCATCTTGTACCAGGTCTCGAACATCTCGCGACCGTAGATGCCCTTGATCTCGAGCCCCTTGAAGATCACCTGGTTCCAGTCGATCGCCGTCTGCGCGGGCGGAATGCCGAGCAACGCGACCTTGCCGCCGTGGTTCATCGCCTCGAGCATGCTCGTGAACGCGCTCGGCACGCCCGACATTTCGAGACCGACGTCGAAGCCTTCGGTCATGTGCAGGTCGGCCATCACGTCGCGCAGCGACTCGCGTGCAACGTTGACCGCGCGCGTCGCGCCCATCTTGCGCGCGAGCTCCAGCCGGTAGTCGTTGATGTCGGTGATGACGACGTTGCGCGCGCCGACATGCTTCGCGATCGCGACGGCCATGATGCCGATCGGGCCTGCGCCGGTGATCAGCACGTCTTCGCCGACGAGGTTGAACGACAGCGCCGTGTGCGTCGCGTTGCCGAACGGATCGAAGATCGACGCGAGATCGTCGGAAATCTCGGGCGGAATCTTGAACGCATTGAACGCCGGAATCGCCAGATACTCGGCGAACGCGCCTTCACGGTTCACGCCGACACCGACGGTGTTGCGGCACAGGTGCCGGCGCCCCGCGCGACAGTTGCGGCAGAAACCGCACGTGATGTGGCCTTCGCCGGACACGCGATCGCCGATCGCGAAGCCGCGCACTTCCTGCCCCATCTCGACGATCTCGCCGACGTACTCGTGACCGACGTGCATCGGCACGGGAATCGTCTTTTGCGCCCAGTCGTCCCACTTCCAGATATGGATGTCGGTGCCGCAGATCGCCGTGCGGCGGATCTTGATCAGCACGTCGTTGTGTCCGACTTCGGGACGCTTCACGCGCGTGAGCGTGAGGCCGGGGCCGCGTTCGAGCTTTGCCAGTGCTTTCATGATCGCGCCTCCGTCAAACGATGCCGAGCGACTTGCCGACGCGCACGAACGCGGCGACCGTCTGGTCGATCTGTTCGGGCGTATGCGCGGCGCTCATCTGCGTGCGGATGCGCGCGCGGCCGCGCGGCACGACGGGGAACGAGAAGCCGATCACGTACACGCCTTCGCCGAGCAATTGGTCGGCCATGTTCGTTGCGAGCTGCGCGTCGCCGAGCATCACCGGAATGATCGGATGCGCGCCGGGCACGAGCGTGAAGCCGGCTTCGGTCATCTGCTCGCGAAAACGCGCGCCGTTCTCGCGCACGCGCTCGCGCAACTTCGCGCCCTCGTCGCTGGCGAGCAGCGCCAGCACCTTCAGCGATGCGGCGGCGATGCTCGGCGTGAGCGTGTTCGAGAACAGATACGGGCGCGAGCGCTGGCGCAGCAGCTCGACGACCTCGCGGCGCGCGGCGACATAACCGCCCGATGCGCCGCCGAGCGCCTTGCCGAGCGTGCCCGTGATGATGTCGACGCGGCCTTCGACGCCGCAGTGCTCGGGCGTGCCCCGGCCGTGCGTGCCGATGAAGCCGACCGCGTGGGAATCGTCGACCATCACGAGCGCGCCGTAGCGATCGGCGAGATCGCAGATGCCTTTCAGGTCGGCGATGATGCCGTCCATCGAGAACACGCCGTCGGTCGCGATCAGCTTGTGGCGCGCGCCCGCCGCATCGGCTTCCTTGAGCTTCGCCTCGAGGTCGGCCAGGTCGTTGTTCCGGTAGCGAAAGCGCTTCGCCTTGCACAGGCGAATGCCGTCGATGATGCTCGCGTGATTCAGCTCGTCGCTGATCACCGCGTCGTTCTCGTCGAGCAGCGTCTCGAACAGCCCGCCGTTCGCGTCGAAGCAGCTCGAGTAGAGGATGCTGTCCTCGGTGCCGAGAAACGCGGCCAGCGCGCTTTCCAGTTGCTTGTGCACGGTTTGCGTGCCGCAGATGAAGCGCACCGATGCCATGCCGAACCCGTCCTGGTCGAGGCCGGCCTTCGCCGCGTCGATCAGGCGCGGATCGTTCGCCAGACCCAGATAATTGTTCGCGCAGAAATTCAGCACGCCGGCGCCGCCGGCGAGCCGCACGGCCGCCGCCTGGGGACTCGCGATCTCGCGCTCGGTCTTGTAAAAACCGTCCGCGCGGATCTGGTCGAGCGTCCCGCGCACCTGGGCGAGAAAGGCATCACGCATCGCAAAGCTCCTGACAGGGATTCGCATTCCGCGGCGCGCCACTCGTGGCGGCGGCGCAACGGCCTGCTACTGTTATAGTCGGTCGTTCGGTTGACCGCATTTATCCGATATTTCGAACCAGAATTCGAAATATCGAACAACTCTAAGCGAACGGAATCCAAATGGCAAGTTCCTCCGGATCGCGGCGCACGCCCGCAAGCGCCGCACCGCAGCCGCCGGCCGCCACGCCGCCGCGTGTCGGCGAGCAGATCCAGCGGCTGCGCAACGAGCGCAAGCTGACCCTCGACGACCTGTCGCGCGCGGCCGGCGTATCGAAATCGATGCTCTCCGAGATCGAACGCGACAAGGCCAATCCGACGATCGCCGTCGCCTGGCGGCTGACGAACGCGCTCGGCATCACGCTCGACGAACTGTTCTCGCAGCCGAAAGCGCCCGAGACGATCCGCGTAGACGGCCCGCACGACATTCCGACACTTGCCGGCCACGACGGCCGATACCAGTTGCGCGTGTGGGGCCCGATCGACCTCGCCGGCAAGTTCGAGTGGTACGAACTGACGCTGCCGGGCGGCGGCGCACTCGTATCGAACGCGCACGAACCCGGCACGCGCGAACATCTCACCGTGCTGCAGGGCGCGATGGAGATCGAAGCCGCCGCGGCCAGCCGGCGCCTGAAAGCCGGCGACACCGCGCGCTACCCGGCCGACGAGCCGCACGCCATCCGCAATCCCGGCAAGGCCGAAGCGCGGGCACTGCTGATCGTGATACACCGCTGACGGCGCGTATAGCTGGCCAAAGGGCCAGTTGCGGAAAATACTGTATGTTTGTACAGTATACGGACATTCCGCCATGCATGGGCCGGAGCCGGCGCACCGAGGCGCCCGCCCCGGTCGACAGGAGCCTGCGATGACAGAAGAACAGGATTTGGCCGCGCTCAGCTTCAAGGCTGCCGCGCACGACCTCGAGTTGATCGTTCGTCATATTGCCGGGCGCTACATCCGTCAGCGCGTCCCGCTGACGTGGCGCCTGCTGCACGCGATCGAAGCCGAGGCGCTCGCCGATCTCGGCTTTGCCAGCCGGCACGAGGCCGGCATGCGTCAATTGTTCGAACGGCCGTCGGACATGACGTTTCCCGAAACGGACGATCCGATCGACTTCGGGCGCTCCAATGCGCTGCCCGCCGTCTTTTCGTTCGCGGTTCTCGCATACGAAGCGGCGGCCACGTCGCATGCCACGGCGCCCCGCGAGCGCGCTCACCGTCCGTCCAAGGCGTGGGGCGACTGACTCCCAACCCGGGCTGCCGTGCATGGCGGCCCGTCCAGCCTCTTGCTGCCCGAGACGTTGCGGAAAGGGCTACCATATACGCAACTAACGGAATAAATGACATGTCCCTTCCCGCACCTCCCGACACCCCGGCACGTCCTGAAGAAAACGATCTGTTCGATCGCGGCGCATCCGACTGGGTCGTCTCGCCCGAAGCCGCGTTCGACGCATGGCTGGCCATGCAGGACTACCGCCGCTCGTCGGCCGACGTCTATCGCGCACAATGGGGCGCATTTCTCACGTGGCTGCGAACGCATCAGAAAAATCTGGCGACGGTCGATACGGCAACGATCGCGAATTTCGTCGGAGAGTTGCCGATCAGGAAAACCCAGCGAATGCGCTATCTTCGGCTGATCGAACGTGTGCTCGATCATATCCGTCGCACCGAGTACGCATCGACCAACCCGGCCCGTTTCATTGCTCAGGATGGCGAAGCGACCTGGCGCAAGGCGCGCGACAACGAACCCACCGGTTTCCTGACGCCGGTCGAACGCGCAACATTGCTCGCCTATCTGTTTTCGCCGATCGGCGTGTCGGGCTCTGCATACTGGAAAGAGCGGCGCGACCGCGCGCTCGTGGCGGCCTTCCTCGGCGCGGGCATCAAGACCGGTGAAGCTCGCGCGCTTACGATTAGTTGCATCAATACGAGCGGAACGTCGCTGCAGATCCCGTCGACGCATCCGGATTTCGCACGCGAAACCCATCTGGCATCGTTCGCGATCGCGCTGCTCGAAGCGTGGCTCACGGAGCGCAAGCGCCAGGAAATTCCGGGGGAACTCGTGTTCCCGGCATCGCATGCAGGCCGGCCAATGCACAAGGCGACGATGCTGCGCGCGATCGACGCAATCGTCGAATCGGCCGGGCTGACGTCATCGCGCACCGCGCGCGCGAGCCCGCAAACGCTGCGCAATACCTACGCGGCCGAACTGTTCGAACACGACGTGCTGCCGGAACGGGTCGGCAAATGGCTGGGGTTCATGCGGCCGATCTCGTCGAACCGCCTGCATCGCGCGTGGAAAAACTGGCGCGACGGCCTGGCCGACGGTGACGCAACCGATAGCGACGAAACTCACTGATCGGCAAACGGCTGCTCACGCGAGACGATCCGTGAGCAGCCTTGCGTGGCGCAGCCTCACCGTTTCACAGCTCCCGAAAAACCTCACCTCAAGCTTCCCGAATCGTCTCACCTGTGCAGTACGGCCGATCTTCGGCTCAGGTTTGCGTAAAGCGCGCGATGGCTTCGAATCGGGACGGCCATGCGCCCGACGCGTGTTCACACTCGGGGCACGCCACTTCGAAACCCTCTTCACCCTGTGACAGTTCCGGCTCGCCATCACAACGCGGGCACTGAGTCGGCACCGGAATCTCATGATCCAGCGAGGTGCCGATCGCGGAATACGCGTCCGCATCCAGTTGTCCCGCATCGGCCAGGCGCCGGATCAGCGTGGCGATTTCCGGATTCATCCCGCGGCTCGCGCGCAGCGAATTCGCGTCGCGCGTTGCACGCTCCAGTTCGTCGCTCTGGCTGCGCAACTGTTCTTCGAGCCGGTCGGCGCGAGCCTTGGCCGAACTCAGTTGCTGCAGGAAATCGAATTCCTTGCGCTGGACGTCGCGCAAACCGCTCTGGTAATTCGACGCCATGCTGCGTAACGAGTCCAGCTCGACCAGCATCGGCTTGACGCGGCGTTCCGCTTCGGCCACCGCGTCCTTGATTTGCTGCGCGTAGTACTCGGTGCGCTGCTGCAACTCGGCTTGCAGTGCATCGATGCGATCCCGCAGCGTTGCGTTCTGCGCCTGTTCGGCGTCGATACGGCCGGCGGACGCGCTCAGCTCCTTCTCCAGTCGGGCAACTGTGGTGAGCAACGTTGCTTCGCTTGCCGAACCGTGCGTCGTCTGTGACGCGAGCTGCACCTCGAGTTCGGTCACACGCGCCTGCAACTGCTCGTTGCGGGTTTCGCCGCGAGCGAGCGCGGCTTCGAGCGTCTCCTGGCGAACGGTTGCGTCACGCAACCGTTGTTCCGCGTCGGCAACGCCGGCGCGAACCTGTTCGCGGTCACCGTCGAGACTGTCGCGGGCCGCTTTCAACGCTTCTTCATAGAGTGCGCCGAGCAACGCGCCGGCCTTTTCCTCTACCGCCTTCGGAATTGCCGCACCGTCGAGCCTGACTTTGGACGCTGAACGGATGCGTTCCCAGAAGTGATCGATATCTTTCGGGATGTCGCTGGCGCTGCCGGTCTGGGTGAGATCGCGAACATTGGCGGCCGACGGCCGGATGCCGAGATCGAAGAACAGGCGCTTGCATGCATGCAGCGACAATTCCTGGCGCCGTGCGCCGCTTGCACGCAGCGATTCCAGTTCGTCCCGAATGGCTTGGCGCATTTCGTCCAGGGTCATGGCAGAGCTCACAGACATTAAAGTGTGGCAATCATAACGAAATACGTACTTCTTGATATCTGTTTCGTCTCTGCGTTGTGAATTTACGTCGCTTGCCACAGAAATCGGGTCTGTGAGCCAATCGGAGCGAAGGTGATCAGGAATTCCGTGAAACAAAGCGAAGAAAGTCAGCCAAGTCCTTGTAGTACAAGCATTTTTCAGCAGAGCCCGAAAAACAGCACTTGTTTCACATGGAGGAGGATCCGATTGCCTGTGGGTGTTCGGGGTTTGGGTTCTCTGTGGAAAACTCGTCAGCCCATGTCTTGAGAGTATTAGAAGTAAACACCCTTGAACCCTTAGTTAAAAACGTTAACGCCACGGCACAGCCTTATGTAACAAGGCTTTCCGACCGACAAGGTGAAGTTTTACGGGAGCCAAGGTGATCTTCTGCGGGAGCTGAAGTGATGGGGTTCAGGGGGCTGCGTGAGCCGTTGCGGGAAAGGTCGTGAGCGGATTCGGGATCACAGTGAAACACGAGATTTCCCAAAGGTGAGGTTTTTCGGGGCCGCACAGCCACAGAACCCGCGCGGTGACTGACTGCACAGTTTTCTGCCTGTGCAGACATAGGTGAGAATTTGCGGGACCCTCTTTGCGCCCCGATTCTGCCCATCTTTTAGGCAATTTTGGCGAAAGGTGAGGTTTCACGGGACTCCGCGGGGATTTGGTGTGAGGATTTCCGGGAAACGCCCGCCATTTTGCACAGCAAAAGTGCTCTCCGGAGCCTGTGATGCCCTAAAGGTGAGCCTTTTCGGGAGGGAAATCCGGGTTTTCCTGCCCTGATCGCACTAAGGTGAGCTTTTTCGGGGTGTCGGTCACAGCCGGTGAACGGCATCACAGGTGAGCGTTTTCGGGAACGGTATTTGCTGGGAAATTGGTCACAGGTGAGGCTTTTCGGGACCTGTGAGCTGCCGGATTCGCCGAAAAGCCCGCCAGGACTGGAAGAAACCTCGTTTTTGCTGTGCCCCTTTTTGGCACAGGTGAGCTTTTTCGGGGGCCGACACACGGATGTCGTATGAAGGATTTCCATCGAAAGGTGAGGCTTTTCGGGGGATGCCAGCGAGACACAGCCAAATGCCTTCTGTGCATAAGTATCGGAAGGCATTGATGTTTTTGATACCGCGACGGTTACGGTGAGGTTTTTCGGGAGCCGTAGCGATGCCCGTTGCAGTGCCGCATTTTTTCGGCAAGGTGAGCATTTTCGGGAGATGCAGGCAGCGGATCCCGCGTGCGTCGGGCATTTGGCGGCACCTGGCCGAAAGGACAAGCTGTGATCAAGGTGAGTATTTTCGGGACCTGATACGGTTTGTGCGCTGTACAATGCGCGCCCGGGCCGGCAAAGCAGGTCCGATCGGGCGGTGCAGGCCGGTTTCAAAGGCGTTTTTGGCGATGCAGGAGCCGATCGCGATCTCCCGGTGAGCCGTGCCTGTACATGCATACAGCCTGATGCGGCGCGATCGGGGAGGCACCGTGAGGTGCGATCGCGACCCTGTGTCGAACTCACGGCTACGCAGTCGCAAAATTACGACAAATTGAAAGGTGAGCTGATACGGGAGCAAGTTGCGCACGTGTCGTGCACAGGTGAAATTCTGTGAATCGGCGCATCCCGCGGCACGTCTGGAAGAGTCCGGAACGCTGCAATTCCGGACCGGTGAGCGTTTTCGGGAGCCGTTGGGGTGAGTGCCGTTTTACACGCGCACTTCACCGGCTATGGTGAGCATGTCGTTCTGGACGCACATCACCACAGGCGCTATCCTTCCGGAAAACTTCTCCTCCGACCCGACGCATGGCCACGACGAAGCGCGCCAAGAAAACCGATGTGGATGTGGTGAGTGCCAGTTCAGCCGAATTGCGTAAGGCCGTCGAGGCGATCGCAATTCAGCCGAAGAGCGGCAAGATCACGCTCCTGACCCGCAAGCTGTTCAACGTTCTGCTGGCCGTGGCGCAGCAGGCCGACGACTCGGGCGATACGTATCGCGCGCTGCTGTCGGATATCGTCGCAAACTCCGCCTTCGATTCGAACGACACCGCACTGGTGAAGGAACACCTGCGCCGCATGGTGTCGGTGCAGGTCGAATGGAGCACGGGGACGTCGAGCCAGAAGCCGGGCCGCAAGTGGGGGATCTCGACGCTGATCGCCGACGCGGAAATTCTCGAGGATCCGGCGACCCGCCGCGTGTGGGTCGAATTCTCGTTTGCGCCGAAGATCAAGAAGAAGCTGCTCGACCCGGTCCAGTATGCGCGCCTGAGCCTGCAGTTCCAGAGCCAGTTGCGCAGCAGCGCCGGTCTCGCGCTGTACGAGATCTGCGTGCGCTACCTGACGAACCCGAGCCACCTGACGATGCGCGAGCCGTGGGAATGGTGGCGGCCGATCCTGTCGGGTACGCCCGACACGGAAGCCGGCGACGAGGCGAAGCGCGAGTACAAGTACTTCAAGCGCGACTATCTGCGTCCCGCGATCGCGGAAGTCAACGCGGTCACCAATATCTTCGTCGAACTGATCGAGCACCGAGAAGGGCGGCGGGTCGCGGAGATCCAGTTCCGCGTGACCGAGCGCAAGCAGCCGATGCTCGCGCTCGACGAACACCCGAACGTGTTCGACAGCACGCTGGTCGACCGGATGGTGAAGCTCGGGATCCCGCTGAAGGAAGCGCAAACGCTCTACGCGGACAGCGAAGAGAATCGCATTCGCGCGGCGCTGCAGATGACCGAGCAGCGGATGCGCAGCACGACGCTGCCGCCGGTGCGCAGCGCGCCGGCCTTGTTCAAGGACGCGCTGAAGAAGGGTTACGCACCGCCGGTCGAGTCCGTTGACGCGCTGCCGGCCGGTACGCCGTCGGTGAAGGCCGTCGCGGCGCAGCCGGACGATCTGAAGGCACGCCTGCTGAGCGAATTCGCGGCGTTCCGCCGCAAGGAAGCGAAGGTGCTGTACGAAGAGCAGGGGGACGCCGAGCGCGAAGTGGCGCGCGAGTCGTTCGAGTCGGAGGCGTTGCCGACGATGGGCTCGCATTTGCGCGACGACTGGCGCAAGCGCGGCCTTGATTCCAAGCTGGCCGAGACGGCCTTTTTCGACTGGCTGGCCCAGAGAACCTGGGGCGAGCCGACGGACGGCGACCTGCTGTCGTTCACGCTGAACCAGTCGCGGGCCGCCTGAGGCCCGCTCAGGCCCGCTGACGGGCCACCGTCGGCGCCCTGCCCAGTCGGGCAGGCGCCGGCGTTCTCACCAGGCCCTGCGGGCCGCTTCCATCACTCCGACAACAGCATCCGCTCGAGCTGCTCGAGGATCGCGTCACGCTTGTCCTTCGGCAACCCACGCAGGCGCAGTTCGATGCGGTCTTCGCCATACGACTTCAGGTCGCCGACCGACTTGCCGCCGAGCTTGATCTCGAGACGCTGCGCATAGCGCTGACGGCCCGCGACCTTCGGGGTCTCCTGCGCCGCGACGCGACCCTTGACGATGTCCGACACCTGACGCGTGCTGAGATCGTCGGACACGATTTTGTTGATCAGCCGCAGCGTGGCCTCGGTGCCGCGCGCATTGTGATAGCGGCCAACCTGATACGCCATGTTCGAACCGAAGCGATCAGGGCGCGCGACCATTTCCTGCATGATCGCTTCCGGCAACTTGCCGATCGACAACGCGACGGCCACCGTCGACTCGTCGAGGCCGAGATGCTCGGACAGTTCCTTCTGGCTCTGGAAATGCTTGTCGTCGAGGAAGCGGCGCCACACGACGGCATTGTCGAACACCGTCTGCGAATCGCGCTGGACGTTGAGGTCGTAGCCGAGCTTGTAGCTCTGGATGCCGATCGGCACATCGATCACGATCGCCTTGACCGACTCCTTGTTCGCCTCTTTCAACGCCCGCACGCGACGGCCGCCATCGCTGACGAAATACGTGCCCGGGTTGTCGTAATCCGGAATCACGTGGATCGCCTGCTGTTGCCCCTGCTTCGCGAGGTTGACCGCGAGCTCGGCAATCGACGATTTCAGATAGAAGTGACGCGGGTTGAACGGGCTATGCTTGATCGCTTTCAGCGACAGTTCGATCACCTGCCCCGGGGCATAGCGATTCTCGAGGCGCCACGCGCGATATTGCGGCGATTCGTCGATCGACGGATCGAGCGTGAGCTCCGGAGCGGGCGGCGGTGCGATGTCTTTCTTTGCGGATTTGGTCGGCGCCGCGGTGGGTGTCTCGGACTTGACGATGCCGTCAATCGCGTTGAGGCGATCGAGTGCCGTGCGCTTCTCGCTCGTCGTGATATCCGGGCGCGCTTGGAATCCTTTTGCAAATTGAGAGGGTTTCATGTGACTCCTTTATGCGCATAAAGTCAGGGCAGCATGGCGACGATTTCGTCGGCACATGCGCGAATTTCGGCTGCGGCCAGCTTGCCGCCGCGATCGTTCATCTGCAGTACGGTCTGACCGAGCGCCATCGCCTGCTTGTACGCTTCCCGGGTCGGGATCTGCGTTTTCAGCAGCGGGAAGCCGAGTTCCTCGAGCGCACGTTTGAGCTCGCGGGTCAGCATGCGCTTCTCTTCGGTCTTGTTCAGCAGGAAGACGGCGCGGAGGTCTTCGTTCATGACTTGCGCCTGCTGGATCAGCTTGACCAGCCCGACGCTCGACCAGTAATCGGCCGGCGACGACGAAGTCGGGATCACGGCAATCGATGCGGCCAGCAGGACCACGCCGGATACCTTCTCGGTGATCGACGGCGGACAGTCCACGACGATGATGTCGTAGTCGTTGATGAACTTCTTGATCTCGCGATGGATCTGGCCGTCGGCTTCGGCCAGGTTGACGACCGGAAACGGGATGCCGGTGTCGCTGTCGCCGGATGCGCTCGACCAGTGAACCAGTGTGTTTTGACGGTCTGCGTCGATGACGAGGATGCGCTTTCCTTTTTCATGGAACGCGGCGCCGAGGTGCATGGCAATCGTGCTTTTGCCGACGCCACCTTTTTGTTGAGTGACTGCAATGATTTCCGCGGCCAATTTTCACTCCTATTTTGGTCGTTGGAATTCTACAGGACGATATTTATATTTCAATGAAATTGTCGTTCGACAACTACGCGTTAGCCATTCGGGCTATCGGTTTATGCGCATAAACGAATCGGCGGTGAGCGATGGCTTGATCGGCTGGCGTCGTTGATGGCCGCAAGCATGAACGAACTATGCCGAGATCGTGTCATCGCGATGCGCATCGTCGGCATGCACCGTGGGTTGCATCGATATCGAGGTACTCTGCCCTTTCGCCAGATGGTGGAGGACTGCCTTGCCCGGAGACCGATGAGTTTGTGCGCATAAACTCCACGAGGATCGAAGAAGCTAGCCACGCGCGGGTGCAGCCAGGCAATCGTGAGGTGGGTGGTGAACCGAGCGCGTCAGCCAAGTACAGGGCTTTGACAGGCGTGCGCTTGAACGTGGGTACAACGCGCTGCCCAGCCGCGAAGTTTACGCGCATAAACCGGCACGCTCGATGGAGCGCGCGAGCAATCATGGGCCGGCACGGCTTGAATCCGGCGCGCTAGGGAAGCACTGCCGGCACAACAGCCACTTCTGTGCCGGTGCATGTCGGCATTCCATCGGGCCATGAAACGAGAGATACCAAGCCGGACGATCACGCGCTTTATGCGCATAAACCAGCCGACGGCGCACCACATCGATCGCTTGTCCGTTTCGCGGCCCGAGGCTGTCACCGCAGCACATCGGCACGCAGCCTCATGCCCCTCATCGCGCGACAGATTGGCCTCTGACTTTATGCGCATAAACGCATAAAAGTCCTTGGAGCACATCACCGTGAACTCCCCTTGCGCAGCCCACCTCCCCAACGTGCCGCCAACGTTTCCCCGCAATGAACACCGGATCCGAATCCGGCCCAGCCTCGACTACCCCACCGGAACACGCAAGGCAGACTGGCTACAATACAGGGCTCCACCATCCAGGCCCGAATGATGATCACGATCTACCACAACCCCCGATGCTCGAAGTCGCGCGAGACGCTTGCGTTGGTCGAGTCGCTGAATACCGCCGGCACGCCGATGAGCGTCGTCGAATACCTGAAAACGCCGCCGACGGTCGAGGAGCTGGAAACGCTGCATCGCCAGCTCGGCCGCCCGGTTCGCGACATGCTTCGCGACGGCGAAGAGCCGTACAAGACGCTCGATCTGGCGCGCGCGAACCTGACCGACACGGAAGCCTACGAGGCGATCGCCGCACATCCGGTGCTGCTGCAGCGCCCCATCGTCGTCTATCGCGGCAAGGCGGCTATCGGCCGGCCGCCCGAATCGGTGAAGGCGTTGTTCGAATAATTCTTGCCGGGCGTATTTTTCTTATTGCATCAACCCGGCGCAAGTATCGACCACCGAAACCGGCACGATCGCCGTGCAGCACGCCGGGCACCCCCCACCCGAACGACAGCAGCAATACGCGCCGAGGCTTGCTATGACGAAGCGTCGGCATCGTCCGGCTCCCGCCCCGCCGCCGCTTTCGCGGCTGCGCGCAACAGCCCGATCTGTCCGCGATAGGCCCTGCATCCGCTGCAGGTCGGCAAGTGCACGCGCACCTGCAGCCGCTCGTGCAGCGTCAGACGCCGGTCGAGCGCATCCGACAGCAGTCGCGTCACGTCAGTACATTTCCCCGGCAGCATCTTCGGTCGTCAGTCCTTTTTCGCTCAGGCAGGTTCGCAGGCGCGTGCGCGCCCGATACAGCAGCACGCTGCAATGATTCGTCGTCAGCGTCAATTCGCTGCAGATGTCGGGAATCTCGACATCGAGGAATTCCCGCATCATGAACACGCGCCCGATCTGCTCCGGAAGGTGGTCGAGGCACACCTGGAACAGTGTCCAGAACTGCTGCTGCTGCAACAGCGTTTCGGGGCGCGGCCACGGTCGCGGCTTCGCATGCGGGGCCCAGTGCCCGTTTTCCTTGAACAGCTCGCGATCGAGCATGGATTCGCCGTCGAGTTCGGCGTCGAGCGCGGACAGGCTCACCGTCCGCTGCCGCGCGCGCAGCACGTCGATCAGCTTGTTGCGCAAGATCCCGAACACCCACGTCTTGTGGGCCGACAGCCCCGCGAAATCGCCCGCGTGCGACCACGCGGCGGCCAGCGCTTCCTGTACGGCGTCTTCGGCCGCGTCGGCATCGCGGAGCTGGAGTCGCGCGAAGCGCAGCAGGTCGCGCCGCAGTTGCGCGAGATAGGCGGGGTCGTCGTATGCGGACGGCATGTCTGGATGGCGATGTCTCGAGGCGATCCCGCGCGCACGCCACAAAACGGGCGTGTCGCGGTGCGAGCAGTTTACTGGGCGCCGTGCCCGCCTGCAACGTATGTTCCGTCACGAATTCACGAAACCGGCCGGCGCGCTGCGCTATGCTTGCCGAAACCCGCATCGCGTGGCCACGGCGCCGTGCGGCGGGCAATCTGTAACGTCAGAACATAACGGTCAAGTTATCCACAATTTCTGTGGAAAACCTTGTGGAAAGTCGGCCGGACGGCCCCGTGGGGCGGCTCGCGGGCTGGCTTGCCTATAAACAGACCTTTGTCGCCTGTTCGGAAGCAATCGAACCGATTCCTCACTCACCGGAAGGAGAATGTCATGCCCTATCGTATTGCGGTCGTCGTCGGCAGCCTGCGCCGCGCTTCCTCGAACCGCGCGCTCGCGCACGCCGTGATCTCGCTCGCTCCTGCCGATTTTTCGTTCGAGTTCGTCGAGATCGGCGAACTGCCGCTGTACAGCCAGGACTACGACGCGGATTTCCCGGAAGTCGCGAAGCGCTTCAAGCAGTCGATCGAAGCGGCCGACGCGCTGCTGTTCGTCACGCCGGAGTACAACCGGTCGATTCCGGGCGTGCTGAAGAATGCGCTCGACTGGGGTTCGCGCCCGTGGGGTTCCAACTCGTGGGCGGGCAAGCCGGGCGCTGTGCTCGGCACGTCGCCGGGCGCGGCCGGTACCGCGCTCGCGCAGCAGCACCTGCGCAACGTGCTCGCGTACCTCGACGTGAAAACGCTCGCGCAGCCCGAAATGTTCATCAAGCACGATCCGGCACGCATCGACGATCAGGGGCAGATCGTCAGCGAGGACACCCGCAAGTTCCTGCAAGGCTTCGTCGACCGCTACGCAGGCTGGGTTCGCCTGCTGAAGTCGGCCTGATCGTCACGCCGGTGCACGCCGCCGGCCCGCGCGCAGCGGGTCAGGCGCCGGCGTGCCGCGCGTCGCGCGCTTCGCGGATACCGAGCAGGATCTCGTCGAGCAGCGCGATGTCGAACGGCTTCGACAGCACGCGGACGTTGACGGTGCGCGTGCGGTCGAGCTCCTCCGCGTAGCCCGTGACGAGAATCACGGGCAGCTTCCCCGGCCGCTTCTCGACCGCTTCGGCCAGGTCGATGCCGTTCAGGCGGCCCGGCATGTGGATATCCGAAATCACGAGATCGAACGCGTCGTTCGCGGCCGCGGCTTCGATCAGGCGCAAGGCGTCGTCGGCGGTGGGCGCGTAGGTCACGCGATGCCCGAGCAGCGAAAGCAGCGCTTCGGTGCCGGCTGCGACTTCGCTGTTGTCCTCGACGAGCAGCACGTGCAGGCCGGCGAGTGCGCTCGTGTCGTGCACGACGGCCTGCGGCCGTGCGACCACGTCCTCGGCGCGTGCGCGCGGCAAGTAGAGTCGCACCGACGTGCCGGCGCCGACCGCGCTGTCGATCGTCGCGAGGCCGCCCGAGCGTTCGCAGAACGCGAACACCTGCGGCAGGCCGAGCCCCGTCCCCATCCCTTGCGCCTTCGTCGTGAACAGCGGCTCGAACGCGCGCGCGAGCACGTCGGGCGCCATGCCCGAGCCCGTATCGTCGAGCGAGATCTGCACGAAATCGCCGGTCAGCGGAAAGCCGTCCTCACGGCGCAGCGTCACGTTGCGCGCGCCGACCGTGAAGCGGCCGCCGGCCGCCATCGCGTCGCGCGCGTTGACCGCGAGATTGATCACCGCGAGCTCGAGCTCCGCGACGTCGACGCGGATCGGCCACACGCCGGGCTCGATCGCGACGACCAGCGACGATTTCGAACCGAGCGAGGTCTTCAGCAGTTCGCGGCACGTGCCGACCCATTGCTCGATGTCGATGGTCTCGTTGTGCAGCGGCTGCTTGCGTGCAACGCCGAGCAACTGGCGCGTGAGCGACTGCCCGTTCTTCAGCGCGCGCTCGATCGCGCCGAGTTCCTTGTCGAGATGCTGGACGCCGCGCCGCCGTGCGATCTGCACGTTGCTCGAGATGATCATCAGCAGGTTGTTGAAGTCGTGTGCGACGCTGCCGACGAGGTTGCCGAGCGCCTGCATCTTGCGCGACTGCCGGTAGGCCGATTCGATCGAGCGCCGCATCGACGCTTCCGCCTGCCAGCGGTCCCACGCCTCCTCTTCCGCCTTCAGCCGCTTGAGCGACAGCCAGATCACCGACCACAGCGCGATCGACGGCGCGAACATCGAGATGAACAGCACGCTCAGGTGTTCGTACCATTCATGCCAGATCGCCGACGTGCGGTACGCGCACGTCACGTAGACGGGATAGCTGCCGACCTGGCGGTACGCGACGATCTCGCTGCTTGCGCCGTCGTGCCGCACGCGCACGATGCCCGCGCGCGGTTCGTTGCGCGCGTCGCCGAACGTGGCTGCGCGATCGGTGTGCGCGAGCGACGGCGGCGGCGGATACGACGCGATCACCGCGCCGTCCGAGCGCGCGAGCGCCATCGTCATCGGCGTGGCCGCGCCGCCGAGCAGGTCCCGGTAGAACGCGTTGAAATACGACGACTTCAGCGCGATCGACACCATTCCGGCGAACGAACCGTCGCTATGACGCCGCGCGACGCCCGTGTTGAACACGGGAATGTTCTCCAGCTTGAGCGGCCCCATCATCAGCCGCGAGATATGTTCGATGACCTTGCCGTCGCGGATGCCGGCGAAATCGTCGCGGTTCGCGATCGACGCATACGGCGCCGGATAGTAGAGGCTGTTGGCGAGCAGCATCCCGCTCGCGCCGAAGATCGACACGGCGGCCACTTGCGGATAACCGCCGCCGATCGTGTTCAACGCCTCGTGGATGTCGGATTCCTTGCTGCGCACGGTCGCGTCGTCCATGTCCTGCACGAGGTCGACGATGCGCGCATCGAGCGTCTCGCTCAGATCGAACACCTTGAGCGCGTGTTCCTCGGCGACGCGCACGGTGCGCATCGTCACGTCGCTCGCGGCGGCCTCGCGCGCCTGCAGGTCGTTGTACGCCATCACCATCACGTAGATGCAGGGCAGCACGATCGCCGCGACGAGCAGCACGATCAGCGTCACGCGGCGGACCGCGAAATCGTGCTCGGGCGCGCCGGCCGCGTAGCTTCCGTCGTCCTGCCAGTCGTCGGCGGGGTTGGAGGCGGGGGCGCGGGAGTCGGCAGGCCGGTCGGACGTCATCGAAGAGGCGGGTGAAGCGGAAGTGCCTGCCATCATAAACGAGTTGCGACGGCCCGCTGCACCGCCCCGCCCGGGCGCGATCCTGTCGATTTCGACAGGGGGAAATTGTCAGATTGAAAACGCGACGAATCCGGCAGCGCAAACGTACACAAGGAAAAATTTTGCGTGCTTATCTCGAAAATGGTCGCGGCTGTTTTCGGAATGCCGTGCGATCGGACCGATTCTGTTCGAAATGGTGAATATGGCGAGTTGCATCGCCTCCGGTTTACTCCGAGAATCGCGCCTTGCTTTCCCTATGACAGATATATGCGCCCGCCGGCGTTCGCTGCGCGGTGCGTCGCGCGCGCACCTGCGTCGCGGCGCCCGCGCGCGGCCGCAAGGCGGTTGCCTGCGCCCGAACGCATGACGCCTCAAGAAGTGCGCCGCGCGGTCGTTAACGCGAGAGAGACCATTCCGTATACCGCTTCGCTCCATGCCTTTGCCGATTGTAATTGCTGACGATTCGCTGCTCGCTCGCAAACTTCTGACAAAGGCGCTGCCGGGAGACTGGGACGTTGACGTCGCGTATGCAGCGAATGGTCGCGAGGCCTTGGCGCTCTATCGTGACGGCAAAGCTTCCGTGATGTTTCTGGACCTGACGATGCCCGACATGAGCGGATATCAGGTTCTGGAAACACTGCGCCACGAAGATCTGAACACGTTCGTGATCGTGGTATCCGCCGATATCCAGCCGCAGGCGCAAGCACGCGTGCGCGAGTTGGGCGCGATCGCATTCGTTGCCAAGCCCGTGACGTCGGAGGCATTGCTGCCCATTCTCAAGGAGTATGGGTTGTATGCCTGAATCGGTGTTCACGGCGGAGCAACGCGACGCGTTGCAGGAGATCGCCAATCTTGCAATGGGCCGCGCCGCCGCGCGGCTTGCGTTGTTGCTCGGGCGCTTCATCGAGTTGTCGGTGCCGCGCGTGCGCGTCGTGAAAGCGGCCGACGCGGGCGACGCGCTGCGCGAGATGACGGGCATTCACGACAACGTGACCGCCGTGCGCCAGGGCTTCCGTTCCGACATCAAGGGCGAGGCGATCGTGCTGTGCCGCAGCGCGGGCGTCGCGCGGCTCATGTCGATCGTCGACCGCACGTTCGGCGACGGCGTGTACGGCGGGATGGCCACGCCCGACGAACTCGTGTTCGACGTCGCGAACGTGCTGATGGGCGCATGCGTCGCGTCGATTCTCGACGAGCTCGGCCGCAAGCCCGTGTTCTTTCCGCCAGGGCTGCTCGGTTCGAACGTGTCGTTCGACGACGTATTCCAGCCGAACGTGCTCGGATGGAGCGTCGCGCTGCTGCTCGAGGTGAACTTCGGGCTCGAGGATCATGCGTTTCGCGCGCATTTCGTGATGCTGATGGCCGAGGATTCGATCCGGCTGATGGGCGACGCGCTCGACGCGTTGCTGTCCGCGCTATGACGGCCGCCGCTCCGTCGCTGAGCGACCTCGTGATCGAGCGGGTGGGCTTCGGCCTGTTCGTGCTCGACCGATCGATGACCGTGCTGATGTGGAATCGCTTCATGCAGGACCACAGCGGCATCCCCGCCGCCGACGTGATCGGCCGCAACCTGTTCGACTGCTTTCCCGAATTGCCGCGCGCGTGGCTGTCGCGCAAGCTCGAGAGCGTGTTCCAGCTCGGCAGCTTCGCGTTCAGCTCGTGGGAGCAGCGGCCCTACCTGTTCCGTTTCGAGCACGACCGGCCGATCACCGGCGGTGTCGACTACATGCAGCAGGACTGCACGTTCATGCCGCTCACGCGCGGCCGCGATGTCGAGGCCGTGTGCGTGACGATCTCGGACGTCACGCATGTGAGCGTGATGCAGCGCGAGCGCGAGGAGGCGGTCGCGAAGCTGCGCGAGCACGCGAATCGCGACGGCCTGACCGGCATCGCGAACCGGCGTTTCTTCGAGGCGCGGCTCGGCGACGAATTCGCGCGCTGGCAGCGCTACGGCGGCGACATGTCGGTGCTGCTGTTCGACCTCGACCACTTCAAGACGATCAACGACCGCTTCGGGCATGCGGCCGGCGACGCCGTGCTGCGCGAGACGGCGCGCCGTGTCGCATCGATCGTGCGCGCGCAGGACACGTTCGGCCGCTTCGGCGGCGAGGAATTCGCGCTGCTGCTGCCGTGCACGACGCTCGACGAGGCGATGCGGGTGGCCGACAAGGTGCGCGACGCGATCGGCAGCGTGCCGGTCGATGCCGAGGGCGTCCGCGTGCCGGTGACGGCGAGCGTCGGCGCCGCGTGCGCGAAAGCGGGCGCGCCGACCGGCGACGTGCTCGTCAACGAGGCCGACGCCGCGCTCTATCGCGCGAAGCGGCTCGGCCGCGACCGCTCGGTCGCTTACGCGTAGGCGCGGCGCACGACGCGTCGCGCGCCGCGCCTTGCGCTCAGCTTTTCGCGATGTCGGCCAGCACGCCGGCGAGCACGGCCGGCTGCGACACGAACGGCGAATGGCTGCTGTCGAGTTGATGGACGTGGGTCGGATTGCCGGGCGCGAACGCGTCGGCTTCGTCGATGAAGCGCTGCTGCAACGCGGGCAGAATCACGCGATCCTGCAGGCACTTGATGTAGTGACGATCGATCGCGCCCCAGCGCGCGGCGGTCGTCGGGATCGCGGTCGCGAACGGCGCGGCCGGCACGTCGCAGGTCATCAGGTTCGCGACCGCCTCGAAGTCGGCCTGCGGCACGTCGTCATACAGCGCGCGCTTCGCCAGTTCGCGATACGCGGCGTCGCCGCTGCGCGGATCGATCCGCAACGCGCCGGCGACACGCGGGCTCGCGAGCATCAGCGGGCCGAGCATCTCCCCCTTGTTTTCGGGCGCGCGCACGTAGTCGAGGCCGGGCACGCCCGACGCGGGCATGAATGCCGCGAGATAAACGATCTTCGCGATCTTTTCCGGCGCGCGTTCGGCGGCCGCCGTGATCGCGAGGCCGCCCATGCTGTGCCCGACGAGCACGACCTTGCCGTGGCCGAGCGCATACGCATCGTCGACAGCCTGCATCACCTGCGACGCATAATCGTCGAGTGTCGTATTCGCGACCGGCGACGGCTCGGCGCCGAACGCGTCCTTGTCGAGCGGCCGTTCGAGGTAGGAGGCGGGAAAGCGGGCATTGATGCCGTGCGCGGGCAGATCGCGCGCGATCGACAGGTGGCCGCGCGCGGCCAGCGCGGCCGCGACGTGCGCGTAGCACCACGCGCCATGCCAGGCGCCGTGCACGAGCACGAAAACGGGATGGCCGGACTGCGGGGTTGCGTTCGTCTCCATGGGGTCCGTGTTTTTTCGAGAAAGGTGTCATCTTAGTCGAAGCCGCGCGCGTCCAAACGCCAACGCGCGGTGCAATTACGTTGCCGGATGCGAACCGTCCCGCTTGTCTCGAGCAGGCCACATTTCGTCCGGATTCGATATGAATTTGTGCCGAAGCGCGCTAATTTATTGCTTTGCTCCCGATTGCGCCCCATGAACGTCGACTACCTCTTCTATCGGAAGCCGGACAAACCCGGCCCCTATTCGCTCGACGACCTGGGCGAAATCGCGCCGCCGATCGGCCCGGGCGACGTGGTGCGCGCGGGCATCGCGCGCGTGTTCGAGCAGATCGACTGGCAGGAGTCGCCCGATGTGCCGGGCGCGTGGTTCGGCACGGGCGGTGCGGTATTCCAGTTCACCGCGGAACCCGACGGCCGCGTGACGAGCTTCATGGGCTCGCGCCTCGAACGCCGCTCGATGCTGCAGCTCACGCGCGAAATGGGGCTCATTGCACTCGACCTGCAGCGCGACATCGTCTACGGCTGACGCACCGCCGGCGCCGCGCGGCGCCCGTTCCCGCCGAGGCTGGCCGCACCGGCCCGCCAACGGCTTCCGGCGCCCTGCCGGGCATGGCGAGTGTCCGCCATCGAACTTCAAAGATTGCTATACTTTCGCCCAATTCCGGCATCCGGCCGGTAATTTGTGCCTGTCTGCGTCGATCGTTCGCATATCTCGCACGCATTTGACACCCTGACCATCCCAGCCGGGCATGGCTTCTTCAATCGCCCCGCGTGGGTGTCTCCGTGGAGCTTGTCTTGGCCGTTTCCAATTCCGTCGTGGACGAACAAGAAACCGACGCCGCTGCCGCCACATCAGGCAGTTCTTTCTATCTTGCGATGCGCATCCTGCCCGCGGTGCAGCGCGACGCGATGTTCCAGGTCTATGCGTTCTGCCGCGCGGTCGACGACATCGCCGACAGCGACCTGCCGCGCGCCGAGCGCACGGCGGGCCTCGATCGCTGGCGCGCGGACATCGATGCGTGCTTTGCGGGCCACGCGCCGCGTCACCTGGCCGCACTCGACCGCGAGATTCGCGCGTTCAACCTTCAGCGCGACGATTTCCACGCGATGATCGACGGGATGGCGATGGACGCGGTCGAGGATATCTGCGCACCCGACGAGCCGACGCTCGACCTCTTTTGCGACCGCGTGGCGAGCTCCGCCGGCCGACTGTCGGTGAGGATTTTCGGGATGCCGGAAGCCGAAGGGATCAAGCTGTCGCATCACCTCGGCCGCGCGCTGCAACTGACGAACATCCTGCGCGACATCGACGACGACGCGGCGATCAACCGCTGCTACCTGCCGCGCGAACTGCTCGCGCGCGAAGGCATCGCGATCACCGATCCGGCGACGATCGCCCGCGATCCGGCGCTGCCGCGCGTGTGCGCGACGCTCGTCGAGCGCGCGATCGAGCACTTCCGCCAGGCCGACGCGGTGATGGATACGTGCCCGCGCGCGCAGGTGAAGGCGCCGCGCATCATGTCGGGCGCCTACCGCTGCATTCTCGACGCCGCGATCGCACGCGGCTTTGCCGCGCCGCGCGCGCCGCTGCGCAAGCCGAAGGCGCGCATGCTGATGATCGCCGCGCGCTACGCGCTGTTCTGAGTCGACCGAGTCGATGCCCAGAACCGTCCACGTGATCGGCGCCGGACTCGCGGGCCTGTCGGCCGCGGTCGAGCTGCAACGCCGCGGGCGGCGCATCGTGCTGCACGACGCGCATGCGCATGCGGGCGGCCGCTGCCGCTCGTGGTTCGACGGGACGCTGAATACGACGCTCGACAGCGGGCTGCACGTGGTGTTCGCCGGGCAGCCCGCGACGCAGCGCTACCTGCGCGCGATCGGCGCGGCCGGTCAGCTCGCGGGGCCTGCGCTGCCTGAATTCCCGGTCGTCGACGTCGCGTCGCAGCAGCGCTGGACGTTGCGCTTCGGCATCGGCCGTTGGCCGTCGTGGCTGTTCGATGCCGCGTCGCGCGCGCCGGGCACGACGCCGCTCGACTACCTGGCGCTCGCCTCGCTCGCGTTCGCGCGCACGGGCCGTTCACTCGCACAGACGATGCGATGCGACGGCGTGCTGTGGGATCGTTGGCTGCGGCCGTATTTCCTCGGTGTGCTGAACGTCGAGCCGCGTCACGCGAGTGCGGAACTCGCGCGCGCGGCGCTGTGCGGTACGTTTGCCGCGGGCGGCCCGGGTTGCCGTCCGCTCGTCGCGCGCCACGGGCTCGGCAGTGCGTTCGTCGAGCCGGCGCTGCGGATGCTGCAGCATGGCGGCGCGGAAATCCGGCTGAATTCGCGGCTCGACGCGTTCGAATTCGGCGCGCACGGCAATGCGGTCGATGCGGTGGCGATCGGCGGCGAGCGCGTCGATCTCGCGCCGGGTGACGCGGTCGTGCTGGCCGTGCCGCCCGAAGTCGCGCAGCCGCTCGTGCCCGAACTCACCGCGCCCGATACGTTCAGCGCGGTCGTGACCGCGTATTTCGCGGCCGAGCCGTCGGCCGGCGCGCCGGTGCAGACGACCGTCGTCAACGGCGTCGTCGATGCGGTGCGCGCCGGCGGCGGCGGCCAGCTCGCGGCGACGATCCGCGATGCGGGCCGCTGGCTCGACACGCCGCGCGACGTGCTCGCGCGGCGAATCTGGGAAGACGTCGCGCGCGTGACGGGCGCGAACCCGGAAACCATCCCCGCGTGGCAGCTCGTCGTCGAGCCGCGCGCGGGTTTTGCGGCGGTGCCGTCGCAGGAAATGAAACGTCCGGCCGTGCGTACGCGCTGGACCAATCTTGTGCTGGCGGGTGACTGGATTGCCACCGGTTTGCCCGCCACGATCGAGGGCGCGATCCGTTCAGGCCAGCTGGCCGCGGACGTGCTCCAGACACAATAAGAGAGGGACCGATGAACGATCTCACCGAAATGGCTACTTTGTCCGCCGGCACCGCGCCGGCCGGCGTCGACGCGGCCGTCGCGCGTGCGACCGACGCGCTGCTGGCCGCGCAGCAAGCGGACGGGCACTGGGTCTACGAACTCGAAGCCGATTCGACGATTCCCGCCGAATACGTGCTGCTCGTCCACTATCTCGGCGAAACGCCGAACCTCGAGCTCGAACAGAAGATCGGCCGGTATCTGCGCCGCATCCAGCAGGCGGATGGCGGCTGGCCGCTGTTCACCGACGGCGCGCCGAACATCAGCGCGAGCGTGAAGGCGTATTTCGCGCTGAAGGTGATCGGCGACGACGAGAACGCCGAGCACATGCAGCGCGCGCGCAAGGCAATCCATGCGATGGGCGGCGCCGAGATGTCGAACGTGTTCACGCGCATCCAGCTCGCGCTGTACGGCGCGATCCCGTGGCGCGCGGTGCCGATGATGCCGGTCGAGATCATGCTGCTGCCGCAGTGGTTCCCGTTCCACCTGTCGAAGGTGTCGTACTGGGCGCGCACCGTGATCGTGCCGCTGCTCGTGCTGAACGCGAAGCGCCCGCTCGCGAAGAACCCGCGCGGCGTGCGCATCGACGAGCTGTTCATCGACCCGCCCGTCAACGCCGGGCTGCTGCCGCGCCAGGGCCACCAGAGCGCCGGCTGGTTCGCGTTCTTCCGCGTGGTCGACCATGCGCTGCGCGCGGTCGACGGCTTGTTCCCGAGCTACACGCGCGAACGCGCGATCCGCCAGGCCGTGTCGTTCGTCGACGAGCGCCTGAACGGCGAGGACGGCCTCGGCGCGATCTATCCGGCGATGGCCAACTCGGTGATGATGTACGACGTGCTCGGCTACGCGGAAGATCACCCCAACCGCGCGATCGCACGCAAGTCGGTCGAGAAGCTGCTCGTCGTGCACGAGGACGAAGCGTATTGCCAGCCGTGTCTGTCGCCGGTGTGGGACACGTCGCTCGCGGCGCACGCGCTGCTCGAAACCGGCGATGCGCGCGCCGAGGAAGCGGTGCTGCGCGGCCTCGAATGGCTGCGCCCGCTGCAGATCCTCGACGTGCGCGGCGACTGGATCTCGCGCCGCCCGAACGTGCGGCCCGGCGGCTGGGCGTTCCAGTACGCGAACGCGCACTACCCGGACGTCGACGATACGGCCGTGGTCGTGATGGCGATGGACCGCGCGCAGAAGCTCAAGCAGTCGGATACGTACCGTGATTCGATGGCGCGCGCGCGCGAATGGGTCGTCGGCATGCAGAGCAGCGACGGCGGCTGGGGCGCGTTCGAACCGGAAAACACGCAGTACTACCTGAACAACATTCCGTTCTCGGATCACGGCGCGCTGCTCGATCCGCCGACGTCCGACGTATCGGGCCGCTGCCTGTCGATGCTGTCGCAGCTCGGCGAGACGGCCGCGAACAGCGAGCCGGCCCGCCGCGCGCTCGACTACATGCTGAAGGAACAGGAGCCGGACGGCAGCTGGTACGGCCGCTGGGGGATGAACTACGTGTACGGCACGTGGACCGCGCTGAGCTCGCTGAACGCGGCGGGCCTCGGGCCGGAAGATCCGCGCGTGAAGCGCGGCGCGCAGTGGCTGCTGTCGATCCAGAACAAGGACGGCGGCTGGGGCGAGGACGGCGACAGCTACAAGCTGAACTATCGCGGCTTCGAGCAGGCGCCGAGCACCGCGTCGCAGACGGCCTGGGCGCTGCTCGGGCTGATGGCGGCCGGCGAGGTGAACAACCCGGCGGTCGCGCGTGGCGTCGAGTACCTGGTCGCCGAGCAGAAGGAACACGGGCTGTGGGACGAGACGCGCTTTACGGCGACGGGCTTCCCGCGCGTGTTCTACCTGCGCTATCACGGCTATCGCAAGTTCTTCCCGCTGTGGGCGCTCGCGCGCTACCGCAACCTGAAGCGCGACAACGCGACGCGCGTCACGGTCGGGATGTAACGCGTGGGCGCATCCTTGCACACCGGCGCATTGCCCGTCATCGCGGTGACGGGGATGGCGTTCGAGGCGCGCATCGCGCGCGGTGACGGCGTCGAAGCCGTGTTCGCCGCGCGGGCCGACCGGCTCGAACGCGCGCTGGCCGACGCGACCGCACGCGGTTGCGCGGGCATCGTGAGCTTCGGCACGGCGGGCGGGCTCGCGCCCGACCTGGCGCCCGGCGCGCTCGTGATCGCGAATGCGATCGACGGGCCGTTCGGCCGCGTTGAAACCGATGCGGGCTGGAGCGCGCGGCTCGTCGCCGCGCTGCACGACACGCCCGTATGGGCGCGGGTCACGCGCGGCACGATCGCGGCCGTCGGCGCGCCGGTCATTAGCGAACAGGACAAGGCGTCGCTGCATCACGCGAAAGGCGCGCTTGCCGTCGACATGGAGTCGCATATCGCGGCGGCCTTCGCGGCCGCACGGGGCGTGCCGTTCGCGGTATGCCGCGCGATCGTCGATCCGGCGTGGCGCACGCTGCCGCGCGCGGCGACGGCCGGCCTGCGCGACGACGGCAGCACGGCGATCCTGCCGATCCTGCGCGAATTGCTGAAGCAGCCGTCGCAGCTCGGCCCGCTGCTGCAGGTCGCGGCCGACGCGCGCGCGGCGCGCACGACGCTGATCCAGGCGCGGCACGCGTTCGAGCGTGCGGGCGCGATGCGGATCGTCTGAGCGGCGCTCGCCGCGTTTCTGCTTCTCCCTCTCCCCGCTGTCCCGTTTCGTACGCAAAAAAAAAAGAGCGCTGCATGATGCAGCGCTCTTTGTCTTTGCGGTGCTCGCCGTTACGGCATGGCAGCGTTACTGCGCGGCCGGCGCGCTCGCAGGTGCGGCCGGCGTGGCCGGCGTCGAGCTGGCCGATGCCGCCACCGGCGCGGCAGCTGGCGCACTCGCGGGCATCGCATTGTCCGCACCCGGATCGTCGTACTGCGGCAACCCCGGCGCGGCCGGCGCGTTGTTCGGCGTGGCGCCCGATGCGCCGCCCGACTCGCCCGGATCCTCGTAGTTCGGCAGCCCCGGCACGGCCGGCGTCGCGGCCGGCGCGGCGCCCGGTTCACCCGGCTCGTTGTAGGTCGGCAGCGCGGCCGACGACGACTGGCTGCGATACGTCAGCGACTTGCGCTGCTGCAGGTACGCGTCGCGCACGAACGAATACGGATCGAGCGCGGCCTGCTTCAGCAGGTCGGTCGCGCCGAGCAGGTCCGAACGCGCGCTGATGAACTGCGCGATGTACATCGGGTTGCGCGCGGCCGGCTCGATGTAGTTGAGCAGGTTGAAGCGCACGTCCACCGCGCGGCCGACGCCGTCGCGGACCGTGCTCGGCCCGAACACCGGCAGCACGAGGTACGGGCCGGACGGCATGCCCCAGCGCGCGAGCGTCAGCCCGAAATCCTGGTGATGCTTCGGCAGCCCGGCCGGCGTCGCGATGTCGATCAGGCCGGCGACGCCGAACAGCGAGTTCATCGTCACGCGCATCAGATCCTGCGTCGCATCGGTGATGCGCAACTGCAGCAGGTTGTTCGCCATGTTGCCGAGATCGCCGAGGTTCGAGAAGAAGTTGCTGATCGCGGTGCGTACCGGTGTCGGCGTGATCTTCTGGTAACCCTTCGCGATCGGCACGGCGATGTTCGAATCGACGGCGTCGTTGATCTTGTACATCGTCCGGTTCATCGGCTCGAGCGGGTCGTCGGGATTGCGGTTCGGTCCCGTCGCGCAGCCGGTCAGCATCGCGCTGGCGGCGACGGTCGCCGCCATGATTCGCACCTTATTCATTGATTCCTTGCGTTTGGTTCTTGGCGCGTTTGACGCGCGGTTTGCCCATCAGGACGGGCTGGAACACCACGGCGCCGATCAGCGTGCAGGTGAGTGCCAGCGCGAGCAGCTTGCCCATGCTCGACGTGCCCGGGTGGTGCGACAGCCACAGGCTGCCGAATGCCGTTGCCGTCGTCGCGGCGCTGAACAGCACCGCGTGCGTGAGGCTCGAATGCAGCAGGCCCGTCTGCCCCGCCCGCCACGCCATCACGAAATACACCTTGAACGCGACGCCGACGCCGAGCATCAGCGGCAGCGCGATGATGTTCGCGAAGTTGAGCGGCATGCCGAGCACGACGCACATCTCGAGCGTCACGACGCCCGACACGAGCAGCGGCACCAGCGTGCGCAGTACGTCGCCGAAGCGGCGCAGCGTGACCCACAGCAGGATCGTGATCGAGATGATCGACCACAGTGCCGCATGCAGGAACGCGTTGATGATCGTGTCGGCCGAATGCAGGATCGAGATCGGGCCGCCGGTCGCGCCCGGTTCCGCGGCTTTCACGGACTTCGCGAAATGGCGCAGCATCGTGTCGTCGTTCGGATCGACGCCCTTCGGCACCTTCGGCGAAATCTGCACGAGCGCGTGGCCGTCCGGCGCGATCCAGTCGCGCACGAGTTGCGGCGGCAGCGATTCGCGCGTGATGTCCTGCGGCTGCAGCAGCGCCGCGAGCTGGTTCAGCGCGATGCGCAGCGTGTCGGAGAACGCGCGCTCGGCGCGGTCGCGCGTCGCGCTGTCGGCGGCGGCGAGCTTCGCGAGCGATGCGGACAGATGCTGCGCGGCCGCCGCGCCCGGGCCCGGGTGATCTTCGGCTGCGTAGCCGAGCAGGTCCGACACGCGCTTGAGCGCGGCGACGCGCTGCGCGTCGGTCGCGGGCGGCGCGGCCGGCTGCGTCAGCGCGGGCAGCAGGTCGCTCGCGGCCGCGGCGATCGCCGCGCGCTTGGCCGGCTGGTCGGCGGGGATGAAGGTCGACAGCGTGGTCGTACGGCCGACTTCGGGCAGCGCATCGAGGCGCTTCGCGGCCGCGTCGGCATCCGCGAGCGATGGCGCGAGCAGCGTGACGTCGTTGACGGCCGCTTCGGGCGAATCCTTCAGCGCAAGCAGCGTCGCCATCGATTCGCTGTGCGGGTCCTTCAGGTGCAGCGGATTGAAGTCGAAGCGCAGGAACGCGAGCAGCGGCAGCGCGCCGATCACGACCACGAGCGTGCCGATCAGGATCGGTTTGCGATGGCGATCGAGGAAATCGTCGACCGGCGCGAGCCACGGGAAGCCCGGCGTCTTCGATTCGCCCGGCGGCGCGAACAGGCGCAGCAGCGCGGGTAGCAGCGTGAGCGTGGTCAGCAGCGCGACGAACATCCCGACGCCCGCGATCAGGCCGAGCTCGGACACGCCGCGATAAGCCGTGGGGATGAACGAGAAGAAGCTCGCCGCGACGGCCGCGGTGGCGAGCGCGAGCGGCATGCCCATCGAGTGCGCGGCGCCGATCAGCGCGTGATCGATGCGCGGGTCGCGGAAACGTTCCTCGCGATACTTCACGCCGTACTGGATCGAGAAATCGACGCCGAGACCGACGAACAGCACCATGAACGCGACCGAGATCATGTTCAGCGAACCGACCATCGCGAGGCCGAGCGCGGCGGTCACGACGAGGCCGACGAACAGCGTGACGAGCACCGAGCCGATCATCCGCTTCGAGCGCAGCGCGAGCCACAGGATCACGAGCACGGCGAGCAGCGTGAGCGCGCCGTTCAGCGCCGCGCCATCTTCGACCGATGCGAATTCGTCGTCGGCGAGCGGCTGTTCGCCGGTCAGGCGCACGGCTGCGCCGTAACGCTTTTCGAGGTCGAGCGAGCGGGCCGCGTCGCGGATCACCTGGCTCGTTTCCGCGCCGGCCTTCAGCGCGCCGTAGTTGACCACGGGCTGCACGGTGACGAACGCGCGCGCGGGCTGCCGCGCGGCATCGCTGTCGACCAGCGCGCGCCACGAGAACGCGGCCGGCTTGCCGGCGAGCACGTCGTCGACCGTCGCGGCGCTGCGCGCGAGCAGCTTCGCCATCGCGGGCAGTTTCACCTGGCCGGTCAGCAGCGGCTGGCCGAGCGTGGTGGCGAGCGTGGTGGCGAGCCCGGTCAGGCTCGGGTTCTTCGCGAGCTCGTTGACGAGCGGGCGCGCGCTCGCAAGCTGCGACGTCGTATCGGAGACTTCCTGCGGCGACAGGAACAGCAGCCCGTTGTGCTCGAAGAACGGGCCGCCGCCGGGCTCGGCGACCTGGCCGATGCGGCCGGCGTCGGCCTGCTTCTGCAGCGCTTCGGTCAGCGCATGCGCGGCGGCATTCGCGAATTCGGGGGCGGGCGCTTCGACGACCGCGAGGATCGTGCCGTTGCGTTGCGGGAACGCCTTGTCGACAGCCTGGCCGAGCGCGGCCCATTGCGGTTCCGCATCGACGAGCTTGCTGATGTCGGTGTTGATCTTGAAATGCTGCGCGACGTAGACGCCGCTGACGGCGGCGATGACGAGCGACAGGACGACGACCCAGACGGGGCGGCGCACCGACCATGCAACGAGTCGGATGATGAGAGATGTCACCATGTGGCGGTGGGGAGCGGCTGGCTAGGGCAAAGTAGCCAAGTATACCGGCGCGGCGTGGCGACGGTCGTGACGTTGGGGGGTTCGGAGCGGGAAGGAGCTTTGTTCGCGGCGGCGGAATCGATACCGGCGGCCCGTCGTTTTGTAAGGGGATATTTACATAATCGACGCCGGGTCGCGTCGTGGCGCCGCCGCCCGGGCCTGTGACAAATGCGGCCGAAAGGTAACAGTCGGTCACGGTGCGGCACCCGGGCGTCAGGCCCGGTATACTTTGCCGCACCGGCCGATGCAAAGAGCCGGCCGTTTTTTCTCATCGAGTGCGATATCCGTATGAAACGTCATCTGTTTGCTTTCGTCGCGGCCGCCGCCGTGTCGGTTTCCGCTTTCGCGCAGAGCGCCCCGGTCGACATCGTCCGCAATGCGGTCGAGGGCACCGTCACCGCGATGAAGGCCGATCCGGCCGCGCGCGGCGGCGACATGGCGAAGGTCACGCAGGTGGTCGAGCAGCGCTTCCTGCCGGCGACCAACTTCGAGCGCACGACCCGCATCGCGGTCGGCGATGCATGGAAGCAGGCGACGCCGCAACAGCAGCAGGAGCTGTACAAGCAGTTCAAGCTGCTGATGACGCGCACCTACGCCGCATCGCTCGCGCAGCTCGGCAGCCAGGACGCGAAGTTCTCGTTCAAGGCCGGCGGCGCGTCGGGCGCCGATGCGCTCGTGCAGTCGACGGTGACGACGCCGGGCGACAGCCAGTCGGTCGGCTATCGGCTCGGCAAGGTCGGCAACGACTGGAAGATCTACGACATCGACATGTCGGGCGCGTGGCTGATCCAGGTCTACCAGGGCCAGTTCAAGAGCCAGCTCGCGTCGGGCGGGATCGACGGGTTGATCGCGTATCTGCAGAAGCACAATTCGCGGACGAACTGATCGCCGCTGCGCGGTCCGGAATCCGGATGCACAAAGGGCGCCCTCGGGCGCCCTTTTTCATTCCGGCCGGCCGCGCGTCATTCGCCGACGCCGAGCATCCGCAGGCAATCGGCGACGACGGCGTCGACGAACGCGGCGCGATCCGTCTCCGGCGCCGCGATGATGTGATCGGTCGCGCCGTGCACGCCCGCATAGATCAGCAATGCGGTGACCTGCGGGTGCGCGATGCGCCAGGTGCCGGCCTGCATGCCGCCGTCGAGAATGGCGCCGAGCTGCACGAGGATCGCGTTCTTGTCGGCATTCCCGCGATCGTGGTGATGATGGTTCGCGTAGACGATGTCGTGCGTGCGATAGGTTGCCGCGTAGGTCTCGATGTTCGTGCGGATCCACGCGCGCAGGCGGCCGAGCCAGTCGTGGGCATCGCATGCATCCACGGCCTGCTGAAGCCGGTCCAGGAACGACGACGTATAGCGCTGCGCGAGCGCATCGAGCATCTCGGCCTTCGATTCGAAATAGTGATAGAACGTGCCCTTTGCGACCTGCGCGCGCTCGACGATCTCGCTGATGGTCGTCGCTTCGAAGCCTTGTTCGAGGAACAGCGCTTCGGCCGCCGCCATCAGTTCCTCGAGGCGGACTTCCGCCGGCTTCGTGCGCGGCAGCCTGGCTGCCGGCGCATCGTCTTTCACTGTCCTCGTCCTGATCCTGTCCGTCATCGCGCGGCTCGACGCCCGTTCGTGCAAAGCCCGCAGTTTAGGCCAGCACCCTGTTTGCAGCCAATGCAATCCATTGACCGACGGTCAGTCGATATATAAGATGAGAATCATTCTCATCGATATGCCCGTCGAGGGCCGACCGTCATGGATCGCTACCGCCGCGCCGCACTCGTCCTGGCCGCCTGTCTCGGCACCTTTCTCGCCACGCTCGACATCAGCATCGTCAACGTCGCATTGCCGACGCTGCAGACGGCGCTCGATACCGACATCGGCGGCCTGCAGTGGGTCGTCAACGCGTATGCACTCGCGTTGTCCGCGTTCATGCTGTCGGCCGGGCCGCTCGGCGATCGTTACGGCCACAAGCGCGTGTGGCTCGCCAGCGTGATCCTGTTCACGGCCGGCTCGCTGGTCTGCGCGGGTGCGGGCAGCCTCGGGCCGCTGCTGGCCGGGCGCGCGATCCAGGGGCTCGCCGGCGCGCTGCTGATTCCCGGCGCGATGCCGATCCTCACGCATGCGTTTCCCGATGCGCGCGAACGCGCTCGCGTAATTGGCGGATGGTCCGCGTTCAGCGCGCTTGCGCTGATCCTCGGGCCGCTGCTGGGTGGCCTGCTCGTCGAGCATGGCGGATGGCAGAACATCTTCCTCGTCAACGTGCCGATCGGCGTCGCGGCCGTGTTGCTCGGCGCATGGGGCATTCCGGAGCGCCGGCATCCGCAGCATGCGGCGTTCGATCCGCTCGGACAGGCGCTGAGCGTGGTCTGGCTCGGGTTGCTCACGTACGGGCTGATCGGCATCGGCGAAGGCGGCGCGTTGCATGCGAAGGTGCTTGCGCCGCTGGCGGGCGCCGCGGTGGCGTTCGCCATGTTCGTGCGCGTCGAAATGCGCGTCGAGCGGCCGCTGCTGCCGGTCTGGCTGTTTGGCGACCGGCGGCTGGTGCGCGCCAATCTCGCGTCGTTCGTGCTCGGTTTTTCGGGGTACAGCAGCCTGTTTTTCCTGTCGCTGTTCTTGCAGCAGGCGCAGGGTCTCGCACCGGCCGCGGCTGGCTGGCAACTGATGCCGCAGTTCGTGATGATGGCGATCACGTCGATGCTGTTCGGGCGCATCGCGGCGCGCGTTCCGTTGCACACGCTGATGATCGCCGGATACGGCCTGATCGGCGCGATGCTCGCGGTCATGGCCGGCTTCGGCGCGGGAACGCCTTACGTGGCGGTCGGCCTCGCGTTGGCCGTGCTCGGAGTCGGCACGGGGCTCGCGGTGCCTGCGACCGGCATGAGCGTGATGGAGCTCGCGCCGGCCGAACGCGCGGGCATGGCGTCGGCGACGATGAACGCGCTGCGCCAGACCGGGATGAGCATGGGCATCGCCGTGCTCGGCAGCATGATGAGCGTCGGCGCCGTGTATCGGATGACGGGCGCGCTGCAGGCGGCCGGCAGCGTCGATGCGGCGGCGCTTGCGCGCCAGGCCGTGATGGAGCATGTATTCGCGGCGGGCCGGCCGGAGATGCTCGGTGCGTATCGGGATGCGATGGCGCACGGGTTTTCGATCGCGACGGGATGCTCCGGAATCCTGAGCGTGTCGGTTGCGGTGATGTTGATGGTGCGGCGTGAAAAGGGGAAGCGCCCGGCGAGCGCAGCAATGTCGTGCGTGACGTCTTCGCGGCCGGAGTGACTCGGCATGCGTGCGCGCCGCGTATTCCGTTTTCGCCGGAGGCAGCGGTGACGGGGCGACCGCGTTACCGCCACCCTACCGCCGCCGATGCTCGACCGCGAACTTGATCAGTTCGGCCTGTCCTTCGATCTCGAGCTTGCGTTTCAGGTTGAGCCGGTGCGTCTCCACCGTGCGCACCGACAGCGCCGTCTGCTGCGCGATCTGCTTGCTCGACAGTCCTTCGGCCAGCGCGTCGAGGATGTCGCGTTCGCGCGGCGTCAGGCGATCGAGCGGCGACGCGGTCGCGCTCGCGTGGATCATCCGCGCGGCGAGCCCTTCGCTGAAGAACGTCTGGCCGGCCAGCACCGCGCCGATCGCGCGGACGATCTCGCTCGCGGGCGAATCCTTCAGCAGGTAGCCGCTCGCGCCGGCGCGCACGGCCTGCGTCACGTATTCGATGTTGTCGTGCATCGACAGCATCAGCACGCGGATGCCCGGAAAGCGCTCGTGGAATACACCGGCGAGCGTGATGCCGTTCATCCCGTTCATGCCGACGTCCATCAGCGCGAGATCGGGTTCGAGCGACGCGGCGAGCGCGAGCGCTTCGTCGGCGTTGCCGGCCTCGCCGACCACGGACAGATCGGCCGCTTCGAGCCGCATCCGCAGGCCGTCGCGCACGAGCGGGTGATCGTCGACGAGCAGCAGTCGGGCGGCGGGCCGGGCGGTGTCGGGGGCGCTCATGCGAAAGGTCTCCTGTGATGGGGTGCGTCGTCAGGCGTCGCGGCGCAGCGGCACGCGCGCGGCCACGATCGTGTGGCCGACCTGCGACGTGATCGTCAGCATGCCGCCGAGCGCGTCGAGACGCTCGCGCATGTTGCGCAGGCCGATGCCGCGGTGCGCGTCGGCCTGCAAGCGCTCGGCGTCGAAGCCGCAGCCGTTGTCGGCGATGGTCAGCGTGACGGATTGTGCGCCGACGTCCAGCGTGACGGCCGCGCGCGACGCCTGCGCATGATGCACGATGTTGCTGAGCGCCTCCTGGGCGATCCGGAACAGCGCGGTGTTGATGGCCGCGGGCAGCGGCCGCGTGCCGCTGTGCGCGACCTGCGTATAGCCGATGTCGATGCCGCTTTCGGCGCCGAACTCGCGGACGAGCTGCTCGAGCGCGGCCGCGAGGCCGAGATCGTCGAGCATCGCGGGACGCAGCGCATGCGAGATGCGCCGCACTTCGCGCAGCGTGTCGCCGAGCCGCCCGACGCCGGACGTGAGCGCCTGCTCGGCCTCGGGCACGCGCGCCGCGCCGCGCTCGAAGCGCGCGAGCGCGGATTCGAGCATCAGCTTCGCGGACACCATCATCTGGCTGATCCCGTCATGCAGCTCGCGCGACAGCCGCGCGCGCTCGTGCTCCTGCGATTCGACCACGCGCTGCGCAAGCTGCTTGAGCTTCGCGTCGGCGCTGCGCGACTCGCTGACGTTCAACACCAGCGCGCACACGGCGATCGCCGCCGCGCCGGTGAGCGCGATCGCGGTGAGCCAGCTCATCGTGCGCTCGATGTTCGCGGACGCGCGCGCGTCGATGCGCTGCAGCGCGGTGTCGACGTCGTCGAGATAGATGCCCGTGCCGACCATCCAGCCCCAGCGCTCGAGCGCGACGACGTAGCCGAGCTTCGGCGCGACGCGGCCCGTCGACGGCCGCTGCCACGCGTAGCGCACGTAGCCGCCGCCGTTCGACGCCGCGCCGATCAGCTTCTGGATCGTCAGCGCGCCCTGCGGGTCGCGCATCGACCAGTAGTTGTGGCCGACGCGCTCGGGCTCGCGCGGATGCATCAGCGAATTGCCGTGCAGGTCGTAGACGAAGAAATAGCCGTCCGGCCCGAAATCCATCTTCTGCAGCATCGCGAGCGCCTGCGTGCGCAGCATCGCTTCGTCGCGCGCATTGCGGCCGCTCGCGTCGTAGAGCGGCATGATCGCGCTCGTCGCGAGCTCGACGTAGTGCTTCAGCTCGACTTCCTTGCTCGACAGGTAGGCGGCCTGGATCGTCGCGTGCTGCGTGCGCGCGAGCGACGTCGCCTGCTGGCGCACGCCGAAGCCGATGCCGGCGATCGCGAGCAGGAACGGCACGATGGCCAGAAGGAAGATCTTTGCCTTGAGTCTCATGGTGGTGTGAAACGGCCGCGCACCGGTGCGGGCCGGCCGGGCGCGTCAGCCGCGCGGCGGCGCGGTGGCCGCAGTGGCCGCAGTGGCCGCAGTGGCGTATGGAGCCGACATTGTCGGCGATTTTGCCCGCGAGCGGCCGGGCGGCCGCCCCGCTGCCGCTCAGGCGCGCCGCGCGGCGGGACCGCCGGCGGCGGCCGTCTCCACGACGATGCGGTTGCGCCCGCCTTCCTTCGCGCGATACAGCGCATCGTCGGCGAGCTTCAGCGCGGCCTGCATGTCGTCGTCGTGTTCGGGGTAGCTGGTCGTCACGCCGATGCTGACCGTCAGGCGGCCGGACGAGCCGGCGTCGTGCCGGATGCCGAGATCGAGAATGCCCGTGCGGATCGTCTCGGCGATCGTCACCGCGCCTTCCGTGTCGACGTCGGGCAGCACGACGACGAACTCCTCGCCGCCGTAGCGCGCCGCATAGTCGGCCGGGCGGCGCAGGCAGCCGGCGATGCAGTGGCCGACCGCGGCGAGCGCGTCGTCGCCGGCCTGGTGGCCCTGCGTGTCGTTGTAGCGCTTGAAGTAATCGACGTCGATGAACAGCAGCGACAGCGCGTGCTGCGAGCGCGCGGCGCGGCGCCATTCGCGCGCGAGCGTGACGTCGAGCATCCGGCGGTTGTCGAGGCCCGTCAGGCCGTCGGTGCGCGCGAGCGCCTGCAGCTCGGTTTCCGCGCGGTGGCGTTTGCGCAACTGCACGTCGAGCAGCAGCGACAGGCCGACGAAGCCGATCGCGAGCGCGGCCATCGCGGAGCCGATCGGGATCGCGCGGTCGTACCACGCGGCGTAGGTGTCCGCTTCCGAGCGCGCGACCATGATGATGAGCGGCAACTGTTCGAGGTGCCGGAACACGTACAGGCGCCGCACGCCGTCGATCGACGCGGTGTCGGCGAAGCTGCCTTCGCTGGCGGTCATGAACTGCCGGAACGTGCTGGCGCGGCTGATGTTGCGGCCGACGATCTTCGGGTCGTACGGCTCGCGCGCGACCATCAGGCCGTTCGTGTTGATCAGCGCGATCGAGCCGCGATCGCCGAGCGACAGCCGCGAGAACAGGTTCTGGAAATATTCGAGCCGGATCGACATCACCGCGACGCCGCCGAACGAGCCGTCGGGCCGCGTGATCCGCCGGCTGAGCGCGATGCTCGGCGAGCCGCCGCGCAGCCGCGAGTGATACGGGTCGCTGACGTACAGGCCGACGTCGGGGTGGTCGCGGTGGACGGTGAAATACGGCTCGTTGCCGAAATTGGCCTTGCGCGGCACGTCGCTCTTGCCGTCGACCGCGATGTCGCCCTTGGCGTCGAGCACGTAGATGCCGCCGAGGTATTTCGCCGTCGTCGCGCGGTCGAACAGCACCTGGCGGCGCAGCGACATCGGCAGCGCGACCACCGCGGGGTCGTTCTCGCCTTCGACGACGGCCTCAAGCGACAGCGAATAGATCTCGATGTTGCGCTCGATGTCCCACGAGGCCATCAGCGCGAGGTTTTGCTGCATCGTGCGCGAGCGGTCGCGCGCGTCGATGCGGCCTTCGTACAGCACGATCCCGCACAGGAGCAGCAGGAGCAGCGCGATCAGCAGCCCCGTATAGAAGATCAGGTGCGGCAACAGGAACCGGCGCAAATGAGCGGCGACACGGCTGGTCAGGCCGGATTCGCTGGGCATTGCGTAGTCGGTTTCTGCCATGGTCCGTGGATCGATGGGCATCGCCGCCGGACAGCGGGCCGATGCGATTGTTCGTATGACGTGTCGGCGGCGATCCGGTGTGGCCCTTCCGGCGCCTCTTTTCCGCACTGCGGAGAAAATGGACACCGATTATCGGAAATCGCGGCCAGATAAACCAGTAAATCATCCATTCACCGGCAACCTCTGTCGCGATTCGACGATCCGACGAATCGGGCAGCGCGGATTCAACGGAGTATAACGCGCGCGTTCGCGTGCGCGGAAAATGTTGCGACCCGTTGATCCGGATCAAATTACAGTGAAATCCCGGGCTTGCAAATATTGGGCAAAGCGTTGCGGTGCAAGGCTTTGCGGTATGGCAGACGCATCCGCGCCGCGCATGGCCGGCGATTCCGCTGATTTAACGGCGGGTGCGCGCGAAACCTGAATGCGCGTGATATGTACCGATTATCGGTTTCAGCGGACGATTTCAACGGCCGTGTGAACGCGAATATGAAAACGGGCGGCCGCGAGGGCCGCCCGTTTCGTCAGGCTGGCATGCGGGTCAGGCCCGCATGCGCGTGCCTCACGCGCCGCGCTGTTGCGCCTTGAACGCGAGCCGGAACTGGTGCAGCAGCGGCTCGGTATAGCCGCTCGGCTGCGACGTGCCCTGCAGCGCGAGCGCGCACGCGGCCTTGAACGCGGTCGACTGGTCGTAGCCGGGCGCCATCGGGCGATAGTTCGGGTCGCCGGCGTTCTGCTGGTCGACGACGCGCGCCATCCGCTTGAACACGTCGAGCACGAATGCCTCGGTGATCACGCCGTGGCGCAGCCAGTTCGCGATGTGCTGGCTCGAAATGCGCAGCGTCGCGCGGTCTTCCATCAGGCCGACGTCGTGAATGTCCGGCACCTTCGAGCAGCCGACGCCCTGTTCGACCCAGCGCACGACGTAGCCGAGGATGCCCTGCGCGTTGTTCTCGACTTCGCGCAGGATCTCTTCCTCGCTCCATTCGGCGTGCTCGACGACCGGCACGGTCAGCAGGCCTTCGAGCAGCGCGTCGCGCTCGCTCGCGTACGGCGTCTTTTCGAGTTCCTGCTGGACGGCCTGCACGTCGACCAGATGGTAGTGCAGCGCGTGCAGCGTCGCGGCGGTCGGCGACGGCACCCACGCGGTGTTCGCGCCGGCGCGCGGATGCGCGATCTTCTGTTCGAGCATCGCGTGCATCAGGTCCGGCATCGCCCACATGCCCTTGCCGATCTGCGCGCGGCCGCGCAGGCCGGCCGACAGGCCCGCGAGCACGTTGTTGCGTTCGTACGACGTGATCCAGGCCGACGACTTCATGTCGCCCTTGCGGATCATCGGGCCCGCTTCCATCGCGGTGTGCATCTCGTCGCCGGTGCGGTCGAGGAAGCCGGTGTTGATGAACGCGACGCGCGCGGCCGCCGCCGCGATGCACGCGGCGAGGTTCACGCTCGTGCGGCGTTCTTCATCCATGATGCCCATCTTCAGCGTGTTGCGCGGCAGGCCGTACAGATCCTCGATGCGCGCGAACAGCGTATCGGCGAACGCGACTTCGACCGGGCCGTGCATCTTCGGCTTCACGATGTAGATCGAGCCGGTGCGCGAATTGCGCTTCGCCTTCAGGTCGTGCAGCGCGCACAGCGTCGTGACGACGCCGTCGAGAATGCCTTCCGGAATCTCGTTGCCGTCGCGGTCGAGCACCGCGCCGTTGGTCATCAGGTGGCCGACGTTGCGCACGAACAGCAGCGAGCGGCCGTGCAGCGACAGCGTGCCGCCGCCGGGCGCCGTGTATTCGCGATCGGCGTTCAGGCGGCGCGTGAAGGACTTGCCGCCCTTCGCGACTTCCTCGACGAGCGTGCCCTGCATCAGGCCGAGCCAGTTGCGGTAGAGCTGGACTTTATCGTCGGCGTCGACCGCCGCGACCGAATCCTCGCAGTCGATGATCGTGCTGACCGCGGCTTCGAGCACGACGTCCTTCACGTTCGCGAGATCGGCGCGGCCGATCGGCGTCGAGCCGTCGATCTGGATCTCGAGGTGCAGGCCGTTGTGCTTCAGCAGAATGGCGGACGGCGCGTCGGCCGCGCCCTGGTAGCCGACGAACTGCGCCGGCTGCGCGAGGTGCACGACGCCCTTGGCGGTTTCGGCGGCGAGCTGGCCGTCCTGCACGCGGTAGCGCAGCACGTCGCGATGCGAGCCGCTCGCGAGCGGCGCCGCGTTGTCGAGCACGTTGCGCGCGTAGTCGATCACGCGCTGGCCGCGCGTCGGGTTGTAGGCCGAGGTGCGTTCGGCGCCGCCGTCTTCGGGCAGCGCGTCGGTGCCGTACAGCGCGTCGTACAGGCTGCCCCAGCGCGCGTTCGCGGCGTTCAGCGCATAGCGCGCGTTCGACAGCGGCACGACGAGCTGCGGGCCGGCCTGCGTGGCGATCTCGCTGTCGACGTTCGCGGTGGCTGCCGCGACGTTCGACGGAACCGGCACGAGGTAGCCGATCTTTTCGAGGAACGCGCGATACGCGGCGTGATCGTGCACGGGGCCGGGGTGCGCGCGGTGCCAGGTGTCGAGTTCCTGCTGCAGGCGGTCGCGTTCCGCGAGCAGCTCGCGGTTGCGCGGCGCCAGGTCGTGCACCAGGGCCGAGAAACCGCTCCAGAACGCGGCCTTGTCGATGCCGGTGCCCGGCAGCGCTTCGTTTTCAATGAACTGGCTCAGCGCTGGCGCGACTTGCAGTCCTGCTTGGTCGATCATCGTTAATCCTCCCGGGGAAAATGCGCGCGCGACTTGGCTGGTTATGTCGCGACGCTTTGTGTGCCGGCGCGGGCGATCTGCGCATCCTGCTCGGACTTTACGCCAGACACGCCGATCGCGCCCGCGATCCGGCCGCCGACCGTGACCGGCACGCCGCCTTCGAGCAAACCCGTCAGCGGCGCGCTGAGAAACGCGGTGCGGCCACCGTTGATCATATCCTCATACGCCTTCGTCTCGCGACGGCCGAGCGCCGCCGCGCGCGCCTTGTCCTGCGAGATGGCTGCGCTGGCCGGCGAGGCGCCGTCCAGCCGCGCGAACGCGAGCAGGTGGCCGCCATCGTCGACGACGGCGATCGACACGGCCCAGCCGTGGCGTTCCGCTTCCGCGCGGGCGGCGGCGAGCATGCGGTCGGCATCGGCGAGTTCGAGTTCGGGTTTCGTTTGCATGGGATTTCTCCGGAGTCAGCGGTCAGTTGACGAGTCGGTTGTCGACGAGTTCGATCCAGTGACGCACGGGCGTGCGGCCCGCGCCGTTCAGGTGAGTCTGGCAGCCGACGTTGGCCGTGACAATCAGGTCCGGCCGCGCGGCTTCGAGCGCATCGAGTTTGTTGTCGCGCAGCCGGGTCGCGAGTTCGGGCTGCGTCAGCGAGTACGTGCCGGCCGAGCCGCAGCACAGATGACCGTCGGCGACATTCGTCAGATCGAAGCCGAGCCGCGTCAGGATGCTGTCGACCGCGCCGCCGAGCCGCTGCGCATGCTGCAGCGTGCACGGGCAGTGGACCGCGACGCGGCGCGGCGTCGCATTGGCCAGCGCGTCGAGCGGTTCGGCCGCGATCACCTCGACGAGGTCGCGCGCGAGCGCGCTGACACGCCGCGCCTTCTCAGCATAGGCGGGGTCGGAGCGCAGCAGGTCGCCGTATTCCTTGACGAACGCGCCGCAGCCGCTCGCGGTCAGCACGATCGCTTCGGCGCCGGCCTCGATCGCGGGCCACCACGCGTCGATGTTGCGGCGCGCGCGGGCGAGGCCCGCGTCCTGCGCGTTCAGGTGGTATTCGGTCGCGCCGCAGCAGCCGGCTTCGCGCGCCGGGCTCACGCTGATGCCGAGCCGGTCGAGCACGCGCGCGGCGGCCGCGTTGGTGTTCGGCGACAGCGACGGCTGCACGCACCCTTCGAGCATCAGTACGCGCCGCGCGTGCCGCACGGCCGGGCGCGGCGCGGCGGCGGGAGCGGCGGCCGGAATCTTGTCCTGCAGCGCGCCGGGCAGCAGCGGGCGCAGCGCGCGGCCGGCCTTCAGCAGCGCGGCGAACGTCGCCGGGCGCGGCACGACATGGCGCAGCCCCGCGCGCAGCAGGCGCTCGCGCGCGGGCCGTTGCACGCGCTTCTCGGCTTCCGCGCGGCCGATGTCGAGCAGCGTGTGATACCGCACGCCGGACGGGCAGGTCGTCTCGCAGTTGCGGCACGTCAGGCAGCGGTCGAGATGCTGCTGCGTGCGCTCGCCGCACGGCTCGCCTTCGAGCAGTTGCTTGATCAGGTAGATGCGTCCGCGCGGCCCGTCGAGCTCGTTGCCGAGCACCTGGTAGGTCGGGCAGGTCGCATTGCAGAAGCCGCAGTGCACGCATGCGCGCAGGATCGCTTCCGCTTCGTCGGCCCGGGCGAGGGCCTTGCTTGCTTCGCTGAGATTGGTTTGCATCGGCGGGTTGCGTCGAAGGTCAGAAATCGGCGTAGAGGCGGCCGGGATTGAAGATCGCGTGCGGATCGAGCTGCGCCTTGAGCTGTCGGTGCACGCGCAGCAGCGCGGGCGGCAGCGGCTGGAACGGCTCGTGAGTCGTGCCCGGCGTGAAGCAGGTCGCGTGGCCGCCCCATTGCGCGGCGAGCCGCTGCACGTCGGCCGGCGCGGCGTCGCTCTTCAGCCAGCGCTGGGCGCCGCCCCAGTCGGCGAGCAGTGCGCCGGGCAATGCGTCGAGCGGCGCGGCGGCCGGCACCGACACACGCCACAGCGGGCGCGGATCGTCGAAGAACGGCAGCGCGAGATCGCGCAGCCGTGCCCAGAACGCGTCGTCGGCGCCGCCCATCGGATCGCCGCCGATCGTGTCGCGCGCGGCCTTCACCGAGCCCTCTCCGCCTTCGATCCGCACGCGCAGCACGCCATCCGCATGGCACGCGCCCGCGAGCGGCAGCCCCGCGCGCCGCCACGCGGCGACGCGCGGCACGGCGTCGGCCGCAGCGAGCGGCAATGCGAGATCGCACGTTGCGCGCGGCTTCGGCAGCACCTTCAGCGATACCTCGGTCACGACGCCGAGGCAGCCGAAGCTGCCCGCGAGCAGCCGCGACACGTCGTAGCCCGCGACGTTCTTCATCACTTCGCCGCCGAAGCGCAGGTGCTTCGCGTGGCCGGTGATCACGCGGCAGCCGAGCACGAAGTCGCGCACCGCGCCGGCCCATGGGCGGCGCGGTCCCGACAGCGCCGCCGCGAACATCCCGCCGACCGTCGCCGCGCCGCCGAACGACGGCGGTTCGCACGGCAGCATCTGGCCGGCCGCGTCGAGCATCGCTTCGAGTTCGGCGAGCGGCGTGCCTGCGCGCGCGGTGACGACGAGCTCGGTCGGGTCGTACGCGACGATGCCGCGATGCGTGCGCACGTCGAGCGTGCGGCCTTCGACGGGGCGGCCGAGAAACGCCTTCGTGCCGGCGCCGCGGATGTGCAGCGGCTGGCGCTCGCGGATCGCGGCGTCGACCTGCGCGACGAGCGCCGCGCTGTCGTCGATCGATTCGATTTCGCGTCGCATCAGAAGCGCTCCAGTTCGGGAAACGGCAGCTTGCCGTGATGGACGTGCATCGCGCCGAATTCGGCGCAGCGGTGCAGCGTCGGGATGTTCTTGCCGGGATTGAGCAGACCCTGCGGATCGAACGCGGCCTTCACCGCGTGGAAGAACGTGATTTCGTCGGCGTTGAACTGCACGCACATCTGGTTGATCTTCTCGCGCCCGACGCCGTGCTCACCAGTGATGCTGCCCCCGGCCGCGACGCACAGTTCGAGGATCTTGCCGCCGAGCGCTTCCGCGCGGTCGAGCTCGCCGGGCCGGTTCGCGTCGAACAGGATCAGCGGGTGCATGTTGCCGTCGCCCGCGTGGAACACGTTCGCGACCGGCAGCCCGTATTCGGCGGACAGCGCCGCGATGCCTTCGAGCACGCGCGGCAGCTCGCGGCGCGGGATCGTGCCGTCCATGCAGTAGTAGTCGGGCGACATGCGGCCGACCGCCGGGAACGCGTTCTTGCGGCCGGCCCAGAAGCGCTGGCGCTCGGCCTCGTCGCGCGCGACGCGGATCCCGGTCGCGCCCGCGTCGCGCAGTAGCGCGGCGACGCGTTCGGCGTCCTCGTCGACGTCGCTCGCCGCACCGTCGAGCTCGCACAGCAGGATCGCCTGCGCGTCGACCGGGTAGCCCGCGTGGATGAAGTCTTCGGCGGCGCGGATCGCGAGGTTGTCCATCATCTCGAGGCCGCCCGGAATCACGCCCGCGCCGATGATCCGCGCGACCGCCGCGCCGGCCTCGGCGACGTCGTCGAAGCTCGCCATCAGCACCTTCACGCTCGACGGCTTCGGCAGCAGCTTCACGGTCACTTCGGTGACGATGCCGAGCATGCCTTCGGAGCCGGTGAACAGCGCGAGCAGGTCGAAGCCGGGCGCGTCGAGCGCGTCGGCGCCGAGCGTGAGCGTGTCGCCGTCGATCGTCAGGATCTCGACCTTCAGGATGTTGTGCACCGTGAGCCCGTATTTCAGGCAGTGCACGCCGCCCGCGTTTTCGGCGACGTTGCCGCCGATCGAGCATGCGATCTGCGACGACGGATCGGGCGCGTAGTAGAGGCCGTACGGCGCGGCCGCCTGCGAGATCGCGAGGTTGCGCACGCCGGGCTGCACGCGCGCGATGCCGGCGTCGGGGTCGATGTCGAGAATCCGGTTGAATTTCGCCATCACGAGCAGGATGCCTTTTTCGAGCGGCATCGCGCCGCCCGACAGCCCCGTGCCCGCGCCGCGCGCGACCACCGGCACGCGGTGCGCGGCTGCGACGCGCAGCACCGCGCGTACCTGCTCGATCGTGTCGGGCAGCACGACCGCGAGCGGCACCGTGCGGTACGCGGCGAGGCCGTCGCATTCGAACGGCTTGAGCGCCTCGCGTTCGTGCAGCACGTCGAGGCCGGGCGCCGCCGCGAGCAGTGCGGCGACGAGCGTGGGGCGATCGACGGTCGCCAGCGGGCCGTCGATCCGTTCGTCGTAGATGAAACTCATCGGTCTGTCTCCGTCTCCACCATGCGGGCGGTCGCGTGAGGCGCGACACGCCGGATGGACGGGGATTCTTGGCGGACCGGACGCGCGTGTCCAGACGTCTTCTATGTGGTCATACCAGTTTTTGCGAATGCATCATTTGTATGCCTCGTCATCATCCACAAAATCCAATGCAGACAAGGGTTTGTGCGAAAATTTCTGCTATTCGCCAAAAGTGGTCATACCAGTATGGAAATGCAGGATCGGAAGGAGCCGGCGCGGCGCGTGGCCGATGTGGTCGCCGAGCGCATCGAGAAGCTGATCGTCGACGGTGTGCTGAAGGCCGGGCAAGCGCTGCCGTCCGAACGGCGGCTGACCGAGAAGCTCGGCGTGTCGCGCACGGCCGTGCGCGAAGGCATGAAACTGCTGCACGCGCGCGGGATCATCGACACGACGCACGGCAAGGGCTCGTTCGTCGCGAGCCTGACCCCGCAGCGCGAAATCACGCCGATGATGCATCTGCTCGGTTCGCAGCCGCGCACGCTGTACGACCTGTTCGAGGTGCGCGGGATGCTCGAGGCCGAGGCCGCGCGGCTGGCCGCGCTGCGCGGCACGCCGGCCGATTTCATCCTGATCAGGCGCCGCTACGACGAAATGACGGCCGCCGATGCGCAGGATCTCGACCCCGCCGCGCGCGCGAAGCTCGACCACGCGTTCCATCTCGCGATCTGCGAGGCGTCGCACAACCCGGTGCTCGTCAATACGCTGCAATCGCTCACCGACCTGCTGCTCAGTTCGGTGTTCGCGTCGGTGAACAATCTCTATCACCGCGAACCGCTGAAGAAGCAGATCGACCGCCAGCATGCGCGGCTCTACAACGCTGTCACGGGGCGGCTGCCCGACCAGGCGCGCAAGGCCGCGAGCGAACATATCCGCCAGTGCGTCGACTATCTGCGCGAAATCGAGCAGGAGGAACAGCGGCTCGTGCGTTCGACGCTGCGGCTCGAAGGATGGACGTGAGTGCCTGCGATTCGCAGCGGGCACGGAAGCAACGATCGCCGTAGGGGCGACCCGGGGTGCCCGATCGTGGCATGCACCCGCTGCAGCAGGTAACGAGCCGGGGCATGCGGCGCCAAGCTCGCACATACTGCGTCGCCGATGCTGACATAAAATGGATAAATGCTCCGCTGAAGGTGAGTCGACAGCAAAAAGGGGGGGCAACATGAGACGTCTTTATTTCCTCGTACCCGATACGCAGATGGCGAAAGCGATCGTCGATGATTTGCTGCGCGCACGCATCATCTGGCGTCATATCCACGTTATCGCCGATCACAGTGTCACGCTCGATCAGTTGCCCGAAGCATCCTTGCTGCAAAGCAGCGATGTCGTTCACGCGCTCGAGCGCGGCGTCGCACTCGGCGGCGCGACGGGTGCGCTTATCGGCCTCGTCGCGCTGGTGTTCCCCCCGGCGGAACTCGTGATTGCGGGCGGCGCCGTCGTCGGATTGACGTTGGCGGGAGCGGGCTTCGGCGCGTGGACGGCCGGGATGATCGGCATCGCCGAGCCGAACGCGCGGCTCAAGCGATTTCGTGACGCCATACGGGAAGGCCAGATCCTGATCATGGCCGACGTGCCGCCATTGCGAGAGGAGGAAATCGAGCAGATGGTCGCCCAGCATTTTCCGAGGGCGGACCTGGAGGGCGGCGAGCCTACGACGCCGATCTTCCCCTGAGAATCGACAACCGGCCTACCCGACACCCGAGGCGGTCTCTACATGGATCGTGCTGGCTTCCGGCCAGCGTGGCATTGATCGGACGCCCCTGACCGCGCGGCGCCACGATCTCCGCTCCATGTCGCGCCGGCACCCGCCGGCGCCGTCGAGAGAACCCGTCGATGCGTATCGCCGGGCGCGCGGCCGCATGGCCGCGACCACAACGACATTCTGCTGCGTCTCGATGCGGGCCGACCCGGGCGTCGCCGCATCGTCCGCGCACGCACCGGCGCCGCGTGTCGTGTCATGGCGCCTGCTGAACCCGAGTGCTGAAGTTGATGTCGGCAAGGAGGTCGTATGGAACTGAACATTCAATCACACCATTGGCAACGGCGTACGCCCGACTGGCTCGCCGCTGCCGTAGCCGGTCTGGCGGGTGGCGCGCTGGTGATCGTGCTCGAATTCTTCTGGTCGACCCTGGTGCTCGATGAAAGCCCGTGGCAACCGACCCACAAGATCGCGGCGATGGTGCTGGGCCGCGGCGCGCTCGAACAGATGTCGGTTTTCAGTGTTGGCATCGTCGGGACGGCGTTGATCCTGCACTACGTGCTGGGCGCGATCATGGGGATGATGCTTGCCGCGATCATGGCGCCGTTCCGCTTCGATTCGAGTGTGGGCATGGAGGCCGTGATCGGGCTGGCGTTCGGGATCGTCGCGTATGGGTGGAATTTCCATGTGATGACCGCCGTGTTCCCGTGGTTCGTCTCGGAGCGCGGTTCCGGGCCATTACTGGCAAACCTGCTGTTCGGTGTGGTCACCGCGGTCGCTTACGGCATGCTCGAACGGCGCAAGCAGGACGCGATGCGCTGACACGCCGGCTTGTTCGCCGCGTCGACAGGGGCTGTTCGCGTGTTCGGCCTGGAAGGTCGCACTCCTGAACAGACCCTGAACACCCCGCGACGGCCGCCTCGACGACCCATGCCGGAGGCGGCGTTTTTGCATGGCATCGCGGCCACGCGACGGCGCGATTCGCGCGCTGCCTCCATCGCGCGCGCTTCGCGATTGCACTGGCTTGCACGATGCAGAGGAGAGGACTACCTTTTCTTTAGAGCTGCCTGCAACGCCCGGCGAGCCGGTCCTGGCCGACTTCCGGCGCAAACCGTACGACGTATGGCAAGGCGGCACGACGACGCCTGGAGCGCAGTGTCAGCGGCTCCGGCGAGTGACGCGCGGCGAGGCGGCTTATGGCCCTTGCGATTGCCCTGATCCTGATCATCCTATTGGCGGTGGGGTTTCACTTTGCCAGTCCCTGGTGGATCACGCCGATCGCGTCGAACTGGGTGCGCATGGACGACATGCTGACGATCACGCTCGTCATCACCGGCGCGCTCTTCATCGCAATCAACCTGTTCATCGTGATCGCACTGCTGCGCTATCGCCACCGCAGCGGGCATCGTGCCGCTTACGAGCCGCACAACAAGCGGCTGGAATGGTGGCTGATCGGCCTGACCTCGGTCGGCGTGGCAGCGTTGCTGGCGCCGGGGCTTTTCGTCTACGCGGACTACATCCGGCCGCCGCGCAACGTGCTGCAGATGGAAGTGCTCGGCCAGCAATGGCAATGGCGTTTCCGCTTTGCCGGCCCGGGCGGCAAGCTGGGCACGACGGACGTGCGCTACATCAGCAACGACAACCCGTTCGGCCTGAACCCCGGCGACCCCAACGGCCGCGACAACTACCTGATCGAGACGCCCGAGGTGCACCTGCCGCTCAACCGCCCGATCCAGGTCCTCGCACGGTCGCGCGACGTGCTGCACGACTTCTATGTCCCGCCGTTCCGTGCGCGCATGAACATGGTGCCCGGCATGGTGACCACCTTCTGGTTCACACCGACCAAGGCCGGGCGTTACGACATCCTGTGCGCGCAGCTTTGCGGTATCGGGCACTCGAGCATGCGCGGCGTGGTCGTGGTGGAAGACGAAGCATCGTTCTCGCGCTGGCTGGCGCAGCAGAGCACGTTCGCGCAGCGGCAGCAGGCCAGGGTGCAGGCTGCCGCCGCCGTTGCCGGCGGCAGCGCCCAGGCGCTGGCCGACCAGGGCCGCGCGCTCGCGGCGGCCAAGGGCTGCGCCGCCTGCCATACCGTGGACGGCAGCCCGCGCGTGGGCCCCCCCTGGAAAGGCCTGTACGGCAAGACCGAAACGATGGCCGACGGCAGCACCGCGAAGGTGGACGAAGCCTATCTGCGCGCCTTCATCCGCGACCCGAAGGCCCGCGTCGTGAAGGGCTTCTCGCCCATCATGCCCACCTTCGACCTGAGCGAGCAGGAGTTGAGCGCACTGGTGGCCTACATCGAATCGCTGGGCGCTCCGGCCGCCAGCGCGACGAATCCCTAGCGGAGCAGACGCCATGCCCTACGCGCCCACCGACCATCTCCCGCAAAGCTTCTGGACCCGCTATGTCTGGAGCCAGGACCACAAGGTCATCGCCGTGCAGTATTCGCTGACGGCCATCGCGATCGGGCTGGTCGGTCTCGTGTTGTCGGACCTGATGCGGTTGCAGCTCGGCTTTCCGGGCAAGTTCGCTTTCATCGACGCCAGCCACTACTACCAGTTCGTCACCATGCACGGGATGATCATGGTGATCTACCTGCTGACGGCGCTGTTCCTGGGCGGCTTCGGCAACTACCTGATCCCGCTGATGCTGGGCGCGCGCGACATGGTGTTCCCGTTCCTCAACATGCTGAGCTACTGGGTCTACCTGCTGGCCGTGCTGGTGCTGGTGTCCAGCTTCTTCGTGCCGGGCGGCCCGACCGGCGCGGGCTGGACGCTGTATCCGCCGCAGGCCATCCTGCCGGGCACGCCGGGCGTGGAATGGGGCATCGTGCTGATGCTGGTGTCGCTGGCGATCTTCATCGTCGCGGCCACGATGGGCGGCCTGAATTACGTCACCACCACGCTGCAGGCACGCGCCCGCGGCATGACGCTCATGCGCATGCCGCTCACCGTGTGGGGCATCTTCATCGCGACCATCCTGGCGCTGCTGGCGTTTCCGGCGCTGTTCGTGTCGGCGGTGATGATGCTGCTCGACAGGACGCTCGGCACCAGCTTCTTCATGCCGGCCGTGGTGTCGATGGGGCAGACGCTCAAGCACGCGGGCGGCAGCCCGCTGCTGTTCCAGCACCTGTTCTGGTTCTTCGGGCACCCGGAGGTCTACATCGTCGCGCTGCCGGCCTTCGGCATCGTGTCCGACCTCATCAGCACGCACGCGCGCAAGAACATCTTCGGCTACAGGATGATGGTGTGGGCCATCATCGTCATCGGCGTGCTGAGCTTCGTGGTCTGGGCGCACCACATGTTCATCGCCGGCATGAACCCGTACTTCGGCTTCTTCTTCGCCACCACCACGCTCATCATCGCCGTCCCGACCGCGCTCAAGGTCTACAACTGGGTGCTGACGCTGTGGCGCGGCGATATCCACCTGACCGTGCCGATGCTGTTCGCCATCGGCTTCATCAGCACCTTCGTGCTGGGCGGGCTGACCGGGCTCTACCTCGGCAACGTGAGCGTGGACATTCCGCTGTCGAATACGTACTTCGTGGTCGCGCACTTCCATATGGTGATGGCCGTGTCGCCGATCCTGGTGGTGTTCGGCGGCATCTACCACTGGTATCCGAAGGTGACGGGCCGCATGCTCGACGACACGCTCGGGCGCGCGCACTTCTGGATCACCTTCGTCGGCACCTATGCGATCTACTTCCCGATGCACTATCTCGGTATCCTGGGCATGCCGCGGCGGTATTACGCGTATGAAGGCTACAGCTTCATTCCGCATTCGGCGCAGACGCTCAACACGTTCATCACCGTCGTGGCGCTGATCGTTGCGGCGGCGCAGTTGCTGTTCCTGTTCAACCTCGCCTGGAGCCTCGCGCACGGCAAGCGTGCCGACGGCAACCCGTGGCGGGCGACCACGCTGGAATGGCAGACGCCGCAAACGCCGCCGGCGCACGGCAACTGGGGCGCCGAGGCGCCCGTCGTCTACCGCTGGGCGTACGAATACAGCCCGCCGGGGCACGAGGAAGATTTCATCCCGCAAAACCAGCCGCCCGAGACGGCGCCCGAAACGGCCCGCCCGACGCTGCACCCCGGCGAGGCGCGCGAATGACCACGCTGCCACGCCCGTTCGTTCCCGGCGCGCCGCCCGTGTCGCCGAATGCGGGCCGCGTCGGCCTGCTCGTCTTCATGGCGGTGGTGACGACCTTGTTTTCGCTGCTGCTGCTCGCGTATGTCATGCGCATGCGCGAACCCGACTGGCAGCCGATCCCGCATCCGGCGCTGCTCTGGTGGAACACCGGCGCGCTGGCGCTGGCGAGTCTCGCCATGCAGCGCGCCCGGCAGATGACCGTGCATCGCGCGGCGTGGCTGGTGGGCGGCGGCGTGCTGGCGGCCGTGTTCGTGATCGGGCAACTGACCGCCTGGCGCGCGTTGTCGGCGGCCGGGCAGACCGTCGCCGTCAATCCTTCCGACAGCTTCCTCTACCTGCTCACCGGCCTGCACGGGTTGCACGTGCTGGGCGGGCTGGTGGCCTGGGCCGTGACGATCGCGCTGCTGCAGCGCGCCGATCCGCTCCGGGCTCGACGTGCCGTCGCGCTGTGCGCGATCTACTGGCATTTCCTGCTGGCTGTCTGGCTCGTGCTGCTGGCGGCGATGTGGTGGATCACGCCCGGGATCGTCGCCGCGATCTGCGGGCCGCTGTATGGAGCCGCGCCATGACCGCGCCCACGCTCCCCCCCGAATCCGCGGGCACCACGCCTGCCGACGCCGGGCCGGACGGCTGGCGCGGCATCGTCACGGACTGGTCGGCCGACCGCCAGGCCTTCAAGGTGCCGTGGGGCAAGGCGATGATGTGGATCTTCCTGCTGTCGGACACCTTCGTGTTCAGCAGCTTCCTGATCGGCTACATGACGGTGCGCATGTCGACCACGGCGCCGTGGCCGGACCCTTCCCGTGTGTTCGGGCTCGATGTGGGCGGCGTGGAGGTGCCCTTGCTGCTGATCGCGATCATGACGTTCACGCTGATCACCAGCAGCGGCACCATGGCGATGGCCGTCAATTTCGGCTACCGGCGCAACGCCACGCGTGCCGCCGCGCTGTTGCTGGCGACCGCGCTGCTGGGCGCGACCTTCGTGTCGATGCAGGCCTTCGAATGGACGAAGCTGATCGTCCATGAAGGTGTCCGCCCATGGGGCAACCCGCTGGGCGCCGCGCAGTTCGGCGCGTGCTTCTTCACGATCACGGGGTTCCACGGCTTTCACGTGACCTGTGGCGTGATCTACCTGCTGTTGACCGCACGCAAGATCCTGCAGCCGGGGTTCGCCGAGCACGGCAATTTCCAGATCGTCGAGATTGCCGGCTTGTACTGGCACTTCGTCGACCTGGTGTGGGTGTTCATCTTCGCGTTGTTCTATTTGTGGTGAGGCAGGACATGGACTCCACCGATCCCGCCGATCGACCCGGCGCCGCACACGGCCAGCAGCATCCGGTCAGCCTTTACCTGAAGATCTGGGGGCTGCTGTTCGTGCTGAGCACGATGTCGTACATGGTGGATTACTTCCGCGTGCAGGGCCTGTTGCGCTGGGTGCTGATCGTCGTGCTGATGATCGCCAAGGCCGGGCTGATCGTGTCGATCTTCATGCACATGATGTGGGAGCGGCTCGCGCTCGTGTACGCGATCCTGATACCGCCCCTGTGCCTGCTGGTGCTCATGGTGCTGATGGCTGCCGAAGCGCATCACACGTTCGGCATGCGGGAACTCTTCTTTCACTGATCCGTTTGCGCAGATCTCAGGAGGACGTCATGAAATTCGCACGCCGACGTTTTATCGCAGTGACCACCGCGCTGGCGTCCTCGCTGGCATTCGGACGCCGCGCGGCGGCGGCCGAGGCCGGTGCCGTGCAGGAATCCGATGCCAACGCGCAGGCCCTCGGTTACAGGACGGACGCAAGCCGCGTCGACCATGCGAAGTTTCCGGGTTTTCAGGCGGGTCAGGCTTGTGCGAGTTGCCAGTTCTTCCAGGGCAAGCAAGGTGCCGCGATGGCGCCGTGCACCATTTTCAGCGGCAAGCAGGTCAACGCGAAAGGCTGGTGCAGCGCTTATTCGAAAAAGGCGTAGCGGGGAAGCGTAGCGAACTGCATGGGCCGTACCGGCCTCACGCGCCTTCGACGAGCCGCATGACGATGCTCCTCGCCGACTCGAGATGCGCGACCGTCATCGACCGCGCGGCGCGCGCATTGGGTTCGCGACATGCTTGCAGGATGGCTTCGTGCTCGACCTGGAACGACGGCGTATCCGCGAGCAACGTGGTTTGCAGGCGCTCGTAACGCTCGACCTGGCTGCGCAGCTCGGCGATCGCCTTCAACTGCCGCGCGTTGCCGCAGCACGAATACAGCAATGCGTGGAATTCGCGGTTCAGCTCTCCCTGCCGGCGCGGCGCGGTTGCGTCGCCGAGCAGGCGATGGACGAGTTCGGCGCGCGCCAGCGTCTCGTCGTCGAGCCGCTTCACGCTCCGGTAGATCGCGTCGCCTTCGAGCAGCGCGCGCAAATCGTAGATTTCCCGCACGTCCGACGCGGTCAGCATGCGCACGATGGCGCCGCGATTCTTGAAGATATCCAGCAGGCCTTCGCGCTCCAGGCGCTGGATGGCCTCGCGCATCGGAATCCGGCTGATCCCGAACCGGTCGGCGAGATCGCGTTCGACGAGTCGCTCGCCGGCTTCCAGCTCGCCGTTGATGATCATGTCCCGCAGCGATGCGGCTACCGCGTCCGCCGTGGAATCGAGTTTGGCTTCCATGTCTGCGTGTTCCTCATTTTGGAATAATGGTATACCAAACGCGTATCCGGTGCCACAATGACGGCGACAGGCTGGCTCAGTGAAACGGCATCCGGCCCGGTCGACGAAACCGATATCAATGGAGAGCGAGATGGCGCATGGCGAGCATACGTATCGTGTTGCAGTGGAATGGACCGGCAATCGGGGAACGGGCACGTCGGGGTATCGCGAGTACGGCCGCGAGCATGTGATCCGGTCCGGCACCAAGCCGGACATCCCCGGTTCGTCGGACGCGGCGTTCCGCGGCGACGCCGCGCGCTGGAACCCCGAAGACCTGCTGCTGGCGTCGGCATCGGCGTGCCACAAGCTCTGGTATCTGCATCTGTGTTCCGATGCCGGCATTCGCGTGCTCGCGTATGTCGACCATGCGGAAGGCACGATGTTCGACGGCACCGAGCCGGGGCATTTCACCGAAATCGTGTTGCGCCCGCACGTGACGATCCTGGCCGGCGACGATCGCGAGCGGGCAGAACGTCTGCATCATGACGCGCACGCGAAGTGCTATATCGCAAACTCCGTCAACTTCCCGATTCGCTGCGAACCGGTGATCGAGTGCGCGGCGGCGTGATGCGCCGGCCATGGAAATCACGATGAAACTGTTCTACTACCCCGGCAATGCCAGCATGGCGCCGCACTTCGCGCTCGAAGAAATCGGCCAGCCGTTCGAGCTTGAATTCGTCGACCGTACGCACGATCAGCACAAGTCGGCGGACTACCTGGCGCTGAATCCGAACGGACTCATTCCGGTGCTGATCGACGGCGATCTGGTGCTGTACGAAACCGCCGCGATTTGCCTGCATCTTGCCGATACGCACCCGGAGGCGCGGCTGGCACCGGCACTCGGCACGCCGGCGCGCGCGCAGTTCTACAAATGGCTGATGTGGCTCACCAATACGCCGCAGGCGACGTTGATCGCGTATTTCTATCCGGAGCGCTGGGTCGATGCGGGCAATGCGTCGGGCGCCGCGCAGGTGAAGGCGCATGCGGAAGCCAGGATCGCCACGCTGCTGGATCAGCTCGAACACCAGCTGGACGCGAGCGGGGGCCCCTGGCTGCTCGGCGAACACTACACGGTGCTCGATCCGTATGCGCTGATGCTGTGCCGCTGGACGCGCGGTTTTGCCGCGCCGGCGCGGCAGCGGCCGGTACTCGGCGGCTATTTGCAGCGGGTTCTCGAGCGCCCGGCGATCCAGCGGGCGTTGAAGACGGAAGGGCTCGCGCACCCATGGGTGTGATGCACGATCGAAGCGGCATGCCCGCCATCCGGCGGGCATGCGTGCCGGGCGAACCACCAACGCGCCGACCATGAGCGCGGGGCAGGACGCGATGAGCCTGCTCAACGTGCCGACGTTTTACCAATATCTGATACGCGACGGAATTCTGTTGCTCGCGGCGCCGTTCGACCCGTATCGTCGCAACCAGCGGCGCGCGATGACGATCTGACCGGCAAGCGCGGCCGCCCGCGAACGCGGCAGATATCGGGAGACGGCATGCAACAGATTCAACCGGCCGCGTCGGCGACGCTGCTGGCCGACAGCCGCAACACGCTCGGCGAAGGCGCGACGTGGTGCGATGCGACGCATACGCTGTACTGGGTCGACATCGAAGGTGCGCAGTTGTGGCGATGCCGCGCGGACGGTTCCGACCTGACGCCGTGGACGATGCCAGAACGGCTCGCATGCTTCGCGCTGACCGGCGATCCGGACGTGCTGCTCGTCGGGCTCGCGACGCATCTCGCGTTCTTCGACCTGCGCAGCGGCGCGCTCACGCGGATCGTCGACGTCGAGCCCGATCTGCCGACGCGCCTGAACGACGGGCGCTGCGATCCGTCCGGCGCGTTCGTGTTCGGGATGAAGGACGAAGGCAGCGAGCCGCCGCGCGCGGTCGGCGGGTTCTACCGGCTCAATGCCGACCTCACGCTCGAGCGGCTCGCGTTGCCGGCGGCGGCGATCGCGAACAGCATCGCGTTCTCGCCGAACGGTTCGAAAATGTATTTCTGCGATTCGCTCGTGCGCGAGATTTTCGTCTGCGATTACCGTGCGGGCGGCGACGTCGCGAACGTGCGGTCGTTCGCGCGCCTGACCGATGCGGACGGCGACCCGGACGGCGCGACGATGGATCGCGACGGTGGGCTGTGGAACGCGCAGTGGGGCGGCCGGCGCGTGGTGCGTTATGGGCCGGACGGCGTGGAAACGGATCGCGTCGACGTGCCGACTGCACAGCCGAGCTGTGCGGCGCTCGACGGCGAAGGGCGGCTGTACGTGACGAGCGCGCGCATCGGATTAAGCGACGATGCGCTGGCCGGCGATGCACACGCCGGCGGCGTATTCGTCGCCAGGACGCGCTACGCGGGGTTGCCAACCGCGCGATTCGCAGGGGCGCCGCGCGGCTGACCGCGTACTGGATCCCGTTCATGGGATGCGTCCGACGCAGCGAGCCTGGCGATTAGGCCTGCAGTCAGCCGCGCATGCGCGAGCGCACAGCGGCTGTCGGGCTTCCTGGAGCACCCCGTTCACTCCCCGACCTGCTGGTAAGATGGCCCGCAATTCCATCCCGCCCGCACCATGAGTTCCACCCCGACCAAGCCCGCGCACCCGAAGACCGCCGCGAAAAACACCGCCCGCGCGACGGGCGACAAGCCGAAGGCACGCGTGCCGCAGCGCCTGACCTACGTGGTCGGCAGTCTCGAACGGCTGCTGCGCCGCCATATGACCGACGCGCTCGCGCCGCTCGGCATCACGCTCGCGCAATACACGGCGCTGTCGGTGCTCGAGGCGCGCGGCGCGTCGTCGAACGCGCAACTGGCGGAACGCTCGTTCATCACGCCGCAATCGGCGAACGAGGTGATGAGCGTGATGGCCGCCCGCGGTTTCGTTACGCGCGCAGCCGACCCGTCGCACGGCCGCATCATCCTGCTGACGCTCACCGACGAAGGCGCGGCGATGCTGCGCGAATGCGAAGCCGTGCTGCGTCCGCTCGAGACGCGGATGCTCGGCGACGTCTCCGTCGACGACGCCACGCAAGCGCAGCGCGCGCTCGAACTGTTCGTGCGCAACCTGCGCGGCTGACCCTTTCCCGAACTTCCACGGCGCGGGCCCGTAAGGCCCGCGTCCGCTTTCCCGCCCGCTCGCCGGTCGCCTGACCGTTCCCCGATTCCGTCGTCACCGCCGCTTGCCGCTCCGGGTTTACACCGGCGCTCGTGTTGCTTGCAATATCAGGTAACCTGATATTAAATTGAGTCGTCCGCAGCAGGAATGCTGCGCACCGAATTGCACCGATTGGCACAGGAACGAACGACAGGAACAGACATGAGCAAGTACGACAACCGCTGGCAGACCGTTGAAGTGAACGTGGAGGCCGGCATCGCGTGGGTGACGCTGAACCGTCCGGACAAGCGCAACGCAATGAGCCCGACGCTCAACCAGGAAATGCTGCAGGTGCTCGACGCGATCGAGTTCGACGACGAAGCGAAGGTGCTCGTCCTCACCGGCGCGGGCGCCGCATGGACGGCCGGCATGGATCTGAAGGAATATTTCCGCGAGATCGACGGCGGCGCCGATGCGCTGCAGGAAAAGGTGCGGCGCGACGCATCGGAATGGCAGTGGCGCCGGCTTCGGATGTACAACAAGCCGACCATCGCGATGGTGAACGGCTGGTGCTTCGGCGGCGGCTTCTCGCCGCTCGTCGCGTGCGACCTGGCGATCGCGGCGGACGAAGCCGTGTTCGGGCTGTCGGAGATCAACTGGGGCATCCCGCCCGGCAACCTCGTCAGCAAGGCGATGGCGGACACGGTCGGGCATCGCCGCGCGCTGCACTACATCATGACCGGCGACACGTTCACCGGCGCGCAAGCGGCCGAGATGGGCCTCGTGAACAGCAGCGTGCCGCTCGCCGGGCTGCGCGACGCGACGATCGCGCTCGCCGCGCGGCTGATGGACAAGAACCCGGTCGTGCTGCGCGCGGCGAAGCACGGCTTCAAGCGTTCGCGCGAACTCACGTGGGAGCAGTGCGAGGACTACCTGTACGCGAAGCTCGACCAGGCGCAGCTGCGCGATCCGGAACACGGCCGCGAACAGGGGCTGAAGCAGTTCCTCGACGACAAGGCGATCAAGCCGGGCCTGCAAGCCTACAAGCGCTGACCCAACCGGACGAGACAGGGCAGGAGACGACATGACCGACAGACGGATGCTGATCGGCGGCGAGTGGTGCGCCGCACGCGACGGCCGAACCTTCGACCGCTTCAACCCCGCGACGGGCGCGCTCGCGTCGTGCGCGCCGGCGGCCGGCTTCGCCGACGCCGACGCGGCGATCGACGCCGCGCATCGCGCGTTCCCCGCGTGGGCGGCGCTTGCGCCGACCGAGCGGCGGCGCCGGCTGCTGAAGGCGGCCGACCTGATGGACGCGCGCATCGACGAGATCATCGCGACCGGCGTCGCCGAAACCGGCGCGACGCCCGGCTGGCTCGGCTTCAACGTGACGCTCGCGGCGAACATGCTGCGCGAGGCCGCGTCGATGACGACGCAGATCGACGGCGACGTGATCCCGTCCGACGTGCCCGGCAATCTCGCGCTCGCGATGCGCGCGCCGTGCGGCGTCGTGCTCGGCATCGCGCCGTGGAATGCGCCGGTGATCCTCGGCACGCGGGCACTTGCGATGCCGCTCGCGTGCGGCAACACGGTCGTGCTGAAGGCGTCGGAATCGTGCCCCGGCGTGCACGCGCTGATCGGCGCGGTGCTGAACGACGCCGGGCTCGGCGCGGGCGTCGTCAACGTGATCACGCACGCGGCGGCCGATGCACCGGCGCTCGTCGAGCGGCTGATCGCGCATCCGCATGTGAAGCGGATCAACTTCACCGGGTCGACGCATGTCGGGCGCATCATCGCGCGCCACGCGGCCACCCACCTGAAGCCCGTGCTGCTCGAACTCGGCGGCAAGGCGCCGGTGCTCGTGCTGGACGACGCCGATCTCGATGCAGCCGTCGACGCGATCGCGTTCGGCGCGTTCTTCAACCAGGGGCAGATCTGCATGTCGACCGAGCGCGTGATCGCCGCGCGGCCGATCGCCGACGCGCTGGTCGAGCGATTGACCGCGAAGGCGCGCACGCTGGTCGCCGGCGATCCGCTGGCCGGCCATCCGCTCGGCACGATGGTCGATGCGGCGGCCGCTGCGCGCGCCGTGTCACTCGTCGAGGATGCGCGCGCGCATGGCGCACACCTGCCGCTCGGCTGCCGGGTCGACGGCGCGACGATGCAGCCGGTGATCGTCGACGGCGTCACACGCGACATGCGGCTCTATCGCGAGGAATCGTTCGCGCCGGTCGTCGCGATCCTCCGGGCAGACAGCGACGACGAAGCGGTCGCGCTCGCGAACGACAGCGAGTTCGGGCTATCGGCGAGCGTGTTCAGCCGCGATATCGCACGCGCGATGACGGTCGCGCGCCGGATCGAATCGGGGATCTGCCACATCAATGGGCCGACCGTGCACGACGAGGCGCAGATGCCGTTCGGTGGCACGAAGGCGAGCGGCTACGGCCGCTTCGGCAGCCGCGCGTCGATCGCCGAATTCACCGAGCTGCGCTGGATCACCGTGCAGACCACGCCGCGCCACTACCCGATATGAGCGAGCCGACGATGAATGTTGCGACGCCCGCGAGCGGGCCGGTGAACGATACGGGCGGCGTGCGCTATCGCGCGGTGGCCGTCGCGGTCGGCGCAGCCGAGATCCGTCGCGCGGAAAACGGCGCGTGGTACCTGCGCTCGCGCGAACCGCTCGGCGACTATCCGACGCGCCTGACCGACTGCCTCGTGCGCGGTGCGCAGGCGCATCCCGATCGCGTGCTGGCCGCGCGGCGCGGCGCCGACGGCCGCTGGATCGAGATCACCTACGCGCAGATGCTCGAACGCGCTCGTGCGCTCGGCCAGGGCCTCGTCGATCTCGGCCTGTCGGCCGAACGCCCGCTCGCGGTGCTGTCCGGCAACGATCTCGAGCATCTGCAGCTGATGTTCGCGGCGATGCTGGCCGGCGTGCCGTACTCGCCGATCTCGCCCGCGTATTCGCTGGTGTCGACCGACTACGGCAAGCTGCGTCACACGCTCGGCGTGCTGCGGCCGGGCGCGGTGTTCGTCGCCGAGCGCGCGCCGTTCACGCGTGCGCTCGACGCGACGTTGCCGGCCGATGCGGTGCTGATCGTCGCGCACGACGCCGACGCCCACGTCGATGGCGGCGCGGAGGACCGCGTGGTGCCGCTGTCACGCCTGCTCGCCACCGACCAGCGCACGATCGACGCGATCCATGCGGCGGTCGGCCCCGATCATCTCGCGAAGATCTTGTTCACGTCCGGTTCGACGAAGCAGCCGAAGGCCGTGCCGACCACGCACCGGATGCTGTGCAGCAACCAGCAGATGCTGCGCCAGACGATGCCCGAACTGACGCGCGAACCGCCGGTGCTGGTCGACTGGCTACCGTGGAATCACACGTTCGGCGGCAGCCACAACCTCGGCATCGCGCTGTACAACGGCGGCACGCTGTACATCGACGACGGCCGCCCGGTGCCCGGCCGCTTCGACGAAACCGTGCGCAACCTGCGCGAGATCGCGCCGACGATCTACTTCAACGTGCCGAAGGGCTGGGAAGAGCTGACCGTCGCGCTCGAACGCGATGCCGTGCTGCGCGACACGTTCTTCTCGCGCGTGAAGCTGTATTTCTTCGGCGGCGCGGGCCTGTCGCAGGCCGCGTGGGACCGGCTCGACCGCGTGACCGACGCGCATTGCGGCGAGCGCATCCGGATCATGGCCGGCCTCGGGATGACGGAGGCGTCGCCGTCGTGCCTGTTCACGACCGGGCCGCTGATGCGCGCCGGCTATATCGGGCTGCCCGCGCCCGGCTGCGACGCGAAGCTCGTGCCGTGCGGCGGCAAGCTCGAACTGCGTTTCAAGGGGCCGAACGTGATGCGCGGCTACTGGCACGCGGACGTCGATCCGCGCGACGTGTTCGACGACGAAGGCTATTACCGCAGCGGCGACGCGGGGGTGTTCGCCGATCCGCAGCGGCCGGAACTCGGGTTGCTGTTCGACGGCCGGCTGACCGAGGATTTCAAGCTGAGCAGCGGCACCTTCGTCAGCGTCGGGCCGTTGCGTGCGAACGCGGTGTCGAGCGGTGCGCCGTACGTGCAGGACGTGGTCGTCACCGGGATCAATCGCGACGACATCGGGCTGCTGGTGTTTCCGCGCGTCGACGCGTGTCGTGCGCTGGCGGGGCTTGCTGCCGATGCATCGGTCGCCGACGTGCTGCGCGCGCAGGCCGTGCGTGCGGCGTTCGCAGCGTGGCTTGCCGCGCTGAACCGGCATGCGAGCGGCGGGTCGACGTTCGTCGCGCGCATCCGGTTGATCGACTCGCCGCCGTCGCTCGATCTCGGCGAAGTGACCGACAAGGGATCGCTGAACCAGGCAGCCGTGCAGAAGCATCGCGCGGCGACGATCGACGCGCTGTACGACCCGGCGCGGTGCGATCCCGACGTGATTTACGCGTAAGCAGCCAGCAGTCAGCAGGGACGAGCAGTCACGAGCAGGCGTAACGACCGGCCGGCCACGGGACCGGCAGGCATTCTTGCGGCCAGTGAATCAGGTTGCCTGATAAAAGCGGCCGTTCGGACGACACCTCGCGCCGTTTCGCCACTGGCCGGCGACGGCGCGCGGCGGCCGTTGCAAGGCCGACCGACTACAAGACATCGGATTTGGAGACAGGATGAACACCTACGTTGCCGAAAAACCCACGGTCGCGACCACGCTCGCGCTGTGTTTCGCGATCGCACTCCTCGAAGGGCTCGACCTGCAGTCGGTCGGCGTCGCAGCACCCCGCATGGCGCGCGAATTCGGGCTGACCGTTTCACAGATGGGCATCGCGTTCAGCGCGGGCACCTTCGGGCTGCTGCCGGGCGCGATGCTCGGCGGGTGGCTCGCCGACCGGATCGGACGCAAGCGCGTGCTGATCGCATCGGCCGCGCTGTTCGGGTTGCTGTCGATCGCCACCGCGCAGGTATCGACCTTCGACATGCTTGTCGTCGTGCGTGTGCTGACGGGCATCGGCCTCGGCGGCGCGATGCCGAACCTGATCGCGTTGTCGTCCGAAGCGGTCGAGCCGCGCTTGCGCAGCAGCGCGGTGGCCACGATGTACTGCGGCATCCCGTTCGGCGGCGTGATCGCGTCGCTGATCGGTGTGCTGCTCGCCGGCGACACCGAATGGCGGCACATCTTCTACGTCGGCGGCGCGGGGCCGCTGCTGCTGGTGCCGCTGCTGGCGTTGTTCCTGCCGGAATCGCGCGCGTATCTCGACGTCGCCGACACGCCGGCCGCGCGCACCAGCGTCGCGCGCACGCTGTTCGGCGACGGCCGCACGACGTCGACGGTCGCGCTGTGGATCAGCTACTTCTGCACGTTGATCGTCCTCTACTTCCTGCTGAACTGGCTGCCGTCGCTGATGGCCGCGCGCGGGCTCGATCGCGAGCACGTCGGCCTCGTGCAGATCGCGTTCAACGTCGGCGCGGGGCTTGGCGCGCTCGGCATCGGCGCGGCACTCGACCGGATGCGCGCGTCGCGCGTGGTCGGCGGCATGTATGTCGGGATCGTGCTGTCGCTCGCCGCGCTCGCGGCCGCGCCCGGCTTCGCGTCGCTCGCGGCCGCCGCGTTCGCGGCCGGGATGTTCGTGGTCGGCGGGCAATCGGTGCTGTATGCGCTCGCGGCGATCTACTACCCGACCGCGATGCGCGGCACGGGCGTCGGCGCGGCGGTGGCCGTCGGCCGGCTCGGCTCCGTCGTCGGGCCGCTCGCGGCCGCGACGCTGCTGGCCGCCGGTCGCAGCGCGCCCGTCGTGATCGGCGCGAGCATCCCCGTCACGCTCATCGCGGCCGTCGCCGCGCTGGTGCTGATTCGCCGCCCGCAAGCCGGCGACTGACGTTTCGTTTTTTTAATGCGCGCCGTCAGAGCGCGCGATTCAACAAGGTCTGGAGACGCAACGATATGAAGACGAACACCAGGAACGGCCTGCTGGCCGCCGGCGCGTGCTGCGCGCTCGCCGCGCCGGTCGCGCATGCGCAATCGAGCGTGACGTTGTACGGGATCATCGACACGGGCGTCGAATACGTGTCGCACGCGAACGCGGCCGGCGATCACGTCGTGCGCATGCCGGCCGTGACGGGCGAGATGCCGTCGCGCTGGGGGCTGCGCGGCAGCGAGGATCTCGGCGGCGGTTATCAGGCGGTATTCACGCTCGAAAGCGGTTTCAACGTGCGCGGCGGCGATCTCGGCCAGGGCGGGCGGCTGTTCGGGCGGCAGGCGTTCGTCGGGCTGAAGGGCGGCTTCGGCACGCTCGCGTTCGGCCGTCAGTACACGATGACCTACCTCGCGCTGCAGGGCGCGGACATCATCGGCCCCGACATCTACGGGCTCGGCTCGCTCGACGCATACGTGCCGAACGGCCGCGCCGACAACGCGGTGACGTACCTCGGCACGTATCGCGGCGTGACGCTTGGCGCGGCGTATTCGTTCGGCCGCGACGGCGCGGGCACCGGCAACTCGCCGGGGCAGGGCACCTGCGCCGGGCAGGTGCCGGGCGATGCGGTGCAGTGCCGCAACTGGTCGGTGATGCTCAAGTACGACAGCGCGAATTTCGGCGCGGCGGCGTCGTACGAGGAGCAGCGCGGCGGCACGGGCGCGGCCGCGAACTTCTTCGACGGCGTCGCCCCGGTTGCCTTCACGAGCAGCGCGGGCAAGGACGCGCGCGTGCACGTGAGCGCGTATGCGCAGGCGGCGGGCGCGCGGATCGGCGCGGGCTGGATCGGGCGGCGCGTGTCCACCGGTTCGCCGGCCGCGGCCGGCGCGCATTCCGACCTGTTCTTCGTCGGCGCGTCGTATGCGGTCAAGCCGGATTTCGTCGTCGACGGCGAAGGCTACCGGATCGTCAATACCGCGCACGACACGCGCGCGACGATGGCGACGCTGCGCGCGACCTATCTGCTGACCAAGCGCACGTCGGTCTATGCGCAGAGCTCGTATCTGTGGAACAGCGCGCACGCGCGCTATGCGGTCAGCGGCGGCGGCGCCGGCACGACACCGGGCGAAGGGATGGGGCAGCTCGGCGCGATGGTCGGCATCAAGCACATGTTCTGAACCGCAACCTGACGAACGGGAGACATCTTGAACAGAAAATCGGTATTCCTCTGCATTGCGCCGCTGTCCGCGGCGATGCTCGCCGGTTGCGGCGGCGACGATTCGGTCAGTTCGGCGCCCACGCACCTGAGCGCCGCGACGCCGGCCGCGATGGCGCAGACCTGCGACGCGCTCGCCGCGAAGCTCGCGTATGCGAATACGTCGTTCACGTCGGTCGCGACCGCGGCCGCCGGTGCGCTGACGGTGGCCGGCCAGCCGATCGCCGAGCACTGCGTGATCGAAGGGAAGATGAACCCGCGCGTGAGCGCGGTGGACGGCAACACCTATGCGATCGGCTTCGAGATGCGCTTGCCGAAGGCGTGGAACGGCCGATTCTTCTACCAGGCGAATGGCGGGCTCGACGGCAACGTCGTGACCGCGACCGGCGAGATCGGCGGCGGCGGGCCGCTGACCGATGCGCTGAACCAGGGCTTCGCGGTCATCAGCTCGGATTCCGGGCACAGCGCCGCGCAGAACCCGCTGTTCGGCATCGATCCGCAGGCGCGCATCGACTACGGCTACGGCGCCGTCGATGCGCTCACGCCGATGGCCAAACAGGTGATCCGGCTCGCGTACGGCAAGGCGCCCGACCGCAGCTATTTCGGCGGCTGCTCGAACGGCGGGCGTCACGCGATGGTCACGGCCGTGCGCAACGCGGGCGACTACGACGGCATCATCGCGGGCGATCCGGGCTTCCATTTGCCGAAGGCGGCGATCGGCGAGATGTATGGCGCGCAGCAGTTCGCGAAGATCGCGTCAGCGACGGGCTCGAACGGGCTGCCGGACATCCGCAGCGGCTTCACCGATGCGGAGCGCCAGTTCGTCGGCGCGAAGATCCTCGACCAATGCGATGCGCTCGACGGCGTGGCCGACGGGATGGTGCAGGACGTCGCCGCGTGCCAGGCGCATTTCAGCGTCGAGACGGATATCCCGACCTGCGCGAACGGCACGCGCACCGGCGCCTGCCTGACGAGCTCGCAGAAAACCGCGCTCGAGAACGTGTTCGCGGGCGCGCGCAACAGCGCGGGCACGGCGCTCTACGCGGGCTTTCCGTACGATCCGGGCATGGCCGGCAGCGGCTGGGCCGCGTGGAAGCAGTCGAATTCGGTCACGCTCGATCCGGCCGCGATGGCGTTCACGTTCATGACGCCGCCGAAAAGCGCGGCGACGCTCGCGAACCTGGCCGGCTTCGCGCTCGGCTTCGACATGGACAACGACGCGCCGGCGATCTTCGCGACGAACGGCACGTACACGCAATCCGCGTGGTCGTTCATGACGCCGCCCGACGAGACGAACCTGTCCGCGCTGAAGTCGCGCGGCGCGAAGCTGCTCGTCTATCACGGCACGGGCGACCCGGTGTTCTCGTTCGACGATACGCGCGACTGGTACGCGCGGGTCGCACAGGCCAACGGCGGCGACGCGTCGGGTTTCGCGCGCTTCTATCCGGTGCCGGGCATGAACCATTGTTCGGGCGGGCCGGCGGCCGACCAGTTCGACATGCTGACGCCGCTCGTCGCGTGGGTCGAGCAAGGGCAGGCGCCTGCCGCGATCGTGGCGGCCGCGCGCGACACGACGAACGCGGTACCGAACGCGGACGTGCCGACGTCATGGGGCGCGGGACGCACGCGCCCGCTGTGCCCGTATCCGCAGGTCGCGCGCTACAACGGTTCGGGCGACGTGAATTCGGCCGCGAGCTTCAGTTGCCGCTGACGTCGATGTGGTGCGCCCGGCGCGTGCAGTCGCGCGCCGGGCAGTTTCACTGCCGCACTCATTCGCCCGGTTCGACCGGCACCTCGAGCCCGACCTTCACGCGGCTCATGCTCACCAGCGTCTTGAAGCGCTTCACGTTGTTGTTCGCGAAGAACAGCTCGCGCGTGAGCGCGTTGTACTGATCCATGTTGCGCACGGCGAGGATCAGCACGAAATCCCATTCCCCGGTCACGTAGTAGCACTGCTGGATCTGCGGGCATCGCTCGAACGCCCGTTTCATCGCGTCGAGCTGGTCGATCTGCTCGCTCTCGACCTCGACGTTCACGACGATCGTCAGCGGATGATCGACCTTGTCCGGCGCGATGACAGCCGTGTAGCGCTCGATCACGCCTTCTTCCACGAGACGCTTCAGGCGCCGGTTCACGGCCGCGGTCGACAGGTTGACGCGCGCGCCGAGCTCGGCTTGCGGCGTCTGCGCGTCGCGCTGGATTTCCGTCAGCAGCTTGCGATCGAACGCATCGAGAGGAGTCGTCATGTTGGCGCGTGCAGCCTCGAAAGAATGAGAAATTTTTGCGTCAGGATGGCCAATTTGGCGATTTTATTGACCGGCATGCGCAATATTATTTTTCGAACCGGCGGCGTGCGCAACCCGTGCGCGCCCGCCCCGAATTCACCGACGGAGTGTTGCCCGCCATGCTGATCGCCAACCCGCGCGCTTCGCGCGCCGCCTATCCCCACGCGCTGCGCCGCGTGATGAACATCGCGTCGGCCGACGAAAGCGGCGCCTGGCTGTCGCACTGGCCGCTCGTCGGCAACGCGCGCACGCCGCTGCGCGCGCTGCCCGATCTCGCCGCGCGGCTCGGCGTCGCGAGCGTCAGCGTCAAGGACGAGTCGTGCCGCTCGCCGCTCGGCAGCTTCAAGGCGCTTGGCGCGCCGATCGCGCTGGTGCGGCTCGTGAAGCGGCTGCGGCGCACGCAGGAATTCGATCCGCAAGGGCTGGTCACCGGCCGCTACGCGTCGCAGCTGGCCGACCTGACCGTCATCAGCGCGACCGACGGCAATCACGGCCGCGCGCTGGCCGCCGCAGCGCGCGCGATCGGCTGCGGGTGCGTGATCGTGCTGCACGCGAACGTCGACGCCGAGCGCGAGCGCGCGATCTCGGCATACGGCGCGCGGATCGTGCGGATCGCGGGGAACTACGACGAATCGGTCGTGTGCGCCGCGCAGCTCGCGCAGGCGAACGGCTGGTATGTCGTGTCGGATACGTCGTACGACGGCTACGAAGCGATTCCGCGCGACGTGATGCAGGGTTATGGCGTGATCGCCGCCGAGGCCGCTGCACAGGCCGCGGAGGCGGACGGGCGGCCGTTCACGCACGTGTTCCTGCAGGGCGGCGTGGGCGGCCTGGCCGCGGGCGTCGCGAGTTACCTGTGGGAGCGCGACGGCGCGCAGCGGCCGCATTTCATCGTCGTCGAGCCGCGCCAGGCCGACTGTCTGTATCAGAGCGCGCTCGCGGGGCGCGCGGCGAAGGCGACCGGCAGCGTCGATTCGGTAATGGCCGGGCTCGCGTGCGGCGAGGCTTCGCCGCTTGCCTGGGATTTCCTCGAGCTGTGCATCGATCATTTCATGCTGATCGACGACGAGGACGCGGTGCAGGCGATGCGTGGCCTCGCGGCCGGCAGCGAACGCGACGTGCCGCTCGTCGCCGGCGAATCGGGGGCGGCCGGCCTCGCGGGGCTGGACGTGCTGATGCGCGACCCGGCGCTCGCGCGGCAGGCGGGGCTCGACGCGCATTCGCGCGTGCTGGCGATCAATACGGAAGGCGCGACGGCGCCGTCCGTGTACCGGCGCTGCGTGGGCGACCCGGCCGACGCGGTGCTCGCGCGGCAGCGCGACTGGCTCAACCGCGCGGCGGTGGCGGCCTGAACGACATGACGACCGACGAGGCAAGCGCAATGGACGCAATCGAAGAAAGCACGCTGCAGGGGCGACTGAAGGCCTGGCGCCGCCATCTGCACCAGCATCCGGAGACGGGTTTCGAGGAAGTGAACACGTCGGACTACGTCGCGCGCATCCTGACGACGCTCGGGCTCGACGTGCATCGCGGCATCGGCGGCACGGGGCTCGTCGCGAACCTGACGGCCGGCACGGGTACGCGCGCGATCGGCATCCGCGCGGACATGGACGCGCTGAACATCGCCGAGCATGCGCCCGGCCGCGAACACGCATCGCGCACGCCCGGCAAGATGCACGCGTGCGGGCACGACGGCCACATGTCGATGGTGCTCGGCGCCGCGCAACTGCTCGCCGAGCGCAAGGACTTCGACGGCACGGTGCGCTTCATTTTCCAGCCGGCCGAGGAGCACGGCCGCGGCGCGAAGGCGATGATGGCCGACGGGTTGTTCGAGCGTTTTCCGGTCGACGCGATCTTCGGCGCGCACAACATGCCGGGCATGCGCGCGGGCACGTTCTCGACGCGCGCGGGCGGCATCATGGCGAGCGAGGACAATTTCGTGATCCGGATCGACGGGCGCGGCACGCATGCGGCGCGTCCGCACATGGGCATCGACCCGATCGTGATCGGCTCGCAGATCGTGCTCGCGCTGCAGACGATCGTGTCGCGCAATCTCGACCCGGGCCAGCAGGCCGTGATCTCGTGTACCGAATTCATCACCGACGGGCTGCGCAACGTGCTGCCGTCGACCGTGACGATCAAGGGCGACACGCGCAGCTATTCGCGCGACGTGCGGGCGCTGCTGGAAACGCGGATGCGCGAGATCAGCGAAGGGATCTGCCGCACGCACGGCGCGACCTGCACGTTCGAGTACACGCACGAGTTCGCGCCGACGGTGAATTCTCCGGAATGGGTCGACACGGCCGTGCAGGCCGCGGCGCAGGTCGCCGGCGCCGACGCGGTGAACGCCGACGTGCAGCCGATGATGATCTCGGAGGATTTCGGCGCGTTCCTGCAGGCCGTGCCGGGCAATTTCGTGTTCATCGGCAACGGCGAAACGGCCGGGCGTGGCGGCGTGCCGCTGCACAACGCGACGTACGATTTCAACGACGAGATCCTGCCGGCCGGCGCGCGCTATTTCGCGGAAGTGGCGCGGCGCGCGTTGCGGGCCGCGTAGCGGCAGGCGCGGTATCCGCTTGCGCGAGTGCCGCGCCGTGTGTCATCGCATCACACCAGTTCGCCGAGGCACGCGTCGAACTGCGCGACGAGTTTGTGGACGTCGTCGTGCGTCGTCTGCGGGCATACGAGCATCATGTTGTGGAACGGCGTGATCAGCACGCCGCGATTCAGCAGGTACAGGTGCACGATGTGTTCGAGCTCGCTGTCGAGTTGCGTGCCGGCGATCGTGCCGTTGCGCGGCGGCGTGGGCGCGAACTGGAACTCGGTGCGCGCGCCGATGCGCGTCACGCACCACGGCAGCCCGTGTTTTGCGATCGCGCGTTCGAGGCCGGCCGCCAGCCGCGCGGCGAGTTCGAACATGTGCGCATATGCGGCGTCGGTCGCGACTTCGGCCAGCGTCGCGCGCATCGCGTGCATCGCGAGCATGTTCGCGGTGAGCGTCGTGCCGATCCCGGAATGGCCGGGCGGCGCGTTCAGCTTCGCCTGCTTCGCGCGTTCCGCGAGTTCGGCGCTGAAGCCGTACACCGCGCACGGCACGCCGCCCGCGATCGGCTTGCCGACCACCAGCAGGTCCGGGTCGAGATCGTGCGCGGCCGCGTAGCCGCCCGGGCCGCTGCTGATCGTGTGCGTTTCGTCGATCACGAGCAGCGTGCCGTAGCGGCGCGTCAGTTCGCGCGCGGCCTGCCAGAAGCCAGGATCGGGCAGCACCATCCCGATGTTCGTCATCGCCGGCTCGGCGAGCACGCATGCGACGTCGCCCTGCTTCAGCGCCGCTTCGAGCGCGTCCAGGTCGTTGAACTCGACGACGCGCGTGCTGGCAAGCAGGTCCCAGGACTGCCCGAGCAGGCTGTCGCGCTGCACGGGGCGGCCGTCGACGAGATCGACGAACACGTCGTCGACCGTGCCGTGATAGCAGCCGTTGAACACGACGATCGTGTTGCGGCCGGTGGCCGCGCGCGCCCAGCGCAGCACGAAGCGGTTCGCGTCGCTCGCGCTCAGCGCGAACTGCCAGACCGGCAGCCGGAAGCGGCGCGCGAGTTCGCGCGATACCCAGGCGGCGTCTTCGCTCGGCAGCATCGTCGTGTAGCCGCGCGTGGCCTGTTCGACGAGTGCGCGGGCGACCGGCTCGGGTGCATGGCCGAACATCGCGCCCGTGTCGCCGAGGCAGAAGTCCACGTAGCGATGGCCGTCGACGTCGGTGAACGTCGCGCCGCGCGCTTCCTTCACGTACAGCGAGAACGGCGTCGACCAGTCCTGCATCCAGTGCAACGGCACGCCGAAGAGCAGGTGCTCGGACGCTTCCGCGGACAACGCGCGGGAGGCCGGCATGGCTTCGGCGAACGCACGGCGCTCGCGATCGAACAGGGCGCGGGCGCGGATGAGGTCGACTCCGTGGCGGATCTGCAATTGAGGCTCCTCTGACGGGTTTGCATGGGGGGATGACGCGTCTGCGAGCTTGTCATATTCCGTACGCGCGGTCGATTCGGGCTCGACCGCGTATCCGTCGAAGATAAAGTTTTTGCGCATAAACATACGATGACGGATATCTATGCCTGGTGTCGTCGAAGTGAGTGGGCGCACACATACGCGCCAGAGGTCGCGATGAGGGTGGAAGACGGCGAAAATTCACGCGTCAGCGATCATGCTCAGGCTGCTTTATGTGATGTGATGACGTATGTGATGGGCGGCCGGTTGAATCACGGCCGCGACGTGAAGGACTTCCATGAGAAGGGCGTCACACCGCTGAACTGTGTCACGCCCAAGGGCAGGCAACCGACCTCGACGATCACCGGCAAGCGGCGATATCGTCGTGCGAACGGGATTGGACGCGAACGCGTCAGGCCAGCGCCTTCACCATGTGATGCTCGTCGTAGAACCGCCCGTCGACGAACAGCGAGCGCGGCTCCGTTCCGAACCGCACGAACCCTTGCGACGCATACAGCCGCTCCGCGGTGCCGTTGACCTCGTTCACGCACAGCATCAGCTGTTTGCACTGCCATGCCTGCGCCGCATGCGCGGTCGCGCTGTCGAGCAGCGCTTGCGCGATGCCGCGCCCGCGATACGCGGGATCGACGAACACGCCCCAGATCGTCGCCTTGTGCGCGACCTTCGCGCGCGCATCGCGGCGCACGCCGGTGATGCCGACGAGCGTGTCGCCGTCGAACGCGCCGAACACGGCCTGCGCCTGCGTCGGCGTGATGCGCGCCGCGAACTCGCCGACCGGCACGCCGGCTTCTTCGTCGCGGGTCGGCAGGAACGAGGTCGGCGACGTGCCGACCGCGAGGAGGCGTACGGACTGGAACTGCGCCGCATCGGCGGCATTGAGCAGGCGAATGGTGGTCATCGGGTGAAGTCGTCCTGGGTCGGGCGAGAGTCGAAAACTGCCGCGCGGTACGCGGCAGCGCGAGTCGTCCATGCTAAGCGGAATCGGCAGCCCGCGCCGGCCCGTTGACGGGCGCCCCTGCGGATGTCAGATCGCGTCGCGCGGCCGCTGCGCATCGCCGTCGACGCAGCACGCGAGCACCTCGGCATCGGTGTCGCCGAGGCTCAGGTACACGTGCCCGACCGCGCTGTCGAAATACAGGCTGTCGCCGGCGCCGAGCCGGTACGCATGGCCGTTCTCGAAGCGCAGCTCCAGCTCGCCGCTCAGCACGAACACGAACTCCTCGCCGCTGTGCCGGATGTAGTCGGCGAAGTCCGACAGCTTGCGGGCATGGATGCGCCCGCGCACGGGCACCATCCGCTTGCCGGTCAGGTCGTTCGCGAGCATCCCGTACGCGTAGTTCGGCGTGTCGTAGACCATCTGCTGGCCCGCCGGCGTGAACGACGGCGTCATCGCGCCGGCGGGCGCGGGCCGGCCGAACATCGTGTCGAAGTCGAGCGCGAGCGCGTGCGTCAGCGCCGCGAACTTGTCATAGGTGAGCGCGATGTCGCCGCGCTCGGCCTTCGAAATCGTCGACACCGCGATACCGGAGCGCTCGGACAGTTGCGCGAGCGTCAGGCCGCGCGACTTGCGCGCGTCGCGCAGCCGCGCGCCGACCGTCTGGTGGTCGAGCTGCGGCGCGGTGTCGGTGGGCGGCGGAACGGGGGCGGTGGCTTTGGGCATGCGGATACGGGGCGTGACGCGCGCGGCGTGAGTACGGGTTTTGTCGTATACGAGAATAAATTTTCTCGTATATGATAATTTTCGTCGAAATCGCCAACGGTGGGCGTGACGGCCACTCTAGCATCGGACGGCGCGAAACTCGCGCGGCCGGTGCGGCTGGCGTCAACGACGCTTGTGCGAATCGATGCCGCTCGCCCGTGCGGCGGCGGTTTTTCCCGGTCATTTCCCCGGCCCGTCGCGGCCGGGCTCGCGAAGGTGCAAACCATGTCCAGTTCCAGTGAAATCCAACGTCTGCAGACCGGCGCGCGCATGAGCCAGGTCGTGATCGCGAATGGCTTCGTCCACCTGGCCGGCCAGGTGCCCGATACGGCCGGCGCGCCGATCGCCGTGCAGGCGACCGAAATCCTCACGCGCATCGACGCGCTGCTCGCGTCGGCCGGCGTTGACAAGACGCGCGTGCTGACGGCCAACGTGTGGCTCAGCGACGCCGCGCACTTCGACGCGTTCAATGCGGTGTGGGACGCATGGGTGCCGGCCGGCCACGCGCCGACGCGCGCGTGCGTGCAGGCGCTGCTGATGAAGCCCGGTCTCGACGTCGAGATCGCCGTGACCGCGCTCGCCTGAGCACGGCGGCGCCCGCCCCGAGGAATCCCCCGATGAAGCTCGATACGCTCGTTCTGGGCGGCGGCATGATCGGCGTGTCCGTCGCCGTTCACCTGCAACAGCGCGGCCTGTCGGTCGCGCTCGTCGACCGCAAGGCGCCCGGCAACGAGACGTCGCTCGGCAATGCCGGGCTGATCCAGCGCGAAGGCGTGTATCCGTATGCGTTCCCGCGCGGCTTCGGCACGCTGCTGAAATACGCGTGCAACCGCTCGCCCGACGTGCGTTACCACGTCGGCGCGCTGCCGAAACTCATTCCGTTCCTGTATCGCTACTGGCGCAATTCCCATCCGGCCCGCCACGCGGAAATCGCGCGCGCCTATGCGCCGCTGATCGAACACTGCGTCACCGAGCATCGCGAACTGATCGACGCGTCCGGCGCCGGCGCGCTGTTGCGCGAAGGCGGCTGGCTCAAGGTGTTCCGCACGGCCGCCACGCGCGATGCCGAAACGCGCGACGCCGAGCGCTGGCGCGCTGAATACGGCGTGACCTTCGACGCGCTCGACGCGGTCGCGCTGCGCGACGCGGAGCCGAACCTGAGCCGCGCGCTGATCGGCGCGCTGCGCTACACGGGCTCCGATTCGATCAGCGATCCGAATGCGCTCGTGACCGCGTATGCGCGGTACTTCGAGCAACTCGGCGGTCGCATCCTGACCGGCGACGCGCTGACGCTGACGGCCGCGAACGGCTGGCGCGTCGATACCGCGCAGGGCCCGGTCGACGCGCGCGCGGCGGTCGTCGCGCTCGGGCCGTGGTCGGACCTGCTGTGCGGGCGGCTCGGCTACACGCTGCCGCTTGCGGTCAAGCGCGGCTATCACATGCACTACGCGGCGCAACCGGGCGCGCGGCTGAACGGGCCGGTGCTCGATGCCGACAGCGGTTTCCTGATCACGCCGATGACGCGCGGCATCCGCCTGACGACCGGCGTCGAGCTCGGCCATCGCGACACGCCGCCGACACCCGCGCAGCTCGCCGCCGTCGAACCGGTCGCGCGCGAGCTGTTCCCGCTCGGCGCGCGCGTCGACGGCGCGCCGTGGCTCGGCCGCCGGCCGTGTACGCCCGACATGCTGCCCGTGATCGGCGCGGCGCCGCGCCACCGCGATCTGTGGTTCGCGTTCGGGCATGCGCATCACGGCTTCACGCTCGGCCCTGTGACCGGCCGCCTGATCGCCGACCTGATGACCGGCGCGCACCCGTTCGTCGACCCGACGCCGTTTCGCGTCGAACGTTTCCTGCACGGCCGCTGAACCAGCGTCCGCGCTATGCGGGAAGACGGCCCGGCGCACGACGCCGGCCGCCCGTCCAGCGGCCGGCCTATCCGCCGGCCGCAACAACCAACGACTGGAGACAACATGCAACAGCACACGATGCGGCGCGAACTCGGCGCGCGCCAGATCTCGTTCATGGCGCTCGGCATGGCCATCGGCGTCGGCCTGTTCCTCGGCTCGGCGTCGGCGATCGAGGCGGCCGGCCCCGGCGCGCTCGTGGCCTACCTGATCGGCGGCGCGATGATCTTCCTGATCATGCGCGCGCTCGGCGAGATGGCCGTGCACCGGCCGGTGTCCGGCTCGTTCGGCGCGTACGCGTTCGAATACGTCGGGCCGTTCGCCGGGTACGTGGTCGGCTGGAGCTACTGGCTGCTGATGGTCGGCGTCGGCGTCGCGGAGACGACGGCGATCGGCATCTACATGGGTTTCTGGTTTCCGGAGGTGCCGCAGTGGCTGTGGGTCGTGTCGGCGATCGCCGCGATTTCCGGCTTCAACCTGCTCAACGTGAAGGTGTACGGCGAGCTGGAGTTCTGGTTCGCGATCGTGAAGGTCGTGACGATCGTGCTGATGATCGCGGGCGGCGCGCTGATCGTGTTCACCGGGATCGGCCATCAGGGCGTGCCGGTCGGCCTGTCGAACCTGTGGCGGCACGGCGGCATGTTTCCGCACGGCGTGCTCGGCGTCGTGAGCGCGCTGCCGATCGTCGCGTATTCGTTCGCGGGCGTCGAGATGATCGGCCTCACGGCCGGCGAGGCGCGCGAGCCGCAGAAGATGATCCCGCGCGCGATCAACTCGGTGCTGTGGCGCATCCTGATCTTCTACGTCGGCGCGCTGTTCATCATCATGGCGCTGTATCCGTGGAACGAACTCGGCGCGCACGGCAGCCCGTTCGTCACGACGTTCGAAGCGCTCGGGCTGCGTCAGGCGGCCGGCATCGTCAACTTCGTGGTCGTGACGGCCGCGCTGTCGAGCTTCAACTGCATCGTGTTCAGCGGCGCGCGCATGCTGTCGAGCATGGCGGGGAACGGCCTCGCGCCCGCGTCGTTCGCGGTGCTGAGCGCGAGCGGGTCGCCGTCGCGCGCGGTGCGGGCGACCGTGCTGTTCATGTCGGTCGGCGTGGTGCTGAACTACGTGATGCCGGCGCGCGTGTTCGGCTGGCTGATGTCGTTCCTGTCGTTCGACGTGGCCGTGATCTGGGCGATGATCGTGCTGACGCACATGCGCTTCCGGCGCGCGATGGCCGCGCGCGGCGTGACGACGACCTTCCGCATGCCGTATGCGACGGTCACGTCGTGGATCTGTCTGGTGTTCGTCGCGTTCGTGTTCGTGATGCTCGGCGTCGATCCGTCGACGCGCGGGTCGCTGGTTGCCGGCGCCGCAGTGATGGCGCTGATGGCGATCGTCTACCGGCGTTCGCGGCATTTGCAGGCGGCCGCGCGCTCGACGCGCGTCGCGTTCGGCACCGAGCGCGTGTGACGGCGACGTGGCAGGCCGATGCGGATCAGCGGGGAACGGGCGCGCGATGCGGCGCGCTGAAGGCGTGTGCGAAGACGGGCGAACCGCGGAAGCGCCGGAGGCGCGTCATGTGCGCCGCATCGGCACGAAGGGTGAGGATGACGTGAGGCGTGCGCGTCGTCGTGCAGCGGCGTCGCGCGCTTGCGATGCGCGCGCCTGGATCACGCGCGCGGCCTGCATCGATAGCGCGACACCGGCACGAAGGATGAGGACGACGTGAAGCGTGTGCGTCGTCGTGGTGAAACGACGCGTGTTTGCGATGCGCGTGCTCAGGTGCACGCGCACACGACCCGCATCAATAGCGCGACAACTGATTGCCGTTGATCTGCACGCGATCGCCCGGACGCAGGTTGCCCGGCGACTGCACGTCGAACGAACGCGTCGTGCCGTCGCTGACCTGCACGTCGATCCGGTAGCTGCTCGGGCCTTGTGCCGCGCCCATTTGCTGGCCGATCTGGTTGCCCGCGACAGCGCCGCCGAGCGCGCCGATCACGGTGGCCGCGTCGCGGCCGTGACCGCGGCCGACCTGGTTGCCGAGCACGCCGCCGATCAGCGCGCCGACGACGGTGCCGGCGACACCCGACGGGCCGACCGAGCCGTTGACCGGCTGGATGTTCGCGACCGTCCCGTACTGCGTGCCGTAGCCGTTTCCGTACTGGTTGCCGTATTGCTGCTGATTGCCGTACTGGTCATACGGCTGCGACCCGTATTGCGGCTGGTTGCCGTATTGGTCGTACGGTTGCGGCGCCTGGTTCGGATAGGCCGGTTGCTGCTGCACGTAGCCGGGTTGCGAGTACGCGGGCTGCGCATAACCGGGCGTCGCGTATTGCTGCTGCTGCGGATATCCCGGCTGCGCGCCGTAATAGCCGGGCGCGACGCAGGCGGTCAGCGGAAGCGCCGCCACGGCGACGAGCGAGGCGAACAGAACGGTCTTCGTGGAAGGCATGCGCATCATGATGATTCCTGCATCGGCAACGTGTCCGCCGACGGATTCCCGGACGGGTGGCGAACTCGGCGTGAGTATAAGGAATGGCCGGATGCACGTCCGGTGCGGCCGGGTAACAACGTGTAAAGTCTGTTGCCGCGTAAATCGCGGCGCGCGCGAAGCGGTCGCGCAACGCCTGGCAAGGGCGGCGGCGCCCGTTCGGCAGCGTCGAGTGACGCGCATCGACAGCGGCCCGGCGGCGTGTCTTGCGAGGTGTCGGCCGCGCGATGCCGGCACCTGAAACTCCGGCTTCCGCGACGTAGCCCGACGACGGGCGATCGGTATGCAGGCCGCCTCCGACGAGATCGGACCCCGCCGCCGCCCCTTGCCGGCGCGGCGTTCGCGCCGCACATCGCGAAATCGAATGCGCGGCATCGCGACATTTAATTGGCCTCGGGCGGCGGCGTCCGATATCGTGGCCGGAATCCATTTCAACGGTCGCGCCGCGCCGGCCGCGGTTCCTTCCCCTGTCCGCGCCGGTGTCGCGCAGCGACCGCCCCACCTTCCGAGCCATGACCGATCGTATCTTCATCAACGCCGTCGACGCCGGCGGCCAGCCCATCCATCTCGTCGTCCGTGACGGCCGTTTCACCGCGATCGGCGCCGATTGCACGGCCGCGCCCGGCGCGGAGACGATCGACCTCGACGGGCGCGTCGTGCTGCCCGGCTTCGTCGACAGCCACATCCACCTCGACAAGAGCTTCGTCGGCGATCGCTGGGTACCGCACGAACCGGTCGGCTCGCTGCGCGAGCGGCTCGCGGTCGAGAAGCGTCAGCTCGCGGCTGCACCGCCGATCGTCGAGCGCGCGAACGCGCTGATCGCGCAGGCCGCCGCGTTCGGCACGGTCGCGATGCGCAGCCACGTGGACGTCGATGCGACGACGGGTCTCGCGAATCTTCAAGCCGTGATGGCGGCGCGCGAGCAATGGCGCGGGATCGTCGATATCGAACTCGTCGCGTTCCCGCAGGCCGGCGTCGTGACGTGCCCGGGCACCGCCGAGATTCTCGACGCGGCCGTGCGCGAAGGCGCGGACGTGGTCGGCGGGATCGACCCGACGACGCTCGACGGCGACGCCGACGGCCAGCTCGACATCGTGTTCGGCATCGCCGAGAAGCGCGGCGCGAAGATCGACATCCACCTGCACGAACCGGGCGAAACGGGCATCGCGCAACTGCTGCGGATCGCGGCGCGCACGCGCGCGGCGGGGCTCTGCGGGCGCGTGAACGTGAGCCATGCGTATGCGCTCGGCGAAGTCGGCTACGACGACGTCCAGCGCACGGCGGCCGCGCTGGCCGAAGCGGGCGTGTCGATCCTGACGAACGCGCCGGGCGACTGCGCGTTTCCGCCGGTGCTGCAACTGCTTGACGCGGGCGTGCACGTGCTCGCGGGCAACGACAACATCCGCGACGCATGGTGGCCGTACGGCAACGGCGACATGCTGCAGCGCGCGATGATGGTCGGCTATCGGTCGGGCTTCTACACCGACGAAGCGCTCGGCATCGCGCTCGACATGGCGACGCATGCCGGCGCGCGTGCGATCGGCAAGGATCACTACGGAATCGCGGTCGGCTGCGATGCGACGTTCGTCGCGGTGCGCGCGCCGAACGCGGCGGCGGCCGTCGCGGGCGTGCCGGCCGAACGCTGGGTGTTCCGCCGCGGCGAAAGCGATACGGGCGCCCCGTTCGCGCCCGCGCTGCGCTTCACGCGATAAACGACCCGACCGCGGGCACGGCGCGTGCCGTACCCGCTTCGCACTGACCGACCACACCGGAACCGACATGACGAACCTGCTGATCCGCAATGTCCGCACGAGCGCCGACACCGCGCTCGATATCCTGATCGAAGGCGACCGCATCGCGCGCGTCGGCCCGTCGCTCGACGCGCCCGCCGGCTGCGCGATCGAGGACGGCGCGCTCGCGCTCGCGCTGCCGGGCCTCGTCGAAGGCCACACGCATCTCGACAAGACGCACTGGGGCATGCCTTGGTATCGCAACGCGGTCGGGCCGCGTCTCGTCGATCGCATCGAGAACGAACGGCGCTATCGCGCGACGAGCGGCCACGACGCCGGCGTCGCGTCGCTCGCGCTGGCGCGCGCGTTTCTCGCGGCCGGCACGACGCGCATCCGCACGCACGTCGACGTCGATACCGAAGCGGGGCTGCGGCATCTGCACGGCGTGCTCGCGACGCGCGAGACGCTGCGCGGGCAGGTCGAAATCCAGATCGTCGCGTTCCCGCAATCGGGCGTGCTGAAGCGGCCGGGCACCGACGCGCTGCTGTCCGACGCGCTCGGCGCGGGCGCCGACCTGCTCGGCGGGCTCGACCCGTGCGCGATCGAAGGCGATCCGGTCGAGGCGGTGGACGTGCTGTTCGCGATCGCCGAGCGTCACGGCCGCGGGCTCGACCTTCACCTGCACGAGCGCGGGTCGATGGGCGCGTACTCGCTCGACCTGATCCTGCAGCGCACCGCCGCGCTCGGTATGCAGGGGAAGGTCACGATCAGCCACGGGTTCTGTCTCGGCGACATCGCCGAACGCGAGCGCGACGCGCTGCTCGCGCGGATGGCCGAACTCGGCGTCGCGATCGTCACCACCGCGCCGGCGGCGGTGCCGGTGCCGCCGGTGGCGGCGTGCCGCGCGGCCGGCGTGACCGTGATCGGCGGCAACGACGGCGTGCGCGACACGTGGACACCGTACGGTTCGCCCGACATGCTCGAACGCGCGATGCTGATCGGCATGCGCAACGATTTCCGCCGCGACGACGCGCTCGAAGTCGCGCTCGACTGCGTGACGCACGGCGCGGCGCGCGGTTGCGGTTTCGACGGCTACGGGCTGCAGCCCGGCTGCCGCGCGGACGTCGTGCTCGTCGATGCGCTGACGTTCGCCGAGGCGGTCGTCGCGCGGCCGGTGCGGCGTCTCGTCGTGTCGTCCGGAAAGATCGTCGCGCGCAACGGCGCACTGGTCTGAATGTAGCGTCGCCCCGGTATGATCCGGCTTTGAGCCGAATGTCCCGGGAGACGACGATGCGACGCACGACAGCGGCACGGGCCGCACGATGGATGGCGGCGGCTCTGTTCGCCGCAACGGCCGCGCATGCGGTGGCGGCCGGCCCCAATGACGCGCAGCAGGAAGCCAATCGCCGCACGGTGCTCGCGTTCTACGAAAAAGGCCTGAACGAGAAAGACGCGGATGCCGCGCTCGCGTATGTCGGCGATCGCTACGTGCAACACAACCCGAACGCGGCCGACGGCCGCGACGGCTTCCGCAAGTTCGTCGCGTTCCTGCGCGACAAATATCCGCAGTCGCACAGCGAGATCAAACGCTCGTTCGTCGACGGCGACTACGTGATCCTGCATGTGCACGCGGTGCGCGAGCCCGGCACGCGCGGCAGCGCGATCATGGATATCTTCCGGCTCGAGAACGGCAAGATCGTCGAGCACTGGGACGTCAACCAGCCGGTGCCCGAGCAGGCCGCGAACGGGAACACGATGTTCTGAGTCGCCGCGGGCGTGCAGCCCGCGTCGTCGACTATTCCTCGCCTTCCAGCATCGCCGCGAGCGTCCTCGTCAGCTCGCTGACCATCGGGTCGGCCGTCGGTCGATGCAGGATCGCGATATCCATGTGCTCGATCGGCGCGAAGCCTTGCTTCGCGGTCAGCACGGTGTGCTCGTCCGTCACCACGCGCGCGGGCAGCACGCTGATGCCGAGCCCGTCGGCGACGGCCGCCTGGATGCCGCTCAGGCTCGACGTCGTGAAGCTGATCCGCCAGCGGCGGCCGCGCTCCTCGATCGCCTTGATCATGTCGTCGCGATAGAGCCCGCGCGGCGGAAACACGACGATCGGCACCGGGTCGAGATCGATCGACGGATGCGTTGCACTGTCGATCCAGCGCAGCTTCTCGGGCCAGCGCACGACGGCCTCGCGGCTGTCGCGGCGCTGCTTGATCAGGACGAGGTCGAGTTCGCCGCGGTCGTAGGCGGCGCTGATGTCGCGGCTCAATCCGCACATCACTTCGAGCTTGACCTGCGGATGCTCGCGATTGAATGCGGCCAGCGCGTGAGTCGTGCGGCCCGCCGCGAAATCGTCGGGCACGCCGAGCCGGATCGTCAGCGCGACCGTCGCACCCGACAACGCTTCCAGCATCTCGTCGTTCAGCGCAATCATGCGCCGCGCATAGCTGAGCACCGTCACGCCCGCATCGGTCGGCCGCACGTCGCGCGTGCCGCGGTCGAGCAGGCGGTGCCCGGCGATTTCCTCGAGCCGGCGCACTTTCTGGCTGACCGTCGACTGCGTCGAATGCAGGCGCGCGGACGCGGTCGTGAAGCTGCCGCAGTCGGCGACCATCACGAGCGCGCGCAACAGGTCGAGGTCGAACAGGGGTCTATTCATTTCTGCACTTCTGTGGACTCGGACATTTCATTTCCAAATGCGTGCGACGACTTTTAACATGACCGGACGCCGCGGGCAATCGCGGTTTCGCCGGACCCGGCGCGGCGTCGCGCGGCGCCACGCGGGCGCCTGACGCATCGCATCGGACGCGCATCGGCGAGCGCGGGTACGCGAGGAGGAAGCGGGATGTTTTTCAAACGGATCGCGATCATCGGCTCGTTTGCATTGACCACGCTGACATCGGCCGTGGCCGCCGCCGACGGCGGCGCGCTCGAGGGCCGGCTGCGCGGCGCGGCCGACCGCGGCGATGCGCGCGAAGTCCGCACGCTGCTCGAGCGCGGCGCGCAGATCGATGCGCGCGACGGGCAGGGCCGCACGGCGCTGCTGCTCGCGACGCACGGCAATCACGTCGATGCGGCGCGCGTGCTGATCGACGCGGGCGCGGACGTCAACGCGAAGGACGCGATCCAGGACAGCCCGTACCTGTATGCCGGCGCGCGCGGTTATCTCGACATCCTGCGGATGACGCTCGCGCACGGCGCCGACCTGCGCAGCACGAACCGGTATCGCGGCACGGCGCTGATTCCGGCGGCGGAGCGCGGCCACGTCGACACGGTGCGCACGCTGATCGACGCGGGCGTGAACGTCGATCACGTGAACCGGCTCGGCTGGACCGCGCTGCTGGAGGCGATCATGCTCGGCGACGGCAGCGAGCGTTATGTCCGGATCGTGCAGTTGCTCGTCGACGCGCACGCGGACGTCAATCTCGCGGATTCGAACGGCGAGACGCCGCTGCAGCATGCGCGGCGGCGCGGGTATGCGGCGATCGAGCGGGTGCTGGTGAAGGCGGGGGCACGGTAGGGGTCAGCGGGGCCGGAATGCGTTGAAGCCGGACCCATTCCTTCCGGAAAGATGAAAAGCCCCTTGGCCACCCGACGAGCTTTGTCAGTCGAAACGGTGCAAGGCAGGGCTCTGCCCGCTGGTTCGTGGTGGATGGTCGACGCGGTATAGGGTGCGTAGCCAATACCGGATAGCGAACCTGGATGACATATCGACTTTCTTCCCGATACAGATAGCGTCCCCTTGTGGATATCCGTAAAAACACGCTCTGTCACGACTGTGCGTCGCACAGGGTAAACACCGTAAACAATGAGAATTTCAGCCAAATTCACGTAGAACAAGCTTCATATCGCCGTTCCATCCCGATTCCGGCCCCGGCCACCCCATCGTCCACGCCCCCATCGTTCTTCCCGCTTGCGCTCAAAAATTGAGCGGTCTAGACTGCATCGCAGTTTCATCGAAGTCCCGTCTTACGCGCACCGCGCCGGCACCCCGGCGCGGCGCCATCCACCGGACGCCGGCGGCCGCCCGCCGCGTCGAGACCTTCAAGGACCCGCCATGAACCGCACTGCAAAGCTTTTCGTTACCGCGCTGGCGTTCGCGCCGCTCGTGTCGTTCGCGCAGGACACGTCGACGATCCGCTGGGGCATCGATCCCACGTATCCGCCGTTCGAGGCGAAGCAGCCCGACGGCTCGCTCGCCGGCTTCGACATCGATCTGCGCAATGCGATCTGCGAGGAACTGCGCGCGAAGTGCGTGTGGGTCGAGCAGGGTTTCGACGGGATGATCCCGGCGCTGCGCGCGCGCAAGTTCGACGTGATCATGTCCGCGATGACGGCCACCGACGAGCGGCTCAAGCAGATCGACTTCTCGAACAAGCTGTATGCGTCGCCGGGCGCGCTCGTCGCGCCGGCCGGCTCGAAGTTGCTGCCGACCGCCGCGTCGCTCGCGGGCAAGCGCATCGGGATCGACCAGGGCACGACACAGGAGGCGTACGCGAAGGCCGAATGGGCGACCAAGGGCGTGACGATCGTGTCGTATCAGAACCAGGACCAGGTGTACCAGGATCTCGTCAATGGCCGCCTCGACGCGACCTTCCAGGACAAGACGCAGGCCGGCTATTCGTTCCTGAAGACGCCGCGCGGCAAGGGCTACGCGTTCGCGGGCCCCGACGTGACCGACGTGCGCATCACCGGCTACGGCGTCGCGATGGGGCTGCGCAAGGGCGACGCCGACATGAAGAAGCGGCTGAACGACGCGATCGTCGCGATCCGCGCGAACGGCACGTACCAGAAGATCGCCGCGAAATACTTCGACTTCGACATCTACGGCGCGAAGCAAGTGGCCTCCGCACCGTGACTCCACGATTCATTCATCCGACAGGCACACCATGACGAGTATCCAGGATCGCGTCGCGCAAGCCGTGACGCCTGAACTGATCGCCGCGTTCCGCGAGGAAGGCGCGGTCTGCATCAAGGGCATCTTTTCGCCCGACGAAGTGGCCGCGCTGCGGGCCGGCATCGACGCGAATCTCGCGCAGCCGAGCGAGCGCGCGAAAGTCGCGAGCCGGCCCGACGATCCGGGCTGGTTCTTCGAGGATTTCTGCAACTGGCAGCACAACGACGCATACCGCGATTTCATCGTGCGCTCGCCGGCGCCGTCGGTGGCCGCCGCGCTGATGGGCACGGAGAGCGTGCGGCTGCATCACGACCACCTGCTCGTGAAGGAGCCCGGCACGCGGCAGCGCACGCCGTGGCACCAGGATCAGCCGTACTACAACATCGAAGGCGACGACAACGTCAGCATGTGGATTCCGGTCGATCCGGTGCCGCTCGAATCGACGCTGGAATTCGTCGCGGGCTCGCATCTCGGGCCGTGGCTGATGCCGCGCACGTTCATGGACAAGGAAGCGAAGTGGTTCCCGGAAGGCAGCCTCGCGGATCTGCCCGACATCGAAGCCGATCGCGCGGCGTTCCCGATCCGCCACTGGGCGCTCGAGCCCGGCGACATGGTGTGTTTCCGGATGCTCACGCTGCATGCGTCGGGCGGCACGCAGAACCGCCGGCGTGCATTCTCGATCCGCTTCGTCGGCGACGATATTCGTCACGCGCCGCGCCGCTGGAAGACGTCGCCGGATTTCCCGGGGCTCTCGGATCAGTTGCCCGACGGCGCGGTGCTCGAACACCCGCTGTTTCCAGTCGTGTGGTCGCGCGGCGCGGGGCAGGCCGGCGCGATCTGACCGGCGCGCATGACGCACGCGGCGGCCGTTTCATGACGAAGCGGCCGCCGCGCTTTTTTATGCGCTGCGCGATGAAGAATCAGGTCGGATGACGCCCCGCGCCCGGCTTGAAGCGCGAGCCGAGCCGGTAGCGGTTGCCCGGATGCAGGAAATGCACGAACGTGACGGGCAGCCCGTTCGTCCAGGTGCGGCGCGTGAGCGTGAGGCATGGCTCGTCGGCGCGCATGTCGAGCAGCCGCGCCTGTTCGCCGGTCGGCAGCGACGCATCGACGACGTGTTCGATCTCCAGTTCGTAGTGCGACACGTTGTTGAACAGGTACTCGGACGGCGGCTCGGTCTGGAAATCCTGGTCGATGAAGCCGGGTGCGGCGGCCGGGTTCACGTAGCGGTCCTCGAGCTGGATCGGGCGGCCGTTTTCCTCATGCACGCAGACCACATGAAAGACCGGCGTGTTGACCGGCAGCCCGAACGCGGCCGCGACGTCGAACGACGCGGGCTCGCTCGACTGGCTGAGCACGCGGCAGCGATATTCGTGCCCGCGCGCGCGGATTTCGTCGCGGATGTGCGCGATCATCAACAGGTTCGACTGAGGCTTCACCTCGGCGACGAAGGTGCCGACGCCCGCGATGCGCTTGAGCACACCCTCTTCGGTCAGTTCGCGCAGCGCGCGGTTGACCGTCATGCGCGCGACGCCGAACTGCGCGGCGAGATCGAGCTCCGACGGAATGCGGTCCCCGGGGCGCCAGTCGCCCGACTCGACGTTCTGGCGAACGAGCGTCTTGATCTGCTGGAACGGTGCGGTGGCCTTCGTGACCATCGGGGGTCCTTGCGCGAAGAAGTGACGGTTCTAGTCGTCGTGGCTGACGATGACCAGGATCTCTGCCTGCGCGGCGCCGAGGCTGCGCGTGCGGTGCGGGATGAGTGCGTTGAAATAGACCGAATCGCCGGTCTTGAGTTGCACCGTCTCGTTCGGAAATTCGATTTCGACGCGCCCCTTGTGGACGAACAGGAATTCCTCGCCTTCGTGCTCGCGGAACGTCGACGCGACGAATTCGTGCGGCGGATGCACGACGAACGGCAGCATCTTCTTCGGCGCGACGCCGGCCGCGATGCTTTCGAAGCGGTGCGCGTGGCTGTCGGCCGCCGCGCCCATCGCGGTGCGCTCGCCGGCGCGCGTGACCGTGATCAGCTCGCGATTGCTGCTTTCCGAAAACAGCTGCTCGACGTCGACATTCAGCGCCTTCGACAGCTTCAGCGCGACCGCGATCGACGGCACGCTCAGGCCGCGCTCGACTTTCGACAGATAGCTCTTGGTGAGGCCGGTCTCGTCGGCCAGCACATCGAGCGTCCAGCCCTTCTGTTTTCTCAGCAGTTTCAGGCGAATCGTCATGGGGCGCCAGGTGTCCTTCGAAAAACCGATTGTAACGCATGACACAAAGTGTCCTGTGGTGTATCGTGTGTCCTGAATCTCCGGGGAAACGGCCGCGGACGGCGCGGCAGACCCGATCCATTCAGGAGGCGAACATGGCGGAAACGCTGAACTTGACGAAGGAAGCGCTGGTCGCGCTGGCGGAGCGGCGCCTTGAAAACGAGGTGGGCGACAGCGGCTGGTCGGCGCGGCAGAAGCTTGCGCTGACGTGCCGGATCCTGTTCGACGCGGGCCACGACTCGGGCCTTGCCGGGCAGATCACCTGCCGCGCGGGCGACGCCGGCACGTACTACACGCAGCGCCTCGGGCTCGGCTTCGACGAAATCTCGGCCGCGAACCTGCTGCGCGTCGACGAGGATCTCGAGGTGGTGGACGGCGAAGGCATCCCGAACCCGGCCAACCGGTTCCATACGTGGATCTATCGCGAGCGCCCGGACGTGAACTGCATCATCCACACGCATCCGGCGCATGTCGCGGCGCTGTCGATGCTCGAGCAGCCGCTCGTCGTGTCGCACATGGATACCTGCCCGCTCTACGACGATTGCGCGTTCCTGAAGGACTGGCCCGGCGTGCCGGTCGGCAACGAGGAGGGCGAGATCATCTCGAAGGCGCTCGGCGGCAAGCGCGCGATCCTGCTGTCGCATCACGGCCAGTTGGTGGTCGGCAAGACGATCGAGGAGGCGTGCATCCTCGCGCTGCTGATCGAGCGCGCCGCGAAGCTGCAACTGCTCGCAATGTCGGCCGGCGAGATCCGGCCGGTTCCGCCGGCGCTGGCGCGGGAAGCGCACGACTGGATTTCGAAGCCGAAGCGCGATGCCGTGACGTTCGACTATTACGCGCGCCGCGCATTGCGCACGCACCGCGACTGCGTCGCCTGAACGGGCGTATCGCGCCTGCCGCATTCACGAATCATTGTGGAGTTCACATCGTGTCAATCCTGCTGAAAGGCATCATTGCCTACCCGGTCACGCCGTTTTCCGCCGATGGCGGCGTCGACCTGAAAGCGCTCGACGCGCTGATCGAGCGCCTGATCGCCGACGGCGTTCACGCGATCGCGCCGCTGGGCAGTACCGGCGAGAGCGCGTACCTGTCCGACGCCGAATGGGAAGCGGTCGCCACCGCGTCGATTCGCGCGGTGCGCCGGCGCGTGCCGACCGTCGTCGGCATCTCCGATCTCACCACCGCAGGCGCGGTGCGCCGCGCGCGCTTCGCCGAACAGGCTGGCGCCGATGCGGTGATGGTGCTGCCGGTGTCGTACTGGACGCTCGGCAACGACGAGATCGTCGCGCACTATCGCGCGATCGGCGACGCCATCGGCATTCCCGTCATGCTGTACAACAACCCGGCGACGAGCGGCGTCGACATGTCGCCCGACCTGATCGCGACGATCTGCCGGACGGTCGACAACGTCACGATGGTCAAGGAGAGCACCGGCGACATCGGGCGGATGCACCGGCTCGCGCAGTTGAGCGACGGGACGATCCCGTTCTACAACGGCAGCAACCCGATGGCGCTCGCCGCGCTGGCCGCAGGCGCGGCCGGATGGTGTACCGCCGCGCCGAACCTGAATGCCGCGTTGCCGCTCGCGCTGTATGACGCGATGCAGTCGGGCGACGTGGCGCGCGCCAGGGCGGTCTTTCATGCGCAGTTGCCGCTGCTGCAGTTCATCGTCAACGGCGGGCTGCCGGTGACCGTGAAGGCCGGCTTGCGGCTGCGCGGCTTCGACGCCGGCGAACCGAGGAAACCGCTGCTGCCGCTGGGCGACGCACGCACCCGCGAGCTCGAACGCCTGCTCGCGGCATTGCCGGGCGACGTGACGGCATGAGCGGCGAAGCACGGCCGGCGATCGCGGTCAGCATCGGCGCGGTGCGGATCGGCGCAAGCCGGCCGCTTGCTGGCACGCCGCACGCGAGCGCGATCGACAAGCGGGCGGTCGATTCGCGTTTATGGCTGGGTACGCTCGGTTTTGCCGGCGACGAGCAGGCCGATTCGCGACATCATGGCGGCCCCGACAAGGCCGTCCACCACTACGCGCACGACCACTATGCGTGGTGGTCCGCGCAGATCGGCGCGCGCGACGTGCTCGCGCAACCGGGCGCGTTCGGCGAAAACCTGTCGACGCAGGGCGTGACCGAACACGATGTGTGTCTCGGCGACGTGTTCACGGTGGGCGGCGCGGTGCTGCAGGTGTCGCAGTCGCGGCAGCCGTGCTGGAAGCTGAACGCGCGCTTCGATCATCCGCGGATGGCCGCGCTCGTGCAGCAAAGCGGCCGGACCGGCTGGTACTACCGCGTGCTGCACGAAGGCTGGGTGGCGCCGGGCGACGTGCTGGCGCTGCATGAGCGCCGGCATCCGCAATGGCCGCTGTCGGCGGTGCTCGACGTGCTGTACCGGCGCACGCTCGACATGGCCGCGCTCGATGCGCTGTGCGACGTTCCGGCATTGCCGCCCGGATGGCGCAAGATGCTCGACAAGCGCCGCGCCGAACGGCAGGTCGAAGACTGGACGAAGCGGCTCGAAGGATGACGAGCCGCGCCGTGGCTTACCTGGCCGGCAGGTCCCGCACGTCGGCCGTCGGCTCGGCGCCGAACGCGTCGCTCAGCGCAAAGCCGATCAGCTGTCGAGCGGCTGCCTCGGGCGTCGAGAGCGCGCCGCTTGCCTTCAGCTGGTCGAATTTCTCGCGCAGCGGGAAGTGGTCTTCGCTGGTCGAGCGGATCGTCGCCTGCATGCCGGTGTCGACGACGCCCGGCGCGACGCTGCAGATCCGCAGCGCGCGGTTCGCGTCGAGTGCGACCGCGCGCGCATGGTGATCGAGCGCGGCCTTGGTCGCGCAGTAGATGCTCCAGCCCGCGTACGCGTTACGCGCCGCGCCGCTCGACAGATGCAGGATCCGGCATTCGGTGGGGGCGGACGCCGCCTGTGCGAGCGCGGCCGACAGCATCAGCGGCGCCGCGACGTTCAGGCCGACCGCGCGGGCGACGATCGCCGGGTCCTGCGCGGCGAGCGCGCCGATCGGATCGACGATGCCCGCGTTGTTGAACAGCAGCACGATCGATGCGCCGTCGACGAAGTTGCGCAGCGTATCGCCGGCCAGCCACGCCGCGACGGCGGACGAATCCGACAGGTCGAGTTCGACTTCGCTGAAACGATCGCCGGCTTGCGACGCGAGCGACGGATGACGGCTGCGCGACACGCCGAGCACGGCGATGCCTTCCTGCAGCAGTTGGTCGGCGAGCGAGGCGCCGAGGCCGCGCGTGTGTCCCGTGACGATGGCGCGCACATGCGGTGCGGAAGAGGATGCAGTCATGACGGTGAACCGGTGAAAGTGTGAACGGGCGAGCGGTATTGACGGGCGGCGCGCAGGCGTGGCGGTAGTACGGGCTGGGTGGGTGAAGCGTGGTATCGCCGCGCGAGTGCGGTTGCATGCGCGGCGGACGCGCGTGGCGCCGCGGGTGCTCGCGTGAGCGCATATCGTAGCGCCGGCATGCGCGTCGCGCAAACGCAGGTGCGATTCCTGCGCATGCGGTCGCAAGCGGTTGCGCGTGCGGCCGGCGAATTCGCGCGTGCCGCGCGCCAGCATCGCGGCGCGGCCGATACGTTGGACGAAAGCGGCTGCGGCAAGTGCGCGCGATGGCGCGGCGAACGGTGCCGGCCGGGCGTCGCGAGCTATCATATGGCTCGCCCGTGCGCGATGCCGGACGGGCCGTGACCGTTTCCCTTCACCCGCTGCACGCTGCGAAGCCACTCATGAACACCACGCCGGATACGCCCACGCCACGCGCCCTTCGCGAACTCACGCCCCTCGAGGCCCGCATTCTCGGCGTGCTCGTCGAGAAGCAACACACGGTGCCGGACACCTACCCGCTGTCGCTGAACGCGCTGACTGCCGGCTGCAACCAGAAAACCGCGCGCTCGCCGGTGATGAGCGTCAGCGAGGACGAAGTGACGACCGCAATCGACGGGCTGAAGCACCTGAGCCTCGTGATGGAGGGCAGCAGCAGCCGCGTGCCGCGCTTCGAGCACAACGCGAACCGCGTGCTCGGCATCCCGAGCCAGGCAATCGCACTGTTGACGATCCTGCTGCTGCGCGGCCCGCAGACGGCCGCCGAACTGCGCCTGAACAGCGCTCGCCTGCACGGCTTCGCGGATATCTCGTCGGTCGAGGCGTTTCTCGACGAACTCGCGGCGCGTGCGCAGCCGCTCGTCGTCCGGTTGCCGCGTGCGCCGGGCGCGCGCGAGAACCGCTGGATGCACCTGATGTGCGGCGAGGTGAACGTGGCCGACTTCGCCAGCCCGGATACCGGCGGCGCGGATTCCGTGCCGCCTTCCGAGTTCGAAGCGCTGAAGGCGGAACAGAAGCGCCTTGCCGACGAAGTGGCGCGACTGAATGCGCTGGTTCAGCGGATGGCCACCGAGCTGGGCATCGACGTCGACGCGCAGGGCGACGCGAACTGACCGACACCTCGTTGTGACGCATGACCGGCGCGCATGCACGCGCGCCGCGCAGCAGGCGCCAATCGCCGTGACGCCGTCGCTACCAGCGGCACCCTGATTTCGCGGACGCGTCGACATCCGTCGCCCACGCGAAATCGGTCTTCTTGCCGGTCCGCGCGCTGGTGTAGGTCATCGAATAGACCACGGCGCCCTGGCTCATCATTTCGTATTCGCCGTTGATCTTGCCGTCGACCATTTCCCACCACGTCGTCGTGTATTGATACGGCCGGCCCTCCGCCAGTATTTCCTCGTCGCGATGCTTGAACAGCAGCGGGATGGCCGCCTTCGATTTCGCATACCGGACGACGCCTCCGGACCACCTGGCCACGTCGTCGTAGTACGTGCGCAATTCGAAGCGCACGGGCTTGTCGCCGTTCGTCCTGAAGCACAGCACTTCCGTGCTGACTTCGGCCGACGCGGGCAGCGCGATGCACAGCAGCAGGGCGGCAAGTGTTTTTCTCATGACGGTGCGTGAATGAGGCTGATGCATTTCAGCCGACGCTGATCCGTGTGGCGCCCGCATCGACGAGCCGGAACAGCAGATCCTCGACGGCCGTCTCGGGCGCGGAACCGAGATCCGCATTGACGCGCCACCCCTGTTCCGTGCGCACCGGTTCCGACAGGTAGTGCACGATGCCGTGCAGCCCGTCTTCGGCCGGCGCGTTTTCGTCGTCGACATCGAACCATGCGAGGAACCACGTCTTGAATGCATCGATCGCCGCGCTTTCGTCGAGACCGTCGGCCTCGATCGTGGCCCAGTCCCATACGAACGGATGGATCGACACGGCTGCCGTTTCGAGGTCGAACGCGAGCGGCTTGAAATCCAGCTGTGAGGTCGAATCGATCATCGCGGGCTGGCCGGCCGATTCGCCTTCGGCTGCGATGGTGTCGGCGCGGCACGGCAGCGCGAGCGGCCCTTCGGTGGCGAGCGTGCCGTCGGCGCGCCGGTAGGCCGGCTCGACGATCACGGCCGGTTGCGCCGCGGCTTTCGCGAGCAGGTCGGCGTAGGGTTGGCGGATGGCGCGGAGCAGTTCGGATACGGTCATCGTGGCGTGTCGGTTGAGCGTGGAACGATCGGTCACAGGCAGGCGGTGCGCCGTGCGGCCTGTGTCGCACGACGGGCCGCTTCGGTAACGGACAGTCGTGATCGTACGGCACTTCATTCGGGCGCGGACAGTCGGCCGAACGGCCGGGCCCCTGCATCGTCGCGCGACGGATTTAGACGTTTACTTTCAAACAACGGAAAACGCGCATCGATCGCGTTCCCGTTGTGCTTCAATGAAGCCCGGTTTGTACTCCTACTAAAATTACATATTCAGAACAGGCCGGATCATTCATTTACAGGAGACAGTCGATGGCTCGGAAACGGTATTGACGCGGCAATCGCGATGGTCTGCAACACCGCCGAACTTCCTTCGATGAACGCAGGTTATCCAAGGGGCCTTACCCATGTCCTCCCGACGTTTCATGATTGCCGCGGCCGCCGTGTCCGCCGCGCTGGCCATTGCTGCGCCGCCGGCCAGCGCCGGCGCGCCGGCCGTATCCGATCCGTTCTACACGTACGGCGGTTCCACGCCGTTGGCATCGATTCCACCGGGCACGGTGCTCAAGACGCGCAACGTCACCTATCACGTGGCCGGCATCCCGACCGCGCTGACCGCACAGCAATTGCTGTATCGCACCAATAACGCGCAGAACCAGCCGGTCGTCAACGTGACGTCGGTGATCCGGAGCGCGGTCAGCAACGGCCAGGCCATTTCATATCAGTCGGCCTACGATTCGCTGAACCCGTATGACGAGCCGTCGCAGGTGATCGCCGGGGATCGCGACGTCACCAAGGTCATCAACGTGGGCACGCTGCTGTACAGCGCGGAATCGATTCCGCTGTCGACGCTGCTGCTGCTCGGCTACAACATCATCGTGCCCGACACCGAAGGCCAGACGGCCGACTTCGCCGCCGGCCCCGAATACGGGATGACGACGCTCGATTCGATCCGCGCGGCGCTCAATACGCCGTCGACCGGCCTGAACCCGTCGAGCAAGGTCGCGATGATCGGTTATTCCGGCGGCGCGATCGCGACGAACTGGGCCGCGCAACTCGCGCCGAGCTATGCGCCCGACATCAACAAGCAGCTCGTCGGCGCGGCGGAAGGCGGCGTGCTGGTCGACCCCGCGCACAATCTGCGTTACGTCGACGGCAGCATCGTGTGGGGCGGCGTCGCCGCGGCCGCGCTCGCCGGATTGTCGCGAGGCTACAACTTCGACCTGACGCCGTATCTCAGCGATACCGGCGTCGCCGTGTTCAAGGACATCCAGAGCCAGTCGCTCGCGTACATCCTGCCGAAGTACACGGGGCTGCACTGGGCGACGCTGCTCAAGCCGCAATATGCAAACGACATCAACAGCATTCCCGCGTATGTGACGTATGCGAACAAGGTGAACGCCGGGCTGGCCGCGTCGCCGACGATCCCGATGTTCATCGGCCAGGGGACGGCCGGCGCGCTGGACGGTACGTTCAGCAGCCAGGTCGGCGACGGCGTGATGCTCGCGTACGATGTGCGCGCGCTGGCGCAGAAGTTCTGTTCGAGCGGTACGCCGGTCGTGTACTCCGAGTATCCGCTCGAGCATGCCGGCGCGATCGTGCCGTGGGTGGCCGGGATGCTGCCGTGGCTCTACGACCGCTTCAACGGGAAAGCCGCGCCGAGCAATTGCTGGCTGACGGCGCTGCTGCCGAGCAATTCGCTGGCGCCCGAAACGCTGCATTAGACGCGACGACGCGCGAAACGGCGAATGGCCGGGCGACCCTCGACGGGTCGCCTTTTTTCTTTCCGTGTCTTGACGTCTGTCGCGTTACCGCGTCCGCCGGCCGCCCGCTTTCCCTGCCGCGGCCCTCTGCCGCCTCTCCCGGGTGCCATAATCGAGCCTGCCCACAATTCCAGACGTCCCCCGGAGAATCACCATGCAGAACCTCGACAATCCTTCCCACGATCGCGAGGTAGGCAGCGCCGACGCGACGCAGGACACCACGCGTATCGACGACGTCCGCATCGGCGCCGTGCGTCCGCTGATTTCGCCCGCGCTGCTGCTGGACGAGCTGCCGGTGCCGGCCGCCACGCAGACGCTCGTCGAGGATACGCGCCGCGCGATCGGCGACATCCTGCACGGCCGCGACGACCGGCTGCTGCTCGTCGTCGGCCCGTGCTCGATCCACGATCACGACCAGGCGCTCGACTACGCGCGCCGCTTGAAGGTCGCGGCCGATGCGCTGAAGGACGACCTGCTGATCACGATGCGCGTCTACTTCGAGAAGCCGCGCACGACGGTCGGCTGGAAGGGGTACATCAACGATCCGCGCCTCGACGGCAGCTTCCGCATCAACGAAGGGCTGCGCGCCGCGCGGCAGTTGCTGCTCGACATCAACGCGCTCGGCCTGCCGGCCTCGACCGAATTCCTCGACCTGCTGAGCCCGCAATACATCGCCGACCTGATCGCGTGGGGCGCGATCGGCGCGCGTACGACCGAGAGCCAGAGCCATCGCCAGCTCGCATCGGGCCTGAGCTGCCCGATCGGCTTCAAGAACGGCACCGACGGCGGCGTGCAGGTCGCGTCGGACGCGATCGTCGCCGCGGCCGCGAGCCATGCGTTCATGGGGATGACGAAGATGGGGATGGCCGCGATCTTCGAGACGCGCGGCAACGACGACGCGCACGTGATCCTGCGCGGCGGCAAGAACGGTCCGAACTACGACGCCGCGCATGTCGAGGAATGCTGCGCGGTGCTGCGCAAGGCCGGGTTGCGCGAGCAGGTGATGGTCGACTGCTCGCACGCGAACTCGAACAAGTCGCACGAGCGGCAGATCGAGGTGGCGCAGGATCTCGCGCGGCAACTGTCGCAAGGCGAGCACCGGATCGTCGGCGTGATGGTCGAGAGCCATCTCGAGGCCGGGCGCCAGGACCTGAAGCCGGGCGTGCCGCTGAAGTACGGCGTGTCGATCACCGACGCGTGCCTGAGCTGGACGCAGACCGAGCCGGTGCTCGACGTGCTGGCCGAGGCGGTGCGGCATCGGCGCGTGTATTCGCGCAATGCGTGACGGCTGCTGCGTCATCGCGTCCGATGCAGCGTTGCGCGAGTGGCGCTAACATGGGCCGGTGCGATGCGTCGTGCGCGAGCCGCCGTGCTTCATGCGGCGCATGCACGGTGGCGGCGCGGCCGGCTGCCGATACCGACAACAATTCACCGGAGTACATAAAAGTATGGCGTTCTACAAAACCCTCATCGCAGCAACCGTCCTCGCATCGAGCGTCAGCGCGCACGCGCAGATCGCCGGCGCACAGCCGCTCAGCGTGACCGTCGAGCAATCGCAAGCACTGCTCGAAGGCTGGAGCGTGAAGAAAAGCGTGCTCGGCAAGGCCGTCTACAACGACGCGAACCAGAAGGTCGGCACCGTGCGTGACCTGATCGTCGCGCCGGACGGCTCGGTGTCGGCGGCGATCGTGTCGGCCGGTGGCTTCCTCGGCGTGGCCGCGCATGACGTCGCGGTGCCGATCGCGTCGCTCGACGTGCGCGGCGGCAACATCTACCTGCCGGGCGCGACGAAGGATGCGCTGAAGGCGACGCCGGCGTTCCAGTACGCGAAGGTGCCGTCGCCGCCGAAGCCGAAGAAGGTCGACGACAAGCACTGATCGTCGATGCATGGCGGCCCGGCGCGCGACGCGTCGGGTCCGGCCGGCCGCGGTGCCATGAATGGCGCCGCGTGTCGGCGTGATCGTTGGAACCCCCGCGCCGCACCGTGGTGGCGAATGGATTGCGTTGACGATCGATGACGTTACTGCTGTGCCCCTGGCGCGAACCGGTATCGTGATTCACGCCGTACCGCGAACGCCGGCGATCAACTTCCCGGCATCTTCCCGTCTACCCACACTGCGCTGAACCCGAACGCGACCGGCCCGCCCAGGAACACGCTGCCGGCGCCGTCCCATCGAACGGTGACGTCACCGCCGTCGCAGGTCACGCGCACGGTATCGTCCAGCAGCCCGCGCCGGATGCCGTTGACCACCGCACCGCACGAACACGATCCCGAACCGAGCGGCACGCCGCCGCCGCGCTCCCAGATGCGCAGGCGGATATGCGCGCGATCGATGACCTGAACGAAATGCACGTTGGTTTTCTGCGGAAACAGCGGATGTGTTTCGATCACGGCCCCGCGCGCTGCGACGTCGATCGTTTCGGCATCCTCGACGAAGAACGTGCAGTGCGGATTGCCCATGTTGCACGCGGCCGGCGCGCCGGGCAGCGGAAGGGCAAGCGTATCGACGGCTTCGGCGACGGGTACGTCCTGCCAGCCGACGCGCGGCACGCCCATCTCGACCGTGACCCGTCCGTGTGCGTCGTGCGAACAGTGCAGGCGCCCGCGATTCGTGCGCAGCACGACCGACGCAGCGCCGGTTTCCCGCATCACTTTCCATGCAACGCCGCGCGTCGCGCTGCCGCAAGTGTCGAGCGGCGAGCCGTCGGCGTTCCAGAACACGACGCGGGCCGCCGCGTCGTCGCAGTCCGACAGCACGGCGAGCTGGTTGAAGCCGATGCCGAGACGCCGGTCGCCCATGCGCCGCGCGAGGTCGCCGTCGACGACGTCCGCCTGATCCTGCCCGCGCAGGTCGATGACGGCGAAGTCGTCGCCGTTCGCGTTCATCTTCTGAAATCGGATTGGCATGGCGGTTCCGGAATCGAGGCAGGCAAACACTGTACGTGCCGCGCCGGCTGCGATCAATCACGGTCGGCGCGACGCGCGCAAGGCGCGGGGCTACGTAATTCTACGTAGCCCCGCGTACGTAGTTATCCGCTTGTAAGCGGCCCCTGTCGCACGGAATACTACGGCCCATCGCCGGGGCCTTTGCGAGATCCCGGCACGACGCATCGACGTCACGTGCGTGCGGCCCCTTCGTCGCATGCCATCTAAAACCACATTGGAGACCAGGAGACGCCATGAATCGGGCTTCCAGTACCCTGCTCTGGATCGCGGTCGCGCTACTCGGCGCGTTCTCGTTCGGAACGATCGCACTCGCGCACGGCGAGCGCGTCAGTGCCCTCTGGATCGTGATCGCCGCTGTCTGCGTGTATCTGATCGCGTATCGCTTCTACAGCCGTTTCATCGCCAGCAAGGTCATGCAGCTCGACGGGCTGCGAATGACGCCGGCGGTCAAGTACAACGACGGCCTCGACTACGTGCCGACCAACAAGTACGTGCTGTTCGGCCATCACTTCGCCGCGATCGCAGGCGCCGGCCCGCTCGTCGGGCCCGTGCTCGCCGCGCAGATGGGCTACACGCCCGGCATGCTGTGGATCCTGGCCGGCGTCGTGTTCGCCGGCGCGGTGCAGGACTTCATCGTGCTGTTCATCTCGACGCGCCGTGACGGCCGCTCGCTCGGCGATCTCGTCAAGATGGAGCTCGGCACGGTGCCCGGCGTGATCGCGCTGTTCGGCGCGTTCCTGATCATGGTGATCATCCTCGCCGTGCTCGCGCTGATCGTCGTGAAGGCGCTGACCAACTCGCCGTGGGGCACGTTCACCGTCGCCGCGACGATTCCGATCGCGCTGTTCATGGGCGTCTATACGCGCTACATCCGTCCGGGCCGCATCGGCGAAGTGTCGGTGATCGGCTTCATCGGGCTGATGGCCGCGATCTCGTTCGGCCAGAACGTGGCCGCGTCGCCGACGCTCGCCGCGTGGTTCACGTTCAGCGGCACGCAACTCACGTGGATCCTGATCGGCTACGGTTTCGTCGCATCGGTGCTGCCGGTGTGGCTGCTGCTCGCGCCGCGCGACTACCTGTCGACGTTCCTGAAGATCGGCACGATCCTCGGCCTCGCGATCGGCATCCTGGTCGTCGCACCGGAACTGAAGATGCCCGCGCTGACGAAGTTCGTCGACGGCTCGGGCCCCGTGTGGTCGGGCGGCCTGTTCCCGTTCCTGTTCATCACGATCGCGTGCGGCGCCGTGTCGGGTTTCCACGCGCTGATCTCGTCGGGCACGACGCCGAAGCTGATCGACAACGAAACCAACGCGCGCTTCATCGGTTACGGCGCGATGCTGATGGAATCGTTCGTCGCGATCATGGCGCTGGTCGCCGCGTGCGTGATCGAGCCGGGCATCTACTTCGCGATGAACGCGCCGGCCGCCGTGCTCGGCTCGACGCCGGAAGCCGTCGCGAACACGGTCACGCAGTGGGGCTTCGTGCTGACGCCCGACATGCTCACGCAGACCGCGAAGGCCGTCGGCGAAACGACGATCATCGCGCGCGCGGGCGGCGCGCCGACGCTGGCCGTCGGCATGGCGCACATCCTGCACCAGGTGATCGGCGGCGAAGCGATGATGGCGTTCTGGTATCACTTCGCGATCCTGTTCGAGGCGCTGTTCATCCTGACGGCCGTCGACGCCGGCACGCGCGCGGGCCGCTTCATGTTGCAGGATCTGCTCGGCACGTTCCACCCGGCGCTCAAGCGCACCGAGTCGCTGCCCGCGAACCTGGTCGCCACCGCGCTGTGCGTGGCCGCGTGGGGCTACTTCCTGTATCAGGGCGTGGTCGATCCGCTCGGCGGCATCAACACGCTGTGGCCGCTGTTCGGCATCTCGAACCAGATGCTCGCCGCGATCGCGCTGGTGCTCGGCACCGTCGTGCTGTTCAAGATGAAGCGCGAGCGTTATGCATGGGTGACGATCGTGCCGACCGCGTGGCTGCTGATCTGCACGCTGACGGCCGGCTGGCAGAAGATTTTCGATGCGAACCCGAAGGTCAGCTTCCTCGCGCACGCCGCGAAGCTGCAGGCCGCGGTGGACGAAGGCAAGGTGCTCGCGCCGGCCAAGTCGATCGCGCAGATGCAGCGGATCATCTTCAACGACTACATCGATGCGGCGCTGGCCGGGCTGTTCATGTTCGTCGTCGTGAGCATCGCGGTGTACGGCCTGATCGCTGTGCTGCGCGCGCGCCGCGAGTCGAAGCCGACCGTGCGCGAAACGCCGTATGAAGCCATGCCGGCCGCACAGGCGCTCGGCAGCGGACGTTAAGGGGAGGCCGCGATGTTCAGCGATCTTGGCAGCGACCTGCGCAGTGCGGGGCGTTACCTCGGGCAGGCGTTGCGGCTGATGGTCGGCCTGCCCGACTACGACACCTACGTCGCGCACATGCGCGAAACCCATCCGGACCGCGAGCCGATGACGTACGAGGAATTTTTCCGCGAGCGTCAGAACGCGCGGTACGGGTCGGGAGCCGGGAAGTGTTGCTGAGCCGGGCCGGTTAGACGGCACGGTGATCGACAGGAAAGCGCCGCGATGAATGTCGCGGCGCTTTTTCTTTGGCGGGCCGGCGGCCCGCGTGTCGCCGGCCCGGACGCGCGGTTTGCCGGCGCGCAGCACGGCGATGTCCGGCGGCCGGTATCATGGAACCCTTTCCCCCGATGGACCCGCGCAGGAGAACACGTCGTGCATGTCGGTGAGCGTTTCAACAGCATTTCCCATCTCGTCGGCGCGGTGCTGTCGGTGGTCGGTCTCGTGGCGCTCGTGACGATGGGCGCGCTCGAAGGCGATCCGTACAAGGTGGTGAGCTTCAGCGTGTATGGGGCGATGCTGTTTTTGCTCTATGCGATCTCGACGCTGTATCACAGCGTGCGCAATCCGCGCCTGAAAGCGATCCTGCAGAAATGCGACCATTCGGCGATCTACCTGCTGATCGCCGGCAGTTACACACCGTTCACGCTGGTCACGTTGCGCGGCCCCTGGGGCTGGTCGCTGTTCGGCGTGAGCTGGGGGCTCGCCGTGCTGGGCATCGTGCAGGAGCTGACGCTCGGGCGGCGCACGCGCATGCTGTCGATGATCCTGTACGTGCTGATGGGCTGGCTGGCGCTCGTCGCGGTGCGCCCGCTGCTCCATGCGCTGCCGCCGATCGGCACCGCGTGGCTCGTGGCCGGCGGCGTCATCTACAGCGTCGGCATCTACTTCTTCATCAACGACGAACGCATCCGCCACGGGCACGGCATCTGGCACCTGTTCGTGCTGGCCGGCAGCCTGTGCCAGTTCGTCAGTGTCGCGATGTATGTCGCCTGAGCGGGATGCCGCGTTGAGCCGGTGACGGCGCGTGAAGGGCGCGTCGGCCGGGGAACGGGCTATTGGTGCCCGGCCGTGTGCATCGGCGCAGGGCGTTCGCCGGCGGCCGAAACCGTCCGGGTCGCGATCCACCACGTCGTCGCGGCAAGTATCGATAACACGACCGCCAGGCCCAACGCCACGCGCATCGCAACCGGAAACGGCTGCAGCGTCGCGAGGCACGCGCCGAAGATCGCCACGCCGAGCGCCGATCCGCTCTGGCGCGCCGCGTTCAGCGCGGCTGCCGCCACGCCGGTCCGGCGTCGATCGACGGTCCCGAGCGCCGGCGACGTCGCGGCCGGCGAGATGAACCCCGATGCGAAGCCGATCGCGAGCATGGGCGCGACGGCGAGCCATGCGGGCGTCGTCGCGCCCATGCCCGTCATGCCGAGCGCCCCGGCCGCATATAGCCCGAACGCCGCGCACATCGTTCCGCGCGCACCGAAGCGCGCAACGAGCCGGCCCGAGCACAGCCCGCCGAGCGCGACCATTGCGGTCATCGGCAGGAACGCGAGCCCCGTGTCGAGCGGGCTCGCGCCGCGAATCTGCCGATAGAACAGGCTGAGCACGAACAGCAAACCGTAGAACACGAACGCGGACGCCATCGATACGAACGTCGATCCCGCGAACAGCCGATTGCGGAAGAACGCGAGCGGCAGCATCGGCTCGCGGCGCCGCGCTTCGATCGTGATGAACGCGATCCACGCGACGATGCTCGTCACCGCGCCGCCGACGATCGGCGCCGAGCGCCAGCCGAGCGACGGGCCTTCGATCAGCGTGCCGATCAGCGCCGCGATCGCGACGATGGCCGCTGCCTGGCCGCCCCAGTCGAAATGCCGCGATGCGTCGGCGGTGGCGGCGGCGCGCGCGACCGTGCGGCCGAGCCAGATGCCGGCGAGCCCGAGCGGCAGGTTCACGAAGAAGATGCTGCGCCACCCGAACAGGTCGATCAGCAGGCCGCCGATCAGCGGGCCCGACGCCATCGCGATGCCGCCGCAACCCATCCAGACGCTGATCGCCGACGCGCGCGCGGCCGGCTCGGGGAACGCGCGGTGGATCAGCGCGAGCGAGCAGGGCACCAGCATCGCGCTGCCGACGCCTTGCAATGCGCGGGCGATGGCGAGTGCCGGGAGGGTCGGCGCGAGGCCGCACAGCGCCGACGCGGCGACGAATACGGCCAGCCCCGCGACATAGACGGTGCGGTCGCCGAGCCGGTCGCCGAGCGTGCCGCCGGTCATCAGCAGGCTTGCGAACGCGAGCGTGTACGCATTCACGATCCATTGCAGGCCGGCCACGCGGCTGCCGAACGTGTGCGCGATGTCGGTGAGCGCGACGTTGACGATGGACGCGTCGAGCAGCACCAGCGTGTAGCTCACGCAGGTCGCGGCGAGCACGCGACGGGCCGCGGCCCGGTTCGGCGCGGCGGCCGTCATGCGCGGCCGGGCGCCGGCGTGGCGGCCTGCAGCGCGAGGAACCCGACCCAGCCCCAATACACACGATGATGGACGATCAGTCCGTCGCGCAGATCCATCACCTCGACGAGATCGACCTGGTCGCCTTCCGGCGTTTCGCGCGGATATTCCCACGTGAGCAGGCGGCCGTTCGAGAAGAACAGCCCGGTTCGATACCAGCGCCCGAGCCTGTTGCCCGGGTTGCGCAGGCCGGCCGCGAAGAATTCGCCGATCGCGGCCTTGCCGCGCAGCACGCCTGAGCCGTGCGCGGGCAGTGTGACGACGACGAGCGGCGTTTCGAGCACCGCGTCGTCCGCGTACAGCGACATCAGCGCATCGAGGTCGCGTGCGACGACGGCGGCGTGCCAGTTTTCATGGATGCGCCGGGCATCGGCGTCGGCGTGTGTCATGGCGGGTTCCTGGAGGTGTCGATAACGGAACCCACTGTAAGGGCGCGGCGCCGCGGGACGTTTCACGTCGGCCCGAAACGTGGATGTGGGTGCGCGTGCCGCTCATGCCGCGTGCAGGCTGCGATATCGCGCGAGGGACAGCGCCTGCGCATCGTGCGACAACTGGGTCGCGGTAGCCTCGGCGGCTTCGTGTGCCGATTCGGTCACGCGCGCGAACATCTGTCGCTCGAACGCGGCGACAGCCGCGTCCCGGTCGGCCTGTGCGACGAGGCCGGCCGCGAGTTCGGCCGCGTCCAGCATCGCGTTGTTCACGCCTTCGCCGCCGAACGGCGACATCACGTGCGCGGCGTCGCCGATCAGCGTGACGCCGCGCCGATGCGCCCAGCAGTGACCGACCGGCAGCGCGACGATCGGCCGCTCGGCGAACCGGTCGCCGCTCGCGCGGAACAGGTCGCGGATGGCGTCGGCGAAGCCATCGAATTCGGCGACCAGCGCGGCGCGCATCGCATCGGGCGACGCGAAGTCGAAACGCCGCGCGACCCAGTCGCGCGGTACACGAAAGATCGCATAGCCGCGCACGTGCGCGTGCCCGTTGCGCTGCGCGATGATCGCCTTGCCGTCCCCGTGTACGCCGACCTTGCCGCGGCCGACGAGTTGCGACAGCGCCGGATGCCGCCGGTCGATGTCGTCGATGCCGAATTCGACGAACGTGAGGCCGCTGTATTGCGGCTGATACGGCGACAGCAGCGGACGAATGCGCGACCCTGCGCCGTCGGCGCCGACCACGAGATCGAACGGGCCTTCCGTGCCGTGCTCGAACGTGAGCATCGCGCGCCCGTCGGGCAGCAGGCGGACGTCGCGCATGGTGCGGCCCCATTGCACACAACCCGCCGGCAATGCGTCGAGCAGCAGCGCGCGCAACGCGGTCCGGTCGACCTCGGGCCGGTTGCCGCCGTCGCCGTCGTCGTCGAACAGCACGCGGCCCGTACGATCGAGCAGGCGCGAGCCCTGATCCTCGTAGCGCGCGACGGCCAGGAATGCGTCGGTCAGGCCGGCCTGCTCGAGCGCCAGCAGGCCCGACTCCTCGTGCAGGTCCAGCGTGCCGCCCTGCGGGCGCTCGAGCGGATGGGCGTCACGTTCGTACACGATTGCCTCGATTCCGCCGCGGGTCAGCAGGCGGGCGAGCGTGAGGCCACCCGGCCCGCCCCGACGATGGCAACACGGAAGCGCGTATTCATGGTTCGCTCGCAGTCTGTTAACATAGGTGCCTATATAAAAACATAGCCTCCTATGGAATGTCAACATGAGCAATCCTGAGACGAAAACGAACCCTTTACCGCTGATCGGCTTCACATACCGGCTGTTTGCGCGCGTGGTCGACCGGCCGCTGCGCGAGCTGGGATTCGCGATGAGCCAGGTGCCGGTGCTGGTGTCGTTGAAGAAGGCGGGCGCGCTGTCCCAGACGGAGCTCGCGCGGCGCGCGCAAGTGGAGCAGCCGAGCATGGCGCAGTTGCTGAACCGGATGGAGCGCGACGGTCTCGTGCTGCGGGTGCCCGATCCGCACGACGGGCGCAGCCGGCTGATCTCGCTGACCGACTCGGCGGCGAAGGGGCTCGCCCGGTGCCGGGTCGTGATGGACGATGCGAGCGAGCAGGCGCTCGCGGGGTTGAGCGATGCGGAACGCGATCAACTCGCGGCGTTGCTCGGCCGCGTGAACGCGAATCTCGAACGGATGACCGGCCTCGACCGGGTGAGCGACATCGGGTGAGCACGCGCGGCGGCGTGCCTCGCCGCCGCCGAGGGCGGCTTCTCGCCGGTGGTTATCCGGCCAGCGCGTCGAGATTCAGCGCATACGACTTGCCGATCCACACCGCGCAATCGCGATGGTCGCGCAGCTCGTCGCGCGTATTCGGATGCAGGAAGATGTCGAGCGCGCCGTGGTTCAGCACGAGCCACGGCACGATTTCGTCGAATCGCGCGGCGTCGAACGCGATCTGGTACGACCACGCCGGATGCGGGCCGACCGGGCGTTCGTGAAAGCGGCCGAGTTCGATGATCGCGCCGAACCGCTCGTCGACGATCTGGCGAAACGCCCAGGCCGCGTCGCGGCTGTCCGCGTCGAAATAGACGTGTGCGTGCCAACTGTCGATGGCGGTGGGGTCGAGGGCAGCCATGGATGGACTCGATGAAAGAGGGAATGCATGAGCGCCGTGCGAAACGGCCGATGAGTGATTATCGCGCGTCCTCGCCGAGTGCGCCGTGTCACGATCCGGCAATCCGGTGCGGATGATTTGTCCTGTATCAGAAGAACCGTTTTATCCGATGAAACCCTTTCCCGTGGTATCCGCATGCGCGATATCACGCAGGAAGCCCTGCCGGCACGTGCATTGGCCGGCATCGCACAGGCAACACGCCATTTCAGAAATTGAAAAAGCGGTGCGTGCACCGCTTCGGATCACCGGCAAAAATGCGATCAGGTAGTTGAATGAAATAAAGAAATTCCGGTTCGGCGGGATTGGCGAATGACGCTGCTTGTACGCCGGATTTCAAAGCCGAAAATATCAATTGCGGATTCGGCTATTCAAGCGGAATGCGACGCGACATACGATGGTTTCAACGCATCGACGATCACGATCGATGCGGGGACAACCATCTGGAGGCCACTATGCGATCCCTCGTTCCCGTTGCTTTTCTTTCCTGCGCACTCGTTGCATTGCCCGCCGTCAGCTTTGCGCAGTCGGCCGGCCCCGACGGGGCGCCGAATGTTGCGCGACTGAGCTGGTCGGCGGCGCGCGCCGAAACCGACGCGCAACTGATGCAGATGACGCGTGCCGGCTATCGCGCGACGACGGCCGGCAACCAGAACTACCCGCTCGCGATGCAGCGTGCGCTCGACCGTGTGCGCAATCCGGTGCCGGACCGGTGGCGCGAAGAACACGCCGCGATGGAAGCGCGCGCCGCGCGCGACGCGCAGGCCGGCCATCCGGTCAAGGCGTTCTTCGTGAAGACCGCGTACTACCTGAAGGGCGAGAACACGTTCTGATGCGGGAGACGAGCATGACTTGCCAGATCCGGCTCGCCGACGTCGTGCGCGCGTCGGCGCCGCGCCGGCTGCCGGATAGGCGATCGGCGCCGCGACGCAACGATGTGCACGACGCGTGGCGTCGTGCGAACGATCACCGCAGTGCGGGCCGTGGCGCCGTCGCGTGCCGCATCGCGTGGCCCGATTTTGCGGCGGGCGATGCGCCCGCAAGCGAGCGCGAATCATGAAAGCCCCACGGAAAACCCGTCGCCACACGCCGCTGACCCGCGAGTGGCTGCTGCCGCTGCCGCCCGTGCATGTGCGCGACATCTCGCTGAAATGCCACATGGCGCTCGTCGCGCTGCGCGGCGAGCACGGCAGCGAAGCGCTGCTGATGCGGTTGCGCACGAGCGTCTATCTGGTGTTCCTGGCGCTCGACGATGGGGTGTGCGCGGAGGCCGGCATCGATCTGTGCGTCGACGCGGAGCGTGCGCTCAATGCGAGCGTCGCGCGTGCAGCGGAAGGCGGCGCGTGGACGCTGAACGACGACGAATGTGCGGTGCTCGAACGCCTGCTCGCGGCGCACGACACCTGCGTCGCGACGCTTACGCGGCATCGGCTCGCGGAGCTGTGGCGCCACGTCTGCACGTTCGCGTCGAGCGGCCAGCCGGCGCTCGTCGAGAGCGCGGCGGAGAAGATGCGCGCGCACGCAGCGCAAGCGATGGCCGCGTAGCATCGGCAACCGTTTCGCAGGGAGGATGGCGGAGACAGGGCCGGCTGCACCGGCGCGGCCGATGCAATCGCACGACGCCGGCGATCGCGCGGCTGCCGCGGCAACGCGGTGCGGAATTCCAGCGGCCCAAAACAAAAGCGCCACGGAGCGAACTCCGTGGCGCTTTATTCATGCCCGCTCGAGCGGAGGCGCGGCCCCCGCTCGGCGAAACGCGCTTACGCCGCCGTTGCCGGCTTTGCCGGCTTCTGCAGCTTGCCCTTGCCGGCGCGCTGGATTTCCTCGAGCTTGATCTCGACGTGGCGCGAGAACACGTACTCGGCCGGACGCTGCTTCGCGATCGAGATATCCGGTGCGAACGGACCGTCGGTCTTGATGCCCTTCCGGCTCACGCGCAGCGCCTTCAGCGGGTTCGAGATCGTGTCCATCACGGCCGTGGCCTCGAAGCCGCAGTGGACCATGCAGTCCGCGCACTTCTCGTAGTTGCCGACACCGTAGTTGTCCCACTCGGTCGTTTCCATCAGTTCCTTGAAGGTCTTCACGTAACCTTCGCCGACCAGGTAGCACGGCTTCTGCCAGCCGAACACCGTACGCGCCGGGTTGCCCCACGGCGTGCACTTGTACGTCTGGTTGCCGGCCAGGAAGTCGAGGAACAGCGACGACTGGCTGAACGACCAGCGCTTGCCGCCTTCGCCGCGCTTCAGGATTTCGCGGAACAGGTTCTTCGTCTTGTCGCGGTTCAGGAAGTGCTGCTGATCCGGCGCGCGCTCATATGCGTAGCCCGGCGACACCGTGATGCCGTCGACACCGATCGGGCCCAGCGTGTCGAAGAACTTCGCGACGCGCTCCGGCACTGCATCGTTGAACAGCGTGCAGTTGATGTTCACGCGGAAGCCGCGGCGCTTCGCTTCCTTGATTGCCGCGACGGCCTTGTCGTACACGCCTTCCTGCGACACCGAGTGATCGTGTGCTTCCTTGTCGCCGTCGAGGTGGACCGACCAGACGAAATACGGGCTCGGCTCGTAGTCGTCCATCTTCTTTTCCATCAGCAGCGCGTTCGTGCACAGGTACACGAACTTCTTGCGCTTCATGATGCCCTTGACGATTTCCGGCATCTCCTTGTGGAGGAGCGGTTCGCCGCCGGCGATCGACACGACGGGCGCGCCGCACTCGTCGACGGCCTGCAGGCATTCCTCGACGGACAGACGCTGGTTCAGGATCGGGTCCGGATAATCGATCTTGCCGCAGCCGTTGCACGCGAGGTTGCAGCGGAACAGCGGCTCGAGCATCAGCGCGAGCGGATAGCGTTTGTTGCCGGACAGGTGCTGGCGCACGATATAAGCGCCGACACGGACTTGCTGGAGCAGCGGAATAGACAAGAGATGTCCTCCTTAAACTTCGCGGGCGACAGCTTGCGTGAGCTTCGCCGGCAGCTTGAATTCGACTTTTTCCTCACGGCCCGCCATCGTGACGACATCGACGGGTCCCAGGGCGCGCAATGCGCCGATTACATCCTCGACCATTTCTTCGGGTGCCGACGCGCCGGCGGTCAGGCCGACCGTCTGCACGCCCGCGAACCATTCGGCCTTTACTTCCGAGCCGTCGGCGACGAGATAGCTCGGCACGCCGCTTTCGGTGCCGATCTCGCGCAGGCGGTTCGAGTTCGAGCTGTTCGTCGCGCCGACGACGAGCAGCACATCAACCTGTTCGCTCAGTTCGCGCACGGCGGCCTGGCGATTTTGCGTCGCGTAGCAGATGTCGCGCGTGTCCGGGCCGACGATGTCGGTGAACCGGCGCTGCAGCGCTTCGATGATGCCGCGCGTGTCGTCGACCGACAGCGTCGTTTGCGTGATGTACGCAACCGGCGTGTCGACGGGCAGCGTCAGCGTATCGACTTCGGCTTCGCTCTGCACGAGGATCACTTCGGCCGGAATCTGGCCGATCGTGCCCTCGACTTCCGGGTGGCCCGCATGGCCGATCAGGATCAGCCGGCGGCCCGCGCCGACATACTGACGGCCCTGCACGTGCACTTTCGTGACGAGCGGACAGGTCGCGTCGAGCACGTCGAGCCCGCGCGTTTCCGCGTCGCGCTCGACCGTCTGGGCGACACCGTGCGCGCTGAAGATCGCGACAGCGCCGTGCGGCACCTCGTCGAGCTCCTCAACGAATCGCGCCCCTTTATTACGCAGGTTTTCAACGACATGCCGGTTATGAACGATCTCATGACGCACATAGACCGGCGCGCCGTGCTGTTGCAGCGCGCGATCGACGATCTCGATCGCACGGACAACCCCCGCACAAAAGCCGCGGGGCTGGGCAAGGATGACTCGCATAGGTGAGCGAACTCCGACGACAGACGCCGGGGTTCGAAGAGCTGGCACCAGCTCGATCGCCCCGGCTTGAAGTTATGAAGGCAGGAACGAACCGGCCACGCCAGGCCCCGGAACCCCGAATTAATCGCGCATTTTAACCCTATCGGGAAGTCCTTGCTTCGGTGCTGTGTCTGCCGTGTTGCATTCAGGGGAGAACCGCGTCGGCGCTGGCGCGCGCGGAACCCAGTAAACTACGCGGTTTCGCGGGCAGCCGCTCCGGCTGCCCGGCGTCGCGCTCATTTCAAGGCCATTCGATGACCGTCGATTCTTACGCGTATTGCCCGCCCGCCCGCGCGGTATCGGGCGTTTTGTTCCTGACCCCGTTTGAAAATGCCGGCGCCCGGCAGGAGGCGTGCCAATGATGCTGGTGCTCGCTTTCCTGGTGTCCGGTCTGTCGCTGATGATCTGGATCGTGCTGCTCGTCGCGCGCGGCGGCTTCTGGCGCGCGACGCCCGCGCGGCCGCTGCCGCCCGAGGCGCGCGGCGCCGCGGCCGAGGCCGGCTGGCCGGCCGTCGTCGCGGTCGTGCCGGCGCGCAACGAGGCCGACGTGATCGCCCGCGCGGCGACTTCGCTGCTCGAGCAGGATTATCCGGGCGATTTTCATCTGATCATTGTCGACGACCACAGTGAAGACGGCACCGCCGACGCGGCCCGCGCGGCCGCGCTCGCGATCAACCGCGCCGACCGCTTGACGGTGCTGACCGCGAAGCCGCTGCCGGCCGGCTGGTCGGGCAAGGTGTGGGCGCAGTCGCAGGGCATCGCCGCGGTGCAGACGCTCGGCCTGCCGGCCGACTACCTGCTGCTGACGGATGCCGACATCGGGCATCCGCCCGACGCCGTCGCGCAGCTCGTCACGCGCGCGCAGGCCGAGAACCGCGATCTGGTGTCGCTGATGGTGCGGCTGCGCTGCGATTCGTTCTGGGAAAAGGCGCTGATCCCGGCGTTCGTGTTCTTCTTCGCGAAGCTCTATCCGTTCTCGTGGATCAACAACCCGCGCAACCGGACGGCCGGCGCCGCGGGCGGCTGCATGCTCGTGAAGCGCACGGCGCTCGAGGAAGCGGGCGGCATCGAGTCGATCCGCGGCGCGCTGATCGACGATTGCAGCCTCGCCGCGCAGATCAAGCACCGCGGCAGCGGCCGTCATCCGATCCGGCTCGATCTGGCCGATCGCAGCGTGTCGCTGCGTCCGTACGACAGCTGGCGCGACATCTGGAACATGATCGCGCGCACCGCGTTCACGCAACTGCATTACTCGCCGCTGCTGCTGGCCGGCACGCTGCTCGGGATGGCGATCATCTACCTCGTGCCGCCCGTCGCGGCGCTCGCGTACGGCGCGCGCGCGTGGCCGGCGTGGCTCGCGTGGGCGTCGATGTGCGCCGCCTATGCGCCGATGCTGCGCTACTACCGGCGCTCGCCGCTGTGGGCGCCCGCGCTGCCGCTCGTCGCGCTGTTCTATGTGGGCGCGACGTTCGCGTCCGCATGGCGTTACTGGCGCGGCAAGGGCGGCCAGTGGAAGGCGCGCGTGCAGGCGCCGGTGGATCGCTGAGCGGTTCGCGCGGGCGCCGGTCGCGCCCGCTCGACGCGGCCCTTCCGGCGGCCGGAAAACAAACAGCCCGATCGGCGTGAGCCGGTCGGGCTGTGTCGTTTTCGGCGGCGGCGTTCGTTCGTGCTTACCGCTGGGTCAGCATCATGTACATCTGCACCACGACGTCCGGCGAGAGCGTGAACGGCACCCAGCCGTAGCCGGTGTGGCGGGCGACCAGCAGGCGGTCGCCGTTCGTCTGCTTCTGCACGGCCATCATCGGGTTCTTCGTCGACACGAAACGCCAGCCGGGCGGGATGCCTTGCGGCGGTTCCGGCTGCATCGACGCGCGCGCATGCGCCAGTTCCTCGATCAACTGGCCGAGCTGGTCGGGATTCAGCGTGATCGATTCGCCGTTCACGGTCAGCGTGATCTCGTTCTGCGACGGACGCGCCACGTGCAGCGCCGATTTGTCGGCCGGGGCGGCGGCTTCGGTTTCCGTCGCGGCTTCGGCTGGCGCCGTCGCGACGATCGCGGTGCCGGCGTCGGCAGCCGCATCGGCCGCAGCCGGCGCGGCTGCGTTCACAGCCGGTTCCGCCATCGGCGTGTCCGCCGGTGTCGGTTCGACGACTTCGGCGGCAACGGCCGTGGCGGTCGCTGCGGTCGTCGCGGCTTCCTTCACGACGGCCTCGACCAGCGCCTCGGCGTCGGCGATCGCCTTCGCGTGGTGCTGCGCGGCCGCTTCGGCTTGTGCGATCGCTTCGGCATGACGTTGCGCGACGGCTTCGGCCTCGGCGGTCGCTGCCGCATGGCGTTGCGCGGCTGCTTCGGCCTGCGCGATCGCGTCGGCGTGGCGTTGCGTGACGGCTTCGGCTTCCGCGGTCGCGTCGGCATGACGCTGCGCGACGGCTTGCGTCTCGGCGATCGCGGCCGTGTGACGTTGCGCGAGCGCTTCGGCCTCGGCGATCGCAGCCGTGTAGCGTTGTGCGGCGGCTTCCGCTTCGGCGGTCGCTTGCGCATGACGCTTCGCGGCTGCCTCGGCTTCGATGGTCGCTGCCGCATGGCGCTGCGCAGCCGCATCGGCTTCGGTCGCGGCGGCGTGATGACGCTGCGCGGCGGCCTCTGCTTCGGCGATCGCGGCTGCGTGACGCTGCGATGCGGCTTCGGCATCCGCATGACGTTGCGCGAGCGCTTCGGTCAGCGCGGTGGCTTCCGCATGGCGCTGCACGGCGGCTTCGGCTTGCGCGGCGGCATCCGTATGACGTTGGGCGGCGCTGTCGGCCGCGGCGGTCGCATCGGCGTGGCGCTGCTGCGCGGCTTCGGCGTCGGCTGCCGCCGCTGCGTGGCGCTGCGCGGCGGCCTGCGCTTCCGCTTCCGCGGCGTCGTGACGTTGCGCGGCGGCCTGGGCTTCCGCCGCTGCGGCGCGCGCGAAGGCTTCCGCGCTACGCGCTGCCTGCTGCGCGGCGTGGTGATCGTGGAGGAGCTGATCGACGCCCGTGTTGAGCGAATCGATCTGATCGTTCAGGTTCATGCGTGTCTTCTTTGCGTAAGACCCGCGATTTTACCCGCTGCGCCGGTGCCGGTCCGCGCGGGACGTGTAACAAAGTGCGCAAAGCGGCGCGAGGCGCGCCGCTTTGTGTTACTTCAGGTAGCCTGCCGAGCCGAACCAGTCGAGCGCATCGCGCAGCCCTTCGCGGTACGGGCGCGCGCGGTAGCCGAGCTCGCGCTCGGCTTTCGCGGACGTGAAATACATCTTGTTCTTCGACATCCGCAGCCCGTCCACGGTGACGAACGGCTCCTTCTTCGTGAACTTCGCGACCGCTTCCGCGCCAACCGCGAGCGGGTAGAGCGGCCAGCGCGGCAGCGCGATCGTCGGCGGCTTGCGGCCCGTCATCTGCGCGATGTCGGCGAGCATCTGCTGCAGCGGCAGGTTCTCGCCGCCGAGGATGTAGCGCTCGCCGATCCGGCCGCGCTCGAGCGCGAGGAAGTGGCCGTGCGCGACGTCGTCGACGTGCACGAGGTTCAGCCCCGTGTCGACGAATGCGGGAATCTTGCCGAGCGCGGCTTCGACGATGATGCGGCCGGTCGGCGTCGGCTTCACGTCGCGCGGGCCGATCGGCGTCGACGGATTGACGATCACGGCCGGCAGCCCTTCGTCGGCGATCATCCGCTCGACCGCGCGCTCCGCGAGCACCTTGCTGCGCTTGTAGACGCCGATCGCCTGCTCGGCCGTGAGCGGCCGGTTTTCGTCGGACGGGTCGCCCGCGCTCGTCACCTTCAGCGTCGCGACGCTGCTCGTGTAGACGATCCGCTCGACGCCTTCGGCGCGCGCCGCGCGCATCGTCGCGACCGCGCCTTCGAGGTTCGCGCGCTCGATCTCGTCGGGATCGGGCGCCCACAGCCGGTAGTCGGCCGCCACGTGCAGCAGGTAGCGCACGCCGCGCAGCGCGGCGCGCATCGACGCTTCGTCGCGCATGTCGCCGGTGACGATCTCGGCGTCGAGATCCGCGACGTTCGTGCGCGGGCTGGTCGGGCGCACGAGCACGCGCACCGCATAGCCTTTCTGCTGCGCGATGCGCGCGACGGCCGAGCCGACGAAACCGGACGCGCCGGTGACGAGAACGAGATCGCGGGAGGTATCAGTCATGCCTTTCCTTCGGGGCCGCGCGCGAGTGGCGCGGCGGTTGAGCGTCGGCGAGATTGTACGTGGTCGGCGCGCGCGACGACGCAACGCCCGCGCAATGCCGGTGCGCCCGGCTGGCCGTGCTTCTCCGGCCGCGCGCGGCCGGCCCGCCGGACACGTGTGCGAAGCGGCCGACGCGACTACAATGCCGGGCTTGAATGCAACGGGAGGGCGACGCGATGAGCCGAAATGAACTGGACGAACGGATCGAGACCTACTACGTGCGGGTGCGCGGCGTCGTGCAGGGCGTCGGTTTCCGTCATGCGACGGTGCGCGAGGCGCATGCGCTGAAGCTGCGCGGCTGGGTCGCGAATCTCGAGGACGGCAGCGTCGAAGCGATGATCCAGGGCCCCGGCGCGCAGATCGACCGGATGCTCGCGTGGCTGCGCCACGGGCCGCCGGCCGCGCGCGTGACCGAGGTGACGTTCGAGGAACGCCGGACCGAACGGCGCTTCGAGCGCTTCCAGCAGCAGTAAGGCGGCGCGAATCCTATGACGGGGTATCCGGAAGCCGGGCGCGGCCTCATGTTGTCGGTGATGGCGTCGACGCTGTTCGCGCTGATGTCGGCTTACGCGAAACTGCTCGCGCCGCTCACGGGGCTCGACATCTTCGCGTGGCGCGTCTTGTGGACCGCGCCGGGCGCGCTCGCGCTGATCGCGCTGCGCGGCCGCTGGCCGGCGCTCGTCGAACTCGCGCGGCGCAGCGTGCGCGACTGGCGTTTGCTGATTGCATTGCCGGTGAGCGCGGCGCTGCTCGGCGTGCAGCTGTGGCTGTTCCTGTGGGCGCCGCTGCACGGGCGCATGCTCGAGGTGTCGCTCGGCTATTTCCTGCTGCCGCTGACGATGGTGCTCGTCGGCCGCTTCTACTATCACGAACGGCTCGACCCGCTGCAGTGGGCGGCGGTTGCGTGCGCCGCGCTCGGCGTCGCGCACGAAGTGTGGGCGACGCGCGCGTTCGCGTGGCCGACGCTCGTCGTCGCGCTCGGTTATCCGCCGTATTTCGTGCTGCGCCGGCGGATCAACGCCGATTCGCTGGCCGCGTTCGCGGTCGAGATCGCGCTGCTGTGCCCGATCGCGTTCGCGATGGTCGCGACCAGCACGACGCGCGTCGCCAGCCATCCGCTGCTGTGGACGCTGCTGCTGCCGGGGCTCGGCGTGCTCAGCACGCTCGCGCTCGCGAGCTACCTGAAAGCGAGCCGGATGCTGCCGATGGCGCTGTTCGGCATTCTCGGCTACGTCGAGCCCGTGCTGCTCGTCGCGGTGTCGCTGCTGCTGCTCGGCGAGACGCTGAGCGTCGCGAAGCTCGCGACGTACGGGCCGATCTGGGTCGCCGTCGCGCTGACCGCGTGGCACAGCGCGATGCTGATGCGGCGTCTGCCCGCGCGCGGATAAGCGTCGATCATGGTGCGGCGGCGGCACGGAGCACGCCGCGCATCGCACATCGCGCTACGCTCGAACGCATCGTTACTGACCGCAAACTGGCGTCGCGCTGACGCGAATCTGGCGACGCTGTCGGCTTCATGTCGCCGCGCTCGCGCGTGTAATCGAACAGAAGATTCGGTTGCACTTTGTTACTTAGGGTCTCTCCCGATCGGCCATTAGACTGGCCTGACCGACTTCCCTTCGTATGCAGTTTTCCCATGAACGGTCATCTCCGTGCCTGGCCAGCCGGGTCGGCGCGATGCGGGCATACGCGTATCGCCGCTGATCGCGCTCGCCTGCTCTTTCCCGATTCCTGCCCCGGCGTTCGTCGCGCCATCGTCGTGCGGGTGCGCGCATGTCGGTGAGCATGCCGCCTTCCGCCACGCTTGCGCCGCCGCGCAGCGGCCGCCTGATCGAAGTCGATTTCTTCCGCGGGATCGTGCTGTTGATGATCGTCGTCGATCACATCGGCGCGAGCGTGCTGTCGCGCGTGACGCTGCACGCGTTCGCGCTGTGCGACGCGGCCGAAGTGTTCGTCTTTCTCGGCGGCTTCGCGACCGCGAGCGCCTACGGCGCGATCGCCGAACGGCAAGGCGCGCGCGCCGCGCAGCGCCGCTTCGTGCGCCGTGCGATGCAGATCTACCGCGCGTTTCTCGCGACGTCGACGCTGATGCTCGTCGTATCCGTGGTGCTCGACCACTACGGGATCGATGCGCCGAACCTCGCGCTCGACGACGTCAGCGTGATGCTCGCATCGCCGCTCACGGGCGCAGCCGAGCTGCTGACGTTCCAGCGCCAGCCGTATCTCGCGTCGGTGCTGCCGATGTACGTGCTGTTCGCGCTCGCGTCGCCGGTGCTCGTGCCGTTCGCGCGCCGCCATCCGTGGCTGCTCGTCGCGCTCGGCGTCGCGTCGTGGCTGGCGGCAGGCTGGCTCGGCCCCGAACTGCTGGACACCGACGGCTTCCGCTGGAGCTTCAACCCGTTCGCGTGGCAACTGATGTTCGTCGCCGGCGTGCTCGCGCGCTGCCAGCCGTTCTACCGGCGCATCGCCCTCGGGCGCTGGGGCGCCGCGGCGACTGGCATCGCGTGCGCGGTCGTGCTCGGCTGCGCGAGCTACAAGCTGTTCTCGGGGCTGCCGATGCCCGAAGGCGTGCTCAAGCGCGACCTCGCGCTGCCGCGCATCGTGAGCTTCGCGGCCGTTGCGTGGCTGATGGCCGATTGCGTGCGCTACGGCTGGATCGGGCGGATTGCGCAGGGCGTGCGGCCGGTCGTTGCGGTCGGCCAGCGCGGGCTGATCTGCTTCGTCGCGGGCGCGGCGATTTCGCTCGTCATCGATTCGCTGCTGCATCCGGTCGCGCACAGCGCCGATCTGCGGCACGTCGGCGTAGGCCTCGCAGCCGACGCCTGCGCGCTCGGGCTGATGATGGCCGTGGCCGGTTCGGGAACGTGGATCGCGCGGTGGCGCGGCGCGGCCGCGTGAGCGGTGCGGGAAGTGGCGCGTGCGGCACGGAGCGTGCCGCGCGGCGTCAGTGAGGTGAGCCGATACGGGAGCGGGGGACGGTCGTTGCGTCGTCGGATTCGGCTTCGTCGCGTTCGTCCGCTGCCGGATCGTCGTGTTCCGCGAGTACCGCGTCGGCTTCGGCTGCGGCCCGGGCGGCGCGCATTGCGGTACAGCGCTGCGCGTGCCGGATGTCCGAGAGGATTCTCAGGAGCCGCGTGGTCTTGCTTTTCATCGTATTCCCCTGCCTGTCGCGCGTCTCGAGTGAAGCGCTTCCTGCAACCAGTGTAGGACGCGATTGCGCGACCGACAGGAGAATGTGGCGTGCATGCCGCACGCCGAGGGATATTACTTACTGGGCCGCGGCGACGGCCTGCGCCTGCAGCGCTTCTTCCTCGCGGCGCTCTTCCGTGCAGCGCTGATGCTGGCGCGACAGGCGGTTCATCAGCGGCAGCAGCAGCAGCGCGAGCAGCATGCCGATCGCGGCGAGCCAGCCGAGCTTCTCGAACAGCGACAGGTAGAGCGGCAGCGATTCGGTGGCCGGCAGTTCGTGCGACGGCATCTGCGCGAAGTTCGCGACGACGCTGCCGAGATACTGCGACACGCCCGTCGCGACGAAATACGCGCCCATCATGAAGCCGCTCATGCGCGCCGGCACGTAGCGGGCGATCATCGCGAGGCCGAGGCCGCTCACCAGCAGTTCGCCGAGCGAGTAGAGGCCGTAGCCCCACACCATGAACCACGACGACACGCGGCCGTCCACCGCGTAGCGGCCGCTGATCGTGAACACCAGGTAGCCCGCGGCGACCGCGCCGAAGCCGAGCGCGTACTTCGCGGCGACTGGCAGGTCGCGGCCGCTTTTCGCGACGGCGTTGTAGACCCACACGAGCACCGGGCTCAGCATCATGATCCAGATCGGGTTCAGCGCCTGGAACTGCGCGGCGCTCCACGTGAACAGCGTCGTGCCGAACAGGATGAAGCGCGGATCGACGTTGCGCAGCGCGAACAGCGTCAGCGATGTCGACATCTGCACGTAGAAGATGAAGAACAGGATCACCTGGCCGATCAGCACGAGCGCCGCGATCAGGCCCGCGCGCTCCGAGCGCTCCGACTTCGCGATCATGTACGCGAAGATCGCGAGGATCGCGAACGCCGCCACCCACACGCTGGCGACCGCGAGCTGCTTGTGCTGCAGCACGTACAGCGTGATCAGCGCCAGCGCGACGCCGCCCGCGGCCACCGCGCCGAGGCGCTTCCAGCGGATCGGTTCGTCATCGGGCTTCGAGCCGACGTGCGCGAGCGTGCGATGCATCAGCATGAAGTTGAGGATCGCGAGCAGCATGCCGCCGCAGCAGACCGCGAACGCGGTGTGCCAGCCCCAGTGATCCTTGATCCACGGCGTCGCGAGCATCGACACGGTCGAGCCGATGTTGACCGCCATGTAATAGATCGTGAACGCGCTGTCGATGCGCGCATCGTCGCCTTCATAGATGCGGCGCACGAGGTTCGCCGCGTTGGCCTTGAACAGGCCGTTGCCGACGACGATCACGCCGAGTGACGCATACATGTACGTCAGGTGGTCGTTCGGCACCGCGAGCATCAGGTAGCCGGCGCACAGCACGGACGCGCCGATGATCATAGTGCGGCGGGCGCCGAGCACCTTGTCGCCGATCCAGCCGCCGATCGACGGCGCCGCATAGACGAGTGCGGTGAACGCACCCCAGGTCAGGTTCGCATGGCTGTCGGTGAAACCGAGCCGGTCGACCATGAAGAGGACCAGAAGCGCGGCCATACCGTAGTAGCCGAAACGCTCCCACATTTCGATGAGGAAGACCGTCGTGAACGATCGGGTTTGTGAAACAGGTGAATGCATCATCAATCTCGTTTGAAACGGACGGCACGGATCACGCGTCGTCTTGGGGGTCGAACTGGCGCCGGTGCGCAACGGGCCGGATAGGACATGCGCTGGCGATGGAACAGTCGGGCTGGTTAGCCCGAGCCGGGGTCGGACACCGCCTGGTGAGGCGGGGAGGGACCTCGACCGGCGCGCGAATGGTAACGTTCGCCGGTCCGGTGCGTCAGGTATGCGCCACCTAGGGAAACTCCCGATGTGGCAGCATCTTTCAGGAACATTCGTCTCATCATCTATTTGTAAGCTTTGATGCCGGCCCTCCGCAGATTCCCGGAGAGCCGCTTGCAGCTTGCCTGTGAAGCCGGCGAGTCTGGCAAGATAGCGCGTCGTTTCGCTCGCTTCGTGCCCTGTTTAGTGCACCGGGCTTTACACCGAAGACGTGCGAGAACCCGAAGACTAAGCTATATCGTTCTAACTTAGTTATTTTCCATCAAACATTTTTTGACGATCACTTTTCGGCCTGCTATGGTTCCCCCACTGAAAACTCGCGGGCTGCAGATGCCGCCGCACTGGGCAGCAAGATTCGCGCGTTGCGCCAACGACTCAAGCGCACGCTCGATGAAACTGCCACTGCCGCGGGGATTTCGAAGCCGTTTCTGTCTCAAGTCGAACGCGGGCTCGCGTCGCCGTCGCTGACGTCGCTGGCCGGTATTGCGCACGCGCTCGGTGTGACGGTGCAGTACTTCGTGGATACGCCGAGCGAGGAACGCTCGGTCTGCCGAGGCGAGCAGCTGCGCTTCTTCGGGTTTGCCGATTCGGCGAACCTGTTCGCGAGGCTGACGAACGTATCCGAAGGGCGTCAGCTCGAAGCGATCCTCGTGCGGATGCCGCCGGGGCAGAAACGGTCGGAGGTGACGACCCATGCAGGAGAGGAATTCCTGTATGTGATTGAAGGGGAAGTGTCGCTGACGCTGGAAGGCAAGACGTTCGTCCTGCAGGCCGGCGACAGTTCGCACTATCAGTCGACGGTCCCGCACAGCTGGGTCAACACCGCGAAGATCGAGTCGGTGGTGGTCTGGGTCGGTACACCGAGGCTGTTCTAACGCACAGGTATTCCTTCGTTTCGGAGACGGGATACCTGTCGAAAGAAACGTAAGGAATACTAAGATGCAATACGAGAACCACGGGCCTCCTCAATCGCTGCCCCCGTCAGCGTCTCACGCGTAAGCCGCGGCATTCGCCGCGCGACGCTCACCGAACACACTTTCTCAAGACTGCCACGATGAAATCCTTGCATGCCATGTCGGCCGTGCTGGCCGCGCTCGCCCTGACGACGCCCGCTGCCCACGCCGTTACCGTTCCTTCGAACGTCGCACTCGCTCCCCAACAGGACCTGACGCGACAGGTGCCCGCCGAAGTCGAGTCGCTCGACCCCGCGCACATCGAATCGTGGACCGGCAACACGATCGGCCTCGATCTGTTCGAAGGGCTGGCCCGCATCGATGCAGCCGGCCAGGTCGTGCCGGGCGTCGCGCTGTCGTGGGAACGCAAGACGCCGCAGACGTGGATCTTCAAGCTTCGCCACGACGCGAAGTGGAGCAATGGCCAGCCGGTGACGGCCGCCGATTTCGTCTATTCGTGGCAGCGCCTCGTCGATCCGAAGACGGGCTCGAAGTACACGATCCTCGTCGAGTTCGTGAAGAACTCGAAGGACATCATCGCGGGCAAGGCCGCGCCGTCGACGCTCGGCGTGCGCGCCGTCGATCCGTACACGCTCGAAGTGACGACCGACGTTCCCGTCGCGTTCTTCCCCGAGCTGACCGCCATGGCGCCGCTCGTGCCGGTGAACAAGGACGTCGTCGCGAAGTTCGGCGACGCGTGGACGCGCCCGGGCAACATCGTCAGCAACGGCGCGTACCAGCTCGTCGACTGGCAGCCGAACAACCGCATCGTCGCGTCGAAGGATCCGAAGTACTGGAACGCGCCGAAGGTCGTGATCAACAAGGTCACGTACCTGCCGATCGAAAGCGACGAAACCGCGATGCGCATGTACCAGGCCGGCCAGATCGACTACAGCTACTCGATCCCGTCGGGCATTTTCCAGCAGGTCAGCAAGCAGTTCGGCGGCGAACTGCGCCCGGGCCTGCAGCTCGCGACGTACTACTACTACCTGAACAACAGCGACGCGGCGCTGAAGGACAAGCGCGTGCGCCAGGCGCTGTCGATGGTGATCGATCGCGAGGTGCTCACGTCGAAGCTCACGCAGGCCGGCGAGAAGCCGATGTACGGGCTGATGCCGAACGGCACGAAGGGCGTGCAGCCGTTCACGCCGGAATGGGCGTCGTGGCCGATGGCCAAGCGCGTCGAGACCGCGAAGAACCTGCTGAAGCAGGCCGGCTACTCGGACGCGAAGCCGCTGTCGTTCACGCTCACGTACAACACCAACGACCTGCACAAGAAGGTCGCGCTGTTTACCGCATCGGAATGGCGCACGAAGCTGGGCATCAACACGAAGCTCGAGAACGTCGAGTTCAAGGTGCTGATGAAGGAGCGGCATGACGGCAAGGTACAGATCGCTCGCGACGGCTGGTTCGCCGACTACAACGACGCGATGACCTTCTTCGACCTGATCCGCTGCGGCAGCTCGCAGAACACCGTCGGCTACTGCAACAAGCAGGTCGACACGTTCGTCGACGACGGCAACCAGAAGCTCGACGACAAGGCGCGCGCCACGCTGCTCACGCAGGCGCACGACACGGCGATGAACGACACGCCGATGGTGCCGCTGTTCCAGTATTCGGCCGACCGTCTCGTGAAGCCCTATGTGGGCGGCTATTCGCTGAAGAACGTGATCGACATGCGTGCTTCGCAGGACATGTACCTGATCAAGCACTGAGCGGAGCGATCATGCTGGCTTACGCTTTGAGGCGCACGTTGTGGGCGGTGCCGACGATCCTCGCGGTCATCACCGTCTGCTACCTGCTGCTGCATTTCACGCCCGGCGGCCCGTTCGATACGGAGAAGCAGCTGTCCGCGGCGACGCTCGCGAACCTGAACGCGAAGTACCACCTCGACGAGCCGCTGTGGAAGCAGTACCTGCTGTATCTCGGTTCGCTGCTGCACGGTGATCTCGGCCCGTCGTTCCGCTACGTCGACTGGTCCGTGAACGATCTCGTGAAGAAGGCGCTGCCCGTGAGCCTTGGTGTGGGCGGCGTGTCGATCCCGGTCTCTATCGTGCTCGGCGTGCTGCTCGGCACCGTCGCGGCCGTGCGCCGCGACAGCGCGATCGACCGCTTCGTGATGCTGCTCGGCAACTTCGGCAACGTCGTGCCGCCGTTCGTGCTCGGCCCCGTGCTCGTGTGGATCTTCGCGATCCTGCTGAAGACGTCGGCCGGCAATGGCTGGCTGCCGGCGGGCGGCTGGGGCGACGGCGGCTGGCAGTACCGGCTGCTGCCGATCGTGCTGCTGACCTTCATCAACGTGTCGCTGCTCGCACGCGTGATGCGCGGCTCGATGATCGAGACGCTGTCGAGCAACTTCATCCGCACTGCGCGCGCGAAGGGCCTGCCGGGCTCGACGATCGTGCTGCGCCACGCGCTGAAGCCCGCGCTGATGCCGGTCGTGTCGCTGTTCGGCACGGTCTGCATCACGTCGATCACGGCGGCCGTCGTCACCGAATCGGTGTTCGCGCTGCCGGGCCTCGGGCAGCTCGTCGTGAACGGTGCGATCAACCGCGACTACACGCTGGTGCTCGGCCTCGTCGTACTGACGACCGTCTGCGCGGTGCTGTTCAACCTGCTGGTCGACCTCGCATACGCGTGGCTCGATCCGCGCATCCGTTACTGAGCGAGGCACTGCGATGACCCCGACTACTCCCGTCGTCGGCCTGCCCGTGCAGACCGACTCGCCGCCGCGTTCGCGCTCGCCTCTTGCGCTCGCGTTCGCGCGCTTCCTTCACAACCGTGCGGCGCTGTTCAGCCTCGTGCTGCTCGCGCTGATCACGCTCGCGTGTTTCGTCGGCCCGTGGCTGCTCGCGGCCGATCCCGCCGCGAGCGACTGGGGCTCGATCAGCCTGCCGCCGACCTGGGCGAACCAGCACTGGTTCGGCACCGACGAGCTCGGCCGCGACCTGCTCGTGCGCACGCTGATCGGCGGCCGCGTGTCGATCGAGGTCGGCCTGCTCGGCACGCTCGTGTCGGGCCTGTTCGGCGTCGCGTGGGGCGCGACCGCGGGCTTCGCGGGCGGCCGTGTCGACTCCGTGATGATGCGCATCGTCGACATGATGTACGCGATCCCGTACCTGCTGATCGCGATCCTGATGATGACCCTGTTCGGCCGCTCGTTCATGCTCGTCGTGCTGACCATCAGCGCGTTCTCGTGGATCGACATGGCGCGGGTCGTACGCGGCCAGACGCTGTCGCTGCGCAACCGCGAGTTCGTCGATGCGGCGCGCGCGATCGGCGTGTCGCCGGCGTCGATCGTGCTGCGCCACATCGTGCCGAACCTGCTCGGCGTGGTCGTTGTGTATGCAACGGTGTCGGTGCCGAACATCGTGCTGACCGAATCGGTGCTGTCGTTCCTCGGGCTCGGCGTGCAGGAACCGATGACGAGCTGGGGCGTGCTGATCCAGGACGGCGCGCAGAAACTGGAATCGATGCCGTGGCTGCTGCTGGCCCCGGCCGTCATGCTGTGCGTGACGCTCTATTGCGTGAACTTCGTTGGCGACGGCCTGCGTGACGCGCTCGACCCGAAGGATCGCTGAAATGGCAGCACTACTCGAAGTAGACAACCTCGGCGTGCGCTTCACGCGCAAGGATGCACCGCCGATCGACGCCGTGAGCGGCGTGTCGTTCTCGCTCGAAGCCGGCAAGACGCTCGGCATCGTCGGCGAGTCGGGCTCGGGCAAGAGCCAGACCGTGATGTCGTTGCTCGGCCTGCTGGCCGGCAACGGCACGACGACCGGCACCGCGCGCTACCGCGGCGACAACCTGCTCGACATGAATACGCGCGCGCTGAACGCGGTGCGCGGCGACCGGATCGCGATGATCTTCCAGGATCCGATGACGTCGCTCAATCCGTTCCTGACGATCGAGCGGCAGATGACCGAGACGCTGCAACTGCATCGCAAGCTGTCGCGCAAGGAAGCGACCAAGCGCGCGATCGAGGCGCTCGAATCGGTGCGCATTCCCGACGCGGCGCGGCGCATCCGCATGTATCCGCACGAGTTCTCGGGCGGCATGCGCCAGCGCGTGATGATCGCGATGGCGCTCCTGTCCGAGCCGGAAATCCTGATCGCCGACGAACCGACCACCGCGCTCGACGTGACCGTGCAGGCGCAGATCATCGACCTGCTGCGCGAGTTGAACCGCGAGCGCGGCACCGCGATCGTGCTGATCACGCACGACATGGGCGTGGTTGCCGGCCTCGCGGACGACGTGATGGTCATGTATGCGGGCCGCACCGTCGAATACGCGCCGGCCGAATCGATCTTCGCGGCGCCGTCGCATCCGTACACGATCGGTTTGCTCAACGCGCTGCCGCGCCTGACCGACGCGGACGATGCGCCGCTCGTCGCGATTCCCGGCAATCCGCCGATGCCGGGCACTGCGCCGGCCGGCTGTGCGTTCGCGAAGCGCTGCACGTATGCGGAAGAACGCTGCGGCGCTGCGCGCCCCGCGCTTGAAACCTATGGCGTCGCGGGCGCGGTGCGCGCGTGCCACCGGCCGCTGGCCGATCTGTCGGGAGGACTGCGATGAGCGTCAATGAACGCCGCCATGACGGCGCGACGGGCGACACGCTGTTGTCCGTCGAAGGTTTGAAGGTGCATTTCCGTGTGCCGCTCGGCGGTTATCCGTGGTCGCCGAAGGGTACGCTGCGCGCGGTCGACGGCGTGTCGTTCGACGTGAAGCGCGGCGAGACGGTCGGGCTCGTCGGCGAATCGGGCTGCGGGAAGTCCACGCTCGCGCGCGCACTGATCGGCCTCGTGCCGATGACCGCCGGCACCGTGAAATGGCGCGGCGAAGCCGTCGCGCCCGATCACCTGGGCGGCACCGCGATGCGGCGCGAAGTGCAGATGATCTTCCAGGACCCGCTCGCATCGCTCGATCCGCGCATGACGATCGAGCAGGTCGTCGCGGAGCCGCTCGTCACGCACCAGGCCGGCCTCGGTCGCGCCGAATTACGCCGCCGCGTGGTCACGATGCTCGAACGCGTCGGCCTGAACGCGCATCACCTGCTGCGTTATCCCCATGAATTTTCCGGCGGGCAGTGCCAGCGCGTCGGTATCGCGCGTGCGCTGATCGGCGAGCCGAAGCTCGTGATCTGCGACGAACCCGTTTCGGCGCTCGACGTGTCGATCCAGGCGCAGATCGTGAACCTGCTGCGCGACCTGCAGCGCGAACTGTCGCTGTCCTATCTGTTCGTTGCACACGATCTGGCGGTGGTGAAGGCGATCAGCCAGCGGGTGCTCGTGATGTATCTCGGCCGCGTGATGGAGTTCGGCACGCGGCATGACGTGTATGGCGTGCCGCAGCACCCGTACACGAAGGCGCTGCTCGATGCAGCGCCGACGCCGGAGCCGGCGCGCGAGCGTGCTCGCCGTCCGATGCTGCTGGCGGGCGAGATGCCCTCGCCGCTCAACCCGCCGTCGGGCTGCGCATTCCGTACGCGCTGCCCGGTCGCGATCGACGCGTGCGCGCAGGACGTGCCGCTGCCGGAAGTACGGCAGGGGTCGGCGGCGCGTGTCGCGTGCATCCGCGCGGGCGCGGCGTGACGTGAAGTGACGCAGCAAACATAACCAGGCAGGTCAACAGGGGTAGGTGCGGCGCGAACGATCTTCGCGCCGCGGGTACAGGCGCGTCCTTAGCCGGGCACGCCGGGGGGCCGGGAGCGGATCGCAACCGGCGTGGACGATATCAACACAAGACGAGAATCACGATGAAAAAACAGAAGACGATCGGGACGGCATCGAAGATGCTGCTTGCATGGGGACTGCCGGCACTCGCGGGCGTCTCGCTGACCGGCGTCGCGCACGCCGACGACGCGGCCCCCGCGCCGCTGACGGTCGCGCAGGCCGCACCGGCCGCCGGTACGGGCATGGCCGTTGCGCAGGCATCGACCCCGAACGCCGTCATCAACGCCGAAGCGACCCAGGCCGTCACGCCGCCCGACGAGCCGTCGGCCCAGTCGAAGTCGAAGGGCTTCATCGCCGACAGCCATCTCGACTTCCTGTTCCGCAACTATTCGGACGTGCTCGACAGCAAGGGCGGCCCGCATCGTCACGCGTGGGTGCAGGGCGCGATGGCCAACTTCGAGTCGGGCTATACGACCGGCCTGGTCGGTATCGGTTTCGACGCGTCGCTGTATGCGGCGCTGAAGCTCGACGGCGGCCAGGGCGCCGGCAGCATGGTGCACATCGCGAAGGGCGGCGGCGGCGGCAATCAGCTCGCGTGGGCCTACCCGGGCATCTACGACATCAAGGCGCGCATCTCGAACACGGTGGTCAAGTACGGTCTGCAGGCCGTGGACAACCCGTTCATGGAGCAGCACGACAACCGTGCGCTGCCGCCGACGTTCCTCGGTGCGACGCTCGTCAGCAACGAATTCAAGAACGTGATGCTCGAGGCCGGCAGCTTCACGAAGACCAACGCGCGCGGTCACACGACGCTCACCAACCTGACGACGCAATACGGCGGCACGCGCATCAACCGCCTGTCGTATGTCGGCGGCACGTGGGACTACTCGCCGAACGGCGAAGTCGCGCTGTACGCGAACCAGGCCGACGACGTGTGGCACCAGTACTACGCGTCGGTGAAGCACAGCATCGGCAGCCCGCAGACGATCAAGTGGACGGGCTTCGGCAACGTCTATTCGACGCATGACACGGGCGACGCGCTGCAGGGCAAGATCAACAACAACGCATACAGCCTGTCGGTGGCCGCGCAGCACGGCCCGCACGAGCTGCTGCTCGGCTTCCAGCAGGTGCTCGGCGACCAGTTCTTCGACTACCTGAACGAAACGAACGGCATCTTCCTGACCAACTCGATGGACGTCGACTACAACGCGCCGCACGAAAAGTCGCTGCAGCTGCGTTACACGTTCTACGGCAAGGAAGCGGGCCTGCCGGGCTTCAAGGCGATGGTCTGGGGCGTGACGGGCTGGGGTGCGGACGGCAGCGCGGGCGCGGCGAACGACCCGAGCAAGTCGAGCATCTACTGGAGCAACGGCGCGCCGGTCCAGGGCCGTCACCACGAGTTCGGCTTCATCCCGTCGTACACGTTCCAGAGCGGCAAGCTGAAGGACACGAAGGTCACGTTCATCGCGATGTGGCACGCCGGTTCGGCGCACTACTCGGACGCTTCCAACACGGAATACCGTCTGGTCGTGAACCTGCCGCTGCACGCGTTCTGATCGAAGGGGGCGTCGGCCCCCGTGCATCGCGCGGCCGGCGGGCAGTGTGCTCAGGCCGGCCTGTGCAACCCCGCCACCGGATCGTTCGCGGCGGGCATGTCTTCCACGAGCGACGTGAGCTGGCGGCCCGTATCGCGCCATGCGTCGAGGCCGCCGCGCAGCGCGAGCGCATCGGTGAAGCCTGCGTCGAGCAGGCGCTTCGCCATCAGCGCGGCCGTCACTTCGTTCGGGCACGAGCAGTACACGACGAACTTCTGCGTGAGCGGGTAGCGCGCGACGATGTCGCTGATCTGCCGCTCGTCGGCGAACTGCGCACCGGGGATCGTGAACGGGTCGAGCTTGCGGTGCTCGGGCGAGCGCACGTCGAGCACCACCGGCGCGGCGTTGTCGCGCAGCAGCAGGTCGAGTTCGTCGACGCCGATCCGCGCGCTCGCGAGCTGACGGATCAGCGCACGGCGGCGCACCCAGCGGACCGCCGCATAGATCGCCAGCAGCGCGACGATGACCAGCAGCACCGCGCGGCCGAGGTGGCTCGCGCCGGCGAACAGCCAGTCGATCTGCCGGTAGAACACGAGCCCGGCCACGAGGCCGACGATCGTCCACAGTGCGGCGCCGAGCGCGTCGTAGCCGGCGAACGTGCGATAGCGCGTGCCGAGCGCGCCGGCCATCGGCACCGACACGAGCGACAGCCCGGGAATGAAACGCGCGACGGCGAGCACGCGCACGCCGTAGCGGCCGAAGAAGCGTTCGGTCTTTCGCACGCAGGAATCGCGCGACAGCGACAGCCGGCAGATCGTCTTCAGCGTCGTGCCGCCATAACGCCGCCCGGCGGCGTACCACACCGTGTCGCCGATCAGCGCGCCGAGCACCGACAGCGCCACCACCGTCACCAGTTGCGAGCCGATAATCTCCGGATGCATCGCGGACATCGCGCCGAACAGCACGAGCGTCGGCATCGCGGGCACCGGCAGGCCGATGGCCGCCGCGAGCACGTTGGCGAAGACGAGAAGCGGCCCGTACTGGGCGACGAGGTCACGAAGGAGCATGACGGCTGGCCGAAAAGGGAATGCGTGGGCAGGAAACGCAGATGGGCCGATTATCGGCCATTTTCAAGGCAGCGGCGGGAAAGACGGAAAGCGCCTGACGGCGGCAGGGGGATGCCGGTGAGCCGGCGCGTGGCGCGCGGCTCACCGTTCGAAATCAGGAAGGTGTGCGGGCGAGCGACGCGGCGCCGTGGTTTTCACCGGGCAGCTCGGCGCCGTGCGAGCGGATCGCCGCGATCAGCTCGGCCGGCGTGATCTCGTAGCGGACTTCGCGGTGGATGCCGGGCTTGCGTTCGTCGATCTCGATCAGCAGCACGCTCTTGCCGTCGCCGGTTGACTCGAGCCGGAGCGAGCGCAGTTCGCGGCCGTCGGCCGGGTCGTGTTCGGTGAGCAGGGTCATTGCCCCGGATGAGCCGGTAGTGCGCATCGAACCTATCCTCGTGTCGTGGATGCCGTGATGGCAAAGATGTCTTTGTTGAATACAGCTTGACGAAGTTTAACGCGAACGGGCCGCAACACGGAGCATTTTCGTGGGGGCGAAATGAGGGCTGCACCACCGATCCTTCTGATGTTTGACCCGCGCCAGGCGGGCGTTTCAGCTGGATCGGGGGTGGTCGCGTCCGGCGCCTGACCGGCGTTCGCGGCCGCCGCCCGGGCGGGCGGCGACACGCGGCGACATGCGGCGAAACGCGCGTCGCCGCGACGGCGTCAGAAGCGGTCGGCGAGCCCCATCGCCGGGTCGCTGACCGAGTGGCGACCCGTTTCGACACGGCCGGCCACGCGGCGCGAGAAGCTCGCGTCGCTGTCCGCGGTGACGATGAAGTCGTACCAATGGCCGGTCGAGTCGAGCTTCCAGTGCAGCTCGGACTGGTCGCCGGCGCGCACCGTGACGGTCCACGTGGTGCCCGTGCCGTTGCCGTGATCGTGGCCATGACCATGGCCGCGATCGTCGTTCGCGCCGCGGCCGGGCAGCGGCCCGTAGACCTGGTTCGATTTCACAGTGAAGCGCACCGTGCCGCCGCCGTCGTTGCGCAGCCGCAGATGGAGGTTGCCGCTCGCGCCCGCATAGCCGACGCGCACCTCCGGATGGGGCGCGCGGGCGCCGGCCAGGCGGCTCAGGTCGCCGGTGAAGCGGCGGTGATAGCCGTTCGGCCCGAGCACCCACAGGTCATATTTACCGCCGTTGTCGGCGCGCGCGGCCCAGTCGCCGTGCAGCGTCTTGCCCGGCTCGACGACGTAGCGCTGCGGCAGGCGGTCGAGGTGCAACTTGTCATAGACGTGAAACACGGCGGCGGCGCGGCCCGTGTTCGCGAACTTCAGCCGGAGCGTGCCGCTGCCGGCATCCGCACGCGCGCTCGCATGCAGCTCGTAAGGCAGCGCGCGCGACGGGCGCACGCCGGTGGCCTGCGCGGGCAGCGACGGCGCGGCCGGCGGCACGATCTTCGGCGCGGCCTGCTGCGTGGCGCTCAGCGCGTCGACCTGGCTTTTCGTCGTATGGCCCGCGAGCGTCGGCAGCGGTTCGTTGTTCGGCGAGCGGAAGTTGAACGCGCTCGTCAGGTCGCCGCACACCGCGCGGCGGTACGCGCTGATCTGCGGCTCCGCGACGCCGAAGCGTTTTTCGAGGAAGAGCAGCGTCGACGTATGGTCGAACACCTGCGAGTTGACCCAGCCGCCGCGGCTCCACGGCGACACGATCCACATCGGCACGCGCGGGCCCGGGCCGTACGGCCGGCCGTCGATCGCCGGCTGGCTCGACGTGGCGGGCGTGAAGTCGTGATACTCGGCGGCGACGTCGGCATCGCGCAGCGTATGGCCGCCCGCGAGCGTGCCGTCGGCGTTGCGCGACGGCACGGCCGGCGACGGCATGTGGTCGAAGAAGCCGTCGTTTTCGTCGTAGTTGACCAGCAGCACGGTTTTGCTCCACACCTCGGGGTTCGCCGTCAGCGCATCGAGCACGGCCTGCACGTACCAGCCGCCCTGCGCGGGGCTCGACGGCCCCGGGTGTTCGCTGTACACGGACGGCGGAATGATCCACGACACCTCGGGCAGCGTGCCGTTGCGGATGTCGTCGCGCAACGTTTCGAGAAAGCCGTACGGCATCGTGTTGCCGAAGCCCTTCGCGAGCGGGCTCAGTGGATCGTCGATCGCCGGATCGTAGAACGCGCCGGCCGCCGTCACGGGCTGCGTGATGTCCGTCGACGCGACGTACGCGGGCCGGCGCGCGGCCGGCATCTGCTCGATCGCCGCGCGCCAGTGGCGGAAGCTCATCATCTCGTTGCAGCCGAAGTTGTCGATCAGGCTCTGGTAGACCTTCCAGTTCACGCCGGCCTGCTGCAGCCGGTCGGCATAGGTGGTCCACGTCCAGCCCTGGCTCGACGGGCCGATGTCGTTGCCGCCGTTGAACTGGTTGTTCAGCGCGGCGATCTTCACGCGGCTGCCGTCGGCCGGGCTGATGCCGTTCGGGCCGTTGGTGCCGCTCCAGTAGAACAGGCGGTTCGCGATCGTGCCGGTGTGCATCCCGCAGTGGTAGTGGTCGCACAGCGTGAACGCATCGGCGAGCGCGCGCTGGAACGGCACTTCCGCCGTGTCGTAATAGCCCATCGACAGCGGCGTTTTCGCATCGGGCCAGCGGTTCATCCGGCCGTGGTCCCATGCGGCCTGCGCGTCGGCCCACGTGTGCGGCGTGCCGCCCGCGCGCTGCGCGTTGCCCTGGTTCGCGTCGAGGTGATACGGCGTGCAGGTCGTGGCGGGCGTCGCTTTCGTGTACGTCTGGTAGAACACGTCGCGGCCGTTCGGCGAGGGCACCGCGAAACGGTCGCCGTAGCCGCGCACGCCCTTGAACGTGCCGAAGTAGCTGTCGAAAGCGCGGTTCTCCATCATCAGCAGCACGACGTGCTTGACGTCCTTGATGGTCCCCGTTTCGTGAAACGCGGGGATGGCGAGCGCGCGGCGGATGCTCGGCGGAAACGCGGCGAGCGCGGCGGCGGCGAGGCCGGAAGTGGCGGTCTGCTGAAGGAATGTGCGGCGTGACGTCATGGCGTTCGGATCCTGTGATGGTGGGAGCGTTCGTGACTTCGTCTGGATGCGCCCGTGCGTCGTCCCCCCGGGACGATCCGCGATGCGTGTGCTTTCGAGTGCGACGGCCGCGTGTGGCGGAGGTGCGCGCATCGCGCGACGCGTGGTGTCGAGCGGCGTCGCGCGGAGGCATCGGCCGTCGTCGCGATCCCGTGCGCCGCGCGCTCGTGATGCGCGGGCCGGGACGTCGGCACGCACCGGCCCGGCGAATGCCGGGCTGGGCGGCGCCCAGTCTAGGGAGCCGGCATGACGTCGACGTGATGAAGAAATGACATCGCATGTCGCGCGCGTGACGTTGTGTGTGCAACGATTTGCGCGGGCGCGATGCGCGACGAAAAAGGGTAATGAATTACCGATGGCGGCTGCGGGGTCGCCGTATTTTTCCGATTTCGGCCGGGTGTCGCCATCGCGTGTCGTTGCGGAGGCAACGACATCGCAGACGACGTGACGCCGATGTTTCAAATGCATGAAATCGGATAAGCTCGACATGTTGCTGCGCATGTGCGCAGTCCGCGCCGTCGGCGCGATTTTTCGGAACCGGCCCACCTATGACCGAGATCAAGATCCGGCACAGCGAGACGCACGACGTCGACGCGATCCGGCAGATCGCCGCGCATCCCGCGGTGTACATGAATACGTTGCAGCATCCGTTCCCGTCGCTCGAGAAATGGCAGAAACGGCTCGAGGGCGCGCGCGAGCACGGCGTGAGCCTCGTCGCCGAAATCGGCGGCGCGGTGGTCGGCCATCTCGGCCTGCATCCCGAGCCGAATCCGCGCCGGCGCCATGCGGCGGGACTCGGCATGATGGTCGACGCGGCGCATCACGGGCGCGGCGTCGGCGGGCGGCTGCTCGCGGCCGCGATCGATCTCGCGGAAAACTGGCTGAACGTCACGCGTCTCGAGTTGACCGTATTCACCGACAACCGCGCGGCGATCGCGCTCTACGAGAAGCACGGTTTCCGGATCGAAGGCGAAGCGCCGGGCTATGCGTTGCGCGACGGCGTGCACGCGTCCGTGTATCACATGGCGCGGATCAAGGGACGGCAGTGACGGCGCGCGCCGCGCGATCGGGGCGACCGTCGTTTCGGCTCGATCGGCGTGCGTCGTTCTCGCGATCGCTGCGTGGCGGAGCGTACGGCCCCGACGCCGCCCGTCATATGCATTCGAGAATTCGTTCGTTTCCCGCAGCCTGCGCCAATCGTATCGTCGAACGATTTGCCGATCGCTTCGGCCGGTGTTGGTTCGGCCGTGCCGATGCCGGCGAACGATGCGCGGCCGTATTCCGGCCGGCGGCGCGCTGCACGTCGATGCGCTTCATCGCTTCATCTTCATCCTCGTCGCTTCGCGCGCGAACCCGCCGTCGTACGACGCCAGGGCGCGATGCCGCTCCCCACCGGGCGCGCGCTTTCCCGCAACCGTCTCTTTCAACGGAATCCGCCTAGATGAAAACCACACTCCGGAATCTGACCGCCGCCTGCCTGTTCGCCGCCGCAAGTGCGGCGTTTGCCGCCGCTGCCCCGCAGGGCACGACCGTGTCGAGCGCCTCGCCCGAAGGCGCGCATCTGCCGCCCGGCATCGCGTGGCAGCACGGTGACGTCGACGCCGCGTTCGCGCTGGCGAAGCGCACCGGCAAGCCGCTGCTGCTCTACTGGGGCGCGGTGTGGTGCCCGTCGTGCAACCAGGTGAAGTCGACGATCTTCAGTCAGCAGGCATTCAAGACGCGCTCGTCGTTCTTCGTGCCCGTGTATCTCGACGGCGATACCGAAAGCGCGCAGAAGCTCGGCGAGCGTTTCAAGGTGCACGGCTATCCGACGATGATCCTGTTCCGCCCGGACGGCACCGAAGTGACGCGGCTGCCGGGCGAAGCCGATCTCGACCGCTACATGCAGGCGCTGTCGCTCGGGATGACCGCCGCGCATCCGGTGCGGCAGACGCTCGCGAACGCGCTGAAGAACGGCGCGTCGCTGACGCCGGACGAATGGCGCCTGCTGGCCGATTATTCGTGGGATACCGACGGCGCGTTGCCGGTGCAGGCGGATCGCGTCGCCGAGACGCTGCAGACGCTCGCGCAGCGCGCGCGGGCGGCCGGTGCAAAGGCCGAGGCGGCGCGGTTCGCGCTGAAGTCGGCGGTGGTCGCCGCGTCGGACGATCCGGCGCAGGCCGGCGCGCTCGACAAGGCGGCGCTCGCCGAATCGCTGCGCACGGTGTTGCACGATCCGGCGCTGTCGCGGGCCGATTCGGACGTGCTGGTCGCCGCGCCGGCGCGCGTGGTCGCGTATCTCGGCGGCGGCGACGATGCGCAGCGCGCGAAGTTGCGCGGCGCGTACGACACGGCGCTCGCGCGTCTGTCGACCGATACCACGCTGTCGTCGATCGATCGGCTGATGGCGTTGCATGGCCGCGTGCTGCTCGCGCGCGGCGACGCGCGCAAAGGCGCGCCGCTCGCCGCACCGGCGCTGATCGACACCGCGCGCAAGCAGATCGCCGCGTCGGTGCAGGGCGCGGCGAATGCGTACGAGCGGCAGGCGCTCGTCAGCGAAGGCGCGGACACGCTGACCGACGCGGGGCAGTACGACGAGTCGGATGCGTTGCTGAAGGCCGAGTTGCCGCGTTCATCCACGCCGTACTACTTCATGTCGGGGCTGGCCGCGAATGCGAAAGCGCGCGGCGACAAGGCCGCGGCGCTCGACTGGTATCGCAAGGCGTACGACTCGGCGAGCGGGCCGGCGACGAAGCTGCGCTGGGGCGCGACCTATTTTGCGAATGCGGTCGAGCTGGCGCCGGACGATTCGGCGCGCATCGAAGGGATTGCCGCGAGCGTGCTCGCCCAGGCCGACAAGACCCGCGACGCGTTCTATGGCGCGAACCTGCGCGCGTTGACCAAGGTCGTCACGCAGTTGAACCGCTGGCGCAGCGGCGGCGCGCACGACGCGTCGGTCAGGTCGGTCGTGAAGCAGTTCGACGGCGTATGCGGAAAACTGCCGGCGGGCGATCCGCAGGCAGCGGCGTGCGCGAAACTGATCCAGCCCGTGAAGGCGTAACGACACAGGGACGCATCGTCGGACGGGCCGGACGATCGATTACCGGCCCGATTCCGACGACCCGCCATGATCGCCGCCGTATCCGGCGTTTTGCTGACGGGCAATCTTCGCTTCGGCGGAAACGATGCTGGCCGGATAGAACCAGTCGCTCGACTGGAAGCCGGCCTGCTTGAGCGCCTTGACTTCGGCGCGGACCTGCGCGCGGGTCAGCGGCTGGTTCGACTGCGCTTGTGCGGCGAGCGGGGCCGAGACGGCCAGGGCAATGGCAACGGCATGGATCAGGCGCTTCATGATCGGGACCTCCAGGATTCCGGTGAATCGCGGCGTTTCGTTCGTCGAAGCGCCGGGCGACGGTGGAACCAGTGTAGGCCGGGGCGCGTGCGCGAAAAATGCGATCGCGACCAACGCAGTGTTTTGCTTCGGACAACAATGGGCAGGTGGCGGCAGGCGATGCCGGAGCGGCCTGGCGGCCCGGACGCCACGCCAGCAGCGCGCGGCAGCGTGGCTTCGAGCGAGTCGGCGAGCGGTCAATTGAAATCGGACCGGATGCGAGTTCCGGAATCCATTCCGGTTCGCATGCGGTCCGATCGTGAACGGCGGGCCAGGTTTGACGCGGCTTGCCGTGGTGAGGCGGCAGGCCGGGCGGCGTAAGGAACGCCGCCTTTCGCAGACGCTTACACGAGCCCCGTCGTGTAGTACACGGCGATCACGAAGAACACCGCGAGCGTCTTGATGACGGTGACCGCGAAGATGTCGCGATACGACTCGCGGTGCGTGAGGCCGGTGACTGCAAGCAGCGTGATGACCGCGCCGTTGTGCGGCAGCGTGTCCATGCCGCCGCTCGCCATGGCGACGACCCGGTGCAGCACGTCCATCGGAATGTTGGCTGCCTGCGCGCCCTTGATGAACAGGTCCGACATCGCGGCGAGCGCGATGCTCATGCCGCCCGATGCCGAGCCCGTGATGCCGGCCAGCGAGCTGACCGACACGGCCGCGTTGACGAGCGGGTTCGGGATGCTCTTCAGCGCATCGCTGACGACGAGGAAGCCCGGCAGCGCGGCGATTACGCCGCCGAAGCCGTATTCCGACGCGGTGTTCATCGCGGCGAGCAGCGCGCCGGCGACGGCGGCCTTCGATCCGTCCGCGAAGCGGCTGCTGACGCGCTTGAATGCGGTCAGGATGACCAGCACGATACCGAGCAGCAGCGCGGCCTCGACCGACCAGATCGCGACGACGGTCTTGATCGACGTCGTGACCGGCGCATGCACGCCGGGCAGCACTTCCGGCGCGACCGTGTACGACGCCGCGCCGTACCACTGCGGGATCAGCTTCGTGAACATGAAGTTCGACACGCCGACGAGGATCAGCGGCAGGATCGCCAGCGCGGGATGCGGCAGCGACGTCGCCTCGACGCGCACCGGTTCGTTGACGAGCGACGTGCCGTAGCCTTCGCCCTTCGCCATCGCCGAGCGGCGGCGCCATTCGAGATACGTGAGGCCGACGACGATGATGAACAGCGAGCCGATCGTGCCGAGCGCGGGCGCGGCCCATGCGGTCGTCTTGAAGAACGTGGTCGGGATGATGTTCTGGATCTGCGGCGTGCCGGGCAGCGAATCCATCGTGAACGAGAACGCGCCGAGTGCGATCGCGCCGGGCATCAGCCGTTTCGGAATGTTGCTCTGGCGATAGAGTTCGGCCGCGAACGGATAGACCGCGAACACCACGACGAACAGCGACACGCCGCCATAGGTGAGCAGTGCGCACACCGCGACGATCACCGCATTCGCGCGCGAGCGGCCGATGTAGCGGATGGCCGCATGGACGATCGACTCGGAGAACCCGGACAGCTCGATCACCTTGCCGAACACCGCGCCGAGCATGAATACCGGGAAATACAGTTTGACGAAGCCGACCATCTTCTCCATGAAGATGCCGGAGAAAACCGGTGCGACGGCGGCGGGTTCGGTCAGGAGCACCGCGCCGAGTGCGGCGATCGGCGCGAACAGGATCACGCTGTAGCCGCGATACGCGGCGAACATCAGGAACGCCAGCGCGGCGAGGACGATCACGAAAGACAAGGGAGTCTCCTAATGGCTTTGGTTGTTGTTGGATCGCGCGGCGCGCCGCGGACCAGCTCAGGTTCGTGCAGGTTTCGTGCCATCGGCCGGATTGCGCCGCCGGACATGGGTCCGCCGGAGGCCGGCGGGCCCGCGCCGGCCTATGTCTGACGATTCTACATAAAACGTCTCCATCCGGAGACGAAATGGCCGTCCGGCCAGCCCGTGAAATCGGGCAGGGCTTTCCCGGACAACGCGTTGCGGCATGTCTCCGGGGTGAGATAATCCGTCTCGTTCCGGAGACATCCGGCAGACAATACCCGGAGACGAAGACACGATGATGAACGACTGGGCGCGCCTGCCCGTCAATTACGGCGACGTGCTGCGGCGCGCCGCCGAGTCGCTGTTCCGGACCTTCGAGGATTCGAGTGCGGGCACGGTGGTCGTCGATCGCGATGCGCGCGTCGTGTGGATGAACGAACGTTACGCGGCGCGCTTCGGCTTCGCCGATCCGCAGCAGGCCGTCGGCCTCGACTGTGAGACCGTGATACCGAACAGCCTGATGCGCGAGGTCGTGTCGACCGGGCAGCCGATCCTGCTCGACATCATGGAGACGGGCCGCGAGCCGCTCGTCGTCACGCGCCTGCCGCTGAAGAACGAGGCCGGCGAGACGGTGGGCGCGATCGGCTTCGCGCTGTTCGACCAGTTGAAGACGCTCACGCCGATCTTTTCCCGCTACGCACAGCTTCAGCAGCAATTGATCGCGACGCAGCGTTCGCTCGCGCAGGCGCGCCGCGCGAAATACACGTTCGCGAGCTTCGTCGGCACGAGTGCCGCGAGCCTGGAAACCAAGCGCCAGGCGCGGCGGGCCGCGCAGGTCGATTCGCCGGTGCTGCTGCTCGGCGAGACGGGCACCGGCAAGGAACTGCTCGCGCATGCGATCCACGCGGCATCGGCGCGTGCGCTCCAGCCGCTCGTGACCGTCAACGTCGCCGCGATTCCCGACACGCTGCTCGAAACCGAATTCTTCGGCGCGGCGCCAGGCGCGTACACGGGCGCCGACCGCAAGGGGCGCATCGGCAAGTTCGAGCTGGCCGATCGCGGCACGCTGTTTCTCGACGAGATAGGCGACATGCCGCTGCCGTTGCAGGGCAAGCTGTTGCGCGTGCTGCAGGACAAGGAGTTCGAGCCGGTCGGCTCGAACCGGATCGTGCGCGCGGACGTCCGGATCATCGCCGCGACGTCGGCCGATCTGCCGGCGCTCGTGGAAGCCGGGCGCTTTCGTGCGGATCTCTATTACCGGCTGAACGTGCTGACGATCCACGCACCGCCGTTGCGCGATCGCGCGTCCGACATCGCGGCGCTCGTCTATGCGACGCTCGAGGAGCTGGCTGCCCAGCACGGGCGCGCCGCGCACTGCGAGCTGACCGACGATGCGCTGCGGATGCTGTGCGCGTATCCGTGGCCCGGCAACGTGCGCGAGCTGCGCAATACGCTCGAACGCGCGCTGATGCTGTCGGACCGTTCGGTGATCGATGCGCGCGCGCTCGCGCCGTTCCTCGGGCCGGTGCGTGTATCGCCGGACAGCGCACCGCCGGTGCAGCGGGTTGCCGCATCGCCGGTCGAGCAGCGAGCGGGCGATGCGCTCGGCGCGCCGGTCGCGTCGTATGCCGATGCATTGGCGGCGTGGGAGCGCCAGTTCCTGACCGATGCGCTGGCGGCCTGCGACGGCAAGGTCGTGGAAGCGGCTGCGCGCATCGGGATTGGCCGCGCGACGCTGTACAAGAAGCTGGCGGCGCTGGGCATCGACCGGTAGGTCGACCGGCTGTATTGAAGCGGTCGGGCGTGAAGCATCGAACAGGAGATCACGATGAAGCGGATCGGCGTCGCGGGGTGGCTGACCATGTTGCTGGCGAGCGCCGCGCTCGCGCAGTCCGGCGACACCGACGCGCCGGCGGCGCGGCGCAACTGGTACAACGATCCGTTCATCGCGTTGTCGCAGGACGTCGCCGAATGCCCGTTGCCGCTCGGCCCGTGGATGACCCATGCCGAGATGGAGGACGACGCGCATTACCGCGCGGAACGCGGCACGACGTGCTGGCTTGCCCATCGCTGCACGAAGCCGAACTCGTACATGTATGACGCACCGATCGCCGACGCCGCGAAGGCGCACTTCGCGGGCTCCGATCGCCTGCACGGCACGAGCCTGTGGATCACCGTGCAGCGGCGTTTCATTTACGTCGAAGGATGCGCGGATTCGGCCTTCGATCGGCAGGCGCTGCAGCACGAACTCGAGGCGCTTCCCGACGTCGAGCGGGTTTTCGTTCGCATCACCGACGATCCGCGCAGGCGCTTGCCGTACAAGGCGCGCGGGCAACCCGACCGGACGCCGGACTGACGAAAGGCGGGCTGTGCATGGCATACTCCCGACATTCAAAAAAGGGTTGACGGGAACAACAATGAAACACATGCTTGCGTCGGTCTGTCGGTGGCCTCGGGTGGCCGGATTGTTGGCTCTGGTTGCGGGGCTCGGCGGGTGCGGCGGCGCGCCGCTGTTCACTTCGGATGGGCGTCCGACTACGCAGGTGCAATGCACCGGCAGCGACTGGAGCAATTGCACGGACAATGCCCGGGCGATCTGCAGCGGGGATTTCGAAGTGATCCAGCAATCGACTGATGACGCCGTGCGAAATCTTCTCTTCGCATGCAAGAAGAAAAGCGGGTATTGATCCCGAAATGACCGGCTGAGGAGACCACGATCGGGCGAAGTGCTTTTCTGTTTGCTTGGAGTCATCTATTTTTCACGAATAACACTCACGGAGTCCCATCCATATGGCGACCTACAGGCAACTGAGCGCACAGCTCGAACGGCTTCAGCAAAAGATCGACAAGGAACGCGAAAAGGCGATTGCCGACGCGATTGCCGATATCCGCGCCAAAATCGAGGAATACGACATTACGCCGGAAGAACTCGGTTTTCGTCCTGCGGGAACTGCCGCCGCCGCGAAGCCGAAGCGTGTGTTGCCGCCGAAATACCGGAATCCGAAGACGGGCGAAACCTGGACGGGCCGCGGGCGCTCGCCGACATGGCTCGGCAAGAATCGCGCACGTTTCCTGATCAAGGACTGACTCCCGAAAATCCTCACCTTTCGTGCGCTGACTGACGGTGCGAACGGCCATGCGGCCGTCGCACCGTTTTGTTTTTGCGCAGTCGTCGCGTGATTCCCGCCGATGAATCGAAGTGCAATGCCGCGCAATTGACGGATCATGTTTTGCGAATTTGCCGCGATTCGGCCGTATATCGCGGTGAATTCCGGTAAACAGCCACGCAATGACGCAGTGCATGCGCATGGCCATTCGCAATTTTCGCGGTGCACGCGTGGTGCAGATTTTCTTCACCTTTCGCGTGTTCGCGCGTTGCATCGTGCAATTCCCGAAAATACTCACCATGGCTCCCGTAAATCCTCACCTTTGAAAATTCCTGCGGCGTCGCGGCGCGTTGCTTGCGTTGCGCGAATACGCGCGGCCGGCGTGCGGCGATGTCGGGCCGCGCCCGTGTTGCAGATTCATGGTGCGAGCGTTGACGTTCGTCGGATAGTCGGCCGTTCGGCATATAGGCAGCCGCATGTGCTTCGCCTATGCTTGGGGTTCGCGTCGATCGGCGCACGGCCTGCGCGGCCGGATGCCGATCGGGTCGTCTTTCGTTACCGCAGGGAGCCGCTGTGACCGTCCGCCATCTCGATGCGTTGTTCCAGCCCAAGTCCGTTGCAGTCGTCGGCGCGTCGTCGCGCGTGGGCAGTATCGGCGCGATGGTGTGGTCGCGCGTGCTCGACGGTGCGTTCGAGGGGCCCGTGTGGCCCGTCAACCCGAAATACCGCGAGCTGGACGGGCATACGGTCGTTTCCGATGTCGACAGGCTGCCCGCACCGCCGTCGGTTGCCGTGATCTGTACGCCGCCCGCGACATGGGCCGGCATCGTTCGCAAGCTCGGCGAACTCGGCACGCGCGTCGCGGTGATCGTCGGCGAGGCACGCACGGATGCCGATCGCGCCGCGCTCGATCGCACGCTCAAGACGGCGAAGCCGTTCGTGCTCCGTATCGTCGGGCCCGGCAGCCTCGGCGTGCTGTCGCCCGCACGGCACGCGCATTTCGGCGCGCCGGCCTATACGGCGCGATCGGGCGGCGTTGCGTGGGTATCGCAATCGAATGCGCTGACGAACGCGGTGCTCGGCTGGGCGCATGCGCGAGGCCTCGGCTTTTCGCACGTCGTCGCGCTCGGCAGCGAGTCCGACGTCGATGCGGGCGACGTGCTCGACTATCTGGCGAGCGATCCCGGCACGCGCGCGATCCTGCTCGAACTCGATACCGTGCGTGCGGCGCGCAAGTTCATGTCGGCCGCGCGTGCGGCCGCGCGCAACAAACCGGTGCTCGCGTTGCGTACCGGGCGCGCCGATCCCGGCGACGCGCTCTATACGGCGGCGTTCCAGCGCGCGGGGATGGTGCGCGTCGATGCGCTCGACGATCTGCTCGACGAAATCGAGACGCTCGGCGTCGGCCGCGTGACGGCGCGTGGCGCGGCGACGCTCGTGACGAGCGATGCGGGTGTCGCGAAACTCGCGGTCGATGCGGTCGCCGAGGTGCGCGTCGGGTTGGCCGATTGGTCGCCCGCCGCAACGTCGGCGGTGTCGGCTGCACTGCCGCATCTCGCGGCGCCGGGCAATCCGCTGACGCTGGGCGACGATGCGCACCCCGAACACTTTGCCGCGGCGATCAAGGCGCTCGCGCCGTTCCCGCAAACGGGCACGCTGTTCGTCGTCCATTCGACGTCCCACAGCGCACCGGCCGATTCGGTGGCGCGCACGCTGATCGAATCGCGGCAACACGCGCATCGCGGCATGCTTGCGTGTTTCTTCGGCGCGGTCGATGCGGCGACGCGCGATGCGCTGCACGCGAACGGCATTCCCGTGCACACGACGCCGCAGCGGCTCGCGCGCGCGTATGCGCGTCTCGTCGACTACAACCTCGGGCGGCAGCTGCTGATGCAGACGCCGGAGGGCACGCCGCCGCAGCCGGCCGAGTGCGTCGCATCCGCGCAGGCCGATGCGCGCCGGATGGTCGAAGCCGGTCAGCATGAACTGGCTGGCGAGGCGGCGTTGCGCTGGCTGTCCCATTTCGGCCTGCACGGCGAACGGGCCGACGAGCCGGCCGGTACGAAAGTCGTCGATATCACGGTCGAGATGTACGACGATTCGAACTTCGGTCCGGTGTTTCGCTATGCGGTGCCGCCGGCGGACGGCGTATCGGCGCCCTTCGTCGTCTATGGCTTGCCGCCGTTGAATACCGTGCTCGCCCGCGCGGTGATGGAGCGCTCGCCGTATGCACGTAGCACGCCCGTCGAGCCGACGCTCGACGCGTTGACGGCGCTGTCGCAGGTGGTCTGCGACGTGCGCGAAGTCGTTGCGCTGTCCGTCACGTTGCGCGTGCTGTCCGATCGCGCGCGGGTGATCGCGCCGCGCATCACGCTGGCTACGGGGCGCAGCCGGCTCGCGATCATGCCGTATCCGCGCCACCTCGAACAGACGCTCGAGTGGCACGGCGAGACGGTGACGATTCGTCCGATCCGTCCGGAAGACGAGGCAGCGCACAACGAACTGCTCGGAGCGATGACGCCGGACGATCTGCGGATGCGCTTCTTCGGCGCGGTCCGTAGCTTCGATCATTCGCAGGTGGCGCGCATGACGCAGATCGACTACGACCGCGAGATGGCCTTCATCGTGTCGTTCACCGATGTGTCCGGGCGGGACCACACGCTCGCGGTGGCGCGCGCGGTCGCCGATCCCGACAACGAGACGGCGGAGTTCGCCATCGCGGTGCGGCCCGATCAGAAGGGCAAGGGGCTTGGCCGGCTGATGATGTCCCGCATCATCGACTACGCGCGATCGCGCGGAACCGCGTGGATGATCGGCGAGGCGCTGCGCGAGAACTCGGCGATGATCTCGCTTGCGAAGTCGTGCGGTTTTGAGGTGTCGACGACGGAGGAGCCGGGCGTCGTCGGCTTCAGGATGAAGTTGCAGCCCTAAGGTCGGCCAACTGCCGAATCGCGGAGACTTCGCATGCCGTCGCGAAGCCTCCGCGATTCCTTCGTGTCGCATGGCGTATGCATTCAGGAATACAGAGCACTCGACCCCGTCCCTTGTACGCATGGCACACCGCACCACCGAACGTGGCGAGCCAGTTCGTCACGTCGATATCGACATTCCCGTCGTACCTCGAAGTGAGTGCTGCCTGCCGCGAAATCTGCCCCGTGTGGCCGTTTTACGCGATGTGCCGACGCACATTCGCAATCGTATTTCAGCAGCGCAAATCCGGAATCGTCGCAAAGGTGAGGTTTTTCAGGAGCCGCGAGTGAGCTTTTTCGGGAGGGACTTGGTGAGTCGATACGGGAGCGCTCGGTGAGCCTTCCCGGGAGCAGCCGGTGAGTACCTGCGGGAGACGCTGGTGAGCCTTTCCGGGAAGCTTTGGTGAGGGCTTGCGGGAGGTGTCGGTGAGGACATTCGGGAGACTCCGGTGAGGGTCTCCGGGAGCTTGAGGTGAGCTTTTTCGGGAGGGATGGGTGAGTGCCTGCGGGGCACCAAGGTGAGACTTTTCGGGAGCATGCGAACGCATGATTCCTGCGGGCGCGGCGCCGGCCAATGCCGGCGTCACGCGCGGGTGCAGGCATGCATGAAGCATGCCCGCGGTCACATTCAGGCAGCGAGTTTCGACGCCGCGTCGTTCACCTGATCGCGCGAAATCGCGAGTTCCTCGAGGTGCGGATCGGCATACACCGCGCCGGTTTCGCGCTCGAGGCGGGCGATCGTCAGTGCGCAACGCGCGATGTCCTTGGGCATCGCGATGAAGCGCTTGACCGATTCGCCGGACGTGAACGCGTCGAACAGCGCGCCGCGCACGTCGTCCGGAAGCGTCTTGGTCCACTGGTACGGTTTGCCGTTGAACGTGATCGACGGCGGCAGCGTGCGTTCCTTCTTGGTCGCCGTGATGAGCCCGTAGGTGCGGGCCGCGTCGCCGATCTGCTCGGGCGAGAAGAGTTCGTCGGGCGTGATGTCGAACTGCTCGATGTAGTTCTCGATCGCCTGCATCGCGGTGGCACGATCGTCGCGCTTCTTCTGCGCGCGCGCGACGATATCGCGCAGCTCGTCCGCCTCCTCGGGCGTGATCGTGAAGCTTGCCTGCTTCTGCTGAAGTTCGGAGAAACGCTGGAATTCTTGATCGTTCAGAAGTTTGGCCATGACATCCATCGGACACGACGGCCGCGACAACCGACCGTCGTAGATTTTGAGAGGGCCGCTATTTTAGCGTAGCGCCGCACGCGCACGATATGGCACCACGCATCGCGCCCCGCACGGGCGTCGCGTGCAACCGTGGCCGGCGCAGCTGCGCCGGCCACGGCGCGTTTCGTCGGACCCGCGTATCAGCAGGTCTCGGTGCGGCCCATCGACAGATGGGCCGCCGTGTCGCGCAAACTTTCGACTACCAGGTCGACGGACGGCGCCATGTGCGCATCGATCCGGCGCATGTACGGGCAGGTCAGCACCGCGATCGCATGGCCGGACGGCCCGAGGATCGGCGCGGTCAGGTCGGTCACGCCGTACGCCTGGCGGCTGTCCTGGCGCAGGTAGCCATCCTGGCGGATGGACTGGCACGCATAGGCGAGTTCCTGCTCGTTCAGCGGCGCTTCACCCTTGACCTTGCGATGCTCGGTCAGCATGTGCGCGCGCTGCTCGGGGCCCTGGAACGACAGCATCACGCGTCCCGATGCCGTATCGGCGAGCCCGACGCGCGAGCCGAGCCGGACCGACACGCCCCAGGAGCCGGGGCCGTCGACCTGCGCGATCACGAGCAGGTTGCCGCGATCGTAGACGGACAGGTGGCACGACTGCTCGGAGGCATCGGCGAAGCGCTGCATCGGCGGCAAGGCCTCTGCAATCAGCCGGTTCATCGGCGGATGCCGGTGCGCGAGCGCGAACAGTTTGAGGCTGAGCGTGTAACGGTCGCCGCCGGTCGAGCGCATCACGTAGCGGCGCGCGACGAGGCGTTCGAGCATCCGGTAGATTTCGCTCGCGTTGCGGCCGAGTTCCTTCGTGATTTCGGTGCGGGTGAGTCCTTCCTTCTGTTCCGACAGGAGTTCGAGAATGTCGAGGCCCTTGTCGAGCGCGGGGGCGCGATAGCGGTCGATGGCGGCCATCGATTCCCGAGCGTCGCAGCCGGGAAGCGGGTCGTTGGTTGTCTGCATTGTGGGTGTGGGGTTGGGGGATTACCGTCAATCGGTTGGCGACGCACGCTGGCCGGTTCTGCACGCGCATAAATCGGGCCCGCGGATGGCGGTGAAAGCCATTCGTACGAGCTTAGCAATAAACATACAGTGTGCAATGCAGCGTCTTTTTACCGATCGTTACCGAACAAGAACGGATTGGCAAACGTTCCCGATGACAGGGGCACCCCGAATACCCAGTATTCACGCATTGATGGCAGGCGATGCCGGCACGCGCGATGCAACCGGTTGCGCGAGCACGGTCAATGCTGCGCCGCAGCGTCTGCGGGCGCACCAATAGTCGGTATCCGTCGCGCGTCATTTCACGGCGCGCGGCCGATGGTACAAAGGCTGGCGGGCCAGCGACGGCACGGCCGCGCGTGAAGCCGGCCGGCACCGGCCGGTACGCGTCGCGGTACCGGGCCGTCGTCGCCGATGCGCAGACCGGCGGCCGCCCGTTCGATGCGCGCCGTACATTCGTGCGGCGCCGCGATCGCTGCGCCCGCGCGACCCTCGCGCGTCGACGGCATGCCGGATACGGCGCCGACGCGCGCAATCGACGATCGACAATCAGTCCGGCGCGCGGTCGCGAATGGCCGCGTCGGCCGGTATCCTGTCCCATTCGACAAACAGAGGTTGAGCACGATGAAACTGCTTCGCTATGGCCCGTCCGGCCAGGAAAAGCCCGGTGTCCTCGACGCGGAAGGCCGGATTCGCGACCTGTCCGCGCACGTACCGGATCTCGCCGGCGACGTGCTGTCCGACGCGGGTCTCGCGCGGCTGCGCGCGATCGACCCGGCCACGCTGCCGCTCGTGTCCGGCGAGCCGCGCATCGGCGCGTGCGTCGGGCGCGTCGGCAAGTTCATCGGCATCGGCCTGAACTATGCCGACCACGCGGCCGAAGCCGGCATGCCGGTCCCGAAGGAGCCGGTCGTGTTCGGCAAGTGGACGAGTTCGATTTGCGGTCCGAACGACGGCATCGATATCCCGAAGGGTTCGGTCAAGACGGACTGGGAAGTCGAGCTGGGCGTCGTGATCGGCGCACCGTGCAAGGACGTCGACGAGGCACACGCACTCGATTACGTCGCGGGCTACTGCGTCGTCAACGACGTGTCCGAGCGCGAATGGCAGATCGAGCGCGGCGGCCAGTGGGACAAGGGCAAGGGCTTCGACACGTTCGGCCCGATCGGCCCGTGGCTCGTCACGCGCGACGAGGTGCCCGATCCGCAGCGTCTCGACCTGTGGCTCGAAGTCGACGGCCATCGCTATCAGAACGGCAACACGCGCACGATGGTGTTCACCGTCGCACAACTGATCGCCTATCTGTCGAGCTGCATGAGCCTGCAACCGGGCGACGTGATCACGACCGGCACGCCGCCGGGCGTCGGCATGGGCATCAAGCCGGCGCCGGTTTTCCTGAAGGCCGGCCAGATGGTGCGCCTAGGGATCGAAGGGCTCGGCGAGCAATTGCAGCACACGCGCGGCGCGCAATAACCGCGCGTGCGGTGATCCCGTTGAACGACCGCCGGCGGCGGTCGTCGGAAACCGGATGCCGGTGAGTCAAAAAGCAAGGGCCCGATTCCGCATTGCGCGGAATCGGGCCCTTCGCGTTTGCACGCGGGCCGGTCACACGACGTTGTCCAGCTCGCAATGCGCTTCCAGCCGGTATCCGTCGGGATCGACGACGAACGCCGCGTAATAGCCGGGGCCGTAATGCTCGCGTTTGCCGGGGCCGCCGTTGTCCTGTCCGCCGTGCTCGAGCGCGGCGCGGTAGAACGCGTCGACCTCGACCGGCGACGTGGCCCTGAACGACAGGTGCAGCCCCGAATCGGGATCGGCGGCGACAGGCCGCGCCGCATGCTGCAGCCACAGCACCGGTTCGGCGGTGCCGTAGCCGATGGATCCGTCGTCGCTGTACAGCCGCTTGTAGCCGAGCGCGCCCAGAGCGCTGTCGTAGAACGTGCGGCTGCGGCCGATGTGTGCAACGCCGAGCGAAAGGTGATCGATCATCTGTTGGCTCCTTGAACTGAGGGGGATGCTCGTGCAACAAACTTTGTTTTAACCACCATGCTGGTTATGTTAGAAACCGTCCGCAGGCTTGTCAACCGGCATGGTGGTTAGATACGATCCGGGCATGAGCAATACGCAACCTTCCGTCACGATGGACTGCCTGATTCCGGCGCCGCCTGAAACCCTGAGCATCGATTTCGCGAACACGCTGTACTGGCGTGGCAGCGACCCGCCGACGGAAACCTTCGGAACGATGGACGACCTGCTGGCGTGGTGCCGAGAGCAGGCCGGCGTGCCGGCCGGTCTGGCCGACGCGTGTCGCGTGCACGCAGGGGAGAACGATGCGCCGGCGACGCTGGCGCGTGCACTCGCGTTGCGCGAGGCGTTGTACCGGCTTTTCCATGCGCAGGCCGAGCGGTGCGAGCCGCAGGCTGACGATCTCGCGCTGCTCGGCGGTTTTCTGGCGGAAGCGTCGCCGCGCATTTCGCTGGCGCGAATCGACGGCGGTTATGCGTGGCGGATCGGGGCAGCGGGCGTGACGCTCGCAGGGTTGCTGAGCCCGGTGTTGTGGTCGGCGATCGACCTGCTTGGCGGCGCGAGGCTCGCGAAGGTCAAGCGTTGTGCGAACGATGCATGCCAGTGGCTGTTCATCGACGACAGCAAGAACGGTAGCCGCCGCTGGTGTTCGATGTCGTCGTGCGGCAATCGGGCGAAGGCGTACCGCCACTATCACAAGGCCGACTGACGCGTCCGCCGGGGCGCGCGCACCGGCGCGTCGCCCGCGTCACCTCACCCTCGAACCGGCCTATTTCGCCGACAACTTCCGCCACAGCGTCGTCTTGCTGATGCCGAGCATCGCGCATGCGCGGTCACGGTCGCCGCCGCAGGCGTCGAGCACCGCACGGATCTCGTCGGCTTCCGCGCGGCGTCGGCGCGCGTGCAGCGTCTGCGCGTCGTCGGTGTCGGCGCCGGCCGCGTCGGGCGGCGTCGCGAACAGTTCCGGCGCGATCGCCTGCAGCGCGCCGGGATCGAGCGCACCGCACGCGGCGGCCGGATCGTTTTCGTCGGCTTCCTCGGCCAGTTCCACCGCGATCCGCTCGATCACGTTCTGCAGTTCCCGCACGTTGCCGGGCCACCGGTAGTGCGCGAGCGTCGCTTGTGTCGCGCGGAGGATGCGCGCGGCATCGTCGGCGTCGCGCAGCCGCTCCGCGAGACGCGGCTCGCGCCGCGCGGCCTGCACGAGCAGCGTGGCCGCGAGCGCGGGGATGTCGGTCGCGCGCTCGCGCAGCGGCGGCAGGCCGACGTTCAGGATGTTGAGTCGGTAATAGAGATCCGCACGGAACGTGCCGGCCTCGACGGCCGCGAGCAGCGGGCGGTGTGTCGCCGCGATCACGCGCACGTCGATGCGGATCGGCTCGGTCGAACCGAGACGGATCACCTCGCGCTCCTGCAGCACGCGCAGCAGCCGGCTTTGCAGCGACGGCGGCATCTCGCCGATCTCGTCGAGAAACAGCGTGCCGCGGTGCGCGGCTTCGAACAGGCCCGTCTTGCCGCCGCGCCGCGCGCCGGTGAACGCGCCCTCCTCATAGCCGAACAGCTCGCTCTCGAGCAGCGCTTCCGGAAACGCGCCGCAATTGACCGCGACGAACGGGTAGCTGCGCCGCGCGGACAGTGCGTGCAGGCTCTGCGCGATCATTTCTTTGCCGGTGCCGCTTTCGCCGAGCACGAGCACGGTCGCGTCGGATTTCGCATAACGGCGCACGAGATCGCGCACGCGCGCCATCGGCGCCGATGCGCCGACCACGTCGTCGAGCGCGTAGCGCGCCGCGAACTGCTGTGTGGTCGGCTGCGAACGCAGCGCGCGGTCGAGCCGTTCGACCGCGCGCGATTCCTGGAACGTCAGCACGCTGCCCGACGTGACGCCGCGATCGACGAGCGGCCCGCGATGCACGACGTAGCGCACGCCGCGCACGGTGGCGAGCGCGTCGCCATCTTCGCCGCGCAGCGTGCGCAGCTCGGGCCGAAGATCGACGAGCGCACGGCCGACGGCCGCCGCGGGTTCGACCCCGAGCGCCGATGCGAGCCGCTCGTTGATCGCCTCGACGCGGCCGCGCGCGTCGAGCGCGACCACGCCGTCGCGCAGGTGCTGGAGCAGGTTGTCGAGCCGCTGGCGGCGAAACGCCTCGGCGTGCGTCGCGTACGCGACTTCGAGCGCCGTATCGACGGCCTTTCGCACCGACGCGTGCGAATACAGGAACACCGCGCCCATGCCGGCGCTGGCTGCAAGATCGGTGACGAGGCCGGGGCCGACGATCGTCTCGATGCCGCGGTCGCGCAGGTCGTGCACGCAGGCTTCCGCTTCCTGCGCGGACTGATATGACGCAAACTGCACGTCGAGGCCGTACGCGGCGACGAAGCGGCGCACTTCGGGCGGCGTTTCCCCGGCGCTGACGAGCGCGATCCGCGACGCGTCGCGCCGGGCGCGCGCGAGCGCCTGCATCACGTCGAAGCCGGTCGGCGATACCACCACCACCGGCACTTGCGCACGCGTTTTCAGGAAACCGCCGTTCGAGCCGGCCGCGACGATCACGTCGGGCCGCGCGGTGCCGGCCTCGGCGATCGCGCTGAGCGCATCCTCATAGGCGCGCGTGACGATGCGTACGTCGGCGCGTTCGTCGAATTCGCCGGCGATCTCGCGAAACAGGTCGCGCAGGCGGCTGATGCCCATCGCCCAGATGCGCGGGCGCGCCGCGCGATCGGCCGGGCCGACGGGCTTGGTCGAGGAGAGGTCCATGGCGATCGATTATGCGCGTGCGATTTCATTTTTGAAACATGAAATTGCTGAATTGAAATTCCCGGGTGCTGCTTCGCCTGCGCCGGGTGCTTAAGAATCAGTGGGTTAGCGCTGTTTCGCGAGCTGGCCCGGTCCTTGCTGTTATCGGGCATTCCATCAGGAGGCCGTTCATGAGCAACACGCATCTTCAGAGCGCCGGCGCGAAATTCCGCGCGGCAGTCGCGGCAGAGCAGCCGCTGCAGGTAGTTGGCGCGATCACCGCTTACGCGGCCAAGATGGCGCAGGCCGTCGGCTTCAAGGCCGTCTATCTGTCGGGCGGCGGCGTCGCCGCGAATTCGCTCGGCATTCCCGACCTCGGCATCAGCACGATGGAAGACGTGCTGATCGACGCGAACCGGATCACCAACGCGACCGACCTGCCGCTGCTCGTCGACATCGATACGGGCTGGGGCGGCGCGTTCAACATCGCGCGCACGGTCCGTTCGTTCATCAAGGCCGGCGTCGCGGCCGTGCACCTCGAGGACCAGGTCGGCCAGAAGCGCTGCGGCCACCGTCCGGGCAAGGAAGTCGTGCCGCTCGAGGAAATGGTCGATCGCGTCAAGGCTGCGGTCGACGCGCGCACCGACGACCAGTTCGTGATCATGGCGCGTACCGACGCAGCCGCGGCCGAAGGGATCGACGCGGCGATCGAGCGCGCGATTGCGTACGTCGAAGCCGGCGCGGACATGATCTTCCCGGAAGCGATGAAGACGCTCGACGACTACCGCCGTTTCAAGGCGGCCGTGAAGGTGCCGATCCTCGCGAACCTGACCGAGTTCGGCTCGACGCCGCTGTTCACGCTCGACGAACTGCGCGAGGCGAACGTCGACATCGCGCTGTACTGCTGCGGCGCGTATCGCGCGATGAACAAGGCCGCGCTGAACTTCTACGAGACGCTGCGCCGCGACGGCACGCAGAAGGCGGCCGTGCCGACGATGCAGACCCGCGCCGAACTGTATGACTTCCTCGGCTATCACGAATACGAGCGCAAGCTCGACGAACTGTTCGCGCAGGGCAAGAAGTAACGCGGCCCGCGCGCCGGGATGCGCTTCCCGGGAAGCTTTGTATTGGGCCGCACTAAGCGCTGAAAGCGCCAAGTGCGGCCGACCGCGAAGCATGGGGCCGGACTAAGCGCTAAAGCGCCAAGTGCGGCCGACCGCGAAGCATGGGGCCGGACTAAGCGCTAAAGCGCCAAGTGCGGCCGACCGCGAAGCATGGGGCCGGCCTAAGCGCTAAAGCGCCAAGTCCAGCCGACCGCGAAGCATGGGGCCGCACTAAGCGCTAAAGCGCTAAGTGCGGCCGACACAGACACACATTGGAGAACGGAAACATGAGCGAGACGAAAGACGCAGCAGCACCGGCCGCCGCAGGCGCATTCAAGCCGAAGAAATCGGTGGCGCTGTCGGGCGTGACGGCCGGCAACACGGCGCTGTGCACGGTCGGCAAGACCGGCAACGACCTGCACTATCGCGGCTACGACATTCTCGACGTGGCCGAGTCGTGCGAGTTCGAGGAAATCGCGCACCTGCTCGTCCACGGCACGCTGCCGAACCTGACCGAACTGGCCGCCTACAAGACGAAGCTGCGCGCGCTGCGCGGCCTGCCGAGCGCGCTGAAGACGGCGCTCGAGCAGATCCCGGCGTCCGCGCACCCGATGGACGTGATGCGCACCGGCGTGTCGGTGCTCGGCACCGTGCTGCCGGAGAAGGACGACCACAACCTGCCGGGCGCGCGCGATATCGCCGACCGCCTGATGGCGTCGCTCGGTTCGATGCTGCTGTACTGGTATCACTTCTCGCACAACGGCAAGCGCATCGAGACGGAAACCGACGACGATTCGATCGGCGGCCACTTCCTGCACCTGCTGCACGGCAAGACGCCGTCGAAGTCGTGGGTCGAGGCGATGCACACGTCGCTGATCCTGTACGCGGAGCACGAATTCAACGCATCGACGTTCACGGGCCGCGTGATCGCGGGCACGGGCTCGGACATCTACTCGGCGATCACCGGCGCGATCGGCGCGCTGCGTGGGCCGAAGCACGGCGGCGCGAACGAAGTCGCGTATGAAATCCAGAGCCGCTACAGCTCGCCGGACGACGCCGAAGCCGACATCCGCCGCCGCGTCGAGAACAAGGAAGTCGTGATCGGCTTCGGCCACCCGGTCTACACGATCTCCGATCCGCGCAACAAGGTGATCAAGGGCGTCGCGCACAAGCTGTCGAAGGAAGCGGGCGACGTGAAGCTGTACAACATCGCCGAGCGCCTCGAATCGGTGATGTGGGACGCGAAGAAGATGTTCCCGAACCTCGACTGGTTCAGCGCGGTGTCGTATCACATGATGGGCGTGCCGACCGCGATGTTCACGCCGCTGTTCGTGATCTCGCGCACGTCGGGCTGGAGCGCGCACATCATCGAGCAGCGCATCGACAACAAGATCATCCGCCCGAGCGCGAACTACACCGGTCCGGAAGACCTGCAGTTCGTGCCGATCGAGAAGCGCTGATCGCCCGCCGCGCGCGCCGGCTGCCCGCATGACGGGCGCCGGCGCGCGCGGAATGTCATACCCAGATTCCCGCCCCACATCATGAATACCGCCAACCGCAAACCCCTGCCCGGCACGTCGCTGGACTATTTCGACGCGCGCGCCGCAGTCGAAGCGATCGCGCCCGGCGCCTACGACACGCTGCCGTACACGTCGCGCGTGCTCGCCGAAAACCTCGTGCGCCGCTGCGATCCGGCAACCCTTGATGTATCGCTGAAGCAGATCATCGAGCGCAAGCGCGAAAGCGACTTCCCGTGGTTCCCTGCGCGCGTGGTGTGCCACGACATCCTCGGGCAGACCGCGCTCGTCGATCTCGCCGGCCTGCGCGACGCGATCGCCGACGGCGGCGGCGACCCGGCGAAGGTGAACCCGGTCGTGCCCGTGCAGTTGATCGTCGACCACTCGCTCGCCGTCGAGTGCGGCGGGTTCGATCCGGACGCGTTCGCGAAGAACCGCGCGATCGAGGATCGCCGCAACGAGGATCGCTTCCACTTCATCGAGTGGACGAAGAAGGCGTTCGAGAACGTCGACGTGATCCCGCCGGGCAACGGCATCATGCACCAGATCAACCTCGAGAAGATGTCGCCGGTGATCCAGGCGCAGGACGGCGTCGCGTATCCGGACACCTGCGTCGGCACCGACAGCCACACGCCGCACGTCGATGCGCTCGGCGTGATCGCGATCGGCGTGGGCGGGCTCGAAGCGGAGAACGTGATGCTCGGCCGCGCATCGTGGATGCGCCTGCCCGACATCGTCGGCGTCGAGCTGACCGGCAAGCGCCAGCCCGGCATCACCGCGACCGACGTCGTGCTCGCGCTGACCGAGTTCCTGCGCAAGGAAAAGGTGGTCGGCGCGTATCTGGAATTCCGCGGGGAAGGTGCGGCGAGCCTCACGCTCGGCGATCGCGCGACGATCTCGAACATGGCGCCCGAATACGGCGCGACGGCCGCGATGTTCTTCATCGATGGCCAGACGACCGACTATCTGCGCCTCACGGGCCGCAGCGACGAGCAGGTGAAGCTCGTCGAGACGTACGCGAAGGTGGCGGGCCTGTGGGCCGACACGCTGGATAACGCGCAGTACGAGCGCACGCTGACGTTCGACCTGTCGAGCGTCGTGCGCAACATGGCCGGCCCGTCGAACCCGCACAAGCGGCTGCCGACGTCCGACCTCGCCGCGCGCGGGATCGCGGGCGCGTGGGAAGAGAAGGCGGGCGAGATGCCCGACGGCGCGGTGATCATCGCCGCGATCACGAGCTGCACGAACACCAGCAACCCGCGCAACGTGATCGCGGCCGCCTTGCTCGCGCGCAACGCGAACGCGCGCGGCCTGACGCGCAAGCCGTGGGTGAAGAGCTCGCTTGCGCCGGGCTCGAAGGCGGTCGAGCTGTATCTGGAAGAAGCGAACCTGCTGCCGGAACTCGAGAAGCTCGGCTTCGGCATCGTCGCGTTCGCGTGCACGACCTGCAACGGGATGTCGGGCGCGCTCGACCCGAAGATCCAGCAGGAGATCGTCGATCGCGACCTGTACGCGACCGCCGTGCTGTCCGGCAACCGCAACTTCGACGGCCGCATCCATCCGTATGCGAAGCAGGCGTTCCTCGCGTCGCCGCCGCTGGTCGTCGCGTATGCGATCGCCGGCACGATCCGCTTCGACATCGAGAAGGACGTGCTCGGCCACGACCAGGACGGCAAGCCCGTCACGCTGAAGGACATCTGGCCGACCGACGAGGAGATCGATGCGATCGTCGCGTCGAGCGTGAAGCCCGAGCAGTTCCGCAAGGTCTACGAGCCGATGTTCGCGCGTAGCGCCGATGCGGGCGAGCGCGCGGCGCCGCTGTACGACTGGCGCGCGCAGAGCACGTACATCCGCCGTCCGCCGTACTGGGAAGGCGCGTTGGCCGGCGAGCGCACGCTGCAGGGGATGCGCCCGCTCGCGGTGCTCGGCGACAACATCACGACCGACCACCTGTCGCCGTCGAACGCGATCCTGCTGGACAGCGCGGCCGGCGAATACCTCGCGAAGATGGGCCTGCCGGAAGAAGACTTCAACTCGTACGCGACGCACCGGGGAGACCACCTGACCGCGCAGCGCGCGACGTTCGCGAACCCGACGCTGATCAACGAGATGGCGATCGTCGACGGCGCGGTGAAGAAGGGCTCGCTCGCGCGCGTCGAGCCGGAAGGCAAGGTCATGCGGATGTGGGAAGCGATCGAGACGTACATGAATCGCAAGCAGCCGCTGATCGTCGTCGCCGGGGCCGACTACGGCCAGGGCTCGTCGCGGGACTGGGCCGCGAAGGGCGTGCGGCTCGCGGGCGTCGAGGCGATCGTCGCCGAAGGCTTCGAGCGGATCCACCGCACGAACCTGATCGGGATGGGCGTGCTGCCGCTCGAGTTCAAGCCGGGCACGAACCGGACGACGCTCGGCATCGACGGCACCGAAACCTTCGACGTGATCGGCGCGCGCAAGCCGCGCGCCGACCTGACGCTCGTGATTCACCGCAAGAGCGGCGAGCGTGTCGAGGTGCCGGTGACGTGCCGGCTCGATACGGCCGAGGAAGTGTCGATCTACGACGCGGGCGGCGTGCTGCAGCGCTTCGCACAGGACTTCCTCGAATCGTCGCAGGCGGCCTGACCGGGTCACATCGAGAACACAGACATGGCTCACATTTCTCAAATCAAGGTTCCCGCGACCTATATTCGCGGCGGCACCAGCAAGGGCGTGTTCTTCCGGCTGCAGGACCTGCCCGACGCCGCGCAGGCGCCGGGCGCCGCGCGCGACGCGCTGCTGCTGCGCGTGATCGGCAGCCCCGATCCGTACGGCAAGCAGATCGACGGGATGGGCGGCGCGACGTCGTCCACCAGCAAGACGGTGATCGTGTCGAAGAGCACGCGGCCCGGCCACGACGTCGACTACCTGTTCGGGCAGGTCGCGATCGACAAGGCGTTCGTCGACTGGACCGGCAACTGCGGGAACCTGTCGGCGGCGGTCGGCCCGTTCGCGATCAGCGGCGGGCTCGTCGATCCGGCGCGCGTGCCGCGCGACGGCGTCGCGACCGTGCGGATCTGGCAGGCGAACATCGGCAAGACGATCATTGCCCATGTGCCGATCACGAACGGCGCGGTGCAGGAGACGGGCGACTTCGAGCTGGACGGCGTCACGTTCCCGGCGGCCGAAGTGCAGCTCGAGTTCATGGACCCGGCCGCCGAGGAAGAAGGCGCAGGCGGCTCGATGTTCCCGACCGGCAACCTCGTCGACGATCTCGCAGTGCCGGGCGTCGGCACGCTGAAGGCGACGATGATCAACGCGGGCATCCCGACGATCTTCGTCGAGGCCGAAGCGATCGGTTATACGGGCACCGAGCTGCAGGATGCGATCAACGGCGATGCGAAGGCGCTCGAGAGGTTCGAGACGATTCGCGCGCACGGCGCGCTGCGCATGGGCCTGATTGACACGCTCGACGAAATCGCGACGCGGCAGCACACGCCGAAGATCGCGTTCGTCGCGAAGCCGGCCGACTACGTCGCGTCGAGCGGCAAGCGCGTGAACGCGGGCGACATCGACCTGCTGGTGCGCGCGATGTCGATGGGCAAGCTGCATCACGCGATGATGGGCACGGCGGCGGTCGCGATCGGCACGGCCGCGGCGATCCCCGGCACGCTCGTGAATCTGGCGGCGGGCGGCGGCGAACGCAACGCGGTGCGCTTCGGGCATCCGTCGGGCACGCTGCGCGTCGGCGCGGAAGCGCAGCGGGAGAACGGCGAGTGGACCGTCACGAAGGCGATCATGAGCCGCAGCGCACGCGTGCTGATGGAAGGCTGGGTGCGGGTGCCGGGCGACGCGTTCTGACGCGCGCATCGCCCCGATATGGGGCGATGCGGCAGGCGGCCGGCCCGCTTCACCGGCCTCACGGCCGGCGACCCGCCTGCGAGACGGATGCCGACGTGCCCCGCACATGGGGCGCGTCGTTTTGTTTCCGGCGCGCGATGCGCCTTCTTCGAACCGGTCATGCCGCAAAGCGGGTACGGGCCACGTGCTTTCCCCGCGTTCCCGATGCCCGTATCGCGCCCGTCGTCCGTTTCCCGGTTACCGGATCGGACAGGGTCGCCACCGGCCTGCAAGGATTTCCCTCCAGCCGTACCGATTGCGTGTTGCGCCTCGCGCGACCGCGATATGCCACGACGTTCCGATACAACGGGAATTCCGGTTTTAAATGACCGAAAAATAAAATATTCCCCGGCCAGGAAAAACGATTTCATTCATTAATCGTATGCGCGGTGTAATGTGGGCGCCCGATTTTTCGTCGAATTGATTCGACTCAATATGCACGCCAATTAGCGGCATTGAAGTGTGATATAAGCGACGCTCCTGTCGGAAATTTCGACCATAAATATCGCAGCCGACAGCGTCGCAATCGACTGACCACACCTACCCGGCGGCAAAGACGACAAGACCGGGCCGATGGAGTCGGATCCTGCTCTCACGCCGCGGGAGAAAGAAGTCCTGGATCTGCTGTGCCGCGGATTCAGCAACAAGGCCATTGCCAATCACCTCGGAATCGGGCTCGATACCGCGCGGCGCCATGCGAGCCGGGTCAAGCAGAAGACCGGTGTCCGATCCGTCATCGCGTTGCCCGGCCTCGATCTGCCTGACGGGCCCGAGTGGCTGGAGCGACTCGATCTCGATGGCGTCCGCCTGAGTCCGGCCGAATCCCGCGTGCTGCGGCTGCTGTGCCAGGGGCACGGCAGCAAGCAGATCGCACGCGTCCTTCAAATCAGCCCCCGTACCGTCGACAAGCATCGCGAGCATTTACTCGATAAATGCCGCTTTGAATCGACGCGTCAACTGGTGTCGTGGATCGCCGGTCAATACGCGAAGTGTGGCATGGCCAATTCGTCTGGCGAATCCTAATCTGACTCCACGTACCGCCAATTCGAATCAGTGAATTAAATCAATAACCGTTTTCGGATTCGAAATTGTGCAATTTATCCGTGAATAAACATATTGCCGTTTTGCGCGTGACGCCCGCCGCGCGCAAGACGTTCTTTTCTGCGGGTATTGCTAGGGGACCTGAAATGAGTATTCTGAAAATTTGCCGTTGGCCGAAAGTCGGTGGCAGCTGGGACGCTGTTACGGAGGGCACGGGGGAGCTGAAGAAAAAGCCCGGGGAGAAGTTCACCGTGACCGGGGTGAACAAGGAGCGCCTCCGAACCGAAAACACGTACTACGTGTACCAGGGCACGCATGTCGACCAGGGCCAGAAGGTCGTGTGCAAGAGCCTCAGCCCGACCGGCAACGTCGCGGAGTTCGAGGTTCAGGCGCAGTTGCTCCTGGCCGAGGAGTACGGCGTGCTGGTCGAGTCGTTCCAGAACGCCCTGGCGGCTGCGACCAAGACCGTCGACATCGGGATCGGCAAGAAGGACTTCACGACGCTCAAGCAAGCCGGCTACAACCTGTGCTTCGCGAAGAAGGTCGGGGATGCCGCTTACAACATCGTCTGGCGCGCGTCGTTCGAATATCTCGAGGAAAACGAGTTCTCGTGGACGCCGATCTACCAGATCTTCGGGAGCAACCGGTATCAGGACGGCATCACGGTCAAGGCGTCGACCAAGAAGGTCGCGATCGGCCTCGGCGAGATCATCACGCTCGACAAGTTCGGCCAGTTCGGCTCGCCGTCGACGGGCGGCGACCCGACCGCGATCAACATGGAGAACGACTACGGCGAAATCCATCCGGGCATCTGCCAGTTGAGTACCGGCGTCGACGGCGAGTCCATCAGCACGCCGATCTACGCCGCGCCCGACGTGATGGTGTCGGGGGAGGCGTCGTTCACGCCGATCGAGAAAGTGCTCGTGTGGTTCGAGCAGAGCATCGAGACGTCGACGATCTTCTCGAAGGCGCGGTCGCGGAGCATCGAGATCGACCTCACGAATACCAATTCGACGGGGCGAGTCTACGAAGGCGGGCAATGGAAGACCCCGTAACCCGCCCGGGAGCGGACGGGTAACCAGCCGTTACGTCGAGATCGATCACTCCGGTGTGTCCACGGCGGCCCGGGTGTATCAGAACCAGACCTGGGTCATACCCTGACGGCAGGGGCCGGCATCGTTTTGCCGGCCCTTTCGCCGTTGCGTGCGGATTGCCTTCGCGGTGCGAAAGCGCGTCAGAATAGGCGCTTCCTGCGGGCATGCCGTGTTTTGGCGACGGCTCGTCCCCCGCTTCGATTGCATCCCCACGAGGTCGCCATGTCATTGAACGCGCCGCTTTCCGGCATCCACATCGTCGAATTCGAAGGCCTCGGCCCCGGCCCGCTCGCGGGCTGGATGCTCGCCGGGATGGGCGCGCGGATCACGCTGATCGCGCGCCCGTCCGGCCGCACCAGCGCGCCGGACGCGCTGCGGAGCCGCGACGGCGACCTGCTGCGCGAAGGCAAGACGATCGTCGAACTCGACCTGAAGGCGCCGGCCGGCCGTGAGGCCGCGCTCGACCTGATCGCGCAGGCCGACGTGCTGGTCGAGGGGCTGCGGCCCGGCGTGATGGAGCGGCTCGGCCTCGGGCCCGACGATTGCGCGCGCCGCAACCCGACGCTCGTGTACGGGCGGATGACGGGCTGGGGCCAGCACGGCTCGCTCGCGGCCGCGGCCGGGCACGACCTGAACTACGTCGCGTTGACGGGGCTGCTGTCGCTGTCGGCACCGAACGACGGCCGGCCGGGTTTGCCGCCGACCGTCGTCGGCGATGCGGGCGGCGCGCTCGGGCTCGCGTTCGGGATCGTCTGCGCGCTGTTCGACGTGCGCGGCGGCGGGCCGGGGCGCGTGGTCGACGGCGCGATCGTCGACATCGTGTCGATGCTCGGCTCGCTCGCGCTGTGGGCGCGCGCGAACGGGCAGCTCGACGGCGCGCAGCCGAGCCTCTTTCACGACGCGCCGTTCTACGACGTGTATCGCTGCGCGGACGGCGAATGCGTGACGATCGGCGCGCTCGAGCCGCCGTTCTATGCGCTGCTGGTCGAACGGCTCGGGCTGACGGACGTCGATCCCGCTTCGCAGTACGACCGCGCGCGCTGGCCCGCGCTGAAGGCGCGTTTCGCCGACGTGTTCGCCGCGCAGCCGTCCGCGCACTGGCGCGCGCTGCTCGAAGGCACCGACGCGTGTTTCGCGCCGCTGCTGAGCGTGGCCGACGCGGCGCGGCATCCGCACAACGCGGCGCGCGGGATCTACCGCACCGACGAGAATGGAAACGTGCGGGCGCGCGTGGCGCCGCGCTTTCTGCCGCTGAAGGGCGGGGTGGCCGAGTAGACGTGCCGAACTTCACAGCGCCAGAGCGAATCCGGTGTGACCGTCAGGGTATCCAAAATCGTACTAAATTTGGTGCTAAATAAAGTAAAATGGAAGCTCGATCGAAAAAGGAGCGGACATGCCTCACACCATTCTGGCCAGCGTGACGGCTAGCGTCTCGGAGTTGAAGCGGAACCCGATGGGGACCGTGGCGGCCGGCGAGGGTTTCCCGGTCGCGATTCTGAATCACAACGAACCCGCGTTTTACTGCATCCCGGCGAAGACATGGGAAGCGATGGTCGAACGTCTCGAAGATATCGAAGACAACGCACTGGCCGATTCGCGCGCCAAGGAGAAAGTCGTCAAGGTCAAGCTGAATGACCTTTGAGCTTGCGTTTCTCGAACCTGCGTTGAAGGAATGGAAGAAGCTCGATCGCACCGTTCGCGATCAGTTCAAGGCCAGACTTGCCGAGCGGCTCGAGAAGCCTCGCATTCCTTCGGCCAAGCTGCACGGCCATCCGGATCGCTACAAGATCAAGCTGCGCAGCGTCGGCTATCGTCTCGTGTACGAAGTACGCGATGCGGAAGTCGTCGTGCTGGTGGTCGCTGTCGGGCGGCGCGAGCGCGACGCCGTTTATCTTGCTGCCATGAAACGCTAGCGCGACACGCGCTGCGTGTCCGGTGTTCCTCAGGTGGTCTTATCGAGCCCGGCCCGGGAAATTCGCTTCAGGCCGTTTCTTCAGGCGCATCCGGCATCTTGCCGTCGCCGACGCGGTTGATCGTGCCTTGCGCGATCGCGACGAGCCGCTCGTGATCGGCGTCGATGACGAACACGTGACATTGGCAGGTCGCCTGGTGCCGACCCGCGTAGACGAGCTTCGCGCGCGCGACGAGCGTGCCGTTCACCGCCGGCCGCAGGTAGTTGATCTTGTATTCGGCGGTGATCACGCGCGGACCGAGCACGAGCGCGCCGGCGAACGTCAGCGCGTTGTCGGCGAGATAGCTGATGACGCCGCCATGCACGAAACCGTGCTGCTGCCGCAATTCTTCGCGCACGGGCAGGCACAGCGACACTTCGTTGTCGCCGATATGCATCAGCTCCGCGCCCAGCAGCATGCTGAACGGTTGCGCACGCAATGCACCGCGTGCGTGGTCCGTGATATCGGTCATCGACTTTCCTCGAAATGAGTGCGCGCTTGCGCTGAACTCTAGGAAGGGGGCTGCGGATAAGCAAGGAAATTCGTCCGCGTTTCCTGCAGTTTCCGGCGGAATGCGATGCGATTGTTGTGTCGAATGCGTTCGTCGTCCTTGTTTGCGGGCGATTCGACGAGAGGGCATGCGCGCGACGTACCACCGCCCTGCCTTGTCAGGCCTGCCTTGCCGGGCACCCGCACCGGCCGCACCTAAAGTCCGACGCGGAAATGCCGCTAATGCCGGGGCATTGCCTCCTCGTCCGCTCTCCAGGAATCTCCCCATGTTCGGAAAAATCAAGCTCGCGTCGGGTCTGCTCGGCGTGTTGACCGTGTTTTGCCTCTTTCTGTTCGCGATCGAGGCGCTCGGCTTCTGGGCGCTCACGTCGACGCGCAGCGGCGTCGACGATCTGTCGAACGTCGCGATCGCGCAGGTCGACGCGGTCAACCAGGCGACCGAGAAACTGCTCGACGCGCGCATCAACCTGTCGCGCGCCGGCACGCGGATGGTGCGCGGCGGCCCGAAGCCGGAGGACATCATCCGTCACGCCGGCGCTTCGCTTGCCGAAGCGGACAAGGCGTTCGCCGTGCTGACGGCCGCGCAGCCGGTCGACGAGACGAACCGCGCGCGCGTCGCGGCGCTCGCCGAGCGTTATCGCGCATTGCGCGGCGCGCTGGCCGAACTCGTGCAGTTCCTCGACGCCGACAACATCCAGGCCTTCCTCGACCAGCCGACGCAAGGCATCCAGGACGCCTACCTCGCCGAACTGCATCGCTTCGCCGACTACGGCAGCGCATCGAGCCGCACCGCGATCGACACGATCGACGGCGGCATGCTCTGGTTCAAGTCGGTCGGCATCGTGCTGCTGGTGGCGATGCTGGCGGCAAGCGCGGCCATCTACGCGGCCGCGCGGCGCGCGGTCGTCGCGCCGCTGGAGGAAGCCGGCCGCCATTTCGAGCGGATCGCGCAGGGCCGGCTCGACGAAGCCGTGCGGGCGGGCGGCGTGTTCGAGATCGACCGGATGCTGCGCGGCCTCGCGACGATGCAGGCGAGCATCGCGGGCACCGTGCGCACGGTGCGCCACGCGTCCGACGCGATCCACCTCGGCGCGGGCGAGATCGCCGGCGGCAACGCCGACCTGTCGGCGCGTACCGGTACGCAGGCCGCGTCGCTCGAGGAAACGGCCGCGAGCATGGAGGAATTGACCGCGACCGTCCGCCAGAACACCGACAGCGCCCGCGCGGCCAGCGCGCTGGCCGACGCGGCGCTCGAAGCGACGAGCCACGGCGGCGGCGTGGTCGACAGCGTGATCGACCGGATGCGCGGCATCGCGCAGAGCTCGGGGCGGATCGCGGAGATCATCTCGGTGATCGACGGCATCGCGTTCCAGACCAACATCCTCGCGCTGAACGCGGCGGTCGAGGCCGCGCGGGCCGGCGAGCAGGGGCGCGGCTTCGCGGTCGTCGCGGGCGAAGTGCGCTCGCTCGCGCAGCGCAGCGCGCAATCGGCGAAGGAGATCAAGGCGCTGATCGAGGATTCGGTCGCGCAGATCAACGGCGGCGCGGAGCTCGTGGAGCGCGCCGGCGAAGCGATGCGGACGGTGTCGGCGTCGATCACGCGCGTCGTGCAGACGATGTCCGAGATCACGGCCGCATCGGTCGAGCAGAGCGTCGGGATCGAGCAGGTGAACCAGGCGGTCACGCAGATGGATCAGCTGACGCAGCAGAACGCGGCGCTGGTGGAGGAAGTCGCGGCGGCAGCCGCGTCGTTGAACGACCAGACCGCGCACCTGATGCAGGCGGTGTCGGTGTTCGAACTGGGCGATGCGCGCGCCGCACGCGGCGAGCGCGCGGCGCCGTCGTTCGCCGACGCGGGTTACGCGCCGGCCGGCAGCGCCGCGTAGGCGGTCGCGAGATGGTAGGGCGTCGTCGACGGCATGTCGGCGCGCGACACCTGCCCGTCCGCCGTCTTGCACTCGAACCAGCCGCGCGGATGCAGGAAGCGCGCGGCGAAGCGCTCGATCTGCGTCGCGAGCGGTGCGGAGGCCGGCGTGCCGCCGTGCGTCGCGAGCGCGCGCAGGTACTCGGTCTGTGCCCAGATCCGCTGCGTGCCGTCGAGGCACGCGCCTTGCGCGTCGAGCGCCGCGCAGACGCCGCCCGTCTGGGTATCCACGCCGTATTGCTCCGCGAATACGAACGCGCGCGACAGCGCGCCGGGGAGCGCCGTTTGCGCGAGCCGCGCGCCGGCCGCATCGACCAGATAGAACCATTCGAACTGATGGCCGGGCTCGAAACGGTTGTCGGCCGCGCCGAGCGGCAGCTCGGCGACGCAGCCGGTCGCCGTGTCGACGAAGGTGCGCTCGACGGCCTGCGCGGTATGCGCGAGCGCATCGTCGAATGCCGTGTCGTCGAAAGCGTCGGCCGCGGCGAGCCAGGCTTCGGTCAGGTGCATCAGCGGATTCTGCAGCGCGCCGCTGCCGGAGGACGAGAAATCGACGTGACGCGCCGCATCGAGCAGCGCGTCGCCGCGGCGCGGTGCGAAGCGGTCCTGGATCAGCGCAGCGGTTTCCTCGGCCACCTTGCGCGCGGCGGCGTCGCCCGACGCCGCATGCCACGCGGCGCACGCGAACACGATGAATGCGTGCGTATAGAGATCCTTGGTCGTATCGAGCGGTGCGCCCTGCGCGTCGACGCTGTAGAACCAGCCGCCGTGGCGCGTATCGCGGAAATGGCGGCACAGCGCGTCGAACAGCGTGGCCGCATGCGCCGTGTCGCCGGCTTGCGCGAACACGAACAGTTGCCGCGCGCACGCCATTGCGCGATAACGGGTGACGGGCAGCGGCGCATGGGTGGCCGGATCGACGGCCTCGAACGGCAGCTGCAATGTTTGGTCGAACCCTGAACCTCGCCAGATCGGCAAGACGACGTGTGCGAAATGGTGGCGAAGCTGGGCGGCCTGGGCGGAAGCGGAGTCGGAAACGGACATGACGGGGTTGAGCGCTTGGTTCGAATCGTGTCGGCGCGGCCCGGAGGATCGGCGCGGCCGGGGCCAAGGATAAAACATTCCGCGCGGCCGGCACCAAAAAAAGGAGATAAATCGGATGCTCAGCAACCTGGAACTCGTGATGCGGCTCGTTCTGGCGGCGGCGCTCGGCAGCGTGATCGGCTTCGAGCGCGAACGCCTGTCGTGGGCGGCGGGCCTGCGTACGCACATGCTCGTATGCGTTGGCTCGACGCTGATCATGATCGTATCGGCGTTCGGTTTTGCCGACGTGCTCGGCACCAGCGACCACATCGTGCTCGATCCGTCGCGGATCGCCGCACAGGTCGTGTCGGGCATCGGCTTTCTCGGTGCGGGCTCGATCCTGCTGCGCGGCGAGATCGTGCGCGGGCTGACGACGGCCGCGAGCCTGTGGTCGGTCGCGGCGATCGGGCTCGCGGTGGGCGGCGGGCTCTACGTCGCGTCGATTTCGGCGACGATCATCATCCTGATCATCCTGGCCGGCATCAAGCCGCTGGAGCGGCGCTACTTCACGGTGCGCCAGCGGCGCCAGCTCGCGCTGACGGTCGTGAGCGGCGCGCTGACGTTCGATTCGCTGCACGCGGCGCTCGGCCCGGACAGCGCGCGCGTGAAGCAGTTCATCGTGCAGCGCGCCGACGATACCGGCGAGCACGACGAGGTGCGCATCGCGCTCGCGCGGGTGTCGGAGCTCGAGTACCGGGCGATCTGCGACAAGCTGCGCGCGCTGCGGGGCGTCACGCGTTTCGAAGAAGGGCGCGGGCTGTCGGGCGACGAATAGGCTGAATCGGCTGAATCGGCGACAGAGCGTGCGACAATGGCCGGCCACCGATTCCGTTCGACATCCGGTTCCGCGCTCGCGGGCCCCGCTACTCGATTTCCATGACCGAATCCGTTTCCACGCCTCGCTCCCGTTCCCGTTCCACTCGTTCGTCGGCCCGTTCGCGCCAGCGTTCGGCCGCTGCCGCAGGCAGCACGTCCGCAAGGGCGGCCGCGCGGCCCGGCAGCGCGCCGGCCGGCGATGCGTCGCGCGACGAGCGGACGCTCGACCTGTTCGGCGATCCGGTGCTCGAGCCGGGTGAGCGGTCGCCGGCCGCGGTACGAAGTGACGTGGTGCTGGAAGCCGATGTCGCCGACGATGTGTCCGCCGGGCGGCAACCCGCGCTGGACGGGTTCGGCGCACCGGCCGTTGATGGCGCGGTAGCGCATGACGAGACGGGCAGCGCGGTGAAGCCGCGTGTCGCGGTGGTGGCCGAGGGTGTTTCGGCGACCGAAGGCGATGATGCCGCGAACGTCGGCGTTGGGCCGGTGGTGGATGGCGTTGCAATGAACGAAGCCGATGCGCCGGCTGGCGATGACGCTGCGGTGAAGGCAACCGAGATGCCGACGGCCGATGGTGCTGCGATAGAGGCGATCGGGCTGCAATCGAGCGACGACGCTGCGCTGAGGGTGCCCGGGCTGCAAGTGGCCGATGGCGCTGCGGCGAAGGCAATCGAGCTGCCGGCGGCCGATGGTGCTGTGATAAAGGCGATCGGGCTGCAATCGAGCGACGATGCTGCGCCGAAGGCCTCCGGGCTGCACGCGGCCGATAGCGCTGCGGCGAAGGCAACCGAACTTCAAGTCGCTGATGGCGAAGTTGCGAAGCCTGTCGTCGAAGCCGCTGCCGTCAAATCCCGCGAAGGGCGACCCGCCGGCGATGCCGTGAAGGAGCGCCGCTCGTCGTCGGGCGGCAAACGCCGGGCGACTGCCGGCACAAGCGAAGCGCCGGCGGTGCAATCCGCGACGGTTGCGGCGAGCGTCGACGCAGCGCTGGAAGCAACCGGATCGAATCCGGCACCGGACGCCGTTTCGAAGGTCGAGCCGCAAACGCTGGCACAGCCGGCCGCGCCGGCAATCGCTGCAACGACCGCAACGACCCGAGACGCCACACTGCAGGCCGACGCTTCGCCGTCCCCCGTCCCGCAGCCGGTGGCTTCCGCCGCGTCCTTCGTGACGAAACCGTCGTCGGAACGCACACAGGCGGCTGCGCCGGCCTTCGATCCCGACACGCACCTGCGTCCGCTGACCGACCGGCTCGCTGCGCTGCAGGCCGATGTGGACGGTTTGACGCGCGCGGCCGATCGCGAGATGCGTCGCGTCAACCGCCTGCTGCTGGCGCTGGCTGTCGTCGTGCTGGCGGGGCTCGTCGCGCTGATTCTGCAAACGCGGCAGATCGCGAACCTGAAGCAGGACGCGGCAACCAAGCAGCAGCGGATCGATCGCCTCGCGGCGGATCTTTCGACGCAGCAGGCGACGCTGATGACGCTCGAGGAGCACCACGAAGCGCTGCTGTCGCAAGTCGATCGGCTTCAGCGCAGTGCGAACCGCGAGGCGGCTGTCGCCAAGCGTGCTCGTCGGACCCGTTGATCGTTTCGACCCTATCCTGAGAGCCAAGCCGGGCAAGGATCGCCGTTCCAGGTCGGCGATCGGCGGTCGCGCACGTGCAGCAAACTGTTGCGGCGCACTGGCGGAGTTAGGGGAAAACCCTTAGAATGACGCATATCTACGGGAAAACCCTAGTCACCTCTGTCAGGAGTCTCACATGAGCTTCATCCTTGCCCTGCTGCAAAAGATCGACGACCTGTTCGTCTCGCCGCACCTGCCGCTCGACGCGGAATACTCGTATGCTGCGCGTCGCGCCGAAGCCGAGCGCGTGCGCCGTGCACACCTCGTGCCGATCGTCCTGTACCGTCGCTGATTCGCTGATTCGCTGATTCGCTGATTCGCTGATTCGCTGATTCGGCGCGGCGTTCGCCGCACCTGCCTGTCTGCTTTCCGCCGCCGCATTGCGCGCTGGCGCGACCGTCCCGCTACACTGGAAGTCCGATTCCCTTCACGGCGACCGGGCCATGTTGCAGATGCGGCCGATGACGGCCGGCGAATTCCACGCGTACCGCACGCGAGCCATCGACGGCTACGCGCTTGATCTCGTTTCATCCGGGCAGAACGCTGTCGAAGACGCGGCCGATCGTGCGCGCGCCTGTTTCGATACGCTGCTGCCTGACGGCCTGCGGACATCCGGCCAGACACTCGTCGTGCTCATCGACGGCGCCAGCGGCGACGCGGTGGGCGACCTCTGGTACGCGATCGTGCCCGAAGGGCCGAACCGCACACTATTCATCTACGACCTCGACATCGTCCCGTCCCGGCGGCGCCAGGGTTGGGCCACGCGCGCGCTCGATGCGCTCGACGCCGAGGCGCGCCGGCATGGCGTCACCGAAATCGGGCTGTCGGTGTTCAATCACAACACGGCCGCCCGCGCGCTCTATCGTGCGTGCGGCTTCGCGCCGATCACGACGACGTTGATCAAGCCGGTTATCGTGGGTTGAACCGCCAGCCGGCGTTGCGCCGCCACCAGTGGCCGACTCCACTACACGGCTGACGTCGGCCACTCTCCCGATCCTTCCTGTTGGCCAAGCGCCAAGCGCCAAACGCCAAACGCCAAACGCCAAACGCCAAACGCCCAGCGTCACCGGCGCGTATCAACGCGCGCGGCCCTTCCATCTCCGCAACAGCAGCGCGTTGGTCACGACGCTGACGCTGGAAAGCGCCATCGCCGCGCCCGCGATCACCGGGTTCAGCCAGCCGAGGGCCGCGAGCGGCACGCCGACCAGGTTGTAGACGAACGCCCAGAACAGGTTCTGCTGGATCTTCCGGTACGTGCGTTTCGAGATGTCGATCGCGTCGGCGACGAGCGCAGGATCGCCGCGCATCAACGTGATGCCGGCCGTATGCATCGCGACGTCCGTGCCGGTCGCCATCGCGATGCCGACATCGGCCGCGGCGAGCGCGGGTGCATCGTTGATCCCGTCGCCGACCATCGCGACGATCCCGCCGTGCGTGCGCTTCAACTCGGCGACGACGCGCGCCTTGTCGTCGGGCAGCACCTGCGCATGCACTTCGCCGATGCCGAGTGACGCCGCGACGGCTGCCGCGCTGCCGCGGTTGTCGCCGGTCACGAGCACGCTTGCGACGCCGCGCGCCGACAGCGCCGCGATTGCATCGCGCGCGCCCGGCTTCACGGTGTCGCCGAACGCGATCAGCGCGAGCAACGCGCGCGGTGCGTCGGCGCGCATCAGCCACGAGATCGTGTTGCCCGCGCGTTCGAGTTCCGCCGCGCGTGCGTCGAGCGCGGGCGGCACCACGATGCCGAGCTCGTCGCGCCAGCGCGTGCTGCCAAGCGCGAGCAATTGTCCGCCGACGCGCGCTTCCACGCCGCGCCCGGCCACCGCGCGGGCGTCGGTTGCCGCGCCCGCAGCGGCCGACGGCGCCGTGTCGCCGTGCGCGGCAACGTCCTTGTCGTACGCGGCGACCACCGCGCGCGCGAGCGGATGGTCGCTCTGGCGCTGCACGGCCGCCGCGAGCGCGAGCGCTTCGGCACGCGGCACATCGACGGCTTCGAATGCCGTGACGGACGGCTTGCCTTCGGTCAGCGTGCCGGTCTTGTCGAATGCGATCACGGTCGCGCGCTGCGCGAGTTCGAGCGCCTGCGCGTCCTTGATCAGTACGCCGTGCCGCGCGGCGACGCCGGTGCCGGCCATGATCGCGGCGGGTGTCGCGAGACCGAGCGCGCACGGGCACGCGATGACGAGCACCGCGACCGCGTTGAGGATCGCGGTTTCCATGCCGGCGCCGGCGATCAGCCAACCGACCAGCGTCAGCACGGCGATGCCGAGGATCGCCGGCACGAACACCTCGCTCACGCGATCGACGAGCCGCTGGATCGGCGCCTTCTCCGCCTGCGCGGATTCGACGAGGCGGATGATGCGCGCGAGCGTCGTCTCCGCGCCGATCGCGGTGGTTTCGACGACGAGCGCGCCTTCGCCGTTGATCGAGCCGGCCGTGACGGGGTCGCCGCCATCCTTCGGCACGGGCAGGCTTTCGCCGGTGATCAGCGATTCGTCGATGTGCGAACGGCCCGACACGATCCGGCCGTCGACGGGCACGCGCTCGCCGGGACGGATGCTGACGGCCGTGCCGACGCGCACCTGCGACAGCGGCACGTCGCGTTCGACGCCGTGCTCGACGACGCGCGCACGATCGGGACGCAGCGCGTTCAGCGCGCGGATCGCCTCGGTGGTCTGGCGCTTCGCGCGCGATTCGAGCCATTTGCCGAAGCGCACGAGCGTGACGATGACGGCCGACGCCTCGAAATACAGGTGGCCGGGATGCGCGGGATCGCGCAACAGCATCCACAGGCTCAGCCCGTACGCAGCCGACGTGCCGAGCGCGACGAGCAGATCCATGTTGCCGGCACGCGCCTTCACCGCGTGCCAGGCCGCGCGGTAGAAGCGCGCGCCGAAGCCGAACTGGACGATCGACGCGAGCACGAGCTGAAGCCAGCCGGGCAGCATCAGGTCGACGCCGAACGGCGCGGCCAGCATCGGCGCGACGAGCGGCGCGCTCAGCACCGCCGCTCCGATCACGAGATTGCGTTCGCGAACCGCTTCGCGGCGCTTGCGGGCGTCGGGATCCTGCGCGGGGCTGGACAGTTGTGTTTCGGCGCCGGCCCTCGGTGCGGCAGCGAGCGAGGCGCGGTAGCCGGCCGTCGTGACGGCCGCGATCAGCGTGGCGGCGTCGAGTGCACCGGCGCCGTGCACCGACGCGCGTTCGGTCGCGAGATTGACCGATGCGCGTGCGACGCCCGGCACGGCGGCGAGCGCCTTCTCGACGCGGCCGGCACAGGACGCGCAGGTCATGCCGCCGATGTCGAGTTCGAGATCGGCGGAGGTGGGGGCGGCAGATTCTGCCGGCCGGGCGTCAGCGACGGGCGTCGCGCCATAGCCGGCTTGCTTCACGGCATCTGCCAGTTGCGACGCGGAAACCTCGGTTGTCACGTCGACCGTGGCGCGCTCGGTCGCCAGATTGACCGACGCGCGCGTGACGCCCGGCACCTTCGCGAGCGCCTTCTCGACACGCGACACGCAGGACGCGCAGGTCATCCCGTCGATGTCGAGTTCGATGCTGGCGGACGCGGCAGGCATCGCGGCGGCGACGGCGCTGGTCGCGACGGGCGCATCCTGCGCGGTCGGCGTCGCGCCATAACCGGCTTGCTTCACGGCATCTGCAAGTTGCGATGCGGAAACGTTGGCTGCAGCGTCGACCGTGGCGCGCTCGGTCGCCAGATTGACCGACGCGCGCGTGACGCCCGGCACCTTCGCAAGCGCCTTCTCGACACGCGACACGCAGGATGCGCAGGTCATCCCGTCGATGTCGAGTTCGATCGTGGCCGCCGGCAGCGCTGCCGCCGTCGTGGGCGGTGCTTCGGCGTGTGACGCGTGAGCCGCATGCGTGGCAGCCACGGCCTCGACCGCCGTTTCACGCACGGCCGCGCGGTAGCCGGCCTCGGCGACCGCGTCGACGAGCCGGCCGGGCTCGACCGTTTCCTGCGCGGTCACCGTCGCCGCGTGCGTGTCGAGGTCGACCGTCGCGTCGACGACGCCCGGCACGGCGGCCAGCGCGCGCTGCACGCGGCCCGTGCAGCCGCCGCAATGCATGCCGTCGACGCTCAGTTCGATCGTTTGCAGCGCTGCGGAGGCAAGTGGTTCAGTCATGTCGGATTCCCCAAAGGCGCGGTTCATGCCGCGAATGGTTCCAGTATCAACATTCCCATGATGGTAAGGTCAAGCGATGACGATGTGATCGATGCACACAGATTGTCACAGCCCGGAAAAAGCAAACGCCCGGCTTCCAGACGGACAGCCGGGCGGTCGTACCTCTGCGCTCGTCGAGGGCTGACCGTCGCTCAATCCCCCGGATTGTTCTCTCGCGCACCCATGTCGTTTCGAGATCGCCGGTTTTGTGACGAATCGTCCGAACTATTTCGAATTCGTCAGTAGTGCAACGGCCGTTCACCCGCTATTCGGCATATTAGGGATTGCCCCGAGGCGCTATGATACCGGCCTGACATCAGCGCCCACCGTAGCGAAACGGTCATCCGGGCAGGCTGGGGTGCCTTGTTTTCGCCGTTCGCGAGTCGAACAAGGCGTTGACTGAAAAGAACGATATTCGGCCAGTAATCGATGATTGAAAACCAGCAGGAATCAGTTTCTCTGCGGCGCGCGTGCGCGTCGCTGGCCATTGCGGCGTTGCTAGCGGGATGCGCGTCGCAGCCCGACGCGATCCAGCGGAAAACCGGCTGGATGCGCGCGGAAGTCGCCGACTCCTATATCTATGCGTATCCGCTCGTGCTGATGGACGTCGCGAAGGAAGCGGCGACCGGCGGCGACGGCGCGCAACCGGGGCAGGCGCCGCTGAACACGCTGCGCCACGCGCAGGCGTTGCCGCCCGTCGGCGCGGTCAATCCGCCGCTGCCCGGCGTCGACACGCTCGACTCGACCGGCTGGCTCGACGTCGCCGCCGAACCCGTCGTCGTCACGCTGCCCGACACGCGCGGCCGCTACTGGGATGCGCGCGCGCTCGACATGTGGACGAACGTGCTGTGGTCGTCGTCGAGCGTGGCGTCGCGCGGGTCTCGCGGCGGCGCGCGATCGCAAACGATTGCCTTCGCCGCGAAGGACTGGCAGGGCACGCTGCCGAAGGGCGCGCTGCGCGTCGACGTGCCGTCGGGCAATGCGTGGCTCGAAGTGCGGTTGCAAACGAGCGGCGGGCGCGACCTCACGAACGTGAAGAAGCTGCAGCGCGCGATCCGCGTGGTGCCGTTGTCCGTCTACACGGGCGCGGCGCGTGGCGCGTCGGTCGCGGTCCATGCGGGCAGCGCGCCGTCGGAAGCGCTGAGCGGCGGCACGCCGGCCGAGCAGGTGGCCGCGCTCGACCCGAAGGCGTTCTTCGCGCGCTTCGCGCAGGCGCTGCAGGACAACCCGGCGCCGGCCGACGACGCGCACGCGCAGGAGTCGCTCGCCGACATCGGCGTATCGGCCGGTTACCCGGTGCTGTGGACGGGCGACCGCCTCACGGCTGCGACGGCCGGCGTCGCCGAGGCGCGCGCACGGCTCGCGGCGCCGCCGTCGAACCTGCTGAACGCGAACGGCTGGAGCTGGATCGGCGACGCAGCCGGCAAGTACGGTCAGGACTACACGCTGCGTGCGTACGCGGCCTACACGCAGTTCGGCACCGCGACGCGCGACGACGAGACGCTCGCGGTCGTGCGCGTCGACAGCGACGGCCATTCGCTGAATGGCGCGAACCGCTACGTGCTGCATTTCGCGCCGGGCGCGCTGCCGCCGGTGCGCGCGTTCTGGTCGCTCACGCCCTACACGACGAACGGCGCGCTGCCCGACGTCGGATCGGCGCGCCGCTCGCTCGGCGATCGCGACCGCCTGCGCCGCAACCACGACGGCTCGATCGACATCGTCGTGTCGGCGTCGCCGGGCGGCACGAATGCGGCCAACTGGCTGCCGGCGCCGCGCGCCGATTTCGCGCTCGCGTTGCGCCTGTACGCGCCGAAGCCGCAGGCGAGCGACGGCTCGTGGATGCCGCCCGTCGTCGTGCGGAAGTGAACGGATGACCGCCGCCGTTGTCCGACCGGCGGGCGCGGCAGCGGCGCCCGACCCCCGTTCCGTCACCTCCTGAGCCTATACTTTCGGGATAGCGTGCGAGGCCGCCCGGTTGACCGGTGCGGCCCGGCATCCATTCCCGAGGCATTCCAGCATGGCAAGCGCAGACAAAAAAACCGTATCCTCGACCCTCGATGCCCTCGGCGGCGTTGCACGCTCGCGCCGGACCCGGCGTATCGGCATCGGCGTGCTGATCTTCCTCGTTTTGTTCGGATTGCTCGGATTCTTCGCGGCGCCGCCGCTGATCCGCCATGTTGCCGAGCAGCAACTGAGCAAGCAGCTCGACCGGCCGGCCACGATCCAGCGCATCGCGCTGAACCCGTACACGCTGAATCTCGAAGCCGACGGCATCCACATCGGCGAGCGCGGCGGGCAGGGCGATTTCATTGACATCGGCAAGCTCGTCGTGAGGCCGTCGTGGTCGTCGCTGTTCCGCGGCGCGCCGATCGTCAATGAAATCCGTCTCGATTCGCCGCGCTTTCACATCGTCCGCTACGACGCGCAGCGCTTCAACTTCACCGACCTGATCGAGAAGTTTTCCACGCCGTCCAAGCCGGAGAGCAAGCCGACGCAATTCTCGGTGTCGAACATCCAGGTCAACGACGGCCGGATCGATTTCGACGACCGCCTGCTGAACGAAAAGCACGTGGTCGACAACTGGATGCTCGGCATCCCTTATATCGCGACGCTCGCGTCGAAGACCGACATCTTCGTGCAGCCGAAGCTGCGCATGCGTTTCGACGGCAGCCCGATCGCGATCGACGGCAAGACCAAGCCGTTCGCGCAGTCGCGCGAATCGGAGATCGAGCTGAAATTCGATCGCCTCGACGTGCCGAAGCTGATCTCGTACGCGCCGACCAAGCTGCCGGTGGCCGTCGCGAGCGGCCTGCTGAGCAGCAACCTCACGGTCAATTTCGCGATGAACGGCGAGACGCCCGCGCTGCGCGTGTCCGGCACCGTCGACCTGAACGACGCGAAGGTCACGAGCCCGGCGTCCGAGCCGCTGTTCGCCGCGCGCGGCGTGCACGTCGCGGCGGCCAGCCTCGAGCCGCTGCGCAACGCGCTGCATTTCGACGAGATCCGGATCGATCAGCCCGTCGTCGACCTGTCGCGCGACAAGCAGGGCGTGCTGAACGTCGAGAAGCTCGTCGCGCAGCCGGCCGCCGCACCGAAGGCCGCCGCGGGCAAGCCGGCGGCATCGGGCACAGCGGCGTCTTCGGCCGAAGCGGCGAGCGGCGCGAAGGCCGAGACCGAGGCCAGCGCGAAGGAAACGCCGCCGCTCGACCTGACGATCCGTCATTTCGCGATCGACGGCGGCACGATCAACGTCGACGACCGCGTGCCGGCCACGCCGACCGCGCTGTCGCTCACGAAGCTCGCCGCGACGCTCGACGGTTTCTCGCTGCAGGGCAAGACGCCCGCGAAATACACGCTGTCGACGTCGCTGTCGCGCGGCGGCGACGTGCGCGCCGAAGGCGCGTTCACGCTCGCTGAGAAGCAGGCCGACACGAAGCTGACGGTCGACGCACTCGCGCTGCCGGCGTTGCAGCCGTACCTCGGCGAAGCGACGCGCGCGCGCGTGCTCGACGGCACGCTCGGCGCGACGATCAACGCGAAGGCCGACTGGGGCAAGACGCCGCTCGACGCGCAGGTCGCCGACAGCACGGTGAGCCTGAAGTCGCTGAAGATCGCGACGCCCGACGCCAAGGCGCCCGCCATCGTGCTGCCCGACGCGAGCGCGAAGATCGCGAAGGTCGACGTCGCCGCGCGCACCGCGGAGATCGCGAGTGTCGACGCGAGCGGGCTCGCGCTCGACGTGAAGCGCCTGAAGGACGGCCAGATCGACCTGGCTGCGCTGGCCGGGCCCGCGCAGGCGTCGGTGCCCAAGCGCACGGTCGCGCGCAAGGCCGAAGCCGCCGCGCCGTCGTGGCATTACCGGATCGATGCGCTGAACGTGAAGGATTCGTCCGCGAACTTCACCGACCTGTCGACGCCGCGCCCGGTGAAGCTGGCGATCAAGCCGCTGGAACTGTCGGTGCAGAAGATCAGCGACGACATGACGAAGCCGCTGCCCGTGCAGTTGAAGGCGACGCTGAACCGCAAGGGTTCGCTGAACGTGTCGGGCGACGTGACCGCGCAGCCGCTGAAGCTCGGCCTGAAGATCAACGGCAACCGCCTCGACGCGGCCGCGTTCGAGCCGTACTTCGGCAGCGCGTTGAACGCGACGATCGCGAGCGCGCTGCTCAACGCGCAGGGCAACCTGACCTTCGCGCAGGTGAAGGACGCGCCGCGCGCGACCTACCGCGGCGACGTCGCGCTCGTCGACGTGCGGATGCTCGACAAGGCGACGTCCGACCCGTTCGCGGGCTGGCGCTCGCTCGCGCTGTCGAACCTGAAGGCGAACTACGACGAGAAGGGCACCGACGTCGACGCCGCGCGCGTGACGTTCTCGAACTTCTACGGCCGCGTGCTGCTCGACGCGCAAGGGCGCCTGAACCTGAAGGACGTGGTCGCGAAGGAAACGGGTCCCGCGCAGTCGCTCACGCGCGACGCGAGCAAGGGCGAACCGGTGCCGCTGTCGCCGGGCATGACGCCGCCGGCCGCCGCTTCGGCTGCCGCTGCGCCGGCCGCCGCATCGGCGACGGTGGTCGTGAAGGCCGCGACGCCGCCGCAGAACCCGGTGCGGATGCATTTCGGCGAACTGCTGCTGCAGAACGGCCGCGTCACGTATACCGACAACTTCATCAAGCCGAACTACACGGCGAATCTCGTCGCGATCACGGGCAAGATCGGCGCGTTCGGCACGGATTCGACGACGTCCGCGCCGGTCGACGTCGCGGCGAACCTGTCGGGCAACGGGCCGATCTCGATCAAGGGCTCGGTGAACCCGCTGATCGAGAAGCCGGCGCTCGACCTCACGGCGACCGCGCACGACATCGAGCTGACCAACCTGACGCCGTATTCGGCGAAGTACGCCGGCTATCCGATCACGAAGGGCAAGCTCAACGTCGACCTGCATTACCAGCTCGCGAACGACCAGCTGTCGGCGAACAACCACATCTTCATCGATCAGCTCACGTTCGGCGATCGCGTCGAGAACGACACGGCGACGAAGCTGCCGGTGAAGCTCGCGATCTCGCTGCTGAAGAACACGCGCGGCCAGATCGACGTGAACCTGCCGGTGTCGGGCTCGCTGTCGAATCCGGAGTTCAGCGTCGGCGGGCTGATCTGGCACGCGGTGCTGAACCTGATCGCGAAGGCCGTCACGTCGCCGTTCACGCTGCTCGCGAACGCGTTCGGCGGCGGCGGCGAGGATCTCGGCTACGTCGAGTTCGCGCCGGGTACGTACGCGCTGACCGACGCGCAGCAGAAGAAGCTCGACACCGTCGTGAAGATGCTGACCGAGAAGCCGTCGATCCGCCTCGACCTGATCGGCCGCGTCGATCCGGCGAAGGACACGCCGGGGCTGCGCGACGCGTACGTCGACCGGCTGGTGCGCCAGCAGAAGCTGAAGGACGTGGTGGGCCAGGGCGAGAGCATCGACCCGATGTCGGTGAAGGTCGACCAGGCCGAGTACGGCAAGTACCTGACGCGCGCGTACAAGGCCGCCGATTTCAAGAAGCCTCGCAACCTGGTCGGCCTGCAGAAGACGCTGCCCGATGCGGACATGAAGCAGGCGCTGGCCGATCACGCGCCGGCCGACGACAACGCGCTGCGCGCGCTCGCGCAGCAGCGTGCCGAAGCCGTGCGCCAGTACCTCGACGGCAAGATCGATTCGAGCCGCGTGTTCGTCGTGGCGCCGAAGCTCGATGCGAAGGGCATCGACGACAAGGGCGCGACGACCCGCGTCGATTTCGGGCTGCAGTAAGCGGCCCCGTCATGTGCCGCCGCCGCGCCCGCACCGCCGGGCGCGGCGGCGCGCTTCCCTCAGCGCGCGGCGATCGCCGGTTCGCGCTTGTCCAGCTCCTTCTTCGCCGCCAGCGGCAGACGCGCGTCGTCCCACTGCGTCAGCCATTCGACTTCCTTTGCCGTGAATACCTGTCCGTAGTTGCGCAACGCGTACTGCAGCGCGTCGACGACGTGATGGCGAATGATTTCGGGGGTGCGTGCATCGTCCAGCACGAACCGGAGAGCTTCCAGGGTCGACATACTCGTGCTCCGGGTCAGGGAAAACCCTTTATCACACGCCAATAGTCGCGGGCCAAGCCGAAAAAAAATCCGTTCGGGCGTCGGCGCACGGCGCGGGCGGCGCATTGCGACCGCTTCATGTCACTTGCGATTGGTTACGTTTGACAGAGAACAGAAAGCCCCGCTTCATCCGACCGCCGCACGATCCGGCGATATTTTGCGCGCCTGATGGCAAGTCACGCAGTTCAACATCAATCGATGAGGTGGGGTGATGATTTCGTTTTTCGGTAAGCAGCGGAAGATGGCCGTGATGGTGGCGGGCGCGCTGGCGCTCGCGAGCGCGGGCGCGCACGCCGCGCAGGACGGCAACGGTCAGGGCGAGGATGGCGGCCATGCGCGCCGCGTCGTGAAGCACGTGCTGCTGATCAGCGTCGATGGCCTGCACGAGCAGGATCTCGCGCGCTGCATTGGCGCGAACACGTGCCCGAACATCGCGGTGCTCGCAAAGAGTGGCGTGACGTACGCGAATGCGTACACGCCCGGCCTGTCGGATTCGTTCCCGGGCCTCGCGGCGCTCGTGACGGGCGGCTCGCCGAAGACGGCCGGCCTGTTCTACGACGTGTCGTACGACCGCAACCTGTACGCGCCGGGCGACACGACGTGCTCGGGCAAACAGGGCTGGAACGTCGTGTTCGACGAAACGACCGGCATCGACGCGTTCAACGGCGGCAAGCTCGCGCACCTCGACGGCGGCGGCGCGTTCAACCCGCAGGCGATCCCGCATGCGCGCGTGAACGGCCAGTGCGTGCCGGTCTATCCGCACAACTATGTGAAGACCAACACGGTGTTCGAAGCCGTGAAGGCCGGCGTGCCGAACGCGCACACCGCGTGGGCCGACAAGCACGCGTGGGGTTACGACTGGCTGAACGGCCCGTCGGGCACGGGCGTCGACGATCTGATGCGCACCGAGATCAACTCGATCGACCCGGCGACGAACACCGACTACACGGATATCTACTCGCACACCGCGCGCTTCGACAACCTGCACGTGCAGGCGCTGATCAACCAGATCGAAGGCCGTGACTCGACGGGCACGAAGAGTGCGCCGGTGCCGACGTTGTTCGGCGCCGACTTCCAGACGCTCAGCGTCGCGCAGAAGTCGCCGGTCGCGAAGGGCGGCGGGTATCTCGATGCGGACTTCACGCCGAACGGTCAGGTCGCGAACGCGATCACGTATGTCGACAACTCGATCGGCCATATCGTCGCGGCGCTGAAGCAGGCCAACCTGTACACGTCGACGGCCGTGATCGTCACGTCGAAGCATGGCCAGTCGCCGACCGACCACACGAAGCTCGTGAAGAACGGCGACACGCTGACGAAGCTGCTCGAAGCGAACAACTACCTCGACCCGAACGGCAACTTCGGCCAGAACAACACGACGACGGGCAACCTGAACGACGGGTCGGGCCTGGTCGGCACCGGCTTCGTGCAGACCGACGACGTCGGCCTGATCTGGCTGCGCGACCGCAGCCAGCGCACGGCCGTCGTGCAGACACTGAAGGCGAACCTGGGCTGCAACGCGCCGGGGATCTGCGCGGACGGTTCGCAGGCCTATGTCCTGTATGGCGCGGCGCTCGCCGACCGCTTCGGCGATCCGGCCAACGGCCGCACGCCGGACATCATCGTCCAGCCGAATCCGGGCGTGATCTACACGTCGAGCACGAAGAAGGACGAGGAACACGGCGGCAACGCGCCGGACGACAGCCACCTCGGCCTGCTCGTGTCGTATCCGGGCATCCATCGCGCGCGCACCGTGACCGATCTGGTCGGCACGAAGCAGGTCGCGCCGACGATCCTCGAGCTGCTCGGCGCCGACCCGCGCCTGCTGCACGCGGTCGTGGCCGAGAACACGCGCGTGCTGCCGGGGCTCGGTATCGGGCGTTGAGTGGCGTGACGAACGGGAAGGCGCCCGCCGCATGAGGCGGGCGATGCGGGCGGCGCCGGGCAGTCGACGGCGCCGCATTGCCGGTGCGCGGCTTGAATTCCGCGCCGCGCGCCGGCATATTCGCCACGCATCACCCGTTCAACGACGCACCGAGAGGATCGTTCATGCGCCTTCTGCTTGCCCTGCTGCTGCCGTGGTTCCAGTTCTTCACGATCGGCCGCCCGATCGCGGGGGTCATCTGCCTGATCCTTCAGCTCACGATCATCGGCTGGCTGCCGGCCGCGATCTGGTCGGTGTATGCGCTGAGCCAGTACAAGACCGACCGCAAGATCGAAGCGGCGCTGCGCGAGCGGCGGTGAGCGTAGTCGCGGTTCCCGACGTGTTTTTCCTCGCCAGGCGTGGCGCCACAGCCCCTTCGTTTCGGTAGATATCTACATAGATTGCCCGCAGTTGCCGACGCAATTTATATAGATTTCCGCTGAAATGGCTGTGCTCCGCTGACGGCAAGGACGACACGATGGACAAACGCTACAACGCGATGTCGCTCCCCGAACAGCTCGCACTGCGGCGGCAAGCGATCGAGGGCGTTCTCGCGCATCCGGAATGGCCGCTGCGCGAATCCGTGCGCCATCTGAAGAAGACGATGCGGTTGACGAGCGCCGAAATGGCGAAGCTCGCCGGCGTGTCGACCAAGACGATTCAGGATATCGAGCAGGGCCGCAGCGACGGGACGGTACAGACGATGAACCGCATATTCGGCATGCTGGGGCTCAAACTGGGTGTGGTGCGGCAGAACGCATAGCCGCCCGCCACCGCTCACTGCGCCACCGGCCCGTCCAGTTCCTCCGCCCGCGCGAACAGCCAGTCGACGAACGTGCGCAGCGACGGATCGTCGTCGTTGCGATACAGGCAATGAAACGGCGGCCCTTCCAGATGGACCTCGGGAAACAGCGCGACGAGCCGGCCGCTCGCGAGATCGTCGCGTACGACCGCGCGCGGCGCGAGGCACACGCCGAGCCCGCTCGCGGCCGCCTGCACCAGCAGAAAGAACTCGCGATAGAACGGCCCGCGCAGCGTCTCGGTCACATCCGAGCCGGCCTGGTGGAACCAGTATTGCCACGCTTGCGGCATGCCCGCGTAGTGCAGTAGCGGCGCGTTGCGCAGGTCCGCCGGCGCGCGTACCTGTTCGAGCACCGGATGGCCGGGCGCGCACACGGGCACCGCGACGGTCGCGAGCAGCGGGCGCGACACGAAGCCCTTGCGGCGCAGCTCCGGCGTGTAACGACGGATCACGACGTCGCACGTTTCGTCGATCTGGTCGCGCTCGGCGTCGGCGGTCGTGACGAGCTGCACGTCGATGTCCGGATGCTCGGCCTGGAACACGGCCAGTTGCGTCAGCAACCATCCATGCGCGAACGACACCGATGAATTGATCCGCACCGTCGTGCCGCCCACCGGTTCGAACATCTGCCCGGTCGCCTGCGCGAGCCGCCCGAGGCAACTGGCGACGTCGACGAGGTAATGCCGTGCGCGCGGGGTGAGCCGCAGCGCGCGCCCGTCGCGCTCGAACAGCTTTTGCCCGAAGAACGATTCGAGCACGCGGATCTGCTGCGCGATCGCGCTCTGGGTCACGTTCAGTTCCTCGGCGGCGAGGGTGAGGCTCTGCAGGCGGCCGGCGGCTTCGAAGCTGCGCAGCGCGTTGAGGGGCGGCAATCGGCGCATCGTGAGATCGCGAAGAAAAGCTACACAGTGGGTCAAAAAATGTCGTTTGTCGCGGCTGGGGCGCATCCCTATCATGGCGCCGACAGGAGAACGACCCGATGACGATCATAGCGCCACCCGACTGCCGATCAACCGGAATTCGCCGCCGTCTGCGCGGCCGGCGAACGGCGTGGCGTGCGATGCGCCGCGCGGCGGTGGTGGTGCCGGTGCGCGGCCGCGGCGCGCTGGCGCTCGCCTGTGCCGGGCTGCTCGCAATGCTCACCGGGTGCGCGGCGAAGCCGGCGAACGAACGCCAGATCGGCAGCGGCGGATCGCTGGTGCGCTACAGCTCGAGCCAGACCGAAGTCGACCTGACGGATACCGAGCAGCAGACGCTGCGCATGCTGACCGACCGCCGTTATGCGGGCATCTCGCAGGCGCATGCGCTCGACGCGGCGGCCGGCGTGCTGCGCGCGCAGGGCTATGCGCCGGTGACGGTCGACCGCGACGCGGGGCTGATCGAAGGAGGGCGCAGCGACACGCTGGCGCCGAAGTGGCGGCAATTGCTGCGCGGCGCACTGAAGGCGCGCATCGGCGGGTTGCCCGCAAAACCGGATCACGAGCGCGTGGCCGCGATCGTGACGGTCCGTTTGACGAGTGCGCGCGCCACGGTCGTGCGCGCGCGGTTCGACCGCACGGTGTGGGACAGCAACGGCGATTCGCGCACGAAGACGGTGATCGAGCCCGAGTACTACCAGACCTTCTTCGGCGAAATGGACAAGGCGATGTGCGCGACGTCGTGCGAGCGGTGAGCGGCGCACGCGTGTCGGCGCGGGAGAGCGTAGAGGCGCGGGGAGATGGAAGGCGTGCTGCGGCCGACGACGAACGGACGGCGCGCCCGGCGCATTGGCTTGAAGCCACGGCCGGCGATGGCGAAACGGCCGCCCGGATCGTCGTTCGATCCGGGCGACCGTCTGGCTTACTTCACGGCAAACAGCGTCAGGTTCATGAAGATCTTGAACGCATAGCCGAGCGTGACGGCGCCGATCACGCCGCCTGCCCACAGGACGACGAACCACATCCAGCCGCGCATCCGCGGCCGCGGCGCCTCGGATGGGCGATCGGCGGAATCAGTGGTGGTAGTAATGCTGGTCTTCATGGCGCACCTTGCCTCGGAATACCCAGTAACCCATCGTCGTGTAGGCGATGATGATCGGGAGGATAACCGCTGCGCCGACCAGCGTGAAGGTCTGGCTGGAACGCGGCGCCGCTGCTTCCCAGATCGTCATCGTCTGAGGAATCGCATACGGGAACAGCGTGACGAGCAGGCCGACGTAGCCGAGCAGCACGAGCGCCAGCGCCATCACGAACGGCGTCATGTCGTGCCGGTTGCGCACCGCGCGCCGCATCCACACCGCGCACCCGGCGACCAGGAACGGCACCGGCAACAGGCGCCAGAACAGCCCCGAATCGAACCAGCGCTGCGCGATGGCCGGGTCCTGCAGCGGCGTCCACAGACTGACGACCGCGATGAAGCCGAGCAGCACGACCGTCAGCGGCCACACGACGCGATGGAGGCGCCGCTGCAGGTCGCCTTCGGTCTTCGCGACGAGCCAGCAGCAGCCGAGCAGCGCATAGGTCACGATCAGGCCGAGGCCGGTCAGCAGGCTGAACGGCGTCAGCCAGTCGAATGCGTCGCCCGCGAACACGCCGTCCTTCACGTTGATGCCCTGCAGGAACGCGCCGAGCGCGATCCCCTGGAACAGCGTCGCGCCGGCCGAGCCGCCGATGAACGCGAGATCCCACAGCTGCTTCGTGCGCCGCGCCTTCGCGCGGATCTCGAACGACACGCCGCGGAAGATCAGGCACACCAGCATGAAGATCAGCGGCAGGTACAGCGCCGACAGCACCGTCGAATAGACGATCGGGAACACCGCGAACAGCCCGGCGCCGCCGAGCACGAGCCACGTCTCGTTGCCGTCCCACACGGGCGCGACGGTGTTCATCATCAGGTCGCGTTCCTTCTCGTCCGGGAAGAACGGGAAGACGATGCCGATGCCGAGGTCGAAGCCGTCGAGCACGACGTACATGAAGAGCCCCAATGCGATGATCGCGGCCCAGATTACGGTGACGTCCATAGGTTTTCTCGTATGCGAATGGGGTGGGCTCAGACGGTCTCGAGCGGCTCGTCGACGGCCGACAGCGGGCGGCGCGCGGTGTGATCGGGGCGCGTGTCGGGCATGTCGTGTTTCGGGTCGTGCTTCACGTCGGGCAGCGCGGGGCCGGCCTTCATCAGCTTCAGCATGTAGTACACGCCGGTGCCGAACACGAGGAAGTACACGATCACGAACGTCATCATCGACAGGCTGACCTGCTGCACCGACAGCGGCGACACGGCCTGCGCGGTGCGCATCACGCCATACACGACCCACGGCTGGCGGCCCGCTTCGGTCGTCACCCAGCCCGCGAGCAGCGACACGAAGCCGGTCGGGCCCATCACGAGCGCGAAGCGCTGGAACCACTTCGATTCATACAGGCGGCCGCGGCGGCGCAGGAACCACGCGAGCGCGGCGAGGCCGATCATCGCGAAGCCGAGGCCGACCATGATCCGGAAGCTCCAGAACACGACCGTCGAGTTCGGGCGGTCTTCCGGCGGGAATTCCTTCAGCCCGCGGATCTCGCCGTCCCAGCTGTGCGTGAGGATCAGGCTGCCGAGGTGCGGCACCTTCACCGCGTAGCGGGTCGTTTCCGCCTTCATGTCGGGGATGCCGAACAGGTTGAGCGGCGTGCCGCCCTTCTCGGTTTCCCACAGCCCTTCGATCGCGGCGATCTTCGCGGGCTGGTGCTTCAGCGTGTTGATGCCGTGCTGGTCGCCGATCACGGCCTGCAGCGGCGCGAGCACGAGCAGCAGCCACAGCGCCATCGAGAACATCTTCTTCACGCCCTTGTCGCGGCGGCCCTTCAGCAGGTGCCATGCGCCCGTCGCGGCCACGACCAGCGCGGCGACGATGAACGCGGCGATCGCCATGTGGAACAGGCGGTACGGGAACGACGGGTTGAAGATGATCGCGAACCAGTCGGTCGGCACGACGCGGCCGTCGACGATCTCGAAGCCTTGCGGCGTCTGCATCCAGCTGTTCGACGCGAGGATCCAGAACGTCGAGATCAGCGTGCCGATCGCGACCATCAGCGTCGCGCCGAAGTGCGCGCGCGGGCTCACGCGGTTCCAGCCGAACAGCATGATGCCGAGGAAGCCGGCCTCGAGGAAGAACGCGGTCATGACCTCGTACATCAGCAGCGGCCCGGTGACGGCGCCGGCGAAGCTCGAGAAGCCCGACCAGTTGGTGCCGAACTGGTAACTCATCACGACGCCGGAGACGACGCCCATCCCGAACGCGACCGCGAAGATCTTCGACCAGAACAGACAGAGGGTCTTGTAGTACTGCTTGCCGGTTTTCAGCCAGCGATATTCGAGCACGGCGATGAAGCTGGCGAGGCCGATGCTCAGCGCCGGGAAGACGATGTGAAAGGAGACGGTGAACGCGAATTGCAGGCGGGCCAGATCGAGGGCCGAAAGTGCGGTGTCCATACCAGATGACCGAAGCTGACGATACCCGCCGGCGGGTGCCGGCGGACCCCGGCCGACAGGTGGCGGGGTTGGCTGGAGTATGTGCCGCGATGTTGCACCGCGAAATGTGCCAACTCGTCGCAGATGTCCAGCCCGCCGCGCGCGGTTTCGGGATAAATCGTTGATTCGTATCAAGAAGGCCGTTCGCGGCGCGTGCGGCCGCGGCGTGGCGGTCTGACGCACGTGCGTCAATATGGCGCGTCGCGTCATCGGAACGGTTTCGCGCACGCGAGCGCGGCGTGCCGGCGGGCCTGTGCGCGGCACCATGCGCGGCCGGCCGGTTTCATTGCGTTAGCGCGTAACGCGAACGGTCGGGCCGGCGGGCCGCCGCCGGTGGCGGCTGTCACACGGGTAACGTCGCGCAACATTGGCGCGTCCACCCGTAATGAATGCCGGATCGCGTGCGGGGTAGCGTTCGGGGTATCGGGTTCGCATCGGCGAACCGGCCTGTCGGAGAACGTGACGTGAATGGATTGAAGCTCGCGCTGGGCGCGGCAGCCGCGGTGGCGCTCGCGACGGGCGGCGTGGCGCATGCCGCCCGGGTCGGGGTTTATGTCGGCCCCGGCTTCGGCTACCCGTATTACTACCCCGTCGTCCCCGCGCCGTACTACTATCCGCCGCCCGTCGTCGCGGTGCCGGTCGATCCGCCGCCGCCCGAATACGTCGAGAAGGGGCAGCCGCAGGACGACGGTGACGCGAACCTCTGGTACTACTGCGACGCGTCGAAACACTACTACCCGTATGTGAAGACCTGCAAGTCGGGCTGGCGATCGGTGCCGGCGCGGCCGCAGTGACGGAGGCGCGACGATGAAATCCGTATTTCGACATCTGCGCGTGCCGACGGCGCTGGCGCTGGCCGGCCTCCTCGGCGCGTGCGCGTACATGCCGGTCGGGCCGAGCGTGATGGCGCTGCCCGGCACCGGCAAGTCGTTCGACCAGTTCCGCGCCGACGACGGAAGCTGCCGCCAGTACGCGTTCGAACAATCGGGCGGCGTGAGCGCCGGACAGGCCGCCACCGCGAGCGCGGTCGGCAGCGCGGCCGTCGGCACCGCGCTCGGCGCGGCGGCCGGCGCCGCGTTCAACGGCGGCACGGGTGCGGCGGTCGGCGCAGGCGCGGGGCTGCTCGCGGGCAGCGTCGTCGGCGCGGGCGCCGCGCAGGGCTCGGCCTACGACATCCAGCGCCGCTACGACTACGCGTACCTGCAATGCATGTATGCGACCGGCAACCGCGTGCCGGTGCCGGGCGGGATGAGCGGCGGCGGCGGCGGGTATGGCGGTGGATACGGTGGTGGATACGGCGGCGCGCCGCGTGCGGCGCCGCCGATGCCGCCGGCGGGTGTCCAGCCGCCGCCGCCGCGGTATTGATGCGGGCGTTCGCGCGTCGCGCCGGCGTGCGCGCCATGCACGTGCCGGCGCGACGAGCGATGCTCGACCGTCGCCACGCATGGCGTGAATTGCGTACACTCTGAGTCTCGTTTCGGCAGGGCCGGGCGCATGGGTTCCGGTCCGCGTTTACTCAGGGCACAGCGATGATCGATTTACGCAGCGATACCGTGACACGTCCGAGCCAGGCAATGCTGGCCGCGATGACTGCCGCCGAAGTCGGCGACGACGTATGGGGTGACGACCCGACCGTGCTGCGCCTGCAGGCGGTCGCGGCCGAGCGGGCCGGCAAGGAAGCCGGCCTGTTCTTCCCGAGCGGCACGCAGAGCAACCTGGGCGCGCTGATGGCGCATTGCGAGCGTGGCGACGAGTACATCGTCGGCCAGCTCGCGCACACCTACAAGTACGAAGGCGGCGGTGCGGCCGTGCTCGGCAGCATCCAGCCGCAGCCAATCGAGAACGCGCCGGACGGCACGCTGCCGCTCGCGAAGATCGCCGCGGCGATCAAGCCGATCGACAATCACTTTGCCCGCACGCGCCTGCTCGCGCTCGAGAACACGATCGGCGGCCAGGTGTTGCCGGAAGGTTATGTGCAGGAAGCCGTCGCGCTCGCGCGCAGCCGCGGGCTGTCCACGCACCTCGACGGCGCGCGCGTGTGCAACGCGGCCGTCGCGTCGGGCCGCCCGATCGCCGACCTGTGCGGGCCGTTCGACAGCGTGTCGATCTGTTTCTCGAAAGGGCTCGGCGCGCCGGTCGGTTCGGTGCTGGTCGGCAGCCGGGCGCTGATCGAGCGTGCGGCGCGCTGGCGCAAGGTGCTCGGCGGCGGGATGCGGCAATCGGGCATTCTCGCGGCGGCGTGCCTGTATGCGCTCGACCACAACGTCGAGCGGCTCGCGGACGATCATGCGAATGCCGCGCATCTCGCGGAAGGCCTCGCGCGCATCGACTCCGTGAAGGTGCTGTCGCACGCGACGAACATGGTGTTCGCGCAATTCCCCGAAGCCGATTGCGCGCCGCTCGAGGCGTGGCTCAAGGAGCGCGGGATTCTCACGCAGATGCTGTATGCATCGCGTTTCGTCACCCACTGCGACGTGTCGCGCGCGGACATCGATACGTTCCTCGACGCGGTCGGCGCGTATTTCTCGCAGCGGCGCGCGTAACGGCCGCGCCAATCATCGGGTCATTTCATTTCGGCAGCGGCGCGAGCAATCGGCGCGCCGCTTCGACGACCCGCGCGGACAGCGACGCCATCGTCGGCGACTGCACGGTCCACGCGTGCCAGTACAGCGTGACGTCGGTCGGATGCGCGGGCGCGAGATCGACGAGCCCCTGCGCATCGAGCGGCGCGGCGCCGATCAGCGGTTCCGGCACCATCGCGTAGCCGAGCCCGTGCCGCACCGCCGCGAAGTGCGAATGGGTGCCCGGCACGTAGTGACACGGGTACGCGCCTTCCGGCAACCCGAACTTCTCCTTCAAAAACGACGACTGCAGCGTGTCGCGCCGCGAATACGCGACGACGGGCGCCTTGCGCGCGCTCGTGCGGTTCAGCCCGCGCGGGAACCAGCGCACCGCGAACGCGGCGGCCGCGAGCAGCCGGTAGCGCATCGTGCCGAGCGGCGTCGCGATGCAGCCGCGCATCGGCTTCGGCTCGGTGGTCACGCAGCCGACGGCCATCCCGCTTTCGAGCAGCGCGAACGTATGGTCCTGATCCTCGACGATCAGCTCGAACAGGATGCGCTCGCCCGCGAGCACCGAGGTGAGCGCGGGCAGGAACCACGTGCCGAGGCTGTCGGAATTCAGCGCGATCGTCACGGAGATCGGCGATTCACGCTCGGTCGCGAGCGTGCTTTGCAGATCGGCCTGCAGCAGCGCGACGCGGCGCAGGTGCTGCAGCACGCGTTGTCCGGCCACCGTCGGGCGGCACGGGCGCGTGCGCAGCACGAGTGGCGTGCCGAGGCTCGCCTCCAGCGCGCGGACCCGCTGCGTGACGGCGGACGCGGTCACGTGCAGGCGCACGGCCGCCTGCTCGAAGCTGCCCGTGTCGGCGACGGCCAGCAGCGCGGCGGCCTGCTTCGGATCGATCGTCATCGACATGGGGACGAAATTCCTGTGAACGGGGACGAGAACAGGCCGTAGTGTAAGGCAGCGCGCGCCACCGTCCGGGCGCGGCGAATCGTCCCGCCGTGCGCCATTCGTCGTCGGAATAGGTTGCCGCCCATGGTGCGCCGGCGGCGCGCGCATTTTGATCTACGCTATATGAACGCGCGAAATGCGGCAGGCGCGATGCCGGTCGCCGGACGGCGATGTCATCATGCCGACGTCGGTGCCGGACGACGATGTGCAGCAGACGCAGACGCAGACGCAGCCACACGCCGTCCGCTCGTGCGGTGCGGTGCGTTGCGGCATGCATGCGACTGCGATGCGGCACGGCGGTACTCGCGCCGGCCCGCCGCGCATCGGCGACGCACGGCATACCGGCCGGACAACACCAACCTGAACACGCGACGGAGCGACCTCGTGATGATCTTCCGGCAACTTTTCGACCCGCAATCGTCGACTTACACGTACCTGCTCGCCGATCGCGCGTCGCGCGAAGCGCTGCTGATCGATCCCGTGTTCGAGCAGGTGCGCCGCGATGTGGCGCTGCTCGACGAGCTCGGGCTGCGGCTCGTCGCGACGGTCGACACGCACGTGCACGCCGATCACGTGACGGGCGCGTGGCTGCTGAAGCAGCGCACCGGCAGCGCGATCGCGATCTCGGCGGCGAGCGGCGCGCAGGGCGCCGACCGCTACCTGAACGACGGCGACCGCTGCGCATTCGGCGCGCGCTACCTGACCGTGCGCGCGACGCCCGGCCACACGAGCGGCTGCATCAGCCTCGTACTCGACGACGAATCGATGGCGTTCACCGGCGATTGCCTGCTGATCCGCGGCACGGGCCGCACCGACTTCCAGCAGGGCGACCCGCGCGCGCTGTATCGCGCGGTGCATGGCCGGCTCTTCACGCTGCCGGCCGCGTGCCTGCTGTATCCGGCGCACGACTATCGCGGGCTCACGGTGACGAGCGTCGGCGAGGAGCGGCGCTTCAATCCGCGCCTCGGCGGCGATCTCAGCGAAGACGATTTCGCCGGCTACATGCGCAACCTCGGGCTCGCGCACCCGCGCCAGATCGACGTCGCGGTGCCGGCGAACCTGCAATGCGGCGTCGCCGCAAATCCGCCCGATACGCACGCGGCGTCCGACTGGGCGCCGCTCGTCTACACGTTCGCCGGGTTCTGGGAAATCGATTCGCAATGGCTCGAGGATCATCTGCCGGCGGTGCAGGTCGTTGACGTGCGCGAGCCCGACGAGTTCACGGGCCCGCTCGGCCACCTGCCCGGCGCGACGCCGATTCCGCTCGGCGAACTGGCCGCGCGCGTCGGCGAAATCGCACGCGATCGGCCGGTCGTGACCGTGTGCCGGGCCGGCGGTCGCTCCGCGCAGGCGACCGCGATCCTGCAGAAGGCCGGTTTCGACGCGGTTGCGAATCTCGGCGGCGGGATGTTGCGCTGGCGGGCCGAAGGGCGCGTCGTCAAGGACGGGCGGTCGTAGCGGCCCGCGGCCACACAAAAAAATCCGGACCGATGTCGAATCGGCCGCGCGCCGTTCGTCGTCAAGGTATCCGATCACGTGGCGCCGCACGACGCGGCGCCGAAACCCTGAGAGCCCCGCGATGATACCGACGCTTTATGCCCATCCCTTTTCGTCCTATTGCCAGAAAGTGCTGACCGCGCTGTACGAGAACGGCACGCCGTTCGCGTATCGCGTGCTCGCGCACGATGATCCGAAGCCGATGCAGGAGCTGACCGCGCTGTGGCCGTTGAAGCGTTTTCCGGTGCTCGTCGATGCGGGCCGCACCGTGGTCGAGGCGTCGATCATCATCGAGTATCTCGGCCTGAACCATCCGGGCCCCGTGCGCCTGCTGCCCGACGATCCGCACGCGGCGCTCGAAGTGCGGATGATGGATCGCTTCTTCGACAACTACGTGTCGACGCCGCAGCAGAAGGTCGTGTACGACGCGCTGCGGCCGGAAGCCGAGCGCGATGCGCGGGGCGTCGCCGATGCGCGCGCGATGCTCGACACGTCGTATGCGTGGCTGGACAAGAAGATGGCCGATCGCGAATGGGCGGCCGGCGATCGTTTCAGCCTCGCCGATTGCGGCGCGGCGCCGTTCCTGTTCTACGCGGACTGGACGCACCGGATCGATCCGGCGTTCGCGAACGTGATCGCGTATCGCCGGCGTCTGCTTGCGCGGCCGTCGTTCGCGCGCGCGGTCGACGAGGCGCGTCCGTATCGCGCGTTCTTCCCGCTCGGCGCGCCGGATCGAGACTGATTGGCGCGGCCGTCGCGCGGCGCGCCGCCGCCGTGCACGGACGGCAGCGTGTGCCGGGGCGACGGAACGTAAGCAGCGGCAGCATCGCGGTGTGCGCCCGTCACATCGTGTGCGTGGCCGACTGCGCGAGCGTCAGCAGTTCGTCGAACTGCGTGATCAACTCGAAGCACAGCAGGAACGCGAGCGTATAGGCCGGCGCGGGGAAGCGCCGGATCATCTCCAGCACCTGCGGCGCGAAGCGCGAGCGGATCGCGTCGCGCGTCAGCAGCCACGCGATCGCGATGCCGATCGCCGCGCCCGCGATCAGGTCGGTCGGGTAGTGAAAGCCGAGATAGGCGCGCGGCAGGCAGATGAACACGGCGGCGTACAGCAGCGCGAACACGCCGGCGCGGCGCGCGATGATGAAGATGCCGGTCGCGATCGCCATCCACAGCATCGCGTGATCGCTCGGAAACGAACTCCATGCCTGCAGCGTGGCCGCGCGCAGTCCCGCCGACGGGAACGTCAGGTGCAGGTCGGGGTTGTAGATCGGCCGCACGCGGAACGGCAGCACCTGGGCGAGCAGCCGGCCGAACGCGAGCGCGATGAGCCCGCTCGCGACCGTCGCGACGACCAGCTCGCGTTGCCGCTCGCGATTCGAGCCTGGCTGGAACCACAGCCAGCACAGCACGGGAATGAGCACGAAGCCCTTGAACGTGTAGAGGCCGGCGATCACGCGGATCACGTGATTCATCAGCGGGCCGAACGTCACGTGGGTGAGAAAGGTCTGGATCGTGGTGTCGAAATTGTTCATGTCGTGCGAGCCCGGCGGACGTGCGGCGTATCACGCGCGGCCGGCAGGATCTGGAAGCACGCTCGTACCGGAGCGCAACGGGAGGCAAGTATGTCACCCGTTATTTCGAAGAAAATGCGAAAAAATACCGGGAATCCCCTGATGAAACGGGGCGGCGCGACGGGGCCGGATGGGGAAGCGCCGGGCGGCGGGGCGCTGCAGAATCGTCCGATGTTTGCGCGCGGATGCGCACGGCGGTCGGGAAAATATTTGGTTGAACTGCGCAATTCGGCGAGCCGTCACAGACCTTGCACCGGATGAACGAAAGCAGGCTGCAACTTGCGCGGATGTGCCGGGGCGCGCCGCGCGATGCGCATGCCGATCGGAAACAAAAAGAAAAGGCGGGCAAGCCCGGTGGGCTGCCCGCCTCGTCCGCGTGGTGCGGAACTCAATTGCGCCAGATTCGCACGGCGAGTGCGGCCAGCGACGTGGTGACGGCCAGCGCGGTCACCGCATTCCAGCCCAGTTGCGCGAGCAACAAACTGCCGATCGCGGCGCCGGCCGCCATCCCGATGAACATACCGACGAACAGCACCGCGTTGAGGCGGCTGCGCGACGCGGGATCGATCCGGTAGACGATCGACTGGTGCGCAATCAGCGTCGCCTGCACGCCGAGATCGAAGCCGATCGTCGCGACCGCGAGCAGCACGAGCTGCGCATGCGGCGACATCAGCGGCGCGGCGGCCATCGACGCGAACGACAGCGCCGCGATGCCGATACCGATGCGCGTGACGCGCTCGGGGCCGTGATGATCGGCGAGACGCCCTGCAACGGGCGCGGCCAGCGCGCCGGCGGCACCTGCGAGGCCGAAAGCGCCCGCGGCCGCGCTGCCGAGGTGAAACGGCGCACCGTGCAGCATCACCGCGAGCGTCGACCAGAACGCGCTGAACCCGACGGCCAGCAGCCCCTGCGCGAGTGCGGCGCGGCGCAGCGCCGGATGGTGGCGCCACAGCGCGCCGAGCGACCCGATCAGCGCACGATACGGCAGGCGCGTGGTGGGCTCGAAGCGCGGCAGTCCGCGCGCGGCCACGATGCCGATCGCGGCGACGCTGGCGGCCGCGAGCGCGAACATCGCGCGCCAGCCGGCGGTTTCTGCGACGAACCCGGCCACGACGCGCGACAGCAGGATGCCGAGCAACAGCCCCGTCATCACCGTGCCGACGATGCGGCCGCGATGCGCATCGTGCGCGAGCGTCGCGGCGGCCGGCACGACGTCCTGCGCCATCGTCGCGGCGAGGCCGATCGCGAAGCTCGCCGCGAGCAACAGCCCGAGCGACGGCGCGACGGCGGCGAGCAGCAGCGCGACGACCAGTGCGGCGGCCTTGGTCACGATCACGCGGCGCCGGTCGAAGCGGTCGCCGAGCGGCGCGAGCAGCAGGATGCCGAGCGCATAACCGAGCTGCGTGAGCGTCGGCACGAAGCCGATCGCGCGCGCCGACGCGCCGAGATCGGGCCCGAGCGCGCCGAGCATCGGCTGCGCGTAGTAGAGCGGGGCGACGCCGAGGCCGGCGGCGGCCGCGAGCAGCAGCACGAGCCGGCGATCGGGCATCGACGCGGCGGCCGGGCGGGCCGAGGCATGCGCCGCGAGCGGCGCGGCGTCGAGACGGGTGGGGGTGGACATGGCGTGCATCCTCGTGTGGACAACGGAATGGACGCGAGTTTGGCGGCGCGCGGCCGGGCACGGTAGTGCCGCCCGGCGCAGATTTGTTATACGCTGCACGAATGACCGAAAAATCTTCCGCTTTTCCCGCTGCTGAAGGGGTTCCGCGTGTCGGGGCGGTACCGGTGGACGGCGCCGGCTATCGTTTCGAGCTGATGGAAACCTTCGTACGCATAGTCGAGGCCGGCAGCCTGTCGGCTGCCGCCGCGCAATTGCAAACGACGCAGCCGACGATCAGCCGGCGGCTGCAGGCGCTCGAACGCTCGCTCGGCATGCGGCTGCTGCAGCGCACGACGCACACGATGCGGCTGACCGTCGACGGCGAGCGCTGCTTCAAGCGTGCCAAGGAGCTGCTGGCGAGTTGGGCGGCGTTCGAGGCCGATCTGCGCGGCGCGCAGGAGGAGCCCGACGGGTTGCTGCGGGTCGCGGTGCCGCATGCGTTCGGTCAGGAGCGTTTCGTCGAGCCGCTTGCGCAATTCCTGCGCGACTATCCGCGCGTGTCGGTGGAGTGGTTGCTGCAGGACGAGGTGCGGGATTTCGTCGGCAGCGGCATCGATTGCGCGATCCAGGTCGGCGAGCCGATCGATCCGGGCGTCGTCGCGATCCGGTTGACGAAGGTGCCGCGCTTCGTGGTCGCCGCGCCGTCCGTGCTGAACGGCGCCGACGTGCCGGCCGACCCCGACGCGCTGGCCGCGTTGCCGTGGCTCGCACTGCGCACGTACTACCGGACCGAGCTCGCGCTGACGCACGCCGCGACGGGCGAGACGCGGCGCATCGCGATCCGCCCGCGTATCACGACCGCGAACCTGTACGCGTTGCGCAGCGCGGCGCTGCTGGGTGTCGGCGCATGCGTCGGTTCGTCATGGATGCTGGCCGACCACCTCGCGCGCGGCGAACTCGTGCACCTCGCACCCGAGTGGCAGGCCGCGCCGCTGCCCGTCTACCTGACCTATCCGCATGCGCAGTTCTATCCGTCGCGGCTCGTGCGGTTCGTCGCGATGATGCGCGAGGCCGTGCCGGGGCTCGTCGAAGGGCGCGACGTCTGACGCAGCGCGCCCGGCGGCGGATCGCGGTTGCGCGGTCAGCCGCGCCGGATTCCTTCGGGCAGCGCGCTGATGCGGCGCACCTCGGGCGAGTCGAGCCATGCGCGCGACGTCGCGCAATCGGCGAACATGCCGGTCGCATCCTCGCCCCAGAACAGGTCGCCGTCGAGTTCGAAAGTCGGCACGCCGAACACGCCGTGCGCGATGGCTTGATCCGTGTTCGCGCGCAGCGCGTCCTTCACCGGCTGCGCTTCGACGGCCGTCACGCCTTCCGGAAAACCGACGGCTTCGCACAGCGCGGCGAAGCCTTCCGGCGTCGACACGTCCTGGCCGTCGCGCCAGATATGCCGGAAGATCCGCCGGATCGCGTCGACCGAACTGTCCATCGCGATCGCGAGACGCAGCGGCTTGATCGGGTTGAACGGGTGGGCGGGCGGCATCCGGAACGGAATGCCGAGCTTGTCCGCGCGGTATTGCGCGTGGCGATAGGTGAACACGCGCTTCGCCGCGATCTCGGCCGGCGCTTTCTGGCCCCAGTGCGTGAGCAGCGCGCCGAGCACGATCGGCCGCGGCTCGAACGCCGCGGCGGGCGGCAACTGGTCGAACTGTTCCTGCTGCAGGTAGGCGAACGGCGAAACGAAATCGAAATACCAGGTGGCGGTGCGCGCGGCGTTCATCGCGAGAGTCTCCTCGTGCGGGTCCGGATGGATCGGGTGCGGGCCAGTGTCGCACGCGGCGGCGTTTCGCGCTGCCGCGCCGCGTCCCGTCTTTTCCAGTCGTCTGCGCGAACCGCGTGCTACCTGGTTTCCACCAACGCCGCGAGCTTCGCCAGCGCCATTTGCCAGCCGGTTTCGTTGTCGGCGGCCGGCACGCCGGGCGGCACCCCGTCGTGCACCGCATCCACGCGCGTGCCGTCCGCTTCGTCGGACAGCGTGATCGTGATCGTCATGGCGCCGCGCAGCATCGGATCGTCGGTTTCGAACACGTCGATCTCGACGATCCGCTCGTCCGGCACGAGCGTGACGAAGCGGCCGTGGTAGGTATCGGTGCGCGCGGTGGTCTTGCCGTTATCGGCCGACGGCGCGTCGTAGCTCAGCGACACGCGCAGCGCGCCGCCTTCGCGCGTGTCGTACGCGTGCACGCGGCACGTCATGCCGTCGGGCACCTTCCATTGCTCGACCGCGTGCGGATCGAGCAGCGCGCGGTAGACGCGCCCGCGCGGTGCGTTCAGGTGCCGGCTGACCCGGGTCGAATGCGTGTGCGTATGCAGCATGTCGCCTCCTGCGGAGCGTGCGCGACGGTGCACGCCGGATGCCGGCGTGTCGTCATGCCTCCTTCAGGAATCGTAGGCGCGGGCGCGGCGGCATGCAATGACCGCACGTCCGTCTGCGTTCAGCGCAGCGTGGCCGCGAATGCGTCGAGCTGCGTGATGCAGGTGTTCCAGCCCTCGAAGAAGCCGAGCGCTTCATGACGCTCGCGCGTGGCGGCATCGGGGTGCATCACGCGGGCTTCGTAACGGCTGCCCGCATCGTCGTCGGCCATCGTGATGATCGCCGTGAAGCCCATCCACGGCGCCTGCGGTCGCCAGCCGCCCGCGAGCATCGACGTGAACGCGATGCGCGCTTCCGGCACGATTTCGAGGAAGCAGCCGGGATTGTCGCTCGTGCCGCCGTCGGGGCCGCGCATGACCGTGTGGAAGGCGCCGCCCGGCCGCAGGTCGAACGCGCGCACTTCGGTGGTCCACGGTTTCGGGCACCACCATTCCTTCAGCAGTTCGGGGTCGGTCCATGCGCGCCACAGTGCGCGGCGCGGCGCGCGCAGCGTGCGCGTGATGACGAGATCGTGGGCTTCAGCGGGTTCGACGTGGCTTGCTGACATCTTGCTCCTCCTGATGGTGGCGTTCGACGAATTCGACGAGACGATCGGATCGTGCTTCCCACAGCGCGCGCTGCGCGGCGAGCCATGCCTCGGCTTCGGTCAGCCGGCTGCCGACCAGCGTGCAGGTGCGCGAGCGGCCGGTTTTCCGGGTCAGCACGAGGCCGCTGCGCTCGAGCACGGCGACATGCTTCATGAATGACGGCAGCGCCATGTCGAACGGCGCGGCCAGCGCGGAGACGGTTCGTTCGCCCTGGCCGAGCGCGCTGACGATCGCGCAGCGGGTCGGATCGGCGAGGGCGTGGAAGACGTCGCTGATGCCGGATGAAAGGTTAGCCATGTGGCTAAGTATAGGCGATGCAGCGGGAATTTTCGTCGCGTAGGATGATGGGGCGGTAACGCGCGCCGATCGGGGCCGCGTTGCCGGACACCTGCCGCCGTTGCGCGAGCGTCGACGATCCGCCGGCGGGTTTTTCGATTGCGGCCGCATACGAACGAACGCGTGCGGCCGGCCTGACTACCGGAGTGGGCATGACCGAACCTGTTACCGTGCGCCGCATCGGCGCGAGCGATGCGAGGGCCTGCATCGATGCGCTGGCCGACGTGCTGGTCGATTGCGTCGAAGGTGGCGCGTCCGTCAGCTTCATGTTGCCGATCGAGCGGCCGACCGCCATTGCGTTCTGGACGCGCGTGGCCGATGGCGTGGCGAATGACGAACGCATCCTGCTCGTCGCCGAGGACGCGGCCGGCCGGATCGTCGGCACCGTGCAGGTCGTGACCGCGCAGCCCGAGAACCAGCCGCATCGCGCGGATATCGCGAAGATGCTCGTGTCGCGGCACGCGCGCCGGCAGGGCGTCGCCGCGCGCCTGATGGCGGCGGCCGACGCGGCCGCGCGCGACGCGGGCAAGACCGTGCTCGTGCTCGACACCGTGACGGGCGGCGACGCCGAGCGGCTCTACGAGCGGGCCGGCTGGCAGCGCGTCGGCGTCGTGCCGAACTTTGCGCTGATGCCCGACGGCGCGCTCTGCGCGACGACGTTTTTCCACAAGCAGCTCGCGTAGCCGCGCGCATCGACGTCCCCATGCATCCCGTCCACGCGACGCTGCTGTTCGCCACGCTCGCGGCCGGCCTCGTCGCGCTGTTCGCGCCTGCGCTGCTCGCGGCTGCATGGCGACGCCGCACGCATGTGCCGTTTCGCGTGTTTTTCTACGGCATGCTGACCTTCTTCGTGTTCCAGCCGGTGTTGCGCCTGTCGTGGCAGGCGCCGCTGTTTCACTCGCTGGCCCGCGATCCGCGCTGGCACCTGCCGATGCTCGTGTTCGCGGCGTTCACGGCCGGGCTTTTCGAGGAATGCGGTCGCTGGGTCGCATTCCGGTATCTGCTGCCGAAGCGGCGCGACGCGCAGGCCGCCGTGATGCTCGGGCTCGGGCACGGCGGGCTGGAGGCGATGCTGCTCGTCGGCGTCGGGTTTCTCGCGCTCGGCACGGGTTACCTGCTCGCGCACGCGGGCGTCGTCGTGCCTGAGGGCATGCAGTCGCTGATCGGGTCGCAGTTCGCGGGCATGACGCTCGCGTCGCCGTTTCTCGCGCTGCTCGAACGTGTGAGCGCGCTGGCCGCGCATGTCGGGCTGTCGCTGATCGTGCTGCAGGCATTCGTGCGCGGAACGAAGCGCTGGCTCGCGTACGCGATCGCGATTCATTTCCTGTTCGATCTCGTCGCCGTGCTGCTCTCGCAGTACTGGCATGTCGACACCCTGCTGATCGAGGCGATCCTGTTCGCATGCGGCGCCGCGCTCCTGTGGCGGGGCATTCGCCTGAGCCGCTGGGAGACGGGCGCCAGCGACGCGCGCACGAGGCACGCCGCGTAACGCGCATCACGCGCATCGCGCTTCAGCCGTGCGCGGCCGGGTTCGGTCGGCGGATGGCCGGCCGTTCTCCTGCCCGCCACCGGCTGGCGAGGCTGACGGCCATGCCGGCAGTGACGATCGCGATGCCGGCGAGCGCTGGCGCATGCGGCCGTTCGCCGAGCAGCAGCGTGGCCGCGAGCGTCGCGAGGAGCGGCATCAGCGCGGCGAAGGTCGCACCGATGGCCGGGCCGAGCGCGACGACGGCCTGGCTGAAGCAGTAAAGCGCGAGCACCGACATCAGCACGCCCTGGTAGATCGCCTGCGTGGCGATCGCCGCGATGGGCGCATGCAGCACGGCGCCGCCGCGCACGGCCAGATAGAGCGGGCAATAGAGCACGGCGGAGCCGACCGATACGACGGCCGTCGCGTGCAGCGCGCCGGCGGCGGCGCGTTTCGTCGTGACGTTATAGACGGCCCACAGCAGGCCGCCGAGCACGAACAGCACGAGAGCCGGCAGCCCGATCGCGCCGCGCAGCGCATCGGACGCGGTCAGTGCGATGCCGGCCAGGATCGTGACGATGCCCGCGACCTGCGCGGCGCTCAGCCGCTCGTGCGCGACCTGCCGGCCGAGGATCGCGGTGAACGCGATCATGCTGCCCGGCGTCAGTGCAAAGTAGCCGACCGGCGCGCGGCTCAATGCCGCCGCGACGGTCAGGATGTAGGGCGCGCCCGCGCCGGTCACCATCAACCCGACCGATGCCGGACGCAGCGTGCCGAGGCCGCGGCGCAGCAGCACGGGCAGCAGCAGCGTGCCCGAGACGATGAAGCGGATGAACGCGATGTCGTACGCGTCGAAGGCGGAATGCGTGACGCCGATACGCGTGACGACCGGAAAGCCGCCCCAGATGAGCGCTGCGAGCAATCCGTAGCCGATGCCGGCGAGTCGTTGGTTCCTGTTCATGCGCTGGTCCTTGCCGTGCTTCGTTGCGAGCCGATAGGGGGCAAGAATGCGGGGCTTCCAGCTATGCGTCCAATATATTATTCAGGCGCTATTAGGTCGGAAAATGTCTTTGTTGCAGCAGGATGGCGGGGCGTGACCGCGAACGCCAGGGCGTTTCCCTGGTCGTGCCGGGAGCCGGTCGGCGGCGGGAAGTCCGTCGGAAAGAAAAGCCGGACCGGCGGCGTGACGGGTCCGATATATTCACGCAGGAAGCACTCCACCCGCACGCCACGGAACCGCCGCCTCGATGAAACGCTCCCACGTTGCCTTCGCCCTTACGGGCTTGCTCGTTGCGCTGCCGATTGCCGCGTATGCGCTCGTCAAGCCGCTGCGCGTCGTCGCGCCTGCGCTGATCCCCGGCGTGTCTTGCCCGAGCGCCGACATCTGCATCGACGATGCCGCGAAGCTCGGCGACGCGCAGCAGCTCTATCGCGACGGCCATGCACGCGCGGCGGCGGCCGTCGGCGCGTTCCACGATACGCCGCGCGTCGTGTTCTGTTCGACACGCGCGTGCGCGGACGCATTCGGCCTCGGCACGCGCGCGGCGCTGACGCTCGGCAATTTCGGCGTGGTCGTGGCGCCGCGCGGCTGGCAGACCTACTTCCTCGCGCACGAACTGATTCATTACCGGCAGGCCGAAGTGCTCGGCAACCTGGCCGTCGCGACCAAGCCGCGCTGGCTGATCGAAGGGATGGCGTATTCGCTCAGCGAAGATCCGCGCCATCCGCTGACGGAGCCGTTCGAATCGTGGCGCACGCATTTCGCCGCGTGGAATGCGGCGCGCGGTGCGCAACCGTTGTGGGATGCCGCGCGGGCGGTGGAGTAGCGCAGCGTGCCGGGTGACGCGCGAGCGGCGTCAGTGGGCCGCGAAGGGGTCGTAGCTGCCGAAGGTCCAGACGTTGCCCTCGGGGTCGCGCACGTCGTAGCCGCGGCCGGGATAGCCGTCGTTGTCCTTGGGTGCGGTGAGGATGTCGGCGCCGGCCGCGCGGGCACGGGCGCAGTGCGCGTCGGGGTCGTCGATCACGGCGCACACGCACATGGTGATGCCGCCTGCCTCGGACGCGGTCTTCCAGCGATACAGGTCGCGCACGGGGCCGGGGCGGGCCGAACCGAGCATCACCATCTGGCCGTTCAGCGTCAGCTCGGCGTGATGGATCAACGTCGGATCGGTTTCGTCGGCATAGACCGAGTGGCGCTCGAAGCCGAAGGCATTGCAAAGGAAGTCGATGGCAGCCGGCGCGTCGGTGTAGCGCAGGCAGGGGATGAGGGCGTGCTGGACTGGCATGGTTCGAACCTCGGGCTAGGGTCGGGTTTTGCTTCGTCGCGGCCCCTGGGGGAAAACGCGGGGGTTCGACCCGCCGCCCGCCCGATGAGCGCAGCGGCGGCGGGTCGACCCGTCAGGCCGTCGTGTCGATGATGCCCGGAATCTTCACGTCCGGGTTCACGTCCGCTTCGTAGTCGACGCCGGCGATCTCGAAGCCGAACAGCCGCAGGAAGTCGGTCTTGTAGCCGGCGAAGTCGGTCAGCTCGTACAGGTTCTCGTTCGTCACCTTGTCCCACATCGCGACGACCTTCCCCTGCACCTGCGGATCGAGTTCCTTGTAGTCCGCGCGCAGGCGGCCTTCTTCATCGATGTGCGGCGTCGAGCCGTACAGGCTGTCCTTGAGGAGCCCGTACACCTGCTCGATACAGCCTTCGTGCGTGCCGGTTTCCTTCATCACCTTGAACAGCAGCGACAGGTAGAGCGGCATCATCGGGATCGCCGAGCTCGCCTGCGTGACGACGGCCTTCAGCACCGACACGCGCGCATCGCCGCCGTGCGCGGCCAGCTTGTCGCGGATCGACAGCACCTTCTTGTCGAGATCCTTCTTCGCTTCGCCGATCGAGCCGTTCCAGTAGATGTCGTGCGTGATCTGCTCGCCGAGATACGTGAACGCGGTGGTTTTCGCGCCGTCGGCCAGCACGCCGGCTTCAGCCAGCGCGTCGATCCACATCTGCCAGTCCTCGCCGCCCATCACGGCGACGGTGCCGTCGATCTCTTCCTGCGTCGCCGGTTCGAGCGCGACGTCGCGGATCACTTCCTTGTCGGTGTCGAGGCCGCGGAACGTGACCGCCTTGCCGATCGGCTTGAGCGTCGAGCTGATGGTTTCGCCCGTCTTCGGATGCGTGCGGCGCGGCGCCGCGAGGCTGTAGACGACGAGATCGACCTTGCCGAGATCCTGCTTGATGGTGTCGATCGTGACCTGCTTGACCTTGTCGGAGAATGCGTCGCCGTTGATACTGCGCGCATAGAGCCCCTTTTCCGTCGCGAATTTTTCGAACGCGGCGCTGTTGTACCAGCCGGCGGTGCCGGGCTTCGATTCGCTGCCGGCGCGCTCGAAGAACACGCCGAGCGTGTCCGCGCCCGAGCCGAATGCGGCCGAGATCCGGGCGGCGAGGCCGTAGCCGGTCGACGCGCCGATCACGAGCACCTTCTTCGGGCCGTTGGCGATCGGGCCGTGCGAAGTCACGTAGTCGATCTGTTCCTTGACGTTGGCTTCGCAGCCGACCGGATGAGTCGTCACGCAGATGAAGCCACGCACGCGCGGTTTGATGATCATGGAAACCCTCTAATCAGAAAGGCGGAAACGGCCTGAAATCGGAAAAATCCCGCGCATTGTAAAGGAAGCGGCCGGTCGCGGGCGGGCACGGCCGGAACGCGCCACCTCGCCCGGTTATTTCTCTCTTGACAGAAATAACTGAAATGACTAAATTTCACGACATGGAACTCACACCGATTGCCGAACGATTCATTCTCCACTGGGGCGAAATGGGCTCGCGGTGGGGCGTCAACCGCACCGTCTCGCAGATCCACGCGTTGCTCTATCTGGCTGGCCGGCCGGTCGCGGCCGACGAGATCGCCGAGACGCTCAACGTCGCGCGCTCCAACGTCAGCACGAGCCTGAAGGAGCTGCAGGCGTGGCGGCTTGCGAAGGTCGTGCATGTGCTGGGCGATCGCCGCGACCATTTCGAGACGTCGACCGACATCTGGGAACTGTTCAAGCTGATCGTCGAAGGGCGGCGGCAGCGCGAGATCGAGCCGACGCTCACGGTGCTCCGCGATTGCCTGACGAACCCGGAGATCGCCAACGAGAGCCGCGAGACCGAACAGCGCATCCGCGACACGCTGCAGTTCGTCGAGACGCTCACGACCTGGTCGGACGAGATGCTGCGGCTCAAGCCCGACACGCTGATGAAGGCGCTCGGCATCGGCGCGAAGATCAGCCAGACGGTCAGGCGCAAGTCGTCGAAGTAAGCGGTAACGGAAGTGCGGGCAGGCAGCCCGCTTTTTTCGGAGTTGCTATTTCTGTCTGTACAGAAATAACTGTAAATAGAGGATGAAAATGAACGCAGTCTTGCCGTCGGCTTGCCAAGGCGAACGCACCGGGGAGCGCAGCATGACCGTCCTCGTGTGCGGCGCGAACGGCTTCATCGGCCGGGCACTGTGCGCGCAGCTCGAAGCCGGCGGCCATCGCGTGCTGCGCGGCGTGCGTCATGCGGCCGGCCCGCATGAGGTCGCGATCGATTTCGCGAAGGACGTCGACCCCGAATCGTGGCTGGCGCGGCTCGATGGCGTCGACGTGGTGATCAATGCGGTCGGCATCCTCGCCGACCAGCGCGGCGCGACGCTCGACACCGTGCATCGCGCCGCGCCGTGCGCGCTCTTTACGGCGTGCTGCCGCGCGCGCGTGCGGCGCGTGATCCAGATCTCGGCACTCGGCGTCGAGCGTGGCGATACGCGCTACTTCGCCAGCAAGGATGCGGCTGACCGTTTCCTGCAGACGTTGCCGATCGACTCCCGGATCGTGCGTCCCGCGCTCGTCTACGGCGCGTCGGGCACGTCGGCGCGGTTTTTCCGGATGCTCGCGAGCCTGCCCGTGCACATATTGCCGGCGGGCGGCCATCAGCGGCTGCGCCCCGTGCACGTCGACGACCTCGCCGAACTCGTCGCGCGGCTCGCCGATTCGCCATCGTCCGGCAGCACGGTGATCGACGTGGTCGGCAACGACGAAGTCGAATATCGCGAGATGCTGGCCCGCTACCGTGCCGCACTGGGATTTCCGCCGGCTGCACGCGTGACGTTGCCGGGCCCGCTGGCCGGCGCGGCGGCGGTGCTGCTCGGCAAGTTTCCGGGCGCGATCTTCACGCGCGACACGTGGACGATGCTGCGCGCCGGGAACACCGGCGATCCGGCGGCCGCGACGGCGGTGCTCGGCCGGCCGCCGCGCGGCATCGGCGATTTCATTGGCGCGGACGCAACCGCGCTGCGTCGCGACGCGCTCGCGATGTGGCGGCGCCCGTTGTTGCTGGGCGCACTCGCGATCGTGTGGATCTGGACGGCCATCGTCAGCGCGTTCGTCCATCCGCTGAGCGCGAGCCTCGCACTGCTCGCCCCTGCGCACCTGACGGGGCTGCCCGCGCTGGTCGCGCTCTACGCGGCAAGCGCGCTCGATTTCGCATTCGGCATCGCGACGATCTTCGCACCGTCGCGCCGCCTGTGGGTCGCGCAAGCCGCGCTGATCGTCGCGTATTCGGCCGTCATCGCGGTCACGATGCCCGGCCTGCTGGCCGAGCCGTTCGGCCCCGTGCTTAAGAACGTGCCGATTCTCGCCATCCTGTTGATCCTGTTTTCAGAAGAAGAACACGCATGAATACCTATCTCGTCGTCAAGGCGCTGCACATCCTGTCCTCGGTGCTGCTGGTCGGCACCGGCTTCGGCACCGCGTTCTATTTGTTCTTCGCGAACCGCACGCGCTCGGTGCCTGCGATCGCGGCCGTGTCGCGACTCGTGGTGCGCGCGGACTGGTGGTTCACGACGCCGGCCGTGATCTTCCAGCCGGCTTCCGGATTGTGGCTCGCGCATACGGCCGGCTGGCCGTGGCATACGCCGTGGCTCTTCGCGTCGATCGTGCTGTACGCGATCGCAGGCGTGTGCTGGCTGCCGGTCGTGTGGCTGCAGATCGAACTCGCGGCGATGGCGAAGCTCGCGCACGTGAACGGCGACGCCGCGCTGCCGGAGCGGTACTGGCGCTATGCAAAGCGCTGGGAGCTGCTCGGTTATCCGGCGTTCTTCGCGATGCTGTCCGTCTACTTCCTGATGGTGCTCAAGCCGATGTAAGTGCGGTGCACCTGAACGCAGTCGATCGGTTCACGATGCTTGCGATAAAAAGAAGGAATGCGAAGCATGGACTCGAATGAATTGGTGCTGTACTTCGACGGACGGTGTCCGTTGTGCGTCGCTGAAATACGACGTCTCGGGGCGCGGAATACGCGACACCGGCTGGCGTTCGTCGATATCGCCGAGCCGGGTTTCGATCCCGCGCCGCTGGGCGTCGACCTGCCCGCGCTGAATCGCGAACTGCACGCGCGCCTGCCCGACGGACGCATGCTGACCGGCGTGGACAGCATCCTGGCCGCCTATACGCTGGTCGGACGCGGCTGGCTCGTCTGGCCGCTTCGCGTGCCGGCCGTGCGCGACGCGCTCGCGCCGCTGTATCGCCGCTTCGCACGCAACCGGCATGCGGTTTCGCGCTGGCTCGGCTATCACGCCGAAGCGCACTGCGACGGGCCGGCGTGCGGTATCGGCAACGCCGTTGAAAACACGGGCGCGGATCGCCCGGCGCGCGACAACATGCGCCGCTTCGTCGTGAGCTGGATGTATGGCGCGGCGATCGCGCATCTGCTCGTCGGCGTGGCCGTTCCGTGGCTCGCCGGGGCGTCGTTCGTCGATGCGTATCACCGCGGCATCGAGCTGCATTTCTGGGCCGGCGCGGCACCGGCGCAGGCGCGCGCCCAGCAGATCTGGTGGATGTCGCTGATCGGCGCGACGGTGCAGTGCGCATCGGTCTGGATGCTGGCGCTCGTCCACCTCGGCAACCGGTTGCGGAAACGGGAAGTGTGGGGATGGCTGCTGGCCGGTCTGCTGGTCTGGGCACCGCAGGACATGCTGTTGTCGTCGCAGGCTCATGTGTGGAGCCATGTGGCAATCGATATTGCGGCGTTGATCGCGATGGTTCCGCCGCTCGTCTGGCTGTGGAGGAGGGATACCGAATGAACACCTTGCCTGCTTTCGACTGGGCGCTCAACCTGCTGATCGTGCAGGGCGCGATGGGCGCATTCGATACGCTTTATCACCACGAACTCACGCAGGACCTGCCGCACAGCCCGCGCGCGCGGCTCGAGCTGGCGATTCATGCGGTGCGGTCCGTGCTCTACGGTCTCGTGTTCGCGTCGATCGCGAACGTCGCGTTTCACGGCGCATGGGTTGCGGCCATCGCGGCGGTGGTGCTCGTCGAAGTGGTGCTGACGTTGTGGGATTTCGTCGTCGAGGATCAAAGCCGCAAGCTGCCCGCGACCGAGCGCGTGCTGCACACGCTGCTGGCCGTCAACGGCGGCGCGCTGTTCGGGATGATCGCGATGCAGCTGGCCGTCTGGGCGCACGAGCCGACCGCGCTGCACGCGATCGATCTCGGCTGGCGCGGCTGGCTGCTCACCCTGTTCGGCGTCGGCGTGACGGTATCGGGTCTCCGCGACGGGATTGCGGCCTGCCGCATCGCACGCCGTACGCCTGCCGCCAATCCGTTCGCGGGGCAGCCGCCCGGTAACGTGCTCGTCACCGGCGGCACGGGCTTCATCGGCGAAACCCTCGTGAACCAGCTGCTCGACGCAGGGCATACGGTCACGTTGCTGGCGCGCGATCCGCTGCGTGCGGCTTACCTGTTCCAGGGCCGCGTGCGCAGCGTGACGTCCGCCGAACAGTTGCAGCCGCACGAGCGTTTCGACACGGTCGTCAATCTCGCGGGGGCGCCGGTGCTGGGCGCGCGCTGGAGCAAGCGCCGGCAGGCGCTGCTGCTCGCCAGCCGTGTCGGCGTCACGCAGTCGCTGATGCGCTGGGTCGAGACCGCCGAGGTCAAGCCGCGCACGTGGATTCAGGCATCGGCGATCGGTTACTACGGCGTGCGCCCGGCCGACGAACGGCTCGACGAGCGCAGCAGCGCCGGCACCGGCTTCATGTCCGAGCTGTGCCGGCAGTGGGAGCTGTCCGCGCAGCCGCTCGAGCGCCTGGGCGTTCGCCCGGTGGTGCTGCGGCTGGGTGTCGTGTTCGGCCCCGGCGGTGCGCTGCGCCCGATGCTGCTGCCGCATTACTTCGGGATGGGCGGGCGGTTCGGCGACGGCGCGCAGGTGATGAGCTGGATTCATCGCGACGACGTGCTGCGGATCATCGCGCGCGCGATGTCGAGCGCCGGCATGCACGGCGTCTACAACGCGGTCGCGCCGGCGGCATTGACCCAGCGCGAGTTCGTGCGGGTCGTGTCGAAGGTGCTGCGCCGCCCCGCGTGGCTGCCGGTGCCGGCCGCGCCGCTGCGCGCCGCGATGGGCGAGATGGCCGAGCTGTTGCTGGACGGGCAGCGGGTCGTGCCGGCCCGGCTGCATCAGGACGGCTTCATGTTCCGGTTCCCGACGGCCGAGCACGCGCTGCGTGACCTGACGAATCGGCCGCATGCGGATTTTGCCTCGACGGCCTGCCGTTTGCCGCGACGTCGTGTTTAAATTCGGCGTGAACGCGTTCGCGGCGTGTCGTGCGTCCCGAGCGCTCCGCATCCGACCTCACAAGGCTCACAAGGAGACTGCATGCTGCACATCCTCGGCAAGATCCCGTCCATCAACGTGCGCAAGGTGCTGTGGCTGTGCACCGAGCTGAATCTGCCGTTCGAACAGGAAGACTGGGGCGCGGGCTTCCGCACGACCAACGATCCGGCCTATCTCGCGCTGAATCCGAACGCGCTCGTGCCCGTCATCAAGGACGACGATTTCGTGCTCTGGGAATCGAACACGATCATCCGCTACCTCGCGAACCGCTACGGCGGCGATGCGCTCTATCCGGCCGAGCCGCAGGCGCGCGCGCGGGTCGACCAATGGATCGACTGGCAGGGTGCGGACCTGAATCGTTCGTGGGTCGGCGCGTTCCTCGGCCTCGTGCGGAAATCGCCCGATCATCAGGACCCGGACGGCATCGCGCAGTCGATCGCGGGCTGGACGAAGCACATGCGCGTGCTGAACGCGCAGCTCGAAGCGACCGGCGCGTTCGTGGCCGGCGGCCACTTCACGCTCGCGGACATTCCGATCGGCCTGTCGGTGAATCGCTGGTTCGGCACGCCGTTCGAGCATCCGGATTTTCCGGCGGTGTCGCGCTATATCGAGCGTCTTGCGGCGCGCGAAGGCTTCAAGCGTTACGCAGGCAGCGCGAACCCGTAACGCGTCGCAGGGCGTGCGCGATGCGGCGGCATGATGACAGCCGCCGCATCACATCACATCACATCACATCACATCGCATCGCATCGCGGCCGGCATGCAGGCTCGCCGTCACGCGCCGGGCGCGGGCACCGCATCGAGCACGCGCGCGAGAAACGCCTCGTGATTCCACGCGGATTCCGGCCGCGACAACCCGAGCCGCACGACCACCAGCTGCCGGCTCGGCACCACGCTCACGAACTGGCCTTCATGGCCGACCGCATGGAATGCGTCGGCCGGCATCGCGATCGCATGCGGATCGCGATCGTTGAACGGCTCCGGCACCTTGACCCACAGATGCGCGCCGAACTCCTGGCGCGGCGATAGCGGCGTCGCGCGCGTCAGGTAACGCACCCAGCCTTGCGGCAGCAGCCGCTGCCCGTTCCATTCGCCGTCCTGCAGCAGAAGCTGCCCGAAGCGCGCCCAGTCGCGCGCGCTCGCATACAGGTACGACGGGCTGCCGAGCGTGCCGGACGCATCGGGCTCGAACACCGCGCTGCGCATGTCGAGCGGCGCGAACAGCGCACGACGCGGAAACGCGAGGTAATCGGCCTCGCTGCCGCCCATCGCTTCGCGCATCACGCGCGCGACGATCGCGCTCGTGCCGCTCGAGTAGTCCCACCGCGTGCCGGGTGTCGCGACGAGCGGCTTCGCCGACGCGAACCGCGCGGTATCGGGCTGGGTGAACAGCATCACGGCGACGTCGGACAGCGGGTCGTCGTAGTCCTCGTTGAATCGCAGGCCGCTCGTCATCCGCAGCAGCTCGTCGAGCGTGATGGCCGCGCGCGGGTCGCCGTTGCCGCGCCATTCGGGCAGCAGCGCCGACGCGTCGGGCGACAGCTTGTGCTGCGCGACGAGCATGCCGACCAGCGCGGCGGTGACGGTCTTCGTCATCGACCAGCCGGGCAGCGGCGTGTCGGCCGAGATGCCGGGTGCGTAGCGCTCGGCGATCACCTGGCCGCGCCACATCACGACGACCGCGCGCGTGCGCCGCGGGCGCGCCGGATCGGGCTCGTCGAACGCGCGGTCGAGCGCGGTGCGCAGCTTGTCCGCGTCGATGCCGGCGGGCGGCGTGGCGGGGGCGGGCTGCGCCGGTGGCGGATCGGGAAGGGCCGGCAGCGCGGCCGGCAGCGTGCCGGGCGACGGCCCGAGCGCGAGCGTGCAGCCGAGCCCGGGCCGGAAGTCGGCTTCACGTTCGGCGAAGCCGGCGAAGGTCGCCACGGCGCGATGATGCTCGGGATCGATCGACGGGCGCACCAGTTTCAGCAGCGGATGCACGCCGGCCATGATGTCGACGTCGATCACGGAGGCGGCCGGGCGGCCCGACACGAACACGCCGGAACACAGCGCCTTGGCCGCGTAGCCGGTGGCGATCGGCGCGAGCCGCGACAGCATGAAGCCGGCGTAGCCGAGCGCGGCCAGCAGTACGAGGGCGGCGCCCCGTCGGATCAACGTCTTGATGGATGTCGTCATGCGCGAGCGTCCTCGGTTGTCTGCGGGCGGGCCATGAACCGGCAGTGTCGCAGGTTCGGGCGAGCGCTGGCAATCGCGGGCGCATGCGGCGCCGGATGGCGTTACGCGGCGGGTGCGGATCGCAGGTGTCGGGCGCGATGGTCGAACGGGCCGCGAGCGGCCCGTTCCCGTGGCGCGTCAGGGTGTGTTGTTGTCGTTGTCCGGACGCAGTGTCCAGACGGTCGCGGTATTCGTGTTGTCATCGACGGCCGCGAATTGCGGCTGCCCTTTGCTGCCTTGCCCGAACGCCAGGCCGAATGCCGACCCCGGCGCGGTATCGACCTGCATCTGCGCGACGAAGCGCCCGTCCACCGTGAATTCGACGATTTCGCTCGGATGTTGCGGATCGGCGTTGACCGCATCGCCGTTCGCGGTCACGAGATGGCCGTTCGCCGCGAGCGCCAGCGCGAGCGGGCCGTGCAGGTGCTTCGCGTCGAAGTAGATCATCCGGCCGACGCCGCCGTTGCGGTTCGTCGATGCGGCGTTCTGGATCGCGAACACCGCGTTGTCGCCGGTGGACGCGACATACAGCACGTCGATGTTCGGGTCGTAGGCGAGGCCGGTCGGGCCGACGACGAGCGCCGCGGGATCGGTCCGGTTCACGTAGCCCGACGCGATGATGCGCGAACTCGGCAGCATCGTGACGCCGTTGCTGTCGATCGTCAGGTCGATCCGCGCGACCGTCCCGTTCAGCACGTTCGACACGAATGCGGTCACGCGCGCGCCGCGATCGATCACGGTCATGTCCCACGGCCCGTCGAGCAGCGTCGCGCTGACCAACTGCGTGACGAGATTGCCTTGCGGACCGATGACGAGCAGCGAGCCCGGCGCGACGACGGTCTTGCCGTCCGGCGCGGGTACGTTACCGGCCAGCACGAAGCCGCTGCGTAGCACCGCGAGCGCGGTCGTCAGGCCGAGATTGCGGCCCTGGAAGAACGTCGCGGGCGTGTTGCCGGGCGACAGCTTCACGATCGTCGTGCCGGTGCCTTGCGCGTTCGACGCCGCGTTGAAGTTGGACACGACGACGTCGCCGGGTTTCAGCGTGCTCCAGCTCGGCACGCCGCGCGGCACGAACGCGATGCCGTACGGATTGAGGTCGCCGTTGGCCGGCACGGTCGATGCGGTGACCGACGAAGGCGGCAGGATGATGTCGGTGCCGCCGGCCCAGGCAAAGGCCGACGACAACGCGACCAGCCCGGCGCCGCACGCGGCACGGCATAGCGTGCGCGCAATCGCGCGCGAGGTGCGTGCGACGGCGTGCGGGGCAGGGGAACGACAGGAAGGGAGAGGGTCCATGGCATGACTCCGGTTGATGCGTGCGAGCAGTCATCCCGGCTGCCGGCCAGCGCAGCCGACGGGTGTCCGGCGCCGGTTCGCGATCGTGCCGTGCGAACCCGCGCTCGAAATAAACGGATGGCGCCGGCGGCTTATTCCATCCGTCGGCGTACGCCGCGTGCGTGCCGGCCGCCATTGTTCGCTGGAATGGCGATGCGACCTGACAAGTTGAAATCCCACCCGCCGTCGGCCGATAATCGTCCGGCATCGAACGCTCACCCAGTCCAACCGTTATCGGAAAACGCCATGTCCTACGACAACAACAACCCGTTCGCGAAAATCCTGCGCGGCGAACTGCCGTGCGTGAAGGTCGCGGAAGACGACGCGACCCTCGCGATCATGGATCTCATGCCGCAGGCCGACGGTCACGTGCTCGTGATCCCGAAGGAGCCGGCCGCGCAGATCTTCGAGCTGTCCGGCGATGCGGCCGCGGCCGGCATCCGCATGACGCAGCGCGTCGCGGCGGCCGTGCGCGCGGCGCTCGAGCCGGACGGCGTGTTCATCGGCCAGTTCAACGGCGCGGCGGCCGGCCAGACGGTCCCGCACGTGCACTTCCACGTGATCCCGCGCTGGGAAGGCGCCGAGCTGCGGATGCATGCGCGCGAGATGGCCGACGCGGCGACGCTCGAAGCGATCGCGCAGCGCATTCGCGCACGCTTCGTGTAACGGCGCGTTCGCAGGCGGCGCGGCGGCGGCGCACGAGCCGGCCGTCGCGCGGCAACTGCCTGTTTCAGCGGTCACGCGGAGTAACACGTGTAACCGCGCACGAAACTCGGCCCGGCAGGCCGCGCGCTAGACTCGGCGCATTGTTTCATCGAGCGACAGGAAGGGCGGATCGCCTCTTCGTGCCGGCCGCCGCCGCTCGCGGCGGTACGGTGTTCGCAAGGTGTCATTCGTCTTTCGCGCCGGGAATCGAGCCATGTCCAGACTTCTCATCACGCTTGCCCTGATCGGCGGCCTGTCCGGCTGCTACGTCGCACCGCCGTACGGCTATGCGCCCGCGCCGGCCTACTACGGCTATGCGCCGGCGTATTACGCGCCGCCCGTCAGCATCGGGATCGGCGGCAACTTCCGCATCCGCTGATCGGGCGCCGGAGCCGGGCCTGACCCGCGCCGGCCCGATCCACGGTTCTGCGCCGGAAGATTCGCGCGCCGCATGACACCGGCGCGCAGCGTATCGCGCGCGGTTCCTATACTTCACAGGAAAGCGCATTGCCGCGCATTTCCCGTGAGGCAGCCATGTCGGTCACACGCAAGGTCGCTGTCCTGTCGGGCGTATCCACGCTCGTTTATCTCGGGCTCGCCGTGCTCGGCATCGGCGGGTTCTCCGCCTTTTTCTCGCATCCGCCGCTGACCGTCGTCGTCATCGCGACGTTCGTGATGGCCGTCGCCGCGATGTTCACCGAAGGCAACCTGAGCGCCGGCGAACGCGAGAACCGCGACAACCGCTGGGTGCTCGCGGCGTTCGGGGCGAGCGGGTTCCTGCTCGCGTATCTGCCCGCGCTGACCGACCGGCTCGATGTATGGACCTTCGGCGGCGATGCGGTGCGATGGCTCGGCGTCGTGCTGTACATCGCAGGCGGGGCACTGCGCATCTGGCCCGTGTTCGTGCTCGGCAAGCGCTTCAGCGGGCTCGTCGCGATCCAGCCGGGCCATACGCTCGTGACCGACGGCATCTACCGCCGCATCCGCAATCCGAGCTATCTCGGCCTGCTCGTCAATTCGGTCGGCTGGGCGCTGGCGTTCCGCTCGGGTATCGGCTTGCTGCTGGTCGCGCTGATGCTGGTGCCGCTGGTGGCGCGCATCCGTTCCGAGGAGGCGCTGCTGCGTTCGCAATTCGGCGCCGAATACGACGCGTATTGCGCGCGGACCTGGCGGCTGCTGCCCGGCGTGTACTGACCCCGTCATATCGTTTCGGCCGTCGTTTCGGCGCGCGCTCACGGCGCGTGCCCGATGTGTTGCCACGTGTGTCTCAAACGTGCGACGCCGCGTATCGCCGGCCTGCCGTTCCGCGCGGCCGGACTCAGCTCACAGCCAATGCCGGCGCGGCTTTCCGGGTATTGCGGGGTGGGCGTTCACGGTCCGTTATTCGTAAACAACTTGTTACCAGAATGTCCACGGCAACGATGCGGGACCGGTGCTATTCTTCGCCGCAAGCTCATTGAAATGAATTGGTCCGGGGTTCGGCACAATGCCTGAACCGACGCCGATCGATTCAGATCGTCGTACCGAGCGGACCTTCGATAACCAGATTGCGAACAAGGAAGAATACGGGAATGTGGAAGAAAATCGCCCCCGCTCTCGTCGTCGCCGCGCTGACCGGCGCGACTGCGCTGCCGGCCATGGCCGGTGACATGAACAATGCGCTTGGCGGCGCGCTCGGCGGGGTAGCCGGCGCAGCAGTCGGCGGCGCGCTCGGCGGCAGCACGGGCTCGGTCATCGGCGGCGCCATCGGCGGCGGCGCAGGTGGCGCGGTGACGTCGAACCGTCGCGAACGTACCGGCGCGATCATCGGCGGCGCACTCGGCGGTGGCGCCGGCACCGCGGCAGGCAACGCGATGGGCGGCCGCACGGGCGGCCTGCTGGGCGCGGCTGTCGGCGGCGGCGCAGGCGCGGCGCTCGGCGGCAACATGTCGCGCAGCTCATACGAACGCGATCACGGCGGCGGCTACTACCGTCACCGCAAGCATCGTCACCACCGCGACTGGGACTGATCGCCGCTGGCGCGGCACGGTGCGCGAGCCGCGCACCGGCGCGCCGACGGCGTCGGCACCCGACGCGAGATTCGGCCCGGCGGCCTGCCGGGCCGTCATCGCCGGCCAGACCGGCGACCTTTTCCGGCTTCATCATTCATTGCCATACACCTGATCGACGGGCCGGCAATTTCCCTCCTCGCCGTATTTCCCCGCTTCCCGCCCGTACCGCCCGCTGCGTCTGAACACGTGTGCGCAGGACCGGCGAATGCCATCGGTTTTCCGGTCGGCGCATCAAGCCGTTCGGGCCTGACGAAGGCTTCCGGCGAGCGCCGAGCCGCCCGCAGCCGGGCACATATCGACCCATCTCATTTCGCGTAATACGATGCATCGCGCGCTGCATTGCGCGATCGGCGTTGCCGCGTCCGGACGCGTCGCATCAATCGTCCCGGCGCGCGTACGCAATGCCCCGGCCGTCAGGATTTCCCTGATAGGCAGATCGTCCCGAATCACCGCTTCACCGCCCATCGCGGGCCTCGGCAAGTAGTGGGAAATCGAATGGATGTCATCGCGACATTTAATTGGTCGATTGCGAACGACTTCGCTATCGTCGTCGATGCCCGCGTACGGAATCGAACCGTGCCGTCCGCCGCGCCTCGCTGCATGACCCCGAGCGCTGCGGCCCGGCCGCCGGACCCACCTGCATGGGCCGCCGCGTCCGATGAACCGGACGGACCCGTCGCGAAGCCTGGCCGACCAACGAAGGCGCATGCGCTTTCAAGCCACCCCGGCAACGATGTCCCGCCGCCGCATGCGCGCCCCACGCGCAGGTGTGCCGCCCGATGCCGTTGGCGCCCGGGGCCGGACCAACCCATTGCCTGGATGCAATATGTCTAAGACAACGTATTACGCGCCGCATGGCGGCCACCCGCCGCAGACCGATCTGCTGACCGATCGCGCGATGTTCACCGAAGCGTACGCGGTGATCCCGAAGGGTGTGATGCGCGACATCGTCACGAGCTGGCTGCCGTTCTGGACGAACACGCGCCTGTGGGTGATCGCCCGCCCGCTGTCGGGTTTCGCGGAAACCTTCTCGCAGTACATCGTCGAAGTGAACCCGGGCGGCGGCAGCGACAAGCCCGAGCAGGACAAGAACGCCGAAGCCGTGCTGTTCGTCGTCGAAGGCGAAGCCGAGCTGACGCTGCAAGGCAAGAAGCACGTGCTGACGCCGGGCGGCTACGCGTTCATTCCGCCGGGCGCCGACTGGACGCTGCACAACGTCAGCGATGCCGCGGTGCGCTTCCACTGGGTTCGCAAGCATTACCAGGCCGTCGACGGCATCCCGCTCCCGGAAGCATTCGTGACCAACGAGCAGGACGTCGAGCCGATCCCGATGCCGGGCACCAACGGCGCATGGGTGACGACGCGCTTCGTCGACATGAGCGACATGCGTCACGACATGCACGTGAACATCGTGACGTTCGAGCCGGGCGGCGTGATTCCGTTCGCTGAAACGCACGTGATGGAGCACGGCCTGTACGTGCTCGAAGGCAAGGCCGTCTATCGCCTGAACCAGGACTGGGTCGAGGTGGAAGCGGGCGACTTCATGTGGCTGCGCGCGTTCTGCCCGCAGGCATGCTATTCGGGTGGCCCTGGCCGCTTCCGCTACCTGCTGTACAAAGATGTGAACCGTCACATGAACCTGACGCTGAACCCCGCGCGCTAAGCGCCGAGTCAGCAGTCGAATGCGAAAGCCCGCCGGCGCATGCCGGCGGGCTTTTTTTCATGGTGTGGCCGCTGTCCGGGCGGCCGGGGTGTGTATGGCGACGCCAAGATTCGCCACCTCGCTTTCGCTGAAGCGGGGGCGACCATCCCGCGCGTCATCGCGCGTGCCCGTCGTGCAACGGTGCATCGGCGAGGCGCAGCTCGTGCGCGAGGCCGATCAGCGCGCGCAACCGCGCAGGCACGAAGCGATGCCCCGAGTAGTAGAGCCGCAGGCCGCCGAACGACGGGCACCACGGGACCAGCACCGGCACCAGCGCGCCGGTTTTCAGCTCTTCGTCGATGAACCATTCCGAGATGAAGCCGATGCCCAGCCCGAACAGGATCGCCTGCTTGATCGCGGACAATTCATTGAGCGCGAACCGTACGGGCAGGTCCATCTGCAGCTTCTGCCCCTTGCGTTCGAGTTCCCAGTGATAGATGCCGCCGTGCGCCATGCGCATGCCGATGCTCTGGTGCTTGAGCAGATCGCGCGGATGACGGGGCGTGCCGTGGCGCTTCAGGTACTCGGGCGTCGCGACCACCAGCATGCGGATATCGCGCGAGAGCGCCACCGCGATCATGTCCTGCGGCACGGATTCGGCCAGGCGGATGCCGGCGTCGAACCCTTCGGCGACGATGTCGATCAGGCGCGATTCGCTGACGATGTCGATGCGGACGTCGGGGTAGCGCTGCGCGTACGGGTGAAACAGCGGCCCCAGCAACAGGTGTGCGGCGCCCTGCGGCGCGTTGATGCGCAGCGTGCCGCTGGGCGTATCGGGCCCGGTGCCGGCTTCTTCGCCGGCGCTCCGGATCTCGGCGAGCGCGGGCGTGATGCGCTCCACGTAGCGCTGGCCCGCATCGGTCAGCGACACGCTCCGTGTCGAGCGGTTGAACAGGCGCACCTTCAGGCGCGCTTCCAGTCCGGCCACGGCGCTGCTCACCGCCGTCGTGGACATGCCCAGCTCCAGCGCCGCGCCGCGAAAGCTGCTGCGGCGCGCGACGGCCAGGACCACTTCCAGTTCGGTCATTCCGGTGCGGTGCATCGATTGTCCTGATTTTCGGGATGAGTCATCAGCCATAAGACGGCTTATCAGAACAGTAATGTATTCCTAGACTGCGTGTCATGACAGCTTGTCGGACACGCGCACAGGAGTACGCACCATGCAACGCATCGAACACATCTACATCAACGGCGAATTCGTGACGCCGCACGGTCACGAGTGGTTTGACCTGCACGACCCGAGCACCGAGCAGGTCGTCGGCCAGGTTCGCCTCGGCGACGAGCAGGATGCCGAGCGGGCGATCGCCGCGGCCAAGGCCGCGTTCCCCGGCTGGTCGCGCACCACGCGGGAAGAACGGATCGCGGCGCTCGAGCGCATGCTCGACGCCGTCGCCGCACGGGAGGACGACCTGATGCAGGCGATCGTGACCGAATACGGCGCACCGGTCGAGCGCGGCCGCTGGATGGCGACCTATCCGGCGGACACCATCCGGCAGGCCATCGCCGCGCTGGAGACGTTCGCGTTCGAGGAACAGGCCGGCTCGGCCCGCGTGGTCATGACGCCCGTCGGCGTGGCCGGGCTGATCACGCCGTGGAACAGCGATGCGGGGTTCATCTGCAACAAGCTGGCCACCGCGCTGGCGGCCGGCTGCACCGCGGTCATCAAGCCCAGCGAGATGAGCGCGATGCAGACGCAGGTGATCACCGAAGCGCTGCATGCGGCGGGTTTGCCGAAGGGCGTCTTCAATATCGTCAACGGGCGGGGCGACGTGGTGGGCGACGCGATCTCGCGCAGCCCCGATGTCGCGAAGATCTCGTTCACCGGCTCGTCCGCGGTGGGGCAGCATCTGGTGGGCGCGGGCGCGGCCACGATGAAGCGCGTGACGCTGGAACTGGGCGGCAAGTCGCCCACGGTGGTGCTCGACGACGCGGATTTCGCGAACATCATGCCGCTCGTGTTGCAGGCGGGGTTCATGAACAGCGGCCAGGCGTGCATCGCGGGGACGCGCGTGCTGGTGCCGCGCCACCGGCTCGCGGAATTCGAAGAAGCGATCAAGCAGGCGGTTGCACGCGTGCGCTCCGGCGATCCGCGCGATGCCGGCACCGACATCGGGCCGATGGTCAGCGCGAAGCAATGGGAGCGGGTGCAAAGCTACATCCGCATCGGGCAGGAAGAAGGCGCGGTGCTGCTGGCGGGCGGTGAAGGGCGTCCCGACGGCCTGCAAGCCGGATGGTTCGTGAAACCCACGGTGTTTTCCCGTGCGAGCAACCGGATGCGGATCGCGCAGGAAGAAATCTTCGGCCCGGTGCTGACCGTCATCCCCTACGAAGACGACGCCGATGCGATCGCCATCGCCAACGATACGCGCTACGGCCTGAGCGCGATGGTGCTGGGCAAGGATCGCGAACGGTGCGAGCGTGTCGCGCTGCAGATCGATGCTGGCCGGGTGCTCGTCAATACGCTGGCCCACGAGCCGCTTGCGCCGTTCGGCGGCTTCAAGCATTCGGGGTTGGGACGGGAAATGGGCCGGTGGGGCATCAGCGCGTATCTGGAACCCAAGACGCTGATCGGGAGCGCAAGCCGGGTAGTGTGAGCGGGTGTGCGTTGCGATGCCTCCGTACGTCGTGCGGGGGCATTTGCGCATCTCGAGCCGCTATGCAATGCACGTGCAAAGGTGTTGCCGCTGATCGTGTGCCCGGGGCGGACCCGGCGAATGCGGTGCGTTCGAACGATGCGAGGCCGCGGGTGAACGTCGCAGCGCGACTGACTTACATACCGAGCGCGTGCGCGGCGAGTTGCGCGACTTCCAGAGACGTATCGGGCGACAGGTCGTCCTCGATCAGCCACACGGCCGACAGGCCCACCCACGCGAGAATCCACTGCAGCAGCCGGCGGCGGTCGAGCTGCGCGGCATCGGCCACGCACACGACGCGTTGCCCGAAGCGCACCGGATCGATCGCGATGTCGTGCGCGGGGTTGCAGAACAGGTTCGCGTAATCGAACGCGCGATCGCCGCGCAGTCCTTTCGGGTCGATCGCGAGCCAGCCGCGTTCACCGAAATGCAGAATGTTGCCGTGATGGATGTCGCCGTGCAGCACGACTGCGTCGGCGGGCGGTCCTGCCAGCAATTGGCGCGCGGTCGCTGCGGAGCGGCGCAGCGCGTCGTTGCTGGTGTGGTCCGACAGCAGCGGGCGGAACCAGTCGTCGAGCGGCACGACCCAAGTCGGCCCCGGCCCACGATGCGCGTGCAGCCGCGCGACGACGTCGCATGCGATGCGCATCGCATCATCGTCGTGGCCCGAAGCGGAAAAGCCCGCAAGCGTCGGCGCGGGCTGTGCGCGTTCGAGCAGGATCGCGTCGCCGTCGTGTTGCCACACCTGTGCCGCGCCTTGCCCGTTCCACCAGGCCATCAGCGCATTGCCGCGACGTTCTTCGTCGCACGTCGCAATCTTCAGCATCGCGGGCCGCGCGTGCCAGCGCACGGGCAGCAGGCCGCCGCTCGCGGTCAGGATCGGGCCGCCGTCGGGAACGAGGCCCCACAGGCCGAGGTATCGATCGAACATGATCGCGATGGTACAGGCGAACCGGAGCGCGCGCAGTGCGGTTCGTCCGATCGCGCTTGATCGGCACGCATGCGCAGCGTGAATGGTCTCGCGCGCTTTCCTAAATAAAATTTAGCCAGCCAAACTTTGGCTAAAGAATGTTCCGGTTTCGCGCCATCCCTTCGACAATGCGCGCCTTTCGTGAACGGTCGGCGCGTATCGCGCACCGGCCGTCGCGGCATCGAAGAAGGAGCCCGACATTGACCGACCACACCGCTTCCCCACCGCCGCCACCCGCGCCGCCGCGCCGCCGACGCGTGTGGCGCACGCTCGCGGGCGCGCTGCTCGGCCTGACGCTCGCGTGCGCGGGCATCGGCGCATGGACGATCCATCGCATCTGGACGCAGTTGCCGTCCGTCGAGCACCTGGCCGTTTATCGTCCCGCGCTGCCGCTGCGGATCTTCTCGCGCGACGGTGATCTGCTCGCCGAATACGGCGTCGAGCGGCGCGAGTTCGTGCCGCTCGAACGCATCCCGACGCTGATGCGGCAGGCGCTGCTCGCGGCCGAGGACGCGAAGTTCTACCAGCACGGCGCGGTCGATTTCGGCGGCCTCGCGCGCGCGACGTTCGCGAACGTCGTGACCGGGCAGCCGGGGCAGGGCGGCAGCACGATCACGATGCAGGTCGCGCGCAACTTCTATCTGACGCGCGACAAGGTGTTGAGCCGCAAGCTCGCCGAGATCCTGATGGCGGCCAAGCTCGAACGCGAATACAGCAAGGACAAGCTGCTCGAGCTGTACATGAACGAGATCTATCTGGGCGAGCGCGCGTACGGTTTCGCGGCGGCCGCGAACGTGTATTTCGGCAAGCCGCTCGACGCGCTGAACGCGGGCGAAGCGGCCGTGCTCGCGGGGCTGCCGAAGGCGCCGTCCGCGTTCAACCCGGTCGTCAACCCGGCGCGCGCGACCGCGCGGCGCAACTACGTGCTCGGGCGCATGCATGCGCTCGGCCAGCTCGACGACGCGACGTACCATGCGGCCGTCGACGCGCCGATCGCGCTGGCGACCACGCCGCCGCCCGGGATCGTCGCCGCGCCGTACGTTGCCGAGCGCGCGCGCCGCATGATGGTCGAGCGCTTTCACGACGACGCCTATACGCTCGGCCTCGACGTGACGACGACGATCTCGATGCGCGACCAGCGCGCGGCCGAAGCCGCGCTCCAGCGCACGCTGCGCCGGCAGCCGCCCGCGAAGCGCGAAACGCGCAACGGGCTCGAAGGCGCGCTCGTGTCGCTCGATGCGGCGACCGGCGACATGCTCGCGCTCGTCGGCGGCGCTGATTTCAATCGCAACGTGTTCGATCATGCGCTGCAGGCGTACCGCCAGCCGGGGTCGAGCTTCAAGCCGTTCGTCTATTCGGCCGCGCTGGAGAAGGGCTATTTCCCGGGCGTGCTCGTCGACGATACGCAGCGCACGCTCACGCACGCGGAAACCGGCGCGCGGCCGTGGCGTCCGCGCAATTTCGGCAATCGCTACGAAGGGTTCATTCCGGTGCGGCGCGGGCTCGTGCGCTCGAAGAACCTGGTCGCGGTCAGCCTGATGCAGGCCACCGATGCGCGCTACGTGCAGCAGCACGCGGTGCATTTCGGCTTCGACGCGCAGCGCAATCCGGCATCGCTGCCGCTCGCGCTCGGCGCGGGCGCGGTGACGCCGCTCGAGCTCGCGAGCGCGTACAGCGTGTTCGCGAACGGCGGGACGCGGATGGAGCCGCGCCTGATCCTGTCGGTGAAGCAGCGTCACGGCGGCGCGATGTACGAGGCGACGACGCCGGAAGGCGCGCGCGTCGTGTCGGCGCGCAACGCGTTCATGATGGACAGCATGCTGCGTGACGTCGTGAAGGCCGGCACCGCACGCGGCGCGCTCGCGCTGCGCCGCGACGACGCGGCCGGCAAGACGGGCACGTCGAACGGGTCGAAGGATGTCTGGTTCGCCGGCTACTCGTCGGGCGTCGTCGCGGTCGCGTGGCTCGGCTACGACACGCCGCGCCCGATGGGGCGCGCGACCGGCGCGACGCTGGCGCTGCCGGTCTGGCTCGACTACATGAAGACGGCTGTCGACGGGCGCACGCCGGTCGATGCGACGCCGCCGCAGGACGTCGCGCTCGTCGACGGCGATTTCGTGTATGCCGAATACACGCGCGGCACGTGCACGGCCGATGTGCCGTCGTACATCCGCAGCCGCTTCGCATGCGGCGGCACGGCGGCGCCGGACGCAGCCAATACGCCGGCCGGCAGCGGCAAACCCGACGAGCCGATGCCCGCGGCCGTCGACGCGGCCGAGCGCGAACGCGTGCTCGACCTGTTCCGAACCGACGACTGACACGCGCCATGCATACGCTTTATCTGATTGCGATCGTCGCGGAAGCGATGTCGGGGGCGCTGATGGGGATGCGGCGCGGGATGGACCGTTTCGGGCTCGCGCTCGTCGGCGCGGTGACGGCGCTCGGCGGCGGCACCGTGCGCGACGTGCTGCTCGGCCACTATCCGCTCGGCTGGATCGCGCATCCCGAATACCTGGTGATCACGCTCGTCGCGGCGACCGTCGCGTCATGGGCCGCCCGGCACGTCGCGCGCATGAAGACGCTGTTCGTCACCGTCGATGCGATCGGCCTCGCCGCGTTCACGATCATCGGCTGCGACATCGGCGCGTCGACGGGCTCGGCGCCGATCATCGTCGTGCTGGCCGGTGCGATCACCGGCGTGTGCGGCGGGATGCTGCGCGACCTGCTGTGCAACGAGATGCCGCTGATCCTGCGCGAGGAACTGTACGCGAGCGTCGCGTTCTTCACGGGCACGTTGTACGTCGGGATGCAGCATCTCGGCATCGATGCGGGCTTCGCGACGGTGGTGGCGCTCGCGGCCGGTTTCTCGATGCGGATGCTGGCCGTGCAGTTGGGCTGGAAGATGCGGACCTTCGGCGCGGCCGACGTCGAACATTGACGCGCGGCCGCGCGCCGGCGTTCAGTCCGGCTGCATCACCTGAAAGACATTCCCTTCCGGATCAATGCCGTCGACCATCTGGTACGGGAATCCATCGTAGCGCTTGATGTCGCGCACCGTGACGCCGTCGCGGGCGAGACGGTCGCGATGGCTTTCGATATCGGTGTCGATGCGGAAGACGAGTTTCACGTTGCTTGCGGTCGCGTTTGCATTCGGGTTCGCGGGAGCAGCCGCGTGACGGAACGCCGGGCCGGCCAGATGCAGCGCCAGCTCGACCGCGCCCGCATCGAGCACGGCCCATTCACCGTCGATTTCCTCGACGACGGGCAGGTCGAAATGGCGTTGATAGAACGCCTTCAGCAATGCGACGTCCTGGACGTACAGGATGATGCGGGTCATCGGAAGCGGCATGTGGGTCTCCTCGAAGGGGATGCGCGAAGCGCGAATGATGCTGCGGGAACGTTTCGAATGCCGACACGGCCGGGCATTGGCCGCACGGCGTGCGCCCGCGCTACGCGGGCACCATGACCGGTGGCGTACCGTCGCCGGTTTCCACCATCTTCACGGAAAATCCATAGCACCGCGCGATATGCGCGGGCGTCATCACGTCGCGCGGCGTGCCGTGCGCGACGATCGTGCCGTCGGCGAGCATCGCGATCGAGTCCGCGTGCCGCGCGGCGAGGTTCGGATCGTGGACGATCGCGAGCACGCCGAGCTGCCATTCGCGCGCGACTGCGCGCACGGTGTCGAGCAGCCGGTGCTGATGCGCGAGATCGAGCGCTGCGGTCGGCTCGTCGAGCAGCAGGTAGCGCGGGCCGCGCTCCGTTGCTTCGTCGTCCGGCCACAGCTGCGCGAGCACGCGCGCGAACTGCACGCGTGCGAGTTCGCCACCCGACAGCGTCGTGACGTCGCGGCCGACGAACGCATCGGCGCCCGCGCGTTCGAGCGCGCGCCATGCGATATCGCGATCGCGGTGCGACGTCGCGCCGCTGCGCCGCGCATGCGGATAGCGGCCGAGCAGCACGATTTCGTCGACGCTGAACGGGAAGGCCGGTTGCGCGGCCTGAGGCAGCACCGCGCGCAGACACGCGAGGCGCGGCGCGTCGATGCGCGCGAGCGGTTCGCCGTTCAGCGTCACGTCGCCGCTCACGCGCACGCCGCTCGGCGCGACGCTGCCGGTCAGTTCGCCGGCGAAGGTCTTCAGCAGCGTGCTCTTGCCTGCGCCGTTGCGGCCGAGCAGCGCGGTCACGCGGCCGGGCTCGATCGACAGCGACAGGTCGCGGAGGATGGCGTTGTGTCGGCGGGCGACGTCGAGATGGTGGGCGGTCAGCATGGTCGTCGTGAGGGAAGGGTTACCCGCCAAGCGCGCCGCGGCTTTTCCACAGCAGCGCAAGAAAGAACGGTGCGCCGAGCAGCGCGGTCAGCACGCCAAGCGGAATTTCGGCCGGCGCGGCGATCGTGCGCGCGGCGAGATCGGCGGCCAGCGTCAGCAGCGCGCCGAGCAACGCGGCGCCGGGCAGCACGACCCGCTGATCGGGGCCGCAGGCGAGGCGCACGCAATGCGGCGCGACGAGTCCGATGAAGCCGATGATGCCGGCGCAGGATACGAGCGCGCCGACCGTCAGCGCGACCGCGACGAGCACGCGCCGCTTCAGCCGCTGAACAGGCACGCCGAGATGCAGCGCTTCGGTTTCGCCGAGCTGCAATGCGTTCAGCGCATCGCGTTCACGTGTGAGCAGCACGCAGCCGATCAGGACGCACGGCGCGACGGCCGCCAGCGCGGGCCATTGCGCGCCGCCGAGGCTGCCGAGGCTCCAGAAGGTCAGCGAGCGCAACTGCGCATCGTCGGCGACGAACGTGAGCAGGCCGATTGCCGCGCCCACCAGCGCGTTGATCGCGATCCCGGCGAGCAGCAGCAGCGGCAGCGCGAGCCGGCCGCGCGACGCGGCGAGCCGGTAGACGAGCGCCGCGACCGCGAGCGCGCCCGCGAACGCGGCGACGGGCAGCGCGGCCGCGCTCACGTGCGCGGCGAACAGTGCAGGGCCGAGCACGATCATCGTCGTCGCGCCGAGTGCCGCGCCGCTCGACACGCCGACGAGCCCCGGATCGGCGAGCGGATTGCGGAACAGCGCCTGCATCGCGGCGCCGGCCGCGCCGAAGCCGCCGCCGACCAGCAGCGCGAGCACGACGCGCGGCGCGCGGATGTCGAACAGCACCGCGCGCGCCTGCTGCGCGGCCGCATCGCCGCTCAACGCGGCCCAGGCTTGCGCGAGCGGAATGCGATACGCGCCGACGCACAGCGCGACGACGGACATCGCGCACACGAGGAACGCGAGCGCGGCCAGCGCGAAAGGCGCGAAGCGGCGCGACGTGCCGACGCGCGCCGCGCCGGTGCGCGATGCGTGCGACGACGCGGTGAAAGGCGAAGCATGAGCGGGCATCGAGGCAATCCGGAATCAGGCGAGCGCATCCGACAGGCGTCGGTGCAGGGTCGTGACGGCGAGCGGCAGGCGCGGGCCGAAGCCGAGCAGGAACAGCGCATCGAGCGACACGACGCGTTGCGCGCGGCCGGCCGGCGTCGCGCCGAAGCCGGGCGTGGCGAGCAGCGCGGCGCGCCCGCCGACGGCCGCGAGCCCTTCGTCGGAGATCAGCACGACGTCGGGTGCGGCGGCGGCGAGCGCTTCGGTCGTCAGCGGCTTGTAGTGATCGAAGCCCTGCATCGCATTGCGCGCGCCCGCGTAGCGGATCATCGCGTCGGCGGCCGTGCGCTGGCCGGCGACGAGCGCCTGGTTGCCGGTATGGTTCAGCACGAACAGCACGCGCGGCGGCTGTGCGCCGCCGGGCGCGCGCGCGGCGACCGCGTTGCGCGCGGCCTGCCAGTCGCGGTCGAAGCGTTGCAGCAAGGCCGCGCCCGCGTCGCGCACGTCGAGCGCCTGCGCGACGCCCGTGATCTTCGCGCGCACCGATTCGACGTCGTGGCGTTCGTCGAACGTCGTCACCGCGACGCCGGCGCTTTTCACCTGCGCGATCGCGGCGGGCGGGCCGGCTTCCGCCGACGCGAGCACGAGATCGGGCCGCAGCGACAGCAGCCCCTCGGCCGACAGCGCACGCTGATAGCCGACTTTCGGCAGCCGCTTCGCGGCATCGGGATACGTGCAGGTCGTGTCGGCGCCGACGAGCCGGTAGCTGCGCGTGTCGGCGCCGCCGAGCGCGAACGCGGTTTCCGCGAGCGCGCCGCCGATCACGACCACGCGCTTCGGCGCGGCCTGCGCGAGCACGCGGCCCGGCAGCGCGCCCGCGAGCGCGCCGGCCGCCGCCGCCAGCATCGCGCGGCGCCGCGGATCGAACGATCGCGCGCTCACCGTGCGTCTCCGCGTGCTGCGGGCGGCAGCGTCGCGACGAGCGCACGCCAGTCGTCGCGTTCGACTTTGCCGGGCTTGCGCTCGCCGAACAGCAGCGCGACATGGTCGCCCTGCCGGTCGAACAGTTCGAGCGACGTGACGATGCCGTCGCTCGTCGGTTTCTTCACGACCCACGCGGCGGCGATCAGGTCTTCGCGCACGTGCAGGTTGAAATCAGGGTCGAGCACGTTGATCCATGCGCCGACTTCGCGCACGTTCGCGACGGGGCCCGTATGGATCTGGATCATCCCCGCATTGCCGACGAACACCATGATCGGCTGGCCGCTTTGCGCGGCCTGCTGGAGCACGTGGCGCAGCGCATGCGCGGTTTCGACCGGATACGCGTATTGCGGATCGGCGAGGCGCAGCGCCTGCATGCGGCTCACGCCGAAGCGCTGCGTGATGCCGAAGAACTGGTGCGTGTCGGTCATCGCGTCCCACGCGGCGCGAAAGCCCGCGACGTCGATCTCGGTATCGGCGCGCTCGGGCGTCTTCGGCGCGGCGGCCGCGACGTCGAGGCCCGGTTCCTGCGACGGCGCGCGCCAGCGCTCGACGAACGCGTCGTACGCGGCGTGATCGCTGTGCGCGCGCAGGTAGACCTTGTGGATCGCGTGGCCCTGCGCGTCGAAGAACTGCAGGCTTTTCAGCGGGCCGTGCGCGGTCTCGTCGTGCACCGCGAATGCCGACACCCAGTGGCGATAGAAGATGCGCAGGTCGATCTCGCCGAGCGCGAGGCCGACGGGGCCGTCGTGGCTCATCTGCGCATATTCGCCGTCCTTTTCGTGGACCGCCGTGTCGTTGCGCGTGAGCGCCATCACGCGGCCGAGGCGCGGCATTTCCTCGAACATCGCCGGGAAGCGCGCGTCGAGCCGCACGACGTGCTCGCCGACGAACGCGGCGAGCGCTTCGCCTTCGCTGACGCCGAGCGCCTGAGCGACGTCGCGGTTGCGCAGCTGGCGCTCGCGCTTGAGCTTGATGAACGCGTCGCGCAGCGCGGCGGCCGCGCGGGCCGGCGTGGCCGGTTGACCGGGAAGGGCGGATTGCATCATGTCGGACTCCTTCGTGTAACGGTTGGGTAGGAAACGCGGGCGGCGCGCATCAGAAATCCACCTTCATGCTGACGGCGACCGTGCGTCCGGGCGAGGTATAGGCATCGAGCACCTGCGAATCGGACGCGATGCCGCGCACGTCCGACCAGTTCCAGTACTTGCGGTCGAACAGGTTGCGGATGCCGATCGTCGCGCTCACGTGCTTGTTGAAGCGGTAGCCGCCGCGCAGGTCGACGACGAACGACGACGGCGGCGTGAAGCATGCCTTGTTCGAACAGTCGGACTTGTCGACGTCCTTGTCGCGCTTGGCAGCCTGGAACAGCAGGTCGGTCTGCACGAACCAGCGCTCGCTCGGCTCGTAGCGCACGCCGAACACGGCCGAGAACGGGTTGACCGTGTTCAGCGGCTGGCTGGCCGCGCCGTCGTTCTGGGTCGAGCCCTTCGTGAACGCCATCGCCGTCTTCAGCGTGATGCCGTTCGGCATCACCCATTCGGCGCGGCCTTCGAGGCCGTGGATGCGCGCGTCGGCGAAGTTCACGTACTGGAATACGAACGGGTCGGCCGGCCGGCCGGCACCGGCGATCGTCGTGCGCGAAATGAAGTTGCGGTAGCGGCCCGTGAACGCGGCCGCGCTGTAGCGCACGACGCCGTAGCCCGTGCCGGCCTTGCCGCGCAGGCCCGCTTCGAACGTGTCGCTCGTCTCCGGCTTCAGGTTCGGGTTGCCGATCGACGTGTAGCCGTACACGGGGTTCGAGAAGCTGCTGTTCACCTGGTCGGGCGTCGGCGCGCGGAAGCCGTGCGCGTACTGCACGTACGGGATGACTGCGGGCGTGATCTCGTAGAGCACCGCGACGCGCGGCGACAGTTCGTTCGCGCTCGTCGACACGGCCTTGCCGGTGAACAGCGGATCGTTTTCCGTCGGGCTCAGCCGGTACGTGTCGAAGCGCAGGCCCGGTGTGACGAGCAGACGGCCGTAGCCGATCTGGTCTTGCACGAACGCGCCGAACAGCGTGTAGTCGGTGTCGGGGAACGCCTTGTTCGGGAACGCTTCGCCGACGCCCGGCACCGTGCCGTCGCGCCTGTTCGTCACGCGCGACAGGCTGCCGTCGACGCCATAGAGCAGTTTGTGCGCGAGCGGGCCGGTCGAGAAGCCGCTTTCGGCGAAGGCGGAGCCGCCGAACGTGCGCTCCTTGTACTGGTTGTCGCGCGAGCGCGATTTTAGCGGCGCGCCGCGTGTCTCGAACGCGTATTGATCCTGCTTCGCATCCTGGTAGTAGAACTGCACGTGCGCGGTCTGGAACCAGCGGAATGCGTCGTCGCGGAAGTCGTAGTCGATGCTGAAGCGGTTGCGCTCGAGCCGGTCGTTCGTCGTGAGGCCGAGCGTGGTCGGCGGGTTGATCGCGGACAGCACGTCGGTGCTCACGCGGCGCTGCACCGTTTCGGCGGTGAACTTGATCGTGTCGCGCGCGGTGGGCGTCAGCACGAGCTTGCCGAGCAGCGATTCCGAATAGACGTCCTGCGGGTTCGACGTCGTGCGCAGCGTGCTCGCGGTGTTGTTGCCGCCGCGCGTGTCGACCTCGTGGCCGCGCCGGCCGTCGGCGATGATCATCCCCTGCACGCGATCGTTGCCGCCTGCGGCCGACACGGTCGCGCCGATGCTGCGGTCGGCCGAGTCGTAGCTCGGCCGGAACGAGAAGTAGTAAGGCTTGTTGTAGATCGACAGCAGGTCGCGCGGGTCCTTCGTGATGAAGTTCACCGCGCCGGTCAGGCCGTCGCTGCCGTAGAGCGCCGAGGCCGGCCCGCGCAGGATTTCGATGCGCTTGAGCGTGTCGAGGTCGGCGTAGTCGCCGCGGCCCGCTTCGAGCGGGCCGAACGAAAATGCGTTCGGCAGGCGGATGCCGTCTTCCATCAGCAGCACGCGATTGCCTTCGAGGCCGCGGATGTTGATGCTCGAATCGCCGTCGCGGCCGCCGCCGAGCGCGGCGTTGCCGGGCCGGTACGCGGTGCGGCGCACCGTGATGCCCGGTTCGTAGCGCAGCGCGTCCTTGATGTTCGTCGCCTGCTGTTTCTCGAGATCCTCGGCGGTGATCACCGACACGGACGCCGCCGTGCGGCTCGCGGCGGTGGCCGTGCGGGTCGCCGTGACGGTGACGGGGTCGAGCAGCGCGTCGCCGCGCGTGGACGCGGCGAGGAGGACGGCAGGCGGCGTGGCGGCGCCTTGCGGCGATGAATCGGCGTAAGCCGGGGCGGCGGACAGGCCGAACGCGCCGAACAGCGCGGCGCAGATCGGCCGCCGCGCCAACGAATAGCAATGCACAGGTGGTCTCCCAGTGATGATGACAAGCCCGAAGGCTGGCTGGGTGACGCGTTCACCTGGCTGGCCCGTTCGCACGCGAAATGCGGCAAACGGCGAATTGAAAGGCAACTGACAACTTTACCAGTGTAAATGAGAATTATTATCAATACAAGAAGGAAAGCGCCGCGTGCGAGTGAGCGCTTACCTGCGCCGCCGGCGCGCGCCGCGCAGGGAAATTCGGGAGAAACCGGCGCTAAGCCATCGCTTCGATACGGATCAGCAGGTTGCGCGCATGCGAGATGAACGCATCGTGCGTCGCGCGATCGCCGTGGCCTTCGAGGCCCGCCTGTTCGGCGAACGCGATCTGTTCGGTGTAGAGATCGACGAGCGCACGTCGTTCGTCAAGGGGAAGCGCGCGGATCATCGACACGAGCAGCAGTTCCTGCGCGCGAAGCATGCCGGACAGCAATTGAACGTTCATGCCGACCTCCTCGGACGATGCGGCGGCGGGCCGCTCTTTCCATACTAGGCGGTCGGCGTACGCAGCGCAGGCGCGGTACGCGCGATGATGCGGAGAACGTGAGGCGACAGGGAAGCCGCGATCGCGGCGGTGTGCCGCGCGAGTCGAAACGCACCGCGCTTCGAAGCGCGGCGGGCAAAAATCAGCCGGCAGCCGTCGCGGCCTGTGCATCGCGCACGACCTGCGCGACGCGCTCGACGAATTCGGCATCGACGCTCGACAGCGCTTCGCGCTTGCCGTCGGGCATCTCGACCATCAGGCGATACGTGATGTCCTGCGTGGCCCACGCGAGATAACCGACGACGACGAGCATCACGCCGACGACGAGCGCGGCGCTCGATGCGCCGATGCCGCCTGCGATGGCGGCGGCCACGCCGATCAGCGAGATCAGCGACGGAACGAGGCGGTTCTTCGGAATCTTGACGACGTCGACCTGGCGGATGTCACGCAGTGCGAATACCTGCCCGGCGGCCGACAGGCCGTTGCGCGTGATCATGACGCCGCGTTCGTTGAATGCGTTTTCCATCGTGTGTTGCGTGGACGAAAACGCGCAGCGTAGCAGGTTTCGTTGTTGCGTCAAACGAGACCGACTGCCGCACGACGCGTGCGGCGCGGCCGAAACGGGGGAATCGGATGGACAGGGAGGGTGTTCAGAACTGCAGCCGGCCGTCGCCGTAAAGCCGGCCCGGCACGTGCGATGCGACGACCTCGGCGATCTCTTCGTCGGTCGATTCGGCCGGCACGATCTGGCGCCGCGCGGGCGCGTCGAGATGCATCGTCCATTCGACGAGACGATACGGGCGGCCCCAGGGGCGCTGCATTTCAACCGAGACGCGGCAGCTCTGGACCGGCAACGAATGTTGGCACGTCAGAATCGCGTGCAGATGGCTGAAAACGGTATCTTCGATCATCATGGCCTCCGATCCTCTCTTGTGGCAATCGATGGCGGCGCCGTCGTCATTTAAAAAAAAAGCCGCCGATGCTCAGGCGGCCAACAGGGGGGGTGAGAGCATCCTCTCAGCCCAGAATTAAGCGAAACTTAAAAGCACATAAAAAAGCGCCCCGCGTGGAGCGGGGCGCCTCTTGCCGTCGTGATCCGCGAGTTAAGCGAATGCTTTAGAACTTGTGACGGATACCGATACGCGCGGCGATCTGGTTCTTCGAACCCGTGCCCGACGTATTGAAGTAGCTCGTGCTCGAGCCGATCTGCGCTTGCACGCCCTTGCCCGATGCCTGCTGGTACACGACCAGGCCGTACACGTCCGTACGCTTGCTGAGTGCGTAGTCGGCGATACCGTTGACCTGGTTCCAGTGCCACGAGTTGCCGCTCTGCGTCGCGTTCGTGTACGTGTAGCCGAGGCCGCCCGACAGAGCCGGCGTGAACGCGTACTTCGCACCTGCTTCGTATGCGTTGTAGAACGTGCCGCCCGCGCCCGACACCGTCGAGAACTGCGTACGCGTCCACAGCAGCCATGCCGTTGCCGGGCCCCAGACGTAGCGGCCGCCGACGCCGTAGGTGCGCAGGTCGCGGACGTTGCCCGTGCTCAGGTTCGCGATCGACGTCGAGAATGCCGGCGTCGACTGGCTCGGGAAGCGGATGTCCGTGTACGCCGCGCCGACCGAGATCGGGCCGTTCGCGTAGTTCAGGCCGAAGCTGTATGCGCGCGACGAGCCTGCCGTCGTCGTCGTGCCCGACGTCGTTGCGGCTGCGCCTGCGAAGTCCGTCGAGTTCGAGAAGCCGTACAACGCACCGAACGTGAAGCCCGAGTAGTTCGCGCTCTGGAACTTCACTGCGTTGTTGATGCGGCTCGACGTGAGCTGGTCGATGTCGTTGACGTGGTACGCGTAGTTACCCGCGACCGTGTTGCCGCCCGTCGAGTAGTTCGAGCCGAGGATGTCGGTCGAGAACGAGTACTGGCGGCCGAACGTGACCGTGCCGTACTGCGACTGGCTCAGGCCGACGTAGGCCTGGCGACCGAAGATCGCACCACCCTGGCCGATCGTGCCGTTACCGCTGTTGAAGCCGTTTTCGAGCACGAAGATCGCCTTCAGGCCGCCACCGAGGTCTTCGGTGCCGCGCAGGCCCCAACGGCTGCCCTGGGCAACGCCGTCGTCGTACTTGAACAGCTTGCCCGTGCCGCCGTTGGCGGTCTTGCTGTGGTTCACGTAGCTGATACCGGCATCGATGACGCCGTACAGGGTCACGCTGCTTTGTGCGTGTGCCGTGCCGGCCGTTGCTGCCAGGGCGGCGATGGTCAACAGTTTCTTGTTCAAAGGATTCTCCGAGCGAATAAATGGCGTGTCCAGTTGCGGTTCCGGCGCTCTCTATGGGCGCTTTCACGGACCGGCGGCAACTTTATCGAGGGGCCACGTAATGAATATGACAGCGACTGTCATATGAAGAATGTGTGGCGTCGATGCGACATTAGGGCCTGCTTGCTTATGGAACGTGCATGCGTTGCCACGAGAACGGCCGCTCGCGAGGCGCGCGACGCCGCGAATACTGGCGTATTCGCAAGGAGCGCAACGCGGCGAGCGGCCGTTCTCGTGGCAACCCCAAATTTAAAAAAAACATTTCACGGGAAAGCCCGAAATCGCCCGCATGGCGGCGTCGCTCGTCGCTTGTTTGGCTTGGCCAAACGGCGCTCCTCACTTCTTGCCCTGCGAGCGATTTCGGGTTTTCGCATGTACGTTCCATAAGCAAGCAGGCCCTAAATTCTGCCCGGTTGCGCTATCGGGAGTTATACCGAATTCGGCTGTCGTTCGACCCGAAGCGGGAATATGCACATGAAATAAGCTTGGTTGGCGGTGTTCGGGCCCCATGCGACGATCCGTGCTCCAACAAACGACACGGGACAAGAGGACACCATGCGACGTTCGCTCCTGACCGGCCTCGGCGCACTCGCCGCGGCCCTCGCATTCGCGGCGCCCGGCGCGCACGCCGACCCGCAGACGCTGAAGATCGGCACGATGAGCGGCCCCGACGCGCAGATCTGGACCGAAGTGACGAAGGTGGCCGCCCGCGAAGGCCTCGCGATCAAGGTCATCGAATTCAACGATTACGTGCAGCCGAACGCGGCGCTCGACTCCGGCGATCTCGACGCGAACGGCTTCCAGCACCAGCCGTTCCTCGACAGCCAGATCAAGCAGCGCGGCTACAAGATCGTGAACGTCGGGCTCACCTATACGGCGCCGATGGGCTTCTATTCGAAGAAGATCAAGTCGCTGAAGGACTTGCCGGTGGGCGCGAAGGTCGGAATTCAGAACGATCCGTCGAACGGCAACCGCGCGCTGCTGCTGCTGCAGAAATACGGGGTGATCAAGCTGAAGCCGGGCGTTGGCACGAACGGCGTGAACGCGACGCCGCTCGACGTCGCCGAGAATCCGAAGAAGATCAAGATCGTCGAACTCGACTCCGCGCAGTTGCCGCGCGCGCTGCCGGACGTCGATGCCGCATCGATCAACACCGATTACGCGGTGAAGGCGGGGCTCACGCCGGTGAAGGATGCGATCGCGATCGAGGATCTGCGCGGGCCTTACGCGAACCTGATCGCGGTGCGCGCGCAGGACAAGGACAAGCCGTGGGTGAAGAAACTCGTCGCGGCCTATGAATCGGAAGACGTGCGCAAGTTCATCGACCAGAAGTTCAGCGGCGCGATCGTGCCGGCGTTCTGAACGCTCGAACGTGCTGCCGCCCGGATCGCCGGGCACCCTGGATAAAAAAATCGCCCGCGCAAGCGGGCGATTTCGTTGGTGCTTCGTCGGTGTTTCGCCGATGCGCGCCGTTGTGCGGCGCGCGGGGCCGATCGCTCAGGCCGACAGCAGCGAACCCGTGCGGATCGCGGTGGCGCCGGCAATCCGCGCGACTTCCATGCCGGCGGTCGCGAAGCGCACGATCTGGCGCGCGTACAGCACGCCCGACACGCTGCTCTTCAGCGTGACGACGCGATCGGTCAATGGATCGACGATGTCGGCCACTTCCTGGCCGGCTTCGATCATCGCGCCGACCGGCGTGCGGAACACGATCACGCCCGACACCGGCGCGACGAGCGGATCGGTGCCTGCGAGCGGCGTGGCAGGATGCGCGAGCGGCGGCAGCGGCGCAGGCGTGCCGTCGACGACGCCGCGCTCGGTCAGGTATTCGACGATCGCCTGTGCGTCCTTTTCGGCCAACTCGTACGACACGTCGCGCTCGCTGCGCAGTTCCACCGTGACGGAAATCGCGCCGTTCGGGATCGGGAAGCGATCGCCGAAGCGGTTGCGCAGATCCGACCAGCAGAAGCTGTGGATCTCGTCGAACGGGTTGCCGACCGAATTCAGCGCGAGCAGCGACGCCTGCGCGTCGAGATAGCGCGACAGCGGCTCGACGTCCGGCCACAGATCGGGATTCGTGTAGAGGTGCATCACCGCGTCGCTGTCGCAGTGCAGGTCGAGCACGATGTCGGCGTCGAACGACAGCTTCTGCAGCGCGAGGCGCTGCGAATCGAGCTCGGTGCGCGGTTTCTGCTCGTCGAGCGCTTCGCGCATCGCGGCGCGCACGGCGACGAGGTTGCGTTGCGCGTCGTTCGTCAGGTGGCCTTCGATACGCGGCAGCACGAGCGCCGCGAGATCGTAGAAATTGCGGTTGAAGTTCTGCATCGAGCCGAGCTCGAAGCGGCCGAGGTGATCGCCGAACACGTGTTGCGACAGGCCGATCGGGTTCGGCACGGGCACGATGACGACTTCGCCGCGCAGCTTGCCCGCGGTTTCGAGCGCGGCGATCTTGCGGCGCAGCAGCGTGGCGACCAGCATGCCGGGCAGTTCGTCCGCGTGCAGCGACGACTGGATGTAGACCTTCTTGCCGCCGCGCGGGCCGTAGTGGAAGCTCGTGATCTGGCGTTCGGTGCCGATGGCGGGGGAAATCAGCGGATGGGTCTGCGTTTGCATGATGAGGGGAGTGCGGCGCAGCCGCGAATGATCCGGTGTGCGTGGAAGATCGATTGTACGTTGCCTGACCAGCCGCCACCAAACCCGCACCGGATCACCCGGTTTTCCCTTGAGAATCATCAGGTTGGCAAGGAAAAAATAACCCCGCCGCTGCGCCGCGCGCAAAAAAAACGGGCTCCTTGCGGAGCCCGTTTGCACGGATGCGTATCGTGCGCTTACTTGCCGTAGACGTCGAAATCGAAGTACTTCTTCGCGATCTTCGCGTACGTGCCGTCCTTGCGCATGCCGGCGATCGCGCCGTCGATCTTCGCCTTCAGGTCGGTGTCTTCCTTGCGCAGGCCGATGCCGGCGCCTTCGCCGAGCGTCTTCGGATCGTCGAGATCCTTGCCGGCGAAATCGAAGCTCGCGCCGCGCGGCGTCTTCAGGAAGCCGATCTCGGCTTGCACCGCGTCCTGCAGCGCGCCGTCCAGACGGCCCGAGATCAGGTCGGCGTAGACCTGGTCCTGGTTCTGGTAAGGCACGACGTTCACGCCCTTCGAGGCCCAGTACGTTTTCGCGTAGGTTTCCTGGATCGTGCCCTGTTCGACGCCGACCGACTTGCCCTTCAGCGATTCGGCCGTCGGCATCAGGCCCGCGCCCTTCTTCGTCACGAGGCGCGTCGGCGTGTTGAACAGCTTCGCCGAGAACGCGATCTGTTCCTGACGCGCCGGCGTCATCGACATCGACGACAGCACGCCGTCGAACTTGCGGGCCTTCAGTGCCGGGATCATCCCGTCGAAGTCGTTTTCGATCCACACGCACTTCGCGTTCATGCGGCGGCAGATTTCATTGCCGAGATCGACGTCGAAACCGACGACCTTGCCGTCAGCGCCTTTCGATTCGAAAGGCGGGTAGCTTGCGTCGACGCCGAACCGCACGGTCGACCAGTCTTTCGCGTAGGCGCCGCCTGCCGATACGGCGAGCAGGGCAACGGTCACAGCCGCAAGAATCTTTTTCACTCGGTGACTCCTCGTTTTGTTCGATGGGTGCGCGGTTGTGCCGCGCCGTAAGCCTTCGGCCCGGCGCGGCTTCGCGTCGGACTGTCCGTTTCGCCCACCCGATGCGGGCGCGCGACGTGCGCAAGATTATCAAGACAAAATACCGGCAGGGCGCCTAGGACAAGCCCCGATACCGGGCCCGGCGGCGGCGCGCCGGGGAGCGCCGCCGTTTCACACACAGGAACGATTCAGCCGAGCGTTTCGTTGACCGCGCGCTGCAGGCACGTGACGAACTGCGACACGGCGGGCGTGGGCAGCAGGTCGCGCCGCGCGATGATCGACAGGTCGAAGCGCGGCATGCTTTCGTCGAGTTCGGCCGTGCGGATGCCGAGCGGCGCGACCATCGCGGCGAGCGGGCGCGTGAAGCAGCCGATCACGTCCGAGCGCGCGACGAGCCCGAGCGTCACCGCGAACGACATCGGCGAACGCAGCAGGCGCTTCGGCAGCGGCAGCCCGCGCGCCTCGAACATCCCGACCATCACGCTGTGCGGAAACTGCTCGGCGCCGACGGTGACGATCCACTCGGCGTCGAGCAGTTCCTCTAAACGGCGCGCATGCGCGAGCGGGTGGCCTTCGCGCATCACGACGGTGAACTCGGTCGACAGCAGCGGCGATTGCGTGAAATCGCGGTCGAGCGCGGGCACATGGTGCATCGCAGCGATGTCGAGCGTGCCGTTGCGCAACTGCGCGAGCGCGTCGGGCACCGTCACTTCCTCGAGATGCAGGCTCACGTTCGGCATCGACTGGCGAAATGCCGTGACCGCGTGCGGCAGCGCCGTCAGCGCGATCGACGGCATCGTGCCGACCGCGACGCGCCCCGACATCTCGCCTTTCACCTGCTCGACGGCCTCGACCGTGCGGCGGATGTCGCCGAGCAACTGCTCGGCGCGCGGCAGCAGCGCATGACCGCAGGCGGTCAGCTCGACGCCGCGCACGCTGCGCGCGAGCAGCTCCGCATTGAGCGCCGTTTCGAGTTCGCGGATCGTGTGCGTGATCGCGGGCTGCGTGACGCCGAGTTCGCGCGCGGCGGCGCGCAAGCTCTTGTGATGCGCGGCGGAGACGAACGCCTGGAGCTGCGCCATGTTCAGGGGGTTGCGGATGCGGGTCATCGGTCGGGTCCGGTTGCCGCGAAAGTGCGGCGTTGGCGGGTGGCGCAAGGCGGCGGATTTTGGTAGCGATCCTGATGATTGCGCGCGCACGGGCAGACGTGGCGGGTTCGACGCACCGGACGCCGATGCGCGGCGAACGTCATGCGCCGGACTGCGCGCGGAATGCATCACGATACCGCTGCGGCGACGTGCCGACGACACGCGCGATGGCTCGCACAGGCGGGCGGCGCTGTCGTGGCCGCGACGGCGATCGTCGTCGGCCGGGTCGTGGTCAAGCCGTTCCGATGCGCGGGCCTATGCAAGCGTCATTTCGACGGCCGCCAGCGTGCGGCGCCGGATCCAGCCGCTTCCCAGCCGGATCGCGAGCCAGTACGGCGTGAACAGGCAGCGCGTGCGTGCGGTCGGGCAGTGGATGAAGGTTTCGGTGCGCAGCACGTGCGCGCCGGAGGCGAGCCCGACGACTTCGAACCGGAGCACCAGCTTCGCGTCGCGCGGGTCGTCGTGACGCATGAAGGCCGTTGCGTCGGCGATCGCGCGCACGTCGGGCGTGGGGCGCCAGAAGCGCCCGACGAGGCCGAGCGACAGCGACCTGTCGTCGCGGTGCAGCAGCGTGAATGCGTGGAGGCCGAAGCGCTCGCGCTCGTTTCGCGCGAGGCCGTTGCGCAGCGTGCCGACGATCGTCGCCGGGATTTCGCGCACCGTCATCAGCGCGTCGATGACCGGATCGGCGCGCATGTCGAGCGACGCGACCGCGTCGATGATGCGGGCCGGCGGCGCGCCGATCGGCTGCGATTCGTGCACTTCGTGGAAGCCGAACGACGGGAGGAACGGCGGCTTGCGCGCCGAGGTCCGGGTGCTCGATTCGGAGACGATGCCGAGCGCGTTCATGGCGGCTCCTGAAGGCAAAAACGCGATCGTAGCATCGGGCGCGGTTTCGTGTCGCGCCGAAATCCGGTGGCTGCGCCGATCGTCGCGCACCAACAAAAAAAGCCTGGAAACTTGCGTTCCCAGGCTTGGAGACCATCAACGATGATGATGGTGGAGGAGACGTTGTCGTCCCGATGCGCGCCGTCCTTCTGCCGGCGACGTCGCGCATGTTCGCGGTCAGATGGCCCAGCCGCCGAGATAGAACGTGACGAGCACGGCCGCGATGAGCACGGTGCCGACGTTGAGCTTGCGGAACTCGCCGCTGGCGATGCGGCCGATCACGAGCGTCGAGAAGCCGAGCATGATGCCCGTCACGATGTTCGCGGTCAGCACGATGAACACCGCGCACACGAGGCCCGACATCGCGTCGACCATGTCGTCCATGTGCAGCTTGCTCACGCTGCCGAGCATCAGCAGGCCGACGTACATCAGCGCGGGGGCCGTGGCGTACGACGGCACGAGGCCCGCGAGCGGCGAGAAGAACATCACGACCAGGAACAGCAGGCCGACCACCGCTGCCGCGAGGCCCGTCTTCGCGCCGGCGGCCACGCCGACGCTCGATTCGATGTAGGCCGCTGCCGGTGCGCCGCCGAGGAAGCCCGAGAAGATCGAGCTGAGCGAATCGGCGGTCAGCGCACGGCCGCCGTTGATGATGCGGCCGTTTTCGTCGAGTTGGCCGGCCTGGCCCGCGACTGCGCGGATCGTGCCGGTCGCGTCGAACACGGCGGTCATCACCAGCGCCAGCACGCTCGGCAGCACGGCCATCGACAGCGCGCCCTTGATGTCCATCGCGCCGATCAGCGACGCATGGCCCGGTGCGCTCAGCGACGGCAGCGCGAAGATGCCGTGGTACTTCACGGCCGGATCGAACACGAGGCCGAACACCGAGATCGCGATCACGACGAGCAGGATGCCGCCCGGCACGCGACGCTTTTCCAGGCCGAAGATCGCGGCGAGGCCGACGACCGACATGATGACCGGGAACGCGGTGATCTGGCCGAGCGAGACCGGCAGGCCGGCGCCCGGGTTCTTGATCACGAGGCCGACGTCGTTCGACGCGATCAGCAGCAGGAACAGGCCGATGCCGATCCCGGTGCCGTGCGCGACGCCCGCGGGCAGGTTGCGCAGGATCCACGAACGCACGCCGGTGACCGAGATGCCCGTGAACACGAGGCCCATCAGGAACACGGCGCCGAGCGCGACCGTCGGATGCAGCCCCTTGCCGAGCACGAGGCCGAACGCGGTGAACGCGGTCAGCGAGATCGCGCAGCCGATCGCGATCGGCAGCTTGGCCCACAGGCCCATCAACAGCGAGCCGAAGGCGGTGGTGAGGCAGACGGCGACGAACACGGCGCTCGTGTCGAAGCCGGCCTTGCCGAACATGCCGGGGACGACGAACACGGAATAGACCATCGCGAGGAAGGTGGTCACGCCTGCGATGATTTCGCGGCGCTGCGTGCTGCCGCGCGACGAAATGCCGAAGTACCGGTCGATGACTCCCTTGGTGCCAAAGTCAGTTTCTTCCGCGCCGACGCCGACCGTCGGCTGCACCGGGGTATCACTCATGAGCTTGCTCCTTTATCAGCATGCTGAAACGGCCCGTAGCGAACCGTCGTCAGGGTGTCTCGTATCTAGTTGGGATTATTGGCAACGTCGTGGGGACGCATGCCGCGTGATTCGTGTCGTCGTGCGCGAATCGATGCGATCGCGAGCGAGCCGCGTGGTACGACGCGTTGTGTGGTCGACCCCGTCACGTGTGCTTTGCCGTAGCGAAGGTTAGGCGAACCGCTCATCACGTCCCATTGGGGGAGGAGCATGCAGCGCATGTCGCAGCGCTTATATCGGCGTGCGACGGGGCTCCGTCGTCACGGAACACGTGTATACGCCTAGTTCGAATCCGTTAAGGCGACTATTTGAATGCGGGGTCGGCGGGCGGGATTGAAGCGGGAGATGCATCGAATATTACAAATAACTTTCGTTGGGGCCGGGAAGGCCGGTGGAAAAGAGCGCGCCTGACGCGATTCGCGGTGGCGCGCAACCTGCATCCGGACGATAGGGCTACCGTGAGCATGCGCTTCTTGCGTGGCTCAGTGCGTCAACTCCGCGCGAGCTGTTCGAGATACGCGCAGAACATGTCGGCCATCGCGGCCGAGTAGGCGTCGATTTCGGCCGGCGTGCGCGCGGTTTCGGAGAACGCCTTGCCGCCTACTTTGAGCGTCGTCATGACCAGTTCACAGGCGAGCGCATGGACGGTGTCGGACACGTCGGGCAGCGCTTCGCGCATGAACACGCGGAAGACCCGATTGCCCTCGGCCTTCACTTCCTGCGCCTCGGGCACGTCGCGATAGAGCGGCGCGGCGTCGTCGAGTGCGATGCGCATGCTCGCCTCGTCGCATTCCGAACGGATGAATGCATGGACGGCGGTGCGCAGCCGCTCGGGCGGCGTTTTCCGCGTGTCTTGCAGTATCCCGCACAGCATCTCGGTCGTTTGCCGCCATTCGTCGTGCTGGAGCCGGAACAGCACGGCCGCCTTGTTCGGGAAGTACTGATACAGCGAGCCGACGCTCACGCCAGCCCGCTCGGCGACCCGCGCCATCGTGAAGCGCTGCGCGCCTTCGCTGGCCAAAACCTGAATAGCCGCCTGCAGCACGTCCTCGACGAGGCGGGTCGAGCGGGCCTGTTGAGGCAGCTTGCGCGTGGCGATCCGGGTGTTTCGAGGGTCGGTCATGGGCGGTTCGCCAATGCGAATAGTAAAACCTGAATAGTTCGTCATATTCTAATCGGGTGCCTAGACGCACTCAACCCGATACCGGAGATTCGCATGACCACCCTGACGCTCGACCCGCTTGGCCCCCTGCTGACGCGGCTGTTCGACGAAGCCGACGCCTTGTCGTCCGCGACGAACCCGGATTTCGCCGCCCTGTCGCGCGAAGAGCATGTGCGGTTGATGGGCAGCAAGACCGAGTACGCCGATTTCTACGCGCGGCTGAAGGACGATCCGCTTGCCGTATCGCGCGAGACGGGCGTGCTGCTGTATATGCTCGCGCGCGGCAGCGGCGTGCGGACGATCGTCGAATTCGGCACGTCGTTCGGCATTTCGACGCTGCATCTCGCGGCCGCGCTGCGCGACAACGGCGGCGGACGGCTCATCACGACCGAGTTCGAGCCGTCGAAGGCGGCAAGGGCGCGCGAGAACCTGGCGGCCGGCGGGCTGATCGATCTCGTCGAGATCCGCGAAGGCGACGCGTTGCGCACGCTGGCGGCCGATCTGCCCGAAACGGTCGATCTGGTGCTGCTCGACGGCGCGAAGGCGCTGTATCCCGAGGTGCTTGCGCTGGTCGAGCGCCGCCTGAGGCCCGGCGCGTTCATCGTTGCCGACAACGCGGAATACAGCCCCGAGTATCTCGCCTACGTGCGCGCGCCGGAAAACGGCTATCTGTCGGTGCCGTTCGGCGGCGACGTCGAGCTGTCGATGCGCACGCGCTGATACGTGCGCACGATGTCGTAGCCGGAACGACGGGGATGACGGTGCCGGGCATCCGATCGGTAAAGACAGGATCACTGATCAAATGAGCGGGGTTGGAGTCACCTGACGGCGGCGTCCGCGCTTTGCGACGCCACCGCCCGTTACTTCAGGAACACGTATCGCGCGAAATACGGAAAGCGACCGATCGCATGCTCGGTCGAACATGCGGCTTCCGGCGGGTTGCCGCCTGCGGTATCGAGCCGCTGCACGAAGCGCACGCCGGCGAGCGTGCCGGTGGCGGCCGGCGTCGCGGCGAGCAACAGTTGCGGAATGCTCCCCGGGTGCGCGCTGGGCGCTTCCGCGAGCTTCTTGCCGGTGATGCGGCTGCCGTCGAGCGTTTCCCACGACGGCCCCGCGCCGTGCCGGACCACGAGCGCACCGCTGGCGTCGAACAGCATCGCCTCGGGGCGCTGGAACGACCACATGAGCCGATGTTCGGCGTCGTATTCGCATGCATAGATCTGCACGCCGGTCGCGGTCGTGGACAGCACCGGCGTCGCGGGCCCGGGCGGTGAAAGGCTGGCGGCATCGTCGGCATGGGCCGGCACGATGCTGATTGCGAATGAAAGACCGGCCGCGATGGCCAGCAGCATGTCGCGTTTCGGGGAGCGGCTTGGCATGGCGGGGTGTCCTTGCAGGTCGGGAGACGATCGATGGTCGTGCGGAGTCTATCCCGTAAACGCTAGATGCCGATCCTGCAGGCCGCCATTCGGAAATGGCAATCGCGGCGATAGCCGCCGCGATTGCAGGGGGCGGATGCCGGGCAAGTGCAGCGGGCCGCGTGGTTGCCGTTACCCGGCAGCCCCCTGCGTTGTCGATTCCCGGCGTTCGTTCAGGCCGCGGCTTGCGCGAGCGTCGGATAGTCGGTCAGCCCCCGCGCGTCGCCGCCGAACAGCGTGTTGCGATCGTGCGGCGTGAGCGTGGCGCCGGTGCGCAGGCGCTCGGGCAGGTCGGGGTTCGCGACGAACGGGCGGCCGAATGCGACGAGGTCGGCCCAGCCGGCGGCGATCGCTTCGCGCGCGCGTTCGGCGGTGTACGCGCCGGCATAGATCAGCACGCCCTGATACGCGGCGCGCAGTTGCTGCTTGAATGCGACCGGCATCAGCGGCGCGTCGTCCCAGTCGGCTTCCGCGATATGCAGGTAGCCGACGCCGAGTTCGCCGAGCAGCTTCGCGGCGGCGAGGTAGGTCGTTTCCGGATCGGCGTCGACGCAGCCGTTCAGCGTGGTCAGCGGCGCGAGGCGAATGCCGACGCGCGATGCGTCGCCGGTGCCTTCGATCAGCGCCTGCGCGACTTCGCGCAGGAAGCGCAACCGGTTTTCCAGCGAGCCGCCGTAGGCGTCGGTGCGCGTGTTCGCGTTCGAGTCGATGAACTGGTTCACGAGGTATCCGTTTGCGCCGTGCAGCTCGACGCCGTCGAAGCCGGCTTCGATCGCGTGGCGCGCGGCGGCGCGGTACTGGCCGACGATCTCGCGGATTTCGTCGATCGTCAGCGCGCGCGGCTCGGAAGCCTGCACGAAGCCCGGCGTGCTGCCGTCCTCGCCGGCGACGAACACGTTCACGCCCTTCGCCTGGATCGGCGACGACGATACAGGCTGCCGGCCGCCGAGCAGGCTCGTGTGGCTCAAGCGACCGACGTGCCACAGCTGCGCGAAGATGCGGCCGTGCGCGGCATGCACGGCGTCCGTCACCTTGCGCCAGCCGGCGACTTGCGCGGGCGTGTGAATGCCGGGCGTCCACGCATAGCCCTTGCCGAGCGGCGCGATGTACGTGCCTTCGCTGACGATCAGGCCCGCGCTCGCGCGCTGCGCGTAATACGCGGCCATCAGTTCGTTGGCTTCGTCGCCGGGCTGGCTCGCGCGCGAACGCGTCATCGGCGGCATCACGATGCGGTTCGGCAGCGTCAGCGCGCCGAATCGCAGCGGTTGGAAAAGCGGGTCCTGGGTCATGATGATGTCCTGTCGGTGCCGCGGCCGGCTGGCCGCGGGCGGGTCAAATGTCGAATCGCGGGCGGCGCGTCAGTCCCACTTCGGCGCGAGGCCGGCCGGGTCGACTTCGCGGCCGTTGCGTTCGAGCGCGGCGATCTGCGCCATCTCTTCGTCGGTCAGGCGCAGCGTCTGCGCGAGCAGGTTGCTCGCGAGGTTTTCGCGCTTCGTCGACGACGGAATCACCGAGTAGCCGAGCTGCAGCGCCCAGGCGAGTGCGACCTGCGCGGGCGTCGCGTTGCGGCGTTGCGCGATTGCGCCGATCACCGGGTCGCCGAGCACCTTGCCGTACGCGAGCGTCATGTACGACGTCACGTGGATGCCTTCGCTCTGCAGGAACTCGACGAGCTTGCGGTTCTGCAGGTACGGGCTCAGTTCGATCTGATTCGTCGCGATCGCGTCCTTGCCGACGGCCGCGATCGCTTCCTTCGTCAGTGCGATGTTGAAGTTCGAGATGCCGATCTGGCGTGTGAGGCCCTTTGTCTTTGCCTCGGCGAGCGCGGTCATGAATGCGTCGATCGACACGCCGTTGCCCGGCGCCGGCCAGTGGATCAGCGTCAGGTCGACCTGGTCGGTGCGCAGCTTGCGCAGGCTCTCTTCGAGGCTCGGCGCGAGTTTTTCCGGCGCGTAGTGGTCGACCCAGATCTTGGTGGTCAGGAACAGGTCGTCGCGGCGCACGCCCGATGCGGCGATCGCTTCGCCGACTTCGGCTTCGTTGCCGTAGATCTGCGCGGTGTCGATCGCGCGGTAGCCGACTTCGAGGCCGTTGCGGACCGAGTCGATGACGACCTGGCCTTGCAGGCGGAAGGTGCCGAGGCCGAATGCGGGAATCTTGCTCATCGTGTGCTCCTGGGAGAGGTGGAACGGTTGCGGGTTGCGAGTCATTCTGGCGCTTGAGACTGATGAAATAAACGCCTTTAGAGGTCAAAAATATTTGATTTGAAATCAAATATCGAATGCGAATCGGGCTGGCCGCCGGCCGCTGCCGGCCTTACGCGGCGCGCGTTTGCGCATCGGCATTCGCATGGAATGCCGGCAGCACGTCCGAAGCGATCTCGGCCATCGTCTCGTCGAGCGGGCGGCGGTTGCGCCGGAAATGCAGGCCGATGTGCCGCACGCCCGCGTCGCGCATCGCCGCGAGTTCCTCGGTCAGCGCGATGCGTCCCGCGCGCGCGCCGAAGCGGTGCCGCTGCAGCGGTTCGTGCGGATCTTCCGCGAGATCGAGGTGGATGAAGCTCACGTACGGCTTGTCGCCGGCCACCGCGCGCCAGTTCGCGGCGCGCTGCGCGTGATCGGCCGGCGTGCCCGGATACGCGAGGCAGCCGTCCATGTGTTCGCCGATCCATGCGGGTGTTTGTTGCGCGAGCCCCGCGACGAGCAGCGGCACCGGCGAGCGGGCGGCGGGCAACACGTCGAGGCCGGGCGGCAGGTGAGCGCGCGCGCCGTCGCGCAGCAGCGCGATCTGGTCGCGGAAATTCGCGCCGCGCGAAGCGAAGTCACGGCCGAACAGCGGATATTCGACGGGCCGGTCGCCGCTCGCGACGCCGAGCAACAGGCGGCCGCCGCTCAGTTCCTGGATCGTCGCGGCCGATTTCAGCGTCAGCAGCGGCTCGCGCAGCGGCAGCACGACGGCCGCCGTGCCGAGCAGGATGTCGCGCGTGATGCCGGCGAGGTAGCCGAGATACGAGAACGTTTCGAACACCTGCGCGGCGTCGCCGAACGCCGGGTCGTACACCGGCACGTCGCGCACCCAGAGCGCGCGGAAGCCGAGCGTGTCGGCCAGTTGCGCGAGTTCCGCGTGGATTTCCAGGTCGGGCACGCCGGGGCGGCGGCCGTGATGCTGGCGCTTCGCGTCGCCGGCCGGCGACCAGTCGTTGTCGAGCGGCAGTTCGATGCCGACGCTGAAGCCGCCATTTGCGAGTGTGTCGAGTGAAGTGGACATGGTCATGCTCCGTTCAGACCGTGCGCAGGCTGCCTTCGAGGCGATAAAAATCGAGCGACGAAGCGGTGAAGAACGCGCGCGACGTGCCGGCGGCGAAATCGTCGATGTGCACGACCGTCGCGCGATCGGCTTCCTGCCACGAGATCGCGTAGGTGTCGCCGGCGACGTGCTGCCATGCGTACGCGACTTCACCCTTGGCGCCGGCGTACGCGCCTTCGGTGATTTCGTAGCGCATGCGCAGGCCGTCCTCGTCGTACGCGTTGAGCGCGGTGAGGCCGTCGTAACGGACTTCGAACGTCTTGCCCGCGAACGGCGGACGTTGGGTCGATGGGTTCATGCTGACTAGCTCCTGCAAGAAAGTGACGTTCAATGTGCGAGTTCGACGGGTTCGGCCGTGCGTTCCGGCAGCCCGTGGCGACGGTCGAGACGGCCGCTCAGCGCGGTGAGCGCGAATGCGCCGAGCGTGACGGCAGCGGCGATCCACGGCGTGTGGCCGAGGCCGACGTTCGCGACGATCAGGCCGCCGAGCGACGAGCCGCCGGCGACGCCGAGATTGAACGCGGCGATGTTGAAACCCGATGCGACGTCGGCGGCATCCGGCGCGAAGTGGCGCGCCTGCTTGACGACGTACACCTGCAGCCCCGGCACGTTGCCGAACGCGACCGCGCCCCACGCGAGCATCGTCAGCACCGCGAGCCATTTGACGTGGATCGTGAAGGTCAGCGCGAGCAGCACGATCGCGAGCAGCAGGAAGATCCGCTTGAGCGCCTTCACGGGGCCGACCGCGTCCGCGAGCTTGCCGCCCCACACGTTGCCGAACGCGACCGACACGCCGTAGCCGACGAGCACGAGGCTGACCTGCGACGGCGTGAAGCCGGCGATCTGTTCGAGCAGCGGCGCCATGTACGTGAACGCGATCAGCGAGCCGCCGTAACCGACGGCCGTCATCGCATAGACGAGCAGCAGGCGCGGTTGCGCGAGCACGCGGAGCTGGCGGGCGAGCGGCGCCGGCGGGGTCTGCGGCAACCCGCGCGGCACGAACGCGACCGCGCCGAGGAACGCGATGAGACCGAACAACGCGACGATCAGGAACGTCGCGCGCCAGCCGAAGTGCTGGCCGATGAAGGTGCCGAGCGGAATGCCGGCGACGAACGCGACGGTCATCCCGCTGAACATCGTCGCGATCGCGCTGGCAGCCTTCTCCTTCGGCACGAGCGTGGTCGCGATGATCGAGCCGACCGAGAAGAACACGCCGTGCGCGAGCCCGGTGAGGATGCGCGCGACGATCAGCGATTCGTAGCCCGGCGCCTGCCATGCGACGAGGTTGCCGACGGTGAACAGCGCCATCAGCGCGGCGAGCAGCGTCTTGCGCGGCACGCGGCCGGTGAGCGCGGTGAGCAGCGGCGCGCCGATGGCGACGCTCAGCGCGTACAGGCTGACGAGCAGGCCGGCCGACGGCAGGCTGACGCCGAGGTCGGCGCCGATCGTCGGAATCAGCCCGACGATCACGAATTCGGTGGTGCCGATGGCAAAGGCGCTGATGGTCAGCGCAAGCAGGGCGAGTGGCATGACGGGATCCTGGTTCCGGTAAGGAGGATCGCAGTCTGACGTCTTTACTTTTGCAGAAAAACTGGTCTATAAACCAAATTGTTTTGATTTCAATTCAACAATGAAGATCACGCTCGACGAACTCCAGGCCTTTGCCGCCGTGGTCGACACCGGCTCGATCACCGCTGCGGCCCAGCAGCTCGACCTCACCGTATCGGCCGCGAGCCGCACGCTCGCGCGGCTCGAGGAGAAGCTGAAGACCACGCTGCTGCGCCGGACCACGCGCCGGCTCGAACTGACCGAGGAAGGGCGCGCGTTCCTGCAGGATGCGCGCGCGATCATCGAGTCGGTCGAGAGCGCGGAAGAGCAGATGCTCGCGCGGCGCGAAATGCCGTCGGGGCGCCTGCGCGTCGATGCCGCGACGCCGTTCATGCTGCACGTGATCGTGCCGCTCGTGCGCGGCTATCGCGAACGCTTCCCGAAGGTCGAGCTGGAGCTGAACAGCAACGAAGGGATCATCGACCTGCTGGAGCGGCGCACCGACGTCGCGATCCGGATCGGCCGCCTGAAGGATTCGACGCTGCACAGCCGGAAGATCGGGACCAGCAGCCTGCGGATGCTGGCGAGCCCGGCCTATCTCGATGCGCACGGCCAGCCGCGCAAGGTCGAGGATCTCGGCAAGCACACGCTGATCGGCTTCACGCAGCCCGAATCGCTGAACGTGTGGCCGGTGCTCGGCCCGGACGGCGAGCCGTATCGGATCGAGCCGGACATCTGGTCGTCGAACGGCGAAACGGTCAGGCAACTCGCGCTGGAAGGGGCGGGCATCGCGTGCCTGTCGGATTTCATGACCGCGCAGGATCGCGAAAGCGGCCGGCTCACGCAGCTATTCGCGCGACAGACGCTGGACGTGCAGCAGCCGATTCATGCGGTGTACTACCGGAATACCGCGATTTCGTCGCGGATCGCGTCGTTCGTCGACTACCTGATCGAGGCGCTGGGCGGCGGCAGCAGCGGCACCGATACACCGGCGCGGCGCAAGGCCGTGTGGATGGCGCCGCAGTAGCGGCAGCGGGGAAAGCGGGGCGGGCGCGCCCCGTGGGTGACCCGGCGTGCCGCGCGGCGGCACGCCGTCATGCTTCGGTTACGCCTCTTCGGACCACGCCATGCCGTCGCGCGCGAGCAGCGCCGACGAAGCCGCGGGCCCGAACGTGCCGGCCGTATAAAGGCGCGGACGATCGCCGAGCTGCTTCCAGCCGTCGAGGATCGGCTCTGCCCACGACCATGCGGCCTCGAGCTCGTCGCGGCGCATGAAGTGCGTGAGGCGGCCGCGGATCACGTCGATCAGCAGCCGTTCGTATGCTTCCGCGCGCCGTTCCGGAATCGCCTGCTGCAGGTCGAGGTTCAGGCTCACCGGCACCATCTTCATCCCGCTGCCCGGCTCCTTCGCGAGCATCTGCAGCTGGATCGACTCTTCCGGCTGGAGCTGGATCACGAGGCGGTTGCTGTAATGGCGCGGGCCGGTCGGGATGATCGAGAACGGCATGTCCGCGAACTCGATCACGATTTCCGACTGGCGGCGCTGCAGCCGCTTGCCCGTGCGCAGGAAGAACGGCACGTTCGCCCAGCGCCAGTTGTTGATGTGCGCGCGCAGCGCGACGAAGGTTTCCGCGCGGCTGTCCGCCGGCACGTTGTCTTCTTCCAGGTAGCCCTTGACCGGCTGGCCGTCGACCGCGCCGGCCGTGTACTGGCCGCGCACCGTGTCGCGCGCGACGTCCGACAGCGTCATCGGCCGCAGCGAGCGCAGCACCTTCAGCTTCTCGTCGCGCACCGCGTCCGGGTCGAGCGACACGGGCGGCTCCATCGCGACGATGCACAGCAGTTGCAGCAGGTGGTTCTGCACCATGTCGCGCAGCGCGCCGGTATGGTCGTAGAAGCCCGCGCGGCTGCCGACGCCGACCGTCTCCGCCACCGTGATCTGCACGCTGCGGATGCTCGGCGCCTGCCACAGCGGCCCGAAGATCGGGTTGCCGAAGCGCAGCACCATCAGGTTCTGCACGGTTTCCTTGCCGAGATAGTGGTCGATCCGATAGATCTGCGATTCCTCGAAGTGCTTGCCGACCGCATCGTTGATCGCCTTCGCGGACGCGAGATCGTGGCCCAGCGGTTTTTCGAGGACGACGCGCGAGCGCGCGTCGACGAGGCGCGCGGCCGACAGGTTGTCGCAGATCGTCGTGAACAGCTCCGGCGACGTCGACAGGTAGAACACGCGGATCGCGTCGCCGCGCGCCGCTTCGGCGAGCCGCAGGTAGTCGTCCGGCGCGTTCACGTCGATCAGCACGTACTTGAACAGGTCGAGGAAACGGCTCCACGCTTCGGCGTCGAACGCTTTCTCGTCGATGAACGGGCGCGACTGCTCGTCCATGAACTTGCGATAGCCGTCGATGCCCCAGTCGCGGCGGCCGACGGCGATGATGCGCGTTTCGGGCGGAAGGTTGCAGTGCAGGTGCGCCATGTACAGCGCGGGCAACAGCTTGCGGGCGGCCAGGTCGCCGCCGCCGCCGAAGATGATCATGTCGACGGGCCGATCGGCTCCGGTCTGGGTAGGCTGATTCGTCATGAGTGGTTCGCGGTTTGAAACGGTGAACGTGAAACGAACGTCGAGGGCTTCTGGCGCCGGTCTGCGGGCGCCGGTACGGCAAAACGCTAATAGTGCCCGGTTTTGATGGATCGCGTATGCGTCCGTGTGCAGTGCATCACGGGATTGGCGTAAGCGCTTACTGATCGAAGAAAGGAAACGCCGGCCGGCCCGCACGGTCCCGACAGCCGCGCGCGATCCGCGCTGCGATCGCCCGAGGCCGCGCCGCGCATGGCCGGACGCGCGGGTCGTGCGTCGCCGCGCGCCGCGTTGCGGCCCTACCGAGCGACCACTCCAGACTACGAAGCTGGCCCGTGGACGCTCGAAATGGCTTCCCCTAGCATGGACGCCGCCGGAAAACGATTTCATCGAGAAGGGGACGCCATGTTGATCGGACCGGATGGCCGCGCCGCGTCGGCGCACTACGAGCCGTCTTCATTGCCCCCGCCTCCGTCTCCGACCGCTGCGGATGTATCGGCGGCGACAACGGGCTTGCAGGCGCAGCTCGGCGACAACCCGCCCGCCGACGGCGCGTCGCTGTCGGCGGCGCTCAGGAAGCTCCGGGAGAAAGATCCGGCGAGCTCGGCGGATGGGCTCGCTCGTGCGGCGATCCTGCTCCAGGCGCAGTACGACGCGGTCCATCATCGGTTGCGGGATGCCGGCGTCGACCCGATCAAGGAAGCGGAAAGCGAGGTCGGCCTCACGCACCAGTTCGATCAGCGCACGCTCGACGCCGCGGCCGGCTCGCTGTCGGACGGTGCGTTGCCGACCGTGCCGGCGGCGCCGTCCGCCACCACGCCGGCCGTGAGCCTCGCCGATGCGCGCGGTGCGATCCAGGCGGGGTTGAACGATGGCCTCACGTGGCAGGAAGCGGTCAACGCGGCACGCGTGCAGTTCGGCGGCCTGAGCGCGAACGAGACGGTACTCGACGAGGCGGCGCTCACCGTCCAGGGCGACCGGCTCGCCGCGGGCGACGATGCGAGCCGCGGCGACGTGCTGGGCGATGCCGCACAGCAACTCGCGGGCCTGCATCTGTTCGACGACGAGAACAATCGCGCCGCGCTTGCCGCGCTGAAAACGACATTGACGCCGTCGCCGGCCCTGCCGGCGGACGCGCAGCGCGCGGACGCCGCATGGGTGTCGTTGCAGCACGATACGGCTACGCATGCGGACGCGCAGCAGATCGCCGCCGACTGGCGGGCGTATCACATGGCGCTGGGCACCGAGCTTGACGACGCGGCTGGCCGGCCGTCGACGAGCGCGGGCGGCACGACGGACTGGACCACCGATGCCGCGCAAAGCGATCGGCGCTGGCAGGCCGAGCGGGCGGTGATCGCGGCGAACACGGCGGCCGGCATGCACGGGCCGGGCGCGGGCGACCTGTCCACCGCGCTCGATGCGAGCGAGATCCTGAATACGATGGAAGCGGCGCCTTCGCGTGTCGGACCCGGCTCGGGCGATGCGGCGAACCTGAAGGCCGCACAGGCGCTCACGCAGCAGCTCGAGGGCGTGCCGCCGTCGAGCGCGCTGTATCGGCAGGTGATGGGCGATCCGCGTACGGCGGTGCTGGAGAACGCGGCGTTCGGCGAGATTACCGGCGCGCAAGGCGGTGATGCGCAGGCGACGCTGACCGCCGAGGGCGCCGCGCTGTCGGGCTACCGGAACACGGTGCTGTTTCCGGCGCTGCTCCATGACACGCTCGCGTCCGGCACCACGCAGCACGACCTGCAGGCAGTCGGCGTGCCGGACAACCTGAAGGACATCGCGAACCTGCTCGATTCGCTTGCCCGGACGTCGCCCGAACTGGCGCAGGCGCTGTTCACGCAGATGCAGGGCAAGATCGAGGGGCTGATCGGGCAAGGGCCCGACGTCGGTGAGCCCGTCGATGCATCGCGGGGCGACGATGCGTACTATGCGCCGCTCGCGCGCATCGTCGATGCTGCCGGCGGGCCGCGGAGCGCGGCCGCCGCGCCGGTGGTGGATGCACTGCGCACGCAGTTGCAGAAGCAGCAGACGCAGCTCGACGAAGGCGGCACGGAGGCGCTGGACAGCCCGTTCCAGCCGCTCGTGTCGCCGCACGGCCCGCAGCACGCTCATTCGACCGCGGTCTACCAGGCGTTCATCGACGAGGCGCCGACCAGCGAGCTCGCGAAAACGCTCGAACAGTACACGGGGCTCAAGCCGTCGCCCGCACCGGCCGCGCCGTCGGTGTTGCCGGCCGACGCCAGCGCTCTCGCGCGGGCGCAAACGGCGCTCGACGCGCAACTGGGCAGCGGGCCGGTGAACGCGCAGACGCTGCAGCAGGCACTCGACGCGGCGAAGGCCGTCAAGGACCGGAACGGCAACCTCGCGAATGCGGCGATCGGCGACACGACGTGGGCGCAGGCCGCGATCGTCGAGCAGGCGCGGGCCGACGGCCAGGCGAACGCCGGCAGCAACGCGAGCGTGCCGCAGGACCTGATCGCCCAGGTGTCGGGCGAACTCGCGGGCGATCAGTTGTTCGATGCAAACACGCTGGCGGCTGCCACCGGTGCGCTGCAGCGCGGCACGCTGGCCGACGGCAGCACGTCCCTCACGCTCGAGCAGATTCCGTCGGCGTCGGACGGCGGCCACGCGGCGGATTACCTGCGCCGGCTGTTGAGCGAGGGCATGACGATGCCCGAGGCCATCGTGCTCACGCGCGCGTGGCTCGGCGGTACATCGGCGTCGGAGCCGGCACTGGCGCAGGCGGCATTGACGGTCCGCGCCGGGCAGCCGGACATCATGCAGGCGTACTACGGCGATTCGAGCCAGGACCCGATCCGGCTGGCTGCGCAGCAGCTCGAGGCGATGGACCGGACGCTGGGCGGGAACGTGCTCGACCCCGCGCTGATCGACCGGACGGTCGACGGCACACCGGCGTCCGGCGGCAAGCCGGCGGTGCCGGGCTGGGCGCAGGATTTCAAGCCGGATCGGGCGGCGCTCGACGGCGCGAACGGCAAGCCCGGACTGATCGCACAGGTACGGAGTGCGTACGACACGTGGCAGGGCGCGCAGGCCAGGGCCGCTGCGAACCCGAACGACGGTGGCGCGCAGAACGCGGCGCGCGCTGCGCTCACGCAGTATCACGCGGCAATGTCCGCGGCGCTCGACGCGGCGGCAGGGCGCGCACCGGGCGACAGCAGCTGGCAATCGGACCCGGTGTACGGCGACACGATGACGAAGGCGCGGACCCAGCTCGAGTTGACGGCGCTCGCACCGCAGATCCAGGCCGCGCAGGCGGCGGGACAGGGTTCGCCGGCATACGACGCGCTCGACACCGGGCTCCGGCAATGGGAGGACGGACTCGATGCGCTGCAGATCATCGGCCGGGTGCGGTCTGCCGGGCAGTCGGCGACGCCGCCGGGCGCGGATCCGTCCGCCGGCAATGTGGCCGCCGCGCAAGCGCTTACCGCCGAGACGTCAGGACTGCAGCAGGCCGATCCCGGGCTCTACCGGCAGGTGATGGACGACGCGTTCGTCGGGAACCTCGGGAAGACGGCGCTGGCGAGCATCACCGGCGCGGCTGCGCTGCCGTGGGTGTGCTCGACCGACGAAGGCGCCATCGCGAATGCGACGGCGCGGTTTCACGCCGCCGCGTCGCTGCTGCAGCAGTACCAGCCGACGGTGATCTACGCACAACTGATGGACGACGTGGCCGGCGATCCGGTGACGCAGCAGCTGTTTTCGACGATCGGGAACGAGGTGAAATCCCGGCCGAGCGATTCGGACAAGCTCAAGCTGCTCGCGGACGTGACGCAGGGCAGCGGCAGCGCGGATCTGTCCGCGCAGCTCGTGCATCAGATGTTCGGCACGGGCGGGGCGAAGCCGGGCTTCTCGCCCGCGCAACTGGTCGCGTGGACGCGGAACGCGAACGACCTGACGCAGGTTTCGCGCATCTACGGGGCGGCGGGCGGCGCGCAGAACCAGGACATGGCCGATCTGAGGCATGCACTCGAGACGATGGTGACGCGCAGCGACCCGAGCTTCGGTGGAGAAAGCGATCACTCGCGGCTCAACGCGCAGCATCGGGTGATCGGCAGAGGCGGTTCGGTGACGTGGGGCGAGGATCTGGGCTTCGGCAACCTGAAGAAGCGGCACCAGCCGATGCAGCTTGCGCAGGACATGCTGGGCGACAACGCGGCGGATCCGCTCGGCAAGGAGATCGCGCGCGAGACCGGGTTCAAGGGCGCGGGCCAGCCGGCCGCCGGGGTGAGCGCGAGTGCGCCGGGCAACGCGGCGCTGCCGGGCGACGCGGCGTACCTGCCGGGCGCGAGCGTGGCGGTGAGCGCGGGCGGCCGCCTGGTCGGGCTGCCATTGCCGGACGGGATGCAGACGCTCAGCAGCGATGACGCGTTGCTCAATGCGGCCGGCTCGGCCTACGGTGTGACGGTGGCGCACATGCCGGCGACGCTCGCGCAGGAACAGGCGTTGTCCGACGGGACGTTCGCGCTGTACGACCCGAACGAGTCGGTGTTCGACGCGAGCGGCCGCAAGACGACGCTCGGTCAGGTCGTCAGCAGCCTGAAGCAGGGCGAAGGCGTGAGCACGCCGAGCGCGCTCGCGCCGGTGACGATGGCGGCGCTGTCGGGCGAGTGGTGGCACAGCCGCGCGCCGGGCAAGGGCGAGCCGGGCACGACTTTCTCGCTGCTGGAGGGGATCTCGGCGAGCGGCGGGCTGATCGACGTGGGGCCGGCCGATCCGACCGCGCGCCAGGGCTTCGGGGACTGGCAGTCGCACACGGGTTTCGCGAAGGGGTACATGGTGGTGCAGCCGCACCGGGTGGTGAACGCGCAGGGGCAGGACCTGACGGACGCCGCGTACTTCGCGGACTACAAGCCCTACATGAGCTGGGGGGAGCGCTGGGGGGCCGACCTGCAACTTGCGGGGACGGTGGCGGCGGGTGTCGTCACGATGATCGCTGCGCCCGAAAGCGCGCCGCTGTGGCTGGCGGTGCTGTCGGACGCAGCCGATGCGTACTTTGCGCTGAACGCGGCGGTCGGCACGGTCAACGCGGTGAAGACGCTTTCGACCGTGCAAGGCCGGAACGACTGGGCGAACTGGCTGGGCCTGGCGGCGAACCTGTCCGGCGGGGCGGCAAGCGGGTTTGGCGCGCTCGCGCGGACCGCGACGATCGGCGACCGGCTGGCGGCAGGATCGGGCGCGTATACCGACGTGGCGCGGGTGACGGGCGTGGCGCGCGGCATGGACGCGCAGCAGTTCGCGGATGCGCAGGTGCGTGCGGCGCTGGCCGGCACGCGGCTGACGAGGACGTTCGGCGACACGCTGCCGGCACGCTGGCTGGCGCGTCCGGCGCTCGCCACCGAGGGCACGATGCAGGGTACGGCAGCTTTCGCGGAGCTCACGCAGGCGTGGCAGGGCAGCCCGATGCTCAAGCTGCTGGGCCGGGCGGCGATGGTGACGAACGGCACGGCGATGGCGCAGCAGGCGGCGGTACTGGCGTGGGCGGCGCTGGAGGGCAAACCGGTGGCGGCGGGGAGCTGGCTGAACCTCGCGAGCTCGGCGGGTTTGACGGGCCTCGGTTTCGGCATGGCGCGCGCCGGCAGCGTCGACGCGATCGATGCGCAGTGGCCATCGCCGGACCGGCCGGCCGATTCGTCGATCACCGCGAGCCCGGGTGTCGTCATCCCGCCGAAACGCAGCTATACGATCCCCGCGAGTACGCAGCAGAATCCCGACGATCTGGCGACGGTCATATCGCATGTGCTGGGTTCGCAAGGCGATATCGACGGCGCGACCTATTTCGTGTTCGCACCGGATCGCTATCAGCCGGCGGACAGCGGTTTCACGCCGCCTCCTGCGTCGCAGGACGCCGCGACCGGCGCCGGGAAACTGGAGAGTACGCCGTCGCTGTTCGACGCGCGGAGGATGATCGGCACACCCTCTGACGGCATCGCGATCGTCGATAGCCGCGGGATCGGCCAGGACGGCAACGTGCCGCCGACGGCGGTGATTGCGACGATCCGGCCGGGGTATCCGCGAGACCCGTTTCAGATCGACGTCAATCCCGGCTACACGCAACCGATCCGCTTCTCGTATCCGCATCGAGGGCGCGCGGGCACGCACCCGCCGATCGGGATCGACGAGGCGACGGGCGGCTGGCTCGTGCCCGACGAGGTCCGCCAGAACGGCGGCCTGATGGACGACTTCATCGCGGCGCTGGCGAACAGCGGCGGCCGGCTCGCGGGCACGCGCTACGTGCTTGCCGGCGCGCAAGGCAACGTTGATGGGACCAATCCCGCCGTTGCGATCGTGGACGAAGGAGGGCAGACGGTCGCGACGCTGCACTTCAACGCCGGCGCGAATGGCTGGCAGGCGGATTTCGTCCGCGACTACGACGGCCGCGTGCCGGTCGCGTACCCTGCCGGCTTCGACGCGGGCCAGCCGCTGATTCGCAGCCGGAACGGCAAGCCGATCGACGCCATCAACGCGCAGGCCGGCAATGGCCGTACGCAACTGGCGAGCTATCCGCGTCGCGAGGGCGATCTCGCGGTGTACATCAACTTCGGCGACTATCCGGAGAAGCGCCTGCTCGGCGTCGATGCATCGGGCAAGCCCCTGGCGTTGTTGCTGCCTGCGCCGCCGGGTTATTTCATCGTCAATCAGCATGCGGGGCCGAAGGGGTTCCTCAATTTCCGGGAAGAGGTGCTGACGCCGGAAGACGAAGCGGCACTGATCATCGGCGCAGGATGGGACGGCAAGATGCCGATCCTGTTCTATTCGTGCGGACCGGGCGCGCAGTTCGACGGCGGCGACGGCCGGGAGATGGAGGCGCCGGTCATCCAGCGCGTCACCGATGCGTTGCAGTCGTTGTACCCGCTGATGCGTGGCGGGCAGGTCGATGCGGGCTTCCACACGATCGCGGCGAACCGCCCGGTCGCGTGGTACGTGGCGGACGACCAGGCGCGCGTTGGCGGCTATACGAGCGACATACGCGTCCCGTCGATGCAGGAATGGGCCGGTCACCGGGAGTTATCGGACTGGATCGAGCAGCAAGGGTCGATCGCGGCCGACGAGGCGCCGAGCTTTTCCTACTATTACCCGGGCGCGGCCGCGCCGAACGGCGGGTGATCGGCGTCTGCTCGACCGTCATGCCGACCGGTACGGCGCGCGGCCCCCGTATTAACCCTGATTAAAAAATCTTATCGCGGTGAAAAATTCAGCATCTTATTGAACCGATATCGGCTCGATATAGTGGCTCGCTTTCCCGCACGCACCCCTCCGCGTGCGGCTGACACGCTGACGATCAGCAGGAGCCGCTTGATGACCACCGACGTCCGATTCACCGAAATCGAGGATCTGATGCCCGCCGCCGGCGGGCTGCGCGAGATCCGCCACCACATTCATCACCATCCCGAACTGGCGTACGAGGAGCACGACACGGCCGCGCTCGTCGCGGACAAGCTCGAGCAATGGGGCTGGCAGGTGACGCGCGGGGTCGGCAAGACGGGCGTGGTCGGCACGCTGCGCGCGGGCGACGGCACACGCAGCATCGGCATCCGCGCGGACATGGACGCGCTGCCGATCGTCGAGGCGACCGGCCTGCCGTACGCGAGCGGCACGCACGGCAAGATGCACGCGTGCGGCCACGACGGCCACACGACGATGCTGCTCGGCGCCGCGCAGCATCTCGCGAAGACGCGCAACTTCTCCGGCACCGTGCACCTGTATTTCCAGCCGGCGGAAGAGCACGGCGTCGACAGCGGCGCGAAGAAGATGATCGACGATGGCCTGTTCGAGCGCTTCCCGTGCGACGCGGTGTTCGGCATGCACAACCATCCGGGCGCGGCGCCCGGCGTGTTCCTCACGCGGCGCGGCCCGTTCATGTCGGCCGGCGACAAGGCGATCATCACGATCGAAGGCGTCGGCGGCCACGCGGCGCGTCCGCACCTGACGGTCGACCCGGTCGTGGTCGCGGCGAGCATCGTGATGGCGTTGCAGACGATCGTCGCGCGCAACGTCGATCCCGCGCAGCCGGCAGTCGTCACGGTCGGCTCGATGCACGCGGGCACCGCGAACAACGTGATTCCGAACGGCGCGCGCCTCGAACTCAGCGTGCGCTCGTTCAGCCCCGACGTGCGCGCGCTGCTCAAGCGCCGGATCGTCGAGCTGGCCGAAACGCAGGCCGCGAGCTACGGTGCGAGCGCGAACGTCGAGTACATCGAAGGCTACCCGGTCGTCGTCAATACGGATGCCGAAACGGATTTCGCCGCGCAGGTCGCGCGCGAGCTCGTCGGCGACGCGCACGTGGTCGAGCAGACCGACCTGCTGATGGGCAGTGAGGATTTCGCGTTCATGCTGCAGCAGCGGCCGGGTTCGTTCGTGCGGCTCGGCAACGGCGAAGGCGAGGACGGCTGCATGGTGCACAACCCGAAATACGACTTCAACGATCGCAACCTGCCGATCGGCGCGGCGTACTGGACGCGCCTCGTCGAGCGCTATCTGGGGCAGTGATCGCGGCGGCGCGCGGCCGGCGCTTCCGGCCGCATTGAGAGGAGACGACAACGATGCAGAAAGACCATCTCGCGCTGCACCCCGCGTCGACGGGGGCCGCCGATACCACCGCGCCCGGCGCGCCCGCGGTCACGCGGCGCGGCGCGATCGCGGCGGCCGTGATCGGCAACTGGCTGGAATTCTTCGACTTCACCGTGTATGGCTTCTTCGCGGTGCTGATCGGCAAGCTGTTCTTCCCGTCGAGCGACGCGACCACGTCGCTGCTGCTGTCGGTCGCGACGTTCGCCGCCGGCTTCTTCACGCGGCCGCTCGGCAGCGTCGTGCTCGGCGTCTATGCGGACCGCAAGGGGCGCAAGGCCGCGCTGAACCTGACGATCATGCTGATGGCGCTCGGCACCGGCCTGATCGCGATCGCGCCGACCTATGCGCAGGCCGGCATCGCCGCGCCGCTGCTCGTCGTGTTCGCGCGGCTGATGCAGGGCTTCTCGCAGGGCGGCGAATTCGGCGCGGCGACCACGACGCTGCTCGAACAGGGCGGCACGTCGCACCGCGCGTTCCGCGCAAGCTGGCAGCTCGCGACGCAAGGCGGCGCCGCGCTGATGGGCTCGGGTTTCGCGGCGCTGCTGTCGAACACGATGACGAAGGACGCGCTCGAAAGCTGGGGCTGGCGCCTGCCGTTCCTCGTCGGCGTGCTGATCGCGCCGGTCGGCATGTACTTGCGCCGCCGGCTCGCGGACGATGCGCCCGGCGACAGCCATCACGGCATCGAGCGCGGCGTGTTGCACGAGCTGTTCTCGAAGCACACGCGCACGGTGGTGCTGCTGATGCTCACGGTGATGGGCGGCACGGTGTCGACCTACATCCTGACCTTCTACATGCCGACCTATGCGATCCACACGCTCGGCCTGCCGATGAAGCTGTCGATGTTCGTCGGCGTCGCGTCGGGCTGCGTGATGCTGGTCACGTGCCCGCTGTTCGGCTGGCTGTCGGACCGCCTCGGCAGCCGGCGCCTGCCGATCTTCATCGGGCGCGGCGTGCTGGTCGTGCTGCTGTTCCCGGCGTTCTGGCTGATGAACCATCACCCGTCGCTGTCGATGATCCTGCCGCTGACCGCGCTGATGCTGCTGTTCTATTCGCTCGGCTCGGCGTCGGAAATGGCGCTGATGTGCGAATCGCTGCCGCGCCACGTGCGTGCGACGGGCATTTCGATCGCGTATGCGCTCGCGGTGACGCTCTTCGGCGGCACCGCGCAGCTGATCGCGACCTGGCTCGTGAAGACGACCGGCAGCAAGCTCGCGCCGGCCGGCTACGTGGCCGCGTGCGTGGTGCTGTCGCTGATCGCGGTCGCGATGCTGCGCGAGACGGCGCAGGAATCGATGGACTGACGCGCGGCGCGGCGGGCGGGCTCCGGCAACGAGCGCTTACCGCCCGCGCACCATCCTCAGGTACGACGCGAGCATCGTCGCCAGCTCCTGCGCGGCCGGCGTCAGCGGCACGGCCGCGCGCTGCAGCAGGCAGACCTCCTGCGATTCGGCCTGCTCCCGCACGGGCACCTTCACGAGCGCGCCGGCGAACGGCCCGTGCCGCGTGACGGCTTCGGTTTCGAGCGCGACGCAATCGGTCTGCGTGACGAGTTGCAGCGTTTCGAACATCCCTTCGACGGTCGCCAGGATCTTCGGCGGCGGCTGGCCGTGCGCGTCGAAGTATGCGAGCAGCCGGTTGACGACCGGGTCAGCGCTCAGGTTCGGCGAGCGCGTGGACACCCACGCGTAGCCGGCCAGTTCCGCGAGCGATTGCGCGTGCATCGCCGGATGCCCGTTGCGGCACACGACGACCGGCGCCGACGCATGCAGCGGCGTGACCGCGAGATCGGTCGTGTCGGTCTGCTTCGCGACGAGCGCGATCGCGAAATCGACCGCGCTTTCGCGCAGCCAGCCGATCATCATCCGCGACGTGCCGGTGCGCAGGTGCACGTCGACCTTGTCGAAGCGCGCGCGGAACGCGGTCAGCACGGGCGCGAACGCGTCGATCAGCGGTTCGGCCACGAGACCGAGCGTGACGGTGCCTTCGAATGCGCCGCTCAGTTGCCGGATCTCGTGCTCGACCTGCTCGCATTCGCCGAGGATCGAACCGGAGCGCGCGAGCAGCCGCTGGCCGACGGCCGTCGGCACGATCCCGCGATTGGTGCGCGTGAACAGCGTCGCGCCGAGCGTCGCCTCGAGGCTCTGCAATTGCTGCGTGACGCCGCTTTGCGCGAGATCGAGCGCGCGCGCCGCGGCGCGCAGGCTGCCGTGTTCGACGACCGCCTGGAAGATGCGAAGCTGGGAGAGCGTGAACGCCATGAGCGAGCGCGATGCCGGTGATCGGAAATGGTGATCATGATAAGGCCGCCGATGATTCCGGCGGCGGCGCGCACGCACTACGATCGCAGGCAGTCCGGTTGATGCCGGTTGTCCATCACGCTCCTTCTGCCTGCCGCTGCCCATGAAACGCTTCCTCGTCCCGCTCGTTTCCCTGTGCCTGGCGTTCGCGGCCGGCGCCGCGCACGCGCTCGATGCGCGCACCGTACGCCTCGGCATCGACCCGACCTATCCGCCGATGGACGCGAAGGCGCCCGACGGCAGCCTGAAGGGCTTCGACGTCGATCTCGGCAACGAGATCTGCCGCCGCGCGCAATTGCGCTGCCAGTGGGTCGAGCTCGAATTCTCCGGGATGATCCCCGCGCTGCAGGCGCGCAAGATCGACGCGATCCTGTCGTCGATGGCGATCACCGAAAAGCGCGAGAAGCAGATCCTGTTCTCGTCGAAGCTGTTCCGCTTCAAGTCGCGGCTCGTCGCACGGCCCGAACTCGGGCTCGGCAGCTCGGCGGCGTTGCTCGCGGGCAAGCGCGTCGGCGTGCAGTCGGGCACGCAGTTCGAATCGTGGGCGCTCGCGCACTGGGCGCCGGCCGGCGTCAGCGTGGTGCCGTACAAGAGCCAGGACGACGTGTTCGCCGATCTCGTCAACGGCCGCCTCGACGCGGCGCTGCTCGGCACGGTCGAAGCCGACTACGGGTTCCTGCGCCAGCCGCGCGGCAAGGGTTTCGCGTTCGTCGGCACGCCGCTCGACATGGGCGATCGCGGCGTCGGCATCGGCCTGCGGCAGTCTGATACGGCGCTCAAGGCGTCGATCGACGGCGCGATCGCGTCGATGCTCAAGGACGGCACGTACGACCGGATCGCGAAGCGCTACTTCGATTTCAACCCGTACGGCGACTGAGCGCCGTGCCGCCCGATTCCCCCGTTTTCCTCCGTTCGAGACCATCGATGCAGATTCGCACCACGCCGCTCCTGTCGCCGTCGATCGGCACGCAGCGCACGCTGACGAGCTTTCATTTCGGGCCGGCCGACGCCGGCCGCAAGATCTACCTGCAGGCCGCGCTGCACGCGGACGAGACGCCCGCGATGCTCGCGGCGTTCGTGCTGAAGCAGCGTCTCGCGCAGCTCGACGCGGAAGGCCGGCTCGCGGCCGGGATCGTGCTCGTGCCGGTGTCGAACCCGGTCGGCCTCAATCATCATCTGCTCGGGCAATTCATCGGCCGCTTCGATCTCGCAAGCGGCCGCAACTTCAATCGCGGCTTCCTGCCGCTCGCGGACATCGCTGCGCGTGCGCGCGACCGGCTCGGCGACGATGGCGTGCGCAATCGCGCGATCGTGCGCGAATGCGTCGGCGCGGCGCTCGACGATATCGCGCCGCGCACCGAATTCGATGCGCTGCAGCTCGCGCTGCTGAAGCTGTCGCATGACGCCGATGTCGTGATCGACCTGCATTGTTCGCTCGAAGCGGTGATGCACGTGTACACGAGCGACACCGCGTGGCCGGAAGTCGAACCGCTCGCGCGTTATCTCGGCGCGGAGGTGTCGCTGCTCGCCGAGGATTCGGGCGGGCACGCGTTCGACGATGCGCATCATTTGCTGTGGTCGCAGTTGCGGCCGCTGCTGCCGGAGGGCACGCCGATGGCGGCCGGCGCCGTCGCCGTGACGGTCGAATGCCGCGGCCAGCGCGACGTGACGTATGAATACGCGGAACGCGACGCCGATGCGCTCGTCGACTATCTCGTGTGGTGTGGCGCGGTGCACGGCGAGCGTACGCCGCTGCCGCCGCTCGCCGCACCGGCCACGCCGCTCGCGGGCAGCGAGCAGTTCCATGCGCCGGTGAGCGGGATACTCGTGCATCGCGCGGCGGTCGGCGCGACGATCCGCGCGGGCGATCCGCTGTTCGACATCGTCGATCCGCTGACGGATGCGATCACGACGATTTCGAGCGCGACCGACGGCGTGTTCTACATGCGCCGCGCGATCCGCTTCGTGACGGCCGGCGCGCCGCTCGGCCGCGTGACGGGCACGGTGCCGGTGCGCAAGGGGATGCTGCTCGGCGCGTGAGCGGCGGATGCGCCGCGCGCGACGCGCCCGACACCCGGCCGTTCGATCCCGGCCTGCACCGGGGTGGCCGCTTGTCGATGGCGAGCGAGGCAGGCGGCATCGTCGGCGGGGACGGTCATGGCTCGCCGCGATTCCCGGCGGCACGCTTGCGGGCTCCGCCGCGCGCCGTTGCTTGGCCGTTGCGTCCGCCCGCGTTCGAGAACAACTTCATGTCCTGAAGGATGCCGCGCAGCAGCGTATCGGCTGCGACGCCGAGTGTCCGTCCCGCCTTGACCAGCAGCCGCGCGTTGGCCGCTTCGAGCAACGGATGCGCGACCGGAAGCGCGACGAGTTCGCCGGCCTCCAGCTCCCGATACGCAGCGAAGGCGGCGAGCAGCGTGACGCCGTTGTTGCGCTTGACGAAGTGGCGCAGCACGGCCAGCGAGTTGGTGGTGAGCGTCGGGTGGATCTGGAGGTTTTCCGCGTAGGCGAGCATCTGCACGGCTTGTCCGAGACCGAACGCGGGCGGCATCAATGCGAGCGGATACTCGGTGAGTTCGCGTACCTCGACCGGCCGGCCCCGCACGGCGAGCGGGTGCCCGGGATGGACGAGCGCCACGACCGGCTGCGACGAGGTGGCGACGTACTCGATATCCGGATGCGCGGGCGGATTGTAGGCGAGGCCGATATGCGCGCGGCTTTCGGCGACTTCCTGCAGCAATGTGCTGACCGGCAGGAGATCGACGGTGACGTCGAGCTTCGGATAGCGCGCGCAAAAATCGGTGAGTACCTCGTCCATCAGGCGGTCGATATAGCCTTCGCTGGTGACGATGCGGATCTGGCCATGTTGCAGCCCGCGCAGCGCCTGCAAGCGGTCCTCGAACAGTTCCTGCTGGGAGCGGCAGCCGCGCCAGTATTCGAGCAGATGCGCCGCGGCCTCGGTCGGCTGCACGCCGCGAGGCTGGCGCTCGAACAGCGGGGCCCCGATTTCTTCCTCGAGCAGCCGGATCTGCCGCGTGATGACGGACGGCGACGTATTGATGCTGTCGGCCGCGCCGCGGATGGAGCCATGCGTCAGGACTTCATGGAAATAGCGCAAGCGGCGCTGGTTCAGTTCACGCATCGTGTCGGTCCGTTTGCCGGTGAAGTGTTGCTCGTTGAGCAACAATAACTCGCTTAGGTTGCTCTTGCGCTGCTTTTTCGGCTCCTCGACGATTCGAACAGATTCGATGATCGATGCGGGATTCGAAGCAATACGCCCTAAAGGAGAGCGCATGTCCGCCATTCCATCCCCTCAAGCCCCGGTCGCGCCCGACAGCCCGGCCCATCAGGCCCTGTACCGCAAACTGAACTGGCGCCTGCTGCCGTTCCTGCTGCTCTGCTACACGTTCGCCTATCTCGATCGCGTGAACATCGGGTTCGCCAAGCTCTCCATGCAGAGCGACCTGGGCTTCTCCGATGCGGTGTACGGGCTGGGCGCGGGCATCTTCTTTCTCGGCTATGTGCTGTTCGAGATCCCGAGCAACCTGCTGCTGCCGCGGATCGGCGCGCGCAAGACCATCAGCCGGATCATGGTGCTGTGGGGCCTGACCTCGGCGGGCATGATGTTCGTCCACAACGAGACCACGTTCTACGCGATGCGCTTCCTGCTCGGCGTGTTCGAGGCCGGCTTCGCACCCGGGATGATCTTTTACCTGACCTACTGGTACGGCCAGCGCCGCATGGCCGGCGTGATGGCGGTCGTCATGCTCGCCGGCCCGATCGGCGGGGTATTCGGTTCGCCGCTGTCGGCATGGCTGATGACCGGGCTGTCCGGCGCACACGGCCTGGCCGGCTGGCAATGGATGTTCGTCGTCGAAGGGCTGCCGTGCGTGCTGCTCGGCGTGCTCGCACTCAAGGTCCTGTCCGACAGGCCGGCCGACGCGAAATGGCTGACCGACGACGAGCGGCGGATGCTCGCCGCCGAGCTGCACACGCCCGGCGCGGGTCATCACTCGTTCGGGCAGGTGCTGCGCGACCCGCGCGTGTACCTGCTGGCGTTCGCCTACTTCACGATCATCTGCGGGATCTACGCGGTGAGTTTCTGGCTGCCGTCGATCCTCAAGGCCGACGGCGTGACCGATACGATGCAGATCGGGCTGTACTCGATGATCCCGTACGTGTTCGCCGCGATCGCGATGATCGTCATCGGTCGCAGGTCGGACCGCCGCGGCGAGCGCCGTTTCCACAGCGCGGTGCCGGCCCTGATCGGCGCGATCGCGCTGGCGGTGGCGACGGCGGCCAATGGCAATCTCGTCGTCTCGCTGGTCGGCATGACGATCGCCACGTCGATGATCTGGGCCGCCTACACGGTGTTCTGGGCGATTCCGTCGCAATACCTGAAAGGCGACGCCGCCGCGGGCGGCATCGCGCTGATCAATACGATCGGCCTGATCGGCGGCTTCCTGAGTCCGACCATCATCGGCGCGATCCACTCGGCGACGGGCAGCATGGCGGCCGGGCTGCTGGTCATGGTCGCGCTGCTCGTCGCGGGCGCCGCGGCACTCGTGGCGAACCGGCTTCCCGCACCCCGCGATGCGCTGGCGACGGCGTGACGTCGCGGGCCCGCAAGCATCCCGGCATCCATCGCGGTGTCGTATGGCCGGCACGGATCGCAGCGTGCCGGCGCTTTGACTGCCTATTTCCGGAGACACGTTTTTGAACACGCGCATTTTGATCGCCGGCTTTCAGCATGAAACCAATACGTTTGCGCCATCGAAAGCCGCCTACGCAAACTTCGAGCGGGGCGAGGGCTTCCCGGCCATGGTGCGGGGCGACGACGTGCTCGCGCTGCGTGACGTCAACATTCCCGCAGGCGGGTTCATCGTCGCGGCGGAACAGCGTGGCTGGACCTTGCTGCCGGTGATCTGGGCGGGCGCAAGCCCGTCGGCCCACGTGACCGAGGATGCGTTCGAGCGCATCGCCGGCGAAATCCTCGCGGCGGTGCGCAGCGGAGGCTACGACGCGGTGTACCTCGACCTGCACGGCGCGATGGTGGCCGAGCATACCGACGACGGCGAAGGCACGCTGCTGGCGCGCGTGCGCGCGGCGGTCGGCCCGGCCGTGCCCGTGGTCGCGTCGCTCGACCTGCATGCCAACGTCACCGGGCAGATGCTGCACGAGGCCGACGCGCTGGTCGCCTTCCGCACCTATCCGCACGTCGACATGGCCGAGACCGGCGAACGCGCGGCCGTGCTGCTCGAGCGTCTGCTCGACCGGCAGGCAACGGGCCGCGGCCCGCTGCATCGCGCGGCGCGCCGGTTGCCGTTCCTGATCCCGATCAACGGCATGTGCACGCTGCTCGAACCGTCGCGCGGCATGTATGCGGCGCTCGCGGCGCGGGAGACCGGGGCCGTGGCGTCGCTGTCGTTTGCGCCGGGCTTTCCGGCGGCCGATTTCCCCGAATGCGGCCCGGTCATCTGGGGTTACGGCGACGATGCCGCCTCGGCCGAGGCAGCCGTGCAGGCGCTCTACGACAAGATGCTGGCGGACGAAGCCGCGTGGCAGGTACCGTTCCTGTCGCCCGACGACGCCGTGCGCGAAGCGATGCGGCTTTCCGAGGGGGCCGGCAAGCCGGTCGTCATCGCCGATACGCAGGACAATCCCGGCGCGGGCGGCGACTCGAACACGACGGGCATGCTGCGCGCGTTGCTGCGCAATGGCGCGAGAGAGGCGGCGATCGGCCTGATCTGGGACCCGGCGGCTGCGGCTGCGGCCCATCGCGCCGGTGTCGGTGCGTTCATCGATCTGGCGCTCGGCGGCGTCTCGGGCGTTCCCGGCGACGCGCCGTACCACGCGCGTTTCGAGGTCGTGAAGTTGTCCGACGGCGTATGCCGCTTCGACGGCCCGATGATGAACGGCATGCGGGCAGATATCGGCCCGGTCGCCTGCCTGCGGATCGAAGGGGTGCTGATCGTGGTGAGCAGCGGCAAGGCGCAGATGCTCGACCGCAATCTCTATCGTGTGGGCGGCGTCGAGCCGGAAGCGATGCGCATCCTTGTCAACAAAAGCTCCGTGCATTTCCGCGCGGATTTCCAGGGCATCGCCGAGGCAGTGCTCGTGGCTGCGGCGCCTGGCCCGATGACGGCCGATCCGGCCGAGTTGCCGTGGACCCGGCTGGCCCCGGGAATCCGGATGAAGCCGATGGGAACGGCCTTCGCGGGCAACGGCTGAAGCGCGGCACGCCGCCGACGCGCGGCCGCGCGATTCGCCGGTCTCCCGCGAGCCGGCCGCTGTCCTGGACAACGCCGTCGCGGCGCCTGACACATGGCGCCGCGCGGCGTGAGCGTACCCGCCGCGGATCTGCGCTCAGCCGCGCCGCGCGACCAGCTCCGACACGGTTTGCGCGGCCTGCTGCAGCGGCCCGAGAAACTCCTTCACCATCTGCTTCGCGGTATGCCGTTGCGCATTGCCGCTGATGTTCATCGCCGCGATGATCTGCCCGCGCCGGTTGCGGATCGGCGCGGAGATCGACATCAGGCCCACTTCGAGTTCCTGGTCGACCACGGCCCAGCCCTGCTGACGCACCTGAGCGATCGTCGCCTTCAGTTCGCCGGGATCCGTGATCGTGCGCGGCGTGTGCGCGCGGATGCCGCTTTGCGCGAGCGTTTCGTCGAGCGCCGCATCGTCGAGCGCGGACAGCAGCACGCGGCCCATCGACGTGCAGTACGCGGGCAGGCGGCTGCCGATCGACAGGTTGATCGTCATGATCTTGTGCGTCGGCACGCGCAGCACGTAGACGATCTCGGTGCGGTCGAGCACGGCGGCCGAACAGCTTTCGTGGATCTGCGCGGACAATTGCTCCATCACCGGATCGGCGAGATTCCAGAACGGCATCGACGTCAGGTACGCAAAGCCGAGCTCGAGGATCTTCGGCGTAAGCCGGAACAGCCGGCCGTCGGCCTCGACGTAGCCGAGCGTCTGCAGCGTGAGCAGGATCCGGCGCGCGCCCGCGCGCGTCAGGCCGGTGGCCGAGGCAACCTCGGTGAGCGTCTGCTCCGGGCGCTGTGCGTCGAAAGCGCGGATCACCGCGAGGCCGCGCGCGAACGACTGTACGTAGGAGTCGCCGGGTTTCGTCTGAGTGTCTTCGGTTGTCATGAACGGTCGGATTGTCGTGCAGCCGAGAAGATAGCGCATGGGGCCTGACACGCCAACCGCACGGCAGGCCGGGCGCTTGACAGGTCGTCCCCGCACTCCCTATGATGCGGTGAACGTTCGATACACGATCTTATGTTCGTATATAGAACATTTAAGCGCATCCCGGCGGGCAATGCAAGGGGCGCGCCCCATTCATTTCCCAGCCTTGCATGGGGCCGGAGCCGGCGCAAAAGCGTCCACTTCGACCGACCGCGAAGCACGGGACCGGAGCAAGCGCTCAAGCGCCAGCTCCGGCCGACTGGAGACACTGATGACCGAAGCTTTTCTGTGTGATGCGATCCGTACGCCGATCGGGCGTTACGGCGGTGCATTGTCCGGCGTGCGCGCCGACGACCTGGGCGCGGTGCCGCTCAAGGCGCTCGTCGAGCGCAACCGCGACGTCGACTGGACCGCGATCGACGACGTGATCTACGGCTGCGCGAACCAGGCCGGCGAGGACAACCGCAACGTCGCGCGCATGTCTGCGCTGCTCGCGGGCTTGCCGGAAGGCGTGCCGGGTTCGACGATCAACCGCCTGTGCGGTTCCGGGATGGACGCGGTCGGCGTGGCCGCGCGTGCGATCAAGTCGGGCGAGGCCGCGCTGATGGTCGCGGGCGGCGTCGAAAGCATGACGCGCGCGCCGTTCGTGATGGGCAAGGCCGCGAGCGCGTTCGCGCGTCAGGCCGACATCTTCGATACGACGATCGGCTGGCGCTTCGTCAATCCGCTGATGAAGCAGCTGCACGGCGTCGACTCGATGCCCGAGACGGCCGAGAACGTCGCGGTCGACTACAACATCAGCCGCGCCGACCAGGATCTGTTCGCGGTGCGCAGCCAGCAGAAGGCCGCGCGCGCGCAGCAGGACGGCACGCTCGCCGAGGAAATCGTGTCCGTCACGATTCCGCAGAAGAAGGGCGATCCGGTCGTGTTCTCGCGCGACGAACATCCGCGCGAAACGTCGCTCGAAGCGCTCGCGAAGCTGAAGGGCGTCGTGCGTCCGGACGGCTCGGTGACGGCCGGCAACGCATCGGGCGTCAACGACGGCGCCGCCGCGCTGCTGCTGGCGAACGAGGCAACCGCGAAGCGCTTCGGCCTGACGCCGCGCGCCCGCGTGCTGGGCATCGCGACGGCCGGCGTCGCGCCGCGCGTGATGGGCATCGGCCCCGCGCCGGCCACGCAGAAGCTGCTCGCGCGGCTCGGGATGACGATCGACCAGTTCGACGTGATCGAGCTGAACGAGGCGTTCGCGTCGCAAGGTCTTGCGGTGCTGCGCATGCTCGGCGTCGCCGACGACGATCCTCGCGTGAACCCGAACGGCGGCGCGATCGCGCTGGGCCATCCGCTCGGGGCATCGGGCGCGCGCCTCGTGACGACCGCGATGTACCAGCTGCATCGCACGAACGGCCGCTTTGCGCTGTGCACGATGTGTATCGGCGTCGGCCAGGGCATCGCGATCGCGATCGAACGCGTCTGACCCTTGCGTGACGCGGTGAAGCGGCCGGTCACGCGCCGCTTCGCCGTTCCCCGAACGATGGGCGGCACGACACTCGTCGTGCCGCCCATCGTCGTTAACCGGCTTGCGATATCTGCCTGAGCCGTGCGTCGAGCGCGTCGATCTCGGTGTCCGCGAACACCTCGATGCCATGCTGGCGCAGCAACGCCGCCGTGACGCCGGCGCCCGCATGCCGCCGGTTCGCGAAACTCCCGTCATAAATGAAGCTGCTGCCGCACGACGGACTGCCGTCGGCGAGGATCGCGAAGCGGCAATCGTGCGCGCGTGCGAGCGCCAGCGCGGTTTGCGCGCCGGCAACGAACGGCGCGGTCACGTCGGCGCCGTTCACATCGACGATGCGTGCGGTGCCTGACAGCACCCGCTGCCCCGATTCGCCATCCGCGATTTCGGCGGGCGGGCGCGGCACGCTGAATCCTCCGGCCAGTTCGGGGCAGACGGGCACGAGACGCCCTTCGCGCTGCCACCGTTCGAGCGCATCGTGCGCGGCGGTCTTGGCCGAACCGTTGTAACGGACCGGATGACCCATCAGGCACATGCTGACGAGGATCTTCGGTGTCGCTTGCGGTTGCGGCGCGTTCTGCAATTCGTTTTCCATGATGGTGATCGTGACGACGCGGAAATTTGACGCGCCGCGTGGGCACGCCTGCGTCAGGCGCTTGGGCCTTCGAGATGAATATCCTCCGGCTCGAGCGCGTAAAGCGCCGGGTCGGGCGACGGGCTGACCGTGAAACCGAGCCGCAGGTAGAAGTCTATCGTGCGCTGCGACGGCGTCGCCGACACATACAGGCGACGCGCGCCCATCACGTGCGCCTGCGCAACGGCCGCGCGATAAAGCTGCTCGCCGAGCCGGCAACCGCGCCAGTCGCGGCTCACGTGCAGGAACTTCAACTGCAGCATGTCGCGTTGCGGGCCGAGCGGCCGGCTGTCCACGACGACCGCCGCGACGAGCCGCGCGCCGTCGAACATGCCGAGGAACCAGCCGCCGCGATCGTGGCAGTCGAGCAGGATCGGCGTGTAGTGATCGGCTTCGCCGTCGGGCCAGCCGTCGACGTCGTAGAACTCGGGAACGAGATGCAGCGCGCCGTCGCGCAGCACATACACGTGATCGATGATCTCGCGGCGGTCGATGGTCCACACGAGCGGCACGTCGTCACGTGCGAGCGGGCGTGCGCACAGCGCGTCGCGTTCGGCTGCGGTGCGGCGCGTCATGCGGCCCGCCGCTGCGCCGCGATCGCATACATCAGCGGCAGGCGCGGCATGCCGTCGGGCGGCACCATCCGGTGGCCCTCCAGCTCGCGCATGCCGTCGAATCCCTTCCAGCCGTTCGCATACGGATATTCGGTCAGCCGGTCGATCGCGAGCCCGGCCGATACGAGCGCATTCACCACGTCGCCGATGCCCCACATGAACTCGTAGCTCGGATGCGGGTTCGCGAAATCGACGACGCCTGGATGGTCGTGCTGCGCGCCGAGCCCCGTGCCCGACGCGGCGACGTAATCGCCGACGCCCGCCGGCTCCTGGTTCGCGTCGCGCTTGAAATAGTCGTAGTGCGGCGTCCAGTGTTCGTCGAAATACAGTGCGAACGGATGGAACTCGACCATCGCGAAACGGCCGCCCGGCGCGAGCAGCGCGGCAATCCCGTGCGCCCATGTGTTCAGGTCCGACAGCCAGCAGATCGCGCCGTACGACGTGAACACGCGATCGAAGCGCTCGCCGCGTTCGGCGGCCTCCGGCATCCAGTCGAGCACGTCGGCGCGCTCGAAACGCGCGGGCAGGCCCGCGTCGGCCGACAGTTGCCGCGCGAAGCCGATCGCTTCGTCGGAGATGTCGACGCCGGTCGCCACCGCGCCTTCACGCACGAGGCTCAGCGTGTCCTGCCCGCGTTGCATTGCAGGTGCAGGAGTTGCAGGCCGGCGAGCTCGCCGAGCAGTTCGCGCTCTTCCGGAAACAGCGTCGTGCCGCCATTGCGGAAAAACGCGGCCTGATCGCCTTTATGGCTGTTATGCGCGACTGTCGCCGTATTCCAGGACAGCCGATTCAGTTCGTGCAATGCCTTGTTCATCGAATTCGGATTCCGGTTGAATGGATCAGGATAGGTCGTATCGTTTCGCCGTCTGCAACGGCCGCCGCCATTGGCACGCCGTGTGGCGCTGCCGGGCGGCGCGTCGTGACAGGCGTATCGGCGTGCGCGGCGATTATCGCTGGATTATTTGATCGAAATCATGGCGGCGGCCGAATTGAATATTTTATGCGAGACAAGGGTAAGGTTTTCCGCCGGATTGCCGACAGTAAAGATGAAGACTGTCGTAAAGCGATAAACCGTTTTTCGGCTACTGAGCGTGATTTCAGCGCGGCGCGGACGACAGATCCGCCTTTCGGAGCCTTGCATGCGCAACAACCAGCCTGTTACCCAACAAGAATTCGATTTTCCCGACGACGTCACGTTGATGTCGACGACCGATGCCGACAGCATCATCACCTACGCGAACACGACGTTCGCGCAGGTGAGCGGCTTCTCGAACGAGGAACTCGTCGGCCAGCCGCACAACCACGTGCGCCACCCGGACATGCCGCGCGAGGCGTTCGCCGATATGTGGGCGACGCTCAAGCGCGGCGAACCGTGGACCGCGCTCGTGAAGAACCGCCGCAAGAACGGCGATCACTACTGGGTGCGCGCGAACGCGATACCGGTGATGCGCAACGGCGAGTCGCAGGGCTACATGTCGGTGCGCACGAAGGCGCCGCGCGACGAGATCGACGCCGCCGACGCGCTGTATCGCGCGTTCCGCGACGGCAAGGCCGGCAATCGCCGTTTCCACAAGGGGCTCGTCATCCGCACGGGGCTGCTGCGCCTGGCGTCGCTGCCGCAGACGATGTCGGTGCGCGCGCGCGTCCATTCGGCGCTGTGCGTGCTGGCGCCGGCCGTCGTCGGCGCGGGCTGGGCGTGCGGGCTGACCGGCGGCGGGCTGGCGGTGTTTGCCGGCGCGACGGTCGGCATGGCGGCCGCGGCGGGGCTGTGGCTCGATGCGCAGATCGTGCGTCCGCTGAAGCTGCTGCGCGACCAGGCGCTGAACGTCGCGACCGGCGAAAGCCGGCGCGGCGTGCGGATGAACCGCGTCGACGAGATCGGCATGACGCTGCGCACGATCAACCAGCTCGGGCTGATGTTCCGGTGGCTCGTCGACGACGTCAGCGAGCAGGTGCACAACGTGCAGCGCGCGAGCAACGAGATCGCGCAGGGCAACAACGACCTGAGCGCGCGGACCGAACAGGCGGCGTCGAGCGTGCAGGAAACGGCCGCGTCGATGGCCGAGATGACCGCGACCGTCGACAGCAACACGGAAACCGCGCTGCAGGCGAACCGGCTCGCGATGTCGGCGAGCGATGCGGCCGGGCGCGGCGGGCAGGCGGTGAGCGAGGTCGTCACGACGATGAACGACATTACCGCCAGCTCGCGCAAGATCGCGGACATCATCGGCGTGATCGACGGGATCGCGTTCCAGACCAACATCCTCGCGCTGAACGCGGCGGTCGAGGCGGCGCGCGCAGGCGAGCAGGGGCGCGGCTTCGCGGTGGTCGCCGGCGAGGTGCGGGCGCTCGCGCAGCGCAGCGCGAACGCGGCGAAGGAGATCAAGACGCTGATCGGCGCGAGTGTCGAGCGGGTCGAATCGGGCGCGCGGATCGTCGATGGCGCGGGCAGGACGATGGAGGACATCGTCGCGCAGGTGAAGCGCGTGTCGGACCTGATCGCGGAGATCAGCTCGTCGACGGCCGAGCAGAGCACGGGCGTCGCGCAGGTCGATCAGGCGGTCGTGCATCTGGACAACATCACGCAGCAGAACGCGGCGCTGGTCGAGCAGAGCACGGCGGCGTCGGAGAGCCTGAAGCAGCAGGCGACGCGACTCGTGGATGCGGTGAACGTGTTCCGCTGAACGTGGGAGGAAGAGGCAATGCGGGCATGGCGGAGCAGGGCGCCGGCCCGCACGTGACGCCGGCGGCGATCAGACCAGCGCCGGCTGCAGCGGCGCGCGATGCTCGCGAACCTTGACGATGCGATATTCGTTGCGGAGCCCTTCGTCGGTAATGATCTGCGTCTGACGGAGGTCGACGATCAGCACGTCTCCTTTTCCGAAGCGTTCGCCTGCATTGACCTTCGCGAGAAACTGCTCGTCGTCCAGGGCGGCGAAGAACGAGAACGAGCCGTCGTGCACACGCCACTTGTTGCCGTCCTTGAACACGACGGATTCGAGTTGCAGCATTTTGTGCACGATGGTGTCGGTGGCCACTTCGCCGGGATCGTCGCTGCTCGCGAACGTCACGAGTTCGTCGCGCTCGATCTCGAGTTCGACGGTATCGCCGCGAACGATGCCGAAGCTGACGATCCCGTCGCGTTCGAGCGGCGACAGCACTTTCTGCAGGCTGATGCGAACGGCCCGGTTCCGATGAAGCCGGACGATGGCTTCGTCGACGATGAAGAATTCGTGCTCCGACGTCCAGATCTTGACCTTCGTTCCATCGGGCTCGGTGCGATATGGCTTTCGCCCGCGCAGCGTGCGAATGAGACCGATCAGGCCGCCGCCACCGACGATACCCAGTGCGCCGAGGATCGCGAGCGCGTTGCTGAACGCACTGGCGCCCGGCCCAGCGAACAGGTCGCGGATCTGGCTCGCGAGCGACTGGACGAAGATCAGCTCGGAGTGGAACGAACCGGCCTTGAAGCTGCCGCTGACCTCGATGCGCACCTCGGTGTGCTCGCCATTGAGCTCCTTGTTGGCGGACGAAAACAGGTCGGCGATCGCGATCAGCGCCGGCGCGAGGTCGCGCACGTCCATCCGGTGCTCGGCGAGCGCGGGGCCGTCATAGACGACGTTGAACGGCTGGTGATTGCTCGCGCTGCCGGTTTTTCCCGCCGGCGGCGCCATGCGGCGGTCGGACGTTTTCGTGATCACGTGCAGGCTCCTTGCGTGCGGGGCGCAATGCCGGGGCGAATGCGGTGAAGCGATGCGGGGACGCTGTGTGCAGGCGGTATGCGGATCGGGCGGAGAGGGAAAGTGCTCATGCGCGGGCAAACAGGATCGAGGCGGAACGCTCAATCTAGCGGTTTGCTGCGGAACGAGAAATGAGACTCGAACGAAATCCTGAGCAGTATGACGTTCGGCAGAGGCGGGCGCCGGGTCGCGCACGCGGAGCGTGACGACAGCAGGCGTATCGAGGTTACGCGAGGCTACGCAGGCACGACGGAGAGGGGCGCCGGCCCGCGTCGGACCGCCCGGTTCCGGCCGGGCGGTCAGGGCCTGTCACCGAAGCGGCAGGCCCCGAACCGTCAGACGGCGAGGCAGAGGTACTTGATCACGACGTAGTCGTCGATGCCGTAGTGCGAGCCTTCGCGGCCGAGGCCCGACTGCTTGACGCCACCGAACGGCGCGACTTCGTTCGAGATCAGGCCCGTATTCACGCCGACCATTCCGTATTCAAGCGCTTCGGCCACCTTCCACACGCGGCCGATGTCGCGGCTGTAGAAATAAGCCGCGAGACCGAATTCGGTGTCGTTCGCGAGGGCGATCACCTCGTCGTCGCTGCCGAACTTGAACAGCGGCGCGAGCGGCCCGAACGTCTCTTCCTTCGCGACCTTCATCGCCGGCGTGACGCCGGTCAGCACGGTCGGCTCGAAGAAGCCGTGGCCGAGCGCGTGGCGCTTGCCGCCCGTCACGACGGTCGCGCCCTTCGCGAGCGCGTCCTCGATGTGCGCCTCGACCTTCAGCACGGCCGCTTCGTTGATCAGCGGGCCCTGCGTGACGCCCGGCTCCGTGCCGCGACCGACCTTCAGCTGGCCGACGGCCGCCGCGAGCTTCTGCGCGAACTGGTCGTACACGGCTTCATGCACGTAGAAGCGGTTCGTGCACACGCACGTCTGGCCGCTGTTGCGGTACTTCGACGCGATCGCACCCTGCACGGCCGCATCCAGATCGGCATCGTCGAACACGATGAACGGCGCGTTGCCGCCGAGTTCCAGCGACACCTTCTTGACCGTCGCCGCGCATTGCGACATCAGCAGGCGGCCGACCGGCGTCGAGCCGGTGAACGACAGCTTGCGCACGATCGGGTTCGACGTCAGTTCGCCGCCGATCGCCTTCGGGTCGCCCGTGACGACGCTGAATACGCCGGCCGGCACGCCCGCGCGCTCGGCCAGCACGGCCATCGCGAGCGCGGAGAACGGCGTCGCCTCGGCCGGCTTCACGACGATCGGGCAGCCTGCCGCGAGCGCCGGGCCGACCTTGCGCGTGATCATCGCCGCCGGGAAGTTCCACGGCGTGATCGCCGCGCACACGCCGATCGCTTCCTTCGTCACGACGATGCGCTTGTCGCTCGCCGGCGTCGGGATCGTGTCGCCGTACACGCGCTTGCCTTCCTCGGCGAACCACTCGAGGAACGACGCCGCGTAGCCGATTTCGCCCTTCGCTTCGGCCAGCGACTTGCCCTGCTCGGTCGTCAGGATCAGCGCGAGGTCGTCGGCGTTTTCCATCATCAGGTCGTGCCACTTGCGCAGGACGACCGCGCGTTCCTTCGCGGTCTTTTTGCGCCACGCCGGCCAGGCGGCGTTCGCGGCTTCGATCGCGTGACGCGTCTCGGCCGTGCCCATCGCCGGCACGGTGCCGAGGAGGCCGCCCGTCGCCGGGTTGCGGACTTCGAACGTCTCGCCGTTCGATGCGCCTTGCCATTCGCCGTTGACGTATGCCTGCTGGCGGAACAGCGACGGATCTTTCAGTGCCAGGGTTTCCTGAACAGTGCTCATTTGAATCGCCTGCCTTGAAAATGACGGATAAAAAGGCCGCCGCCGTCATGACGACGGCGGCGGCGCATTTAGGTGACTGGACCTCAGGCCGGCACGCCGACCGTTTCCTTCAGCACTTCCTCGAGGATCACGAGCGCTTCGTTGAACACGGCCTCGGGAATCGTCAGCGGGAACAGGAAGCGCACGACGTTCGAGTACACGCCGCACACGAGCAGCAGCAGGCCGCGCTCGAGCGCACGCGTTTGCACGCGCTTCGTGAAGTCCGCATCCGGCTCGCCCGAGCCCGGCTTCAGGAACTCGACCGCGATCATCGCGCCCGGGCCGCGCACGTCGGCGATCTGCGGCACGTCGGCCTGCAGCGAGTTCAGCTTCGCCTTCAGCACGTCGCCGAGTTGCGTCGCGCGGTCGCACAGCTTCTCTTCGTCGATGATCTCGAGCACCGCGTGCGCCGACGCAACCGCCAGCGGGTTGCCCGCGTACGTGCCGCCGAGGCCGCCGGGTGCTGCCGCGTCCATCAGGTCCGCACGGCCGACGACGCCCGACAGCGGCATGCCGCCCGCGAGGCTCTTTGCCATCGTGATCAGGTCGGCCAGCACGTCGTAGTGCTGCATCGCGAACAGCTTGCCGGTACGCGCGAAGCCGGTCTGGACTTCGTCGGCGATCAGCAGGATGCCGTGCTCGTTACAGATCTTGCGCAGCGCGCGCACGAATTCCGCCGGCGCCGCGTAGAAGCCGCCTTCGCCCTGGACCGGTTCGAAGATGATCGCGGCAACGCGCTTCGGATCGATGTCGGCCTTGAACAGCATCTCGATCGCCTTGATCGAGTCGGCCGTGCTCACGCCGTGCAGCGCGTTCGGGTACGGTGCGTGGAACACGTCGCCCGGGAACGGGCCGAAGTTCAGCTTGTACGGGGCGACCTTGCCGGTCAGCGCCATGCCCATCATCGTGCGGCCGTGGAAGCCGCCCGAGAAGGCGATGACGCCCGGACGGCCGGTCGCGGCGCGCGCGATCTTGATCGCGTTCTCGACGGCTTCGGCGCCGGTCGTGAAGAACGCGGTCTTCTTCGGGAAATCGCCCGGCGCGCGCGCGTTGATCTTCTCGGCCAGCTCGACGTACGACGCGTACGGGACGATCTGGTAAGCGGTGTGCGTGAAATTGTTCAGCTGATCCGAGATCGCCTTGACGATCTTCGGGTGGCGGTGGCCCGTGTTCAGCACCGCGATGCCGGCGGCGAAATCGATGAAGCGGCGGCCTTCGACATCCCACAGCTCCGCGTTCTCGGCGCGGGCTGCGTAGAAATCGCACATCACGCCGACGCCGCGCGGGGTGGCGGCGTTCTTGCGGGCCTGCAGGTCGGCATTCTTCACGGTCATCTCCTTGATGTTCTTTCCGGTGAGTAGAAAATCGGGCGCGTTGGCAGCCCATGGAGCCGACTATAATCACATTTGGCTCTGGCAATCAGAGCCATTTCAATAAATATTCAGGAGCCAATCATGCGTGCTAGCGTGCTGTCGGACTGGCTGGCGCAGCGCCTCGTGCGCGGCGGCGAACAGCCGATCTACCGGCAGCTTCACCGGCTGCTGCAACAGGCGATCCTGTCGCGCGAACTGCCGGCCGGCACGCGCGTGCCGTCGTCGCGGCTGCTGGCCGCCGAGCTCGGCATCGCGCGCAACACGGTCACGCAGGTTTACGAACAGCTTTCGCTCGAAGGCTATGTGAACTCGGCGACGGGTCGCGGCACGTTCGTCGCCGACAGCGCGCCGGACGAGATCGTCGGCGCGCCGCCCGACGCGGCGGCCGGCCCGGCCATCGTGATGCCGTCCGCGCGGCGGCTGTCCGCGCGCGGCACGCGGCTCGTCGAAGGCGCCGGCGTGTCGAAGCGCCAGGGCGGCGCGTTCATGCCGGGCGTGCCCGATGTGTCGCGATTTCCGGCGCGCGTATGGACGCGCTTGCACAACAAGTACTGGCGGCGCCTGCGCCCCGACCTGCTGACCTATGCGCCGGGCGGCGGGCTCGCGCTGCTGCGCGAGGCGCTGGCCGACTACCTGCGCACGTCGCGCTCGGTGCGCTGCACGCCCGAGCAGATCGTGATCACGACCGGCATCCACCAGTCGATCGACCTCGCGGTGCGGTTGCTGACCGACCCGGGCGACGCGATCTGGACCGAGGACCCGTGCTACTGGGGCGTGCGTAGCGTGCTGAACGTATCGGGGCTGACCACGCGGCCGATTCCGGTCGACGACGAAGGCATCGCGCCGTCGGCCGCCGATCTCGCCGAGCCGCCGAAGCTGATGCTCGTCACGCCGTCGCACCAGTATCCGCTCGGGATGGTGATGAGCCTCGCGCGGCGGCGGATGCTGCTCGAATATGCGCGCCAGCACGGCTGCTGGATCATCGAGGACGATTACGACAGCGAATTCCGCTACGGCAGCCGGCCGCTCGCGTCGCTGCAGGGTCTCGACACGGCCGGGCAGGTGATCTACGTCGGCAGTTTCGGCAAGACGCTGTTCCCCGGGCTGCGGGTCGGCTACCTGGTCGCGCCGGAGCCGCTCGCGGAAAGTTTCGCGACCGCGAGCGCCGAGCTGTATCGCGAAGGGCAGTTGCTGCAGCAGGCCGTGCTCGCGGAGTTCATCGCGGAAGGGCACTTCGTGTCGCATATCCGCAAGATGCGCACGCTGTACGGGCAACGCCGCGAGATGCTGCTCGATGCGGTCGCCGGCCGTTACGGCGACACGTTGCACGCGCTCGGCAGCGATGCGGGGCTGCATCTCGTCACGCAACTGCCCGATGGCGTCGACGATCGCGCGGTCGCGCAGGCCGCGCTCGAACGCAATATCGTCGTGCGGCCGCTGTCCGGCTATTACGCGGAGCGCGCGCGCGCGGCGTCGGGCTTGCTGCTCGGTTATGCGTGCGTGCCGGAGGACGAGATCGCGACCGCGTTCGCGACGCTCGCGGAGGCGATCGACGAGCGGGCGTTCGGTGGTGCGATCGAGGTGGCCTGAAAGGCGTGTCCGGCTTCGGCATCGCGTGGCGATGCCTGCCGTCGGGCCGGGAAGGAGCGATGCTCTCCGCGGTGCGGAGAGCATTCGCGTTCTACAGCGCAGTTGAACGTCAATACCCGATCCACACCGCGAACGTCAGTACGACGCACGACAGCGCGAACAGCGTCAGGAACAGTGGCAGCACGAAGCGGATCCACGCGCCGAAATCGACGCGCGCGGTGGCCAGATACGCGAGCAGCATCCCCGAGGTCGGCGTGACGAGGTTCGTCAGCCCGCCGCCGAGCACGAACGCGAGCACCGACGTCTGCCCGCTCACGCCGGAGAGCTGCGCGATCGGCCCGATGATCGGCATGCTCACCGCCGCCTTGCCCGACACCGACGGAATGAACACGTCGAGCACCATCTGCACGCCCATCAGCCCGTTCGCGACCCACACCGGCGACTGCCCGTCCGCGAGCCGCGTGAAGAAGTGGATCAGCGTGTCGAGCACGAGGCTGTTCTGCAACAGCAGCTCGACCGACGCGGCGAGCCCCATCAGCAGCGCGGCGAGCATCATGTTCTTCATCCCGTCGACGAATGCATCGGCCGCGCTGCGCGAATCGAGCCGCCCGATCACGGCGGTCGCGATGCTCACGGCCGCGTAGAACGCCGCGAGCTCGACGTTGCCCCACTTCAGTTCGCGCGTGCCGTAGATCAGCATCGCGACCGCCGCGGCGAACACGGCCAGCGTCGCCTTGTGGCGCAGCGACAGCTTCGCGACCGCATGTGCGGGGTTGCCGTCGGCGGTCTGCCCGGCCCGGTAGCCGGTGTTGCGCACGTAGCGCAGCAGGTACAGGATGCCGATCGTCAGGAACACGACGAACACGGCCGCGCGCAGCGCGACGCCGCTGAACAGCGGCACGCCGACGAGCGGCTGCGCGACGGCCAGCGCGAGCGGGTTCGTGACCGACGCGATATAGCCGATCTTCGCGGCGAGCGCGACGAGCGCGACCGCGAACAGGTCGGACAGCCCGAGGCGCCGCGCGATCACGACCACCATCGGAATGATCACCAGGTATTCGGAGATGAAGCCGAGCAGCGTGCTGCCGAGCCCGATCAGGATCATCAGCAGCGGCGTCAGCAGGTAGGCGTTGTTGCCGGTGAGCTGCAGCAGCCGGTCGATGCCCGCGTCGACGACGCCGGTGCGGCGCATCACGCCGAACATCCCGCCGACGAACATCACCATCACGATCAGCGGCGCGTTCTTCAGCAGGCCTTCGGGCACCGCGACGAACGCGGACACGAGGCTCGCGGGCAGCGCGTGCGCGGGCGTGCTGTGGCTGACGGCCGGCGCGACGAGGGTCGCGAGCGCGGTCGTCTTCGGCACCACCTGGTAGGTGCCCGGCACGACGAGCCGGCCGTTGCGCTCGAAGTGGCCGGAATCGACGATCCACGTGAGTGCGATCGCGGCGGCCAGCACCCACAGCATCATCACGACCGGGTGCAGCATCTTGCCGTGCGGATGCGGCGCGTGGCCGGCGGGGGCTTCTGCGGCGCTCGCGCCGGCCGGGTTCGGGGAAGAGGCGGACATCGGATCCTCGTCGGTGAGGGAAGCGGGCCGTCAGGCCGGTTGCAGCGCGGCGCGCGCCGGGACGTAGCCGAGTTCGGCGGAAATGGCGTGGCTGCACGCCTGCAGGCGTTCGAGGTAGTCGGGGATGTCGGCGTGGCTCACGCGCACTTCGGGGCCCGTCACGCTGACCGATGCGACCGTCGCGCCCGTCAGGTCGCGCACCGGCACCGCGATCCCGACCGCGCCGGGCGTCACCTCGCCGCTGCTCACCGCGTAGCCCTTGCGCGCGACTGCGTCGAGTTCGCCGACGAGCTTCGGCTCGTCGTCCGCGCGTCCGGTTTTGCGCAGTCGCGCGACATATTCGTCGCGCACCGCGTCGGGTGCGAACGCGAGCAGCACCTTGCCCGACGCGCCGAAATTGATCGGCCGGCGGTTGCCGACCGCGCCGACGGTGCGCACCGCATGCGTCGTCTCGCAACGCGCGACGCACACCGATTCGAGCCCTTCGCGCACGCGCAGCACGACGGTTTCGTTGATCGCCTGGTTGAGCGCGAGCATGTGCCGGTGCGCGGCGCGCACGAGCGCGTTCTGCTGCGACGCGGCCACGCCGATCACGAACGCCTGCGGGCCGAGCGCATAGGTCGACGTGCGCGGGTCCTGCACGACGAAGCGGTGCAGTTCGAGCGTGCACAGCATCCGGTACGTGCGCGACTTGTTGATGCCGAGCTGCGACGCCAGCTCGGTCACGCCGAGGTTCGGATGCTCGGCCACGTAGGTCAGCAGCTTCAGCGCGCTGTCGACTGCGTCGACGATGTAGGTCGTCATGCGGCGCCTCCCGATGATGCGAGGTGGTTGCGCACGTAGTCGGCGAGCGCGTCGAGGTACGCGTCGACCGAGCGCTTCAGCGCGACGAAGCCCGCGTGTTTCGCGAATGCGGCTTCGTCCATGTACAGCGCGCGGTTGAATTCGATCTGGATGCTGTGGCGCTGCCGCGCGGGATCGGCGAGCGCGGTCAGCAGGTCGCCGCCCTGGTACGGATCGTTCACCTGCACGCGGTAGCCCGCGTTCGCGAACCATTGCGCGGTCCATGCGGTGAAGGCCGGGTCGGCGGTGGTGCCGCGCCGGTCGCTGACGACGACGTCGGGCCGCAACGCGCCCGCGTCGACGTTCATCGCGTTGCCGCGCGACTTCATCGAATGGCAGTCGATGTGCCACAGCGCGCCGTGCGCGGCATGCAGCGGCTCGGCGATGCCGGCGAGCGCGCGGCGGTACGGCAGGTAGTACGCATCGATCCGGCGGCGCACTTCGGCGAGCGACAGCTTGCGGTCGTACAGCGGCACGCCCGGCAGCGCATCGCGCCGGATCAGCCCCATCCCGCGCTGCGTGTACGGCTGCGGCGAAAGCGGCTCGGGCCAGGGCTCGGCGAGCAGCGCCGCGTCGATATCGGTTTCCGCGCGGTTCGGATCGATGTACGCGCGCGGAAACGTCGCGCCGAGCAGCGTGCCGCCGCGCGCGGGGGCGCCGGCCCAGAGCGCGTCGATGTACGCGTCCCACGTCGTGCGGATCGCGTCGTCCGGCGCGACGGGGGAGAAGTCGGGCGGATACGCGATGCCGCTGTGCGGCGAATCGACGACGATCGGCAGCGCGGGCGCCGTCGGCCGTGCGACGAAATACGCGGGCGAATCGCCGGCGGCCGTGTTGTTGCAATTAAACGTCGGCATGGGGATCAGGTTCTTTACCTAGGGAAACGCTGATTTATTCGGCTCGGCGGTCATCGCAGACGTAGCCGAGGACGTTTAGAAGACAGCTCACGGAACGGACCCACGACGATGAAGAGGCAGATCGGCTTCGCGGAAGCGGAAATTGCAGGCAAGAAGCGAGTGACGAGGCGCCAACGCTTCCTGGAAGAGATGGAGAAGGTCGTTCCGTGGCAGCGCTTGCTGTCGGCCATCGAACCGCACTATCCGAAGGGCACGCGAGGTCGCCCGCCGATTGGCCTTGAGCGGATGCTGCGAATCTACTTCGTGCAACAGTGGTACGGACTGTCGGACGAAGGACTGGAAGACGCGCTGTATGACAGCATCACGCTGCGAGCCTTCGCCGGCATCGATCTGGCGATCGAGAACGTGCCTGATGCAACCACGCTGTTGAAGTTCCGGCGCCTGCTGATCGAACACGAACTGACGCGGAAGTTGTTCGACGAGATTGGCATCTCGCTGTGCGAGCGTGGGCTGATGATGAAGGAAGGCACGCTGGTTGACGCGACGATCATTGAAGCGCCGCCGTCGACCAAGAATGCCGGGAAGAGCCGTGACCCGGAAATGCATCAAACGAAGAAGGGCAACGAATGGCACTTTGGCATGAAAGCCCACATTGGCGTCGACGCCGACTCGGGCCTGATTCACAGTGTGGTTGGCACGGCGGCCAACGTGTCGGATGTATCGCAAGCTCATGCCCTGCTGCACGGGCATGAAGAGCAGGTGTTCGCCGACGCGGGCTACATTGGCGTCGACAAGCGCGAGGAAATGGCGGGCAAGGCCGTGAAGTGGCACGTCGCTGCCAGGCGGGGAAAGATCAAGGCGATGCAAGAAGGAGCGCTGAAGGACCTGGTGATCGCGCTCGAGCGAACCAAGGCGCAGATCCGTTCGCGGGTTGAGCATCCGTTTCATATCGTCAAGAATCTGTTTCAGCATCGCAAGACCCGATACAAGGGCTTGGCCAAGAACACCGCGCAACTGTTCAGCCTGTTCGCTCTGGCGAATCTGGTGATTGCGCGAAATCTGTTGCGATCGGTCCATGGGAGCAGTCCGTCATGCGTATGAAAAATGCGAGCAGGGGAGGCTCGCTTACGCGCCAAATTCACTGAATTGAGCGCCGATTCGCTTCGTCATCCAGAAAATTTGAAGCCATCTCGCCTGCAACTTCGGAAGTTGGTCCATTGATCAGCGTTTCCCTAGTTTCTTGAAGCGTCTCGTTCGTTGGTTTTAATCATTAAAACAGCGTATCAATATTTCACAACGGCGCCAAATCGCGGTCAAGGTGTTTTTTCGGTGCCGGGATTGCGCGCCACGATTGGCCTGTCACGCCCGTATTTATTGGGCTTGTTTCATTCTTCGAAACGTCGTGAAAACAAGGGTGTTTTGACTCGTTCGTGTGATTTTTGATGTGGCTTGACGCATTAAATCCCTGAAATCGAGAATTAATAAGACGATGTTTTATTCAATAAAACACGTTCGGAGCGAAGCGAATCGCTCCCCTCATTCAAATCGACAAAAGGGGTCGGAGATGAAACGGACGGACAAGGCGTTGACGCTGGCAGGCGTCGCGATCGGGATGGTGGCCGCGCAGGCGCATGCGCAGTCGAGCGTGACGCTGTACGGGGTCGTCGATTCGGGGATCACGTACACGAACAACCAGAACGGGCACGCCGCGTGGCAGGCGACCGGCGGCAACGAGCAGGGCACGCGCTGGGGGCTGCTCGGCAAGGAGGAACTCGGCGGCGGCACGCGTGCGGTGTTCCGGCTCGAGAACGGCTTCAACATCGAGACCGGCGCGGCGAGCCAGGGCGGCCGGCTGTTCGGGCGCCGCGCCTACGTGGGGCTGGAGAACGACCGCTGGGGCACGCTGACGATGGGCCGCCAGTACAACGCGGCGCAGGAAGTGCTGGAGCCGCTGCAGATCGGCGCGACCACGGCGCTCACGCAGTACGCGCTGCATCCGTTCGACACCGACGACCTGAACAACACGTTCCGCACCAACAACTCGGTGCAGTACCAGACGCCCACGTGGTACGGGCTGCGCGCGGTCGGCCTGTACGGCTTCTCGAATTCGACGTCGTTCGCGGAAAACCGCGTGTGGAGCGTCGGCGCGAGCTACGAGAACGGGCCGTTGCAACTCGGCGCGGCCTACGTGCGCGTCGATCATCCGGCGCTCGACACGACCGGCGCGGCTGCGTCCGACAACTACTACACGTTCATCAAGGGCGTGACGCGCCAGCAGATCTGGGGCGCGGGCGGCGCGTACGCGTGGGGCGCCGCGACGTTCGGGCTGCTGTACACGAGCTCGCTGTTCAACCTGCAGACGGGCGGCGCGATGCGCTTCAACAACTACGAAGGCAGCGTGCGCTACCTGATGACGCCCGCGCTGCAGTTCGCGCTCGGCGAAACCTACACGCAGGTGTTGGCGTCGCAAGGGCCGAAGCCGAGTTCGCACTATCTGCAGACGAGCGTCGGCGCGCAGTATTTCCTGTCGAAGCGCACCGATATCTACGTGAATGCGTTCTACCAGCGCGCATCGTCGAACACGGTGGCCGCGATCGAAGGGATCTCGAATCCGTCGAGCACGCGCACGCAGATCGTTGCCGTGACGGGCATCCGCCACAAGTTCTGACGCAGCCCGCCGTGGGCGCGCGCGGCTTACAGCCGGATCAGCGCCGCGCCCGCGACCACCAGCGCGCATGCGGCGAGCCGCTGCGCGCCGGGCCGTTCGCGCATCACGAACCAGCCGATCGCGACCGCGAAGATCGAACTCGTTTCGCGCAGCGCCGATACGGTCGCGACCGGCAGGTGCCGGTACGCGAGGATCACGATGCCATACGCGGCAAGCGAGATCGTGCCGGCGATCGCGCCCTGCTCGAGCGCCGTGCGCGAGCCGAGCACCGCGCGCGGGCCGCCGCGCAGCATGCAGACGAGCACGAGCTGCGGCACGCTCCACAGCAGGTACACCCACGCGATGTAGCCGAGCGCGCTGCCGGACACGCGCGAGCCGATCCCGTCGCAGATCGAATACGCGGCGATGAACACGCCCGTGAGCAGCGCATACGGCACGCCTTCGCCGGAGAACCTGAACCCGCGCCGCAGCGCGAGCGACATGATGCCGAACGACACGAGCGCGATGCCCGCGAAGCCGAACGGCGTCGGCTGCTCGTGCAGCATGGCGAACGCGAGCACCGATACGAGCAGCGGCGACATCCCGCGCGCGATCGGATAGATCTGCCCGAACTCGCCGCTGCGATACGCGCGCACGAGCGTGAAGCAATATGCGATCTCGAGCGCGGCCGACGCGGCGATGTACGGCCACGCGGCGGGCGCCGGCGCGGGCAGCAGCGCGGCGCCGGCGATGCCGAACGCGAGATACGGCAGCGACATCGTGCCGAGCTGGACCAGCCTGTCTTCGCTCACGTGCAGGAACGCGTTCCAGATGGCATGCAGCAGCGCGGAGCACAGCACGAGGGCGATGAAGAGGTGATCCATGAATGAAGGCGCGGACGAGGGCCGGTGATGGCGGGAGCGGGCGGCGTCAATTATGTGGGTAACGGGCGCGCTCGCACGGAATTGTCGATAATGGCGTGTTGTTATTCACCGGATGCCGACGATGACCGAAGCCACCCAAGCCCAGCCTGCCGTTCCTCGCCTCACGAGCCTGTCGCACGGGGCGGCTGCGGCTGCAAGATCGCGCCGGGCGTGCTGTCCGAGCTGCTGAAGCGTGCAACGCCGCCCGCGCTGTTCCCGGACCTGCTGGTCGGCACCGAGACGTCCGACGACGCGGCCGTCTACCGGCTGAACGACGAGCAGGCGATCGTCGCGACCACCGATTTCTTCATGCCGATCGTCGACGATCCGTTCGACTTCGGCCGCATCGCGGCGACCAACGCGCTGTCCGACGTCTACGCGATGGGCGGCAAGCCGATCCTTGCGCTCGCGCTGGTCGGCATGCCGATCAACGTGCTGCCGCACGAGACGATCGCGGCCGTGCTGCGCGGCGGCGAATCGGTGTGTGCAGATGCCGGCATCCCGGTCGCGGGCGGCCATTCGATCGACTCGGTCGAGCCGATCTACGGGCTCGCGGCGATCGGCGTCGTGCATCCGTCGCGCGTGAAGCGCAACGCGGCCGCGCGCGCGGGCGACGTGCTCGTGCTCGGCAAGCCGCTCGGCGTCGGCGTGTTGTCGGCCGCGCTGAAGAAGAATCAGCTCGACGCCGAAGGCTATGCGCAGATGGTCGCGACGACCACCAAGCTGAACCGGCCGGGCACCGAACTCGCCGCGCTGCCGGGCGTGCATGCGCTGACCGACGTCACCGGCTTCGGGCTGCTCGGTCATACGCTCGAGCTGGCGCGCGGCGCGCACCTCACCGCGCGCGTGCATTACGCGTCGCTGCCGTGGCTCGTGGGTGTCGAGGCGTTCGTCGCCGACGGCGTGTTCACCGGCGCGTCGGGCCGCAACTGGGCCGCGTACGGCACGGACGTGCGGCTCGCCGACGGCCTGCCGCCCGTCGCGCAGGCGCTGCTCACCGATCCGCAGACGTCCGGCGGCCTGCTCGTCGCGTGCGCGCCTGAAGCCGTCGACGAAGTCCTCGCGTGCTTCCGCGCCGACGGCTTCGACCGCGCGGCCGTGATCGGCGAGATGGTGGACGGGCCCGCACGCGTCGACGTCGCCTGACGCGGAATTTTCACGCCGCGTCGTTTGCGGTCGCTAGAATCGATGCCTTCCATCGAAGGCATCGACGACCGATGAACGACTTCCTGTTCGGGCTGATGATCGCGCTGTCGGTCGGGCCCGTCGCGCTGATGATCGCGAATTACGGCATGCGTGCCGGGACTGCCACCGGCGTGCGCGCGGCGGTGGGCGTGGCCGCTGCCGACGGCTGTTACGCGGTCGTTGCGTTCACCATTGGCGCGATGCTCGCGGGCACGCTCGCGTCGCACCTGTCGATGTTTCGCTTCGTCGGCGCACTCGTGTTGCTCGCGATGGGCGCACGCATGCTGTGGCAGGCGCTGAAGGACCGGCGCCGCACGCTCGATGGCGATGCGCCACTGCCGGGCAATCGGCCGTTCACGTCGATGTTCGTCGTCACGCTCGCGAACCCGCTGACCATCCTGTTGTTCTACGGCTATGCGACGGCGGCCGCCGGCGCGCAGCGGCACTGGCTCGTCGGTGCCGCGTGCGTCTTTGCCGGCAGCCTCGCGGGGCAGCTCGTGTTCGCATTCGGCGGCAGCCTGATCGGGCGCATCGTGAAGTCGCCGGGATGGCTCGCGGCGAGCCATGTGGTCGCTGCGCTGGTCGTGCTGGGTTACGGTGTTGCGGGGCTCGTGCGCGCGTAGCGGTTCGGGAGCCGACCGACGTCGACGGATGTGACGGATAGGGTCTTGCCGGCAGGTGTTCGTTCCGGGCAACCGAATAGCATTCCTGATATTTGCAGCCTAGTGCGATTGTGCGCGACCGCGCGAACCGGCGCGCCTTGCGCAACGTACGCAACACGCGCACCGCCGCGCGAAACACCGCACGCCGTTTCGTAGCCGGGTTCCGCATCATGCAGGCGCGTTCTATACTCCTCGCGCAGTCTCCGAGAGCCGTTCTCACCCAACATCACCGAAACAAGGAACGCCGATGCTGACTCGCTCCATTCTTTCCGCTGCTGCATTTTCGCTCGCAGCCTGTGCGACCGCGCCGTCGATCGCGCAGGACAACCAGGGCAACAACGCGGGCAACAATGCATTCGCCGAGACCGGTGCACAGGGCCGCCCGGTCAAGGTCATGATCATCACGATGTTCGGTCCGGAGGGCCAGGCATGGCTCGACCGGATCGGCCCGTGGCGCGACATCACCGTGCCCGGCCTGTCGCCCGACTATCCGGCCGTTCACTGCAACAAGCAGGACGTGTGCGTCGTGACGACGGGCATGGGTTACGCAAACGCGTCGGCGACGATCATGGCGCTCACGTTCTCGCAGCGTTTCGACCTGCGCCGCACGTATTTCCTGATCTCCGGCATTGCGGGCGTCGACCCCGCGCAAGGCACGGTCGGTTCCGCCGCATGGTCGAAGTACCTCGTCGATTTCAGCTTGCAGTGGGAGCTCGACGCACGCGAGATTCCGGCCGGCTGGAATACCGGCTATCTCGGCATCAACACGAAGAGCCCGAACGACAAGCCGCCGCTCGACTATCGCACCGAGGTGTTCCAGCTCAACCCGCAACTGACCGACGCCGCATATGCGCTGTCGCGCAACGTCGTGCTCGCGGACAGCGCGCAGGCGCAGGCCGCGCGCGCGAAGTTCACGTATGCGCCGGCGAACCGGCCGCCGACGGTGATTCAGTGCGACACGTCATCGGGCAACACGTGGTTCTCGGGCACGCTGATCGGCGAGCGCGCGCGCCAGTGGACGAAGATCCTGACGGACGGCAAGGGCACGTACTGCATGACCGCGCAGGAGGACAACGCGACGTACGAGGCGCTCAAGCGCGCGGCGAGCGTGAAGCGGGTCGACCTGTCGCGCGTCGCGGTGCTGCGTACCGGGTCCGATTTCGACCGGCCGTATGCGGGGCAGACGAGCGCGGACAACCTGCTGAACTACGCGGACCAGGGCGGCTTCGCCCCGGCGACCGAGAACCTGTATCGCGCGGGTAATCCGCTCGTGCAGGACATCGTGACGCACTGGGGTGAATGGCGCGACGGGGTGCCGCGCCGCTGATGGCCGGACTGATGGTTCAGTCGGCGGTCAATGCGATTGCGGCGCGGAACGGAACGGCGTCCAGACCGGCGTGGTGTCGTCCCAGTGATCGAGCGGCGAAGGAAGTGGGTCGTTCATCATCTGCTCCTGCAACTAACTAATTGACTCAGCGAGTCGTCGATTGGATGTTTCGCGACGCCGCGCACGGGGCCACCCGCTGCGCGGCGTTGCGCGTTTACCGGCCCCCGCCGGCAAGCTGGTTGTTTTCCTGCATCGGGCGATAGGGGCCCTGTGCCAGCTCGAGCCCTTGCGGATACGAATTCGCCTTGCGCAGGTAGGCGAGCGTGCCGTCCTTGCGCGCCTGCTCGACTTCGGCGTTGACTTCGGCGCGCGTACGCGGGCCGTAGTGCTGCGAGTACCACGACGTGTTGCCGTAGTCGCCGGCGTGCGGCGTGCCCGAATCGGCGAAGGCCGGAGCGGAGACGGCGAGCGTGATGGCGAGGGCGGAGAGAAGCGAGCGGCGATTCATGATGGAACTCCAGTGTCAATCGGAGCGTGCGCTGCGGCGTTTGCCCCGGTCCCGTCCAGCGGGACTTGTTCGGTGCGCGATGAGTGCGCATTGGGGTTTACTCTAGGAGTTCGATCCGTCGCGATAAATGCGGCTGATGCGAATTGAATTGTCGTCAGGGAGAAACAATCACAATCCGTACGCGCGACAGGGGTATCGCCGCGCGCGTTGCCGCGCGGGGCCGAGCGGGAGGCGCGACACATCGGCGCGGAACGCCCGCCCGCGCCGTGCGATGCGATTGATCCGCGCGGCGCAATGATCTTCTGCGCATTGCGGAACAACGGCGGCGATCAAGTCGTTTCGAGACGGTAGCCGAGCGTGTAGACCGTGCTGAGCCGGACGCCGTTCGAAGGCTGGAGCGCCAGCTTTATCCTCAACCGATAGATGTGCGTGTCGAGGCTGCGCGATACGCCGGCCATGTCGCGGCCCCACAGCGAAAGGATCAATGCGTCGCGCGGCATGATGCGGCCGAGGTTGCGAAACAGTTGCACGGCGAGATCGAATTCACGCGGTGTCAGCCGTACCTGCGTGCCATGCAGCAGCACCGTCCGCGCCTTCGTGTCGATCCGGTCGCCGCCGATCTCGATGGTGTCCAGCGACACGCCGCCGCCGTGATACGCACGCCGCAGCAACGCGTTCGCGCGCGCCAGCAGTTCGAAATGGTTGATCGGTTTGATCATGTAGTCGTCGGCGCCGGCGTTGATCGCGGAGAAAATCTCGTCCTCCCGTGCGCGATGCGTCATAAACAGGATCGGCAGGCGCCCGCCGATGCGTTCCCGCGTCCATTTCAGCACCTCGAACCCCGACAGGCCCGGCACCTGCCAGTCGATGATCAACAGGTCGACGATCGAATTTTCGAGATGGCGGATCGCGTGGTGGCCGTTGCCGACGGCATGCACGCGGTGTCCCGCTTTCTCCAGTATTGCGGTGATCAATTCGACGTACGCGATGTCGTCCTCGAGATACAGAACATTCATGGTTTTCACTCCTTTGTTAGCGAGCAGGTCGATCTCGTTGCGTCGAGCATTGATGGGGGAATTCTTGTATTCCGTGCGAAGCCGATTGGCAGTCGGCGATTTGCCGCGCATGTTCGCATCGTTGCCTGAAAGCGATTGTCAACAATTTTGAACATATGAAAAAAATACCGTAAAAACAGGGAATTCGCTTATCTCAATAAATCAGGAATGCATATCAAGAAGGGCGTGTTGACAAATGTTGTCAATACGAAGTGCCGGTGCGATTACGCTTCGACCTATCGACAAGGGATTGGCGCAATCCCTGCGAAGCGTTGGATCGTGGAGAGATCGCATGTTGATATACAAGTCGTTCATAGAGAAGAAGGCGTTGCTGGAAGAACAGCTCGAGCGCGAACGTCTTGCGATATCGGCCGCCGTGCTGCTCGAGGTCCAGCGATGTGTCGAGGAATTCGGGTTCACGCGCAAGGACGTGTTCCCGGCCGATGCGGAGGGCATCAGGAAACGCCGGGCAAAGTATTTCGATCCGCGGACCGGGCAGACATGGTCCGGCGTGGGGCGTGAACCGCTGTGGCTGCGTGGCCATGATCGCAACCAGTTCCTGATCGATGCGATATCGCCGGTTCCGTCTGAAGATAAAGACTCCTGAGTATTCGATTCCTGAAAATGACTCATGTCGGTACCTCGAAGTATCGACGCGGCAGCGCGCCATCGGTGGCGCGGCGCGTTCGGAAGGTCGGTCGCGCAATCACCCGGGTGGTGGGCGAAGCGAATGGAACCGGTTCTGATCCTGAATATTACAGTTTGATTATGACAGTTCCAATAGAGAACTCAGATATCGCGTTGTCTTTTTTTGACCGGGCCGGAAGGCGGGGCGGGGAGTGAATTCGTATGAACGATCGGGCAGCGCAACCGCACGGCGACGAACTGACGCCCGAGCGTGTATTCGTCGGCATCAGCGTGACGCACGAAACCCTGGAGGTCAGCCTCTCGTCGCTGCGCGTGATCCTCGGCTACCGGAACGAGACCTTCGGCATCGAGTCGCTGACCGATGCGATTGCCGGCTTGTCGCCGACGCGAATCGTGCTGGAATCGTCCGGCGGCGCCGAATTCGAGGTGGCATGCGCTTTGCAGGCCGCGCGGCTGGCGGTGGCCGTCGCGCATTCGCATCAGGCGCGCAATTTCGTTGCGGGCGGGTTCGAGATGCCGCTCGAAGGAAAGGGCGCGCGCGCCCGGCTGCTGGCGGAACTGGCCCGCGCATTCGACCGGCATCCGTCGTGCGCGCGGCTCGCCGAGCCGTTGTCGGACCCGCAATTGCAGTACGTGCAGGCGTTGGTGCAGCGCCGCCAGCAACTCGCGCGCATGCTGATCGCCGAGTATCAGCTGCTCACCTGGTCGCACGCGAGCGTGCGCGGCGGCATCGAACAGACCATCGCGTTCCTGAAAAACCAGATCGGCGTGATCGACCGCTTTTGCGCGCGGCACATCGGCGCACAGCGCACGGAACTCGCGCGGGCGATGGCGCGCGCCAGGCGGCCCGGCGGCGGCGCGCCCGGCGAACGGGCCTGCGATTTCGTGCGCGCGTTGCGAGCGAAGTAAAAAAAGGTGCCCGAGTGCGGCGGACCTACGCGACCCACTCGTTGATGACCGGCGTGTCGAGCACGGGCGCGCGCTCGGCTTCCTCGAACGTGCGCTTGCTGCACGTCGCGTCGAGGCTGCCCTTGCCGCTCAGCAGCGGGCAGCGGTCGAACACTTCGGCGACCCAGTCGACGAACACGCGCACCTTCGGCGACAGATGGCGGCTGTGCGGATACACGACCGAGATCGGCATCGGCAGCGGCTTGACGCCGGGCAGGACTTCCTTGAGCCTGCCTTCGCGCAGGTGCGGCAACACCATGAAGAGCGGCGGCTGGATCAGCCCGAAACCTTCGATCCCGCAGGTCACGTACGCATCGGCGTCGTTTACCGACACGATGCTGTCCATCTTCACCTCGATTTCCTTGCCGTCGCTGAGGAACGTCCAGTCGATCGTGCGGCCGGTGCGGCTCGAGAAATAGTTGACGGCCTTGTGCTGGCTCAGGTCGTCGATCGTCTGCGGCTCGCCGAAGCGTTCGAGATAGTCAGGTGCGGCGACCGTCACGCCTTCGAACAGGCCGACCCGGCGCGCGACGAGCGACGAGTCCTGCAGTGCACCGACGCGGATCACGCAGTCGACACCTTCCTGCAGCAGGTCCACCGGCCGGTCGGACAAGCCTAGCTGCAGGTCGATGTCCGGATAGCGCGTATGGAATTCGCACAGCGACGGAATCACGAGCAGCCGCCCGATCGAGCCGGGCATGTCGATACGCAACTTTCCGTGCGGCTTCCGGTTGTTGGCCTGGAAGCTCGCTTCGGTTTCCTCGACGTCCGCGAGGATCCGCACGCATCGTTCGTAGTACGCGGCGCCGTCCGGCGTCAGCGACAGCCGGCGCGTGGTCCGATGCATCAGGCGCACACCGAGGAACGCTTCGAGATTCTGGATGATCGTCGTGACGGACGCGCGCGGCAAGCCGAGCGTTTCTGCTGCCTTGGTGAAGCTGCTTGTATCGACGACGCGAGTAAACACCTGCATGGCCTGAAGCCGGTCCATCACAACCTCCGCAATCTAATGAGCCGCCGGAACAAGAAGGCTGCGCTACCTCGTGGGTAAACGCAGCCTCGGATTGTTCGGGGGCGTTGAATTGTGTTGCCGGATTATAGGCATTTATCCCAATGTCTGCCGGACCCAGAATTCGTTCCATCTCGAAATGGATGCTGCATCGTCATGGACGCTTCTGAATTCAGCAAATTCCTGAAAGCCGCGCTGCCCGCCCAAGCCTTGGCGGGCGCGGCGCTGACGGTCGCCGAAGTGGAAATTCCCGGCTACGCGCAGGACATCGTGCTGCGCCTCTACCGCCGCCCGGACAAGACCGGGTTGCCAGTAGTGCTTTATTTCCACGGCGGCGGCTTCGTCCGCGGTTCGCTCGAAGACGCCGATTTCGCCGCGCGTTTTTTAGCAGAACGCTTACCAGCTCTCGTAGTGTCGGTCGATTATTCGCTCGCGCCGGCCTTTCCTTTTCCGGCCGCGCCGGAGGATGCGTATCGCGCCGCCGTGTGGGTCGCGACGCGCGCCCGCGCGTTCGGCGGCAACCCGAAGAAGATCGGCGTCGCGGGCCACGACGCGGGCGGCCAGCTCGCGAACTGCCTCGCGTTCATCGCGCGCGATCGCGGCGAAGTGTCGATCGCCGCGCAGGCGCTGTTCGGGCCGATGCTCGACCCGAGCATGACGCGCATCGGCGACGCCGAGCGTCTTGCCTCCGACATCACCGCGCGCGAATGCGCGGCATGTTATCGCGCGTATCTGCCGCAGGCGGCGCAGCGCATCCATCCGTATGCGGCGCCGCTCGAATCGGTGCGCCTCGCGGGCCTGCCGCCGACGCTCGTCGTCACCGCGCAGAACGACGTGCTGCACGTCGAAGCGGAGAAATATGCGAGCTGCCTGATCTCGTCGGGCGTGCTCACGCAGGTGATCCGCTATCCGGACATCACGCACGCCGCGCTCGCGACGCACGAAGCCGCCTTCGAGGAAGCCGTGCGCTTCTTCCAGTGCCGCTTCCAGGCGCGCCAGCCGAACCGTTCCGAATAACCAGACCAATCCACGCTTACTGGAGATCCACATGGCCATCCTACGCACCTCCCGTTCCCGAATCGCGACCGCCGCGATCGTGACACTTGCCGTTGTCGGCCTCGGAACGTTCGGCGCGATGCGCGTGAACGCGAACGCGCCCGAGAAAGCGGCGGCGCCGCTGCCCGAAGTCGACGTCGCGACCGTCGTGCCGCAGACCGTGACCGACTGGCAAGCTTATTCGGGCCGCCTCGAAGCGATCGAGAAGGTCGATGTACGCCCGCAGGTGTCGGGCACGATCGTCGCGGTGAATTTCAAGGACGGCGCGCTCGTGAAGAAGGGCGACGTGCTGTTCGTGATCGACCCGCGCCCGTATCAGGCCGAAGTCGACCGCGCGGCCGCGCAGCTCGCGGCCGCCCAGGCGCGCAACGGCTATGCGCAGACCGACTGGCAGCGCGCGCAGCGCCTGATCGGCGACAACGCGATCGCGAAGCGCGATTACGACGAGAAGCAGAACGCGGCCCGCGAGGCGACGGCGAATGTGAAGGCGGCCGATGCCGCGCTGGAAACGGCGCGCATCAATCTCGGCTATACGCGGATCACCGCGCCCGTGTCGGGCCGCGTGTCGCGCGCGGAAATCACGCTCGGCAACGTCGTGTCGGCCGGCGCGTCCGCTGCGCCGCTGACGACGCTGGTATCGGTGTCGCCGATCTACGCATCGTTCGACGCGGACGAGCAGACCTACCTGCAATACATCAACGGCGCGCGCAACGGCCGCAAGGTGCCGGTCGAGCTCGGCCTCGCGAACGAAACCGGCTATTCGCGCAGTGGCGTGATCGACTCGGTCGACAACCGGCTCGACACGTCGTCCGGCACGATCCGCGTGCGCGCGCGCTTCGACAACGCGGACGGTGCGCTCGTCCCGGGCCTCTACGCGCGCGTGAAGGTGGGCGGCAGCGAGCCGCACCAGGCGCTGCTCGTCGACGACGCGGCGATCAACACCGACCAGGACAAGAAGTTCGTGTTCGTCGTCGATCAGCAAGGCCGCGTGTCGTACCGCGAAGTGCAGCAGGGGATGCAGCACGGCAACCGGCGCGTGATCGTGAGCGGCCTTTCCGCGGGCGACCGCGTGGTCGTGAACGGCACGCAGCGCGTGCGGCCCGGCGAGCAGGTGAAGCCGCACATGGTCCCGATGACGGGCGGCGATGCGCCGTCCGCGCCGCTCGCGAGCACCGCGAAGCCGGCCGCACCGGCGAAGGCGGATTCGTAAGCGGCCCGCCGCTTCGCATCCGCGTTCAACCAGACAGAGCCACACATGAACATTTCAAAATTCTTTATCGACCGGCCGATCTTCGCAGGAGTCCTATCGGTGATCATCCTGCTCGGCGGGGTGATCGCGATGTTCCTGCTGCCGATTTCGGAATATCCGGAAGTCGTGCCGCCTTCCGTGATCGTGAAGGCGCAGTACCCGGGCGCGAACCCGAAAGTGATCGCCGAGACGGTCGCGTCGCCGCTTGAAGAGCAGATCAACGGCGTCGAGGACATGCTCTACATGCAGTCGCAGGCGAACAGCGACGGCAACATGACGATCACCGTCACGTTCAAGCTCGGCACCGATCCGGACAAGGCCACGCAGCTCGTGCAGAACCGCGTGAACCAGGCGCTGCCGCGCTTGCCGGAAGACGTGCAGCGGCTCGGCATCACGACGGTCAAGAGCTCGCCGACGCTGACGATGGTGGTCCACCTGATCTCGCCGGACAACCGCTACGACATGACCTACCTGCGCAACTACGCGCTGATCAACGTGAAGGATCGCCTGTCGCGGATCCAGGGCGTCGGCCAGGTGCAGCTGTGGGGTTCGGGCGACTACGCGATGCGCGTGTGGCTCGATCCGCAGAAGGTCGCGCAGCGCGGGCTGTCCGCGGAGGACGTCGTGCAGGCGATCCGCGAGCAGAACGTGCAGGTCGCGGCCGGCGTGATCGGCGCGTCGCCGTCGCTGCCCGGCACGCCGCTGCAGCTGTCGGTGAACGCACGCGGCCGTCTGCAGACGGAAGACGAGTTCGGCGACATCGTCGTGAAGACGACGCCGGACGGCGGCGTCACGCGCCTGCGCGACATCGCGCGGGTCCAGCTCGACGCATCCGAATACGGGCTGCGCTCGCTGCTCGACAACAAGCCGGCCGTCGCCATGGCGATCAACCAGTCGCCGGGCGCGAACTCGCTGCAGATCTCGGACGAAGTGCGCAAGACGATGGCCGAGCTGAAGCAGGACATGCCGGCGGGCGTCGACTACAAGATCGTTTATGACCCGACGCAGTTCGTGCGGTCGTCGATCAAGGCCGTCGTGCACACGCTGCTCGAAGCGATCGCGCTGGTCGTGATCGTCGTGATCGTGTTCCTGCAGACCTGGCGCGCATCGCTGATTCCGCTGATCGCGGTGCCGGTGTCGATCATCGGCACGTTCTCGCTGCTGCTTGCGTTCGGGTATTCGATCAACGCGTTGTCATTGTTCGGGATGGTGCTGGCGATCGGGATCGTGGTCGACGATGCGATCGTCGTGGTCGAGAACGTCGAACGCAACATCGAAAGCGGGATGAACGCGCGGCAGGCGACCTACAAGGCGATGCAGGAAGTGAGCGGGCCGATCATCGCGATCGCGCTGACGCTCGTCGCCGTGTTCGTGCCGCTCGCGTTCATGTCGGGCCTGACCGGCCAGTTCTACAAGCAGTTCGCGATGACGATCGCGATCTCGACGGTGATCTCGGCGTTCAACTCGTTGACGTTGTCGCCGGCGCTGTCCGCGATCCTGCTGAAGGGCCATGGCGACAAGGAAGACTGGCTCACGCGCGTGATGAACCGCGTGCTCGGCGGCTTCTTCCGCGGCTTCAACAAGGTGTTCCATCGCGGCGCGGAGAACTACGGCCGCGGCGTGCGTGGCGTGCTGTCGCGCAAGACGCTGATGCTGGGCGTCTACCTCGTGCTGGTGGGCGCGACCGTGCTCGTGTCGAAGGTCGTGCCGGGCGGCTTCGTGCCCGCGCAGGACAAGGAATACCTGATCGCGTTCGCGCAGCTGCCGAACGGCGCGTCGCTCGACCGCACCGAGAAGGTGATTCGCGACATGGGCTCGATCGCACTGAAGCAGCCGGGCGTCGAGAGCGCCGTCGCGTTCCCGGGGCTGTCGGTGAACGGCTTCACGAACAGCTCGAGCGCGGGGATCGTGTTCGTCACGCTGAAGCCGTTCTCGGAACGGCATGGCAAGGCGCTGTCCGCCGGTGCGATCGCGGGCGCGCTGAACCAGCAGTACAGCCAGATGAAGGATTCGTTCGTCGCGGTGTTCCCGCCGCCGCCGGTGCTCGGCCTCGGCACGCTCGGCGGTTTCAAGATGCAGATCGAGGATCGCGGCGCGGTCGGCTATGCGCGGCTCGCGGATGCGACCAACGATTTCATCAAGCGCGCGCAGCAGGCGCCTGAACTGGGCCCCTTGTTCACGAGCTACCAGATCAACGTGCCGCAGCTCAACGTCGATCTCGATCGCGTGAAGGCGAAGCAGCTCGGCGTGCCGGTCACCGACGTGTTCAACACGATGCAGGTGTATCTCGGCTCGCTGTACGTGAACGACTTCAACCGCTTCGGGCGCGTGTACCAGGTGCGCGTGCAGGCCGATGCGCCGTTCCGCCAGCGCGCGGACGACATCCTGCAGTTGAAGACGCGCAACGACAAGGGCGAGATGGTGCCGCTGTCGTCGCTCGTCACGGTGACGCCGACGTTCGGCCCTGAAATGGTCGTGCGCTACAACGGCTACACGGCGGCCGACATCAACGGCGGCCCGGCGCCGGGCTTCTCGTCGGGGCAGGCGCAGGCCGCGATCGAGCGCATCGCGCACGAGACGCTGCCGCGCGGCGTGCGGTTCGAATGGACCGACCTCACGTACCAGCAGATTCTCGCGGGCGATTCGGCGATGTATGTGTTCCCGATCAGCGTGCTGCTCGTGTTCCTCGTGCTCGCCGCGCTGTATGAAAGCCTGACGCTGCCGCTCGCGGTGATCCTGATCGTGCCGATGAGCATTCTGTCGGCGCTGACGGGCGTGTGGCTCACGCAGGGCGACAACAACATCTTCACGCAGATCGGCTTGATGGTGCTGGTGGGGCTGTCGGCGAAGAACGCGATCCTGATCGTCGAATTCGCGCGCGAGCTCGAACACGACGGCAGGACGCCGCTCGAGGCCGCGATCGAGGCGAGCCGGCTGCGGCTGCGCCCGATCCTGATGACGTCGATCGCGTTCATCATGGGCGTCGTGCCGCTCGTCACGTCGACGGGTGCGGGTTCGGAGATGCGTCATGCGATGGGTGTCGCGGTGTTCTTCGGGATGCTCGGCGTGACGCTGTTCGGGCTGATGCTGACGCCGGTGTTCTACGTCGTGCTGCGTACGCTCGCGGGCGGCAAGATCCACGTCGCGGGCAAGGACTCGGCGGGTTATGGCGTGACGCCCCCCGGCGTAGCGGCTCCGGATGCTTGAGGATAGAAAGATGAACAACATGCACAACACGAATGGCCTGATGCGCTTCGCGAAGGTGGCGGCGGCGAGCACCCTGCTCGCGACGCTGCTTGCCGCGTGCGCGGTGGGCCCCGACTACAAGCGCCCGGATGCGTCGACGCCCGCCGCGTTCAAGGAAGCGCCGACGCTGGCCGCGGGCGAACAGGCCGGCACGTGGAAGACGGCCGAGCCGGCCGACGGCGCGCATCGCGGCGAATGGTGGACGGTGTTCGGCGACCCGGTGCTCGATTCGCTCGAGACGCAGGCGCTCGCCGCGAACCAGAACCTGAAGGCCGCGGCCGCGCGTGTCGAGGAAGCGCGTGCAGCGACGCGTTCCGCGCGCTCGCAATGGTTCCCGCAGATCGGCGCCGGTTTCGGACCGACGCGCGAAGGGCTGTCGTCGGCGTCGCAGTTCCAGCCGCAGGGTACGGGCCCGACCAACGCGACGCTGTGGCGCGCGCAGGGCACGGTGTCGTATGAGGCCGACCTGTTCGGCCGCGTCGGCCGCAACGTCGAGGCGTCGCGTGCCGACCAGGCGCAGAGCGAAGCGCTGTTCCGTTCGGTGCAGCTCGCGCTGCAGGCGGACGTCGCGCAGAACTACTTCGAACTGCGCCAGCTCGACTCGGACCAGGACCTGTACCGCCGCACGGTGGAATTGCGCGACCAGGCATTGAAGCTGGTGCAGCGCCGTTTCAACGAAGGCGACATCAGCGAGCTCGACGTGTCGCGCGCGAAGAACGAACTGGCCAGCGCGCAGGCCGATGCGGTCGGCGTCGCGCGCCGGCGCGCGGCGTCCGAACATGCGCTCGCGATCCTGCTCGGCAAGGCGCCGGCGGATTTCGCGTTCAAGGAAACGCCGATCGTGCCGGTCGGCGTGAAGATTCCGGCGGGCCTGCCGTCCGCGCTGCTCGAACGCCGTCCGGACGTGTCGGCGGCCGAGCGCGCGATGGCGGCCGCGAACGCGCGGGTCGGCCTCGCGAAATCGGCGTATTTCCCGAAGCTCGATATCACGGGGGCGTTCGGTTATGAGGCGTCGACGCTCGGCAGCCTGTTCATGTGGTCGAGCCGCACGTTCCTGCTCGGGCCGTTCGCCGGCGCCGCGCTGACGCTGCCGCTGTTCGACGGCGGACGTCGTGCGGCCGGTGTGCAGCAGGCGCGCGCGCAGTACGACGAGCAGGTGGCGAACTACCGGCAGCAGGTGCTCGTCGCGTTCCGCGAGGTCGAGGACAATCTCGCCGATCTGCGCCTGCTCGACGACCAGATCAGCGCGCAGAATGCGGCGGTCAACGCGTCGCGTCGCGCGGCGACGCTGTCGCGCACGCAGTACCAGGAAGGCGAGGTCGCGTATCTCGACGTGATCGACAGCGAGCGCTCGGTGCTGCAGTCGCAACTGCAGGCGAACCAGTTGACCGGTGCGCAGGCCGTGTCGACCGTGAACCTGATTCGTGCGTTGGGCGGCGGCTGGGGTAATGCGCCGACGGCGGTCGGCGACGCGGCATCCGGCAAGGAGAGTGTGGCCGCGCGTTGAGCCATCGGCCCGTGACGGGCCGCCGTGAACACGTAGTAAGTGAGATGAAGAACCCCGATCCGTGGTTGCGCGGATCGGGGTTTTTTATTGGCCTTCCGTTATGCCTGCTGCTCCGGCTGAACGTCCGTGCGTTCCGCGATCACCACCGCGTACCGGCCGACCGCATCGGCGATGCGTTCCGCCAGCACCGGATCGCGCACCGCGCGGGCGAGCGTGACGCCGCCCGACAGCAGCGCGAGGAACGCGATCGCGCGGTCGTCGTCGGGCGTGTCGCCGAGCCCGGACGCGACTTCGTCGACGATCTGCCGCAAGGCCTGTTCATACGCGTCGCGCGTCTCGTCGTCGGCGCGCATCACTTCCGGAGACAGGCTCGGCAGCGCACAGCTTTCGCCGAGTTCGCAGGTGCGCCGCGGCCCCAGATAGAACGATACGAACGGACGCCGCCAGCGCGCGCCATGCTCGGCCTTGAACCGCGCGACGCCTTGCCGGAGCTGGTCGAGGCCGTCGAGTACGACGCTGCGGAACGCTTCGCCCTTCGATTTGAAATGCCCGTAGAACGCGCCGTTGGTGACGCCCGCCGCCTTCGTCAGCGGACCGATGCCGGAGCCGCCGTACCCCTCCTGGCGGAACAGGCGGCTCGCCGCATCGAGGATGCGCGCGCGGGTTTCGTGTTTGTGCTCGACGGAATAGCGCATGACAGGCTCGCTTCAGAGCGATCACTCTTTATCTTGCATAGAGAGCGATCAGTGTCTAATGTATAGAGAGTGACTGATATTTATATCACGTCACGATTCCGATGACCTGACCAGGAGGAAGTGCGATGCCGATCACGCTGACAGTTTCCGAAGGGGTTTTCACGCCGGACGACGAAGGGCCGGTGTTTGCCGAGCTGACCGATGCGCTGCTGGATGTCGAAGGGTTGACCGGGAATGCGTTCCTGGCGCCGAACGTGGTGGGCACGCTCAACGTGTTGCCGCGGAACCGGACTTTCGTGCACGGGCGCGCGGAGCCTGCCGCATTCGTCGAACTGAAACTGCCCGCCGTGGCGCTCGCGGCGCCCGACAGGCAGCGGCAATTCGTCGAGCGGGCGACCGCGATCGTGCTGCGCCGAGCGGGCGGGCGGCTGGCGCCGGCGCAGGTGTGGGTGAATGTCGTGCATGCGGTCGACGGCGGATGGGGGATCGCCGGGCGGCGTTATGACAACGCGTCGCTCGTGGATTCGATCCAGGGGGCGGCGGCGGCGCATTAACCGCAACTAACGGTCAAGCCGTCAGACGTTGGCCGACGGTGCGGCGATATCTCGCCGCACCGGTTACGCGTCCCGGTTTTCAGCGCGCAGCGCGTGCACCAGTTCGCTTGCCGCCTTGCCGAGCCCCGTGTGCTTCGGCCGCCGCAGATACACGGGCAGCGGCAGCCCGTTGCGGATGTTCGCGAACGCGAGCGGCGCGAGCTCGCCTGCCGTGACGTACCGGCCGATCATCGATGCGGGCAGGTTCGCCCAGCCATGGCCGGCTGTCACGAGCGCGATCGCGGTCGCCATGTCGGTCACCTTCCACGTGCGGTTGCCGATCACGGGCCGCACGTCGGTCAACGGTCGCTCCGGATCGGCGATCACGATCTGCCGGAAGCCGGACAGCCGCTCGATCGCCTCGGGATGCGTGGCCTCGGCGATCAGCGGGTGGCTCGGCGCGGCGACTGCCATGAGCGTTTCGGTCCACAGCGCGTGGATCTGTTCCTGCGGATGCAGGTCGAGCCCGCCATATGCGACGCACAGATCGACCGCATTGCGATGCAGCGCATCGATGATGACGTCCTGCGGCGCGGTGACGATGCCGATCGCAAGCGCCGGATACTTCGCGGCGACGGCCGTCAGCGCGCGGGCGACGGGCGCGCCGTCGATCTCGGCGGCGAGGCCGAGCCGCAGCGTGTCCTCGACGCCTTCCGACAGGTGCTGCGCATGCGCGCGCAGCGCGTGCAGGCGTTCGGCGATCGAGCGTGCATCGGGCAGCAGCGCGGCCATCGCGGCGGTCGGCGTCGGTTCGCGCGTGCCGCGGTCGAACAGCACGAGATCGAGTTCGGCTTCGAGGTTCGCGATCGCCATGCTGATGGCCGACGGCGTGCGGCCGAGCGCACGCGCGGCCGCCGAGAACGAGCCTTTGTCGATGACGGTCAGCAGCATGTCGATGTGGTCGCTGGTCAGCACGCGCGGCCTCCTGTCAGAAAAATTGAAAGGACCTGACTTTTGCGGACAAGATACCCGCTGATAGTCTCGCCACCTTGTTCGAAACGAAGGTGGATGGTCATGCAAGGGTGGAAGAGACGCATAGTCTACGTCGCGATGTTCGAAGTGCTCGGCATCCTGATCGCGTCGTCGGTGCTCGGCATGCTGAGCGGCGCGAGCGCGGCGACGAGCGGCCTGCTGGGCGTGATGATCTCGACGACGGGCGTCACCGTCAATTTTCTGTACAACCTCGCGTTCGAGGCGTGGGAGCGGCGGCGCGCGGCGACGACGCGCACCGTCGGGCGCCGCGTGCTGCACGCGATCGGCTTCCAGGTCGCGCTCGTGACGTTCCTGATCCCGTTGATCGCGTGGTGGCTCGACGTGTCGCTGATACAGGCGTTCCTGTACGACGCGGTGCTGATCGTGTTTTTCCCGATCTTCACGTTCGTGTACAACTGGTCGTTCGACAGCCTGTTCGGGCTGCCGGACGCGGTGACGCGCAAGGCCGAACCGATCGCGTAACGTGAAGCACTTTCGTCGCCCGGCCGGGCGGCACCGCGGATGCGCGGCCCCACGCATCCGCCGATTACCTCATTCCCGACACATTGCCCACCGCTACGTCGCCCGATTGCATCGCCGGCGAATTGTAGAGGAGTTCTAATGTCGTAATCGTCTGGTTTTTTGTCGCGTCTTAACAAAACTGTCCGATTTCCCTTTCTAAAATCCGACAGATCGATGACGCGCGCGGCGGGCAGGAGGGGGCCGTCGACGCGCCGCGCGCCTTTATCGGAACCTCGTTGCGGCTCCGAGGCCGCGCATCGCCCGCACGCGGCGCACGCCGCCTGCATGACCATCCCCGTCCGGCCAGAAAAACGAGGAGGGATTGCCGATGTCGCGTATCGACCGCCGTACGTTCCTGACCCGCTCGGCGCAAGCGGCCGGCGCCGCCGCGCTCGCGGCGACGCTGCCCGAAAGCATTCGCCGCGCACTTGCCGTCGAGCCGGCCCGCGTGACCGGCACGATCCGGGACGTGGAGCACATCGTCGTACTGATGCAGGAAAACCGCGCATTCGACCATTACTTCGGCACGTTCCCGGGCGTGCGCGGTTTCAACGATCCGCGCGCGGTCGCGCGCCCCGACGGCAAGGCGATCTGGTATCAGAACTACAAGGGCCGCGATTACGTGCCCTGGCATCTCGACACGTCGAAGACGTGGGCGCAGTGGATGATGCCCGAGAACCACGAGTGGGATGCGTTCCACAAGCTGTGGAACGAAGGGCGCAACGACCAGTGGATGGCCGTGCAGTGGCCGGACGCAATGGGGTACTTCAAGCGCGCCGACCTGCCGTACTACTACCCGCTCGCGAACGCGTTCACGATCTGCGACGCGTATCACCAGTCGATGATGGGGCCGACCAATCCGAACCGTCTTTACCTGATGACGGGGCGCTCGTCGCCGAAGGCCGACGGCAGCCAGGTCGCGATGTCGAACACGATGGGCGACCGCTCGGGCACGGTGTCGTGGCAGACCTTCCCCGAGCGTCTGCAGCAGGCCGGTATCGACTGGCGCGTGTATCAGGAAGGCGGCGTCGGCTCGTTCAACGTCGCATGGAATTTCCTGTCGAGCCGATACTGGATCGACAACACCAACAACTACGATTGCAACGCGCTCGCGTGGTTTTCGCAGTACAAGTCGGCATCGTCGAGCTCGCCGCTGTATCAGCGCGGGCTGACTGCGCGCGGCATCTCGTCGCTGCGCGACGACGTGCTCGCGAACCGGCTGCCGCAGGTGTCGTGGATCGTGCCGCCGTTCTCGTCGTCCGAGCATCCGTGGTGGGGGCCGTCGTTCGGCGAGGAATTCGTGTCGCGCATTCTCGATGCGCTCACGTCGAACCCCGACGTGTGGGCGAAAACCGTCTTCCTGATCTGCTACGACGAAGGCGACGGCCGCTTCGATCACGTGACCGCGCCCGTGCCGCCGTGGAAAGCCGGCAAGGGGCTGTCGACGGTCAGCGTCGAAGGCGAGATCGAGCAGCAGTCGGGCCTGCCGATCGGGCTCGGCACACGCGTGCCGCTGCTCGCGATCTCGCCGTGGTCGAAGGGCGGGTGGACCTGTTCCGAAGTGTTCGATCACACGTCGGTGATCCGCTTCATCGAGAAGCGCTTCGGCGACGATCATCCGGACATCTACGAATCGAACATCACGCCGTGGCGTCGCGCCGTGTGCGGCGACCTGAGCTCGGCGTTCGATTTCGCGGGTGATGCGGACCGCACGGTGCCGCCCGCGCTGTTCGACCTGACCGCGACGAAGGCGCAGCTCGACAACGCGTACTGGGTGCAGTACTACCTCGCGAAGCCGAGCTATCCGGCGAGCTACCCGGCCGAGAACGCGCCGCTGCCGGTGCAGGAGCCGGGGCAGCGCAAGCTGCGCGCGGTGCCGTACGAACTGTTCGTCGAGGCGGCGCTCGACACGCGCGCCGGCGTGCTGAACGTGAGCTTCGCGAACAACGGCAAGGCCGTGCCCGGCAACACGGCCGGCACGTCGGCCGCGGTGTTCCATGTGCATGACGCGCTCGCGCAGAACGGCCCGCGTTTCTACACGATCCAGAGCGGCCGCGTGCTGAGCGACCAATGGTGGCCGGTGCGCGATACGCAGGGACGCTACGACCTCGCGGCGTACGGGCCGAACGGCTTCTACCGACGCTTCAAGGGCGGCGCGACGTCGAGCGCGCCGCTGCTCGACGTGACGGTCGCGTATCGCGCCGACGGCAATCTCGTCGTGCGGATGCGCAACGCGGGCCGCACGCCGCTGGTCGCGACGCTCGTGGACAACGGCTACGGCACCGCATCGCGCTCCGGCACGGTCGCGGCCGGTGCGGTCGTCGAGACGACGCTGAACCTGTCGGCAAGTGGCGGCTGGTACGACTTCAGCGTGACGATCGATGCGGATGCGGGGTATCTGCGCACGCTGGCCGGCCATGTCGAAACCGGCGCGGCGAGCGTGACCGATCCGCTCTTCGCGCGCGTGACGGGAACCGCATGATGAACCGAACCGGAATCGCATGGAGCGCGGTCGCGCTGGCGGCGGGCGCCGTCGCGTCGGCCGTCGTGATGTGGGCCGGCCGCCCGGGCGGCGCGCCGCAGGCCGCTTCTTCCACCACTGTCAGCCAGGAATCCACCATGACGAACCAGGCGAACGCGTCGCCGATCAATTTCCGCGCGCAGCTCGACGGCTATGCGCACGAACGCGACGCGCTGAATGCGGCCGACCGGCAGGCGCGCGCCCGTTCGTTGCTGACGCAACTGCGTGCGGATGCCGATGCGGGCAGGCTCGATCCGCGTGAAGCGTCCGGGCTCGCGGATCTGCTGTGGCAGGACGCCGAATCCGATGCGGGCGCGCGCCAGGCCGCGAGCGACGCATTGCGCGACCATCTGCGCGATCTCGCGATGGGCGAGCGGCCGGCATCGCCGGCGCGCGAGCGGCAGGATGCCGACTATGTCGCGCAGAGCCGCAAGATCATCGACGAGGTGGTGCGCACGGTGCCGGATCGCGAACAGCAGCGCGCGGCGCTCGACACGCGGCTGGCCGAATTGCGCAGGCAGATCTACGGAACGGATGCGCCGGTGACGCACGGCGGCTGAAGGAACGAAGCGATGCGGGCCATGCCTGCATCGCTTCTGAAGAACGAGGCGGAAACCCGGGCGGAACGAACGCCGCCCGCGCGCTTACGCGGCGACGAACTCGTGCACGTAGCGGTTGAACACGGCGGGGCTCGCCGCATTCATGCCGTGCGATGCGCCGGCGACGGTCTGCCGTTGCGCATCGCCGATCCACTGCGACAGCGTGTCGACGTTGTTGCGGAACATCTTCGGGCTGCGCTGGCCGTCGATCAGCAGCGTGCGGCACGCGATATCGCCAGCTGTGTGCTGCGAATACGCGGGCAGCGGGTCGCGCAGCTGCTTCGGCAGCGTGCTCGCGTTGTCGATCGCCATCGTGCGGAAGCGCGACGTGCTCTTTTTCCATGCGCCGGGCAGGCTCACGGAATCGACGAACATCTCGAGGCCCGACTCCACATCGCCTTGCCCGATCAGGTTCACCGCGTTCGTGCGCAGCGCGATCGCGGCAGCCGGCAGCGCGGCTTCGCGCACGCCCGGCTGTTGCAGCGGGCCGCCCGGATCGGCGAGCACGAGCGATTCGACGAGGTGCGGATGCTGGCGCGCGACGTTGAACGCGACGCTGCCGCCGCGCGAATGGCCGACCAGATGCACGGGGCCGAGATCGAGCGCGTCGATGAATTCGGCGAGCTCGTCGACGTGGTTCTGCCAGCTGAACTCGTCCTGGATGCCGGCTTCGACGGCCGGCCAGTAGTGGCTGAGGCTCGGCGCGATGCAGCGGTAGTGAGCCGACAGCGATGCGAGTTGCGGATCCCAGTAGCGGTAGTCGCACAGCGAGCCGTGCACGAACACCATCGGCGCGCCGCTGCCCCGCTCGAAATACGGCAGGCTGATGCCTGACGAAAGCGTCGCAAATTGCAGGTCGGGATTCGCGAGCACGGACGGCTCGATTCGCATGTTCATGACTGAAAGACTCAAAGGTGCGTCAACACGACGCAACTATGCCTCACGGCTACCTGCAAGGAAAACGCATAATTTTCATCGTGACGATCAATTTTATTGATGGCTGCGCCGCAAACCCCTGTCGGAGCGTGGGGGTATGTCGAAGCCTTCAATCATCTGACGATTCATTTCATCGTCGAAAGGGTGCGCGGCGGCCTGCACGCACGCGCAATCGCACCGGAAAATCAGGGAGAAGCAGGCGGTTTTGGCGTCAGCGCACCGTCAATGCGGGCGCGCTCTGAAGCTCGACGGGAAGGTCGTTGTCGGCGGCGAACCGCATCGCGAAGTCGAACGCGTCCGCGCACACGTCGCGCAGTTCGTCCGACACGATCAGGCATTTGACGCCGCCGTCGACGACGGGCATCGCGAGCCGCGACAGTGCGCACGGATAGCCGGGCCGCCGTTCGCCGACGAACAGCGTGATGACGCCCGCGAGGCGCTCGGGCCAGTCGCTGGGGCGGAAGGTCTTCTGCGCGCGCGTGACGCCGCGGATCAGGTGGCCGTCGATGCGGCCGCGTTCGGTGACTTCGATGCGATCCATGCTGGGGTGCGTATCCTCGTTCGCGTCATTCGCCGCCGTCGGCCGCCGCGTCGCCGCGCGCGGGAATCCGCAGGTTGCGCAGCTTGTGATAAAGCGTCTTCTTCGGCATGCCGAGCGCGATGCTTGCGTCCGCAACGTTGCCGTTGTGACGCCGCAGCATGTCCTCGATCAACATGCGCTCGAAATATGCGAGCTGTTCCGCGAGCGTGCCGCCCACCGCCGGTGCGCCGCCGGACGACAGCAGGCTGTCGCCGGTCAGCCCGAGCACGAAGCGGTCGGCCACGTTCTGCAGTTCGCGCACGTTGCCGGGCCACGCATGCGTCATCAGTTCGGATACCTGTGCAGCCGTGACGACCGGCGCCGGCTGCCCGAAGCGCCGCGCGGCCGCGAGCACGAAATGCTCGAACAGCAACGGCACGTCCTCGCGCCGCTCGCGCAGCGGCGGCAGCTCGATCTGTGCGACGTTCAGGCGATACAGCAGATCCGCGCGGAACCGCCCGTCGGCCGCGAGTTCGGCGAGATCGGCCTTCGACGCGGCGATCACGCGGCAATCGACCGGAATCAGCTCGTTCGCGCCGAGCCGCTCGACCACGCGCTCCTGCAGCACGCGCAGCATCTTGATCTGCAGCGAAATCGGCATCGTCTCGATCTCGTCGAGGAACAGCGTGCCGCCGTGCGCCCATTCGATCTTGCCGATGCGTTTCTTGATCGCGCCGGTGAACGCGCCGGCTTCGTGCCCGAACAGTTCGCTCTCGAAGATCTGCTCGGGCAGCCCGCCGCAGTTCAGCGCGACGAAATGCGCGTCGCGCCGGCCGCCGAAGTCGTGCAGGCTGCGCGCGATCAGCTCCTTGCCGGTGCCGGTTTCGCCGGAGATCAGCACGGACACCGACGTATCGGCGAGGCGCAGGATCTTCTTGCGCACATCGGCCATCGCGGGCGACTTGCCGAGCACGAACGCCTCGATGCCCTGCCAGTTGTGCAGCGCAGCGCGCAGCCCCTGCACCTCCAGCGTCAGGCGGCGCTTCTCGACCGCGCGCGCGACGCGGCCCGCGATCACGTCCGACGAGAACGGCTTCTCGATGAAGTCGTACGCGCCGACCTGCATCGCGCCGACGGCCGTCGAGATATCCGCGTGGCCGCTGATCAGCACGACCGGGATCTGCGCATCGACGGCCATCACGCGGTCGAGCAACTGCAGCCCGTCGATGCCCGGCATCCGCACGTCCGACACGATCACGACCGGCGCGCCGGGCGCGACGTGCGCAAGCGCGTCGGCGGCCGACGCGAACGCGTCGACCGGGAACCCGGCGAGCGCGACGGCCTGCTCGACGCCGATGCGGACGTTTTCATCGTCCTCGACGACCAGCACCCGAATCTCATCTTCCATGCTCTGTCCTTTGCGGCGTCGCCGCCGCGAATTCGATACTGAACTGCGCGCCGCCTTCGTCGCGGTTCGTCGCGGCGATCTTCGCGCCGAACGCCTCGACGATGCGCGACGTGATCGCGAGGCCGAGCCCGAGGCCCTGGCCGCGCGGCTTGGTCGTGACGAACGGCTCGAACAGGTGCGGCAGCACGTCGGGCGCGATGCCGGCGCCGCTGTCGGTGACCGTGAAGCGCACGCGGCCCGCTTCGTCCGCGTCGGCGGCCTCGATGACGATGCGGCGCACGGGCGCGTCATGCACCGCGTCGAGCGCATTGCCGAGCAGGTTCACGATCACCTGCTGCAACTGGCTCGATTCGGCCGACACCGTCGTGCCGGGCGCGATGTTCACGTCGAGCCGCACGCCTTCGTCGCGGATCCGCGCGTCGTAGATGAGCCGCGCATGCGCGACGGCTTCGTTCAGCGACACCGCGACGCGCTCGACGTCCGGCTTGCGCGCGAAGGTCTTCAGCTCGCCGGTGAGCACGGCCATGCTGTCGACGAGCTTGCCGATCCGTTCGAGATTCGCATCCGCCTGCGCGGGCTGGCCGCGCGCGAAGAACGTGCGCGCGTTGTCGCACAGCGTGCGGATCGCGACGAGCGGCTGGTTCAGCTCGTGCGTGAGGCCGGCGGCCATCTGCCCGAGCACCGCGAGCTTGCCCGCGTGCACGACTTCCTGCTGCGAAGCGCGCAACCGCTGCTCGGTGCGCTCGCGCTCGTCGATTTCGCGCTGCATCCGCTCGTTCGCGGCCGTCAGCGCGGCCGTGCGCTGCGCGACGGTGAGCTCGAGCCGGTCGTTCGCGCGGCGCAGCGCGTCCTGCGCACTCAGCCGCGCGACGATCGCACGGCGGCGCTGGATCGCGTAGCCGGCCAGCAGCGCGGCGATCAGGAACGCGCCGGTGACGAACACGAACGCCGTCTGCTGCTGGCGGCGCGCGCCGGCGATGTCGAGCAGCACCATCAGCGAATCGCCGGCCTGCGGCGCGGGGCGCGACATCACGAGATAGCGCGTGGTGCGGCCGGTGCGGCGCAGATCGGGGAACGTGCCGAACCACGCGGCCGTGCTGCGCTCGCCGATGCGGCGATACGGCAGCGCGTCGACGGTGCGGCCCGCGTATTGCCGCGACGCCTGGATGTCGCGCTGCTGCTGCGCGGTGATCGGGCGCAACGCGGTGAATTTCCAGGCGGGTTCGGTCGAGATCACGACCACGCCGTTGCTGTCGACGACCATCGCGGCGACGCCCGGCGCGCGCCAGGCCGATTCGAGCGAATCGACGCTGATCTTCACGGCGGCCACGCCGATCGGCACGCCGTCGTCGCGCACCGCGCTGGCGAAGTAGACGCCCGGCACGCCGGTGTTGGTGCCGATGCCGAAGAAGCGGCCGCTGCCGCGCGCGAGCGCGTCCTTGAAGTACGGCCGGTACGACACGTTGGTGCCGACGAAGCTGATCGTCTCGTTCCAGTTGCTGGCGGCGATCACCTCGCCCTGCAGGTCGATCACGTCGACGGCGCCGCTGCCCGCGTCGCGGTTCACGGCTTCGAGGTAGGTGTTCACGGTGTGCACGAGCTCGGGCGCGTCGTGCGGCACAGCCTTCAGCATCGCGCGCACGCGGTCCTGGCGCGCGACCAGGCCGGGCAGGATCTCGAAGCGGCCGAGCTCGCTCTTCAGGCTCGACGCATACAGGTCGAGCCGGTGCGCGCCGGTTTCCTCGAGCGCGTCGATCGCGCGTTCCCACGCGAAATCGACGGCCGCGCCCGCCACGCCGACATACAGCGCGGCCGCCGACGCCCAGCCCCACCACGGGATTCCCTTGAAGCCTGTTTGCACGTTCGCCCTCATCGAAGCCCGCTATTAGCGTGAACAGGCCCTAATCCGTAACGACGCGCGCCGCGCACCGGCAAAGCCGGCGGCGGCGCGTGCGAAGCGGCCGGCGCGACGCTGCGCGCGGCGGCGCATCATCCGAAATGCGCGACCAGGATCAGCGTCACCGTGACGACGATTGCGCCGCCGATGCGCGTCGCGATCTGCGCGAACGGCATCAGTTGCATCCGGTTCGCGGCGGTCAGGATCGCGACGTCGCCGGTGCCGCCTTGCCCGCTGTGGCAGGCGTTCACGATTGCGGTGTCGATAGGGTACATCTTCATCAGGCGGCCGACCACGAAACCGGTGCCCATCAGCGTCGCGACGGTCGACACGATCGTCACGACGTTGACGATCGTGAAGGCGGCGGTCAGCTTGTCCCACGGCGTCATCGCGACGCCGATCGCGAACAGCAGTGGATACGTGACGGCGGTCGAGAAGAACTTGTAGACGACGAACGCGCCTTCCTGCAGCGGCGGCGACACCGCGCGCGCGAGTTTCACGAGCACCGCGAGGAACAGCATCGCGACCGGCGCGGGCAGGCCGAACAGCTTGAACGCCATCAGGCCGACGAGGTACAGCGTGATTGCCGTGATGCCGGCGCCCGCGATGTGCGTGACGTCGACGTGGCCGCGGATCTCCTCGCTTTCCGGCGTCATGTCGCCCGTTTCGCCCACTTGCAGGCGGCCGTTGCCGGTCAGGTGCGGCAGGCGCTTGCCGAGCATGTCGAGCGCGCCCGACAGGATGATCGCGGTCAGGCTGCCGAGCATCACCGGCGGCAGCACCATCGCGAACATCTCGCCCTGCGGCAGGTGCATCAGTTCCGAATAACCGATCGACAGCGGAATCGCGCCTTCGCCGACGCCGCCGGCCATGATCGGCACGACGATGTACAGCAGCGTGTGGCGCGCGCCGAGGCCGAGCGCGGTGCCCACCGCCGTGCCGACGATCGCGGCCGCGACCGAACCGATGGCCAGCGGAATGAAGATCTTCAGGAAGCCCTGGATCAGCACGCGGCGGTCCATGCTCAGGATGCTGCCGACGATGATCGACGCGATGAACAGGTACAGGAAGTTGGTCGATTTCGTGAATTCGACCGTCAGGTTCAGCACCGGTTTCGGCAGCAGGTGGTAGTAGGTGAGCGCCGACGGCACGAAGGTCGCGAAGATCGCGGCCGCGCCGATGTTGCGCAACAGCGGCAGGCGCTTGCCGAGTTCGGCGCACGTGAAGCCGAAGAACGCGAGCACGGCGATCGCCATCGAGATTTCGCCGGGCACCTTGCCTGTCACCGCGAAGCCGACGATCAGCGCGAACAGGATCACGTAGACCGGCAGCGGGATGATGCCGATGCGGATTTCCATCAGCTTCCACCAGCCTTCCGGCCAGAAGCGTTCGCGCGTGGCGGGACCGGCTTCGGCAATCGGCTCGGGATGGGACGGGGTGTGGATAGAGGTCTGCAAGACGTGTCTCCTGATGTTGGAATGCCTGCTTTGCTTCGCGGCATCGTGTGCCCACTGTTATGCAACCTCCATGCCAGGCGTCCGGCCCGCGGGCAGGATTGCAGATCCTTGATTCAAAAGGGATTTGTTTCGTCTGCGGAAAGGCGCTCGCGAAGGCCGTTCCGAGATTTCGGAATTCGCGCGGCGCCCGGGCCGAGATTTCGGCCAGGCGCCCGGCCGGGGCCGATCCCGCGCCATATCGCCGCGCGCGATTTTCTTCGCACAATCGCTTCGTAGACCACCTTCGCGCCGCTCTCTATCATCGGCTGATCCTTTTCCGATGCGATCACGACCGTCCGGAGAACGCTCGCGCGTTCGCCGCGGCGTCGCTCATCCGTCGATACCGTCTTTGGACAGGAGAGTGGTTCCCATGCTGCATGCCGTTTTTTCCGCCCGCTTTTCCTCCGGCCAACCGGCCCGGTTCGCCCGGCCGGCCCGCCTGCTGGCGGCCGCGCTGCTCGCCGCGGTGTTCGGCGTCGCGCTGTCGAACGGCGCGCGCGCCGACACCGCGCCGCTGAAGGTCGGCATCTCGACCAGCCCGCAGATCGAAGCGTTGAAGGTCGCCGCGAAGGAGGCGAAGGCGCAGGGGCTCGACGTGAAGATCATCGAGTTCACCGACTGGAATACGCCGAACGCGGCGCTCGCGAACAAGGACATCGACGTCAACTACTTCCAGCACATCCCGTTTCTCGAGAACGCGAATAAACAGGGCGGCTACAACTTCGTCTCGATCGCACCCGGCACGATCATGAAGATCGGCCTCTATTCGAAGAAGGTGAAGAACTTTGCCGATCTGAAGGACGGCGCGCGCGTCGCGATCGCGAACGATCCGGTGAACGGCGGGCGCGGGTTGTTGCTGCTGCAGCGCGCGGGCCTGATTACGCTGAAGCCGGGCGTCGACTACCGCGCGACGACGCACGACATCGTCGCGAACCCGAAGCACCTGAAGATCATCCCGCTCGAAGCGTCGCAGCTCGCGCGCTCGCTCGACGACGTCGATCTCGCGCAGGGCTACCCGAGCTTCATCAAGCTGGCCGGCACGATCGACCCGAACAGCGCGCTGCTGTTCGACGGCACGGAGAACAAGAGTTTCGCGATCCAGTGGGTCGTGCGGCCGGACAGCGTGAACGACCCGCGCATCCGCAAGTTCATCGCGATCTACCAGCACTCGCCGGCCGTGCGCAAGGCTCTCGACAACGCGTTCGGCTCGCTGTACGCGATCGCCTGGTGACGGAGGCGGGCATGACGACGGCGAACCGCAAGAAGATCCTGCTCAACGCGTTCAACATGAACTGCGTCGGGCACATCAATCACGGGTTGTGGACGCATCCGCGCGACCGCTCCGCCCACTACACCGATCTCGACTACTGGGCCGATCTCGCGAAGACGCTCGAACGCGGCAAGTTCGACGGGATCTTTCTCGCGGACATCGTCGGCGTGTACGACGTGTTCGGCGGCGGCCCCGACGCCGCGCTGCGCGAATCGGTGCAGGTGCCCGTCAACGATCCGCTGCTGCTCGTGCCCGCGATGGCGCAGGTCACGCGGCATCTCGGTTTCGGCGTGACCGCGAACCTGACCTACGAGCCGCCTTACCTGTTCGCGCGCCGCATGTCGACGCTCGATCACCTGACGAAAGGGCGCGTGGGCTGGAACATCGTCACCGGTTATCTCGACAGCGCCGCGCGCGGGATGGGCCTCGCGCAGCAGATCGGCCACGACGACCGCTACGAGCGCGCGGACGATTACATGGACGTCGTCTACAAGCTATGGGAACGGAGCTGGGACGACGACGCGGTGATTCGCGATGCGCGCACACGCGTGTTCGCGCAGCCGGGCAAGGTGCGGCGCGTGAAGCACGACGGGCCGTTCTATTCGATCGACGCGATCCACCTGAGCGAGCCGTCGTTGCAGCGCACGCCGGTGCTGTACCAGGCCGGCTCGTCGGCGCGCGGCGTCGAGTTCGCGGGGCGTCACGCGGAATGCGTGTTCGTGAACGGGCAGAGCAAGGCCGCCGCGCGCGCGGCGGCGCTCGACATCCGCGCGGCCGCCGCGCGGCAGGGGCGCGACCCGGCGTCGATCCGGATCTTCGCGGGCGTGAGCGTCGTGACGGCCGAGACCGAACGGCTCGCACGCGAGAAGTTCGACGAATACCGGCGTTATGCGAGCCCGGAAGCCGGCCTCGCGCATTTCGCGAGCTCAACCGGCATCGACTTTGCGAAGTACGGCCTCGACGAGCCGATCTCGTACGTGAAGACCGATTCGATCCAGTCGGCCGTCGACGCGATCTCGCGCAAGAGCACGACCGGCACGTGGACCGTGCGCCGGATGCTCGAACAGATGTCGCTCGGCGGCCGGTATGCGCCGATCGTCGGATCGCCGTCGCAGGTCGCGGACGAATTGCAGTCGTGGATCGACGAAACGGGCATCGACGGTTTCAACCTGACGCGCACCGTGATGCCCGAGTCGTTCGAGGATTTCGTCGACTGGGTCGTGCCCGAGTTGCAGAACCGCGGCGTCTACAAGGAAGACTACGATCCCGCGCCGACGCTGCGCGAGAAGCTGTTCGGTGCGGGCGCGCACCTGCCCGCGTGGCACACGGGCGCGCAGCATCGCATCGCCGCCGAGCCGGAATCCGCGCATCCCGCGCATGCCTGAACGTGACGGAGCGAAGCGATGACGCAATTGTTCGATACGCTGGGTTTCATCGAGGCGTCGGCCGTGCACGCCGGCGCAGGATCAGCTGAGCATGACGCAGCGGTCGTGCCGGTTGGCGCTGCCGCCGTGTCGCTGGAGCACGTGGGCAAGGTGTTCGCGACGCCGCGCGGGCAGTCCGCCGCGCTGCGCGACGTGACGCTCGACGTGCGGCGCGGCGAGGTGTTCGGGATCATCGGCCGCAGCGGCGCCGGGAAATCGACGCTGCTGCGGCTCGTGAACGGGCTCGAACGGCCGAGCTCGGGCCGCGTGCGCGTGCAGGGCGTCGACGTCGGCGCGCTCGACGAAGACGGCCTCGTCGCGTTGCGGCGGCGCACCGGCATGGTGTTCCAGCATTTCAACCTGCTGTCCGCGAAGACGGTGTTCGAGAACGTCGCGCTGCCGCTGAAGATCGCCGGCGTGCCGAAGGCCGAGCGCACGCGCAAGGCCGAGGCGCTGCTCGAACTCGTCGGGCTCGCCGCGAAGCGCGACGCGTACCCGGCGAGCCTGTCGGGCGGCCAGAAGCAGCGCGTCGGCATCGCCCGCGCGCTCGTGCACGATCCCGAGGTGCTGCTGTGCGACGAGGCGACGTCGGCGCTCGATCCCGAGACGACGCAGTCGATCCTCGCGCTGCTCGCCGACATCAACCGCCGCCTCGGGCTGACGATCGTGCTGATCACGCACGAGATGGAAGTGATCCGCGCGGTGTGCGACACGGTCGCGGTGATCGAGCAGGGGGAAGTCGTCGAAACGGGCCCGGTGTGGCGCGTGTTCGGCGATCCGAAGCACGGCGCGACGCGTGCGCTGCTCAGCACGCTCGTGCACGACCTGCCGGCCGAACTGGCCGCGCGCGTGCAGCCGCTGCCCGAACAGGACGCGCTGCCCGACGGCGCGCAAGTCGTGCTCGACGTGCGCTATACGGGCGAGAGTGGGGGCGAACCGGACGTCGGCGCGCTCGCGGCGGCGCTCGGCGGCTCCGTGCGCTTCCTGCACGGCGGGATCGAACGCATCCAGGGGCATGCACAGGGGCGCCTCGTGATCGCGGCCGCGCCGGGTACGGGCGAGGCCGGCCACGCGCATGCGCGCGGCGCGGTCGCCGCGCTGCTCGAACGCGCACGCCGCCATGCGAATCACGCGGAGGTGCTCGGTTATGTTTGAGCTCTGGTGGCCCGAACTGCTCGAGGCGATTCGCGACACGTTGTCGATGGTCGCCGCATCGGCCGCGATCGCGGCGCTGATCGGCATCCCGCTCGCGGTGATCCTGGTCACGACCGCGCCCGGCGGCATCTATGCGCGGCGCGGCGTGAACGCGGTGCTCGGCGCGCTCGTCAACGTGTTCCGCTCGACGCCGTTCATCATCCTGCTCGTTGCGCTGCTGCCGTTCACGCGGGTGCTGATCGGTACGACGATCGGCGTATGGGCGGCCGTCGTGCCGCTGTCGATCGCCGCGATTCCGTTCTTCGCGCGGATCGCCGAAGTGAGCCTGCGCGAAGTCGATCGCGGGCTGATCGAGGCCGCGCTCGCGATGGGCGCGAAGCGCCGCCACATCGTGTGGCACGTGCTGCTGCCCGAGGCACTGCCAGGCATGCTCGGCGGCTTCACGATCACCGTCGTCGCGCTGATCGGCTCGACCGCGATGGCGGGCGCCGTCGGCGCGGGCGGGCTCGGCGATCTCGCGATCCGCTACGGCTACCAGCGTTTCGACACCACCGTCATGGCGACCGTGATCGTGATCCTGATCGCGCTCGTCTCGGCCGTGCAAATCACGGGCGACCGCCTGGTCCGACGCGTGACCCGGCGTACCTGAGCGACGCCACAAGCGTGCGCTCGCTTCATTCATGATCCTGAGAGAACGAACCCCATGACCTTGCCCATCGGCGCGCCGCGCGAATGGAACGGACAATTCGAGGAAGCGCTGTTTCTCGACGTGGCGCGACGCCATCGTCCCGGCTTTCCCGACAAACTCGCCACGCCGCCGCGCGAGCCGCAAAACGACGCCGAACGGGCCGCCGTTGCCGACTACTACACGAAGATGGCGTCGCACGACCTGTTCATCGTGCAGGTCGTCGCGAAGGCGATCGACACGCTGTTCCGCGACGATCCGCATTTCCAGCTGATCCTGTCGCGCCAGCTCGGCGATGACGGCGCGCACGCGGTGATCGGCCGCGAGCGCGTGACCGAACTGACCGGGCGCGATCCGCTGCCGGAAGTCGATCGGCTCGTCGCCGCGCACTGGGCGCGCATCGGCGACATCGCGGTGCGCGACGTCGCGGGTTTTCTCGCGTTCGAATGGCATTACGAGCTGCACATCCTCGCGAAGCTGTGGATCCAGCGCAAGACCGGCCGCATCGGCGACGGCGCAATGCGCGAACACGGCGAGAACCGGATCCGGCCGGACGAGGAATGGCATCGCGTGCAGATCGTCCAGTGGTGGTTCGACACGTTGAAGGCGCTGCCGGCCGCCGAACGCGACGCGCTGATCGATCGCGTGATCGCGGCCGACGAGGAAACGCAGGCGCGGCTCGACGGCTATCTGCACGACGAGTACGCGCATACCGCGCACGTGTTCGGCGCGGACATCGCCGAATACCGCGCGATCTACGACGACTGGCGGCGCGAGATCCTGGCGCGGCTGACCGGCCGGCCGCTCGGCGCGCTCGTGCCGCTGTCGGGCGATGCCGTCGCGTCGGAAGCGCTTGCACAGGAAGCCGTCGCATGAACGATCCACGCGGCCCCGCGACGTTCGCGCCCGATGGCGGCGATGCGCCGGCGCTTGAACTGGACCTCGACGCATTGACGCGTGCGATCGACGCGCTGCGTGCGACCGCCGTCGCGCGCGACCGCGCGGGCGGTCACGCGGCTCAGGAGAAACAGTGGCTGGCCGACGCGGGCTTGCTGACGCTCGCGGTGCCGCGCGCGTTCGGCGGGCAGGAAACCGCGTGGCCGGTGATCTACGACGCGATCCGGCGGATCGCGCGCGTCGACAGCGCGCTTGCGCATCTCGTCGGGTTCCAGTGCCTGCAGGTGGTGAGCGTCGACGTGTGGGGCAACCCGGCGCAGCGCGAGCGTTATCTGCGCGGCACGGTCGAGCAGCGCTGGTGGTGGGGCAATGCGGTGAACCCGCTCGACACGCGGCTGGTCGCGACCGCGAACCCGGACGGCGGCTACCGGCTCGACGGTGTGAAGGGCTTCTGTTCGGGCACGCGCGGCTCGCAGCGGATGACGGTGTCCGCGCACGATCCGGAAACGGGCCGCACCGTGTTCGGCGTGGTGCCGACCGATCGCCGCGGAATCACGGTCAACGACGACTGGGACCCGATCGGCCAGCGCCAGACCGACAGCGGCAGTGTGCGCTTCGACGGCGTGACGCTCGCGCCCGACGAGGTGCTGCACCGTTCCGAGACGCCGCCGACGCCGCGCGCGACGCTGCGCACGCTCGTCTCGCAGCTCGTGTTGACGAACCTGTTCGTCGGGCTCGCGGAAGGCACGCTGGCCGAGGCGCGCGACTATGTGCTGAAGCATGGCCGCCCGTGGATTCAGTCGGACGCCGCGCAGGCCAGCGACGATCCATACACGCTGCAGCGCTTCGGCGACATGCGCGTGCGGGCGATTGGCGCGGCGGCGCTGGCCGATCGCGCGGCCGTCGCGTTGCAGCGCGCGTGGGCGCGGCAGGATGCGCTGACGGCGGACGAGCGCGCGGAAGCGGCGCTCGCGGTGTCGGACGCGAAGATCGCCGCGCAGCGCGCGGCGCTCGAGAACGGCGAGGCATTGTTCGACGCCTGCGGCGCGCGCGCGACGGCCGCGTCGCTCGGGCTCGACCGCTTCTGGCGGAACGCGCGCACGCATACGCTGCACGATCCGCTCGACTACCGGCTGCGCGATGTGGGCCGGTTCGCGCTGACGGGGGAATTGCCGCAGGCGTCGCTCTATACGTAGGCGTAAGTGAGCGCGCGCTCCGTCATTGCTCGCCGGCGGGCTGGCCTTCCGGCGGCACGGGTGCGGGCGCGCCTGCCAACGGCGGGCTGCTCTGCGCGCCGGCGCGCTTGAACGACGCCAGTTCGTTCGAATAGCGCGCCGTCCGCACCCCGTTCGGGTCGTAGTACTCCTCGACCGACTTGACCCATCGACCGACCGCCGGCACGTACCAGAACGCCTTGTAGGTCTTGCCGGTCTGTTCCGCGGTGCCGTTGTTGCGGCTTTGCATCACGATCGTCGAACCGCCCGCGTTGCGTGACACGCCGGACGTGATCGACTGTCCCGGCACGGCTTGCGCCTGCCAAGTGCCTTCGGCCTCGATCTTGATCGCGTCGAACTTGCCGCCCGTCACGGTGACGGTGTCGGGGCCGACGACCTTGTAATGCGTGTCGTACGCTTCCGACGCATGCTGCGGATTCGGGTGCGACTCGCTGTACTTGATCGTCCACGTCTTGCCGACCGTCAGCGGAAACGCCAGCGGGCGGCTCACCACGGTTTCCGTGCCGTTGACGCTGCGCGAACGGCTCCAGTCCGCGTCGACGATCAATTCGCGGGGCGCCTGCGTCGCGCCGCTCTGCCGGGTTTCGACGTAGATGTGCTCGGGAGTCGTGCGCTGCACGGAAATCTGGTCGCGCGTCTGGCGCCAGCCGTTCGGGCCGATTTCGACCGTGTTGATGTAGGTCCAGGTATCGCCCGGCTTCAGCGCCGGGGCCTCGATCGATTGTGCGAGTGCGATGCCGGGCAGCGCGGCGCACAGCGACAGGGCGGTAAGGATGTTCTTTTTCATGGTGTGTGGGAGCGGCCAACGGTCTCGCCGGCAAGCTTATCAACCACACCTTTCATTCGGCATGACATACGCGGTGCCGCTGCCGTCTTCGAATGCGTCGAACCGATGCTCCGGCGGCCGCGTGACGCGTCGTTGCATGGACGGTTTGCTGGACGTCCGAAATGATATGTTATATCGTAGCGATACAATATATCATTTCATCCTCAACGTCCTCTTCCGGAATCGCACGATGAGCACCGCACCCCAACCGTCCACGCGGCTACCCGTGACCGTCCTGTCGGGCTTTCTCGGCGCCGGCAAGACGACGCTGCTCAACCACATCCTCAACAATCGCGAGGGCCGGCGCGTCGCGGTCATCGTCAACGACATGTCCGAGGTCAACATCGACGCCGCGCTCGTGCGCGACGGCGGCGCGGGGCTGTCGCGCACCGACGAGAAGCTGGTCGAGATGAGCAACGGCTGTATCTGCTGCACGCTGCGCGAGGATCTGCTGATCGAGGTCGACCGGCTCGCGCGCGAAGGGCGCTTCGACCAGCTCGTGATCGAATCGACCGGCATCTCCGAGCCGCTGCCGGTGGCCGAAACCTTCACGTTCGAAGGCGAGGACGGCCGCAGCCTCGGCGAAGTCGCGCGGCTCGACACGATGGTGACGGTGGTCGACGCGTTCAATTTCCTGCGCGACTACGCGTCGCGCGACAGCCTGCAGTCGCGCGGCGAATCGATGGGCGACGAGGATGCGCGCACGGTGGTCGATCTGCTGATCGACCAGATCGAGTTCTGCGACGTGATCGTGATCAACAAGATCGACCTGATCGACGGCAGCGCGCGCGAGCGGCTGGTCGCGCTGCTGCGCGGGCTGAACCCGCGCGCGCGGATCGAGATCGCCGAATTCGGCAAGGTGCCGCTCGAGCGCGTGCTCGACACGGGCCTGTTCGATTTCGACGAAGCCTCGCGCGCGCCGGGCTGGCTGCAGGAGATGCGCGGCACGCACACGCCCGAGACCGACGAATACGGCATCCGCAGCTTCGTCTACCGCGCGCGGCGGCCGTTTCATCCGCAGCGCTTCTTCGATCTCGTCGAAAGCGAATGGCCGGGCGTCGTTCGCTCGAAAGGGTTCTTCTGGCTGGCCACCCATCCGACCGTCGCCGGTTCGTGGTCGCAGGCCGGCGCGGTCGCGCGGCACGGGCCGGCCGGTCACTGGTGGGCGGCCGTGCCGCCCGAGCGCTGGCCGCAGGACGCGGAAGCCGTCGCGCAGATTCGCGCGCGATGGGACGAGCACGTCGGCGACGCGCGGCAGGAACTCGTGCTGATCGGCATGGACATGAACGAAACCGCACTGCGCGCGCGTTTCGATGCGTGTCTGCTGACCGACGCCGAGATGGCCACCGGCCCCGAGCACTGGACCACGTGGGACAACCCGTTCCGCGACTGGCCCTGACCTGAACGCGCGCGTCCTGCATCGATCCGGATGGAGCAGGCGCGCCACCGGATATCAAGCATGACTGCAGCCCTTCCCGATATTTCCCTGACCGATGCCGTGCCCGGTCACCGCCCGCTCGAGTGGGTCGGCATGCAGGGCATCGACCTGCCCGTCGTCGTGGCCGAGCCGGGGTGCCGGCGCCACGTGCATGCGCGTGCCGACGTGCACGTCGATCTGCCCGCGCCGCAGGTGAAGGGCATCCACATGTCGCGGCTGTACCGGCTGCTCGACGGGCGTGGCGATGGCGACGCGCTGTCGCCGGCCGGCTTGCGGCGCATGCTGCGCGCGATGATCGACAGCCATCGCGACTGCGAATCGCGCAGCGCGCGGCTGCGCTTGCATTTCGATCTGCTGGCGCGCCGCCCGGCGCTGGTCACCGACGGGCTGGCCGGCTGGAAGTCCTATCCGGTTCGCATCGACGCGACGCTGGCCGGCGATGCGTTCGCACTGCGTGCGCAGGTCACGGTCGCTTATTCGTCGACGTGCCCATGTTCGGCCGCGCTGTCGCGGCACTGGGTCGAACAGGCGTTTCTCGGCGCCTTCGGCCGCGAGGAGCGCGTGTCGCCGGCCGCGGTCGCCGCGTGGCTGCAGCAGCATGCGACGGCGGCCACGCCGCACAGCCAGCGCAGCGAAGCCGTCGTGAGCGTCGGGCTGGCCCCCGACGATGCGGCGCTGCGGCTGCTCGATCTGATCGATCGTATCGAGCACGCGCTCGGCACGCCGGTGCAGACGGCCGTCAAGCGCGCGGACGAACAGGCGTTCGCGGTGCTCAACGGCGGAAACCTGATGTTCGTCGAGGACGCTGCGCGCCGCGTGCAGGCCGCGCTGGACGGCCGCTATGCGAACCCGGGCGTGCACGTGCGCCATCTGGAAAGCCTGCATCCGCACGATGCGGTGGCGTGGGCCGCGCCGGTGCGCGAAGGCGCCGACGCATGCTGATCCGCAAGCTGTTCCGCTTCGAGAACGCGCATGTGGTGCGCGGCTGCAGCACGCGGCGCTGCTCGCATTCGATCCACGGTCATTCGTACCGCGTCGAGTTGCTGCTCGAAGCGCACGCGCTCGACAACGGGCAAATGATTTACGACTTCGGGCTTCTGAAGGGCGACGTGCGCGACCTGATCGACGCGTTCGACCACGCGGTGACGCTGTGGTCGGGCGACGATGCGGGTTATCTCGACAGCATGCGCCGCCATTCGGAGCGCTGGGTGCTGCTGCCCGTTTCGCCGAGCGCCGAGCAGTTCTCGCGCGTGTTCTTCCTTCTCGTCGATGCGGTGCTGTCATGCACCGGCATGTCGAATGGCGAAGGCGACGTGCGGCTGCATTCGATCATCGTCCATGAAACCGAGACCGGCTACGCGCAGTGTTTTCGCGACGATGCGTTCAATCCGCGCATGGGCTGCATCGACCTCGACGCGATCGTGTTCTCGCCGGCCGTCGCGGCGCAGTGGCGCGATCCGGAACTGTTCGAGCGGCTCAAGCGCGACCGCGCAATTTTTCAGCAGGAATCCAGATGATCAGAAAGAACCCGCGCGGCGACCTGCCGCAGATTCACCCGAGTGCATTCGTCGATCCGACCGCCATCCTGTGCGGGCTCGTGATCGTCGAGGAGAACGTGTTCATCGGCCCGTACGCGGTGATCCGCGCCGATGAAACTGACGCGGGCGGCCGGATCGCGCCGATCGTGATCGGCGCGCATTCGAACATCCAGGACGGCGTCGTGATCCATTCGAAGTCGGGCGCGAGCGTCACCATCGGGCGGCACACGTCGATCGCGCATCGCGCGATCGTCCACGGGCCGTGCAAGGTCGGCGATGGCGTGTTCGTCGGGTTCAACAGCGTGCTGTTCAACTGCACCATCGACGACGGCTGCGTCGTGCGCTACAACGCGGTCGTCGACGGCTGCCACCTGCCGCCGGGCTTCTACGTGCGCTCGACCGAACGCATCGGGCCGGAAACGGATCTCGCCGCGTTGCCGCAGGTGACGGCCGACGCGAGCGATTTCTCCGAAGACGTCGCGCGCACGAACAACGCGCTGGTGCTCGGTTACAAGCACATCCAGAACGAGTTCTGAGTCATGGGCGAGCACATTCGGCATGAAGGGAGCGATGGGCCGAAGCGGCGCCACGTCGACCTGCTCGTCTGCGGCGGCACGGTGATGACGCCCGGCGGCGCGGCCCACATCGACGTCGCGTGCGCGGATGGCCGCGTCGTCGCGCTCGGCACGCTGCGCGGCGCGTGGAGTGCCGACGTGCTGCTCGAGGCCGGCGGGCTGCACGTGCTGCCGGGCGTCGTCGACAGCCAGGTACATTTCCGCGAGCCGGGCCTGATGCACAAGGAAACCCTCGAGGCCGGCACGCGCGGCGCGGTGCTCGGCGGCGTCACGACGATCTTCGAGATGCCCAACACGCATCCGCTGACGCTGAGCGAACAGGATCTGCAGACGAAGCTGGATCTCGCGCGCGGCCGCGCGTGGTGCGACCACGCGTTCTACATCGGCGGCTCGGCCGTGAATGCCGAACGGTTGGCGGCGCTCGAGACGCTGCCCGGCTGCGCGGGCGTGAAGGTCTTCATGGGCAGTTCGTTCGGCGACCTGCTGGCCGACGACGAAACCGTCTTGCGCCGCATCCTGCGAAACGGGCGGCGGCGCATGGCCGTGCATGCGGAGGACGAAGCGCGGCTGCGCGAACGCCGGGCGCTCGTGGAAGCGAGCGGCGACGTGCGGGATCATCCGCGCTGGCGCGACGAGGAAAGCGCGCTGGCCGCGACGCGGCGCATCGTGCGGCTCGCGGCCGAGACGGGCCGCCGGCTGCATGTGCTGCACGTGTCCACCGCGGACGAAATGGCGTTCCTCGCGCGGCACCGGCGGCGCGTGACGGTCGAGGTCACGCCGCATCACCTGAGCCTGCATGCGCCCGATTGCTACGAGCGGCTCGACACGTTCGCGCAGATGAATCCGCCGGTGCGCGAACGGCATCATCAGGATGCGTTGTGGCAGGCCGTTCGCGACGGCGTGGTCGACGTGATCGGCAGCGATCACGCGCCGCATACGCGCGACGAAAAGCGCCGGCCCTATCCGCAGTCGCCGAGCGGCATGACCGGTGTGCAGACGCTGCTGCCGCTGATGCTCGACCACGTGAATGCCGGCCGCCTGAGCCTCGAACGGCTCGTCGACCTGACCAGCGCCGGGCCGGCACGCATCTTCGGCATCGAAGGGAAAGGGCGCATTGCGATCGGCTACGACGCCGATTTCAGCATCGTCGACTTGCGCGCGCGGCGGATCATCCGCGACGAATGGATCGCCAGCGTGAGCGGCTGGACGCCTTACGACGGGTGCGCGGTCACGGGCTGGCCCGTGCATACGGTCGTGCGCGGGCACGTCGTGGTGCGCGACGGCGCGCTGAACGGGCAGCCGGCCGGCGAGGCCGTCACGTTTCTGGATGCCTAGAGCGGCAGGCGGACCGTCTGCTTGATGCGCTTCAGCGGAATCTCGGTTTCGACGTTGCGCACGCCTTCGATCTGCGTGAGCGTTTCCATCTGAAAGCGCTGATAGTCGTCGAGATCGCGGGCGATGACGCGCAGCAGGTAATCATAGCTGCCGGCCATCAGATGACATTCGAGCACTTCGGGCGCCTGCTCCATTTCGCGCGCGAAGCGCTCGACCGTGGTCTTGTCCTGGCGCTCCAGCGTGACGCGCACGAACGCCGTGAACCTCAGGTCGACGGCGGCGGGGTTCAGCAGCGCGACGTAGGCGTCGATGACGCCCTGTTCCTCGAGCAGGTGAACGCGGCGCAGGCAGGGCGTGGCCGAGAGTCCGGCCTGTTGCGCGAGCTCGGCATTGGTCTGGTTCGAATTCTGTTGCAACGCACGCAGAATGCGCCGGTCGATCGCGTCCAGTTTGGTTGGCATTTTTCACTACCATCAATGCAGATGCTAGAGAATAGCGCCAAAACCTGAACGCCAAATAGCCAAATACGCATCCAATCTCTAGCGGAGGGCGCAGATAATCTGACGACCGGCCGGCCCGCGCCACGTGCCGGCGTCGCATGCGACGCGTGCGAATCCCGCGCCGGCCATTCCCTTCAGGAGATCTCCGATGCTGCACGTATCCTGGCTGCCGTTCATTGCCACCTCCCTTCTGATCATCGTCACGCCGGGCCAGGACATGGTGCTCGTGATGTCGCGCACGCTGTCCGGCGGCACGCGCGCGGGCCTCGTGACCGCGGCAGGCGTCAGCGTCGGGCTGCTCGTGCACACGATGCTCGCGACGCTGGGGCTGGGCGCGCTGCTTCAGGCGTCCGAATGGTTGTTCACCGCGCTGAAGGTGGTCGGCGCGCTGTACTTGCTGTACCTCGGCGTCACGCTGCTGCGTTCATCCGGCGAGCTGACGCTCGCGAGCCGCCGCGGCGCGCCGGAATCGCGGCTTCGCACGTTCGCGCAGGGCGCGCTGTCCAACATGTCGAATCCGAAGGTCGCGCTTTTCTACCTGGCGTTTCTGCCGCAGTTCGTTCCCGCAGGCGCTGCGCATCCGATGCTGTCGCTGTTCGTGCTGGGCGCGACGTTCGCCGGCCTGACGTTTCTCGTCAAGGGGCCGGTCGCGCTGTTCGCCGGGCTGCTGTCTGCGTCGATCCGCCGCAATCCGCGCATCCTGACGCGCATGCACCGCGTCAGCGGCGTCGTGCTGCTGGCGCTGGGCGTGAAGCTCGCATTCGAGCGCCGCTGACGGCGGCGCTTACGCCGGCAACGCGTCCGCCAGCGCCCGCATCGCGTCGACCGTCTCCGGATTCGCCGGGAAAAACGCCTCGATCGCGAGCTCCGACAGCGTGACGTCGACCGGCGTGCCGAACACCGTCGTCGTACTGAAGAACGTCAGTTCGCCGGCCGCCGTGCGCAGCCGCAACGGCACGGCGATGTCGGCGTAATCCGCGCGCGCATGCGTGTCGTCGGGCTGGCCGGCCGGCGCCGGATAGGCGGCGAGTTCGTCGCGCAGCGCATGCAGCGTGCGGTCGCCGCTCGCATCGATCTGTCGTTGCAGCCGATGCAGGATGTGCGCGCGCCATTCATGCCAGTTGACGATTTGCGATGCGAGGCCGTCCGGATGCAGGCTGAGTCGCAGCACGTTGACGGGCGGCTGCAGCAGCGACGGATCGGCCTGCGCGACCAGCGCGCCGAGCATCCGGTTCGCGGCGAGCAGCGTCCAGTGGCGGTCCACCGCCAGCGCCGGGTAGGGCTCGTGGCCGCGCAGCACGGCTTCGACCGCATGGCGCGCGGCATCCAGCTGCGGGTCGGAAAACGGCCGCTCGCGAAAGAGCGGCGCGAACCCGGCTGCGACGAGCAGCGCATTGCGTTCGCGCAGCGGCACGTCGAGACGCTCGGCGAGATGCAGCACCATCTCGCGGCTCGGCTGGGCGCGGCCCGATTCGACGAAGCTCAGGTGGCGCGCGGACACCTCCGCGTCGAGCGCGAGCGCCATCTGGCTCAGGCGCCGGCGCTGGCGCCACGTGCGCAGCAGCGGGCCGATGCCGGACGCGCGGCTGGCGGACGGGGAGGGCGAATGGAGGGCGGCGGTCGGGTTCATGCAGCAGATGATAGGCAATCCCGCGCGCGTTGGGCATTACCTGCGACGTAAGCATCGCGCCGTTCCCCGGGCGCGTCCCGGCGCTGCGTTACCATAGCCCCCGTGCCACCTGAGAGGCGGCGCCGGACCCTGGACGACAACGCACGGGCCGGTGCCGCGCACGTTCACAACAAGGCATTCCAGGGGAATCCAACAATGAAAATGAAAAAACTTGCCGCCCGGCTCGCCTGCGCGGCGATGCTCGCATTCGCCGCAACCGGCAGCCATGCGCAGACCGAAGCCGCACAGGTCGAAATGCGGGCCGCCGCCGCGGCCGCCAACGAAGCCGTCGTCAAAGGGCCGACCGATATCGACGTGAAGCACGAAGCCGTGCTGAAGCTGAAGGCCGGCGAGTCGTTCGTGCCGGCCGCCGAAGCCGGCCGCTACCTGCGGTCGATGGGCAACTCGATCGACGAATCGAAGCTGGTCGGCCTCGTGCTGCCCGACGATCCGGATGCCGACTGGATCTCGGTCGTGTCGTTCGAGCCGAGCGGCTACATCCGCGACGACGACGCGAAGGACTGGAAACCCGACGAATTGCTGAAGAGCCTGCAGGCCGGCACCGAGGAAGACAACCCGGCGCGCAAGGAGCGCGGCCTGCCCGAAACCGAGGTGGTCGGCTGGGCGAAGGCGCCCGCGTACGACGCGGCCTCGCACCGGCTCGTGTGGTCCGCGATCATCCGCGACAAGGGCGCGGCCGCGAACCCCGAAAACGATGGCGTGAACTACCGCACGCTCGTGCTCGGCCGCGACGGCTACCTGTCGCTGACGATGGCGTCGACGCTCGCCGATCTGCCGAAGTACAAGGCGTCGGCCGACGATCTGCTGTCGAACATCAGCTTCAACGACGGCAAGCGCTACGCCGATTTCAACAAGTCGACCGACCACGTCGCCGAGTACGGCCTCGCGGCGCTGATCGTCGGCGTCGGCGCGAAGAAGCTCGGCCTGCTCGCGCTGATCGGCGCGTTCGCCGTGAAGTTCTTCAAGATCGGCGCGGTCGCGCTGCTGGCTGGCGGCGCGGCGCTGAAGCGCTTCTTCGGGCGCAAGCCGAAGGCGGCCACGGTGCCGGCCGTCGCCGACGCCTCCGACGCATCCAGTACGGAGCGCAAGGAATGACGAAGCTGTTGCTGCTGATCTTCGGCGGCCTCAAGCTCGGCAAGGTGCTCGTGTCCGCGGGCACCATGCTGGCGTCGATCGCGGTCTACGCGCTGTTCTACGGCTGGCGGTTCGCGGCCGGTTTCGTCGCGCTGCTGCTGGTGCACGAAGCCGGCCATTACATGGCCGCGCAGCGGCGCGGGCTCGACGTCGGGCTGCCGACGTTCATCCCGTTCGTCGGCGCATGGATCCAGTTGAAGGAGATGCCGCACGACGCGGAAACCGAGGCGTACGTCGGGCTCGCCGGGCCGTTCGTCGGTACGCTCGGCGCGCTGGCCTGCTACGCGGCCGCGCGACATTACGACAGCAACCTGCTGCTCGCGCTGTCGTACACGGGCTTCTTCCTGAACCTGTTCAACATGATTCCGCTGTCGCCGTTCGACGGCGGGCGGATCACCGCGGTGCTGTCACCGCGCATCTGGTTCGCGGGCGTGCCGGTGCTGATCGCGCTGTTCGTGTATCGCCCGAGCCCGCTGCTGATCGTGATGGCGATCCTCGCGCTGCCGCAGTTGAAGCGCGCGTGGCGCTACGATCCCGACGCGCCGGAGAACCGCGTGTACTACGCGACGTCGATCGAGACGAAGACGACCTACGCGCTCTGCTACGTCGGCCTGCTTGCGTTCCTCGCGCTGATGACGTCCGGCGTGCACGACATGCTGCGCGTCGCGCATTCCGCGGCCTGATCGCCGCCTGACGCAAAAACGGCGGCCGTTTTCACGCGGCCGCCGTTTTTTTGTCGCATTTCACGCGTCGCGATGACGCAACTCGACGCGCTTGATGTCCTTCACGATCACGAGATGGCTGAACACGGTGACGAGTGCGTTCAGCCCGACGAACACGAGCGCGCCGTTGAACGAGCCGCTCGCGCCGACCAGGTAGCCGATCGCGATCGGCGCGACGATCCCGGCCGTGTTGCCGAACATGTTGAACAGGCTGCCCGACAGGCCGATCGCTTCCTTCGGCGCGGTGTCCGCGACCACGGCCCAGCCGAGCGAGCCGATTCCCTTGCCGAAGAACGATACGGCCATCAGCACGATCACGAGCGCTTCGCTGTCGACGTAATTGCAGCCGATGATGACCATCGACAGCAGCATCCCGCCGACGATCGGGATCTTGCGCGCGAGCGTCAGCGACACGCCGCGGCGGATCAGCGTATCCGACAGCATCCCGCCGAGCACGCCGCCGAGGAACCCGCAGATCGCCGGCAGCGACGTCATGAAGCCGGCCTTCAGCAGCGACATCCCGCGCGCCTGCACGAGATAGATCGGGAACCACGTGAGGAAGAAGTACGTGAGCACGTTCACGCAGTACTGGCCGAGGTACACGCCGATCAGCATCCGGTTCGACAGCAACTGGCGCACGTAGTACCAGCCCGCGACGCGGCTGCCTTCGGACGCCTTGCCGGCGGTGCGCGCCCCGGTCGGTCGGCCCGCTGGCCGCACGAGGCCGCCGCCCTGCTCGATGTGGTCGAGTTCCGCGCGGTTCACGCCCGGATGATCGACCGGGTCCTTCATCACGCGCAGCCACAGGAACGCGAGCGCGATGCCCGCGAGGCCGAGCCACAGGTACACGTGGTGCCAGCCGTACGCATGCGTGAGCCACGCCATCAGCGGCGAGAACACCACGGCCGCGAAATACTGCGCCGCGTTGAAGATCGCCGACGCCGTGCCGCGCTCGGCGGTCGGGAACCAGCTCGCGACGACCTTCGCGTTGGCCGGAAACGCGGGCGCCTCGGCGATGCCGACCGCGAAGCGCATCGCGAACAGCGCGGCGACCGCGAACGCGGCGCTGCCGCCGAGGCCGATCGTGCTCTGCAGCAGCGTGAACGCCGACCACAGGAAGATGCTGGCCGCATATACGCGCCGCGCGCCGAAGCGGTCGAGCAGCCAGCCGCTCGGCAGTTGCGCGAGCACGTAAGCCCAGCTGAACGCCGAGAAAATGTAGCCCATCGTCACCGGGTCGATGCCGAACGCCTGGCGGATCGGCGTGCCGGTGATCGACAGCGTCGCGCGGTCCGCATAGTTGAGCGTCGTGACGACGAACAGCATCGCCAGGATCCAGTAGCGCACGGCGGTCCGGCGCGCGGCGTGCGCGAGGTCGATCGGAAGGTCGCGAGGGGTGGTCTGATTAGGCACTTTAATGTACGTCGTCGTATGACATGGTAGGAGTTTATTGGGAATGGCTGAATGCAGAAACCTCGGGTTTTCCCTTTGGATGATGACGTGAAACGGCCATAATTTCGCTATTTCTCTGACGGGGAAGGGATCCCGGGCGAATCGGCGCCAGGTTGGCGGACGGCATGAATATCGAAATGATGTCGGCAGACATCGTATCTGTTGGGCTACAATGGGCGATCCATTCCCGAACCACGGAGCACACCCCATGCAACTGACAGGAGAGATGCTGATCGGCGCCGAAGCGGTGGCCGGCTCGGCCGGTACCTTGCGCGCGTTCGACCCGTCGAAAGGCGCGCCGATCGAGGCGCCGGCATTCGGCGTCGCGACGCCGGCCGACGTCGATCGCGCGTGCGAACTCGCGCGCGACGCATTCGATGCGTACCGCGCGCAGCCGCTCGCGGCGCGCGCGGCGTTTCTCGACGCGATCGCGGACGAGATCGTCGCGCTCGGCGACGCGCTGATCGAGCGCGCACACGCCGAAACGGGCCTGCCCGTCGCACGGCTGCAGGGTGAGCGCGGCCGCACCGTCGGCCAGCTCCGGCTGTTCGCGCGCGTCGTGCGCGACGGGCGTTTCCTCGCCGCGTCGATCGATCCCGCGCAGCCCGCGCGCACGCCGCTGCCGCGCGCGGACCTGCGGCTGCAGAAGATCGGGCTCGGGCCCGTCGTCGTGTTCGGCGCGAGCAATTTCCCGCTCGCGTTCTCGGTGGCCGGCGGCGATACGGCGTCGGCGCTCGCGGCCGGCTGCCCGGTGATCGTGAAGGCGCACGAGGCGCACCTCGGCACGTCCGAGCTGGTCGGCCGCGCGATCCGCGCCGCCGTCGCGAAATCCGGGATGCCGGTCGGCGTGTTTTCGCTGCTGATCGGCCCCGGCCGTGTGATCGGCGCGGCGCTCGTCAGCCATCCGTCGATCCAGGCCGTCGGCTTCACGGGTTCGCGGCAAGGCGGGATGGCGCTCGTGCAGCTCGCGAACGCGCGCCCGCAGCCGATTCCCGTTTATGCGGAAATGAGCAGCATCAACCCGGTCGTGCTGTTCCCGGCCGCGCTCGCCGCGCGCGGCGACGCGATCGCGACGGGCTTCGTCGATTCGCTGACGCTCGGCGTCGGCCAGTTCTGCACGAACCCGGGCCTCGTGCTCGCGATCGACGGCCCCGATCTCGACCGCTTCGAAGCCGTCGCCGCCCAGGCGCTCGCGAAGAAGCCGGCCGGCGTGATGCTCACGCGCGGCATCGCCGATGCGTATCGCAACGGCCGCGGCAAGCTGGCCGAATTGCCGGGCGTGCACGAAATCGGCGCGGGCGAGGCCGCGCAGACCGAATGCCAGGCGGGCGGCGTGCTGTATGAAGTCGGCGCACAGGCGTTCCTGACGGAGCCGGCGTTCAGCCACGAGGTGTTCGGGCCGGCGTCGCTGATCGTGCGCTGTCGCGATCTCGACGAAGTCGCACGCGTGCTCGACGCGCTCGAAGGCCAGCTCACGGCCACGCTGCAGATGGATGCCGACGACAAGCCGCTCGCGCGCCGGCTGCTGCCGATCCTCGAACGCAAGGCCGGGCGCCTGCTCGTCAATGGTTACCCGACCGGCGTCGAGGTGTGCGATGCGATGGTGCACGGCGGGCCGTTCCCCGCGACGTCGAACCCGGCCGTCACGTCGGTCGGCGCGACGGCGATCGAGCGTTTCCTGCGGCCCGTGTGCTACCAGGATTTTCCGGATGATCTGCTGCCCGAAGGGTTGCAGGACAGCAATCCGCTCGCGATTCCGCGCTTGCGGGACGGGAAGGGCGAGTGACGGGCGGGATCGATCGAAGGCGTGATTCCCGGTAGCCGGTGCACCGGAGCGCGTGCCGGTACGAGACAACGAAAAGGCGGAAGGGGCTGGTCAGCCGCTTCCGCCTTTTTGCATGGCGGGCTTTCGTGCCGCCGGGGTCGATGATCAGTGAGCGGGGTGGGCGGCGAGTTGCAGGCGTTCGGCTGCGGCCAGCAGGCGACGGTCGCGTGTCCACAGCTTGCTGCCGCTGGTCAGCCGGACCGATGCGAGCAGGTGCGCATCGACGTAACCAATGCCGAGTCCGTGAAGCGGCACGATGTCGATCATGCGTTGAACTTCATCATCGGTTGCCGGGGCAGCGGCGGGTAGGTCGCGTAGCGCGTCCAGCACCATCTCGCGATCACGCAGGCTGCCGAGTGCAAGTTCGCCGACGACGAACGGATGGATCAATACCCGTTCGGCTTCCAGCAATGTGGCGAGTGTTGCGTCGCCGGCCCGCAGGTGATCGATCCAGACGGAGGTGTCGACCAGAATCATGCGGGCTCCGACGGGCGGCGAGGGATGGATTCGAGATCGGGCTCGGTGCCGCCGAGACGCGCCAGCCGTCGTGCGCTTTCGCGGGCAATCAGCGCGCGCAGCGCTTCTCTGACGAGCGCCGACTTCTCGGTGACGCCAGTCAACTGCTGCGCTTTGGCGAGCAGGGCGTCGTCCAGCGACAAGGTGGTGCGCATGATCGGCTCCCGAAAAGATTGAAGCATCAATTATGTCACTAATTGATGTCGATGTTGATGCCATGTGCTGACCGGGAAGTGAGCATTGTGTCGGGGCGGCTTGGCGGGTCGGGCTGCCGGAGAGGCGGCGTCACGCGCAGGACGGCTGTCGATCTTGTCCCTTCCGCGTTCCCCGAATTTCTCCTACAGTAGCGGGGCCTCGGACCGCCCGGTCCGCAGGCGAGCCTGAGAGACCGACAAAAGACACCGAGGGAACCCTCCGATGAACATCAACAAGCGTGGCGATCACCTGTTTGCGGCCGGATTGTGGAAAGCGATCGGCGATGTCGCGAAATCCGTCCGAACCCAGATCGGCCAGTACAGCGAAGGGCGCGTGCTCGCGAATGCGTTGCTGGAATTCCAGCGCGACCTGGGCGGCAGCGAATTCGACGTGACGATCAACCAGGGGCGGCCCGTCGCCGGCGCCGACGCGCATTCGCTCGTGTTCGGGCAGGCCGTGCGCCGTTTCCGGCAGGACATGGAGGCGCTGGTGTTCGCGCTCCAATACCGGCGCGGCATCGACGAACGCGACCAGGGCCTGCGCGCCGAAACGCTGACGCAGGCGAACAGCCAGCTCGCGACCGCGAAGCAGTCGGCGACGATCACGATCGGCCGGTTCTTCGATGCGGTCGTCGACCGCGACGTGCTGGGGCAGATTCTCGACGGCGAATCGAATGCGCGTGCGCGCACGGGCGCGCAGGGGCAGATCGAGGCAACCCGGGTCAAGCTGGGGAACGTGCGCCACCGGATCATCGGGATCATCACGCAGATGTGATGACGGCGGGCGGAGCGGGGGACGCGGCACGCATCGCGGCGGATGCGTGTGCGGCGGCACAGTGACAAACGACCGCGACAGGAGCCGCCCTGCCGCGATGCAAAAACAGCCGGCCGCGGCGCCGATGAAGGCCCCGCGCCGGCCGCGCCCGCTTACTGCGGGCCCATCTTCTTGATCAGCACGTCGAGCTCTGCCGCTTCAGCCTCGGTGAGGTCGATCAGCGGCGCGCGCACGGGGCCCGCGTCGTGGCCGACGAGCTTCGCGCCCGCCTTCACGATGCTGACGGCATAACCTGCGCGGCGATTGCGGATCTTCAGGTACGGCAGGAAGAAATCGTCGATCAGGCGGCCGACCGTTGCGTGGTCGTCCTTCGCGATCGCTTCGTAGAATTCCATCGCCGTCTTCGGGATGAAGTTGAACACGGCCGACGAATACACCGGCACGCCGAGCGCCTTGTACGCGGCGGCATAGACTTCGGCCGTCGGCAGGCCGCCGAGGTACGCGAAGCGGTCGCCGAGACGGCGGCGGATCGTCACCATGCTTTCGATTTCGCCGACGCCGTCCTTGAAGCCGATCAGGTTCGGGCAGCGATCGGCAAGGCGCTCGAGCATGTCGGCGTTCAGCTTCGAATTCGCGCGGTTGTACACCACGACGCCGATCTTCAGTGCGCGGCACACCTGCTCGACGTGCTCGGCGATCCCTTCCTGGCTCGCTTCGGTCAGGTAGTGCGGCATCAGCAGCACGCCGCTCGCGCCGAGACGCTCGGCTTCCTGCGCATATTCGATCGCGACGCGCGTCGCGCCGCCCGCGCCGGCGAGGATCGGCACCTTGCCCTTGCAGGTTTCCGTCGCGACGCGGATCACGTCCGAATACTCGCGCTGCGTGAGCGAGAAGAATTCGCCGGTGCCGCCCGCCGCGAACAGCGCGCTCGCGCCATACGGCGCGAGCCATTCCAGCCGCTCGGCATAAGTGCTCGGGCGGAAGCTGCCATCGGCGTCGAAGTCGGTCAGCGGAAACGACAGCAGGCCGTGGGAAATGATCTGTTTGAGTTCTTGCGGTGAGGTCATGGTTGGGGTCGTCCGTCTAGCGCGAGTGCTGGGTTCGTCGGGAACGGCATACGTGCCACATTGGCGATGTCGTTGTATGTCATCGTACAACGAGGGAGGGGGTGACGCAAGCGATTTGCTCGGCGCAGAATGGTAGGGTCTTTCCGGATAAGGGTTTACGCAGCATCGTCGATTGGCTTCCAATGTCGTATGATGACTAACGATTTGACCGGTAGCTTCCAGGAATTCCGATGACAGCTTCCCCTCTCTACATCCGCGTGCATCCGGACGACAACGTCGCGATCGTCGTCAACGACGGCGGCTTGCCCGAAGGCGCGACGTTTGCCGACGGGCTGACGCTGCGCGAAGGCGTGCCGCAGGGGCACAAGGTCGCGCTCGCCGATCTCGCGGCCGGCGACCCGATCGTCCGCTACAACGTGGTGATCGGCTATGCGCTGGCCGACCTGCCGCGCGGCAGCTGGGTCAACGAGCGCACGATGCGCATGCCCGAGCCGCCGGGGCTCGACGACCTGCCGCTCGCGACGCGCGTCGCGCCGCAGTTGCAGCCACTCGAAGGCTATACGTTCGAGGGCTTCCGCAACGCGGACGGCTCGGTCGGCACGCGCAACATCCTCGCGATCACGACGACCGTGCAGTGCGTGTCGGGCGTCGTCGAGCACGCGGTGAAGCGGATCAAGGACGAACTGCTGCCACGCTATCCGAACGTCGACGACGTGGTCGGGCTCGAGCATACGTACGGCTGCGGCGTCGCGATCGACGCGCCCGACGCCGACATCCCGATCCGCACGCTGCGCAACATCAGCCTGAACCCGAACTTCGGCGGCGAGGTGATGACGGTCAGCCTCGGCTGCGAGAAGCTGCAGCCCGAGCGCCTGCTGCCGCCCGGCACGATTCCGGTGACCGCCGACGGCGCGGCCGACAACGGCGGCGTCGTGTGCCTGCAGGACGCCGCGCACGTCGGCTTCAATTCGATGATCGACTCGATCATGGCGATGGCCGAATCGCATCTCGAGCGGCTGAACCGCCGCCGCCGCGAGACGTGCCCGGCGTCGGATCTCGTCGTCGGCGTGCAGTGCGGCGGCAGCGACGCGTTCTCGGGGCTCACCGCGAACCCGGCCGTCGGTTTCGCGGCCGATCTGCTCGTGCGCGCGGGCGCGACGATCATGTTCTCCGAGGTGACCGAAGTGCGCGACGGCGTCGCGCAGCTCACGTCGCGCGCGGCGAACGAGGACGTCGCACGCGAGATCATTCGCGAGATGGACTGGTACGACCGTTACCTGCAGCGCGGCCGCGTCGACCGCAGCGCGAACACGACGCCCGGCAACAAGAAGGGCGGCCTGTCGAACATCGTCGAGAAGGCGATGGGCTCGATCGTGAAGTCGGGCAGTGCGCCGATCGCCGGCGTCGTGCGCCCCGGCGATCGTGCGCGGCAGAAGGGGCTGCTGTACGCGGCGACGCCCGCGAGCGACTTCATCTGCGGCACGCTGCAGCTCGCGGCGGGGATGAACCTGCACATCTTCACGACCGGGCGCGGCACGCCGTACGGCCTCGCGCAGGTGCCGGTCATCAAGGTCGCGACGCGCAGCGATCTCGCGCGCCGCTGGCACGACCTGATGGATCTCGACGCGGGGCAGATCGCGACCGGCGCGGCCACGATCGAGGACGTGGGCTGGGAACTGTTCCGGCTGATGCTCGACGTCGCGAGCGGCAAGCGCCGCACGTGGGCCGAGCAATGGAAACTCGCGAATGCGCTGACGCTGTTCAATCCGGCGCCGGTGACCTGACGCGCGCGGTAACGACGGCAGACGATGCGGGCGCCTGAGGGCGCCCGTTTTCGTTTTGGCGCCCGTACCGGCGACGGGCGATCGTCACTCGATGCCGATCGGCAGCGACAAACCGACCTTGACGCGCGACATCACGACCATCGTCTCGAAGTGGCGGATGTTGTGGTGCTGGCGGAACACGCGCGTGGAAAATTCTTCGTAGTGGTCGATGTCGCGCATCGCGATCATCAGCACGAAATCGGCACGGCCCGTCACCACGTAGCACTGCATGACTTCCGGCAGCGATTTCAGGAACCGCTTGAATTCGTCGAGCAGGTCGACCCGTTCGCGCTCGACCTGCACGAGCACGAGCATCGTCAGCGGGAGTCCGACCTTGTTCGGATCGACGACGGCAACGTCCTGCTGGATGTAGCGCTCGTCGCGCAGCCGCTTCACGCGGCGCAGGCAGGCGGGCGGGCTCAGGCCGATCTCGGCGGCGAGCGCCTGGTTGGTGATCTGGTTGTCGTGCTGGAGGCGGGCGAGGATCCGCAGGTCGAAATCGTCGAGCGGCGCGGCGGCGGGATTCATCGGATTTCCTTCGGAGAGAAAAAACGAAACAAATTCACGGATGGAGCCGCCTGATGTTTATCGGATTTCGCGACGGCTGCCGATAATCGTAGCACCCGTCAACGACGAAGCTGCGAGGAAAACATCATGCGTTCCCGATATCTGCTGCTGGCGCTTGCGCCGCTTGTGCTGGCCGTTCCCGCGTTCGGCGCGGATACGGTCGTCGTGGGTTTTGCCGGCGCGCTCACGGGCGCGCAGGCCCATTTCGGCGAGGACAGCGCGCGCGGCATCCGGCTCGCGATCGACGAAATCAACGCCGGCCATCCGAGCGTCGGCGGGCATCCCGTGACGTTTGCGCTCGACGCGCAGGACGACCAGGCGGACCCGAAGGTCGCGACGACGGTCGCGCAGCGTTTCGTCGATACGCACGTGAGCGCGGTGATCGGCCACCAGAATTCGGGGACGTCGATCGCCGTCGCGCGGCTCTATGCGACGGCGAGCATCGCGGAGCTGACGCCGTCGGCCACCAATCCGGCGTTCACGCGCCTCGGCTATCGCACCACGTTCCGCCTGCTCGCGAACGACGACTTCCTCGGCCAGGCCGTCGCCCGCTATGCGGTCGAGCACCTGCATGCGCGCCGCGTGGGTGTCGTCGACGATCGCACGGCCTACGGGCAGGGCATCGCGGACGTGTTCGTCGGCGGGCTCGGCAAGGCGGGTGTCGCCGTCGTCGCGCGCGAATACACGACCGACAAGGCGTTCGACTTCGGCGCGCCGCTGACGCTGCTCAAGGGCCACGCGCCCGACGCGATCTTCTTCGGCGGCATGGACACGCAGGGCGGGCCGATGCTCAAGCAGATGAAGAAGCTGCAGATCGCTGCGCCGCTGCTCGGCGGCGACGGGCTGTGCACGCAGGAGATCATGAAGCTCGCCGGGGACGCGCTCGACGGCAATCTCGTGTGCGCGGACGGCGGCCGAAGCCTCGCGACGATGCCGGGCGGCCTCGCGTTTGCGGCGCGCTTCAGGCAGAAATACGGCGCGCCCGTGCAGCTCTACGCGCCGTATGCGTACGACGCGATGATGGCCGTCTATCGCGCGGTGATGCTCGCGCAGTCGACCGATCCCGCGAAGATCGTCGAGGCGCTGCATCGTGTGGATTTCCAGGGTGTGACCGGTCGGATCGCGTTCGATGCGAACGGCGAACTGCGCAATCCGGCCGCAACGATTTCGACCTTCAAGGGAGGCAACAAGGTGACTTTGTCGGAGGTGGTCAAATGAATATGCGGATTCTTCCCGTGGGCACCGTATCGCTGCGCGACGTCGCGCGGCCGGTCGGCAACGTCGCAGCACCCGCCGTGCGCGAAGCGGCGGCCGCGCTGGGCGCCGCGTTGCGCGCGTTTCGCGACGAACACGGCTTCGGCCGCGCGGTCGCCGCGCCGCAGATCGGCATCGGGCAGCGGATGATCGCGCTCGCGCTGGACGGCTGGCCCGACGTGATCGTGAACCCCGAGATCGTGTGGCGCAGCGACGCGCGGATGACGCTGTGGGACGACTGCATGTGCTTTCCCGACCTGCTCGTGCGCGTCGAGCGCCATGCGTCGGTGAGCGTGCGCTACACGACGCTCGACGGCGCGCCGCATCAACACGACGCACTGTCGCCCGATGTGTCGGAGCTGATGCAGCACGAGATCGATCATCTCGACGGCAAGCTGTCGTTCGATCGCGCGGCAGGGCCGAATGCGGTCGTGCATCGCAGCGTGTTCGATGCCGATCGCGCGTCGTTTGCTGCGCAGGTCGATTACGTCCCGAACGTTTCCGGAGCGCCGCATATGGCACCGCATGGCGTACCGCCGGTCGCAGCACCCGCGTTCCCGCCGGGCGCCGCGTACATGAACGGCCGCTTCATCCCGATTGCCGACGCGCGCGTGTCGGTGCTCGACTGGGGTTTCCTGCATTCCGACGTCACGTACGACACCGTGCACGTATGGAACGGCCGTTTCTTTCGTCTCGACCTGCATATCGCGCGGTTCCGGCGCTCGCTGGCGAAGCTGCGCCTGAACGTGCCGCTGAGCGACGATGCGCTGCGCGACATCCTCGTCGAGTGCGTGCGCCGCTCGGGGCTGCGCAATGCGTACGTCGAGATGCTGTGCACGCGCGGCGCATCGCCGACCTTCAGCCGCGACCCGCGCGACGCCGTGAACCAGTTCATCGCGTTCGCCGTGCCGTACGGTTCGGTCGCGAACGAGCGGCAGTTGCGCGAAGGGCTTCATCTGCACCTGATCGACGACGTGCGGCGGATTCCGCCCGAATCGGTCGATCCGCAGATCAAGAACTACCACTGGCTCGACCTCGTCGCGGGGCTGTTGAAGGGTTATGACGCGGGCGCGGAGTCGGTCGTGCTGAAGTGCACGGACGGCAGCATTGCCGAAGGCCCCGGATTCAACATCTTCGTCGTGCGCGACGGCCGGCTGCTCACGCCCGATCGCGGCGTGCTGCACGGCATCACGCGGCAGACCGTATTCGATCTGGCCGCGTCGATGGGCATCGACGCGCAGGCCGGCCGCGTCGACGATATGCAACTGTGCGACGCGGACGAAGTGTTCATCACGTCGACGGCCGGCGGGATCATGCCCGTCACGCGGCTGAACGACGCGGCGATCGGCGACGGCCGGCCTGGCCCGACGACGCGCCGGCTGTTCGATGCGTACTGGGCGAAGCACGAGGACCCGGCGTGGAGCCTGGCGGTCGACTACGCGGGCGGCTGAGCGCGGCGGCGCGGGCGCGATTTCCTTACCTCGCACGTAATCGACCGCCCGCGCGAGGCCGGCGACGATGGCGGCACGCGGACACGAAACGTTCGCGACATCGTCCCCTCATCGATACAAGGAGCCTCGCCATGAACACCGCCCAATCCGCCCCGTCCGTTCACGCCGACCTGATCGACCGCTACTTCGACGCGTGGAACGAACCCGATGTCGCCCGCCGGCGCGCGCTGATCGATGCGACCTACGCGAGCGACGCGGCCTATCGCGATCCGCTGATGGCCGGCGACGGTCACGCGGGCATCGACACGATGATCGCCGCCGTGCAGGAGCGTTTCCCTGCGTACCGCTTCCGCCGCACGACCGACGTCGATGCGTTCGGCCAGCACCTGCGCTTCTCGTGGGCGCTCGTGTCGCCCGACGGCGCGGCGATCGTGAAGGGTTCGGACTTCGGCGTCGTCGACGCATCGGGCCGCTTCGCGTCGGTCACGGGTTTCATCGACGAAATGCCGGCCGCGGCGTCGTGACGCGCGTTGCGTATTCGCGGCGGCCGTCGGGATCGGGTAACGTTACGCGGTTCGTTCCTGATCCCGGAGACTTGCCGACATGCTGAAAAATCTCGACCCGCTGCTGCACGCCGACATCCTGCACACGCTGCGCGCGATGGGCCACGGCGACGAAATCGCGATCTGCGACGCGAATTTCCCGGCGGAATCCGTCGCGGAGCATACGGTGGTCGGCCGCGCGCTGCGGATCGACGGCGCCGATTCGGCGCGCGTCGTGCGCGCGGTGTTGTCCGTGCTGCCGCTCGATACCTTCGTCGATGTGCCGGCGTGGCGGATGGAAGTCGTCGGCGATCCGTCGGCCGTGCCGCCGGTGCAGCGCGAGGTGCAGGCCGAGATCGACCGCGCGGAAGGGCGCGCGGTGCCGCTCGCGGGCATCGACCGTTTCGCGTTCTACGAGCGCGCGCAGCAGGCGTATGCGGTGATCGTCACCGGCGAGCTGCGCGGCTACGGCTGCTTCATCTTCAAGAAAGGCGTGCTGTTGAGCGACGCGGGCTAAACGCCGCTTTTCCGTTTTTCCGTGCCGCCGCCGTGTAAAGATTTGCTACAACCTTTTTCTTGGACACGGCCGAAAGTCCCTCTATGCTGGCCCATTTGCCGCGGGCGCTGTAGCGCCGCACGGCCCCGAGCCGCCCGGGCGCGCCCCGTGCGGCCGGCCGAATTGCATACGAGGAGAGAGGCATGACGCGTTCCGTCGATTCCGGCGTCATTTTTTTCGCGCGCCTGGCGCTGGCGGCGTTGTTCCTGTGGGGCGGCGTGATGAAGCTGCTCGGCTACGGCGATTTCATCGGTTACCTGCATACGCTGAACGTGCCGTATCCGCAGGTCACCGGGCCGATCGTCGTCGCGATCGAGGGGCTCGGCGGGCTGCTGCTGATCGTCGGCTACAAGGTGAAGCCGCTTGCGCTGTTGATGGCGTTCTATACGGTCGCGACCGCGATGGTCGGGCACAATTTCTGGGACGCGACGGACGCCGCGGTCCAGCACGACATGGTGATCCACTTCTGGAAGAACATCGCGATCGCCGGCGGCTTCCTGCTGCTGTTCGTCACCGGCGCCGGCGGCGCGAGCATCGACGGCTTGCGCCGGTCGAGTTCGTCTTACGGCGGGCTGCGCTGATCCAGCGCGCGCCGTTGCGCTGAAGCAAAAAGAAAGGGCCGAATCCCGCATGCCGCGGGATTCGGCCCTTTGTTCATGATGCCGCGTACGCGGCGACGCTCAGTGCGTGTCCTTCACGTCCTTCGCATCCTTCGCGAACTGCACGGCGATCGCACCGAGCACGCAGATCACCGCGACGTACACGACCGGCGCGAGCGGATTCGACTTCATCATCAGCGACACGATCACCGGCGTGAGGCCGCCGAAGATCGCATACGCGACGTTGTACGAGAACGAGATGCCCGAGAAGCGCACGACGGCCGGGAAGCTCTTGACCATCACGAACGGCACGGCGCCGATCGTGCCGACCATGAAGCCCGCGATCCCGTAGTAGAGCGGCAGCGTCGACGCGTCGGCCGCGACCTGCACGAACAGCAGGTAGTAGCACGCGGCCAGCCCGAGGCCGCCGATGCCGAGCACGCGCTTCGCGCCGATCAGGCCCGCGAGCGAACCCGCGGTGATGCAGCCGACCGTCAGGCACAGCGTCGCGACGCTGTTCGCGAACAGCGTCGTCGCGGGCGTCAGGTGGAACTGCTTCTGCAGCAGCGCGGGCGTCATCAGGATCACGACCACGATCGCGGCCGACAGCATCCACGTGAGCAGCATCGACACGATCACCGCGCGGCCGTGATCGCGCAACACGGCCTTCAGCGGAATCTCGGCCGCCAGCGCCTTCTTCGCCTTCATCTCGGCGAACACCGGCGTTTCATGCAGCCAGCGGCGCAGGTACACGGAGAACAGGCCGAACACGCCGCCGAGCAGGAACGGGATGCGCCATGCGAACGCACCGACTTCGGCGGTCGAGTAACGGCTGTTGATGCCGGCTGCGACGAGCGAGCCGAGCAGGATGCCGGCCGTGAGGCCCGCGGTCAGCGTGCCGCAGGCATAGCCGATGTGGCGCGACGGCACGTGCTCGGACACGAACACCCACGCGCCCGGCACTTCGCCGCCGACCGCCGCGCCCTGCAGCACGCGGAACAGCAGCAGCAATACCGGCGCGAGGATGCCGATCGTGTCGTAGGTCGGCAGCAGGCCCATCAGCAGCGTCGGCACCGACATCATCAGCACGCTCAGCGTGAACATCCGCTTGCGGCCGAACAGGTCGCCGAAGTGCGCCATGATCACGCCGCCGAGCGGGCGTGCGAGATAGCCGGCCGCGAAGATGCCGAACGTCTGCAACTGGCGCAGCCAGTCGGGAATGTCGTGCGGGAAGAACAGCTGTCCTATCGCCGGGGCGAAGAACACGAAGATGATGAAGTCGTAGAACTCGAGGGCGCCGCCGAGTGCGGCAAGGCCAAGGGTCTTGTAGTCGCTGCGCGTGAGCGCGCGTTCGGCGGCGCGAGGCACGCCGCTCAATTCGGAAGCTTGCATGGTCAGGACGATCGGTTTTCGAATGTTGTTGTCGGTGCTGCGTCTCCAGGGCCCGCTATCGGCATGGACTGACAAGGCGCGGCTTGCGTCGTCGAAACGTGCCGGGTGCCGGATAAGGCACGAGACACGCACCGTCGCACCGGGATGGGGCGCGGCGGGGACGAAGCGTCAAAGCGGGTGGGAGGATTCTACAGGAGCGCGAAATGCGCGCGCGCGGGTGTGCGCCGAGGAAGGCTTCGGGCCGTGCGGCCGAAGCGCGCGGCGCGGGCGGCCGGTGAGCCGCGGGTCGCGCCGCGCGGGGCAGGGTGCCGCGTATCAGTTGCCGGCGATCGTATCGACCGGCTTGAACGCGCCGTGCTCGACCTTGTAGATCGTGACCGGCGCATCCTTCAGGTCGCCCTTCGCGTCGTACGCGATGCTCGGGCCGACACGCCCTTGACCGACACCTTGCCGAGATACGGCGCGTACACCTTCGGGTCGGTCGAGTTCGCGTTCTTCATCGCGGTGAGCAGCGCGATCGTGCCGTCATACGAGTACGGCGAGTAGGTGATCACGTCTTCGTTGAAGCGCGCCTTGTAGCGTGCCGCATAGCCGGAGAAGCCCGGCATCTTCTCCTTCGGCAGCCCGCCCATGTAGACGATCGCGCCTTCGGCCGCGTCGCCGCCGACCTTCAGGAACGTCGGCGAGCGCGACATCTCGCCCGTCACGAACGCGGCTTTCATCCCGAGCTGGCGCATCTTGCGGATCATCGGCGACGATTGCGCATCGCCGCCGCCGTAGAAGATCGCGTCGGGATTGACGCCCTTCAGGTTGGTCAGGATCGCCGAGAAGTCGAGCGCCTTGTCGTTCGTGAAGTCGCGCTTGATGATCGTGCCGCCCGCCGCCTCCACGGCCTTCGCGAATTCGTCGGCGATGCCCTGGCCGTAGGCCGTGCGGTCGTCGATGATCGCGATGCGCTTGAAGCGCAGCGTCTTCACCGCGTACGTGCCGACGATGCGGCCCGCTTGCGCGTCGCTCGTCAGCAGCCGGAACGTCGTCTTGTAGCCGCGCGCGGTGTATTGCGGCGACGTCGCCATCGAGATCTGCGGCAGCCCCGCGCGATCGTACAGGTCGGATGCCGGAATGCTGGTGCCCGAGTTGAAGTGGCCGATGACCCCGCTCACGTTGTCGTCGATCAGCCGCTGCGCGACGGTCGTGCCGGTGCGCGGGTCGGCCTGGTCGTCCTGCGAGTCGAGCTGGAACGTGACCGGCTTGCCGCCGATCGTCGGATGCGTCGCGTTGAAGTCGGCGATCGCCAACTGCACGCCCTTCTGCATGTCGGTGCCGTAGTTCGATTGCGGGCCCGTCAGCGGTGCGGCGAAACCGATCTTGACGACGTCGGCGGCGATGGCGTGTGCGCCCGACAGTGCGCAGGCGGCAGCCAGCGCGACGTGCGATACCTTCAGCTTCACTTTCACTTCCCCTTGATGGCGTGGTTGGGCCGCCGCCGGCTTGCGGGCCGGTGCGGTAAACCGGGCGAGACGTATCGGTCGGCAGGCCGGTGCGAAGGCCGTGCAGGTTCGCCGTGCGTTGCCCGGGCTGTGCCGGAATCGGCGCGCGCTGTGGCGGATGCGGCAGGCCGTGCGCGCCGATTGCTGCAGCGGCGGGATGTCGTCTCGTAACCGTGAAGCAAAGTCTAGGTAGCGAAAATGCGCGCGTCTTGCGCGTTCGGTGCGCAGCCGGCGACGATATCGGCATATCGTCGATAACCCTGATATATGCCGAAATCGTCACGCTGAATGCGCAAACGCGCCAAGACGCGGTACGCCCGCATTTTTAGGATGGGGGATTCGGGCGCGCGTGGCCGGTGCGGCGACGCGGTACGCCGGCAGCGGCGCGGGCGGATTCGCGGTCAGCCGCCGAACGCGCGTCGAAGTGGTTGCGTACACAACTTGCATCGATTGCCGGCGACGGCCGGCCGGCATGCGCGGCGCGACCGGCTGCTGCCCGCTTGCCTGCCCCGCGATCGGCGCGACGCGATCGAAGGGGTGCTTCTATAATCGACGCCATCTGCCACATCGCTTCGCGGATGTCGGGATGACAACCTTGCTTGCCGTACCGCCCATGAGCCTGTCCGACACGTTGCGCTACCAGCCCGACAACGCCGATTTCGGCGCGATGCTCGCGCACTTCCGCCTGCTCGAACCGGTACTCGATGCGTTGCCCGACGTCGCCTTCTTCGTGAAGGACGAGAACGGCCGCTACGCGCTCGTCAATCGCACGCTGGCGATGCGCTGCGGCTACAAGGACAAGCGCGACCTGCTCGGCAAGACGACCGACGAAGTGTTTCCGCGCCGTTTCGGCCGCAGTTATTTCGAGCAGGACATGGCGACGATCAACGCCGGCCAGCAACTGATGGACCAGCTCGAGCTGCACCTGTATCCGGGCCGCCAGCCGGGCTGGTGCCTGACCTGCAAGGAGCCGCTGCGCGACGCGGCGGGCAAGGTGGTCGGCCTGGCGGGCATCTCGCGCGACCTGAAGGCGCACGAGGGATCGCATCCGGCCTACAGCAAGCTCGCCGACGTGGTCCAGCACATCCAGGATCACTTCGTGCAGCCGCTGAACCTGAAGCAGCTCGCACAGATGGCCGGCATGTCGGTCGCGCAGCTCGAACGGTACTTCCACAAGGTGTTTCACCTGACGCCGCGCCAGGTGCTGCTGAAGACGCGGCTCGATGCGGCCACCGCGCTGCTCGTCACGCACGACAAGGTGACCGACGTCGCGGCGCTATGCGGCTACACGGATCACAGTGCGTTCACGCGCCAGTTCAAGGCGACGGTCGGCGTGACGCCGACGGAATACCGGTTGATGCTGCAGGATCGGGCAGGGTGACGCGAGACGCCGGCCGGGTCGGCGCGTCGCAGGGATCGGGGCAATGCGGGGAACGGTGAAACGGTGAAACGGGGAAAGCGTCGGCTCAGCGGTAGCCGAGCCCTTTCAGGACGGCCGTGCCGTCTTCGGTCAATCGGAAGCTGGGTGCCGTATCGGCGTCGAGCTTGACCATCTCGACGAGGCCGGCTTCTTGCAGCGCGGGTAATTCGGGTTTGGCGTTCGCGCCGATCGGCGCATGCAGCAGCACGAGCAACGTCGCGATTTCATGATGACTGAGCAGGCGGCGCAGCATCGTCTTCTTTGCAGGGGGCGCGGCCGGGCGGCCCGCGGGTGCTTCTACGGCGCTCATCGCTTTCCTCCTTTTTCGAGATATCCATCGGGTACTGGTTGCGGATGGTGCCGTCGAAGACTTAAGCGATTCTTAAAACCGTGGCGGTCGAAGGGATGCTGCGCTGCGGCAGGTATTACTGGATGTAACGCCCGCCGGACGGCCGTTCCCGGCCGCTCGCGGCCAGCCTTGCCAGGCACGGCGCGGCAAGAAATTCACCACGATGGTGCGTGCGCGCGGCGCGTGTTGCCGCGCCGGCTGGATTTTCCCGCCTGATCCGGCCCCCGGATCGTCTTTTCTTCTCTCCCTTATTTCCTGCGCTGCGCCTGCGCGGCGAGCCGCACGGCGGCGTTCGTCGCGCCGTAGCCGTCATAGCCGCCGCGCCGCTCGACGATCTCGAGCGAGAAGCGGTTGTCGACCAGTTCCGTATACGCGTGCAGGAATTCGCCGCCGTGTTCGTCGCGGTCGTACAGCAGGTGGTGCGCGCTCAAGGTGTCGATCAGTTCGTCCGGCAGCGCGTAGCGCGCGGCGAGATCGTCGTAGTAGTTCGGCGGAATGCGCAGGAACGGCACGCCGTCGGCCGCGAACGCGGCGATCGTCTTCACGATGTCGTCCGTGCGGAACGCGACGTGGTTCAACCCGGTGCCGTGGTAGCGGTCGAGCGATTCGGCGACGGCCGTGTGCCGGTCGACCGACGCGTTCAGCGCGATCCGCACCGAGCCGTCGGCGCTGCGCACCGCGCGGCTGCGCATCAACCCGTACGGGTCGGGCACGAGCCAGCTGCGCTCGGCTTCGAAGCCGAATGCCGTCTTGAAGAACAGGATCCACGTGTCGAGCGCGTCGGCCGGCAGCGCGAGGCACACGTGATCGATGCCCGTCAGCGGGCCGACTTCGCTCGGCCCGTCGATGTCGGTCAGCACGAAGTCCGATTCATACAGCGTTGGCGTGTTCGGCGCTTCGTCGACGAAATACTCGAGGCTGCCGTCCGGCGCCTTCACGCTCGGCAGCACGCGTTCGTTCGGCCCGACGCTGCCGGAGAACGGCGCGTAGCCGAAGCCGGCCGCGCGTTCGAACGCCACTTTCGCGTCGTCGACGCGGAACGCCGACGCGCACAGCGACAGCCCGTGCTGCTGGAAGAACGCATCGGCGAACGAGTCGCGCTCCGCATTCAGCACGATCGACGCGGCGCCGTGCTGGAACAGCGTCACGTCTTTCGAACGATGGCGGCCGGCGAGCCGGAAGCGCATCTTGCCGAGCCATTCGCCGACGGTTGCCGCCGCCTGCGCGTCGACCGCGAATTCGATGAACTGGAACCCGACGTGCGCGGGCGGCGCCGGCGGCGCGAACAGCGGCTGGCTGGGGGCCGGCGCGCGGCCGTCCTGCGCGAGCCGTGCGCGGGTCAGTTCTTCCAGATAGAGCAGCGAGCGATGGCCGTCGGCGGCCGTGATCGCGGTCGGCGCCGCGCGGAAGCCGTCGTTGAAGATCTCGAGCGACAGCGGCCCCGTGTAGCCCGACTCGATCACGCGTGCAGTGAAGCGCGCGAGGTCGAAGTCGCCCTGGCCCGGGAACGAGCGGAAGTGACGGCTCCATTCGAGCACGTCCATCGCGAGCTTCGGCGCATCGGCGATCTGCACGAATGCGATGCGCTCGCCGGGAATGTCGGCGATCGCGTCCGGCGAATCGTCGAGCGACAGCGTGTGAAAACTGTCGAGCGCGAGGCCGAGGTGCGGGCTGTTCACGGTATTCACGAGCTGCCACGCGTGGCCGTACCGGTTCACGACGCGGCCCCACGCGAGCGCTTCGTACGCGGCGACCACGCCGGCCTGCCGGGCGGCTTCGGCGAGCGCGCCGAGCTGGTCGACGAGCAGCCCGTCGTTGGCGATCGTGTCGGCCGACACGTTGCTGCAGACGAGGATGCGGTCGGTGCCGAGCGAATGCATCACGTCGAACTTGCGCTTGATGCGATCGAGGTTGCGCGCGAGCTGTGCCGCGCTCACGCCCTCGAAGTCGCGAAACGGCTGGAACAGCACGATGTCGAGGCCGAGATCGGCGGCCATGCGCCGGACGTCGGCCGGCGATCCGTCGAAGTAGACGAGGTCGTTTTCGAAGATTTCGACGCCGTCGAAGCCTGCGGCCTGGATGGCGGCGAGCTTCTCGGCGAGCGTGCCGGACAGTGACACGGTGGCGATCGAGCGCTGCATGGGCGAATCCTGCGAATGAGCGGGGAATGGCATCGGCCGAGCCGGCCCTGAATGAACCAGTCGTTGAGTTCCGGACGCACGCCATATCCCGAATTTACTGGGTGATTGAGACGAATTATACAAACTAACTAGGTGGTACAAATTAGCGAAAACCCGAAAAGACAGCCCGCTTGCACGGGCGCACACTAGCGCCAAATTCCGATGTTTTCGGGGCGGAGACGGTCACGGTCCGCCCCTGTTTTAGGAGCAGAAACACCATGAGCAAGCACAAGGTGCTGGTGCTGAACGGCCCGAACCTGAATCTGCTGGGGACGCGCGAACCTCATATCTACGGCGCGGAGACGCTCGCCGACGTCGAGCAGCGCTGCCGCACGGCGGCCGAAGGGCTCGGGCTGGAAATCGACTTCCGCCAGTCGAACGCCGAGCACCAGCTGATCGACTGGCTGCATGCCGCGCGTCACGACACGCACGGCATCGTGATCAACCCGGCCGCCTATACGCATACGTCGGTGGCGCTGGCCGATGCGCTGTCCGCGATCGCGAAGCCGGTGATCGAAGTGCATATCTCGAACGTGCATCGCCGCGAGGCGTTCCGCCATCATTCCTACGTGTCGGCGGTCGCCGAAGCCGTGATCTGCGGCTGCGGCACCGAAGGCTACGTGTTTGCGCTGCAGCGTCTGTCGACGCTGTTTGCGCAGGGAGCCGCGCGATGAGCCGCCCGTCGTTTCTGATCGGCCTGATCGGCCAGGGCATCGGCGGGTCGCTGTCGCCCGCGATGCACGAGGAAGAAGGATTCCGCCAGGGATTCGGCTACGTCTACCGGCGCCTCGATCTCGACGCGCTCGGCGTCACCGTCGACGCGCTGCCGCAACTGCTCGATGCCGCGCAGCGGATGGGCTACAACGGCCTGAACATCACGCACCCGTGCAAGCAGCGCGTGATCGAACACCTCGACGCGCTGTCGGACGACGCGCGCGCGCTCGGCGCGGTGAACACCGTGCTGTTCAAGGACGGCAAGCGGATCGGTCACAACACCGACTGGTCGGGCTTCGCGAAGTCGTTCCGTCGCGGCCTGCCCGGCGTGTCGCTCGAACGTGTCGTGCAGCTCGGCGCTGGCGGTGCGGGCGCGGCCGTTGCCCACGCGGCGCTGCAGATGGGTGCGACCGAACTGACGATTTTCGATGTCGACGGCACGCGTGCCGCCGCGCTCGCGGGCGAGTTGCAGCAACGTTTTCCCGCCGCGCGGGTCGCGCCGGGCGGCGATCTCGCGGCCGCGATGCGCGCCGCGACGGGCCTGATCCACGCGACGCCGACGGGCATGACCAAGCATCCGGGCCTGCCGCTGCCGGCCGAGCTGCTCCACGCGGGCATGTGGGTGGCCGACATCGTGTACTTCCCGCTCGAAACCGAACTGATCCACGCGGCGCGCGCGGCCGGCTGCGCCACGCTGCCGGGCGGCGGGATGGCCGTCTATCAGGCCGTCGACGCGTTCGAAATCTTCACCGGACGCACGCCCGACGCCGAGCGGATGTTCGATCACTTTCAGTCGCTCGTCGCGCGCTGACCCCCTTCCAGAAAGAGAGACCAGGAGACGACCATGCAGCACACCACCCACACGAGCGCCGCGCCGGCCCAGGCGGCCGGCACGGTCCGGCGCACCTCGGCGCGCTACAAGATTCTCGCGCTGCTCGCGATCGGCACGATGATCAACTATCTCGACCGCACCGTGCTGGGGGTGGCTGCGCCGCAGCTCACCAAGGAGCTCGGCATCAACGCGGCCGTGATGGGCATCATGTTTTCGGCGTTTTCGTGGACGTACGTCGCGGCGCAGGTGCCCGGCGGCCTCTTTCTCGACCGCTTCGGCAGCAAGGTCACCTATTACTGGTCGATGACGTTGTGGTCGCTCTGCACGTTCCTGCAGGGCTTCGTGCCCGGCGTCGGGACGCTGCTCGCGTGCCGCCTCGGCCTCGGTGTCGCGGAAGCGCCGTGCTTCCCGACCAACAGCCGGGTCGTCGCGACGTGGTTCCCGCAGAACGAGCGCGCGATGGCGACGGGCACTTATACCGTCGGCGAGTACATCGGCCTCGCGTTCTTCAGCCCCGTGCTGTTCGCGCTGATGGGCGCGTTCGGCTGGCGCTCGCTGTTCTGGGTGGTCGGCACGGTCGGCATCGTGTTCGGCCTGGTCTGGTGGAAGTTCTATCACGAGCCGCGCAACCATCCGGGCGCGAACTCGGAGGAGCTCGCGTACATCGAGGCGGGCGGCGGCCTCGTGCACGGCGCGCGCAAGGGCGGTAACGGTGCAAAGGCGGAAAAGGGCGGCAAGGGCGAACAGAAGCAATTCAGCTGGGCGATGGCCGGCCGGCTGCTGAGGAAGCGCCAGCTCGCGGGTATCTGCCTCGGCCAGTTCGCCGGCAACTCGACGCTCGTGTTCTTCCTGACCTGGTTCCCGACCTATCTCGCGACCGAGCGCCACATGGGCTGGCTGAAGATCGGCTTCTTCGCGGTGATGCCGTTCATCGCCGCGTCGGTCGGCGTGATGTTCGGCGGGATCTTCTCCGACTGGCTGCTGCGCCGCGGCAAGTCCGCGAACCTCGCGCGCAAGCTGCCGATCATCGCGGGCCTGCTGCTCGCGTCGACGATCATTCTCGCGAACTACGTGAAGAGCAACGAGGCCGTGATCGCGATCATGTCGGTCGCGTTCTTCGCGCAGGGGATGGCCGCGCTCGGCTGGACGCTCGTGTCGGACATCGCGCCGGACGGCCTGCTCGGCGTGACGGGCGGCATCTTCAACTTCGCGGCGAACCTCGCGGGCATCGTCACGCCGCTCGTGGTCGGCTTCGTCGTCGCGACGACCGGCTCGTTCGTCGGGGCGCTGGTGTTCATCGGCGTGATCGCGCTGATTGGCGCGCTGTCGTACATCTTCGTCGTCGGCGACATCAAGCGGATCGAGCTGTAAGCATCGTCTCCACGCACATCGTGTGCGTTGGCCCGGCGGCCGGTTGGCCGCCGGGCTTTTTTGTTTGTGCGACGCGTGGCGTGCAGCCTTACGCGCGTTGCACGGCGATGCCGAGCGACTCGACCGCCTGCGCGATCGCCGCGACCGCGCGCCGGATGTCGTCGGCATCGATCGCGCCGATGCAGCCGACGCGGAACGTCTCGAGCTGGGTGAGCTTGCCCGGATACAGGATGAAGCCCGCGTCGCGCACCGCGTCGTAGAAGCGGCGGAAATCGTAGGCCGGATGGTCGGGCGCGTGGAACGTGACGATCACGGGCGCCTGCACGCTCGCGTCGAGGAACGGCGCGAACCCGAGCGCGTGCATCGATTCGACCAGCGTCCGGCAGTTCTCCGCATAGCGCGCGCCGCGCGCGGGCTGGCCGCCTTCGGCGAGGTACTGGTCGAGCGCGGCGCGCAGCGCGGCGATCACGTGCGTCGGGGGCGTGAAGCGCCACTGGCCCGTCTTGCGCAGGTACGCGTATTGATCGTGGAGATCGAGCGCGAGCGACGGCGAGTTGCCTTCGCATGCATCGAGCGCGTCGCGCCGCACGATCGCGAAACCCATTCCCGGCACGCCTTCGAGACATTTGCCGCTCGCCGAGATCAGCGCGTCGATGCCGGTGCCGGCCAGCGCGATCGGCAGTGCGCCGAACGAGCTCATCGCGTCGACGATCAGCCGCTTGCCGTGGCGCCGGCACGCGTCGGCGATCGCGTCCAGCGGGTTCAGGATGCCGGCGCTCGTCTCCAGGTGCACGAGCGCGACGTGCGTGATGCGGGGCTCGCGTGCGAACGCGGCTTCGACCGCGGCGGCGTCGACGGCCGCATCCTCGCCGAACGACAGCGCGATCGCGTCGATGCCGAGCCGGCCGAGGATCTTCAGGATGCGTGCGCAATACGCGCCGTTGTCGGGCACGAGCACGACGCCGTCGCGCGGCACCAGCGTGCCGAGCGCGGCCTCGACCGAGAACGTGCCGCTGCCCTGCATCGGCACGCACACGTACTCATCGCCGCCGCGCGCGATGGCGACGAGATCCGCGCAGACGCTGGCCGTCAGTTGATTGAAAGCGGCGTCCCACGACCCCCAGTCATGTTGCATTGCGTGGCGGGTTGTGGCGGACGTGGTGAGCGGGCCGGGCGTCAGCAGAATCGGGTCGGACATGGTTTTTCTCCAGCAGAGGTCGAACGAAACGCCGGGCGGCATTTCTGAATGACTTGCATGATATTGGCAAAATGTGTCATTTTTTGGAAATTGTGGCATTCGTCACGGGTTTGTCATCGAACGCTGTGATCCTTCGGTTGCCGCGCGAAACCACCTTCGGCGCGGCGGCGAGGCGGGCCTTTGATCGGCTCGCCCTGAGATAACAGGAGCCGGATCGTGCCCCCGGCCGTTTGGTGTTCCGCCTACGGAGAAGTGAGATGACACTGCAGAATTCCTCGCGCGCCGCTGCCGGCGCGTTCCGCAAGCTCGCGCTGGCCGCCTGCGCCGCCGGTCTGCTGCAAGGCGCCGCGATGCCGGCGCATGCGGCAAACGCGGTCGTGCTGTACACGGCGGACGGTCTCGAGAACCTCTATCGCGATGTGCTGCCGGCTTTCGAGAAGAAGGAAGGCGTCAAGGTCAACATCGTGACGGCGGGCAGCGGCGAGGTCGTCAACCGCGCGAACATCGAGAAGAATTCCCCGAAGGCCGACGTGATCGTCACGCTGCCGCCGTTCATCCAGCAAGCCGGCCAGATGGGCCTGCTGCAGCCGTACCAGAGCGTGAACTACAAGAACGTGCCGGCGATCGCGAAGGCCGAGGACGGCACGTGGGCGACGTTCGTGAACAACTATTTCTCGTTCGCGATCAACCCGGACGTCGTGAAGAACCAGCCGAAGACGTTCGCCGACCTGCTGTCGCCGGCCTACGCCGGCAAGGTCGCGTACTCGAACCCGGCGACCGCCGGCGACGGGATGGCCGTGCTGATCCTGACCACCTCGCTGATGGGCGAAGACAAGGCGTTCGACTACCTCGCGAAGCTGTCGCAGAGCGTGAAGTTCCACACGAAGGGCACGGGCTACCTGAACGTGCTGCTGTCGCGTAACGAGATCAGCGTCGCGAACGGCGACCTGCAGATGGACCTCGACGACGCCGAACACGGCGCGCTGTCCGTCAAGCCGATCTTCCTGGCAGCGAAGGACGGCGACCAGCCGACCACGTTCCAGCTCCCGTACGGCATCGGCCTGATCAAGAGCGGCCCGAACCAGGACGCCGGCAAGAAGCTGATCGACTACCTGATGTCGACGGACGTGCAGTCGAAGGTGCCGGACATGTACGGCATCCCGGGCCGCACGGACGTGCCGCTGGCCGGCAAGAACGGCGAAGCGGTCAAGAAGGCGATCGCGGGCGTGAAGCTGATCCCGGTCGACTGGACCCAGGTGATGGCGAAGAAGCCGGTGTGGATCGAGCGCTGGAAGAAGGACGTGATCGGCAGCTCGGGCAAGCAGCTCGACGTCGTCAAGCCGAAGTGATCGGCGCACGCCGCCTGTATTAGTGAGCAAGAGGATGAACCCGGTGGAAACCACCCTGACCCATCCCGGCGCATTCGGCGCCGCCGAACCGCACGCGACGCTGCGGTCCGGCGCGCCGGGCGGCGTGCAGATCGAACACCTGAGCGTGCGCTACGGCGCACGCACGGTGCTGGAAGATCTGTCGCTGTCGATCGGCGCCGGTGAATTTCTGACCGTGCTCGGCAAGAGCGGCTGCGGCAAGACCACGCTGCTGCGCTTCATCGCCGGGTTCGTGAAGGCCGACGGCCTGACCGGCACGCTGACCGTTGCCGGACGCGACCTGACCTATGCGCCGCCGCACAAGCGCAATCTCGGTCTGCTGTTCCAGAATTACGCGCTGTTCCCGCACCTGTCGGTGTTCGAGAACGTCGCATTCGGGCTGCGCGCGCGTGGCATGGCGTCGTCGGAAGTGACGCGACGCGTCGCCGACGCGCTGAAGCTCGTGCAGCTCGGCGATGCGGGCCACCACCTGCCCGCGCAGCTGTCGGGCGGGATGCAGCAGCGCGTCGCGCTGGCCCGCGCGCTCGTGATCGAGCCGGACGTGCTGCTGCTCGACGAGCCGCTGTCGGCGCTCGACGCCAATCTGCGCGCATCGGTGCGCAGCGAACTGAAGGCGCTGCACGAGCGCCTGCCGAACCTGACCGTCGTCTGCGTGACGCACGACCGCGACGACGCGCTCGTGCTGTCCGACCGCGCGCTGCTGATGCGCGACGGCCACATCGCGCAGCTCGGCACCCCGCAGCAGCTGTACGACGCGCCGCAGGACGGCTACGTCGCCCGCTATCTGGGCCCGGCGAACCTGCTGCCGCCGCACGTGATTTTCCCGCTCGGCGATCCGCGCCACGAAGTGCGCGACAAGGTCGCGTGCGTGCGCCCCGAGCGCCTGACCGTGATGCCGCCCGCGGCGGGCGGCCTGCACGGCACGGTGTCGTCGGTCGAATGGCAGGGCGCGGATTTGTCGATCGCAGTCGTGATCGACGCGGCCCCTAACGAACCCGTGCGCGTGACGATGCAACGCGGCCGCGGCGCGGCCCCGAGCGCGGTGCGCGCGTTTCCCTGCATTACGAGGCAGACGATGTCGTCCTTATCGAGCCCTGAAGCCGGCCTGCCGCCGCACGTGCTCGCGTCGGCCGCCGCGCATGCGGCCGTCGCGCGGCGCCGCAAGCGCATGGGCGACCTGCACCTGGCTGCGCTCGCAGTCGTCGTGCTGGGCCCGCTCGTCGTCTATCCGCTGGTGCGGCTCGTGCTGTTGAGCGTGTCCGGCGATCACGGGCTGAGTTTCGCCGCGTACCGCACGTTCTTCGGCAACCCCGATACGCGCAACGTGCTGATGACGACGCTCGGCGTGCTGTTCGCGAGCGCCGGCACCGCGTCGGTGCTCGGCGTGCTGCTGGCCGCGCTGCTGTTCTTCAGGCCGTTTCCGGGCGCATCGCTCGTCACGCGCTTCCTGGAGCTGTACGTCGCGTTTCCGTCGTTCCTTGTCGCGTTCACGCTGATCTTCCTGTACGGCTCGCAAGGGTCGATCAGCATCGCGCTGCAGCACCTGTTCCATCTCGAGAATCCGCCGCTCGATTTCCTGTTCGGCATCGGCGGCGTGATTCTCGCGCAGACCGTGTTCTATACGCCGTTCGTCGTGCGGCCGACGCTCGCGTCGTTCGCGACGCTCGACCTGCGGCTGATCGAAGCCGCGCGCAGCCTCGGCGCGCCCGGCTGGATGCTCGCGCGCCGCGTCGTGCTGCCGATCGCGTGGCCGGGCATCGCCGCCGGCACCGTGCTGTGCTTCCTGCTAACGCTGAACGAATTCGGGATTCTGCTGGTGCTCGGCAGCGCGCGTCTCGTGACGCTGCCGGTCGCGATCTACAGCAGCGCGACCGTCGATCTCGACTTGCCGACCGCATCGGCTGGTGCGGTCGTGATGCTCGCGCTGTCGCTGGCGCTGTATACGGTTTATCGCCGGGTGAACCGGCGTGCGACGGGAGGGAACGATGTCCGCTGAATTCCGTATCGGGCAGGCCGTGCCGCGCCACCAGATCGGCTGGAGCGATGCGCTGCTCAAGCATGCGTCGCGTGCCGCGCTCGCGCTGGCCGCGTTCGCGTGCTTCTGGTTGTTCGTGTTGCCTGTCGTCGTCGTCGCGCTGTCGAGTGTGGCGACGCAGTGGTCGGGCACGATCCTGCCGGCCGGCTACAGCCTGCGCTGGTTCGAGCGGCTCGGGTCGCCGGAATACGACGCGCTGTTGACGAGCCTCGAGATCGGCTTCGGCGTATCGGCGATCGGCACGATCCTCGGGCTGTGGCTCGCGCTTGCGCTCGAAGGGCGCGACCGGCGCGGCCTCGGCGCGGTCGTCGACGCGCTCGTGATGGTGCCGAACGGCGTGCCGAGCGTCGTGCTCGGGCTCGCGGTGCTGATCGCGTATCACCAGAAGCCGGTCGACCTGTCGAGTTCGGCGGCGATCGTCGTGCTCGTGCAGCTCGCGCTGATTTTGCCGTTCTGCTATCGCTGCGCGGCCGCCGCGCTGCGCCCGGAGCTGACCGTGCTGCGCGAAGCCGCGGCGAGCCTCGGCGCACCGCCCGCGATGGTGCTGCGCCGCGTGCTGCTGCCGCAGCTCGTGCCGGCGCTGCGCGCGAGCCTCGCGCTCGGCTTCGCGCTGTCGCTCGGCGAACTTGGCGCGACGCTGACGGTTTATCCGCCCGGCTTCGCGACCGTGCCGATCGTCGTGATCGGCCAGGTGGAGCGCGGCTACTACCTGCCGGCGTCCGCGCTGTCGCTGCTGATGCTCGGCGCGTCGCTCGCGGCGCTGCTGCTGATCGCTGCGCGCGTGCCGCGCGGCAAGCGGGCGGCATCATGAACGCCGCGTTCGCGTTGAGGGTGGCCGGCCAGCCGGTATCGGGCAATGGTTCGACGGACCTGGCGGGACGCTCCGTCGAGGTCAACGGCCGGCGCTACCGGCTGCCGGTCGAGCCGACCGTCGTCGTCTGCGTCGACGGCTGCGAGTACGACTATCTCGAACGGGCGGTGGAAGCGGGCGTCGCGCCGTTCATCGGGCGGATGATCGCGGAAGGCACGGCGTGGCGCGCCGATTGCGTCGTGCCGACCTTCACCAACCCGAACAACCTGTCGATCGTCTGCGGTGTGCCGCCGTCGGTCCACGGGATCTGCGGCAACTATTTCTGGGACGCAACTGCCGACGGCGGGCGCGGCGCCGAGGTCATGATGAACGACCCGGCCTATCTGCGCGCCGGCACGCTGCTTGCAGCCGCCGCCGACGCTGGTGCGCGGGTGGCCGTCGTGACGGCGAAGGACAAGCTGCGCCGGCTGCTCGGCTGGCAGCTGAACGGCATCTGCTTTTCAGCCGAGAAGGCCGCGCAGGCGAATCTCGCGGAAAACGGCATCGTCGACGTGCTCGACTGGGTCGGCCTGCCGTCGCCGGACGTCTACAGCGCGGCGCTGTCCGAGTTCGTGTTCGCGGCCGGCGTGCGGCTCGCGCAGACGCGCCAGGTCGACCTGATGTACCTGTCGACCACCGACTACGTGCAGCACAAGTGCGAGCCGGGCAGCGCCGGCGCGAACGCGTTCTACGCGATGATGGATGGCTACCTCGCGCAGCTCGACGCGCTCGGCTGGGCGATCGGGCTCACGGCCGATCACGGGATGAACGCGAAGCACGATCCCGCGACTGGCCGGCCGAACGTGATCTATCTTCAGGATGCGTTCGACGGCTGGTACGGCGCGCAGGCGGCGCGCGTGATCCTGCCGATCACCGACCCGTACGTCGTGCACCACGGCGCACTCGGCTCGTTCGCGACGATCTACCTGGCGCCGGACGTCGACCGCGCCGAGGCGATGTGGCGCGTCGGCGGCCTCGACGGTGTCGAGCTCGTGCTCGACAACGCGGAAGCCGCCGCCCGTTTCGAGCTGCCGCCCGACCGGATCGGCGATCTCGTCGTGATCGGCCGCCGCGACATGACGCTCGGCACGCGCGAGCGCGAACACGACCTGTCGGGCCTCACGGTGCCGCTGCGCTCGCATGGCGGCGTGTCGGAGCAGGAAGTGCCGCTGCTGTTCAATCGCCGAATCGAGCGGGACGATCCCGCGCGTCGTCCGCGGAATTTCGACGTGTTCGATTTCGTGCTGAACCGGGTCGGGACATGATGGCGCATCCCCGACAGGATCACCCGGCGTTTCGCGCAGAGGCGCTGCGCTGGTGCGGCACGCGCGCGCCGCGCGAACGCACGTTCGACGTCACGGACCCATACACGGGCACGCGTGTCGGCACGGCGCCGCTGGCGAGCGTCGACGACGTGCGCGCGGCGTTCGACTACGCGATGGCCTACCGGCCGAAGCTCACGCGCTACGAACGTTCGCAGATCCTCGAACGTGCGGCTGCGCTGTTGCGCGAGCGCACCGAGGAAGCGTCCGATCTGATCACGCTCGAATCGGGATTGTCGAAACAGGATTCCCGCTACGAGATCGGCCGTGTGGCCGACGTGCTGAAGTTTGCGTCCGTCGAGGCGCTGCGCGACGACGCGCAAAGTTTCTCGTGCGACCTGACGCCCCACGGCAAGGCGCGGCGCGTGTTTTCGCAGCGGCAGCCGCTCGACGGCGTGATCGTCGCGATCACGCCGTTCAATCATCCGATGAACCAGGTGGCGCACAAGATCGCGCCGGCGATCGCGACCAACAACCGCGTGATCCTGAAGCCGTCGGAGAAGGTGCCGCTGTCGGCGTTCTATCTGGCCGATCTGCTCTACGAGGCCGGCTTGCCGGAACCGATGCTGCAGGTGCTGACCGGCGATCCGCGCGAGATCGCGGACGAACTCGTCACGCATCCGCATGCGTCGCTGATTACGTTTACGGGTGGCGTGGCGATCGGCAAGGCGATTGCCGCGCGGGCCGGCTACCGGCGCATCGTGCTGGAGCTGGGCGGCAACGATCCGCTGATCGTGCTCGAGGATGCCGACCTCGAACGTGCGGCATCGCTGGCGGTGCTCGGCTCGTACCGGAATTCCGGGCAGCGCTGTACGGCCGTCAAGCGGATGCTGGTGCAGCGCTCGGTCGCGCCCGCATTCACCGAGTTGCTCGTCGAAAAGACGCGCGCGTGGAAGTACGGCGATCCGTTCGATCCCGCGAACGAAATGGGCACGGTGATCGACGAGGCGGCGGCGCGGCTGTTCGAGGCGCGGGTCGGCGAAGCGGTCGCGCAGGGCGCGCGCCTGTTGACCGGCAACGTGCGGCGCGGCGCACTGTACGCGCCGACCGTGCTCGACAACGTCGATCCGTCGATGACGATCGTGCGCGAAGAGACGTTCGGCCCCGTGTCGCCCGTCATCACGTTCGACACGATCGACGATGCGATCCGGATCAGCAACGGGACGGCGTTCGGGCTGTCGTCGGGCGTCTGCACGGACAGTACGTCGGCGGTCGTGCGGTTCGTCAACGAACTGAACGTCGGCACGGTAAACGTATGGGAAGTACCCGGATACCGGATCGAGCTGACGCCGTTCGGCGGGATCAAGGATTCGGGGCTGGGTTACAAGGAAGGCGTCCAGGAGGCGATGAAGAGCTTCACGAACCTGAAGACGTTTTCGCTGCCTTGGGAGTGAACGAATGGCATTGACGGTGGAAGAGATCCACGGGCTGTATCGCGAGCATGGCCATGTGGCCTACAGCGGGGAGCCCGTCACGCAGCTCGAGCATGCGCTGCAGAGCGGCTTGCTGGCGGAGGAGGCGGGCGCCGACGAAACGCTGGTCGCGGCGGCGTTCCTGCACGACCTCGGGCACCTGCTGAATCGCCAGGGCGAGACGCCGAGCGCGCGCGGAATCGACGATCTGCATCAGTATTACGTGTTGCCGTTCCTGCGGCCGCTGTTCTCCGACGCGGTGCTGGAGCCGATCCGGCTGCACGTCGACGCGAAGCGCTGTCTGTGCCGGACGGACGCCGGCTATTTCGAGAGCCTGTCGCCGGACTCGGTGCGCAGCCTCGCGTTGCAGGGCGGGGTATTCAGTGAAGAGGAGACGGCGGTGTTCCTGCAGCGTCCGTTTGCGGAGGACGCGCTGCGTCTGCGCCGCTGGGACGATACGGCGAAAGAGGAAGGCAAGGTGACGCCGGATCTCGACCACTATATGGAGATCGTCGCACGCCAGGTGCGGGTGGCCTGACGATTCGGCGGCTCCTATTTGAGGCCCCGCACGCGGCAGCGTGCGGGGCCTCAAATTTTTTCGAGAAACCCCTTGCGCGATCGTCGTCTGATGCATAGAATCACGCCTCTTTCGCGCTAACGGAAACGCGGCGCGGAAGAGGGAAGCGAAGTCGGTAGTGCGCAGCAGGTCAGGCGCACAGCTGGCGCAGGAAGATGGGCCCCGCAGTCGCAACGAAGTAGTTAAAAAGTTGTTGACGAACTGCGAAACACGGTTCATAATCTCGCTTCTCTGCTGCTGAAAACGCGGCGCTGCTGAGAAATCAACGGTTTCTCGCAGAAATGCTCTTTAAAAATTAACAGCCGATAAGTGTGGGCGCTTGATGGAAGCGAGCTGATCTTCGGATCAGAAAGCGAAAGTATCAAGAGTCTCACACTAAAGTAAGTCAGGTTTATGAAGCAATTCATATACCTGTCAGCTTTGAGTGAGCGACCGGTTCTTAACAGAACCGAAAACAGTAACAGGTTTGAACTGAAGAGTTTGATCCTGGCTCAGATTGAACGCTGGCGGCATGCCTTACACATGCAAGTCGAACGGCAGCACGGGTGCTTGCACCTGGTGGCGAGTGGCGAACGGGTGAGTAATACATCGGAACATGTCCTGTAGTGGGGGATAGCCCGGCGAAAGCCGGATTAATACCGCATACGATCTACGGATGAAAGCGGGGGACCTTCGGGCCTCGCGCTATAGGGTTGGCCGATGGCTGATTAGCTAGTTGGTGGGGTAAAGGCCTACCAAGGCGACGATCAGTAGCTGGTCTGAGAGGACGACCAGCCACACTGGGACTGAGACACGGCCCAGACTCCTACGGGAGGCAGCAGTGGGGAATTTTGGACAATGGGCGAAAGCCTGATCCAGCAATGCCGCGTGTGTGAAGAAGGCCTTCGGGTTGTAAAGCACTTTTGTCCGGAAAGAAATCCTTGGTTCTAATATAGCCGGGGGATGACGGTACCGGAAGAATAAGCACCGGCTAACTACGTGCCAGCAGCCGCGGTAATACGTAGGGTGCGAGCGTTAATCGGAATTACTGGGCGTAAAGCGTGCGCAGGCGGTTTGCTAAGACCGATGTGAAATCCCCGGGCTCAACCTGGGAACTGCATTGGTGACTGGCAGGCTAGAGTATGGCAGAGGGGGTAGAATTCCACGTGTAGCAGTGAAATGCGTAGAGATGTGGAGGAATACCGATGGCGAAGGCAGCCCCCTGGGCCAATACTGACGCTCATGCACGAAAGCGTGGGGAGCAAACAGGATTAGATACCCTGGTAGTCCACGCCCTAAACGATGTCAACTAGTTGTTGGGGATTCATTTCCTTAGTAACGTAGCTAACGCGTGAAGTTGACCGCCTGGGGAGTACGGTCGCAAGATTAAAACTCAAAGGAATTGACGGGGACCCGCACAAGCGGTGGATGATGTGGATTAATTCGATGCAACGCGAAAAACCTTACCTACCCTTGACATGGTCGGAATCCTGCTGAGAGGTGGGAGTGCTCGAAAGAGAACCGATACACAGGTGCTGCATGGCTGTCGTCAGCTCGTGTCGTGAGATGTTGGGTTAAGTCCCGCAACGAGCGCAACCCTTGTCCTTAGTTGCTACGCAAGAGCACTCTAAGGAGACTGCCGGTGACAAACCGGAGGAAGGTGGGGATGACGTCAAGTCCTCATGGCCCTTATGGGTAGGGCTTCACACGTCATACAATGGTCGGAACAGAGGGTTGCCAACCCGCGAGGGGGAGCTAATCCCAGAAAACCGATCGTAGTCCGGATTGCACTCTGCAACTCGAGTGCATGAAGCTGGAATCGCTAGTAATCGCGGATCAGCATGCCGCGGTGAATACGTTCCCGGGTCTTGTACACACCGCCCGTCACACCATGGGAGTGGGTTTTACCAGAAGTGGCTAGTCTAACCGCAAGGAGGACGGTCACCACGGTAGGATTCATGACTGGGGTGAAGTCGTAACAAGGTAGCCGTATCGGAAGGTGCGGCTGGATCACCTCCTTTCCAGAGCTATCTCGCAAAGTTGAGCGCTCACGCTTATCGGCTGTAAATTAAAGACAGACTCAGGGGTCTGTAGCTCAGTCGGTTAGAGCACCGTCTTGATAAGGCGGGGGTCGTTGGTTCGAATCCAACCAGACCCACCATTGTCTGGCGGTAGTACACCTGAGGGTATCTGTACTCAAATGGGGGCATAGCTCAGCTGGGAGAGCACCTGCTTTGCAAGCAGGGGGTCGTCGGTTCGATCCCGTCTGCCTCCACCAATCACCAACGCTAAGAGCTTGGTTCAGACACTGAACCGAGAATTTTGCATTGGCGATTGAGCCAGTCAGAGTGATATGAGTAACACCATATCGGCTGTCGTTCTTTAACAATCTGGAAGAAGTAAGTAATTTGGATAGCGGAAGCGTCTTGAGATGGACGTGAAAGTTATCCGGGTTGTGATTGTATCGATGTATCTCAAGATGATTCGAACTCTATGTTTGACTCAATTGGAATACGGCACAACGCGAAAACTCAACCTGTAACGACCTGTCGGAGAGACAGACTCGTTATAGGGTCAAGCGAACAAGTGCATGTGGTGGATGCCTTGGCGATCACAGGCGATGAAGGACGCGGTAGCCTGCGAAAAGCTACGGGGAGCTGGCAAACGAGCTTTGATCCGTAGATGTCCGAATGGGGAAACCCACTCCTTTTGGAGTATCCATGGCTGAATACATAGGCCATGAGAAGCGAACGCGGTGAACTGAAACATCTAAGTAACCGCAGGAAAAGAAATCAACCGAGATTCCCAAAGTAGTGGCGAGCGAAATGGGATGAGCCTTGCACTCTTTATTTGTATTGTTAGCCGAACGCTTTGGAAAGTGCGGCCATAGCGGGTGATAGCCCCGTAGGCGAAAACAGTATGAAAGAACTAGGTGTGCGACAAGTAGGGCGGGACACGTGAAATCCTGTCTGAAGATGGGGGGACCATCCTCCAAGGCTAAATACTCGTGATCGACCGATAGTGAACCAGTACCGTGAGGGAAAGGCGAAAAGAACCCCGGGAGGGGAGTGAAATAGATCCTGAAACCGCATGCATACAAACAGTCGGAGCCTCGTAAGGGGTGACGGCGTACCTTTTGTATAATGGGTCAGCGACTTACGTTCAGTAGCAAGCTTAACCGTATAGGGCAGGCGTAGCGAAAGCGAGTCCGAATAGGGCGTTCAGTTGCTGGGCGTAGACCCGAAACCAAGTGATCTATCCATGGCCAGGATGAAGGTGCGGTAACACGTACTGGAGGTCCGAACCCACTAACGTTGAAAAGTTAGGGGATGAGCTGTGGATAGGGGTGAAAGGCTAAACAAACTTGGAAATAGCTGGTTCTCTCCGAAAACTATTTAGGTAGTGCCTCGTGTCTCACCTTCGGGGGTAGAGCACTGTCATGGTTGGGGGTCTATTGCAGATTACCCCGCCATAGCAAACTCCGAATACCGAAGAGTGCAATCACGGGAGACAGACATCGGGTGCTAACGTCCGGTGTCAAGAGGGAAACAACCCAGACCGCCAGCTAAGGTCCCCAAATATAGCTAAGTGGGAAACGAAGTGGGAAGGCTAAAACAGTCAGGAGGTTGGCTTAGAAGCAGCCACCCTTTAAAGAAAGCGTAATAGCTCACTGATCGAGTCGTCCTGCGCGGAAGATGTAACGGGGCTAAGCTATATACCGAAGCTGCGGATGCGAGCTATGCTCGCATGGTAGGAGAGCGTTCTGTAAGCCTGCGAAGGTGTCTCGGAAGGGATGCTGGAGGTATCAGAAGTGCGAATGCTGACATGAGTAGCGATAAAGGGGGTGAAAGGCCCCCTCGCCGTAAGCCCAAGGTTTCCTACGCAACGTTCATCGGCGTAGGGTGAGTCGGCCCCTAAGGCGAGGCAGAAATGCGTAGCTGATGGGAAGCAGGTCAATATTCCTGCACCATTGTTAGATGCGACGGGGGGACGGATCGCGGAAGGTTGTCCGGGTGTTGGAAGTCCCGGTCGCTGCATTGGAGAAGGCGCTTAGGCAAATCCGGGCGCGGAATTCAAGGGTGTGGCGCGAGCTCCTTAGGGAGCGAAGCAATTGGAAGTGGTTCCAAGAAAAGCCTCTAAGCTTCAGTCTAACGATGACCGTACCGCAAACCGACACAGGTGGGCGAGATGAGTATTCTAAGGCGCTTGAGAGAACTCGGGAGAAGGAACTCGGCAAATTGGTACCGTAACTTCGGGATAAGGTACGCCCTTGTAGCTTGATGCCCCTGCGGGCAAAGGGTGAAGGGGTTGCAATAAACTGGTGGCTGCGACTGTTTAATAAAAACACAGCACTCTGCAAACACGAAAGTGGACGTATAGGGTGTGACGCCTGCCCGGTGCCGGAAGATTAAATGATGGGGTGCAAGCTCTTGATTGAAGTCCCGGTAAACGGCGGCCGTAACTATAACGGTCCTAAGGTAGCGAAATTCCTTGTCGGGTAAGTTCCGACCTGCACGAATGGCGTAACGATGGCCACACTGTCTCCTCCCGAGACTCAGCGAAGTTGAAGTGTTTGTGATGATGCAATCTACCCGCGGCTAGACGGAAAGACCCCATGAACCTTTACTGTAGCTTTGCATTGGACTTTGAACCGATCTGTGTAGGATAGGTGGGAGGCTATGAAACCGGAACGCTAGTTTCGGTGGAGCCGTCCTTGAAATACCACCCTGGTTTGTTTGAGGTTCTAACCTTGGCCCGTGATCCGGGTCGGGGACAGTGCATGGTAGGCAGTTTGACTGGGGCGGTCTCCTCCCAAAGCGTAACGGAGGAGTACGAAGGTACGCTAGGTACGGTCGGAAATCGTGCTGATAGTGCAATGGCATAAGCGTGCTTAACTGCGAGACCGACAAGTCGAGCAGGTGCGAAAGCAGGTCATAGTGATCCGGTGGTTCTGTATGGAAGGGCCATCGCTCAACGGATAAAAGGTACTCTGGGGATAACAGGCTGATACCGCCCAAGAGTTCATATCGACGGCGGTGTTTGGCACCTCGATGTCGGCTCATCTCATCCTGGGGCTGTAGCCGGTCCCAAGGGTATGGCTGTTCGCCATTTAAAGAGGTACGTGAGCTGGGTTTAAAACGTCGTGAGACAGTTTGGTCCCTATCTGCCGTGGGCGTTGGATATTTGAAGGGGGCTGCTCCTAGTACGAGAGGACCGGAGTGGACGAACCTCTGGTGTACCGGTTGTCACGCCAGTGGCATCGCCGGGTAGCTATGTTCGGAAGAGATAACCGCTGAAAGCATCTAAGCGGGAAACTCGCCTTAAGATGAGATATCCCTGGGGACTAGATCCCCTTGAAGGGTCGTTCGAGACCAGGACGTTGATAGGTCAGGTGTGTAAGCGCAGTAATGCGTTCAGCTAACTGATACTAATTGCCCGTAAGGCTTGATCCTATAACAAGTCTGTTTTACAGACAGCGGTTGAATGACCGCGATGTGCTGATACGCACAACCTCAAAAATTACTGCTTCTTCCCGATTGGTTGCGTTGCGAAGCAACGTGACAACCCTCTTTGCCTGATGACCATAGCGAGTCGGTCCCACCCCTTCCCATCCCGAACAGGACCGTGAAACGACTCTACGCCGATGATAGTGCGGATTCCCGTGTGAAAGTAGGTAATCGTCAGGCTCCCTAAGCCAGAAACCCCCGCCCGACCAGGCGGGGGTTTTTGCATTTCGGTGATGGAAATGCATGCGCGAGAGGATGGCCGCTCGGCCTTTGCCCCTCCAAGTCGCTCTTCCAGACGTTACCTTCAGTGACCTGCCCCCTTCGATAGGGCCACGGAGCTTCTAGTAAAGTCCTGTTCAAACATGCTCCTGCAAGACAGGAGCGCCTACTGGTGCCGGATGCTTCGCCGCGAATTCGGCCGGCGACTGGTAGTTCAATGCGCTGTGCGGCCGTGCCTCGTTGTAGTCCCGGCGCCATGCCGACACCACGGCCCGGGCGTGGGCGAGCGTCGTGAACCAGTGCTCGTTCAGACACTCGTCACGAAACTTGCCATTGAACGACTCGATGTACGCATTCTGCGTCGGCTTGCCCGCCTGAATCAATTTCAACGTCACGCCGTTGGCGTAGGCCCACTGGTCCAGCGCGCGGCTCGTGAATTCGGGTCCCTGGTCCGTGCGCAACGCTTTCGGGTAGCCCCTGAAGCGCGCCACCCGGTCCAGCACGCGCGTCACATACCGACCCGAGATGCCGTGGTCCACCACGATCTCGACCGCTTCCTTGGTGAAGTCGTCGACAATGGTCAGGCACTTCAGGCGACGCCCGTTGGACAATGCGTCCATCACGAAATCGAGGGACCACACCTCGTTCGGCGTACTCGGCAAAGCCAGCTGCTCGCGCTCGACCATCACGCCGTGGCGCCGTCGCCGGCGCCGCACGGCCAGTCCGGCCTCGCGATACAGCCGGTGCACGCGCTTGTGGTTTACGTGCCTTCCTTCGCGCGCCAGCAGCGCGTGTAGCCGCCGATAGCCGAAACGCCGCCTCTGGTGCCCCAGCTCGATGAGGCGCGCCTTGAGCGCCTCATTCTCGTGGTCCGGCTGCGCTTCATAATGCAGCACGCTGCGCGAAAGCCCGACAAGCCGGCAGGCACGGCGCTCGGAGACATTGACCTTCTGCCGAATCGCCGCGACCGCCTCGCGCCTGGCCTGCGGGCTCAGGGCTTTCCCTTCACGACCACCTTCAGGGCTTCCATATCGAGCATCGCCTCGGCCAGCAGCTTCTTCAGCCTCGCGTTCTCGGCTTCCAGCTCCTTGAGCCGACGGGCTTCCGACACCTCCATGCCGCCGAACTTCGCGCGCCACGTGTAGAACGAGGCGTCACTGAACCCATGCTTCCTGCACAGCTCCTTCACCGGCAGGCCCGCCTCCGCTTCCTTCAGGAAGCCGATGATCTGTTCTTCCGAAAAGCGCTTCTTCATGTCCGTCTTCCTCTCCGAAAACGGACTTTACTAGATTCCGACTGGCCCGGTTTACGGGGAGCAGGTCATCAGACCAGAACCCGCCATTCGCGAGACCACCGAGACGCGCTCAAACTGCCCAGGTCAGTTGCGTAACGGTAACGGATGCTGGCGTGACTGACACCCCACGACCCTCTGTTCGCAGCAAGAGCCGTCAGCCCGAAAATCGAACAACTCAAACACCTGATTGTGGCGATGGCTGATGATGGGAGATGTTCGGTGACAATGGCCCATAAATAGCGAGTTTTTAAGTCGGCACGGCTTTATCTCCCCATTCTTCATCGCATCGAGTCGGTCCGATCATAGGTACAGCTCGGCGCGCGCAGCGGGAAATCGTCCCCGAAATCTATGCGCATAAAGTGCATTCGCGGACGTCCGTCGGCAGAGCGCGGGGCAAGCCCTTCAGGGTAATATCGCCATTCGTCCCGATTCCGGCGCTTGTCTGCATCCGCTGGCGATCGGCGTCTTCCGCATTCCGTCTCCTGCACGTTCATGATTGACAGCCCTGCCCAAGGTGGTCGGACGACCGACTTCTTGCCGTATCTCGTCGCCGCAACGTTCTTCATGGAGTACCTCGACACGACCGTGATCGCGACCGCGCTGCCGCAAATGGCGCACTCGTTCGGCGTCGGGCCGAACGCGCTGAGTCTCGGGATGACGGCCTACATGCTTGCGCTTGCCGTGTTCATCCCGATCAGCGGCTGGATCGCAGATCGATATGGTTCGCGCACGGTGTTTGCCAGCGCCATCGTCGTGTTTACCGGTGCGTCGGTGCTGTGCGGGTTGTCCGAAGGCGTCGCGACGTTCACGGCCGCGCGCCTGCTGCAGGGTGTTGGCGGGGCGATGATGGTGCCAGTTGGGCGGATGATCGTCGTGCGCAGCACCGAGAAGGCAAAACTGATGCGTGCGATCGCGACGATTACGTGGCCAGGCATCGTCGCGCCCGTCGTCGGGCCGCCGATCGGTGGCTTCATCACGACCTATGCGTCGTGGCGATGGATCTTCCTCTTGAACGTTCCGTTCGGCATCGCCGCGCTTGTCTGCACGTGGTTGATCGTCCGGAACACGCGGGCCGACGAGCAACGGCCGCTCGATTGGGTCGGCTTCGTGCTTGCCGGCGCAGCGCTGACCTGTCTGTTGATCGGCACGGAGGCAGCCGGCCAGCAGGATGTGCACTTCACACGCGCAGCCATCCTGGTGGGCGCGAGCGTGTTGTTTGGCGTTGCAGCGTGGTTGTACGCGCGACGTTGCGCGCATCCGCTGCTCGATTTCACAACGTTGAAGGTGCCGACGTTCTCGGTGACGGTGATCACCGGCTCGATTACACGGATGGCGATCAACGCCGTGCCGTATCTGCTGCCGTTGCTGTTCCAGATCGGTTTCGGGCTGTCGCCGTTCCAGTCCGGCCTGCTGCTGCTCGCAAGCGCGCTGGGCAATCTCGGCATGAAGGCGGGGACGTCGTGGATCCTCGACCGCTATGGTTTCCGGCGCGTCGCACTCGTCGACGTGACGCTCGTCGGCATCTTCACGATCGCGTGCGGCTGGCTGACCGCGTCGACGCCGCTGGCGATCACGCTGTTCATCGTATTCGTCTACGGACTGACGCGGTCGATGCAGTTCACGACGCTCGCGACGCTGGCCTATGCGGATATCCCGGCCACGCAGACGAGCGCGGCCAGCACGCTGTGGAGCGCCGCGCAGCAGATGACGATCGGGATGGGGATCGCGTTCGGTGCATTGTCGCTGCGGGTCGCGGCGTTGGTGCGCGGCGATACGGTTGGCATGCATTACGTGCTCGACGACTTCCGCTGGGCATTCATCGCGGCCGGCGTGCTTGCACTGCTGACGTTGCCGGGCTACGCACGGCTGGCCTCCGATGCCGGCGACCGGCTTCGGGCGAATGCGGCGTGAACGCAGGCCGGATCGCCAATCGCTTTTGTGTTGTGACGGGTGAGCGTTTTTGTTTCCTGTCGCTCACTTGAAACGTCGAGCAGTTGTCGCTGCGGTGGTGGCCTGACGCGAGGTGAAATCCGTCATGGGTCGTTGTGGGCAAGTGAGCGGATCGCATGGTGATGTCCGGTGGTGATGCGTCTCGAGCGATGACGCGCGATTGGTTCGACAGAGGCGAGGTGTTTCCTGCGCGAACCCATCGGCATGAGGAATGGCGCGACAGCTGATGTCCGGCGCGTGATGCGCCATCGAGCGATGGCACACGATTGGTTCGGCTGACGCACGGTGTTTCTTGCGTGAACTCATCCGCACGAGGGACGGTGCGACAGTTGATGTCCTGACATGATGCGCCCCGAGCGATGACATGCGATTGGTTCGACAGACACGGGTGTTTCCCGCGTGAACCCATCGACATGAGGAATGGCGCGACAGCTGATGTCCGGCCGTGATGCGTCCCGGGCAATGACGCGCGATTGGCTCGACAGGCGCAGGGTTTCTTGCGTGAGCTCATCCGTATCATGAGCGACGCGATAGCTAACGTCGTGTCGTGATGCGCCTCGAGCGATGACATGCGATTGGCTCGACAGGCGAGGGGTGTTTCCTGCGTGGACTCATCCGCATGCGGAACGGTGCGACAGCTGATGTCCTACCGTGATGCGCCCCAATAGATGACGCGCGATTGGTTTGACAGACGCGGGGCGTTTCCTGTGTGAACCCATCCGCACGAAGAACGGCGCGATAGCGCCGCGCTCACTCCGATTCCCGTCACTGCGCGTCATGGAAGATGATGCCGACCGTGTGGCGATGGCCGCTCCGGATCCGGCTGACGCCGTGGCGCAGGTTGACGCGATAGACGCCGCGCGTTCCCTGCACCGGCCTGCCGTGCACGGCGAAGATCACCGCGTCACCTTGCGTCAGCGGCACCACTTCCGCACGCGACTGCATGCGCGGCCGCTGTTCCGTCAACACGAACTCCCCGCCCGTGAAATCGCGGCCCGGCGCCGACAGCAGGATGGCGACCTGAAGCGGAAAGACATGCTCGCCATACAGATCCTGATGGAGGCAGTTGTAGTCGTCGGGGCCGTATTGAAGGATCAGCGGCGTCGGGCGTACCTGTCCGGCCGCGTGGCAGCGATCGAGGAAGGGCGCGTGCTCCGTCGGATAGCGGACGTCGATCCCGAGTGCCTTGTTCCAGCGATTCGCGATCGGCGCGAGATGCGGGTAGAGCGTTGTACGCAACCCGGCGACGAGCGCCGGCAGCGGGTACGCGAAATACTTGTATTCGCCGCGCCCGAATCCGTGCCGCGCCATCACGACGCGTGAACGATAGAGCGCATCGCGCGGATAAAGCGATGCGAGCGCGTCGCACTCGCTTGCCGCGATCAGGCCCGGTACGCGCGCGCATCCGTAGCGATCGAGATCGGCATCGACGGTTGTCCAGTCGATCGCGTCGACGCGTTGTGCGATGTCCAGCGAGTCGACGGCAGGTTGCAGGTCGGCGATGTTCACGGGCGTACCTCGTTCGTCAGCAATGTGGCGCCGCACGGCATGCTCTGGACGCATTGCGCGCGGTTGAATCCACGATGAAAGTGATGAACCGAGTCTAGCGATCTCCGTGTACAGGCGCGCTCCAGATCTTGCGCTTCAATTCGGAAAGGGGGAGGCCGCACGCTCGTGATGTGACACGGGCACGCCGAATTCGGCGACGTGTCGGGAAGGAGAAGCGAAGAGGCGAAGAGACAGAGAGACGACCGAAGAATGCTCTACGGCAGGCGACCGACCAGCATCGGCCGCCCACCGTATCCCCGATCAAGCCAGCGACCGGAACAACCAGTAAAGCCCTGCCGCAAGCGCGATCGACGCCGGCAACGTCAGCACCCACGCGAGCACGAGGCTGCGCACCGTGCTCCATTGCAGCCCCGACCCGTTTGCCGCCATCGTGCCCGCGACGCCCGACGACAGCACGTGCGTCGTCGACACGGGCAGCCCGTACATGTCGGCGGCGCCGATCGTCAGCATCGCGACGAGTTCGGCCGATGCGCCCTGTCCGTACGTCAGATGCTGCTTGCCGATTTTCTCGCCGACGGTCACGACGATCCGTTTCCAGCCGACCATCGTGCCGAGGCCCAGTGCGATCGCGACGGCAACCTTCACCCACGTCGGAATGAACTTGGTCGCGTGATCGAGCTGCTTGCGATAGTTGTCGATCGCGAGCTTGTCGTCGGCGGCGAACGCGGGCTGCCCCGACTTCTCGATCAGGCGAATCGCTTCGGACACCAGATACATCGTGTTGCGCACGTTGTCGACGTCGCGCTGCGGCACGGCGGCCATCGAGCCCGACGAACCCACGGCAGTTGCGAGCGACGTGGACAGCTGCTGCACGGCCGGCAGCACCGCAGGCGTCAGTTCGCGATGCTGCACGTAGTGTTCGACGTCGGCGCGCGGGTTCGCCGACGGCGCGACGCCGTTCGTATACTTCGCGAACGTCGCGGCCGCCTGATTCGCGACGGCGACGAAGGTCTGCGACTCGGCCGGCGTGACGGCCTTGTTCAGGGCGTACGCGGCCGGCACCGTGCCGATCAGGATCAGCATGATGAGGCCCATCCCTTTCTGCCCGTCGTTCGAACCGTGCGCGAACGACACGCCCGTGCAGGTCAGGATCAGCAGGCAGCGAATCCAGAACGGCGGCGGCTGGTCCTTCGGCGGCTCCTTGTACAGCTCGGGAATCCGCACGAGGGCTTTCAGCACGAGCAGCAGCAGCGACGCGCACAGGAAGCCCACGATCGGCGAGAGCAGCAGCGACTTGCCGACGCCCAGCGCCTGGCCCCAGTCGACGCCGCTCGTGCCGGACGGCCCGTGCATCAGCTGGTTCATCAGCCCGACGCCGATGATCGACCCGATCAGCGTATGCGAGCTCGACGACGGCAACCCGAAATACCAGGTCGCGAGGTTCCAGACGATCGCCGCGATCAGCAGCGCAAACACCATCGCGAAGCCGGAGCCGCTGCCGACCTGCAGGATCAGCTCGACCGGCAGCAACTGCAGGATGCCGAACGCGACGGCGCCGCTCGAAACCATCACGCCGAGGAAGTTCCACATGCCGGACCAGATCACCGCCACGTTCGGCGTCAGCGAGTGCGTGTAGATCACGGTGGCGACCGCGTTCGCGGTGTCGTGGAAGCCGTTGACGAATTCGAAGCCGAGCGCGATCACCAGCGCGGCGCCGAGCATCAGGTACGGGAACAGCGACCCTTCGCGCATCGGCGACAGATCGTCGATCAGGTGCGTGGCGATGTAGACGGCGCCGATCGCGAGCACCAGCAGGAACACGGCATAGCCGAGCTGCCGGGTGCGCTCGACGGAGCCCCGATCGTTCGCGGTGGACGAAGCAGGTTGATTCATGACGGGCGTCTTCTCGTGGGGGAGTCGCGTCCGATCCTAGCCGCGGCTAGCAGTCAGTTTGATGACAGTCGGGATGACGAACGGCGCGTCTTACAGTGATGTAAGGCGAGGGACGATATTCGTTCGCGTCGTGAAACACCGGCCGCTTTGTCATCCATATCGCGCATGCCGGGGCGGCAATTCCACGCGCAATTCCACACGCTTACGCATCGACGTCGCGCCGATCGTCGTGCGTCGTGGCCAACGTCCATCCATGCGGCGACGCGACGAACATCGTGCACGACAGCGGTGCGACGTCGATGCGCGCCGCAGCATCGAGATCCATCCTCATCACGTGCGCGACGGCCGCGCGAACGATCGGCGCATGCGTGATCGCGACGACGTCGCGGCCGGGCGGCAGCGCGTTCAGCCATGCGCCGACACGGCGAGCGGCGGCTTCGAACGATTCGCCGCCGTGCGGCGACGCGGACGGATCGCAGATCCATGCGCCCAGTGCGTCCGGCACGTCGCGTGCGAGATCGTGCAGCCGCTTGCCTCGCCAGTTGCGGTAGTCGATGTCGCGAAGCGGGTCGTCGGCTTCGGCGTGCAGGCCGAGTGCATCGGCGGTCTGCCGCGCACAGCGGGCAGGGCTGCACCGCACGAGCGCGCCGGCCGCGTGCGTCCACCGATCGCGCAGCGCGGCGGCTTCGGCGAGCCCGCGTGCGTCGAGCGGATCGTCGTCGGGAAACGTGCCGGTGCGCATCGCGCGGGTCGACGCGTGTGCAATCAGGCGCAACGAGGCATGGAGGGTCATGTCGGTTGTCGGGAGAGCCGGAGCGGACGGGCGGTCGTCCGCGGGCCATCACTTCTTCAATACGCGGACGTTCGCGCGTACAATCCGCTCGATACGAAGCGCGGAAGCCGGTGCAAATCCGGTGCGGTCGCGCCACTGTAACCGGGTAATCACGATCCCGGAAGCCAGACCTGCCTTCGTACCCATCCAACATTTGTCGGGGCGCGATTCCCCTGAGGTGCATCCATGAGCGAAGCAGTGCTGAAGCCGGTCGTCGTGCCGGCACCCATCCCCGTACGTGAGCTGTTGCCGTGGGCCGTATTCGTCGGCCTGATCCTGCTGCTCGCACTCTATTTCGTCGGCGCGGAACAAGGCGCGACGTCGCTCGTGCCGGGCATGTACGTCCACGAATTCGTCCACGACGGCCGCCATCTGCTCGGCTTTCCCTGCCACTGACGCGGAGAACACGATGGTCGGAAAGCTGCTCATGCGCGGGATGCTCGCAGGCATCGCCGCGGGCCTCCTCACGTTCGGTTTCGCGAAAATCGTCGGCGAACCGCAAGTCGATCAGGCAATTTCCTTCGAAGAACAGCGCGATGCCGCCAAGAGCGACGAGCACGGGCACGATCACGAGGTCGAGCTGGTCAGCCGCCACACGCAGGCCGGCCTCGGCCTGCTGACGGGTGTCGTGACCTACGGCGCGGCATTCGGCGGGTTGTTTTCGCTGGTCTTCGCGTTTGCCTACGGACGAGGCAGCCGCCTCCCGGCGCGGCCGCTGGCCGCGTGGCTCGCGCTCGCGGCGTTCGTCGCGCTCGTGATCGTGCCGAACATCAAGTACCCGGCCAATCCGCCGTCGGTTGGCGACCCCGACACGATCGGCTATCGCACGGGCCTGTTCTTCCTGATGATCGCGATCTCGATCGCGACGATGGTGTTCTCGGTCAGCGTGCGCCGCCATCTGCTCGCGAAGCTCGGCCAATGGAACGCGTCGATCGTGGCGGGCCTCGTGTTCGTCGCGATCATCGCGGCGGTGCAGCTCGGGCTGCCGTCGATCAACGAAGTGCCGGCCGCGTTCCCGGCTGCCTTGCTGTGGAAGTTTCGCGTCGCGGCCATCGGCATGCAGGTGATCATGTGGACGACGATCGGCCTGTTGTTCGGCGCGTGGGTCGAGCGCGGCGAACGCATCGGCATGCACGCCGCCTGACGCGTATTGCAAACGGGTGCACCCGGGGGCCCGTTCACGCCGATCGCAAGCCCGATATTCGCGTGAACAGGGCCTGAGCCCTAACGCAGCATGCGCGGCGCGCTCCACGTCGATTCGCGCGCCAGCGCGACGAACGCGGCCAGATAGTCGATCGACGCATCCGCTTCGCGGATGCCGAGGAAGATCTGCTTCGCGATTCCCTTCTTGCCGAGCTTGACCGGCACGACCGGCATCCGGTCCGCGTATTCGTCGGCAAGCCATCTCGGCAGCGCGGCCACGCCGCGCCCGCTCGCCACCATCTGCAGCATGATGTCGGTCGTCTCGATCGACTTGTGCCGCCTTGGCACGATGCCGGCCGGCGTCAGGAACTGGTTGTAGATGTCGAGCCGGTCGGTTTCGACCGGATAGGTGATCAGGATTTCGTCGATCAGCTGCTCGGGCGTCACGTAGTCGGCATTCGCGAGGCGGTGTGCATCCGCGACCACCAGCACCTGCTCGTAGTCGAACACGGGATCGAAACGCAGGCCCGGCTTGTTCAGCGGGTCGGGCGTCACGAGTACGTCGATGTCATAGCCGAACAGCGCGCCGATGCCGCCGAACTGGAAACGCTGCTTCACGTCCACGTCGACGTCGGGCCAGCGTGACAGGTACGGCGACACGACCTTCAGCAGCCACTGGTAGCACGGGTGGCACTCCATCCCGATACGCAGCGTGCCGCGCTCGCCTTTCGCGTACTGCTTCATCCGCTCCTCGGCGAGCTCGAACTGCGGCAGCAGCCGGTTCGCGAGCTTCAGCAGATACTGCCCGCCTTGCGTGAGCCGCAGGCCGCGCCCTTCCCGGTCCCAGATCGGCGTGCCGAGCTGCTGCTCGATTTTCCTGACGGTATGGCTGAGCGCCGATTGCGTGAGGTGCAGCGCATTGGCGGCCGCGGTCAGCGAGCCCTGGCGCTCGACTTCACGAATGACGACGAGATGGAATCGTTCCAGCATGGATATCGCTCGCGCAACAGATGCATGAACAAATTTAATGGATGAATGAAATAATGCCATTTTATTTCATGGTTTGAAATCCCTATGATGGCTGCCGGATCTTCAATTTCTTTCTGGACGGCAGCCTCATGGTCACGACACACAACCTCGGTTTCCCGCGCATCGGCGCGAAGCGCGAACTCAAGTTCGGTCTCGAACGCTACTGGAAAGGCGAATCGTCGCGCGACGAACTGAAGGCGCTCGGCGCGGACCTGCGCGCGCGTCACTGGAACGATCAGCGTGGCCTGGATCTCGCGCCGATCGGCGATTTCGCGTTCTACGACCAGGTGCTCGACATGAGCTTCACGCTCGGCAACCTGCCGAAGCGCGTGCAGGACTTCCACGGCGATGCGCTCGACAACTATTTCCGCGTCGCGCGCGGCCGCTCGGCGCAGTCCGCGGAAGAGCATGCGGCGTGCTGCGGCGGCGTCGCGGCCGGTGAAATGACGAAGTGGTTCGACACGAACTACCACTACATCGTCCCGGAATTCCACGCCGACACGAATTTCTCGCTCGACCCGTCGCGCCTGCTGCAGCAACTGGCCGAGGCGAAGGTGCAGGGCGTGAACGCTAAACCGGTGATCATCGGCCCGGTGACGTACCTGTGGCTCGGCAAGTCGAAGGACGATTCGGATCGCCTCGCGCTGCTGCCGAAGCTGCTGCCGGTGTACGGCGCGCTGCTCGACACGCTGACCGCGCAAGGCGTCGAGTGGGTGCAGATCGACGAACCGATCCTCGTGACCGAACTCGACGCCGAATGGCGCCAGGCATTCCGCACCGCGTATGCGGCGCTGGAGACGCGCCGCATCAAGCTGCTGCTCGCGACGTACTTCGGCCAGCTTCAGGACAACCTGACGCTCGCAAGCTCGCTGCCGGTCGACGGCCTGCATGTCGACGCGATCAACGCGCGCGACGAAGTGCACGCGCTGGTGCGTGAACTGCCGGCCGAGCGCGTGCTGTCGGTGGGCGCGATCAACGGCCGCAACATCTGGAAGACGGACCTGAACGCGACGCTCGACTGGCTCGAACCGCTCGCGAAGCAACTCGGCGATCGCCTGTGGCTCGCCCCGTCGTGCTCGCTGCTGCACGTGCCGGTCGATCTCGCGAGCGAGGAGAAGCTCGATGCGGAGATCCGTTCGTGGCTCGCGTTCGCGCTGCAGAAGCTCGACGAATTGAAGGTGCTCGCGGCGGCACTGAACGAAGGCCGCGGCAAGGTGGCCGACGCGCTCGCCGCGAACGCCGCCGCGATCGACTCGCGCCGCCGCTCGCCGCGCGTGAACAACCCGGCGGTGAAGGCGGCTATCGCGCGCATCGACGCGCCGCTCGGCAACCGCGCGAGCCCGTACACGCAGCGCGCGCCGAAGCAGTCGGCGCGACTGAACCTGCCGGCCTTCCCGACGACGACGATCGGCTCGTTCCCGCAGACCGCCGAAATCCGCCAGGCGCGCAGCCAGTTCAAGGCCGGCGCGCTGGACGAAACCGGCTACCGCGCGGCGATGCAGGCCGAGATCGAGCGCAGCGTCCGCGAACAGGAATCGCTCGAACTCGACGTGCTTGTGCACGGTGAAGCCGAGCGCAACGACATGGTCGAATACTTCGGCGAACAGCTCGACGGGTACGCATTCAGCCAGTTCGGCTGGGTGCAGTCGTACGGTTCGCGCTGCGTGAAGCCGCCGATCCTGTTCGGCGACATCAGCCGCCCGAAGGCAATGACCGTCGAATGGATCACGTATGCGCAGTCGCTGACGAACAAGCCGATGAAGGGCATGCTGACCGGCCCGGTGACGATCCTGAACTGGTCGTTCGTCCGTGACGACCAGCCGCGCTCGGTGTCGTGCTACCAGCTCGCGCTCGCGATCCGCGAGGAAGTGCTCGACCTCGAGAAGGCCGGCGTGCGCGTGATCCAGATCGACGAGGCCGCGTTGCGCGAAGGGCTGCCGCTGCGCCGAGCGCAATGGGGCGAGTACCTGCGCTGGGCGGTCGAATCGTTCCGCATCACCGCGAACGGCGTGCAGGACGATACGCAGATCCACACGCACATGTGCTATTCGGAGTTCAACGACATCATCGCGTCGATCGCCGACATGGATGCGGACGTGATCACGATCGAGACGTCGCGCTCGGACATGGAGCTGCTCGACGCGTTCGACAGCTTCAAGTATCCGAACGAGATCGGGCCGGGCGTGTACGACATCCATTCGCCGAACATCCCGACGCAGGATCACATCGTCGGCCTGATGCAGAAGGCGGCCGAGCGGATTCCGGCGGAACGTCTGTGGGTGAACCCGGACTGCGGCCTGAAGACGCGCCAGTGGGCGGAAGTGATTCCGGCGCTGACGAACATGGTCGCCGCCGCGAAGACGCTGCGCAGCCAGGTGCAATAACGCGAGGGTGTTGCGTGCGTGCCGCCAAGATCGACGATCCGGCGGCAGGCGCAACGTGATGCCCACGTTGCGTTCGGACTTCTGACGACGGGCATGAAAAAGGGCGGCGCAATGCGCCGCCCTTCGGTGCGATGACAGGGCAGACCCGCGTGACGCGGCCTGCCCGTTGCGGGACGTTACGCGGTACGTGCGCCGCGCGGCAGCGGTGCGTCCTGCTTGCCGGGCGCGCCCGCATCGTCGATGCTGACACGGCGCGAGATCAGCCACACGCACAGCGACGACAGCAGTGCGGCGCTCGTGTACTGGATCGCGAGCGGCCACCATTGCGGCGCGGTGTTCTGCGCGATGATGGTCGCGACGAGCGGCGTGAGGCCGCCTGCGAGCGCGCCGCAGACCTGGTACGCGATCGAGATCGCCGTATAGCGGATCCGCGCGACGAAGATGCCGCTGACGAAGCCCGCGACCACCGAGTAGTAGCCCGATTCCGCGAGCGTCGCGAGACCGACGCCGACCGTGACCGACAGCGGCGTGCCCACGTGCACGAGCGGCAGCATCACGAACGGGACGATCGCGGCCCAGGCGCCGATGATCAGCAGCACGCGCGTGGTGCCGAAGCGTTGCGCGAGGAACGCAGCGGCGAGCTGCACGACGAACTGCAGCACCGCGACGATCGTCATGCAATGCAGCACCATCGACCGGTCGAGCGACAGGAACTGCGTTGCGTAACTGATCATGAAGATGTTGCTGAAATACACGCCGGCGATGCCGTACACGTTCGCGCCGATCGCGAGCAGCAGCAGCGGCCAGTACTTGAGCGCTTCGCGCACCGGGTTCTGCGCGGTGTTGCCGCTCTTCTTGATCTCCTCGAACTCGGGCGACTCGGACACGCTTGCACGAATCACGAAGCCGATCACCAGCAGCACCGAGCTCGCGAGGAACGGCACGCGCCAGCCCCAGCTCATCATGTCGTCCTTCGACAGCGTGCTGATCGCACCGAACGCGAGCATCGACAGGATCAGGCCGCTCGCGCTGCCGAGCTGCGCGAACGACGCGAAGAACGTGCGCTTGCCTTCGGGCGCATGCTCGCCGGCGAGCAGCACCGCGCCGCCCCATTCGCCGCCGACTGCGATGCCTTGCAGCACGCGCATCAGCACGAGCAGGATCGGCGCGATGACGCCGGCTTGCGCGTGGGTCGGCAGCAGGCCGATCGCGACCGTCGACACGGCCATCAGCATCAGCGTCGCGAGCAGCGAACGCTTGCGGCCGAAGCGGTCGCCGAGATAGCCGAACATCACGCCGCCGAGCGGCCGCGCGAAGAAGCCGACCGCGAACGAGCCGAACGACGCGAGCAGGCTGATGAAGCGGTTTTCGCCGGGAAAGAACAGCGGCCCGAACACGATGGCGGCGGCGGTCGCGTAGCTATAGAAGTCGTACCACTCGATCGTGGTGCCGACGAACGACGCGAGCGCCGCCCGCTTCGGTTGTTTGACGGAAGTCCCCATCCTTGCTTTGCTCCTCTGGAATCCTTTGATTTGGAATGTGTCGTTGTGGCGTCGCGGCGGGGTCAGTCGCGGTACTTGACGCCCGGCAGCACGCACAGCAGCTCGTACGCGAGGTTCGCGCCGAGCAGCGCCGTGGTGCCGAACGGGTCGTACGGCGGCGCGACTTCGACCAGATCGCAGCCGACGATGTTCAGCCCCTTCGCGCCGCGGATGATCTCGAGCGCCTGCGGCACCGTGAGGCCCGCGATTTCCGGCGTGCCGGTGCCCGGCGCGTAGGCCGGATCGATGCCGTCGATGTCGAAGCTGATGTAGACGGGCGTATCGCCGACGCGCGCGCGCACTTCTTCCATCAGCGGCGCGAGCGACTTGTTCCAGCATTCCTCGGCCTGGACCACGCGGAAGCCCTGCTCGCGGCACCAGTCGAAATCCTCGGCGGCGTAGCCGGTGCCGCGCAGGCCGATCTGCGTGACCTTGTCGCCGTGCAGCAGGCCTTCCTCCACCGCGCGGCGGAACGGCGTGCCGTGCGCGATCTTTTCACCCATCATCGTGTCGTTCACGTCGGCGTGTGCATCGACGTGGATCAATGCAACCTTGCCGTGCTTGCGGTGGATCGCGCGCAGGATCGGCAGTGCGATCGTGTGGTCGCCGCCGAGCGTGATCGGCTTGCAGTCGTGCTCGAGGATCGCGTCGTACGCGGCTTCGATGCGGGCGATGGAATCGTGCAGGTTATAGGGATTGATCGCGACGTCGCCGATGTCGGCGATCTGCAGCGAATCGAACGGCGCCGCGCGCGTGGCCATGTTGTACGGGCGCAGCAGCACGGATTCGGTGCGGATCTGGCGCGGGCCGAAGCGCGCGCCGGTGCGGTTGGAGGTGCCGAGATCGAACGGCACGCCGACGAAGCAAGCGTCGAGGCCTTCGGCGCTCGCGACGTGCGGCAGGCGCATCATCGTCGCGATGCCGCCGCAGCGCGGCATTTCATTGCCGCCGAGCGGCTGGAAATGGGTGTGGTCGTTCATGGGGTGTCTCTTCCGATGTGGGGTTGCCGTATCATGCGACGCGGCTTGGCGCACAGTTTTACGCGCTCCGCCGGGAAAGAAGAATGCGAAGATATCGACGTTAACATCGTTTTTCATCGATGTATGGAAGGGGAAGAGCGTGCTGGGGAATCTGTCGACCCTCGATCTGCGGTTGATCCGCGTGTTTCTCGCGGTCACGGACGCGGGGGGCGTGTCGGCTGCGCAGGCCGTGCTGAACGTCGGGCAGTCGACGATCAGCGCCCAACTGTCGTCGCTCGAGACGCGGCTCGGCTACCGGCTCTGCGAGCGCGGCCGCAGCGGCTTCCGGCTCACGCCGAAGGGCGAGCGGTTCCACGCGATGAGCCGCAAGCTGCTCGCGGCGCTCGACGAATTCGGGATGGCCGCGCGGCACATGGACCGCCAGCTGGTCGGTACGCTGAACATCGGCCTGATCGGCCATACGCCGGTGAGCCAGAACGCGCGGATCGCCGAGGCGATCGCCGCGTTCCGCACGCGCGACGAAGCCGTGCGCTTCTCGATCTCCGTGCGCGCGCCGGGCGATCTCGAGGAGAAGCTGCTGAGCGACGAGATCCAGATCGCGGTCGGCTATTTCTGGCACCGCGTGCCGTCGCTGCACTACACGCCGCTGTTCATCGAGCGCCAGGTCGCGTACTGCGGCCGCGGCCATCCGCTGTTCGACGGCGCCGGCACGCTGACGCCGGCCGACGTCGCGGGCTTCGAATGGGCGTGGCGCTCGTATCCGCTGCCGGAGGCGCAGCTGTCGACCACCCCCGACCGCGTGACCGCAACCGCCGACAACATGGAGGCCGTCGCGCTGCTGATCCTGTCCGGCCACCACCTCGGCTACCTGCCGCAGCATTTCGCGGCGCCTTACGTCGCGCAGGGGCTGCTCACGCCGCTCAATCCGGAGCAACTGCGCTACGACGTCACGTTCCACATGGTCGTCGCGCGCAACGGGCGCGGTAACCCGCTCGTGGAGGCGTTTCTCGAGGATCTCGAACGCGCGCACCAGTCGCCGGACGTCACGTGACGCCGGCGCCGCCGGCAATGTGAACAAGCGTCATGCCGGCGCGGCCTGCCGCGCGCATCACGGTACCGGCAACCCGGCGTCGTGTTTCACCTCGCGCAACGACAGTGCCGATTCGATCGACGTCACGCCCGGCAGCATCCGCAGCGAATCGCGCAGGAACGTGCCGTAATCGTCGAGGTCGCGCGCGACCACCTGCAGCAGGTAGTCGGCCGTGCCCGCGACGTTGTGGCACGCCAGGATCCGCTCGATGCCGAGCACTTCCCGTTCGAACCGGTCGGCGACCTTGCGGTCGTGCGTCGCGAAGCGCACGAGCACGAACGCGACCACGCCGAAGCCGAGCGCCTGGCGCGACAGTTGCGCGCGGTAGCGCTCGATGTAGCCGTCGTTTTCGAGCCGCTTCAGACGCCGCGCGCAAGGCGTCTCGGACAGGCCGACGGATTCGGCGAGACGCGCGATCGGCAGGCGGCCGTCGCGCTGCACCGCAGCGAGGATCGCGCGATCGGTTTTGTCGAGTTCGGTCATGTTGGCGGAATCCCTGTTCTGGTTTCGAGATTGTGGCGGATTCCCCTATGAATCGCCAATCCTGAGCCTAAGATGGCCAATAATCCCTCGTCCTTCAGCGGCAACATATCGTCATTGGAGGACGGGGGCGGAACATGATTTCCACGCATTTGCTGTTGATTTATCTCGCCGCGCTGGCGGCCATTTATGCGGTGCCGGGGCCCGACATGGCGCTCGTGCTGCAGACCAGCATCGGCCGCGGCGTACGGCCGGGGATGGCGGCGGCGGCCGGCCTGTCGCTGGCGCGCACCGCGCACGTGACGCTGTCCGCGTGCGGCGTCGCGGCGCTGATCCGCAGTGCGCCGTGGCTGTATGAAGTGATCCGCTACGGCGGCGCGCTCTACCTCGCGTACGTCGCGATCCAGGTGTTCCGCTCACCCGTGTTCGCGCTTGGCGACGGCGACGCGGCGGCGACGGCGGGCGAGCTGCGGCAGTCGTTCGTGAAGGGGCTGCTGACGAACCTGCTGAACCCGAAGGCGCTGCTGTTCTGCTCGGTGCTGCTGCCGCAGTTCGTGCGGCCCGAGGCCGGGCCGGTCGTCCTGCAGATGTTCGAGCTCGGCGCGCTGCTGGTCGCGGCCGGCGTGTGCTTCGACCTCGCGTGCGTGTTCGGCGCGTCGCGCATCGCGGCGTGGATGCGCGCGCATCCGCTCGCGCAGACCGTGCAGCGCTGGACGTTTTCGGCAGCGCTGATCGGGTTCGCGCTGCGCCTGTCGATGGATTGAGCATCGCGGCCGCATCGTTGCCGCGCAGCATCGATGCGCCGATCGCAACAGGCCGCGCGCAACGCCGGCCTGCACGCGCATGCCCGCCGCAGAAGGGCGTGCGCGCAAATCGTCTGACTGATCTAAACTCCTTTTAACTTCGCGCCGTCGCGAACCGACTGACCGAACGGAACCGACTTCCGCCGGCTATGTCCGATTTCCTGGCTGTTCCGTGCAACGCGGTACCAAGGAGGGTCTGAACATGGCAAGGCATCTTCACGCCGACCGTGAACCCCGAATCGTCGCCGAGTCCAAGTGCCTCGGCCCGTGCGATCCGGCAGAACGCATCCACGTCACGATCATGTTGCGGCGGCAGGAAGAAGGGCAACTCGATACGTTGGTCCACCAGCTCGCCACCGGCGACACACAGGCGAAACCGCTGTCGCGCGAAGCTTTCGCGCAGCGTTTCTCCGCCAATCCCGACGACATCCGCAAGGCCGAGGATTTCGCGCACCGTCATCAGTTGACGGTCGATCGCGTCGATCCCGTTGAAAGCGTCGTCGTGCTGTCCGGCACGATCCAGCAGTTCGAAGCGGCGTTCAGCGTGAAGCTCGAGCGTTTCGAACATCGCTCGATCGGCCAGTATCGCGGCCGCTCCGGCCCGATCGCGCTGCCCGACGATCTCGGCGACGCGGTCACGGCCGTGCTCGGTCTCGACAGCCGCCCGCAGGCGCGGCCGCACTTCCGGCTGCGTCCGCCGTTCAAGCCCGCGCGCGGCGGCGCGGCGGGCGTCACGTTCACGCCGGTCCAGCTCGCTTCGCTGTACGGCTTTCCGGCCGGCGACGGCGCCGGGCAATGCATCGCGATCGTCGAACTGGGCGGCGGCTATCGCGCGGCCGATATCCAGAAGTATTTCCGCGGGCTCGGGATCAACACGCCGCCGACGCTCGTCGACGTGAACGTCGGCACCGGCCGCAATACGCCGACCGGCGATCCGAACGGCCCGGACGGTGAAGTCGCGCTCGACATCGAGATCGCCGGCGCGATCGCGCCGGCCGCGAAGATCGCGGTCTACTTCGCGTCGAACAGCGACGCGGGTTTCATCCAGGCCGTCAACGCGGCCGTCAGCGACACGACCAACAAGCCGTCGGTGATCTCGATCAGCTGGGGCGGCCCCGAAGCGGTCTGGCAGGCGCAGTCGGCGCAGGCGTTCAACCGCGTGCTGCAGGCGGCGGCCGCGCAGGGCATCACCGTGTGCGCGGCGTCGGGCGACAGCGGCTCGGGCGACGGGCTGCAGGACGGCGCCGATCACGTCGACTTCCCCGCATCGAGCCCGTACGTGCTCGGCTGCGGCGGCACGCAGCTCGACGCGCTGCCCGGGCAGGGTATTCGCAGCGAGGTCACGTGGAACGACGACGCCTCGGGCGGCGGCGCGGGCGGCGGTGGCGTCAGCACGCTGTTCGACCTGCCGGCGTGGCAGCAGGGGCTCGCGGTCACGCGCGCCGACGGCAGCAGCGCGCCGCTCGCGAAGCGCGGCGTGCCGGACGTGGCCGGCGACGCGTCGCCGCAAACGGGCTACGAGGTGTCGGTCGCCGGTACGCCCACGGTGATGGGCGGCACGAGCGCGGTCGCGCCGCTGTGGGCCGCGCTGATCGCGCGGATCAACGCGGCGGCCGGCGCATCGGCCGGCTGGGTCAATCCGGTGCTGTACAAGAATCCGGGCGCGCTGCGCGACATCACGAAAGGATCGAACGGCACGTATGCGGCCGCGACGGGCTGGGACGCATGCACGGGCCTCGGCAGCCCGGACGGCGCGCGGCTCGCCGCGATCCTCGCGCGCAAGCCGTCGAGCTGACGCACCGGCGCACGCCTTTCAATTCGTTCGACGCGGGTTTCCTGCCCGCGTCTTTTTTCACCTCCAGGAGCAGCACGATGGGCATCGATTCCGCATCTTCCGGCGGCGTGTATCCGCTGCATCACGGCGACCACAATTCGCATGGCGTGCCGCCGACCATCAATCCGGTCGCGTTGAGCCACGGCCGCGACCAGCCGTTCTTCGATCCGGTCGCGTACGGCAACGGCCCCGACGATTCGGTGACCGACACGACCGAGTCGGCCGCGGTCACGCATCACACGATCCTGATCGACGGGAAGCGCATTGCTTACACGGCGACGGCCGGCCATCTCGTGACGGTCGACCCGAGCAGCTCGCAGCCGGCCGCGAAGATCTTCTACGTCGCATTCACGGCCGACGGCGCGAAGGAAGAAACGCGACCGGTGACGTTCTTCTACAACGGCGGGCCGGGCTCGTCGTCGGTGTTCGTGCTGCTCGGCTCGTTCGCGCCGAAGCGCATCAAGACGTCGATGCCGGGTTTCACGCCGCCCGCGCCGTACCAGATGGAAGACAACCCGGACAGCATGATCGACCACAGCGATCTCGTGTTCATCAACCCGGTCGGCACCGGCTATTCGGCGGCCGTCGCGCCGAACAAGAACCGCAACTTCTGGGGCGTCGACCAGGACGCGGATTCGCTGAAGCAGTTCATCAAGCGCTACCTGACGAAGAACAACCGCTGGAATTCGCCGAAATACCTGTTCGGCGAATCGTACGGCACCGCGCGCAGCTGTGTGCTCGCGTACAAGCTGCACGAGGACGGCATCGACCTGAACGGCGTCACGCTGCAATCGTCGATCCTCGACTACCGGCAGGCCGGCAACCCGGTCGGCGCGCTGCCGACCGCGGCGGCCGATGCGTGGTATCACAAGAAACTCGGCGTCACGCCGGCGCCGACCGATCTCGGCGCGTTCGTCGAGGAAGTCGCGCAGTTCTCGCGCACCGACTACCTGAACGCGTTGCGCACGGTCCCGCATGCGGACCCGGCCGCCGTGAAGAAACTGTCGGAATACACCGGCATCGACACGGCGACGCTGCAGTCGTGGAGCCTCAATATCGCCGGCTACGACACGCGCGGCAACTCGCTGTTCCTGACGACGCTGCTGCATGCGCAGGGGCTCGCGCTCGGTTCGTACGACGGCCGCGTGACCGCGATCTCGACGGGCATCGCCGGCAAGATCGATCCGAATTCAGGCGGCAACGATCCGACGATGACGGCCGTCACGGGCGTCTACACGGCGATGTGGAACAGCTACCTGAACGAGCAACTGAAGTTCACGTCGAATTCCGCGTTCACGGACCTGAACGACCAGGCGTTCCAGAACTGGGATTTCAGCCACATCGACCCGACCGGCGCGCAGCAGGGCATCGATGCGCAGGGGAACGTGATTCTCTACACGGCCGGCGATCTCGCCGCGGTGATGGCGCTGAACGTCGACCTGAAGGTGCTGTCGGCGAACGGCTTCTACGATTTCGTGACGCCGTTCTACCAGACCGTGATCGACCTGCAGCAGATGCCGCTCGAGGATCAGAAGGTGCGGCAGAACCTGTCCGCGCGTTTCTATCCGTCGGGGCACATGGTGTATCTCGACGGCGGCTCGCGCACCGCGCTCAAGCGCGACCTCGCGACGATGTACGACGCGACGGTCAGCGATACGGGCGCGCGGATGCGGATTCGCGCGCTGCAGGCGAAGAAGACGGGCGGGCACGCGTAGCGTCGCCTGCCTTGCGGTTGCCGCGCGCCGCCGGCATGGCTCGCGCGGCGCTCGGGTTCCGGCGCTGCCGGCCGGTCATCAGGCCGCGGCGCCGGATGGCGATGCGGCGGCCATTCGACGGCGGCCGCCGCCGGCCCGAATCAGGCAGTCGGCCAGTCGAACGGCGTGTACGGCAGTGCGCGCTTGTGGCGCGAACCGTCGAAGAAGCGCAGCACCGTTTCGTACACGTGGTCGCTGACCGGCTTGCCTTCGAGGAAATCGTCGATCTCGTCGTAGCTGACGCCGTACGCATGCTCGTCGGGGCGCAGCGGGCGCAGTTCCTCGAGGTCGGCCGTCGGCACCTTCATCACGATCGATTCCTCGCCGCCGAGCGCGCGCGCGAGCGCGCGCACGCGGCGCTTGTTCAGGCCCGCGAGCGGCAGGATGTCCGCGCCGCCGTCGCCGAACTTCGTGAAGAAACCCATCAGCGATTCGGCCGCGTGATCGGTGCCGATCACGATGCCGCGCCGCGCGCCGGCCACCGCGTACTGCGCGATCATGCGCTCGCGCGCCTTGATGTTGCCGTGCACGAAATCCTGCTGCGCGGGCGTTTCGAATGCGTGGCCGGACGCGGCCAGCGAGCCGAGCATCGCATCGGCGGCCGGCTTCACGTCGACGGTCAGCTCCTCGTCCGCGCGCACGAACGCGAGTGCGCGCTGCGCATCGGCTTCGTCGTTTTGCACGCCGTTCGGCAAGCGCATCGCGATGAAGCGCGCATCGTAGCCGTCGGCGCGCAGGCGCTCGACCGACAGTTGCGCGAGCCGCCCGGCCGTCGACGAATCGACGCCGCCGCTGATGCCGAGCACGTAGGTCCGCAGGCCGGTCGAACGAAGGTAGTGCGCGAGGAAATCGACGCGGCGGGCGATTTCGGCCTCGGCGTCGAAGTGCGGGGCGACGTTCAGTTCGGCAATGATCGCGCGTTGGCGGCTGGCGTAATCGGCGGATGTCATGAAGGAGGTTCCGGAACGAAATGCAAGGCGCCCATCATAAGCGCAATCGCGGCGCGGTGCCGCGCCGGGCGTGCGTTCCGGCGGTTTCGCGTTGCTTCGGCGAGACGCGCTGCATCGTCGTGGTGCATGGTGCGCCGGGCGGGTGCAGGATGCCGCGCGAACGGCGCGCGCGTGCTGCTTCGATGAGCCTCCGGGGCTGCGCCGGCGCGGCGTCATTGCGGCCATGCGACCGCGCGCGGCGCGCCCCCGTCAGCGCCGCGCGAGCACGACACCGACTAGTGCGAGCGCGAAGCCGAAGATCTGAATTGCCGCGAGCGTTTCGCCGAACAGCAGGTAGCCCTGCAGCGCGGCAAGCGGCGGCGCGAGGAACAGCAGCGACGTCGCGCGTGCCGCGTTGCCGCGCCGCAGCATCCACATCAGCATCGTGACCGCGCCGCCGGACAGGAACACGATGCCCCACACGAGCGACACCCACAGCGCGGGCGCGCCGATCCAGCGCGTCTCGTGCAGCAGCACGACGAAGATCGCCGCGACGATCGCCGCGCCGAAGTTCTGCACGGCGACCGCGGTGCGCAGGTCGCTCTGCGCGAGCTTGCCCTTCTGGTACAGCGAGCCGGCGGTGATCGACCCGACCGCGAGGACCGACACGGCGACGACGAACCACGCAGGCGCTGCGCCCGGCGGCGGCGCGACGCCGCCCGCGACCTTCGGCGCCAGCACGAGCGCGACGCCGGCGAGCCCGAGCGCCATCCCGAGCCAGCCGCGCGCGGGCAGGCGCTCGTTGAACAGCGGGACGGCGAGTACGGCGGTGGCGAGCGGTTGCAGTGCGCCGAGCAGCGCCATCACGCCCGCATTCAGCCCTTGTGCGACCGCCCAGTAGCTCGCGCCGAGATAGACGCCCTGCAGCAGCGCGCCCGCGATCAGGTGGCGCGGCCATTCGCGGCGAGCGGGCCACGGTGCGCGCGCGGCGAGCGCAACTGCGCCGAACAGCGCTGCCGTGCCCGCGAAACGCGCGAGCAGGAACAGGTTGGGATCGGCGTAGGGCTTGATTGCCCGTGCAACGATGAAGCCGGTGGACCAGAGCGCGACGAAAGCGGCGGCGACGATCGAGGTAAGCATGCGAGACGGGCCGCGATGCGGCCGGACAGAACCGTGAAGTCGGCCAGTATCGAGGGAGGCGGCGGCGGTGTCTTGTCGAATCCTGCACTCGGTCGCGGCAGTGCACGAATGTGCCTGCGCGCATTGCGCGGCGCGAGCCGGCTATCGGCAGGCGGGGGCTGGAAGCGGTGCGAAAGGGCCTCGCGCCGCACGCGATGCGGGCGGGCGCGAAGCAGCGGAGATCAGTCGATCGAGAACGTGTCGAGCGGCTGGTTGGCGCGTGCCTCGGTCGCGAAGCGTGCGGCGAGCTGTTCGTAGAGCCGGCGGGCTTCGTCGAGCGTCAGGTCGATCCAGTACGGATCGCCGGCTGCGTCGTTGAGTCGTTCGGGCGGAAACTGGATTTCGAGCACACTGCCTTTGCGATACATTGCGCGGGTTCCCTGGATGGTCTGTCGTTCGGCGAAGCGCAAAGTGTAGCAACCGGCGCCGCGCCGATTCGCGCGCGTGAGGCAATACTGAATTTCGCTTTCGGGAAACACGGCCGGCCGCGTTTCGCGCCGCCGTCAAATCTCGGTCAAACGTCCGTAATACAATGGCCGGCTTACTCATTACCAGTCGCCTCGGGCGCACACGCGATGCTGGCGGAACAACGTCATCAATACATCCTGTCGGAGCTCGGACGGTCGGGCGCGTTGTCGGTTGCCGAACTCGTGCGCTCGCTCGACGTGTCGCGCGAGACGGTGCGGCGCGACCTGAACGCGCTGGCCGCGCGCGGCCTGCTCGTGATGACGCACGGCGGCGCGCTGGCGGCCGACCGCCGCGAGCCGAGCCTGTCCGAGCGCGAAGCCGCGAATGCCGAAGCAAAGCGCACGATCGGGCGGCGCGCGGCCGAATTCGTGCCCGACGACGCATCGGTGCTGATCGATTCGGGCAGCACGCCGCACGCGGTCGCGCTGGCGCTCACCGACCGCCACCGGCTGTCGATCTACACGAACGACTGGCGCACCGCGTTCGTGCTCGCGCGGCGCAACGGCAACCGCGTGACGCTGCTCGGCGGCGAGCTGTCCGACGACGAGGACGCCACCTTCGGGCTCGACACGATTCACCAGCTCGCGCAATACCACGTCGATTTCGCGTTCGTCGGCGCGGGCGGCATCACGCCGGACGGCGAATGCACCGACTACTCGCGGCTCGCGGCCGAGGTGCGCAGCCGGATGATCGCGGCGGCCGGCACGGCGATCATCGTCGCCGATCATTCGAAGTTCGGCCGCGTGACGCCGGTGCGCATCAACGGCACGGCCGCGGCCCGTTATCTCGTGACCGAACGCGCGCCCGACAAGGCCGTGCGCCGCGCACTGACCGCGCGCGGGATCGAGCTGCTCGTGTGCGACTGACGCGCGTCCGACATACAAGGTTCATCTAACCGTCATTCCCCGGGAAGAACCACTGCCGACACTGACCCATTCATGTCGACCGGCCTCGCGGCCAGGGAGCAACGAATGACCGTCAGCGTGCGCAGCTATCTTTCCCCCACTCTCGTCCTGCTGGCCTTCGACTGGGCCGATGCGCAGTTGCGCGACGATTTCCTCGGTTTCGCGATCCGGCGCACGCCAGGCTTCTGGTCGGCCGACGGCAAGACGCGCGCGCCGGACAGCTGGCTGCCGAACCGGCTGACGTTCGACGGCCCGGCCGCCGACACGCAGGGCGACGCGCCGACCGATCAGGCGCCGATCCAGAAATTCATGTGGTGGGATGCGCGCATCGATCCGCAGGACCGCGGCGCATCGTTCCGCTACGACGTGTATCCGGTCGTCGGCACGCCTGACCACCTGCAGGTGCTCGACGCGCAAGCGGGCGTGTGCGACGTCGTGCTGCCCGCGCACATCGAGGACGGCATCGGCACCTGGTTCAACCGTGCGGTGGTCAGCTCGCAGGCATTCGCGAAGCAGGTCGCGGCGCTCGGCCTCGCGCCGAATGCGGCGCCGAGCGCGGCGCAGGCGCTGAAGCTGCGCACGTGGCTCGCGAACGACATGGAGCAGGTGTTCGCGGAGATGCTCGACCCCGCGTCGCGCGCGGCGTCGGCCGTCTATCACCTGACCGACACGCTGTGGGCGCTGCCCGCGTTCGAAGCGTTCGGGCGCAAGCATGGCGAAGCGGCGCTCGCGATCGTCTACGACGCGCACACGACAGCGCGCAAGGGCAAGCCGCCGCTGCCGTCGCCGAACCAGCCGGCCGTCGACGCGTTGCAGGGGCTCGCGACGCTCGCGCCGCGCGACAAGACGCACATCATGCACGACAAGTTCATCGTGACCGATGCGCCGTCGAACCTGGCGCCCGCGCGCGTGCTGGCTGGTTCCGCGAACTTCACGACCGAAGGGCTGACGGAGCAGGCCAACGTGCTGCACGCGTTCGATTCGTCCGCGCTCGCCGCGCTGTACAACGAGCGCGCGCATGCGCTGGCTGCGAACCCGCCGATCGCTGAGACGGCGCGGCTGTCGCCGGGCTGGTCGGCGCCGATGACGATCGGCAGCGCGCAGGTGCGCGTCGCGTTTTCGCCGGAGCCGACGGGGCAGCGCACCGAGATCGACACGATCGTTGCCGCGATCGAGGCCGCGAAACATTCGGTGTCGTTCTGCCTGTTCATGCCGACCGACGCGGCGTTGCGCGACGCGTGCTTCGCGGCCGGCGACCGCGGGCTGATGATGTTCGGGCTGGTGAACAAGATCAACGTCGGCAGCGCGACGAAGGCCGATGCCGCGCAGCAGTCCGGCCAGACGCTCGACGCGGCGACGCTCGCGAACCTCGAGCTGTATCACCGCAGCCGCGACAACCACGACGTGATCGACGCCTCGTACTTCTCGCCGGCGACGGTGCCGCAGGGTTTCGAGCCGGAGCTGCGCCTCTTTCCGGGCGAACCGGCGCCGGCTTACCCGCCGGTCGTGATCCACCACAAGTTCATCGTGATCGATGCGGAAGGCACGCACCCGGTCGTCTATACGGGCTCGGCGAACATGAGCCGCAATTCCGAGCAGTTCAACGACGAGAACCTGCTCGAGATCCGCGATGCGCGGATCGCCGCGATCTATCTCGCGGAATTCCTGCGGCTGTACGAGCACTACCGCGCGCGGGCGCTGGCGATCGACGCGAAGCAGCGCGGCGCGGGCACGCATCCGCGGCTCGCGCTCGCGCCCGATTCGAGCTGGGCGAAGAAGTATTACGTGGCGGGAAGCCCGGAAGCGAAAGCGCGGATCGCGCTGGCGTCGACCGCGCCGACGGACTGAGGCGCTGACGAACGAGCGGCACGGAGGTTCCGTGCGCGGAGGGAGCAGGCCGGAAAACCGGCCGCCGCCGCTTACGCGGCGACGTAACGCAGCACGGCGTCGGCGATCGTGTCGCGGTGCCGTGCGCGCAGGCGCGGCGCCGACGGGTCACGGCCGAACGCGGCGCCGAATGTGTAGCGGTTCGACACGCGGTGGAAGCAGAACGAGCTGATCAGCAGGTGCAGGTCGAAGGCATCGATGTCCGTGCGGAACGCGCCGCTTGCCGCGCCGCGCTCGACCAGTTCCTCGAGCGTCTTGATGATGCTGACGTTGCGGTTCTTGAACGACTTGAGCTGTTCGAGATACTTCGCGCCGTGGATGTTCTCGATCGACACGAGGCGCACGAAGTCGCGATGCTTGTCGTGATAGTCGAACGTGAATTCGACGAGGCGGCGCATGCCTTCACGTGGCTCCATGTCGCCGACGTGCAGTTCCTGTTCGAGCGCGCGGATGTCACCGTACACCTTCTCCAGCACGGCCTCGTACAGGCCTTCCTTGCTTTCGAAGTAGTAGTAGAGCATCCGCTTCGTCGTGTTCGTGCGCTCGGCGATCGCGTCGACGCGCGCACCGGCGAGGCCCATCGCGGAGAATTCCTGCGTGGCGACGTCGAGGATGTTGCGCTTGGTTTGCTCGGGATCGTATTTGCGCCGCGCTTCGGACGCAAGCGCGCGATTGTCGGACGGGGCGCCCTTGCTTCCTGCTTTCATGTGACTTTATTGTGGCTTCGGCGGCTTGGAAAAGGCATTCTAGCATGCGGCAAACCCCCGCCCGGCCGACCTTCCGCTCTAATCGGCAGGGCCGTTTCGGCCGCCCCGGCGGCGCTCAGCGGCGGCAGGATGCGAGCGCGTCGCGGGCCTGATACGCCGTGTACGTGAGCTGCGCAGCGGCGAGGCCGGCCAGCCCGAACGTGCGGGTGAGCCCGAACGACGCGAAGCCCTCCGGCACCGGCCGCCCTTCGGCCAGCGCGGCCGCGAGCGCTTCGCCGGCTACCGTGGTCGGCGCCATCCCGTGGCCGCCGAACGCGATCGCGTGCCACACGCCATCCGCGTCGCGGCCGATCTGCGGCATCTTGTGCCGCGCGTAGCTCATCAGCCCGCCCCACGCGTAGTCGACCTTCACGTCCTCGAGCTGCGGATATACACGCAGCAGGTCGCGCCGGAGCAGGCGCGCGATCGCGTCGGGGCCGCGGTCGAGCACCGAGATCCGGCCGCCCCACAGGATGCGCGTGTCCTTCAGCGGGCGGTAATAGTCGAACGCGAAACGCGTGTCGTAGATCGCGTACGGCGCGTCGATCGCGTCCGGCAGGCGCGCGCCGAGCGGCTCGGTCGCGATCACGTAGGTCGCGATCGGCAGCACCGCGCGTTCGATGCGCGGCGACACGCCGCGCGCGTAGCCGCCGCCGGCGAACACGACGTCTTTCGCGCGCACCGCGCCCTGCGCCGTACGCACGACGTAGCCGGCGCCTTCGCGCGCGATGCCGAGTGCGGCCGAGCGCTCGTACACGCGTGCGCCGCCACGCGACGCGGCCGCCGCGACGCCGAGCACGTACTTGAGCGGATGGAAGTGGAATGCGTTCGGTTCGAACAGGCCGCCGTAATAGCGCTGCGTTTTGAGGCGCGCGCGCAGCGCGTCCGTCGCGACCGGTTCCCAGTCGACGTCGAATTCCTGCTTCATCAGCGTGCGCACGCCGTCGAGCCGCGACGGGTCGTCGAACCAGTTCGCGAGCATCACGCCCTGGTCGACGATGTCGCAGTCGATCCCGTAGCGCGCGATCCGCGCGCGGATCAGCTCGACCGCGTCGACGGTGAGCCGGTACAGCCGGCGCCCTTCGTCGCGGCCGAGCGTGCGCAGCAGGTCGGCGTTGTCGAGGCTGTAGCCGCCGAAGACGAAGCCGCCGTTGCGGCCCGATGCGCCGAAGCCGACCCGTTCGCCGTCGAGCACGACGACGTCCTGCACGCCGCGCTCGACGAGACCGAGCGCCGTGCACAGGCCGGCAAGGCCGCCGCCGACGATGCAGACCTGCGTGTCGATCGTGCCGGTCAGTTGCGGGTAGGGCTGGCGGGTAACGGTGGCTTCGTAGAAGTTCTGCATGCGATTTCGATGACTCGTAACGGCGGAAAGACGGATGGCGCGCGTCGATCTTGCCTGAACGCGCGCGCCGCGTCGAATGGGGTTTTCAGGGCGCCGGCTGCCGCGCTCGGGCGGCAACCGGCGCGATGCGGGCCGTCAGGCGCCCGGCGTCGGGTTGGCCGGACGGGCGACGTAGCCCGCGTAGCCGGTTTCGGCCTGCGGTGCGGGTTCGGGCGTCGCGTTGCGTTCGATCCACGGCGCGATCTCCATGTCCTCGTAGCGCACGAGGCGGCATTTGCGCACGAGCGCGTAGCCGAGCCAGATCACGAGGAAGAACGGCAGGCCGATGTAGGTCGCGGCGACGCCGACCCAGTCGATCTTGTCCGCGAGGAACGCCTGGTAGTCCTGGCCGAGCGCGACGATCGCGCACAGCGCGAACGCGAACAGCGGACCGAACGGGAACCACTTCGAGCGGTACGGCAACTGGTCGAGCCGGTAGCCTTGTTTCAGGAAACCCTTGCGGAACCGGTAATGGCTGACCGCGATGCCGAGCCACGTGATGAAGCCGGCCATGCCCGACGTGTTCAGCAGCCACAGGTAGACCGTCTTGTCGCCGTACAGCGACGTGAGGAAGCACAGCGCGCCGATGGCCGTCGTCGCGTACAGCGCGTTGCGCGGCACGCCACCAGGAGACAGCTTTGCGAACAGCTTCGGCGCGCGGCCCTCGACCGCGAGGTTGTAGAGCATCCGTGTCGACGCGTACATGCCCGAGTTGCCGGCCGACAGTACGGCGGTGAGGATCACCGCGTTCATCACGCCGGCCGCGAACGCGAGGCCCGCGTGGCGGAACACGAGCGTGAACGGGCTCACGCCGATGTCGGTCACGTCGCTTTTCAGCAGGCTCGGGTCGGTATAGGGAATCAGCACGCCGATCACGAAGATCGCGAACACGTAGAACAGCAGGATGCGCCAGAAGATCTGGCTCACCGCGCGCGGGATCGTCGTGCGCGGGTTTTCCGATTCGCCGGCCGCGACGCCGATCATTTCGGTGCCCTGGAACGAGAAGCCCGCGATCATCGCGACGCCGAGCATCGTCGCCCAGCCACCGGCGAACGGCGCGTCGCCGATCGTGAAGTTGCCCCAGCCCGCGCTCGGGCCGCCCTGCATGATCCCGAAGATCATCAGCAGGCCGATGCCGACGAATGCGAGCACCGTCAGCACCTTGATCAGCGCGAACCAGTATTCGGCTTCGCCGAAGCCGCGCACCGACAACGCATTGAGCGCGAAGACCAGCGTGAGGAACAGCGCGCTCCACCAGACGCCCGGCACATGCGGAAACCAGTAGTTCATCACGAGCTGCGCGGCGACGAGCTCCACCGCGAGCGTCACGGCCCAGCTGTACCAGTAGTTCCAGCCGAGCGCGAAGCCGAAGCCTTCGTCGACGAACTTCGCGCCGTAGGTTGCGAACGAGCCCGACACCGGCATGAACGCGGCCATCTCGCCGAGGCTCGTCATCAGGAAGTACACCATCAGGCCGATCAGCATGTACGCGAGCATCGCGCCGCCAGGGCCGGCTTGCGAGATCGACGCGCCGGACGCGACGAACAGGCCCGTGCCGATCGAGCCGCCGATCGCGATCATGCGCAGATGGCGGGCCTGCAGCGCACGGTGGAGGGACGGCTTCGCGGGCGGCGAGCCGGACGGAAGGGGCGAATCGGGGCGGGCATCTGAATGCATGGCGGGCGCTGGGCGCTGTCTCCGGAATTGTTTTTCGCTGACGAAGCGCGATGCGTTGCCGGCCGCGGGCCGGGCAGCGGCGGTGCCGCGCGGGAACGGCCCGGATGCACCGGGCCGCGACGCGTGTCGCCTTCGTCTGTCGTCCGGCTGCGATCGCGGCGGCCGGCGGCGCGCCGGGTGCGTTGCACCTCGACGTGGCACTGATTGTGTGTGCCCGATGCATGGGCGGCAAACGATATTTCCGCACAGGGTGATGCAGCTTTGTCATCAACTTGTGTCGCGTTCAGACGTGTCTCGCGGCCCGGTCAGCGGCTTTGGAAAGGTCCGATATCCGTGCGGAAGCACATCGGTTTGCCCCACCGAGTTGTTGCGTTTTGGGAATGAAGTCGTGAGTTAATATCAATAGCGGCCCGACTTGTGGCCACCGACAATGTGTTTCATGGATCGTGCTTCGCGAGGCGGGAGCGCGCCGTCCGGCCGGGCTTTCCGGCGGTGGCGCAGCGCGATGCGCCGTGCGGCGCAGCGCGATGCGCCGTGCGGCGCAGCGGGCCTGCCGAGTTGCGCATCCGCTTGCACAGGGCGCGCGAACGCGCTCCAATCGAATCACGCGGGCGGCGCTGCCGCCGCACCGATCAATCTGTCCCTGAAGAGGAAGTGATGCAATTCAACGACATTCTTGCCGCGCTCGATATCGATCTCGCCCAGTGGAAAGGCAATGCGCTGACCGCGCGTTCGCCGCTCGACGGCGCGACGCTCGCGACGCTGGCAGTCGACTCGCCGGCCGACGCGGAACGCAAGATCGACGCCGCGCACGACGCATTCCTCAAGTGGCGCACGGTGCCGGCGCCGGTGCGCGGCGAACTCGTGCGCGTGTTCGGTAACGTACTGCGCGAGCACAAGGCCGAGCTCGGCCGCCTCGTCACGCTGGAAGCTGGCAAGATCACGTCGGAAGGTCTCGGCGAAGTGCAGGAAATGATCGACATCTGCGATTTCGCGGTCGGCCTGTCGCGCCAGCTTTACGGCCTGACGATCGCGTCGGAGCGCCCGGGCCACCGGATGATGGAAACGTGGCACCCGATCGGCGTGTGCGGCGTGATTTCGGCGTTCAACTTCCCGGTCGCGGTGTGGGCATGGAATGCGGCGCTCGCGTTCGTGTGCGGCGACCCGGTCGTGTGGAAGCCGTCGGAAAAGACGCCGCTCACCGCGATCGCATGCCACGTGCTGCTCCAGAAGGCGCTGCGCGAGTTCGACAAGACGCATCCGGGCGTCGCGCCGGAAGGGCTGAGCCAGCTGGTGCTCGGCATGCGCGATGTCGGCGAGGTGCTGACGTCGTCGAAGAAGGTGCCGGTCGTCAGCGCGACGGGCAGCGTGCGCATGGGCACGGAAGTCGCGAAGGTGCTGAGCCAGCGTCTCGCGCGCGGCATCCTCGAACTCGGCGGCAACAACGGGATGATCGTCGCGCCGAGCGCCGACCTCGATCTCGTCGTGCGCGCGGTCACGTTCGCGGCGGTCGGCACGGCCGGCCAGCGCTGCACCACGCTGCGCCGCCTGATCGTGCATCGCAGCGTCGTCGAGCAACTGCTGCCGCGCATCGAGAAGGCCTACGTGTCGGTGAAGGTCGGCAACCCGCTCGAAGAAGGCACGCTCGTCGGCCCGCTGGTCGACCGCGCGTCGTTCGACGCGATGCAGAAGGCGCTGGCCGATGCACGCGAGCAGGGCGGCGAAGTGAAGGGCGGCGAGCGCGTCGACGTCGGTCATGCGGATGCGTACTACGTGCGTCCGGCAATCGTGCGGATGCCGAAGCAGTCGGCGGTGGTCGAGCGCGAGACGTTCGCACCGATCCTGTACGTGATGGTCTACGACAACTTCGAAGACGCGATCGACCTGCACAACGCAGTGCCGCAAGGCCTGTCGTCGGCGATCTTCACGAACGACGTGCGCGAGGCCGAGCAATTCATGTCGGCAGCGGGCAGCGACTGCGGGATCGTCAACGTGAACATCGGCACGAGCGGCGCGGAAATCGGCGGCGCGTTCGGCGGCGAGAAGGAAACGGGCGGCGGCCGCGAGTCGGGTTCGGATGCGTGGAAGGCATATATGCGCCGCGCGACGAACACGATCAACTACAGCCGTCAGCTGCCGCTGGCGCAGGGCGTGAAGTTCGACGTGTGAGGTCGGGCGGCGCGCATTGCGCCGCCTGATGGTGAAACGGGCCGGTTGCCGCGATGCGGTGCCGGCCCGTTGTGTTTGGGGAAAGGGAATCGCGCCGCGTTCGCGGTATTCGGGAATCCTGATCCGGGCCGGTGATGAATGGGCGGGCTGCGGACGATGCCGCCAACCTTCGCATCGACCGCAGGCAGCCGGGTTAGCTCGAATGCATCCGGCGCGTCACTTCTCCACCGTCGGCATGTTCTGCACGACCAGCATCTGCGGGCTCGACAGCGTGATCCCTGCCGCGCGCAACTGCTTCAGGATCTCGAACAGCAGATCGCTCTTCGTCGAACTCGCGATTCGCGGGCTTGCGACGTAACCCGTCACGCTCAGCGTGATCCCGTCCGGCGTGAGCTGGCTGAACGTCACCGACGGCGCCGGCTTCTCCAGAATCGCCTGATGTGCGCGATACGCTTCGAGCAACAAGTCGCGCACCTGCTCGGGATCGGTGTTCAGCGGGAACGTCAGCACCAGCGTCGCGACGCCCTGCGTGCTGTTGCCCATCGTCACGTTGCGCAGGTTCTGCGAGATCAGTTGCGAGTTCGGCACGATCACGGTCGAGCGGTCGCTGAGCTGGATCTCGGTCGCGCGCACGTTGATGCGGCGGATGTCGCCTTCGACGCCCGCGATGCTGATCATGTCGCCCACCTTCACCGGACGCTCGGTCAGCAGGATCAGCCCCGACACGAAATTCTTCACGATCTCCTGCAGGCCGAAGCCGATACCGACCGACAGCGCACTGACGATCCACGCGAGATTGTTCCACCTGACGCCGAGCAGCCCCAGCGTCATCAATACGAGCAGCACGTAGCCGACGTTGGTGAACAGCGTGATCAGCGACACGCGCATGCCCGTATCCATGCCGAGCGCGGGCATGAACTCGCCGTCGAGCCAGCGGCGCAGCGAGCGCAGCAGGTAGAAGCCGATCGCGAAGCCGATCACGGCGTTCAGGATCCGGTCCGGCATGATGTTCAGGCTCTGCAGCCGCTGGCTGCCGATCATCGCGACCGCGCTGTCGAGCAGGTCGCCCGGCGTCGTGCCGAAGCCGCCCGTCAGCAGCGCGATGGCTGCGATCAGCATCAGCAGGCTCGTGCCGAAACCGGACAGGACCGTGCGCGCCTGGTCGAGGTGGCGATCCTCGAGCGCGAACAGGTGCTTGATCTGCTGGCCCGTCGACAGGTTCGCGGAGAACAGGCTTTCGCTCGCGTCGCGCGTCAGCTGGATCAGGATATAGGTCGCGCACAGCACGATCTCGAACCAAACGAGTTCGTAGGTGATGAAGCGCGCGACCGTGATGTAGCCGATCAGGAGCGCGACCAGCGAGGCGACGATCGCCAGCGTGACGCCGGCATGGATCAGCCCGGCGAGCGTCGAGCGCTGTTCGGGCGCCTCGCCGGCCGCCGCGAGCGCGCTGCGCGCGCGGTTCGAGCGCAGCAGCGACGCGCCGACCGTCAGCGCGACGACGAGCGAGACGATGCCGCGGCCGAACAGCGTGACCGACAGGCTGGTGTCGACGATCCGGTTGATCGATTCGAGCGTGCCGGACATCAGCAGCAGCGCGGCCAGGATGCCGGGGAACGGCTTCATCGCGAGCGCGACGGGATCGGCGAGCGCCGGCAGGCGCCACGACGGATGCTTCGTGCAGAGCAGCGCGCGGCCGAGCCCGGCAATCAGCGCGCAGGTCGCGGCGAGCTTCGCGAACTGGTCCCACAGATCGGTCAGCGGCGGCGTGAGCTCGTAGTGGCGCGCGACGGCGAGGTAGAGGATCTGGACAGCAAATGCGGTGGCCAGGAAGGTCGACAGCGCGGCCGACAGCGCCAGCGCGCTGCGCCGCAAGCGAGTGGGCGGCAGGCGGTCCAGGCAGAGCCACGCGAACCCGCGCTCGATGAGCCGGCGGCCGCCGATCCATACCGCGAATGTGGCAATCAGCAGGAGCACGGTGATCGTGCGCTGTCCGGGCACCCACGACGAGCGGAACATGTCGCGCAGTTCGTCGTCGAAATCCTCGAGCCGTTGACGGTCGTCCGGCGACAGATGGAACAGCGGCAGCCAGAACTCCGCGCTGAAGATGCCGCCCGAACGGAACGCGAGCTGATTCTTCAGCAGGCTGCGATGCAGCTTCGAGAACTGCTCGGTCAGGTTCGTGAGACTGGTCTTCTGGTCGGCTGCCTGCTTCAGCGCTGCATCGATCTGCGTCTTGCGCGCGTTCAGCGCCGCGCGCTGTTTCGCGACGGCCGGCGCTTCCGGCGCGGCACCCTCGGCCGGCGCCGGGCCGAGCACGTCGAGTTGCGCCTGGACCTGCGCGCGTTGCGGCGCGAGATCGCTCTGGAGTTTCGCGACATCGGTGCTCAGTTCCTGCGCCGAGTCGTCGAGCCCGTCCAGCTCCTTGCTGTTGGGCGCGGTCGTGGTCTGCTGCTTGATGCGGTCCAGCTCGGCCTGCATCTGCTTGAGCTGCGCGACGGCATCGTTCAGCGAGATCGCCGGGACGGACGCGTCGGTGCCACTCGCGCCGGGGGCGGAAGCGGCCGCCGGAAACGCCGACGCGGTCGCCACCGCCGCGAACTGCAGCAGCGCGATCATCAAGATTCGGCGGGCGTAGAGAGATAGTCGTTGTATGGACATGGAATGCTTACGATTTGCCGACAATTTCGCTGACCGAAAGGCTTGCGATAGCCGGCGGTTGGCCCGACAAGCATGTTACCGGGGCGCGGGGGCGGCGGTTGCGTCGATCGTGTCCGCCGGTTGCGACGGGCCGGGCGGTGCGGGCAGGCATGAAATCGCGCCGCGCGCCCCGCTTGACCGGGCTGGCGTCGCTCCCGACCCGGGCGCGCGATGACCGATTCTCGCCGGGCAACCCTTTCAGATCCGACAGACGGTTACGCAATTTACACATAATCCGGCGCGGAAACCGGGGGGCCGAATCGCCGGCCCGGCTTCGCGCGCGCACGCGTTCCGGGTGTACCTGCCAGTACAATGCAGCGATTCGCACGGCGGCGGCCCGACGGCCGCCGGACAACAAGTACACGACACGAACAGGAGACGCGCCCAAGATGGCCTCAACGGACAGCCTCACATCCCCCGTTTCTTCACCCGTCGACCCCGGCTCCATCTCGGCTCGCCTCGACCGCCTGCCGCCGACCCGCACCGTCTGGAAACTCGTCGTCCTGCTGAGCCTCGGCTTCTTCTTCGAACTCTACGATCTGCTCTACAGCGGCTACATCGCGCCGGGCCTCGTGAAAAGCGGAATCCTCTCGGCGACGACGCACGGCCTGTTCGGCACCACGGGTGTCGCGAGCTTCATCGCCGCGCTGTTCTCCGGGCTGTTCATCGGCACGATCGCATGCGGTTTTCTCGCCGACCGCTTCGGCCGCCGCGCGATCTTCACGTGGTCGCTGCTGTGGTACACGGCCGCCAACATCGTGATGGCGTTCCAGGACACCGCGGCCGGGCTGAACTTCTGGCGCTTCGTCGTCGGTCTCGGCCTCGGTGTCGAGATGGTGACGATCGGCACGTACATCTCCGAGCTCGTGCCGAAGCAGATCCGCGGCCGCGCATTCGCGTGCGAGCAGGCAGTCGGGTTCGTCGCGGTGCCGGTGGTCGCGTTCCTGGCTTACCTGCTCGTGCCGCACGCGCCGTTCGGCCTCGACGGCTGGCGCTGGGTCGTGCTGATCGGCGCGCACGGCGCGCTCTTCGTCTGGTGGATTCGCCGCGAACTGCCGGAAAGCCCGCGCTGGCTCGCGCAGCAGGGCCGGGTCGACGAAGCCGACCGCATCATGCGCGCGCTCGAAGCGAAGGTCGAAGCCGAGTACGGGCGGCCGCTGCCGCCGCCCGCGCCGGCCGAGCCGGTGCCGCCGCGCGGCAGCTTCCGCGACATGTGGGTGCCGCCGTATCGCAGCCGCACGATCATGATGACGATCTTCAACGTGTTCCAGACGGTCGGCTTCTACGGTTTCGCGAACTGGGTGCCGACGCTGCTGATCAAGCAGGGCATCACGATCACGTCGAGCCTGATGTATTCGAGCGTGATCGCGCTCGCGGCGCCGATCGGGCCGCTGATCGGCCTCGTGATCGCCGACCGCTTCGAGCGCAAATCGGTGATCGTCGCGATGGCCGCGGCGATCGTCGTCTGCGGGCTGCTGTTCAGCCAGACGACGGTGGGCGCATTCCTGATCGTGCTCGGCATCGGCCTCACGCTCGCGAGCAACATCATGTCGTACAGCTTCCACGCGTATCAGGCCGAATTGTTCCCGACGTCGATCCGCGCACGGGCCGTCGGTTTCGTCTATTCGTGGAGCCGCTTCTCGGCGATCTTCTCGTCGTTCGTGATCGCGGCCGTGCTGAAGGGCTTCGGCACCTTCGGCGTGTTCGCGTTCATCGCGGGCGCGATGGTGATCGTGATGGCCGCGATCGGGCTCATGGGGCCGCGCACGAAGGGCATCGCGCTCGAAACCATCTCCCGCTGATCCACGGTCTTGCACGCGTGCCGCAGGGCTCATGCGGCATGCGTGCAAGGTAATCGCCTGCGCGCGTCGCTCACCCATATGATTTGGCATGCCAAGCAATTAGGCGGAAGCGACCCGCGATGCGGCAAGCGAAAGCCGCCTGTTCGCCGGCCTGAAATACATCAACGAAGCAGGTTGCCACGCAACGAAGCCGCGAACCGCAACGAGTTGCAACAAAGCGTGACGAAGCGCAAATCCGCCGCGAAACCGCGACTTCCGGCGCTGCCGATTCCTGGATGGACGCGTAGAATGGAAAGTCTGACGACTCATTAGCCGCCATCGGACCGCACGCGTTGCAGCAGCGAACGGCTCCACCGCGAAGAGGCGTCGGCGCCGGGCGCACACGATGCGCCGGACGTGTCGATGGCTCACGCGGAAGATGCGCCGCTCGCACCAGCACCGTGCGGCGGCCGGATCGGCCGATGGCTTCGAACCTATGATGCTTTCCGACCTGACGCGGCAATTTGCGAAGCCGCGTTGCCTTATCCGCGCAGCCGTCGCATCCATGTGGCTCGCTGCCGCGCTGCCGATTTCCGTTCTTGCCGGGCAGCCTGCGTTGGCCGCGTCCGACGTTCCGTCGTCCGCTGCTACGCCATCCTCATCAGTTGCTTCGCCCACGTCGGCGGCTTCCCGCGTGCATCCGGCTTCGGCTGCGCATGCGACGTCGGGGGCGTCGGCGGTGCAGCCCGAACCCGCAGCGTCGCACGCGCATCATGCGGAGCCTGCGAGTACGGCGTCGGGCGCATCGGCGGCTTCCGCCGCGTCCACCGCGTCGCCTGCATCGGCCGCTTCGGCCACCGCCGCCAGCGAGGCCGAGGCGCCTGCGCCAACGCCGCCGCGCCGGCATACGCCGTTGTCGGCTGAAGAAGCGCAAAGCGCGACGGCGCGCGCGATCGACCTGCGCAAGCGCTTCGCGCAGGAAGTCACGCGACGCCTGAACGTGCCCGCTAGCGAGCAGCGCGCCTACGGCGCGCGTCTGCAGACGGCGCTTGCCGACGCCGACCTCGGCGATCTCGCCGGCGAATACGTCGCGATGGTCGACCGCGCGCCGAACGTGCAGGCGCTGTTCATCTACTTCCGCGCGACGCCGGCCAATGCATGGCTGATGATCGGCGCGTCGCCGGTCGGCACCGGGCTGCCGGGCAAGTACGACCATTTCCTGACGCCGCTCGGCGTATTCCATCACTCGCCGGACAACATGGATTTCCGCGCGGAAGGCACGACGAACGAGAACGGCATTCGCGGCTACGGCCGCCGCGACATGCGCATCTACGACTTCGGCTGGGTGGACGGCGAACGCGGGTGGGGCAAGGGCGGCGTGTCGCCGATGCGTTTCCAGATGCACGCGACCGACCCCGACCGCCTCGAATCGCTGCTCGGCATCCGGCACTCGAAGGGATGCGTGCGGATTCCCGCGTCGCTGAACACGTTCTTCGATCGGCACGGCCTGCTCGACGACGACTACCAGGCACGCGTCGAGGCCGGCAAGTCGCTGTGGGTGCTGCGCCGCGATCGCGACATCACGCCGATCGCGGGACGCTACCTGGTGGTGATCGACAGCGCACGAAAGGCCCGCCCGGCGTGGTCGCCATTGCCGGGGCGCAAGGCGTGGTCGAAGCTGCCGAAGAACGGCGACACGGCGGACTGACCGCCGGCCCGGCAAGCGCGGAAGCTACGCCGATGAGAATAAATCCGTTTTATTGATACATAAGAAAAGCAAACTTTTATTATCCGATCGGGATTCGTATAGTCGAGCCCAGTTTCGCGGAACCCTGCCGCGCCTGGACCACCACCGACCACACGACCCGCATGAAAACTCTCTACAAGCTCGCCCCGCTCGCGATGCTCGGCGCCTTCGCGACCCATGCCTGCGCGCAAAGCAGCGTGACGCTGTACGGTCTCATCTCGGCCGGCGTCGGGTTCGCGACCAACCAGGGCGGCAAGAACGCCTGGCAGGCGCTGTCCGGCACGAACCAGAACCCGCGCTGGGGGCTGAAGGGCAAGGAGGATCTCGGGCAGGGGCTGTCCGCGATCTTCCAGCTCGAGAACGGCTTCAACGTGATGACGGGCACGGCCGCTCAGAACGGCCGCGAGTTCGGGCGCATGGCCTACGTCGGCCTTGCCGACCGCACCTACGGCTCGCTGACGTTCGGCCGCCAGTACGATGCGATCCACGACTACATCGGGCCCGTGATCATCGCGAGCAACGGCGTGAACATCGGCGACAACGACAACGGCTACAACGACATCCGCGTGCAGAACTCGGTGAAGTACGTGAGCCCCGTCTACTACGGCCTGAAATTCACCGCGCTGTACGGCTTCAGCAACGCGACGGGCTTCGCGAACAACAGCGCGTACAGCTTCGGGCTCGGCTACGAGCGCGGCCCGCTGCGCTGGAGCGTGGTCTATGCGCAGTACAACCATCCGTACAGCAGCACGAACCAGGACGGCGCGATCGCGAACGACTATGCGTCGCCGCTGCTGATCTTCAGCAAGAGCGCGACGTCGCCGGCGGTGTACGCGAGCCGGCAGCGGATCACGGGCACCGGCGGCTTCTATACGATCGGCCGCGCGCAGTTCGCGGCGATGTTTACCGACGTGCGCTACGATTACCTCGACAATTCGCACCTGCATTTGCAGAACCTCGGCGTGAACGTCGTCTACACGATGACGCCGCAGCTCTTTCTCGGCGCCGCGTATGCGTTCACGAACGGCAAGTACGACGTGATCGACAAGCGCCCGCGATGGCACCAGGTGAACCTGCAGGCCGATTACTACCTGTCGAAACGCACCGACGTCGCGCTGACGGTGATCGCGCAACAGGCGGCCGGCGACGCGGACCACGCGCAGATCTTCGCGTACGCGCGCTCGACCAACACGCGCCAGATGATGGCGACGCTCGGCGTCCGGCACGTATTTTGAGCGCCCCCGAACCTGCCGCTTCGCGCCAGGCCCCCCGACGGGGGCAGGCAAACTCGAGGCGGCCCGGCGTTTTCCCGAGAGAACAACGATGACCCATCCGATCGCATCCCGCCGCACCTTCCTGAAGCTGTCCGCCGCGCTGGCCGGCACCGCGCTGTTGCCGGAAAGCGGCGCATTCGCGGCCGGCGGCGACGCCGCGCGCCGCACGGTCATCATCGACACCGACCCCGGCCAGGACGACGCCATCGCGATCCTGTTCGCGCTCGGCGCGCAGGACCGGCTCGACGTGCGCGCGCTGACCGCGGTTGCGGGCAACGTGCCGCTCGACCTCACCGAACGCAATGCGCGGATCATCCGCGACTGGGCCGGCCGCACGAAGACGCTGCCCGTCTACGCAGGCTGCCCGCGTCCGCTCGTGCGCGAACTCGTGACGGCCGCGAACGTGCACGGCAAGACGGGGCTCGAAGGCGTCGAGTTGCACGAGCCGCGTGCGCCGCTCGCTGCCGGGCACGCGGTGTCGTACCTCGTCGATACGTTGAGTCGCGCAGCGCCGAACAGCGTGACGCTGTGCGCGCTCGGCCCGCTGACGAACATCGCGACCGCGCTGGTCGAAGCGCCGCAGATTCGCGGCGCGCTGCGCGAAATCGTGCTGATGGGCGGCGCGTTTTTCGAGCGCGGCAACATCACGCCGGCCGCCGAGTTCAACATCTACGTCGATCCGCAGGCGGCCGACGTGGTGTTCGGCAGCGGCGTGCCGATCGTCGTGCTGCCGCGCGACGTCGCGGTGAAGGCGCCGATCACCCCGGCGCGCGTGGCGCCGTTCCGTGCGCTCGGCAATCGCTGCGGCGCGATCGTCGCGGACATCATGACGGCCGAGCTCGCGTACAACAAGAAGCGGCGAGGTGTAGAGGACGCACCGATGTACGACCCGACGGCGGTCGGTTATCTCGTCGATCCGACGCTGTTCGGCGGGCGCAAGGTGAACGTGGTGGTCGAGACGACCGGGCAGTGGACGCTCGGCGAAACGATCGTCGACTGGAACGGGCGCAGCGGCCGCGCGGCGAACGCGACGTGGATCAACGAGGTCGACGCGGACCGCTTTTACGCGACGCTCGTCGAGCGCATCGCGAAGCTGCCCTGAACGTACGAACGACCGAACGGGCGGCCGCGCGCGAAACGAGGAATCAGATGTGCTTCGCGATCCACTCGCGGCAGGTGCGCACGTGCGGGCCGCGATCGTCGCCGGCGAGCGAGATCAGCGAGATCGCGCGCGTGACGCGCGGTTTCTCGACGCGCAGCGCGACGAGCTCGGGATCGTGCAGATGCATCGTGTAGAGGCTCGGCAGCACGACCGTCGCGAGACCGTTGCGCGCGAGCGCGTAAAGCGGCTCGGTGTATTCCATCCGGTACGTGACGTTCAGGCGCAGCTTCTCGGCGCCGCCGGTGCGATGCAGCGATTCGCTGACGCTGCCGCGCACGAACACCGCGAGTTCGCGATCGACGAGCTTCGCCCACGTGACGCTCTTCGCGCCCGCGAGCGGATCGTCATGCCGCACGACGATCACGATCTCGTCCTCGAAGAGCTGCTGGTAGCGCAGCGTGCCGTCGTCGCTGTCCGGTTCGCGCACGCCGATGCCGAGATCCGCGACGCTGTCGCGCACGGCCTCGACGAGCGCACTGTTCGGCAGGTCGGTGAGCGTGAAGCGCAGCGTCGGGTGCGTGCCGCGCAGCGCGTTGAGCGCGGGCAGCAGGCGGCCCGCGACCGACGGGATGAAGGCGATCCGTACGGTCTGGATGCGTTCGCCGATGAGGCGCGTCATGTCGTCGAAGGTGCCGCGCGCCTGGTTGAGCAGGCGTTCGGCGAGCGGCAGCACGGCCTCGCCGGCGGAAGTCAGCGTGAGCCGGTGCGCGGAGCGCGCGAACAGGCGCCCGCCGAGCAGGAACTCGATCTGGCGGATCGACGCGGTGAGCGCGGGCTGCGTGAGCGACAGCGCCTGTGCGGCCTGCGTGAAGCTGCGGGCATGCGCGAGCACGACGAAGTGCTGGACTTGCCGCAGCGTGAGCGCGGGCAGCAGCGACGAACGGTCGGACGACATCGGGAATTAGCGGTCGGGGTGCGGTACGCGGCAGTATAAGACCGCGCCGCGCGAACCGACACAGGACAATAATCGGTATCACAGGAGAACCACCATGTCAGCGACTGACACGATGCCGGCGCGCAAGCCGGCCAACTGGCTCGAACGCCGCTTCGCGCTCGCCGCGCGCGGCACGAGCGTGCGCACCGAGACGATCGCGGGCGTCACGTCGTTTCTCGCGGCCGCGTACCTGCTCGTCGTGATCCCGTCGCTGCTTGCCACCGGCGGCATGGAGCGCGGCGCGGCGACGACCGCGACGATCATCGTGTTCGTGCTCTTCACCACGCTGATGGGGCTCTACGCGAACCTGCCGTTCCTCGTCGGCCCCGGCATCGGCGGCTCGGTCATCATCGGCGTGACGCTCGCGACGACGGAGCACGTCGGCTGGCAGACGGGCCTCGGCATCGCCTGCGTGTCGGGCGTGCTGTTCTTTCTGCTGACGATTCTCGGCGCACGCGGCGTCGTGATGAAGCTGATTCCGGTGCAGATCAAGCTCGGGCTCGGCGCGTCGATCGGGTTGTTCGTCACGATGCTCGGGCTGCGCAATGCGGGGATGGTCGTCGCGAACGCGAAAACCAACGCGTTCGCGCTCGGCGATTTCTCGCGGCCGGGCGCGCTTGTCGCGCTGATCGGTCTCGCGGTCGCGATCGTGCTGCAGGCGCGCAAGGTGCCCGGTGCGATCCTGATCGCGATCCTCGCCGCGGCTGCAGCCGGCGTGCCGCTCGGCGTCACGCACCTGCCCGCGTCGTTCGTGTCGCTGCCGCACAGCATCGCGCCGATCGCGTTCAAGCTCGACATCGGCAGCGCGCTGAGCCTCGCCGCCGCGCCGTACCTGTTCGCGTTCTTCGCGGCGGAGTTCTTCTCGACGCTCGGCACCGCGCTCGCGGTCGGCGCGAAGGCGAACCTGCTCGACGAGCAAGGCAACCTGCCGAACATCAACCGGCCGTTCCTCGTCGACTCGCTCGCCGCGACGATCGGGCCCGTGTTCGGCATCCCCGCGCTGACCGCGCTGATCGAATCGGCGGCAGGCGTCGAGGCGGGCGGGCGCAGCGGGTTGTCGTCGCTGGCCGCAGCCGTGCTGTTCGCCGCGATGCTGCTGTTCGTGCCGGTCGCGCTCGCGATCCCGAAGGAGGCCACCGCACCGGCGCTGATCCTGATCGGGCTGTCGATGTTCGCGACGATCCGTCATACGCATTTCGACGATTTCACCGATGCGCTGCCCGTGATGTCGATGGTGCTGCTCACGCTGATGTCGAACAGTTTCGGCACCGGCATTGCCGGCGGGCTGCTGTGCTACGTGCTCGTCAAGCTGCTGGCCGGCCGCTGGCGCGACGTGTCGTGGGGGCTCGTCGTGCTCGCGATTCCGCTCGGCTATTACTTCTGGACCGTCGTGAAGCCGCACTGAGAGACGGCTTTCACGATGCAACTGCACTACCCAAAGAGATCGACATGAAGGGAACACCAGGCAACGTCCCGGCCGCGCGCACGGGCATCGACATCACGCCGGCCCATCGGGCCTTCTTCCGCGCGCTGCCGAAAGTCGAGTTGCATTGCCACCTGCTCGGCGCGGTGCGGCACGACACGTTCGTCGCGCTCGCGGAGCGCAGCGGCGCGCCGATCGAGCGTGCGGAGATCGACGCGTTCTACGCGCGCGGCGAGAAGCCGGTCGGCGTGCTGCACGTGCTGCGCGCGCTCGACAAGTATCTGCTCACGCAGCCTGACGACCTGCGGCGGATCGCATACGAGTACCTCGAAGATGCGGCCGCGCATAACGTTCGGCATGCGGAATTCTTCTGGAATCCGACCGGTACGGTGCGTGTGTCGGGTATCGCGTATGCGGACGCGCAGGCCGCGATCGTGACGGCGATTCGCGACGCCGCGCGCGACTTCGGGATCGGCGCGCGCCTGATTCCGAGCATCGACCGCGAGCAGGACCCCGACGAGGCGGTTGCGATCGTCGAATGGATGAAGGCGAACCGCGCGGACGAAGTCGCGGGGCTCGGCATCGACTATCGCGAGAACGACCGGCCGCCCGAGCTGTTCTGGAAGGCGTATCGCAACGCGCGCGCGGCGGGCTTCCGCACGACCGCGCATGCGGGCGAGTTCGGGATGCCGTGGCGCAACGTCGAGACGGCCGTCGATCTGCTGCAGGTCGATCGCGTCGATCACGGCTATACGATCGTCGACAACCCGGAGCTGTGCGCGCGTTATGCGGAGCGCGGGATCGTCTTCACGGTCGTGCCGACGAATTCGTATTACCTGCGCACACTGCCGCCGGAGCAATGGGCGGAACTGCATCCGATGCGCAAGATGCCGGGCCTCGGGCTGAAGATCCATCCGAACACCGACGATCCGACGCTGCACAAGGTCAATCCGAGCGAGGCGTGGGAGCTGATGTTCAGCCACTTCGGCTTCACGATCGCCGAGCTGAAGCAGTTCATGCTGAACGGGATCGACGGCGCGTGGGTGGACGACGCGACGAAGGCCGCATGGCGTGCCGCGTGGGCGCCGGAGTTCGACGCGCTGGCTGGCACGCTCGCTGCGAGCTGACCGCACGTGTTTTACGTCGGCCGGCGCGTCAGCCGGCCGATGGCTCGTTCGGAATCGGATTCAGATGGCGGCTCAGGTCGCCCGCGAAATCGAACAGCGTGTAGTCGCGGAATGAAAAGCGCCACACGCCGTCGACGCGTTCGAACGCATCGTGATAGCGGCCCGCGGCGATCGGCTGCAGCGCGAGGCCGTCGACTGACTGCAGCACCGTGTAGTTCGAGCGCGCCGTCGCGCGATGCGTGGCCTCATCGATCTCGATGATCGGATTGGTGACGACATGCTTCGTGCGCGGCGTGCCGCACGCGTAACGCTTCACGCTCGCGCTGAACAGCGCGAGCAATTCTTCCGCGCCGATCGTCGGCGCGCCTTCCTTCGTCTTGATGCGCGCATGCCGGAACAGCTCGGCGACGCCCGGCAGGTCGCCGGCATCGAGCCGCTCCGCGTAGAGATACAGCAGGTTCGCGATGTCGACTGCGCTTGGGGTCATGGAGCCTCCGTCATCGATGGACGATCACGGAGATGGTGCGCGGCGCGTGGCGGGCCCGCTTCGTCCGGGTGGACTAATTCGACACGCTGCTGCGCTAGTATGGCGCTTCGATCGCGGCACAATCGGGCATGCCCGGCCGCGCCGTTCAGGCTACAGGACGAAGAGCATGACGACACTCGCACGGATGGATACCGACGGCTGGGAACTCGACGATGCGGACGCGATCGCCGCCGAGCATCCCGATACGTTTCATCTGCCTTCGCGCGCGCAGCGCGACGCGGTCGAGGCCGATGCGCTCGTCAAGCTGATCTTCCGCATCTCGACCGTCGATGAGCACGGACACACCCAGGTCAACGTCGAACGCATGTGGGTTTGCGTGATCGAGCGCGCCGCCGGGCACTGGATCGGCGAGCTCGACAACCAGCCCCGTTGTACGGACGACATCGCACCGGGCATGCGCGTCGCGTTCGACTCGCGGCATGTGATCGATATCTGGGGCGTGGACTGGGAATAGCACGGCGCGGGCATCCTGCCCGTTCACGGCTGAAACGACGAAACCGACAGCAACGACGACGAGGGCGACCCTTTCGATGGGCAATCGAGGGCGAGCACCGGGGGCTGCTCGGCCGCGACGGGCAGTGGCGCGCGTGGCCCGAATGCACGTCGCTCGACCGGTCGCCGGAGCGCGGCGCGTTCCGGGCGGAACGCGCCGGGAAGGTCGGTCTCGTCGACGTGACGATGAAACGGGCAGCCGTCATGCCGGCCGGCGTTGCCTGCCGGCGCGGCGATCAGCGGAAAAACCTCAACCAGTCAAACAGGCCGGAATGCTGCGGGCGCCGTCTCGGCGCCGGCGCGCTGCGCGGCCGGAAGTCGGGCGAGAACTGCGCGCGCGGATCGATCGCACCCGCGCGCAGCGCCGCATCGTAGAACGAGCCGACGATCGGCAACGCGCTGTGCGCGCCCGCACCCCAGTAGTCGCTGCGCAGCGTCACGCTGCCGTCGTCGAAACCGACCCACGCGCCGGCCACGAGTTGCGGATGCATCAGGATGAACCAGCCGTCCGCGTTGTCCTGCGTCGTACCCGTCTTGCCGGCGACGTCGATACGGATGCCGTAGCGCGAGCGGATGTCGGCGCCGGTGCCGCGATCGACGACGTCGCGCATCACGTCGACGAGCGTTTGCGCGGCGGCCACCGGCAGCGCGCGTTCGGGCGGCGCGCTGCCGAACGCGGCGAGCACCTTGCCGTCGCGATCCTCGATGCGCGTGATCATCTGCGGCGCGACGTACACGCCGCGATTCGCGATCGTCCCGTATGCGGACACCATCTCCTTCAGCGTGACCGGGCTCGTGCCGAGCGCGAGCGACGGCACCGCATCGAGCGGACTGTCGCGCACGCCCATCGCGCGCGCGAGCTGCGCGACCTTCGCCGCGCCTTCACGCTGCATCACCTGCGCGGTGATGCGATTGCGCGACAGCGCGAGCGCGTCGCGCAGCGTCATCGGCTCGTCCGTCGGCGGCTCCGCATCGGTCGGGCGCCAGATCGCACGACCGTCGATCGGAATCGCGACGGGGCGGTCGATGAACGTATCGCCCGGCCGCATGCCGTCCGCGAACGCGGCGCCATAGACGAACGGCTTGAACGTCGAGCCCGGCTGGCGCCGCGCCTGCGCGACGTGATCGAACGGCTCGCTGCCGAAATCGGGGCTGCCGACCCACGCGCGGATCGCACCGTTGCGCGGATCGATCGCGACGAAGCCGGCCTGCACCTGCGTCTTGCGCTCGCACAGCGCGCGCATGAACGCGCGGTTCGCGCCGAGCTGCTTCAGCGCGGCGACATCGGCGAGCCCGGCGTCGCGGGCCTCGCGATAGTCGGGCGTCTGGCGGATGAAGCCGCGGAACAGGTCGTTGCGCAACCCGCAGCCGGACGGGCCGCGCCATACGCTGTCGGCAATCGCCTGCAACTGGTCGGTCTGCCGGGTCAGCGCCTGCGTCGCCATGTCCTGCAACTGCGCATCGAGCGTCGTGCGCACGACGAGGCCGTCCGAGTAGAGATCGTAGTTGTTGCGGTCGGCCCACGCGATCAGCCACTTGCGCAGCTGCACTGCGAAGTGCGGGGCCGGCCCGGGCTGCGCGGTCTGCGGCTCGAAGTCGACGCGCAGCGGCCGGCGCTGCAGTTTTGCGAGCTGCTGCGGCGTCAGCATGCCCATCTGCGCCATCCGGCCGAGCACGATGTTGCGCCGCTGTACCGCGCGCTCCGGGTTCAGCACCGGGTTGTAGTAGCTGTTGCCCTTCAGCATCCCGACGAGCGTCGCGCTTTCGACGATGTCGAGCTGGTTCGCCGATTTGCCGAAGTAGGTGCGCGCGGCCATTTCGACGCCGTACGCGTTGTACAGGAACGGCACGGTGTTCAGGTAGGTCTCGAGAATTTCGTTCTTGCTGTAGACCGTCTCGATCTTGAAGGCGGTGATCAGCTCCTTCACCTTGCGCGTGAGCGTCGGCGCGCGGCCGACCTCGTCCGGGTACAGGTTGCGCGCGAGCTGCTGCGTGATCGTCGAGCCGCCCTGGCGGCTGCCCGAGAACGTGTGCAGCCCGGCCGCGAGCGTGCGGCGCCAGTCGATGCCGTGATGGTCGTAGAAGCGATGGTCCTCGGTCGCGATCAGCGCGTCGACCATGTGCGGCGAGATCTGCTTGAGCGGCACCCATTCGCGGTTGACCGGCCGGAATTCGGCGATCACCTGGCCGTCGGCCGACAGCACGCGCGCGGGGCGGTCGATGCGCGCCTTGCGGATGTCGCCGATGCTCGGCGTGAACGGGATGAACGCGAGCAGCACCAGCAGGCCGAGCACCGGTATCGCGGCGAGCGTCAGCGCCACGCCGCGCCGCGTCGGATGACGCAGGCGATGCAGCACGCCGGCGCACAGTGCGCGGGCGCGCGCGCGGCAGGCGGCGGCGAGCGGCGCGAGGCGGGTGCGGCAGCGGGTCCACGAGTCTCGAAGAAACGGCACGAAGCGATTCACGGCGGCAGGGGCGTGGACGGAAGAGGCGCGATCCTAGCAAACGGCGCACGCGTGCCGGCGGTCGAAACGGCGTTTTGCTTGCAGGATTTACAGACAATTACGTTTGTTGCCCGCGGACAACCTTTTGCGGTGCAAACGGCCGCGATTCTCCCGACGAATGTCCGGACGATGCGACTACGTCCGCGAGCCGCTGCGCGGCGGCTTCCATCTGCGCGCGGCCGAATCCGCCGAAGCCGAGCACGAGCCCCGGGCGGGCCGTGCCCGGCGCGAACATCGGCGACACCGCGCGTACCGCGACGCCGGCTTGCGCCGCGCGCGCGACCACGTCGAGATCGTCGATGTCTGGCGCGAGCCACAGCACGACGTGCATCCCCTGGTCGCCCGGCTGCACCCATGCGAGCTCGCGCGGCAGCCGCGCGCCGAGCGTGTCGATCAGCAGCGCGCGCTGTTCCGCATACACGCCGCGCACGCGGCGAATATGGCGATCGAGATGGCCTTCCGCGATGAACGCGGCCAGCACGTGCTGGTCGGCGGTCGGCGCATGGCGGTCCATCAGCACGCGCGCGCCGCAGAACGCGGGCACGAGATCGCCGGGCGCGATCACGTAGCCGAGCCGCAGCGACGGAAACAGGATCTTGCTGAACGTGCCGAGGTAGATCACGCGGTCGGGGTCGAGCCCCTGCAGCGACGGGAACGGATAACCTTCGTAGCGCAGCTCGCTGTCGTAATCGTCCTCGATCACCCAGGCGCGCTGCGCGCGTGCCCATGCGAGCAGCGCGTTGCGTCGCGCCATGCTCATCGGCATGCCGAGCGGGTACTGGTGCGACGGCGTGACGAACGCGGCGCGCGCGTGCGGCGCGATGCGGATGCCGGCTTCGACGTCGATGCCGTCGGCGTCGACCGGCACGCGCACCATCGCGTCGCGCCGCCCGGTGCTTTCGAGCAGCGCGGTGATGCCGCGATAGGCCGGATTCTCGACCCACGCCTGATCGTCCGCGCCGAGCAGCACCTGGCTCGCGAGGTGCAGCCCCTGCTGCGTGCCGCTCGTGATCACGACCTGGTCGGCATGGCAGCGCACCGAGCGCGACCGGCGCACGTAATCGGCGATCGCTTCGCGCAGCGGCAGCGCGCCCTGCGGATCGGCATAACCGGACGGCGCGCCGGCGCCGCGTGCGCGCAGGCGGTTGCCGAGCCGGCGCCAGATGTCGTCGGGCGCGGTGAGGCCGACCGGCACGGAGATCGCGAACGGCATGGCCGGCAGCGGCCGGAATTCGCGGGCGATTTGCGCGAAGGTGGCGGCGGGTTCGGGCAGCCCGGCGTGCGCCGCGCGTTTGCGGGCGACGGGCGGTTCTTCGACGGGCGGCGGTTCCGCGAGCGCGTTCGCGACCCGCGTGCCCGCGCCGCCGCGCGATTCGAGAAAGCCTTCGGCGATGAGCTGCGCATACGCATCGACGACGGTGCCGCGCGCAACCTGCAGCGCCGCCGCGAGCAGCCGCGTGGACGGCAGCGTGTCGCCCGCGCGGACGTCGCCGCGGCGCACGGCTTCGCGCAACGCCTGCGCGAGCTGGCGGCTCAGGTCGCCGGCGGCGCGGTCGAGCGCGCCGAGCGACGGGATTTCGACGATCCGGGCCGTTCTTGCCATGATTCTGGTCTGCTGAAATTGTTCCAAACCGGCTCTACAGCATAAACCAGTTTGCGGTCACAATCGGCGGATGACGGGCCCCGGGCCCGCGCTTTTTCCGAACCCCGCACGACCGTGGAGCCGACATGTACGTCCCTGCCCATTTCGACGAATCCCGCCCCGAAGTGCTGCACGAGCTGATCGTGCAGCACCCGTTCGGCAGCCTGATCACGCACGGGAAGAACGGGCTCGACGCGAACCACATTCCGTTCGAGCTGCTGCCGGGCGAAGGCGCGCTCGGCGAACTGCACGCGCACGTCGCGCGCGCGAATCCGATCTGGCAGGAGGTGGCGAACGGCGACGAGGTGCTCGTGATCTTCCGCGCCGGCGACGCGTACATCTCGCCGAACTGGTACCCGAGCAAGCACGCGGCGCACCGGCAGGTGCCGACGTGGAACTACGTGGTCGTGCATGCGTTCGGCCGCATCACGGTGCGCGACGACGAGAAGTTCGCGCGCGGCGTGGTCGCGCGGCTGACGCGCACGCACGAGGCGTCGCAGCCGGTGCCGTGGAAGATGGGCGATGCGCCGACGGATTATCTCGACATGATGCTGCAGTCGATCGTCGGGCTGCAGATCGAGATCACGCGGCTCGTCGGCAAGCGCAAGCTCGGGCAGAACAAGGCGGTGGAGGATATTCGCGGGGCGGGCGACGGGCTGATCGCGGAAGGGAACGTCAAGATCGGCGAAGCGATGCTCGCCGAGGCCGACGCGAAGCGCGAGTAAGCATACGAATCAACGGGCAAGACCCGCGCGAGCGCCGGCACGCGCCCGCGCGCCGGCCCGTTACTGCGTGCGCGTCGCGCCCTTCGCCGTGTCCCCCGCCTGCGCGAGCGCACTGCGAATCGCCGCCTCGGTCTTGTCGTAGCCGCCTTCGCCGTAGCGCGTATAGACGACCTTCCCGCTCGCATCGATCAGGTACAGCGCGGGCCAGTACTGGTTCCCGTACGCGCGCCACGTGTCGTAGCGGTTGTCCTGCGCGACCGGATACTGGATGCCGAAGCGCTTGATCGCATCGCGGACATTGCCCGCATCGCGTTCGAACGGATATTCGGGCGTATGCACGCCGACCACGACGAGCCCCTGGTCGCGATACTTCCGGTCCCAGTCCTTCACGTACGGAATCGTGTGAATGCAGTTGATGCACGAGTACGTCCAGAAATCGACGAGCACGACCTTGCCGCGCAACTGGCCGAGCGTCAGCGGCGCGCTGTTGTGCCAGCGGTCGATGCCCGTGAAGTCGGGCGCGGGCGTGCCGGCCAGCGACGTCTGCATGCCCGCGTCGTCGCGGGTGCCGGCGAAGGCGGCGAGCCCGGCCGTGGCGGCGAGGGCGATGACGAGGGCGGCGGTCTTGAGTCGGGTCAGCATGGCGTTCTCCTGATCGGGAGGCCGCCGCTCGGGCGCGGCGGCCGACGGGTTTCGACAGGCCTCATTGAGCCGCGCCGACGTATCTGCGATGTGTCCGGCGAGACGCGCGTGTGCAATGTTGTGTGTCGTCACGGCGGCGCGATACATTGGGATACAAACGCGTGCCCGTCGTGCGGTATAACAGCGGACATCGCCAGCCCGAACCCACCCACACCGACCCCGACTCATGGACAAGATCGACCACGTGCTGATCGTCGACGACGATCGCGCCATCCGCGAACTGATTGCGGACTATCTGGAGAAGAACGGCATGCGCGTGTCGCTGGCCGCGAATGGCCGCGAGATGCGCAACGTACTGGACGACGGCGCGCCCGACCTGATCGTGCTCGACCTGATGCTGCCGGGCGAGGACGGCCTCACGCTGTGCCGCGACCTGCGCGCCGGCAAGTTCCGCACGGTGCCCGTGCTGATGCTGACCGCACGCGGCGAGGAAACCGACCGCATCATCGGCCTCGAGATGGGCGCCGACGATTACCTGGCCAAACCGTTCGCGGTGCGCGAACTGCTCGCGCGGATTCGCTCGGTGCTGCGCCGCGCGCGGATGCTGCCGCCCGGCATGCAGGTGACGGAAACGGCCGAGCTGCTCGCGTTCGGCGAATGGCGGCTCGACACGACGGGGCGCCACCTGCTCGACGCCGAAGGGACGCTGGTCGCGCTGAGCGGCGCTGAATACCGGCTGCTGCGCGTGTTCCTCGATCATCCGCAGCGCGTGCTGACGCGCGACCAGCTGCTCAACCTCACGCAGGGGCGGCAGTCCGACCCGTTCGACCGGTCGATCGACCTGCTCGTGAGCCGGTTGCGCCAGCGGCTGCGCGACGGCGCGCGCGAACCGCGCTACATCAAGACGCTGCGCAACGAGGGCTATGTGTTCTCGTCGGCCGTGACTGCCATCGACGGTACGCCATGAGCGCGCGCATGCCGTGGCACTGGCCGCGCTCGCTGTTCGCGCGGCTCGCGCTGATCCTGTGCGTGGGCCTTGCGCTCGCGCAGACGCTGTCGTTCTGGCTCACCGTGACCGAGCGCGACCAGGCGACCACCAACCTGATGATGGGCTACATCGAGCGCGAGGTCGCAAGCTCGGTCGCGCTGCTCGATCACCTGCCGCCGACCGAACGCGCCGCGTGGCTGCCGCGGCTCGCGCGGCGCAGCTACGCGTTCATCCTCGGGCCCGGCGAGACCGGCACGCCGCCGGAGGCGCGGCTGTCGGCGCGCGTCGAGCGGTCGATCTCGGACGGCATCGGCGGCGAATACCCGCTGACCGCGAACGCGATCCCCGGCGATCGCGAACATCTGCAGGTGCATCTGCGCCTGACCGACGGCTCGCCGCTGACGATCGACATCCATCCGATGTCGACGGTGCCGCTGTCGGGCTGGCTGCCGGTCGTGCTCGCGTTGCAGCTCGCGGTGCTGGCCGCGTGCTGCTGGCTCGCGGTGCGGCTCGCGACGCGGCCGCTCAAGCAGCTCGCGCAGGCCGCCGACGCGCTCGGCCCCGACCTGAAGGGCGAGCGCCTGAACGAGGGCGGCCCGTCCGAGGTTGCGCGCGCGGCGCGCGCGTTCAACGCGATGCAGGACCGCATCGCGCAGTACATGGCCGAACGCATGCAGATCCTCGCGTCGATCTCGCACGACCTGCAGACGCCGATCACGCGGATGCGGCTGCGCGTCGACGTGATGGACGACGACGCGCAGGGCGCGAAGCTGCGCCAGGACCTGCTCGAGATGGAGCATCTGGTGAAGGAGGGCGTCGCGTACGCGCGGACGCTGCATGGCACCGAGGAAGCCGCGCGCCGCATCGATCTCGATGCGCTGCTCGACAGCATCGTGTGCGACTACACCGATGCGGGGCAGGACGTCGCGCTGCACAGCCGCGCGCCGCTCGCGCTCGTCACGCGGCCGAAGGCGCTGCGCCGCATCGTCGGCAACCTCGTCGACAACGCGCTGAAGTTCGCGGGCGCGGCCGAGATCGACGTGCACGCCGCGCCGGATGGCGGCGCGGTGATCGCCGTGCTCGACCGCGGGCCCGGCATTCCGGACGATCAGCTCGACGCGGTGTTCGAGCCGTTCCGGCGCGTGGAGACGTCGCGCAATCGCGAGACGGGCGGCACGGGGCTCGGCCTCGCGATCGCGCGGCAGCTCGCGCTCGCGATGGGCGGCACGCTCACGCTGAACAACCGGCCGGATGGCGGCGGGATCGAGGCGCGGCTGACGCTGAGGAACGCAGGGTGACGCGACGCGGCGCGAACGCGCCGCATCGTCGGGTTCAGGCTGAAGCGGGCGGCGTTACGTGCGCTGCAGATGCGCGTCGACGAGCGGCGCGAGCGTGTGCGCATGCACGGCCGCGAGATCGTGCCGGCCGCCCGGCACGACGTGCAGCCGCGCATCGGGCAGCCGTTCGAGCAGGCGCCGGCCGGCCGCGACGGGGCTGACCGGATCGTCGTCGCCCCACAGCAGCAGCGCCGGCTGCGTGATACGGCCGATGTCTTGCGACAGATCGGCGCGAAACGTCATGAACCAGTCGGGCAACTGCGGGTTCGCTTCCGCGAAACCGGTGCGCCAGTCCTGTGCGCCGAGCCCTGCCATGTCGAGTCCGCCGGACGTGACCGTCAGCACCAGATGCGTGACGAGATCCGGCTTGTCGAGCGCCGCGCGCATCGCGATCACGCCGCCCATCGATTGCGCGATCACGGCGGTGGGCCGGTCGATCGTATCGAGCACATGGCGCACGAGGCTGTCGAAATCGTCGACGGACGGATCGCGCGGCGTGTCGCCGAAGCCCGGATAACCGACGATCCGCCGCTCGGCCGGATGCGTCAGCCGGCTGGCCAGCGGTTGCCAGAAGGCGGTGCTGCCCGACGCGCCGGGCAGGAAGAGCAGTTGCGACGGAACGGGCATGTCTCGGGCGTTTTCCGTTGAATGAAGTCGGGGCGTGGCGAGCCGGCGCGTCAGCACCGGCCGGTGCGCAGCGCGACGGTCCAGTCGTCGCGGCCGCGCGAAGCGGCCGTTGCGGCGGCCGTGTGCCAGTCGTATTCGACCGCGTGGAATTCGACGTTCCAGCCCGACGCCGTGCGCGACACCATCGCGTAGCGCGCATGCGGCGAGCCCGTCTCGATGCGGTGCGGATGCGGCAGGTCGTCGGTGTACGCCTGCAGCCCGACGCTGCCCGGGTTGACGATCAGCCGGCCGTCGTCGAGCTTCGCCGTGCGCGGCACGTGCGTGTGCCCGCACAGGATCAGCGACGCCGGTTCGTCGCCCGCGCGCTGCGCGATTTCATCGGGCGTGGCCGCGCGGCAGCCTTCCGGCGTGACCGTTTCGAGGAAATAGACGAGATCGCTGGCGGGCGTGCCGTGCACCATCAGCACGTCGCGATCGAGCGTCATGCGTTCGGGCAGCGCGGCGATCCAGTCGAGATGGTCGGTGCGCAGCGTGTCGTGCGCCCAGCGATCCGACAGCCGCATCGATTCGCGCTCGCCGGTGAGCAGTTGCCGCTCGTGATTGCCCTTGACGGTCGGCAGGTCGAGCGCGATCAGGCGGTCGGCCGTCTCGGCCGGATGAAGCGCGCCCGACACGATGTCGCCGAGATTGACGATCACGTCGGCGCCGCGGCGGCGGACGTCGTCGAGCACCGCGTCGAGCGCGGCAAGGTTGCCGTGGATGTCGGATAGCGCGGCGATTTTCATGGCGGAGCGTCGAGGAGGGGAACGGCGATTGTCGCCAATTCGGTGAGGGCCGTCCAATGGCGGCGCGCGTCGCGCGTCAGTCGGTGGCGAGACGCGCGTACATCGCGAAATCGCCTGGCGTGCCGCGCACCATCCGGTACGCGCGCAGCAATCCTTCGTAGCGGTAGCCGCACTTTTGCAGCACGCGTGCGGAGCCGACGTTGCTGGTCAGCACGATGCCCTGAAGGCGCATGAACCCGCCTTCCGCGAAGGCCCACGCGGTGACGGACGCGCACAGCGCGCTCGCGATCCCGCGCCCCCAGTGCGACGGGGCGAGATCGTAGGCGATTTCCGCCGAGCGGTTCACGGTGGACACCGTATGCAGCCCGATCGTACCGGCGAGCACGCCCGATGCGGTGTCGACGATCGCGAGACGCCGGATCGACTCCGGATGGGCCGATTCGATGCCGTCGAACAGCGGCAGCAGATCGTCGCGCGAGCGCAGGTTCCAGCTCGTGTGGCGGATCACGTCGGGGTTCGACAGGTACGCGTACCACGCGTCGAGATCCGCGCGTTCGAGCTGGCGGAGCGACAGGGCGGAGAGGCCGGAGCGGGGCGGCGCGTCGATTCTCATCCGAACCCGCCCCTACGCGGCATGACGCCGGTACAACGCGAGCGAACCGGCGAGCGCGAGCAGCATCGCGCCGCACGTGCGTTCGAGCCACAGCGCGCCCGAGCGCTTCAGCAGCCGCACCGCGCGTGCGCCGAGCAGCGCGTAGCCGGACATCACGACGCCGTCGAGCAGCGCGAACGTGACCGCGAGCGCGACGTATTGCGGCGCGAGCGGCGCGGACGGATCGAGGAACTGCGGCAGGAACGCGGAGAAGAACAGATAACCCTTCGGGTTCGTCACCGCGGTCAGGAAGCTTTTCGCGAAGATCGATGCGTTGCGCTCGGACGCCGCGTCGCCGTGCGCGGCGGCGACGTCGAGCGAACCCTTCGACGTCAGCAGCCTGATGCCGACGTACGCGAGATACGCGGCGCCGAGCCATTTGACCACCGAGAACCAGAACGCCGACGCCATCAGCAGCGCGCCGAGGCCGAGCGCGACCGCGACGATCAGCACGAAATCGGACAGCATCGCGCCCGCGAAGCCCCAGGCCGCACGGCGCACGCCGTAGCGCGAGCCGTTGGTCAGCGCGAGCAGCACGGTCGGGCCGGGTGTCGCGATGCCGACGAATGCGACGGCGGCGAAGATCAGCAGGGTCGTTTCTTGCATGAAGGCACTCCCGATGGGCGACGTGCGTTCGATTATCGGGGGCGTGCCCCCCCGCTGTACAGGCGTGGATGCCGCGCGCCCGGCCGCGCAGTCGACTATCTCGGATTTCGCAAGAAACTGTTTTCATTCTTCCACTTTCGGTTGGTACCGGTTCCAACTACCATGGCGGCCGCAGCGGGCTTGCCCGCCGCGACGCCGCGCGCGCCCGTCGCATGCGCGCGTTCCCGCGTGTGGATGCCGCCGGACCCGCACGGCCGGCGGCGCTCGCCGCCGCACGCGCTACTCGCATAGAACAACGGGTTCACCGCCCGGAGACACGACAATCATGAACAAGCAACTGATCGCAGCGCCGCTGCTGCTCTCGCTCGCGGGTATCGCATCCGCGCAAAGCTCCGTCACGCTGTACGGCATCGTCGATGCGGGCGTGACCTATCGCAGCAACGAACGGGTCGGCTCGGCCGGCGCGTACACCGGGCATTCGAGTGTCGGGCTCACGACCGGCAACCTGTCCGGCAGCCGCTGGGGCATCAAGGGTTCCGAGGATCTCGGCGGCGGGATGCGCGCGCTGTTCGTCCTCGAGAACGGCTTCGACATCACCAACGGCACGTCGGGCCAGGGCGGCCGCCAGTTCGGCCGGCAGGCGTTCGTCGGCGTCGGCAGCGACCGCTACGGCACGATCACGCTCGGCCGCCAGTACACGTCGCTCGACGATTTCGTGAGCCCGGTCGGCCCGTCGTCGTTCATCGGCGGATTCGGCGCGCACCCGGGCGACATCGACGACCTCGACCAGACCGCACGGGTCGACAGCTCGATCAAGTACACGAGCGCCAACTATTCGGGCTTCACGTTCGGCGCGCTGTACGGCTTCGGCGGCCAGCCGGGCAGCATGAAGCAGCGCAATACGTGGAGCGTCGGCGCGGCCTACGCGGCGGGGCCGCTGCGCGTCGGCGTCGGCTACGAGCGCTCGGACAACAGCAAGACGGGCGTGACCGACCCGACGACGGGCAAGTGGCAGAGCACCGACGACGGCCTGTTCAACTCGTCGATCAACGAGGGTTATGCGAGCGCGCAGTCGCAGCAGGTCATCGCAACCGGCGCGACGTACGACTTCGGCACGGCCGTCGTCGGCGTGAACTACAGCAACGTGCAGTACCGCAGCGGCGGTCAATCGCTGTTCACGGGCCACGCGACGTTCAACGTCGCGGGCGTGTTCACGCGCTGGAACGTGCGGCCGCAGACGCAGCTGTTCGCGGGCTACAGCTACACGCGCGGCAGCGACGTCGACGGCATCGACGACCGCGCGCAGTATCACAACGTCACGCTCGGCGCCGTCTACGACCTGTCGAAGCGCACCAGCGTGTACCTGCTCGGCGCGTACCAGCATGCATCGGGCATGACGCTCGACGCGCTCGGCCGGCCGGTGGCCGCGACCGCGTCGGTGTCCGACAAGGCGAACGGCCATTCGTCGGATTCGCATTCGCAGACGATCGTCAGCCTCGGGTTGCGCCAGAAGTTCTGACGCAACGATCGCGACGCGGCCCGCAGCCGATGCGGGCCGCGTCGCACGCCTGGCTCCTATACTGTCGCCTCCTTTCTACGAGAAGACGACATGACCCGAACGCATTCCGCGCACTGCCTGTGCGGCGCCGTCACCGTCACGCTGCGCGGCGAGCCGGCCGCGCGCGCGAACTGCCATTGCGCGACCTGCCGTGATTTCTACGGCACGCCGATGCTGTCCGCGACCGCGTGGCCGCCGGAACAGGTTGCCGTCGAAGGCGGCGCGACCTTCCCGCATCCGGCGAAGTCGATGTCGCGCACGTGGTGCCCGTCGTGCGGCGAGATCGTGTTCGGGACGAACCGGCTCGGCATGCGCGTCGTGCCGAACAGCCTGGCCGCGCGTGCGCATGGCGGGCAACTGCCCGCCGACCTGCAACCGACGATGCATCTGTTCTACCGGCACCGCGTGATCGACGTCGCCGACGCATTGCCGAAATACCTCGACGGCTGGGACGGCCCGACGCTCGACAACGCGAACTGAACGATCGCGACCGCGTGCCGGCTCGGCCGGCGCGCGGCTTTCTCCGCTGCATCCACCTTTTCCCATCCTCCGTTCTCGCCGCAATCGCGGCATGCCCGCTGCGTGAAATCGCTAAAAGGCGATTGCGCCGGTTAATATTTTTTCTCTTTCATTTCAATTTCGATTTGTAATCATCGAGCCCATTTCCGGGGAATGAAAAAGCAATGCGGGCATATCAGAAAAAATGACGCATTCGCATTGGGTGACCCGGAAGAAAATGCCGGGGAAAAGCGCCGAAATCGCGCTGCCGGCTGGCCTTTCCGGCGCGGCGTTCGGGTTTTGCCATCGTTGACGAAAAAGCGCCGGACGGCAAAAAGCGCGGGGTGAATAATTCGGGATGACGGCGAATGCGCTTTTGCCGGAATCACCAATATTTCATGCGCCGCGATTTACAGTGTCGACAAACGATCGTCCGGGAGCATTATTCATGTCAATGAAACAAATTCGCGCGGCGTTGCTGGGAATGTGCGTGGCCATGCTGGCGAGCGCGAGTCACGCGCAGGTGCAATACACGACCGACTGGCTCGCGAACACGTTCGGCACGCTGGCCGCGCACGTGGGCAACGGCGCGCGTTCGATGTGGGTCGCGCCCGAAGGCGTGATCTACACGGCGTCGCGCTGGGACGAGAACGCGGGCGGCGTCGCGATGTACCAGAACGGCCAGCCGATCGGCACGATCGGCATCCACGACGAATTCCAGGGCGGCGCGATCACCGGCAACGCGACGTCGCTGTTCGTCGCGCTTGGCTACAACCGCAACTTCGGCAGCGGCTCGGTGGGCCGCTACAACCGCGGCACGAACCTGCGCGACCTGCGCATCCCGGTCAGCACGTGGACGGGCATCCAGTACGCGGACGTGATCACCGGCCTCGCGACGGCCGGCAACCTGCTGTACGTGAGCGACTTCTACGGCAACCGCGTGCGGGTCTATACGACCGACGGCGTGTGGCAGCGCGACATCGGCGTATCGGGCCCGGGCGCGCTGGCGCTCGACGCCGCCGGCAACCTGTGGGTCGCGCGCAAGCGCGCGGGCGTCGTCGCGCAGTTCAGCGCGACCGGCACGGCGATGAGCACGATCCAGATGGCGGCCGGCGCGCGGCCGGCGTCGCTGTACTACGACGCATCGATGGCCCAGTTGATGGTGGGCGACGAAGGGCCCGACATGAACATCAAGGTCTACAGCGGGCTGCTCGGGCTGCCGATGCAGGTCGGCACGTTCGGCGTGCAAGGCGGGTATCTCGACACGACCACCGGCATCAAGGGGCAGGTCGGCGACAAGCGCTTCACGCGCGTCGCCGCGCTCGGCAAGGATTCGGGCGGCAACCTGTACGTGCTGAACAACGCATGGGGCGGCGGCTGGGATCTCGGCCGCAACGGCAGCACCGACCTCCATTCGTACGGCCCGACGGGCGCGCTGCAATGGAAGCTGCAGGCGCTGAACTTCGAAGCGATCGCCGCGCCCGACCCGGCGACGGACGGCGCCTTCTTCTACAGCGGCAACAACGTGTACACGGGCGGGGCGGGCGGCACGTTCGTCGCGAACACGGTCGATCCGTTCACCTACCCGAAGGACCCGCGCCTCGACATGAACGACTATCAGCGCGGCCAGCATTTCGGCCAGCTCGTGATGGTCGGCGGCAACCGGATTCTCGTCGCGTCGGGCCAGAACCCGGGCAACTTCAACTTCTATTACTTCAACACGGCGAGCGGCTATATCGCGATCCCGGCCGGCTCGCTGCCCGGCAAGCCGTTCAACACGACGCTGCAGGTGACGGCCGGTTTCGACATCGACGGAAACGGCGACGTGTGGGCCGGGCTGAACGGCTCGAACGTGATTTCCCGCTTCCCGATGACGGGCTTCGACGCGACCGGCAAGCCGTCGTGGGGCAAGCCTGTGACGACGCCCGTGCCGAGCAGCGTGGCGCCGGTCACGCGCATCATCTACCAGGCCGACAGCGACACGATGATTCTCGCGCAGGGCCTCGCGGGCAACTGGGACTGGACCGCGATGAACGGGCACATCGAGGTCTATCACGGCTGGAAGAACGGCAACACGAGCGCGCCGAACCCCGTGATCAACCTGACGAGCGCGAATCCGAAATCGATCGCGGCGGCCGGCCACTACCTGTTCGTCGGCTACGTCCACACGGTGCCGAACATCGACGTGTTCGACCTGAACACCGGTGCGCTCGTCACCACGCTGACGAATTCGAACACGTCGGCGATGGACGTCGGCAACGACGTCGACTCGATGTACGGCGTCCGGGCCTACCTGCGCTCGACCGGCGAGTACGTGATCACCAAGGACAACTACAACGGCACGAGCATCGTCGTGTATCGCTGGCATCCGTGACCGCGCCGGCCGAACCGGCCGGGCGGGTCGAACGGTGCCAACGGTTTGAACGTCAGGGCGCGCCGAGCACGCGGCCGTTCACGCTGAGCCCGTACATCGAGTCGGGCGAATCGTGGAATTTCGCGCGCGTGTCCTGCACGGAGCCCGTGAAGCGCGGGTCTTGCGGACGTTCGTGGCTGTCCATGAAGGTCGCGACGTCCCACGCTTCCTGATCGGTCAGCGTGCCGCCGAGCCCGAGCGGCATGTTGGCCTTGATGAAGCCGGCCGCGTTGCGGATGTCGCCCATCCCCGCGCCCCAGTTGAACGAGCGTGCGCCCCACAGCGCCGGGAACGCCGGCTTGCCGCCGCTCGACTGCCCCTGGCCGTCCGCGCCGTGGCACAGCGCGCAATGCTGCGTGTAGACGGCGGCGCCGCGCGCGTAGTCGGCCTTCTGCGCGGGCGGCGGCAGTTTCGGGAAACCCTGCCCCGGCAGCTTCGTGCCGACCGGCGCGCCTTTTGCGAGCCAGTACGAATACGTTTCGAGCGCGACGAGGATCGGGTCGCCGGCCGGCGGCGCCTTGCCGTTCATGCTGTAGCGGAAGCACCCCTGCAGGCGCTCGGCGAACGTGTTCACGTGGCCGTTCTTCGCGCGGTAGGCCGGATACAGCAGGTACGCGGCCCACATCGGGCTCGAATCCGGCCGGCGGCCCGCATCGAGGTGGCAGCTCGCGCAGGTCAGCTTGTTGCCGACGTATTTGCCCGCGAACTCCGGCGTGTGCAGGAAGATCTGCTCGCCGAGCTTCACGGTCTTGCCGAAGTCGTCGGCGGGAATCGCGGATTCGGCGGGCGGTGTGAACGGTTTGGCTGCCGTTGTAGCGGCAGCCGGTGCCGGTGCGTCCTGCGGCGCCGCCGCGAACGCGAGCGCGGGCAGCCAGGCCGCGCCGAGCAGCGCCGCGCGGGTGCGGCGGATCAGCGTCGTGCGGTCGATCATCGCTTGTCTCCTTGTGCTGCGCCGCCGCGCGCATAGTAGGCGGCCACCGCGTCGATGTCGGCGTCGGACAGTTTGCCGGCGATCATCGGCATCAGCGCCATCGGTCCGGGCGGGCGCGCGCCGTGTTTCCAGCCGTTCAACTGGCCGGCGATATACGCGGCCGGCTGGCCCGCGAGCGGCGGAAATGCGCTGCCCACGCCGAGGCCGCCGGGGCCGTGGCATTGCGCGCATGCGGGCAGGCCCTGCGACCAGCGTCCGCGCGTCGCGAGCCACGCGCCGGTGTCGGCCGGGTCGATCGGCGCGCCATCGGCCGTCACGACGCCGGCCGGCGAGGGCAGGCTCGCGAAGTACGCCGATACCGCGTCGCGCTCGTGCGGCGACAGCAGTTTCGAGAGCGGCTGCATGACGGGATTCTGGCGGCTGCCGTCCGCGAACGCGGCAAGCTGCGCCGACAGATACGCGGCGTTCGTGCCCGCGAGGCGCGGGAAGCCGGCCGCCGCGTTGCCTTCGCCCTGCGCGCCGTGGCAGCCGATGCAGGCGGCCACGCCCGTCGCCGAGCCCTGTGTCGCGAGCGTCTTGCCGAGCGTCGCGTCGTCCGCGTGCGCGCGGCCGGCGAGCAGCGCCGCCGCGGCAAGCAGCAGCGGCGCATACCGGCGTCGCCGTGTGTCGACCTTGTCGTTCACGTGTCCCCTCCTTGTTGTATGTCGCGTGCGTGCGCGATCGGGCGTTCAGCCGGCGCCGGGCCGGTCCTGCTCCGGCGCGAGGTGCTGCGTCGGTGTCGTCTCGTCGTATCGGCCGAAGCCGTAGCGCTGGAAAATCCGGAACGCGTCCGGCGACCGGATGAACGCGAGCCACGCGCGTGCGGCTTCCGGATGCGGCGCATCCTTCACCATCGCGCCCGCATAGATCGCCGTCGTATTCTGCGCGGCCGGAATGTCGATGTGCATCAGCGGATGCCCCACCTGTTCCTGGAATGCCGCTTCGGATTGCCACAACACGCCGGCGTCCGCACGCTCCTGCATCAGGAACAGCGCGGTTTCCCGGTGGTGGATGTGCGTGAGTTCGGTCGTGCCGGCGCGCACCTTGTCGTCGTAGACGGTGCGCGCAAGCGCGTCGCCGCCGGCCTTCACGAGCGATGCGCGAATCTGCCGCGCGACGCCTTCGAATGCCGGGTTCGGCATCGCGAGCTTCACGTCGGGCCGCGCGAGATCGTTCAGCGACGCGATGCGCTTCGGGTTGCCGGCACGCACCATGATCGTCAGCTGGTTCGTCACGTACGGCACCGCCGGGCCGGCGAGCGTACCGTCCGCGATCAGCCCGTTGATCTTGCCGAGCCCCGCGAAATACGCATCGGGCTTGACCGTCCACGTCATGTTCCCGACCGTGATCGTGCCGCCTGCCTGGATCTGCTTCACGAGCAGGCCGGGCGGGATCGTTTCCCAGTAGATGCGGCCGCGGTACTCGGGATGGTCTTCCTCGAACTTCGCGACGAGCGGCGCCATCGCGAAGAAGTAGTTGCCGCCGACGAACAGCACGAGCTTCGGCGCGGTGAGGTCGCCGTGGAAATCGGCGAGCACGTCGACCTGCGGCACCGTGAATTCGAGGCCGCGGTGCGTCGCGTCGTTGTTGCGGCCGTTCTGCCAGGGCGGAAAGATGTTCGTGGCGGTGTCGGCGGGCGCGGCGAGCGACAGCGCGGACGCGCAGCACAGCCAGCCGGCCAGTGCGGCGCGCAGCGTGCGGCGGAGCCGGCGCGAAGGGGAATGCGTGAGGATCGAGGTCATGGTGTGCGTCATTTCGCGTACGTGAAGCCGGCCTGCTGCAGTTCGGGCAGCGTGCCGACCGCGCCCGGCGTGACGATCGCCGAAGGAATCACGTGATTGGTCAGATCGGCCGCGAGCGCGTCGAGCGGCAGCTTGTCGGGATTCGCATTCGCGCCGTCGAGCCGTTCCGCGAGTTCCCAGATCGCGTTGTGGCACGACAGGAACACGACGCCGCGCTGCTGCAGCGCGGCGATGCTGTTGTCGTGCGACGAGAACGCGCCGTCGGGCAGCGCGTGATCCTGTGCGCCTTTCGATTGCGCGGGTTTCGCGTCGAGCAGCGTGTTGGCCGGGAATGCCGCGCCGGCCAGCTTCGCGAGCCCGTATTTGTCCCACGCGGCCTGGTCGAACAGCGCGAGATGGGCGCTGCCGTGCGTGGCCGATACGACGAGGAAATCCGGATGACCGTACGACCAGATCTGCGCGTTCAGCGAATTGCGCATCAGGTTCAGCCACGGGCCGGCGAGATCGGTGTTGTCCCACACCTGCTTCGGGCCGCCGCGATAGCCGATCACCTCGGCGAGCGCCGCGTGATCCCACTGGTCGGGGCGTTCGAGGATCATCGGCACCGTCTTGAAGTCGCGCCGTCTGGGTGTGGCCGCGAGGCGGCGTGTGAGGTCGGCGAGGCGCGCGGCGCCGCCGGGCAGCAGCGCACCCGTTTCGGGCGCCGCCGCGTGAGCAGAGCGCGCGGCAGCGAGCAGCGCGGTGCCGGCCGCGAGGCCGAGTGTCTTGAGCGCGCCTCGGCGCGCGTGCCGGTCGGACATGGCTTGTCTCCCAGGATCGTTTTTGTGGGGGCGTGTCGCGTTGCCGCGCGGCGACGCAGCGTCGCCATCGCGTAGCCAGTCTAGGGGCGCGCGATCGATACCGGAAATCGCGATATCGGATGGGAGATATTCGAGGGTCTGATGATTGACCGGAAGGCGGGCGTCGCCGCGGCGCGCGGCGGCGTGAAGAAAGCAGGGCTCCGAGGCCGGCGCATGCCTGCCTGCATGCGCCGGCCGTGCGGACGGGTCAGAACGACACGGTCGTCGTCAGCGTGACGAGCCGCGGCTCGCCGACCGCGACGATCAGGTTGTTGTTGCTCGACGGATAGTAGGTCTTGTCGAGCAGGTTCTTCACGTTGAGCTGGAAGCGCGTCGGGAACTTGCCGATCGTCGTTTCGTAGGCCGCGAACGCGTCGACGGTCACGTAGCCGGGCAGCGTGAAGCTGTTCGCGGTGTCGCCGGGGCGTGCGCCGACGAGGCGTGCGCCGCCGCCGAAGCGCCAGCGGCCGGGCAGGTTCGCGATGGCCGTGTCGTACACCGCGAACAGGCTGCCCGTGTGGTGCGCGACGTTGACGAGCGACGTGTTGCTGTCGCGATCGGTCGCGTTCGTATATGCATAGCTGCCGATCACGCTCAGGTGGCGCGTGATCTGCCCTGCGACGTCGAGCTCGATCCCGCGCGAGCGCGCGGTGCCGATCGTCGACGTGAGGTCGCCCACCGTGACGGCGACGTTGCGCTTGTCGATCTGGTAGGCCGCGAGCGTGCCGGTGATGCCGGGTTTCAGGCTGAACTTCAGGCCGGCTTCGACCACGCGGCCGTATTCCGGCGCAAGCGGCGCGGCGACGTTCGACGCGACGTTCGGCTTGAACGAACGGCTCACGTTCGCATACGCGGTCAGCGCCGGCGTGAGCGCATACGCGAGCCCGAACTGCGGCAGCCAGACGTTGCCGTGCGAGCGGTCGGCGAACACGAACGGCCGGCCCATCCCCGATTCCTGCTGCCAGTCTTCCCATCGCAGCCCGCCCACCGCGGTAAGGCGATCGGTGAGCTTCACCGAATCCTGCGCGATCATCGAGTACGCATGGACCACCGAGCGCGAATCGCTCTGCTTCGGGTTCGGCACGCCGCCCGGCGCGAGCAGGCCGTACACGGGATCGTAGAGATTGAAACCCGTCGTCGCCTTGCCGCGGATCGTGTCGCCGCGGAAGCTGCGCTGCCGCTCGTATTCGCCGCCGATGTAGAGCGCGTGATTCATCCCAGCGAGCGTCACGTTGCCGAGCAGGCCGAGCGTCGCGATCTGGTCGGAATCGTTGCGCCCGAGGTTCGCGTCGGACGAGCGCGTCAGTGCGCCGGTCCGGCTGTTGAACGCGGTGGCGCGCGTGATGGTTTGATCGTAACGGTCGCGGCCCCAGCCGTAGGTCGCGCGCATGCGCCACGCGTCGGAGAAGCGGTGCTCGATGCGCGCGCGCAGCGTTTCCTGGATGCCGCTGCTCTGCGACCAGGCTTCCTCGTAGCGGCGGTAGCGCAGCGCATCGTCGAGCTGGCCGTTCACGAGCACGGTGCCGCGATCGAACGGCGTCGTGTAGTCGACGTACTGGTAACTGACGTCGATCGACGTATTCGCGTCGTGCCACGACAGCGCGGGCGCGATCAGCGCGTCGCGCTGGCGGCCGAAGCTGCGCCAGTAGCGGCTCGTGTCGTATTCGCCGGTCAGCCTGAACGCGAGCGTGCCGCCCGCGACCTGGCCCGGCTTGCCGAGCGGGCCCGTGAGATCGAACTGCGCGCTGCTGCCACCGTGGCTCGTGTGCGATGCGGAGAGCGAGCCGCCGAACGTGTCTTCCGGCTTGCGCGTGACGAGATTGATCACGCCGCCCGGGTCCTGCATGCCATAGAGCAGCGACGCGGGGCCTTTCAGCACCTCGACGCGGTCGATCGTCGCGAGATAGCTGTGCAGTACCGGCGTGCGCACGCCGTCGACGAGCACCGAGCCGTCGTTGTTCGACCCGAAGCCGCGCTTGGTGAACGCGTCGCGCGTGCCGCCGAGCGTGTTCGTCTGCGTGACGCCGCTGATGTTGCCGAGCACGTCGTCGAGCGAGCGCGCCTGCTGGTCCTGCATCACGCTGCTGCTGACCACCGCGACCGATTGCGGAATCTCCTTGAGCGGGCGGTTGCTGCCGCCCGCGATGCTGCTGGTGCGCGGTTGATAGCCGATCGTCGGATCGACGGCCGCCGATGCGTTGACGCTGATCGTCGGGAGTTCGCGGCCGGCGGGTGTGGCGGATGTCGATGCCGTTGCGGGCGGCTCCGTATCGGTGCGGTCGCCGGTGGACGCATGCGCGCCGCTCGCGACGCAAAGGGTGATCAGGGCAGGCAGGCTGGTGCGCCACGGACGCAAGGTCCGGGCTCGGCGGGGCGTTCGACGGGATGGCATGAATCGATGCAGGAGGAGTGCTAAGGATCGTGTCGCGGGCCGCAGCGTATCGCTGCAACCGGGTGGCGCATCATATACGTAATGAGAATCATTTGCAATTGCAATGAGACGGCCGGCGGCGTGCGAGGCTCGGTTGCCGGGCCGTCGGCCGTCTGCTACCGTAGCGGCCAAAATCAGACGCAGTGAAATTCAACGAGAGAGCCGGGGGCCGCACCATGTCATCTTCCTGTCACGTCGCGTTCAGCGCGACGCTGCGCGCCGCGCACGACCATGCGGGTGATGAAGTGATCGCAGCCGTGTTCCTGCATTCGAACGACTGAAGCAACGGAAGCGAATTCATCCGGCGTGATGCCGGGCAACCGGCGAAGCGCCGGCTTCAATCACTTCAACCACCAAGCCTGACGGGAGACCACCCAATGAAGAAGATTTCCGCGCCGTTCGCGGCGGCCGCGCTGGCGGCGTGCGCCATGTTGGCGAGCGTTCACCAGACCGCTTGCGCCGCGCCGGCTGCCGAACCCGCGATCGATGCGCATTACGGCGCCGTGATCGAGGCCTATACGCAGGACATGGCCGCCGCGAAAACGAAGTACGACGGCAAGCGCCTCGCGTTCGTCGGTGCGGTGATCCGGATGGGCAGCGACCCGGGCGGCACCTACTTCGGCGCGTTGACCGCCGACGGCGAACAGTTCGACACGCATTTCGACGTGGCCGACCAGGATGCGCTGAAACCGAAATTCCCCGGCGGCGAGATCAAGCCGTTCGTCACGTCGGCGGCTTTCCGGTTCAGTTGCGTGAACGAAGGTTATATCGACGCGCCGGTGCTGCCCGGGTTGAAGCTGTCGCATTGCCGGCTCGCCAATTGATCGATGGGCGGTGTCCGGCGTTCAGAACTTCTGCTGGATGCCGGCCATCACGCCGAGCTGATTCATCCCGGTGCCGACCGTCCCGCCGGCGGCGACTGCGTTTGCGGCCAGCGTGCTGTTGAACATGTAGCCCACCGACGTATAGACGGTCGTCCGCTTCGACAGGAAGTAGTTCGCGCGGCCGACGAGCAGCGTGGCGTTGGTACCGCCTTCGCTGTTTTCGCGACGCTGCAGGTAGCGTACGCCCTGCAGGTCGAGCGCGAGGTAGGGCGTCGCGTAGTAGGTGCCGCCGGCGAACACGATGTCGGCCTGCAGGTGTTCGGCCGCTGCGAGGTTGCGGCGAATCCACCCGGCGCCCAGTTTCGCGGGGCCGATCTTCACGTAGCCGGCGACGATATCGCGCGTGTCGGTGTACGCCGGATTGTTCAGCGGCGCGAGCGCGCCGCCGCCGCCGCGCATCACGTCGTGCGATGCGGCCAGCCCGAAATTGCTCGCATCATAGGCGAGCATCGCCGTGTATTGACGGCAGGCGACGATGTCGCCGGGAACCTGCCCGGCGCAGCCCGTCGCCGACGGTCCTGCCGGCCCGGCTGCGTCGCGGCCGAAGCTGTAGGTGGTGCCGAGCGTCACGCCGTGGAACGTGCCCTTGTAGCCGATCGCATTGTCGCTGCGCGCGTTCGGCAGATAGGAGTCGAAATCCGCCATTGAATGAATCGACGGACCGATCACATCTGCATTGGTCAGCACGATCATCGACATGTTCATCTGGCGGCCGAGTGTCAGCGTGCCGAAGGGGCTGTTCACCCCCACGTTCGCCTGCCGCCCGAACAGGCGGCCGCCGTAGTTCAGCGCGCCGGTGCCGGGCTGGAAGCCGTTCTCGAGCACGAAGAAGGCCTGGTAGCCGCCGCCGAGATCCTCCGTGCCTCTCAGGCCCCAGCGTGACGGCACTTCGCCGGTCAGCGTCGGCATTCCGGTGAACGACCCGCCGTGCGCGGCGTTGTTGTAGTAGGACACGCCGGTATCGATGATCCCGTACAGCGTGACGCTGCTTTGCGCGCAGACCGGTCCGGCCAGCGCCATCGCCGTCGCGAGTGCGACGCCCAGTTTCGTTTTCATGGCTGTCTCCAAACAGTATGTAGATATGCTTATCGATTTTTTTATTGACCCGGATATGGCCGGGATGCCGACGGGTATCGGCAAGACTGCGGGCGTCGCGCGTTACGACATCGCCGGATCGCGTTGCCGGCGCGGTGCCGCGGGACGCGCGCCGACCACGGCGACGGCGATCGCCGCGCCGGCCATCGGCACGAGGAACGCGAGATAGAGGTGGGACACGGACCAGCCGTCGTCCAGCAGTGCGCCGACCGTCATCGGCGACAGGATCGCGCCGAGGCGGCCGATGCCGACCGCGAGGCCGATGCCGGTCGTGCGGATCTCGGCGGGATACGGCGTCGGCGACAGCGCGTACATGCCGGCCACGCACGCATTGATCACGGCACCGAGGAACACCCCGACGGTCATCCCGATGCCGAGGGCGCCCGTGTTCGCGCCGAACACGACCATCAGCACACCGCCCAGCAGCAGCGTCGCGCCCAGCAGGTTGCGCAGGCTGAACCGCGTCGACAGCAGGCTGAAGAGCGACGCGCCGGCGATGCCGCCGAGATTGAGCAGCACGCCGCCGGTTACGCCTTGGGATGCCGACAGCCCGGCCTGGACCAGCAGCTTCGGCGTCCAGCTCACGACGAAGTAGAAGCTGCCCATCACGAGAAAGAACGCGATCCACAGCGCGATCGTGCGGCGCGTGAGCGGTGCGCGCAGCACGGCCGTCCAGCTCGATGCGGGGCTCGCCGTGTCGACGGACGCAGTCGCGGTCGGCAGCGCATCGATCGGCGCACGCTTCATTCTTGCGAGGATGCGGTTGATTTTCTGCAGTGCGTTGTCCGGACGTCGCGCCAGCAGGAAGTCGAGCGATTCCGGCAGCAGCGCGAGCACCATCGGGATCGACATCAAGGTCAGGATGCCGCCGAACGCGAACACGCTGCGCCATCCCCACACCGACAGCAGGTAACCGGCGATGACGCCGCCGGCGGTAGCGCCGATCGCGTAGCCGGTCGACTGCATGCCGATCGCGGCGCTGCGCCATTTGTTCGACGCGTATTCGCCGCTGATGACGGTCAGGCTCGCGAGCATGCCGCCGATGCCGAGCCCCGTATAGGCACGCGCGACCGCGAGTTGCAGCGTGCTGTGCGTGGCCGCGCAGGCCAGCATCCCGGACGAGATCACGGCGAGGCAGAGCAGGATGATGCGGCGGCGGCCGACCCGGTCGGCCAGCGGCGCGATCAGCACCGAGCCGATGCCCATGCCGGCCAGCCCGGCACTCAGCAGCAGGCCGATTTCCTTGCCGCTCAGTTTCCATTCGGCCGCCAGGTGCGGCGCGGCAAACGCGATGGCCAGCACGTCGAAACCGTCGAGCATGTTCAGCACGACGCAGGCCGTGACTGCCATCGTCTGGAACGCGCTCATCGGGGATGCGTCGATCGTATTGCGGATATTTGCGCTCACGTCAAAGATCCTTCGAAAAAGTAGTATGACTAATTGAATGGGATGGAATCGACGCCGGCAGAAGCGAACGGGACGAAAGCGTATGCGCGGGTTGACGCGCAACCCGGGGAACGTCCGCCGCGACCGGCAGGCGTCGTTCGCGCGCCGGCGCGATGGTTATGCGGGTTCGGGTTGCAGCAGGAGCCGCTCGATCACGCGCCGTGCGCGATTGGGCCCCGCGTCGACGTGAATGTCGATCTGGCGGCCGCCCGGAAACCGCACCTGATTCCGGTATTGCGCTTCGATCACGGTCTTGTCCTCATCGAAGGTCGCCGCGGATTGCTCGATGACCGTTTGCGCGACGCGGTCGACGTCGTGCTGGGGGTTGGTCGCGACGGTCCAGAAGTAGTGCGTCGTGGTGTCCGTCTCGGGCGTGATGCCGTGGAAGCCGCGCATGTGAAAGCCGCCGCGCGCGGGATCGAGCAGGTCGCCGGTGCCGGCGTCCATCGCGCCGGTCCAGATCCGGATGTGGGACACATGAAACTCGATTTCCTGCCAGCGATCGACGCGGCCCGCGAACGGCCATGCGGCGGTGTAGGTCGGTGGCGGGTCGGAATCCGGCATCCGGCGGACCAGCGTCACCGTGTCGCCGTCGGTGCTGACGCAGGTTTGCGCACCCATGTGCAGCGGCGCGTTGCCGCCGATCGTTTTCAGATGGACGTAGCCCAGGTGGCTCAGGTCCATCAGGTTGTCGTGAATCAGCTGATACGGTGCGTCGTAATGGTAGTTGCCGCCGCCGAACCGGTATTGAGGATCCGTGTGGAACGCATAGCGCGGCGGCGCGCAGGTCGGTCGGGCGTGCGCGTCGGCGCCGATCCAGATCCACACGATGGCGTCTTGTTCCTGTACCGGATACGACGATACGCACGCCTTCGCCGGAATCCGGTCCTGGCCGGGAATTTCCACGCACGTGCCGCCGCGGTCGAACAGCAGGCCGTGGTAGCCGCAGCGCAGGCCGCGCGCTTCGAGCGAGCCGCACGACAGCGGCAGCGACTTGTGGCAGCAGCGATCCTCCAGCGCGCCGATTTCTCCGGACGGCAACCGGAACAGGACGACCGGGCGGCCGAGCAGGGTGCGGGCGACGGGTTTGTCCGTCAGTTCGGATGACAGCGCGGCGACCCACCATCGGTCGATCGGGAATTGAGTCGTATTGGTCGGTGGTCCGGCATCTTGCTTCATTGATCGTCTCCAGTATTGGGGTTGGCCGCCTCGTGCCGGGCGGTTCGTCTACAGATCGAGCACCAGCAGGTCGGTTCGGGATCGCGAACAGCACGGCATGAACTGGTCGCCGGCCGCTTGTTCCGCCTCCGTCAGATACGAATCGCGATGATCGGGCTCGCCGTCGAGCACGCGCGTCACGCACGTGCCGCATACGCCCTGCTCGCACGACGTCAGCACGTCGACGCCGTTGGCCGCCAGCGCCGCGATGACCGTGCATTCGGCCGGCACGTCGATCACCTTGCCGCTGCTCGCGATGCGGACCTGGAACGCGCGATCCGCGCCAGACGACGCAACCGCGCCGCCGAAGAACTCGTAATGCAGCCGCTCGTCGGCCCAGTTGCGCTCGCGCGCTGCGTTCAGCACCGCGTCCATGAAGCCGCGCGGGCCGCATACGTAAAGGTGCGTGCCGTCAGGCGCGGCGGCGAGCACGGAGGCCAGGTCGAAGCGTTGCGCGGCGTCGCCGTCGTCGACATGGAAGCGGGCGCGGTCATGGAACCCGGCGGCGTTGATCCGCTCGACGAAGGCCATGCGATCGGTCGAACGTGCGCAGTAGTGCATGTCGAATGACATGCCGGACGAGAACAGCCGTTCCGCCATGCAGAGAATCGGCGTGACGCCGATCCCGCCCGCGAGCAACAGGTGGTGTGGGGCGTCGGGGGCGAGCGGGAATTGATTGCGCGGCATGCCGATCCGCACGGTATCGCCTTGCCGGACTTCGTCGTGAATGGCGCGCGACCCGCCTCGGCCCGCGGCATCGCGCAGCACCGCGATCTGATAGCGATCGCCGTGCTCCGGGGGATTGCACAGCGAGTACTGGCGCACGAGCCCGCCCGGCAAATGCACGTCGATATGCGCGCCGGCGTCGAAGCGCGGCAGCGGCGAACCGTCGTCGCTGACGAATTCGAAGCCGCAGATGTCGCGCGCTTCCTGCCACTTGCGGGCCACGCGCACGGTCAGCGTCGCGGTGCTCATGACGCCTCCTTGATGTGCGCGACCGGAATCACGGGGCGCGGCGGGGCCGATGCGTTTTCGTCGGCGAGCAGTCGTTCGATCACCTTGCGCGACAGCACGCCGCCGGCGTCGATGTTGAGCTTGAGCAGCTTGCGGTCCGGCCACTGCTCGAGATTGCGCTGCTGGCGCTCGAGCATCTCGAGATCCTCGGCGAAGATCTTGCCCTGGCCTTCGCGGATCTCGGCGGTCAGCGCGTGATCGTCGGGCCGGAAGTTGCGCGCCATCCCCCAGAAATACCAGATCGAGGTTTCCGTCTCGGGCGTGATGAAGTCGACCACGATCGACGACGCCTTCAGCCCGGCCGGCGCGTCGTAGCCGCCGTGGCCCGCGTGCGCGACGCCGACTTCGATCATCACGTGGCTCGGTGGCGTGAAGCGGCAGATCTGCCAGCGGTCGACCGGCACGTCGTCGGCCAGCCCGTTGCCGCGCAGCGCCATCTGCCAGAACGGCGGCGGCATCACGTTCTCCATGAAGCGGCTCGTGACGACTTCGTCGCCCTGGCTGGTTGTCTTCGGCGGCGCTTCGTCGATTTCCTTCTGGCCGATGCTCGTTGCATGCACGTAGGTCTCGTGCGTGAGGTCCATCAGGTTGTCGATCATCAGCCGGTAGTCGCAACGGATGTGGTACAGGCCGCCGCCGTGCGCCCAGGCCGGATCTTCGGCCCACGGCAGCGCGTGCAGCTTGTCCGGATCGGCCTCGGACGCATCGCCCGGCCAGACCCAGATGAATCCGTACCGCTCCACCACCGGGAAACTGCGAATCGGCGGGAATCCGCCGACGCGCTGGCCCGGCATGCCGGCTGCCCGGCCGTTGCAGCCCATTTCCAGCCCGTGATAGCCGCACACGAGCACGCCGTCGCGCACGAATCCCAGCGACAGCGGCGCGCCGCGGTGCGGGCAGAAGTCCTCGAGCGCGGCGACCTGACCGTTCGCCGCGCGGTAAAACACCATCGATTCGCTGCAAATCCTGCGGCCCAGCGGCTTGCCGTCGATTTCATCGGGCGTGCACGCCACATACCAAGCGTTCTTGAGAAACACGTTCATCGTCTCCTTCAGGGCGGTGCCGCTGATACGCGGCAATTCTTCATTCCGTGTACTGAATGAGATTCAGTGTACTCATTGAGATTGGCAGGGGCAAGGCGAGCGGTATACTGGTTTTCCCGGGAAATGGCGCGAGGCAGCGCCATGCCGCGGGCGTACGCAACGGCGTGCGCCGCCTATGTCATCGACTCATTCATGGAAAAAACGAATCCCGCCGACGCGCCGGCTTTCCCGCTCGATCTGTACGACGAACCCGGGCACCTGATCCGGCGTGCGCACCAGATCGCGGTTGCGATGTTCTACGAGAAGCTGGGCCGGGACGTGACACCGGTGCAGTACGCGGTCCTGCGGATGCTGTACGAGTGTCCGGGGCTTGATCAGGTGACGCTCGCGCAGCGGGTGGCGCTCGACACGTCGACGACCGCGGACCTCGCGGTCCGGCTCGAAGCGAAAGGATTGATCGTCCGCGAAGTGCTGCCGCGACGTCAGCGGCGCCTGCTGCTGACGCCGATGGGCGTCGAACTGCTGACGCACCTGATTCCGTCGGTGAAGGAACTGCGTGCCGGCCTGTTCGACGGCATGGGCGAGGACGATTCACAGGAACTGGTGCGCCTGTTGCGCAAGTTCGTCCATTTGAACAACGAGCAGAGCCGCGCGCCGCTGCGGGTCGGAGAAGATTCGTAGCGGCGGATTGCCGCGCGATCGAAGCGGCGATGCGGCAAGGCGGCAGGCGCTTCGCGCCGCCGGCCGGTACCGATTACGCGCGTGACGCTTGCCCTTCCAGTCGCCGCACCGCTTCCGCGACCTCGTTCCTGAAACGCACGAGCGCCGCCTGTTGCGGCGCCGGCGGTTGCACGGCGGCCCACAGCATGTCGACCAGCTGCGTGGCCGTCGCTTCCGTATCGAGCTTGCGGTGCCCGAGGATCGCATCCCACAGCACGTGCTCGATCGGCCCGAACACCATCGAGCGCAGCAGGCTCTGCGGCATGTCCGCACGGACCAGCCCGGCCGCCTGGCCGCGCGCGAGCACGTCCATCAGCGGCGCCGTGTAGCGGCGCTGCAGCGCGGTGAGCTCGTCGCTCAGCGCATGCTGCTTCGCGCGGCCTTCCGACAGCACGAGTGCACACAGCCCGGTGCCGTTCACCAGCATCAGCCGCAGGTGGGTGCGCACGATGAACGCGAACTGCTGCTGCACCGACGCATCCTGCGGCATCCCGTGCTCGAACGCGGCGATGATTTCGTCGTACCAATCCGCGATCACACGCGCACACAGCTCGCGCTTGCCGCGAAAGTAGCTGAACACCGTCGCCTCCGACACGCCGACGCGCTGCGCGATCTCGGCGGCCGTCGCATGCTCGTAACCCTTTTCGGCAAACACTTCACGACCGGCGCGCAGGATGTCCTGCACGCGCTGCTGGGATTTGCGCCCGGCGGGCGCGCGCGGCGCGTCGGCGCGGTCGGCTTTGACGGTGTCGGTCATGGTGTCGGCGGTAGCGGCTGTCATGTCGGCATGATATCTGAGTGTCACTCAAAAAACTATTGACGCCGAATGCGACGAGGCGCGAAACTGTGCAAAATTTCCGCTGTATGGGTCAATGAATCGGCGCATTCATTCGATTTGAGCGAAACTCAGAAATCGGTGCGTGCGACACACTTTCTGGAGACGGAGGAGACATGATCAACCTGCCCGGCGTGCAATTCATGCTCGGTGAAGACATCGAGATGCTGCGTGACGCTGTCGCGACGTTCGCGGCGAAGGAAATCACGCCGCGCGCGGCGGAGGTCGACCGCACCGACCAGTTTCCGATGGATCTGTGGAAGAAGTTCGGCGATCTCGGCGTGCTCGGCATGACGGTCGCCGAGGAATACGGCGGCGCGAACATGGGCTACACCGCGCACATGGTCGCGATGGAAGAGATTTCGCGCGCTTCGGCGTCGATCGGCCTGTCGTACGGCGCGCACTCGAACCTGTGCGTGAACCAGATCCACCGCAACGGCACCGAAGCGCAAAAGCAGAAATACCTGCCGAAGCTCGTGTCGGGCGAACACATCGGCGCGCTCGCGATGAGCGAACCGAACGCCGGCTCCGACGTCGTCAGCATGAAGCTGCGTGCCGACAAGCGCGGCGATCGCTACGTGCTGAACGGCACGAAGATGTGGATCACCAACGGACCCGATTGCGACACGCTCGTCGTCTACGCGAAGACGGACATCGAAGCCAACTCGCGCGGCATCACCGCGTTCATCGTCGAGAAGGGGATGAAGGGCTTCTCGGTCGCGCAGAAGCTCGACAAGCTCGGCATGCGCGGTTCGCACACGGGCGAGCTCGTGTTCCAGGACGTCGAGGTGCCGGAGGAAAACATCCTCGGCCAGCTCAACGGCGGCGTGAAGGTGCTGATGAGCGGCCTCGACTACGAGCGCGCGGTGCTGTCGGGCGGCCCGACGGGCATCATGGCCGCGTGTCTCGACGCGGTCGTGCCGTATATCCACGACCGCAAGCAGTTCGGCCAGTCGATCGGCGAATTCCAGCTGATCCAGGGCAAGGTCGCCGACATGTACACCACGTTCCAGGCATGCCGCGCGTATTTGTACGCGGTCGGCCGCCATCTCGACTCGGCTGGCAGCGACCACATTCGCCAGGTGCGCAAGGACTGCGCGGGCGTGATCCTCTACACGGCCGAGAAGGCGACGTGGATGGCCGGCGAGGCGATCCAGATCCTCGGCGGTAACGGCTACATCAACGAATATCCGGTCGGCCGCCTGTGGCGCGATGCGAAGCTCTACGAGATCGGCGCCGGCACGAGCGAGATCCGCCGGATGCTGATCGGCCGCGAGTTGTTCGCGGAAACGATGTAACGCCCCAAGCCACGCGAACGGAGCCCCGTCGATGCCGATCATCGAATCCAAACTGAACCCGCGTTCGGAAGATTTCCGCACCAACGCCGCGGCGCTCGAGGCGATCGTCGCCGACCTGCGCGCGAAGATCGAACAACTCGCGCAAGGCGGCGGTCAGGCCGCGCGCGACAAGCACCTGTCGCGCGGCAAGCTGCTGCCGCGCGACCGCATCGCGCAACTGCTCGATCCCGGCGCGCCGTTCCTCGAGCTGTCGCAGCTCGCGGCGAACGGCATGTACAACGACGACGCGCCGGGCGCCGGCGTCATCACCGGGATCGGCCGGATCGCCGGCCGCGAGTGCGTGATCGTGTGCAACGACGCGACGGTCAAGGGCGGCACCTACTATCCGATCACCGTGAAGAAGCACGTGCGCGCGCAGGAGATCGCCGCGGAAAACCGGCTGCCGTGCGTGTACCTCGTCGATTCGGGCGGCGCGAACCTGCCGAACCAGGACGACGTGTTTCCCGATCGCGACCACTTCGGCCGCATCTTCTTCAACCAGGCGACGATGTCGGCGGCGGGGATCGCGCAGATCGCCGTCGTGATGGGCTCGTGCACGGCGGGCGGCGCGTACGTGCCGGCGATGAGCGACGAATCGATCATCGTGAAGAACCAGGGCACGATTTTCCTGGGCGGGCCGCCGCTCGTGAAGGCCGCGACCGGCGAGGAAGTGAGCGCCGAGGATCTCGGCGGCGGCGACGTGCACACGCGCCTGTCGGGTGTGGCCGATCACCTCGCGCAGAACGACGCACATGCGCTGTCGATCGCGCGCAACATCGTCGATCACCTCGCGCCGAAGATCGCGTCGCCGGTGGCGCTGCGCGAGCCGAAGCCGCCGCGCTTCGACGCGAAGAGCCTGTACGGCGTGATTCCGGTCGATACGCGCAAACCGTTCGACGTGCGCGAAGTGATCGCGCGCATCGTCGACGATTCCGAGTTCGACGAATTCAAGGCGCGCTACGGCACGACGCTCGTCACGGGCTTCGCGCACATCTGGGGCCACCCGGTCGGGATCGTCGCGAACAACGGCATCCTGTTTTCCGAATCGGCCGTGAAGGGCGCGCATTTCATCGAGCTGTGCTGCCAGCGCAAGATCCCGCTCGTGTTCCTGCAGAACATCACGGGCTTCATGGTCGGGCGCAAGTACGAAAACGAAGGCATCGCGCGGCATGGCGCGAAGATGGTGACGGCCGTGTCGAACGCGAAGGTGCCGAAGTTCACGGTCATCATCGGCGGCTCGTTCGGCGCCGGCAACTACGGGATGTGCGGCCGCGCATTCGGCCCGCGCTTCCTGTGGATGTGGCCGAATGCGCGAATCTCGGTGATGGGCGGCGAGCAGGCCGCATCGGTGCTCGCGACCGTGCGCCGCGACGGCATCGAGGCGAAGGGCGGCGAGTGGTCGGCGGAGGAAGAGGATGCGTTCAAGCAGCCGATCCGCGACCAGTACGAGCGCCAGGGGCATCCGTATTACGCGAGCGCACGGTTGTGGGACGACGGCGTGATCGATCCCGCGCAGACGCGCGACGTGCTCGGGCTCGGTCTGGCCGCGTCGATGAACGCGCCGATCGACGATACGCGCTTCGGCGTGTTCCGCATGTAACGGCCGGGAGGGCTGAACGATGCGATACGAAACGATCAAGGTCAACGAAGCCGGCCGCGTCGCGACCATCACGCTTGCGCGCCCCGACGTGCGCAACGCGTTCAACGAGACGACGATCGCCGAGCTGACCACGGCGTTCGAATGGCTCGACGCGCATGAAGGCGTGCGCGCGATCGTGCTCGCGGCGGAAGGCGTTGCGTTCTGCGCGGGCGCCGACCTGAACTGGATGAAGAAGATGGCCGGTTACTCGGATGACGAGAACCGCGCCGATGCGCGCAAGCTCGCGCGGATGCTCGAGGCGATCCATCGCTGCGGCAAGCCCGTGATCGCACGCGTGCATGGCGATGCGTATGCGGGTGGCGTGGGCCTGGTGGCTGCGGCCGACATCGCGATCGCCGCCGACGGCGTGAAGTTCTGCCTGTCGGAAGCGCGTCTCGGGCTGATTCCCGCGACGATCGCGCCGTACGTCGTGCGCGCGATGGGCGAGCGCGCGGCGCGCCGCTACTTCACGACGGCGGAGGTGTTCGACAGCACGCGCGCCGCATCGCTCGGCTTCATTCACGATGCAGTGCCGGCCGATGCGCTCGACGAAACGGTCGCGAAGCTGGCGGCGACGTTGGTTGCGAACGGCCCCGACGCGGTGCGTGCGTGCAAGCGGCTCGTCGCCGACGTGGCCGGCCGCCCGCTCGACGCCACGCTGATCGAGCAGACCGCCGACTGGATCGCCCATACCCGCGCAGGCGCGGAAGCGCGCGAAGGGATCGCGGCTTTCCTCGAGAAACGCACGCCGTCGTGGCGTGAATGATTGATCGCGTGACCCACTCTTTCCGGACGACACCGAAGCCATGTTCGACAAGATTCTGATCGCCAACCGCGGCGAAATCGCGTGCCGCGTCGCCGCGACGTGCAAACGTCTCGGGATCGCGAGCGTCGCCGTCTATTCCGACGCGGATGCGAACGCGAAACACGTGGCCGCCTGCGACGAAGCCGTGCACATCGGCGGCTCGGCCGCCGCGGACAGCTACCTGCGCATCGAGCGCATCATCGAGGCCGCGCGCGCGACCGGCGCGCAGGCGATCCACCCCGGTTACGGCTTTCTGTCGGAGAACGAAGATTTCGCGCATGCGTGCGAAGCGGCCGGCATCGTCTTCATCGGGCCGCCGGTCGACGCGATCGCGGCGATGGGCTCGAAGGCCGCCGCGAAGGCGCTGATGCACGCGGCCGCCGTGCCGCTCGTGCCCGGCTATCACGGCGACGACCAGGATGCGGCCAACCTGCATGGCGAAGCCGACGAGATCGGCTACCCGGTGCTGCTGAAGGCAAGCGCGGGCGGCGGCGGCAAGGGGATGCGCGTGGTCGAGCGCTCCGGCGATTTCCCGGCGGCGCTCGCGTCGTGCCAGCGCGAGGCCGCAAGCAGCTTCGGCAACGACCGCGTGCTGATCGAGAAATACCTGACGCGCTCGCGTCACGTCGAGGTGCAGGTGTTCGGCGACACGCACGGCAATACCGTCTACCTGTTCGACCGCGACTGCTCGGTGCAGCGCCGTCACCAGAAGGTGCTCGAGGAAGCGCCGGCGCCGGGGCTGCCCGACGACCTGCGCCGCGCGATGGGCGAGGCGGCCGTTGCGGCCGCGCGCGCGGTCGGTTACGTCGGCGCGGGCACCGTCGAATTCATCATGACGGGCGACGCGTTCTACTTCATGGAAATGAACACGCGCCTGCAGGTCGAGCATCCGGTCACCGAGATGGTCACCGGGCTCGATCTCGTCGAATGGCAGTTGCGCGTCGCGTCCGGCGAGCCGCTGCCGCTGAAGCAGGACGAGCTGCGCGTGCGCGGCCATGCGCTCGAAGCGCGTCTCTACGCGGAGAACCCCGGGCGCGGCTTCCTGCCGTCCACAGGCACGCTGAAGCATCTGCGGCTGCCGGAAGGCGTCGAGTTCGACATCGGCGCATCGGTGCGCGTCGACAGCGGCGTGCGCGAAGGCGATGCGATCACGCCGTTCTACGATCCGATGATCGCGAAGCTGATCGTCCACGGTGTGGACCGCGCGGAAGCGCTCGGCCTGATGCTGCGCGCGCTGCGCGCGTGCGAGGTGGTCGGCCTGCATACGAACGCCGCGTTCCTGCAACGGATCGTCGCGTGCGAACCGTTCGCGACGGCCGATCTCGACACGGGCCTGATCGAGCGCAACCACGACGCGCTGTTCGCACCGCAACAGCCGCCGCGCGCGACGCTCGCGCTCGCATGCGCAGCGCTGCTCGCGCGCGAACGCGGTGCGGCCGCGCAGGGCGCATCGCCGTGGGGCGCGCTGCCGGACTGGCGGTTGAACGGCGGCTATCGCCGCACGCTCGAATGGCATGCGATCGACCGCGAAGCGGACGTGACGGTGAGCTACGAGGACGACGGTGCCGGTGCACGACTCGCGGCCGGCGATGCGCCCGCGCAGACATTCGTGTGGACGCGCGGCGCGACGCCGCTCGATTTCGACGTGACGCTCGGCGGCGTGCGCAGCAGCGGCCGCGTGTATGCGGACGGCGATACGTTCCACGTGTTCACGCAAGGCACGGCCGAGACGTTCGAATGGCGCAACCTGCTCGCGCATGCAGGCGACGCCGAGCAGGGCGGCGGCCGCCTGACCGCGCCGATGCCGGGCAAGGTGATCGCGGTGCTGGTCGAGCCCGGCCAGAAGGTCGAAGCCGGCACGCCGCTGATCGTGATGGAAGCGATGAAGATGGAGCATACGATCGGCGCGCCGAGCGCGGGCGTCGTCGCGGAAGTGCTGTACGGCGTCGGCGACCAGGTCGCGGACGGCGCGCAATTGCTGATGATGGCGGAAGGCTGATCGGGGCTTTCGTCGTGCGCGGGCCGGCGGCTGCCGGCCCGCGCAAACCGCTTCGCGACGACGTACGGTTGGTGCCGGCGCGACAACCGCAGGCGGTGGTTTGATCGAAGAAGTGCAATACATGGCGGGTGATCGAACTCGCCGATTTTCAGTGGCAAGCGATGCGCATCGTCCTGGCCACGCGCGTTGAACAGCATCCACTGGCACAACGCGAATCTTTCGATCGCATTACATAACATCTCGCCGGCGCTCATGACTTGCAGCGTCGCGCGGATCACGACACACCCTCCGCACCCATCCCTCTCTCCGCCTCCACACGACACCGTCGTGTAACACGTGGTAATTAGCATCTCGGCGTCGATGTGACCGGCGCGGCTTCGCGTCCGTGCCATATCATCACCCCCACGGAGAGACGTTATGCGAAAGTCGGCCCTACGGCCTTTCGCGGTCGCCGGCCTGCTCGCGCTGATCGCACTCCTCGGCGCATGCGGTGACGACCTGAATGCAGACCCCGCGCCCGTCGCGCAGCAGAAGGCCGCATGCGGCGGCGGCACCGTCGCCACTGCGCAGATGCGCTGCCCGCCGGGTTTCACCGCGCCCGCATCCTCGCCCGCTCCCTGATACCGGCCGTTCCCACCAGAAATCCAATCAAGAGCAACCAGCATGGCCATCCATTCGCGACGCGATTTTCTGAAGTTCTCCGCCGGCCTCGCCGGCGCGACCGCCGCCAGCACGCTGCTGCCCGAGTCGATCCGCCGGGCGCTCGCGATCGAGCCGAATAGCGTGACGGGCACGATCCAGGACGTCCAGCACATCGTCGTGTTCATGCAGGAGAACCGCTCGTTCGACCACTACCTCGGTCACCTGAGCGGCGTGCGCGGCTACAACGACCGCTTTCCGGTCACGCTGCCGAACGGCAAGCCGGTGTGGTTCCAGCCGCGGCAGGAGGACAAGACGAGCGTGATCGCGCCGTTCCGCTACGACACGACCAATCCGGGCGTCAACGCGCAGTGCATCGGCGGCCTGCCGCATACGTGGGCGACGACGCACGGTGCGATCGACAACGGCCGCGCGGACCAGTGGGCCGTGCAAAAGTCCAACATGACGATGGGCTACCACGTCCGCGACGACATCCCGTTCCATTACGCGCTCGCGGATGCGTTCACCGTGTGCGACAACTACTTCTGCTCGATCCCGGGCAACACGCACCCGAACCGCATGTACCTGATGACGGGCATGGTCGATCCGCTCGGCACGGGCGGCGGGCCGCTGCTGGACAACACCGACTACATCGACAACCAGTTCGACAAGATCCAGCTGCCGCCCTTCAGCTGGAAGACCTACCCGGAGCGGCTCGAACAGGCCGGCATCTCGTGGCAGATCTACCAGCAGGGCACCGGCTTCGACAACTTCACCGGCAACTACGGTACGAACATGCTGGCGTGCTTCAACAACTTCGTGAATGCGCCGGCCGGTTCGTCGCTGCAGACGCGCGGGATGAGCACGCGTTCGATTACGCAACTGAAGGCGGACGTGCAGGCGAACGCGCTGCCGCAGGTATCGTGGCTGCTGCCGCCCGCCGCGTATTCGGAGCATCCGAAGTTCACGCCGCTGTACGGCGCGTACTACCTGTCGACGATTCTCGATGCGCTCACGTCCAATCCGGAGGTGTGGAGCAAGACCGTGCTGTTCATCATGTACGACGAGAACGACGGCTTCTTCGACCACGTCGTGCCGCCGCAGGCGCCGACGCTGCCGGGTTCCGGCATGAGCACCGTGGACGTGTCGCTCGAGCGGCACAACGTCGTGACCTCGACGCAGACGGGCACCTATACCGCCGACAACCTGCCGTACGGCCTCGGCCCGCGCGTGCCGATGTTCGTCGTGTCGCCGTGGTCGAAGGGCGGCTACGTGTGCTCGCAGGTGTTCGATCACACGTCGGTGCTGCAATTCATCGAGAAGCGCTTCGGCGTGACGGAAACGAACATCTCGCCGTGGCGCCGCGCGATCTGCGGCGACCTGACGTCGTCGCTCGACTTCACGAAATCGGATACGACGCTGCCGAGCCTGCCGAGCACGCAGGCGTATGTCGCGCAGGCCGACATGCAGTGCTCGCGTGCGTCGTCGCAGACCGCGCCGGCCAGCACCGCGCAGCAGGTCGTGACGGCGCAGGAGCCCGGCACACGGCCGGCTCGCGCGCTGCCGTACGAATTGCACGTCACCGGCCAGCTCCAGGCGCAAGGCTATGCGGTGACGTTCGCGAATACCGGCACGCAAGGCGCGCACTTCTGGGTCTATACGGGCGATCCGACCGCGATGCCGCGCCGCTACACGGTCGAGGCGGGCAAGCAACTGACCGATACCTGGGCGCTCGATGCGAACGGCAACTACCTGGTGAGCGTCTGGGGGCCCAACGGCTATTTCCGGCGCTTTGCGGGTTCGGCCGCTGCGGACGCCGGCGCGAAGCCTGAAATCACCGCGTGCTACGACGTCGCCAACGGCGACGTGTACGTGACGTTCGCGAATGCGGGCGCTGCCGCGCTGACGGTCACGGCGACCGACGTCGCATACGGCGGGGCCGCGCGCACGCTGACGATTCCGCCGGGGAAGAGCGTCGAAGCGCACTGGGATCTGTCGTGCAGCAGCCACTGGTACGACCTGCAGTTCGCGGTGGCGGGGAACGCGGGCTGGACGCGCCGCATCGCGGGGCACGTCGAAACCGGCAAGGCCAGCGTGACCGACCCGGCCGCCGTGGCGCCGACGATTACGCCGGTCTGACGGCAAGCGGTGTGCGCCGGCGGGGCAAATCCGGCCGGCGCGTGTGATTCGACTCAATTGGGGCCGCACGTGCACCATCGTCGGCGCACGCATGCCGAACCCCATCTCGTCGTCGCGCACGCCGTCGCCGTGCGCGCGACGAAACAGCCGGCGCGTGTCGACGCGCACGAGGCCGACCGCGCCGCCGAGAGCGGCGCGCAGCGCGCGTCTCGCTGACCATCCATGACACTGCGCCGGCCGGCGCTCCGCTAGAATGCCGGGCTGCGCCGCCGCTTGACGCGGGCGGCGCTTCGCGCGCTACACTGCGTCCATTCCACCCCCATCCAACCTCCCATCCCGCCGACGATGACGTCTCCTGCCCTGAACGGCCTGCGCATCGGTATCACGATCGGATTGCGTGCGCCCGACGAAAGCCTGTGGATCAACGGCATCAAGCAGAACGCGCTGTTTCTGGCGAAACTGCTGATGGCATCGCCGCGCGGCTACCGCGTCACGCTGGTCAACACGACCGACGTACCGCTCACCGACGCGCTGCCGTGGGATCGCGCCGTGTACGACACGCGTGCGTTCGCCGACATGAAGGACGCGCTCGACGTGGTGATCGAGCTCGGCGGGCAGATCGACGGCGAGCAGACGGCCTACCTGAAAGCGCGCGGCGTGAAGATCGTCAGCTACTGCTGCGGCGTCGAGTACATCAACGCGATGGAGTCGATGCTGTTCGGCCGCCGGCTGTGGGATTCGCTGTTCATCAACCGCGGCTACGACGAGGTGTGGGCGATCCCGCAGATCGCACCGTCGTCGCTGCCGTTCCTGCAGTCGCTGCGCCGCTGCCCGGGGCGCGTCGTGCCGTTCGTGTGGGACCCGATGTTCCTCGAAGCCCGCGCGCAGTCGCTGCCCGAGCACGGCGAATACCGGCCGCGCAGCGAGCCCGGCAAGCGGCTGACGGTGATGGAACCGAATCACAACGTCGTGAAGTTCTGCGTGTACCCGATGCTGATCATCGACGAAGCGTATCGCCGCGATCCCGATGCGATCTGCTTCACGCACGTGACGAACGCCGACCGCCTCGCGCACGACAGCCCCGAGTTCGTGATGCTGATGAATTACCTGGACATCGTGCGCGCGGGCAAGGCGAGCTTCGTCGGCCGCTTCGACACGCCGGTGTTCCTGGCCGACCTGACGGATATCGTCGTGTCGCATCAATGGTCGAACCCGCTCAACTACTTCTACTTCGACGTGTGTTGGCAGGGCTATCCGCTCGTGCACAACGCGAGCCTCGCGCCCGATCTCGGCTACTACTATCCGGACAACGACGTGCAGCAGGGCGCCGATGCGCTGTTGCGCGCGCTGCACACGCACGACGACGACTGGGAAGCCTACACGCGGCGCCAGCGCGAGATCCTTGCCCGCTACACGTCGGCGAATCCGGCGCTCGTCGCCGAGTACGACGCGCTGCTCGCGAACCTGGTCGGCGCGACGGCCGCATAAGGCCGTTTGCTTCGCGGCGCGCGCCCGCCGCGCCGCGGTCCGTCATCGGGCTTGTCCCACCCTAACAGGCCGTTGAAATACCTCTCAGCCTGACGCATTTTCCCTTTCGCCGTTCGCGGTGATCACCGAGAAGCGTTCGATTTCAGTTCAAGCGCCGATTTCAATGCGAATGGGTCAACGTTGAGCGCTTCCCGGCGCCCATTCCGGTGCATCAGGCGCTCTGCGGGCGCAACGCGGCCAACGATCTCAACCGCGTCAGGTTGTAGGCCGCCATCGTCAGCGTCAGCAGTTGGTCTACTTTCTCCAGGCCGCGAACCATGACCTGTCGCAGCGGCCCGATCGTCTTGCCCCAGCCGAAGCACTGCTCGATGCATTTCCGTTTGCGCTGGCTCAACGCGTAGCCCAGATGCCGGGTGGTGCGTTTGTCGATCGCGCTACCGCCGCTGCGTTTCGTATTCCGCGCCACGTGCGGCGTCACGTTCGCGTCCCGGCAGGCCTTGATGAACCCCCGCGTGTCGTAACCCTTGTCGGCGCCGACCGTGATGCGTCGATCGGCTAGTGCTACGTCCCGCAACATCTCGGCCGCAACGTTGCGTTCAGCCCGACCATTCGCCCGGCTGGCTTGCACATTGACCACCAGACCGTGCCGATTGTCAGTCAGCACATGGCCGAGATAGCTCGGCAGAGCCGGCGCCACATTGCTCTTTCGATACAAACGGCTGTCGCCGTCGCTCTTCGATTCGTGGGTTTCGTTGCTGCGCGTCTCGCCGTGCCAGTTGCCCGGCGGCCGGTCGTCGTCGCTGCCGTCCTTGCGGCGGAGGCTCTTGTGGCTAGCCCAGGCCTGAATCAGCGTGCCATCGACGCTGAAGTGCTCGCCTGACAGCAGGCCCCGTTTCTGCGCCGTTTCCACCGTCGCGTTGAACAACTCCGTCACCGCATCGAATTCGAGCAGCCGGTCACGGTTCTTACTGAAGACCGAGTGATTCCACACCGCATCCTCAATCGACAGGCCCACGAACCATCGAAACAGCAGGTTGTACGAGATCTGTTCAACCAGTTGCCGCTCGCTGCGGATGCTGTACAGCACCTGCAGCAGCATCGCCCGCATCAGCTTCTCCGGCGCGATGCTCGGGCGACCGCCCTTGACGTCCGCCTCGTACATCGCCGAGAACTTCGCGTCCATCTTCGATAGCGCTTCGTTCAACCATGTCCGGATCTGACGCAGCGGATGTGTCTGCGGCACAAATTCCTCCAGCCTCACCGTGCTGAACAATGATTCGTTGTAGCTGTCCGCGCCTCGCATCTGCCTTCGCTTCCTTGATCTCGGGTGACTACATCCTGCAGGATGGGGCGAGGTATTTCAACGACCTGCTAATGTCTGACGAAATAGTGCCGTTAAAAAAGAAACCGCCGAACCCGATCGGTTCGACGGTTTTTGAAGGCACGAAATTGACGGCTCCGAGGGAAGTCCGTCAAAAATAATTTTATAGGTTAACAAGTCGGAAAGATTGTTAAATTTGTTTCAATGGTTAATTATCATATCAATTAACTTGATATTATTGATTCAACGCAGCTTGATTCTGTTTTGAAATTTCATAATATCGTTTGAAACGTGAAAATTGAATGCTGCGGCGATCGAATGACGTGCGGCAACGGGTTTCGGCGGATGATGGCTCCAGGGCAGGCGGCTGTTGGCGCGAGCCGAAAATTATCCGACGAATTGAAGAATTCCGGATTTTCGTGGTCTGCAAATCGCGGGGAAAATGGATTCGGATAAATTTGTTTAGGTGAAAGTGATAAACGATATTGAATCCGGATTCTGTTATTTGCGTTGTGTAGCCTGGCGCACTGTCGGTGCGATGCATGCGTGGTGTATTTCCAGTAACTGAATATCGTTGAAAATATCGAATTTGACGGCGCGCCGAAACGAAAAGTACGCTCCCGGAAAAGATCGAAACAACAGGATGGGCCGGGTAGGCAGCGGAGCGCGTCGTGGTCGGCTTGCTCCGTACGTATCTTGAGGTCGAGCCGTCATCGGCGGCTCGACATTTGCCGGAGCGCCGGATGAATGCGGTCGAAGCTCGCCTGGAGGCGAATCGGGAAGCGAATCGGGAAGCGAATCGGGAAGTGAATCGCGACGAAATCGATCGGGTGTTCGGCGCGCGCGACGAACATCCCGATCTCGCGTCGGTACGCAGTTTCGTGGAAAGCCGGCTCGGGTTTGCGCACGAGCCCGTGTGCCGGGCCGACCTGTCGGGCGGCGTGCTGTACGAGGAATGCCTGGCGCGGTTGCGGTGGGGCGAGCGCGATGCACTGCCGCCGCTCACGTTCCTGCCGCGCCTCGAGTCGCTCGGGCTGATGCGCTGGTTCGACCGGCTCGTGGTGAACCGGACGATCGACGGATTGCGCGCCGATCCGGGCGCCGTCTACGGCTGTAACGTCGCGGCGACGAGCGCGGTCGTCGACGACGCATGGCTGGCGATTTTCAGGCGGCTCGAGCGCGAGCCGTCGGTGGCGGCGCGGCTGGTGGTCGAGATCACGGAGACGGGGCCGCTGAACCCCGTCGCGGGGCGGTCGTTCGTGAACCGCTTCCGGCAGGCCGGATGCCGGATCGCGATCGACGATTTCGGCGTCGGCTTCAGCGCGTTGAACAATCTGGTGGTCGGCAACCCCGATATCGTGAAGCTCGACAGGTCGATCCTGTCGATGATCAAGCGCAACGCGATCGGGCGCTACCAGTTCCGCAGGCTGATCGCGTTCGCGCATGAAGGCGCGCGGCACGTCGTCGTCGAAGGCGTGGAGAACGAGATCGACCGGCAGATCATCGTGGATGCGGGCGTCGCATGGGCGCAGGGCATCCGCTTTTCATGGCGGTCGCCGGCCGCCGCGTGACGGCGCGGGAACAGCCGGGGCGGCGTGCATGAGGCGCGCCGGCGCCGGGCGGGGCCGGCGTGTGGCCGGGACGAATCGCAAAGGGGCGTAGGCATGGCGGAGACGAAAGCCGGAGGCGGAACGGGCACGCAGGCGGCAGGTGCGCGCGACCTGGTCGCGATCGCCGAGCTGGCCGACATGCTGTGGCAACTGGGCGCCGAGTCGACCGATGTGCCGATCGACGTCGCGCCGTATCTCGACGGTCTGAAGGCCGTCGCGCATCGCATTCACCGGATGAAACCGCTCGACGCCAACGGCCGCGAGCTTGCGGCGCGCCACTATTACGCGGGCGTCATTGCGGGCGCATGCGGTGACGATTCGGCGATCGCGCGGGGCGTATCCGACAGCCTCGTGCGGCAGTCAGCCGGCGTCAGCCGGCTGGCGGCCCGTTGTTTCGCCGCGCTTGCACGCACGGGGCAGCGGCATGGCCGCGCGTTCGCCGCGCAAACCGGCGACCGGGTGCTGGTGTAGCCCGCCGGCGCGCGGCCCGGCCGCGCGGCCAATCGATCAATCCTTCCCGAAACCGCCGAGCACGAGCGCCATCGCGCGATCGATCGCGTCGTCCCATTGGCCGACGTGTGCGGCGCGCACGATCCGGATGCCCGGGTAGAGCGCGGTGCGCGAGCCGGTTTCCCAGCGCGCGTCGGCCTTCGGGCTGAGCAGCAGCACGGCCGGCACGCCGAGCGCGCCGGCGAGGTGGATGTGCGCGGTGCAGGTGGTCACCACCGCGTCCATCGCGAGCATCAGCGCCGCGAGATCGCTGAAATCGCCGATCGCATGATGCGGGAACGTCACCGGCAGGTCCGATTGTTCGGATTGCGCGGACAGGTCGCGGTTGATGCAGTACGCCGCGTGCCCGTGCAGCCGCGCGAGTGGCGCGAAATCACGCAGGCTGGCCGCGCGATGGAAGCGCACGTCGCTTTCGTCGCGTCCGCGCCAGTTGAGCCCGATGCGGCGCGTGCCCGGCGCATGGCCGTCGCGCGTCACGCGCTCGCGCCATGCGGCCGCTTGCGCGGGCGGGCACGACAGGTACGCGGCCGGCGCGCCTTCCGGCGCCGGCGCGTAGCCGAACTGCGCCGCGAGCATCAGGAACGAACACCAGTAGTCGTGCGCGATCTGCGACGTGTCGACCCACGCGCCGTGCGCGCCGATGAATTCGATGTGCGGGAACGTATGGCGCAGCAGGCCCGTCAGCGAGTCGGGAACGACGATGGTCACGCTCGCGCAACCGAGCGAGCCGAGCGCGTGCAGGTAGCGTGCGTACTGGAGCTGATCGCCGACGCCGCCGTAGCTGAGCACCAGCAGCCGTTTGCCTTGCAGCGGCTGGCCCTGGTAGAGCCGTTCCGTCGGCAGCCCGAACTGCGCGGCCGTCAGCACGTTTTCGCTGGAAATGGTGGCGCGCGCGGCCTCGTTGCGCCGGCCGGCGCGCAGCAGTAGCGCCGATCGCGCCAGCTCGATGCGCCCGCGCGATGCATCGGGCAACGCGGCCGGATCGCCGAAGCGCTCCAGCGCCGCGAGCCCGGCTTCGGGCGCGCCGGCGAAGCCGTAGCACGACGCGAGTTGCAGCGCGATCGCGTCGTCGTCGAGCCCGCGGCCGAGCACGCGTTGCCAGCGGTCGATCGCGTGCCCCCACTCGCCGCGCGATTCGTGATCGAGCGCGCGGTTCCAGTTCGTTTCGGGCGCGTCGGCGTCGGTGGCGGCTGTGGCCGTGCTATCCGTGCCGACCTCGGCCGTCGATGCGACGGCGATCGGGTCGCCCGAGATGAGCAGGCGTTGCCGGTCCCAGCGCGCATTCGGCACGCACAGCATGTTCAACGAGTCGGCCCGGTAGAACGTGTAGTCGAGACCGGCGAACGTCTCGATGATCGGCGCCTCGCCGACCTTCCAGTATTCGATCCAGCACCACGGAAGATGCGTTTCGATCAGCCGGCGCGCGCCGCGCAGCGCGTCGATCTCCATCCCTTCGATGTCGAGCTTCAGGAAGTCGAGGCGCGGCAGGCCGAGCGAATCGAGCCTGACGACCGGCGTGGGCGTGCCGCCCGCCGATTGGGTGTCGACGAGCGACACCGTGCCGAAATCGGCGTCCTGCCCGTAGTCGATGTCGGGCACTTTCATTGTGCCGTTGGCGCTCGCGAGCCCCATGTTCAGCAGATGAAGATTGTCAAGCTGGTTGAGCGCGATCGTGCCGCCGAGCGCGTGGAACAGCGTGCGCTGCGGCTCGAACGCATAGACGCGGCCGCCGCGTTCGCGCAGCCGATGCGCGATCGGCACGCACACGAGCCCGGCATTCGCGCCGCCATCCACCGCGATCGCGCCGTCGGGCAACTGGTCGATCACCGGCATCATCACGTCGAGCTCGCTCTGGATGTGCGGCCGGCCGGTCTTGATCAGCGCCTCCGCCTGGAGATCGCAATGACGGTTGATGACGAACGGGCCGTGGATCGAATCGATCACGACGAAGTTGCGGACGGTCTGATTCATGGGCGAGAGGGCAGGCGAAAGAGGTCAGCCGAGCGCGCGGCCGGCGAACAGGTGCTGGATCTGCGCGGAATAGGCGCGGACGTTGTGTTCGGCGAGCGTGTCGACCTGCTGCAGGCAGCGGCGGGCGGCTGCCGCGTAGTCGTCGAGCCGCGCGTCGTGCGTCTGCGCGGCGGTTGCGATCGCGCGCGCTGCGTCGAAGATCTCGAAGTCCGGGTAGTAATAGCCGACGTCGCGCAGGAACGGCGAGTTGTGCACGAGCGGGTAGTTGCCGTACAGCGCGTCGTACAGCAGGTAGTTGAGGCCGTTTTCCCAGTGGTGCGACACGACGATGTCGGTGTGATGCGCGGCCCACGCGACGAACGGCGCGCGCACGTCGGCCGTCGCCTTGCCGTCGCGCACCATCTCGAGCCCGAGCGCGAGATGCTTGAAGGCGACGTTTTCCTTCTTGTCGAAGGTGTTGGTCATGTACACGTGCTCGACGAGCTCCGGATGCTCGACGTAGCACGCGTTCGCCGCGAGCATCGGCACGATCGCGCTCTTCACGACGTTCAGGTTCGGTTCGAAGAACGCGATGCGCTTTGCCGAGCCGTGATTGCGATAGCCGAAGCGCGCCTTCAGTTCGGGGTCGGCGTCGAGGCTGCGCTCGATGAAATACGGCGACCAGATGTGCGGCAGCTCGATCACCGGCGCGCGATAGACGGCCTGGAAATAGGCCGCGCACGTGTGCATGTGCTGCGGGTTGGTCCAGATCTCGTCGAACTGCACGCGGTGCGGGTTCGGTCGCCAGTCGTTCTTCTCGAAGTTGATCGTCTCGACCGCGATCACGTAGTCGTTGCCGAAGCGGTACGACACGCACTTGCCGCCGCGCCGGCGCACGACCTCCGTGTGCGACGGGTCGATGAACGCGTTCATCTCGATCAGCAGGTCGGTCTGGTGGACGACGGACGACAGCGGCCGCAGCGCGTCGCCGAATGCATCCATCATCAGCGCTTGCGGATACTCGGTGATGCCGTCGTCGTGCGCGAGCCAGACTTCGCCGATCAGCGGCGACTGCTTCAGCAGCATGTACAGGTACACGCAGTGCTGGTTCGCGCCGTTGTACCAGATCGACTGCGTCGCGTCGCGCTGCACGTTCATCGTTATCGCGACATTGAGTTTCATAGCGGCTCCGTGGCGGCGGCCCGGGTCGACCGCGAGTGTCGATCCGGCGCGGCGTGCATTACGCGTCGCGATAAAGGGCTGCGATCGCGTCCGAATAGGCGGCGACGTTCGCGGGGTTGTAGATGCTGACCGAATCGAGCACGTGCTTCGATTGCTCGCGGTACGCGTCGAGATTCGCGTCGTGTTCGGCGAACGCCTGCAGCAGCGCGCGGCCGCCGGCCTGGCAGTCGAAATCCGGGTAGAAATACCCGGCCTTGCCGAGGAACGGCGAGTTGTGGATCAGCGGATAGTCGCCGTACAGCAGCTCGTAATACAGGTAGTTCTGCGCGTTTTCCCACGTGTGCGACACCACCGCGTCGCCGTACGCGGCCATGAATTCGTATACCGCATAGCGGCTTTCGAACGTCGTGATGCCGTGCTCGACGATATCGAGGCTCTTCGCGAAGTGGACGAAGGTTGCGTGCTCCTTGATGTGGATCGTGTTGCACACGCGCACGAACTCGAGGAATTCGGGCTTCGCGCGATACGCTTCCTCGGTCACGAGCATCGGGATGATGCTCGTCTTCACCATGCAGATGTTCGGCTCGAACATCGTCACGCGCCAGCGCGGCTTGCCGGGCTGATAGCCATACGACAGGCCGGCGCCGAGCGTCGCGCGTGCTTTGTCGAACAGCATCGGATGCCAGATGTGCGGGACGATCGTGACCGGCGCGCGCAGGCCGGTCTGGTAATAGTGCAGGCACGAGCGCTCGAATTCGGGAATCGTCCACACCGCGTCGTACGGCGCGCCCGAGAACAGGAAGCCTGACGGCTTGTTGAACATCGCGCGCTCGATGTCGATCACGTAGTCGTTGCCGACCCGCATCGTGACGACCTTGCCGCCGCGATCGCGGAACGCGCGCAGGTAGTCCGCGCCGAACTGCGCGCTCATTTCGATCAGTACGTCACAGCGCTGCAGCGCTTCATCCATCGACAGCAGCGGCACGTCCCATTCGCCGAGCATCATCTGCGGATCGGCGACCTGTTCGCCGCCGTTCACCATCACGGCCTCCGCGACGAGCGGCGACTGGCGCAGCAGCAGGATCAGCAGCAGGCAGTTCTGGAAAATGCCGTTTTCCCAAAGCGACTGGCCGGCGCCGCGCACGAACAGCGACACGCCGACGACGAGACGCTTGCCCTCGCCGGGCGCTTGACGGGCATTGGAGTCCGACATGCGTATTCTCCGGTTCAGGCGACCAGACGCGAGACGAGCGCGTCGAGGTTCGCGGGGTTGTCGATCGAGACCGACTGCAGCAGCCGGCCGGCCTTCGCGCGGTAATCGTCGAGGCGGTCGTCGTGATGCAGCCATGCATCGAGCAGCGCGCGGCCGCCCGCGGCCGAGTCGAAGTCCGGGTAGTAATAACCGGCGTCGCCGAGCAGCGTCGAGTTGTGGATCAGCGGATACCCGCCGTGCAGCACGTCGTAATACAGGTAGTTCTGCGCGTTTTCCCAGTGATGCGACACGACGGCGTCCGCGTGGCGCGCCATGAAACCGGGCAGTTCGATGCGCGGTTCGAACGTGGCCTTGTGCTGGCGCACGAGATCGAGGCTGTTCGCGAAGTGCACGAAAGTCGGATGCTCCTTCATGTGCACCGCGTTGACGACGAACATGTGTTGCACCGCATCCGGCCGCGCGCGGTAGAACTCGTCGCACGCGAGCATCGGGTAGTGGCAGGACTTGACGACGGAGATGTTCGGTTCGAGCGTCGCGAGCCGCCACGGGCGGCGGCCGGGCCGGTAGCCGAAGGTCTCGCCTTCGGCCGCGAGCGCGGCAACGCGGCGATCGAGGAAGTACGGCGACCACAGATGCGGAATCGTGTAGACGGGTGCACGCGTCAGCGTGCGCAGCAACGGCACGTCGATCGTTGCCGACTTCTCGAGCACCCATACTTCGTCGAATGACGTCCCGTTGAAGATGTGCCCCGACGGCTTGTCGAAGATGGGTGTTTCCGCGAGGCTGCTATAGGTATGGCCGACGTAGCACGCGACGCGCTTCTTGCCGAGCGCCTTCATGTGCCGGAGCCATTCGACCGGCAACTGCGCGCCCATTTCGATCACGACGTCGAGTTCGTGCGTGACGTCGGCGGGTTTCACGAGCGGGATGTCGAGGCCGTCGAGCTCGAGGCCGGTCGGCAGTGCGCTGGCGTCGCCGCCGTTCAGGAAGTAGACGGGGCCGACGCGATCCGAGCGCTTGAGCATCATCGCGAGGAACGCGATGTTCTGGTGAATGCCGTTCTCCCAGATCGCCTGGCCGTCGCGCGCAAACAGCGAGATGCCGACGGCCGGCCGTTGCTTGCGGGTGCCGCCCGAGGCGGCTTCATTGATGTCCGTCACCGGTTGGTTTCCTCTGCGGCGTCGTGCGTCCGGGCGTGGCGTCGAGCGCCTGACCGGGAAGCGGTGCGCCGTGGGTTGTCATGGTTGCATTCGCGCCGATGCTCCGCGGCAGGCGAATCGTGCGACGTGGATCGCGGGAGCGGCAGCCGGATTCCGGCGTGGCGTCGGGCGCGCCTGGCACGGCGCGCGGTTCGGGCAGGCTGCCCCGGCGTCTGTCTGCGGCGATTGTGGCATGGAAATCGCCGCTTTGTGGAGGGGCATGACGAACTTTGACATAGCCGTCGGCCAATGGAAACGGGGCGCCGGCAAAGCGGCGCCCCGTTCGTCCGGCGGATTTCCGGGGCGGCGCTGGCGCCCGCCGGATCGGGCCGCCGCGCGTGGCGCGCGGCCGCCGCCTGATGACTGTTTACTGTTGCAGCCGGATTTCGACGCGGCGGTTGCTGGCGCGGCCTTCGGGCGTCGCGTTGGAGGCGACCGGATCGGCTTTGCCGCGGCCCGTGACCGTCATCGAGTCGGTCTTCAGGCCGTGCGCCTTCAGGTAGGCCGCGACGGATTCGGCGCGGCGCTTCGACAGTGCGAGGTTGTAGTCGTCGCTGCCCACCGAATCCGTAAAGCCGGTGACCGTAACCTGCGAGTACGTGCGGTCTTTGCGCTCGTTCAGCAGCCGGTCGAGCGATTCGCGTGCGGTCGGCGCGAGCGTCGCGTGGTCGGTGGCGAACAGCGCATCGCCCGACAGGTTCACGCGTTCGACGGTGGCGGGCGTCGGCTCGGCGGCCGATGCCGGCTCGGCCGGCGCGGCGCCGCACTGGAATACCAGCGACGACGGGCTGGAGCCGTCGCGCAGCGCGCGGGCCGAGTCGAGGGCGCGCACGGGCTGATCGCCGCAGATCTTGCGGGCGGCCTTCATGCAGGTCTGCGGGCCCGACAGCAGGCCGGCGCAGTCCACCTCGAACGTGCGCACGCCATCGCGCGGCTGCAGTTCGGAGGCGCTGAAGGTCGGGCCGGATGCGGTCGAGCACGCGGCGAGGGCCGTTGCTGAAAGCGCGAGCGCGAGAGCGAGTTTGTTCACGGTTACGTCCTCAAAGCTTGGTTTGACAGAAGCCGGCCGCGGGTTGCGCGACGGGCTCGTCCTGCCGTCGGGGCCGCCGCGGGCCGTCCGGCTGGCGAGCCGGGCGGCCTGGCGGCGCGACGCATTACTTCCACTGGTACAGCATGCCGGCGCCGATCACCTTCTGACCGCCGCTGAAACCGCCGTTGATCGACGCTTTCAGGTTCTCCGTGATGCGGGCCTGCATGTTGACCGCCATTGCCTTCTGGCCGAGGAACGTCGACGTGCCCACGCCCATCCCGAAGTTGGCATCGCGATCGAGCGCCGGGATCGAGGCCATCGCGCCGACTGCCGCGATACCCTGCTTCGCCATCTGGTCGGTCTGCTGCAGTTGCGAACCCAGCGAGTTGATCTGCGCCTGCTGGCCCGACAGCGCCGTCGACAGCGTGGTCTGCACCTGAGTCAGCTGGTTCACGTTCACCGCGTCGGTGCCTTGCGTACCCGGCGCGACGTTGATGATCTGGCGCTGCTGCTGGTCGTTGCCGACCGACACCACGTTCTGACGGTTGCTGTCGTTCGAATTCGCGCCGATCGCCACCGAGTTCGAGCCGGCGGTCACGGTCGGGACGTCGGTGCCCTTGCCGTTCATGTCGGCGGCGATCCCGTTGTTGTTCACCGAACGCGTCTGGTTGTTGTTGATCGTCGTCGACAACTGGTTCAGCGTGTTGTTGATGTTCGACACGCCGGTCGACAGCGACGCCACGTTGCTGTTCGTCGTGCTCAGGCCGGTCGACAGCGAGCCGATGCCGGTCGAGGTCGACGTCGACAGCGAGTTGACGTTGCTGTTCGTCGTGCTCAGGCCGGTCGACAGCGAGTTGATCGCGGTCGAGGTCGACGTGGACAGCGACGACACCGAGCTGTTCGTCGCGCTCAGGCCCGTCGACAGCGAGTTGATGCCGGTCGACAGCGACGCGACGTTCGACGCGGTGGACGTCGACAGGTTGTTGACTGCCTGATTCGTCGCGTTGAGCTGGCTGCCGTTGATCGCGTCCGTGCTGCTGGCCGAGATCCGGCCCGCGGCGACGTTCGTGATCTGGCGTTCCGCGCCCGGTGCGCCGACGCTCACCACGCCGACCGGCGATGCGCCCTGGAAGAAGTACTGGACGCCACCGATCGTTGCGCTCGCCGTCGGGTTCGCGCTGCCGGTGACCGAGTTCGCACCCAGCGCGATCGAGTTGGCGACGTTGGCCAGCGCGTTCGAACCGAACGCGAGCGAATCGGCCGCACTTGCCGTTGCGCTCGAGCCGTAGGCCTGTGCGCCGACGGCGTTGGCCGTCGCCTTGTTGCCGAGCGCGATCGTGTTGTCCGCGAGCGCCTGGTTCGAGCTGCCGAGGGCGAGCGCGCTGGCGCCGTTTGCAGTGTTCGCGTTGCCGAGGGCCACTGCGCCGTTGCCGGTCGCCGTGTCGTTCGCGCCCATCGCCACCGCGCCGGTGCCCGTCGCGATGCTCGGGTCGCCGATCGCCACCGCGCCGTCGCCGGTTGCCGTGTTGCCGGAACCGATCGATACCGCCTTGCCGCCCGTTGCCGATGCATTCTGGCCGATCGCGACCGCGCCTGCCGACTGCGCGTTCGAACCGTCGCCGACCGCGACGCTGCTTGCGCCTGCTGCGCTGGCGTTGACGCCGGCCGCGAGGGCGTTGGTGCCGGTCGCGCCGTCGTTGGCGTAGTTGCTTTGCTGCGTGCCGTTGTCGTTGACGCTGTAGTAGTGCGTCTTCGCGGCGTTGATCGCGGTCGAGGTCGAGGTGGACAGCGACGCCACCGAGCTGTTCGTCGTGCTCAGGCCGGTGGACAGCGAGCCGATGCCGGTCGACGTCGACGTGGACAGCGACAGGACCGTGCTGTCGGTCGACGAGAGGCCGGTGGACAGCGAGCTGATGCCGGTCGAGGTCGACGTGGACAGCGAGGTGACCGAGCTGGTTACCGTGGACAGGCCGGTCGAGGTGGAGGTCGACAGGGAGCTGATCGAGCTGTTGGCCGAGGACAGGCCGGTCGACGTCGAAGTCGACAGCGAGCTGACCGAGCTGGTTACCGTGGACAGGCCGGTCGACGTGGAGGTCGACAGGGAGCTGATCGAGCTGTTGGCGGACGACAGGCCGGTCGAGGTCGAGGTCGACAACGACGTGATCGAGCTGTTAGCCGAGGACAGGCCGGTCGACGTGGAGGTCGACAGCGAGGTGATCGAGCTATTCGCCGACGACAGGCCAGTCGAGGTCGACGTCGACAACGACGAGATCGAGCTGTTGGCCGACGACAAGCCGGTCGAGGTCGAGGTGGACAACGACGAGATCGAGCTGTTGGCCGACGACAAGCCCGTCGAAGTCGACGTGGACAGCGACGAGATCGAGCTGTTGGCCGAGGACAGGCCCGTCGAAGTCGACGTGGACAACGACGAGATCGAGCTATTCGCCGACGACAGGCCAGTCGAGGTCGACGTGGACAACGACGAGATCGAGCTGTTAGCCGACGACAAGCCGGTCGAAGTCGACGTGGACAACGACGAGATCGAGCTGTTAGCCGACGACAAGCCGGTCGAGGTCGAGGTGGACAGCGACGAGATCGAGCTGTTGGCCGAGGACAGGCCGGTCGAGGTCGAGGTGGACAGCGACGAGATCGAGCTGTTGGCCGACGACAAACCGGTCGAAGTCGACGTGGACAACGACGAGATCGAGCTGTTAGCCGACGACAAGCCGGTCGAAGTCGACGTGGACAGCGACGAGATCGAGCTGTTTGCCGACGACAGGCCCGTCGAAGTCGATGTGGACAGCGAGGTGATCGAGCTGTTTGCCGACGACAGGCCGGTCGAGGTCGAAGTCGACAGCGACGTGATCGAGCTGTTTGCCGACGACAGGCCGGTCGACGTGGAAGTCGACAGCGAGGTGATCGAGCTATTCGCCGACGAGAGGCCGGTCGAGGTCGAAGTCGACAGCGACGAGATCGAGCTGTTAGCCGACGACAGACCGGTCGACGTGGAAGTCGACAGCGAGGTGATCGAGCTATTGGCCGACGACAGGCCGGTCGAAGTCGACGTGGACAACGACGTGATCGAGCTATTAGCCGACGACAAGCCGGTCGACGTGGAGGTCGACAGCGAAGTGATCGAGCTGTTAGCCGACGACAGGCCGGTCGAGGTCGACGTGGACAGCGAAGTGATCGAGCTATTGGCCGACGACAGGCCGGTCGACGTGGAGGTCGACAGCGAAGTGATCGAACTATTAGCCGACGACAGGCCGGTCGACGTGGAGGTCGACAGCGAAGTGATCGAGCTGTTAGCCGACGACAGGCCGGTTGAGGTCGACGTGGACAGCGACGAGATCGAGCTGTTGGCCGACGACAAGCCGGTCGACGTGGAGGTCGACAGCGAAGTGATCGAGCTGTTGGCCGACGACAGACCCGTGGAGGTCGAAGTCGACAGCGAGGTGATCGAGCTGTTAGCCGACGACAGACCGGTCGAGGTCGAGGTCGACAACGACGTGATCGAGCTATTCGCCGACGACAGGCCAGTCGACGTCGAAGTCGACAACGACGTGATCGAACTGTTAGCCGAGGACAGGCCGGTCGACGTGGAAGTCGACAGCGAAGTGATCGAGCTGTTAGCCGACGACAGACCCGTCGACGTGGAAGTCGACAGCGACGAGATCGAGCTGTTGGCCGACGACAGGCCCGTCGAAGTCGACGTGGACAGCGAAGTGATCGAGCTATTGGCCGACGACAGACCGGTGGAGGTCGAAGTCGACAGCGACGTGATCGAGCTATTGGCCGACGACAGACCGGTCGAGGTCGAGGTCGACAGCGAGGTGATCGAGCTGTTGGCCGACGACAGACCCGTCGAGGTTGAGGTCGACAGCGAAGTGATCGAGCTGTTGGCCGACGACAGACCCGTGGAGGTCGAAGTCGACAGCGAGGTGATCGAGCTGTTAGCCGACGACAGGCCGGTCGACGTGGAGGTCGACAGCGAGGAGATCGAGCTATTGGCCGACGACAGACCGGTCGAGGTCGACGTCGACAGCGAAGTGATCGAACTGTTAGCCGACGACAGGCCCGTCGAAGTCGACGTGGACAACGACGTGATCGAGCTGTTGGCCGAGGACAGACCCGTGGAGGTCGAAGTCGACAGCGAGGTGATCGAGCTGTTGGCCGACGACAGACCGGTCGAGGTCGACGTGGACAGCGAAGTGATCGAGCTATTAGCCGACGACAGACCCGTGGAGGTCGAAGTCGACAGCGAGGTGATCGAGCTGTTAGCCGAGGACAGACCCGTGGAGGTCGAAGTCGACAGCGAGGTGATCGAGCTGTTAGCCGAGGACAGACCCGTGGAGGTCGAAGTCGACAGCGAAGTGATCGAGCTATTGGCCGACGACAGACCCGTGGAGGTCGAAGTCGACAGCGAGGTGATCGAGCTGTTAGCCGACGACAGGCCGGTCGAAGTCGACGTGGACAGCGAAGTGATCGAGCTATTGGCCGACGACAGGCCGGTCGAGGTCGAGGTCGACAGCGAAGTGATCGAGCTGTTAGCCGACGACAGGCCGGTCGAGGTCGAGGTCGACAGCGAGGAGATCGAGCTATTAGCCGACGACAGACCGGTCGAGGTCGAAGTCGACAGCGAAGTAATCGAGCTATTGGCCGACGAAAGCCCCGTCGAAGTCGACGTGGACAGCGACGAAATGGCGCTGGTCGCGGTGCCAACCTGTTGCGCAACCGAGTAAAGCTGGCTGCCGTTGATCGCGTCGGTACTGGTCGAGGTCACCTGGCCGGCGGCGACGTTGGTGACTTGTCGCTCCTTTTTGTCGTCACCGACGCTGACGGTACCGACTGGCGTGGCGCCTGCGAACCCGCCGAACGTGACGCCGTTGACGGTCGCGCTGCTCGTGCCAACGGCCGGCGCGGTCTTCGAGTTGGCGCCGAGTGCGACGGAGTTGTTCGTGCTGGCGACTGCGCTGCTGCCGATGGCGACGGCGTCGGTGCCGGTCGCGGTGCTGTCGGGGCCGGTCGAGTTCGCGTGGAAGTACTTGATGCCCTTGTCGTTGATGTTGTCGATCGCCGAGCCGACGCTGTTGGCGGTCGACGTCGTGCCGTCCGCGTTGTAGGTCGTGTACGCCGGTGCGGACACCGTCCCGGTCGTCGGGTTGTACGTGGAGCCGCCGCCGAGTGCCGATGCCGTGCTGGTGCCGAGGTTGTCTGTCTTGGCCGCGACCGTGCTCAGGCCGGTCGACAGGGAGCCGATCGAGCTGGTCGCCGACGAAAGGCCGGTCGACGTCGAGGTCGACAGCGACAGGACCGTGCTGTTGGTCGAGCTCAGGCCGGTCGACAGGGAGCCGATCGAGCTGGTCGCCGATGACAGGCCAGTCGAGGTCGAGGTCGACAGCGAGGTGATCGAGCTGTTGGCCGAGGACAGACCCGTCGACGTCGAAGTCGACAGCGAAGTGATCGAGCTGTTGGCCGACGACAGGCCCGTCGACGTCGACGTGGACAGCGATCTGATCGAGCTGTTGGCGGAGGACAGACCCGTCGACGTGGAAGTGGACAGCGACGTGATCGAGCTGTTGGCCGACGACAAGCCGGTCGAGGTCGAAGTCGACAGCGACAGGACCGTGCTGTTGGTCGAGCTCAGGCCGGTCGAAAGGGAGCCGATCGAGCTGTTAGCCGACGAGAGGCCGGTCGACGTGGAAGTGGACAGCGACGTGATCGAGCTATTGGCCGACGACAGACCCGTCGACGTCGAGGTGGACAGCGACGTGATCGAGCTGTTGGCCGATGACAGACCCGTCGAGGTCGAGGTGGACAGCGAAGTGATCGAGCTATTGGCCGACGACAGACCCGTCGACGTCGAGGTGGACAGCGACGTGATCGAGCTGTTGGCCGATGACAGACCCGTCGAGGTCGAGGTGGACAGCGAAGTGATCGAGCTATTGGCCGACGACAGACCCGTCGACGTCGAGGTGGACAGCGACGTGATCGAGCTGTTGGCCGATGACAGACCCGTCGAGGTCGAGGTGGACAGCGAAGTGATCGAGCTATTGGCCGACGACAGACCCGTCGACGTCGAAGTCGACAGCGAGGTGATCGAGCTGTTAGCCGACGAAAGGCCAGTCGACGTCGAGGTCGACAGCGACAGGACCGTGCTGTTGGTCGAGCTCAGGCCGGTCGACAGGGAGCCGATCGAGCTGGTCGCCGACGAGAGACCCGTCGACGTGGAAGTCGACAACGACGTGATCGAGCTGTTAGCCGACGACAGACCCGTCGAAGTCGACGTGGACAGCGACTTGATCGAGCTGTTGGCCGACGACAGACCCGTCGACGTGGAAGTCGACAGCGACGTGATGGAGCTATTCGCCGACGAAAGGCCGGTCGACGTCGAAGTCGACAGCGAGGTGATCGAGCTATTTGCCGACGAGATGCCGGTCGAAGCCGACGTCGACAGGCTGGTGATGTTCGACGTGGTCGTGCTTGCGACTGCGTACAGCTGGCTGCCGTTGATGGCGTCCGTGCTCGTCGCGGTGACCAGGCCCGCGCCGACGTTCTGGATGCGGCGCTCGGCGTTTTGGGCGCCCACGCTGACTACACCGCCTGCCGAAGCAGCGCCTGCGTACGGACCGAAGTTCTGACCGCCGATCGTGGAGCTGTTGACCGCGCCGGAGCCGCCGGTCGTGGTGCCTGCCGCTGCGGTCGCCGACGAGTTGTAACCGAGGGCGACCGAGTTCGCAATGCTCGCGTTCGACGCGGTGCCGATTGCGATGGCACCCGTGGCCGAGGCACTGGCGTTTTGCGAGAAGGCGATCGAATTTGCACCCGACGCGGTCGCATTCGAGCCGAAGGCGGTTGCATAGGTGCCCGATGCCACGGCTGCCGCACCGACGGCGACTGCGCCCGCGTTGCCGCTGGCCGTCGAGCCGTTGCCGAGTGCCAGCGCGTCCGTGCCGGTGGCCTGCGAATTGGCGGCGAAGCTACCGACGTTGCCGAGCGCGATCGCACCGGTGCCGGTCGCGGTCGCGGCGTTGCCGATGGCTACCGCACCGTTCGTGCCCGTTGCCGACGCCGAGCTGCCGAGCGCAACGGAGCTGTTGGTCGCCGTGCTGTTGTTGCCGAGTGCGACGGAGCCCGTGCCGTTTGCCGAGTTGCCGTTGCCGATTGCCACCGCGCCGTTGCCGCTCACCGACTGTGCGCGACCGATCGCGACTGCGCCGCCGGCGGCCGTGCCGCTGTTGGCGGTCGTTCCGGACGAACCGATCGCGACGTTCTGGCCGGTCGAGCCGGAAATGGACCCGTCGCCCTGGGCGATGCCGTATGCGCCGCTTGCCGTCGCACCGCGGCCGATCGCGATGCCGGACGTGGCGCTGGCCGTGACCAGCGCTTGGCCGCCGATTGCGATGCCGTCGGCGGCGCCCGATTGCGCACCCTTCGTCGCATTGCTGCCGATTGCGACCGCGCCGGCGCCCGAGGCGATCGTCGAGTTGGCGTACGACAGCGGCGTCGTGCCGTTGCCGCCTGCGCCGCCGATTGCGACCGAGTTCAGTGCGTTGGCGGTCGCGCCGAAGCCGAGCGCCGTGGCAGCCGTGCCGCTGGCAGTCGATTCGAGACCGGCGGCCGTACCGTACAACCCGGCCGAGCTGAGGAAGCCGTTCGACGTGCCGCCCGTTCCCGTGACCTGAGCGAACGCACCGTAGGCCGTTGCAGCCAGATTGTTGTTGCCGGACGAGTTACAGCCGGTGACGGTCGAGTACGTGCCGGATCCGTCCACCGGGTAGGCATTCGTGTTGCCGGTCGTCGTGCGACCGACCGTTCCGGAGCCGCCGCTGGAGGTACAGCTGCTCGGCGTGAATACGCCGCCGGAAACCGTTCCGGGAGCATAGGTCCCCGCGCTGGCCATCCCTGGCATGACGATTGCCAGCGCAGCGACTGCGGCGGCCACGACGGCCGACTTGTTCGGCTTGCCCCGTGCCGAATCGTGTTCGGATGCTGCGACCCAGGCGCCAAGAGCTTCGTTCCAGATCGAGCGGTATGTGCGGTTCATGTCCTGCTACCTCCAAATGTGCACGCCACACACCGGTCTCTTTTGTTAGAGGAATACTCCGTGCGCTCGCGCGAATCTCAAAAATGATGGGCGGAGTTTATTGGAGGTCGATTTTGAAGATTGATAAATAGTGATAAATGGAGAGTTTTGAAAGTTAAAGAATGGTCAACACATCGTGTTTTGATGTATCTGTCGAGAATGAATTTGAAAGATGTAAGAATGTGTCGTGTAGGGTTTGAATTTCCATGGTTACATCATCAAAAACTCATTAAAATCAAAGAGTTATTCGTGTTTTGTGCGGCAGGTTACACAACGGGCATGAGCAAAAGTAAGATAAATGTAATAGCAAACGTTTGCGCGCTTGACCATTCTTTCATTGGTGTAATGTTTGATGGTATAGGGATTGATAATATATTGACTGTTTTGTTTGTTTGTTAAATATGAATTTATGTTTGGATTTTGTTTTATTTTAATTGGTTATCTTTAAATCAATTAAGTCCGGAATTTTGAAGATGAGACTGTGCTGATTTGCGCATCTCGCCAGCGGCGGCTGTCCGTGTGACGGGCGTTTCGGGCCGACGGGTTCGTCGAATTTGTAAAAAAGTGCTACAAGGCATGACCCGTATCGTCTGCATTCAATTTTAGAATTTGTCCTATTGACGATATTGGTGATGTTGGTGTCGAAGCGGAATTCGGGGGCATGTCGAATTGCCCCGGGAGGCGGCTCCCGGGGGCGGTCGCACGACGGGTGCCGACAGGTTGTTAAAGACGCCGGTCGGCGTCGGGGGCGGCGTGTCCGAACGAGCGGATCACGGGTGCGACAATTTGTCCGCTACGTGGCACACGTGCCGAAGCGTTGGAGGAAAAAAGGGCGGGAGGAGTGTGTCGGGCGCGCGACATCCGGCCGGCGAAGGTGGGCCGGCGCGCGCCCGGTCTTACTTCTTGAGCAACCGCAACGCGAACCGCGCCATGCGCGGAACGAACATCGGGCGCAGCAGGCGCTTGTCGTAACCGGCCATCCGCCGGTCGTTCTCGGCAAGGCACAGTTCGATCAGCTCGCGCGGGTTCAGCGTGTCGCCGATCTCGGCGGTGCCGGTCGCGGGGAAGTTCGCGTCATGCGCGACGCCATCGGCGTCGATGCCGCGCGCGATGCCGATGCGATCCCGGATCAGATGCACCCACACGGCCGCGACGCGCGCGAAGAACCACGGCCGGCGCCACCACGGCATCGTGCGCCAGTACCACGCGTACCAGTTCGCGAAGAACAGGATGTGGCGGCCTTCTTCCTGGATCACGGGCTCGAAGGTATCGACGAGTTCGGGCGGGAAATAGCCGGAGCGTTGCGCGGAACGGAACAGGCCGAACGCGAAGAAGCTGTCGATGCATTCGCTGAAGCCGGTCATCATCCACGACCACTCGGGGTCCTTGGGCGCCGGGTACGGCGGCTCGGGGGCGAGCCGGATACCGTACGCTTCGACGAGTTTCGACAGCACGACCTTGTGGCGCGCTTCTTCGCCGCCGTCCATTTCGAGTGCGCGGCGCAGCAGCGGATCGCCGATCGTCGCCGCGTAGGTCGCGACGCGGATCGACGCGCGGCCTTCGGTTTGCACCGCGATGTCCCAGATCGGCAGCGACGTGAGCCGCCTGAGTTCATCGGGCTTGAGTGCCGGCCAGTCGATCACGGCCGGCTTGTACGGATTGTGTGTGTCGAGCAGCATGCGACAGAACATCTGCTTGTGCGCATCGGAACCGATCCTGACCGGGCCTTGCCTCTCGAAGGTCCAGTTGCGCATTGCGTGATCTGCGGCTGCATGCTCTTCGTGCAGCGTGTCAGTCATGGCTGTTGTTATGCGATTACGGGCCGAAAGATTTTTGCATAGCTTCCGTAAACGCGTATTTTCGAGCGGCCATGTGCACGTCGGCCAGACGTGCGTCACGCGTTCGTGTCGACCCAGAGGCGGCCCCAGCGCGACGCGTAGGCGAGCGCGTGCTCTTCCTCGAAGAAGAAATCGATGGCGTCGAACGAAACGGAGCGCGGCGACGGGCCGCCGCTCGCCTTCTCGATCGTCAGGTTGGCGGCGAACAGCCCGTTCGGCAACCGGGCGGCGGCGGGGGCGACTTCATAGCCCTTGTAGCGGATCGTGCGGTTCATGGCGTGCGCGGAGAGAGTTCGGACTTTCAGCGTACGAAAACCCGCCGGCCGAGTGAACCAATCTTTCGGCCAATGCTAATCACGCGGTGGGCTGAATCGTTATCGGAGCGGTACGGGGGAAGGGTAGGCTGGGTAAGGCGTTGGCGCGGTCCGCGTGCGGTGCGGCCGTCGGCGCGTATTGCCCGTCGCGGCGCGCACGGAGGCGCGCCGCTCGCGCGCGGCGAATCATGTCGACCGGGGCGCGAGCGGCGGAAAGCGGGGGATTACTGGTTGGCGATCTTCAGCACGGGCGCGAGCGCGTCGACCGACGCCGCATGCGTGGCCGCGCGATGCGATGCGAACGCGAGTGCGAATTCGGCGGCTTGCGTGCCGACCGTCTCGAGTTGCGCGACGACCTTCGGGTCCGAGCAGCTGTCGGCGCTTTCGAAACGCGTTTCGAGCGTGTTCACGGTGGCGCCGAACGGCGTCGGCCAGCCGCGCAGCGCGTGGACGATCGAGCGCAGCGACGTCAGCACGGTGCCGGCCGCCTGCCAGCCGTAGGCGGTGACGATCAGGCCAACTGCGCGACCGTCCAGATAGGGGCGATCGTCGGCGCGCAGCTCTTCGAGCGTATCGAGTGCGTTTTTCACGAGGCCGGAGACGCCGCCGTGATAGCCGGGCGTCGCGATGATGATCGCGTCGGCCTGGCGCACGGCGTCGATCAGTTCGCGCTGCGCGTCGGTCAGCGTTTTGTGTTCAGGGGCGTAGTGCGGCAGCGTATGCAGGAACGGGCCGTCGAACAGGCGCGTGCGCGCGCCGGCGGCCTGCGCGCCGCGCAGCGCGAACGACAGCGCGCGCTCGGTCGACGACGCTGCTCGGGTGGTCCCGCCGATGCCGACGACGAACGGGCGGCGGTGTTGATCGAATGCAGTCAAGGGGCGCTCCTCGGGGATGGCTTGCCCGGCTAAGCACAGGCTTAAAACGCCATGGTAACGAGCGCGCTGCCACTCTGAAAACGACTTTTCGTTCTATCGATATGCCGTGCAGCGGGGGCAATCGTGTGCGCAGCCCCGCAGATCGATAGCAGAAATGCTTGGTTGGGGCGGTGTGCGACGGTCGATAAGATGGGCCCGTCTCCTCCATGATGTCTCTACTGACATGGGTTGGCCCCGCCGCGCGGATGCAGGCGGGGCTTTTTTTCGTCCAGGTCAGGAAACGGGGCGCGACACCCGGAGCCGTTGCCCGTTACTCGAACACCGGCCGGAAGAAACTGCGTTCGTAGCTGACGATGCAGCGCGTTTCCTCGGCATAGCGGAACGCGGCCTGGCAGGCCGGATCGTCCTTCGAGCGTTCGCGGTAGCGCTCGTACTCGGCGAGGCTCGGAAACGAGAACATCGCGAGTGCGATGTCGTTCGCGCCTTCGGACGGCAGGAAGTAACCGTGATGCGTGCCGCCGAACTGCTCGACGAGCGGAATCCACATCTTGCCGTAGGTTTCGAACTGGTCGAGTTTGTACGGATCGATGACGTAGCGAAGGAAGCAGGTGACCATGGCGGCTCGCGGTGCGGTGACGGAGCAGCGAGTCTGGATGGCGTCGCCGCATGTGTCAACGGCGGGCGTGCCCGGCTTCGACGCGGCCGGTCTGGATTGATTGCGCGAACAACGACCGGCGTCGACTCATGCGTGCGCAACGACGCCGGCGGAACGCTGCCGCGCCCCGCTGCCACAAGGTTTTCCGCGCGCATGCCCCCGAAACTTTTACGACATTTTTTCTTGCGACGGCCACCGGCGCGCTCCTAGACTTCGGGCATCCCAACCACGGAGTGCCACCATGTCGATACCCCGGAACGCGATTGCCCAACGTACGCCTGCCGCGCCGCCGCCCGTGCGCGCCGACGGGGTCGTCGTGCGGCGCTTCGATCCGGCATTCGACAGTTACGCGGCACTCACGGCGATGCTGCATCGCGCGTTCGAGCGGCTTGGCGCGATGGGGCTCAATTGCACATGCGTCGATCAGGACGAGGACGTCACGCGCCGCCGGGCGCAAGCGGGCGACTGCTATGTCGCGGTGTCCGGCGGCCGCGTGATCGGCACGCTGACGCTTTACGCGACCGATGCGTCGTCGGCGTGTTCGCTGTACCGGCAGGATGGTGTGGCGAGCGTGCGGCAAGTTGCCGTCGATCCGGACTGGCAAGGCTGCGGAATCGGTGCGACGCTGCTGGCGTTCGCCGAACAGTGGGCCGCGTCGCGCGGCTATGCGCGGCTCGCACTCGACACGCCGCAGCCCGCGTCGCACCTGCTTGCGTTCTATGGCGCGCAAGGCTTCGAGATCGTCGATACCGCGCGCTTTGCCGGCAAGCGTTACGACAGCGCGATCCTGTGCAAGCGGCCCGTTGCGCATCTTGCGCGGCGCGTGCCGCCGGCGTCGCGGCTGGCCGTGCGCGTGGCGGCAGTGCGCCGCATCGTGCGCGCATGGGCGCCGCGCGTCGTCGCGCTGGCCCGGCGCGATGCAGGCGCGCGTCGCGGTGTGCGATCCGCGGCGCGTCGCGCGGCCAGGGCGGCCAGTTGCCGGTCGTCGCCGTGGCGGCCGCGTCAGCACGGCCGCTTCGCGGTACGGTAGGCATCGGCGTTTCCGATCCGTTCGGGACACGTGCGCGCGAAGGGCTGCCGAGCGCAGCGCGTGTCGCGCCGAGTCATCGCGACCCGGCATGTTGTCGGCGTTGCACGCCTGCGTTTACGCGCTTTTTACGCTTTGCCGCGAGCCTTTGCCGCCACCTTCGCGCGAGCCTTCCTATCATGGTTTTCATGACGGCGGCACCTGCCGGTGAGGCAGCGGCCATACGCTGCCGCACCTTGCGATTGTCGAAACAAACCCGCATGCGCGCCGGGCGGCGCATCAAGACCGCCGCAACCGCGTGGCGTCAGTCGTCGCCGCGGGACTCGCTGCCGCCGCGCGCGAGGCGCCATGCGATCGTGCCGAGCACGCCGACCGCGACGACCAGCGCGCCCCACAGCACGTAGCGGCGCGGCGCGTCCGTATCGACGGCGGCCGGCGCGGCCGTCGCCGATACCGGCAGCGCCGCGCCGACGCGTGCGGGCCGGACTTCAGGCGCCATGCCGACCAGCAGCGCGTCGCGGCTCACGGCCGACGACTCGAGCGCCGTGTCGCCGACGCCGAGCGTGAACGGCGGCGTGCCGCGCGCGACGAAGGTCAGCGCGGCCGGATGCCAGCCGATCGCGACGCCTGGCTGGCCGCCGCCGAAGCCGCCGTTGCGCATGTCGACGACGATCCGCCATGTGCGATCCGTATTGGCCGAGAACTCGAGCGGCGGATTGCGCTGCTCGCCGGCTTTGCCCTGCAGTCGGAACAGCACGGCAACCGCGACGTCGCGCCACGGCGCCTGCGCGTCGGCGCGGCTTTGCAGCGTCGCACGCGCGACGGTGTTCGGCTGCGGCAGGTCGATGCGCACGCGGTCGACCGGATACGCGCCGTCGGTGTCGAACAGATATTCGCCGGGTGCGCCGCCGGCCCGCACGTGCGTGGCGTCACGCCATTGGCGCGGCACGGACGCGGTATCCGTGCCGCGCGTGTCGTGCGGATGCGTCTCGACGTCGATCGACGCGATCGCGGGCGCGCCGTCGAGCCAGTCCAGCCGCAGGTAGCGCGGTGCCGCGCCTTCGAGCGCGATGCGCTCCTGCACCAGCATGTCGTCGCCGTGCCCGACCTTCAGCAACTGCGTGCTGCCGAGCGGCCGCCAGCCGCGCAGGTCGTCGCTGGCTTCGACGGCGACACGCCCCTGGTAGCTGTCGTCGCTCACATGCACCAGCAGCGCGTCGATGTTGCCGTCCGCATGCGACAGGTCGACGAGATCCGCGCCATGCTGCGCGCGCGCCGGCGTGGCAACGGACGCGCGCAGCGAGCCGTCCGGGCCGACCGTCACGCCGAGCGGTGCGTTGCCGTCGTCGGCGCGCGCGGGCGGCAGCGGGAACCAGTGCACCGGCGTGCGCGTCGGCGGCACGGCGGGCGTGGCCGCGACGGGCGCATCGAGCGAATACGGAACGGGCTCGCCCGCGCCGTTGTAGATGCGCACGTCGCCGAGATCGTCGCGCCGGCTGGCCGCGTACACCGCCTGCGGCACGGTGAGCTGGTAATACGCGGCGCTGCCGTCGAGGTCGAGCGAGAAGCGCTGCGCGACACGCCCGGCGCCCGGCGTGCCGTCGGCCGCCGCGAACGACGCGAGCAGGCTCAGTCCGAGCAGGGCTGCGAGTCGCTTCATTGCGTGTCGTCCTGGTGGGCTGCGGCCTTCGGCGGCAGCGGCGAGAAATAGCCGATCAACAGCAGCAGCACGCCGATGCCGATGAACGACACGATGCGCTCGATGCCGGTCACGTGCGACAGGTCGAACAGGAACAGCTTGACGACCGTGAGCGCGAGCAGCGCGGCGCCGACGAACCACAGCGGACGCAGCCCGCGGCGCGTGGCCCAGATCGTGATCGCGAGCGCGCAGAGCGTCCAGTACACGGACACCGACGCCTGCACGAGCGTCGATTCGGCCATTGCGCCGAATTCGTACGGCACGCCGGCCCAGTGATGCAGCGTGCGCAGCAGGATCGCGTTCAGCCACAGGAATGCGGTCGCGCCGGCCGCGCTCAGCAGCTCGACGCGATGGTTGCCGAACGACCAGCCGAGCTTGCGCGCGCGTACGAACCACGACGCTGTGAGCACATAGACGACCGTGAGCACGAGATCGAGCGGATTGAAGAGCGGCACGCGCGCCCAGCTTCCGCCGTCCTGCGTGAAGTTCGCGTAGAAGGTCCACACCCACATCACGACGATCAGCGGCAGCGACGCGAGCGCACACACGCGGGCGATACCGTCGCGGCGCGTCAGCCACATGCCGGCGAACGCGAACAGGCTCCAGCCGACCATGAACACCTGCTGGACGCCGAACGACGACAGCACGGCATCGACGTCGTAGCCGGTGTGGAAGCGGTGATGTAGCGTGCGCAGCAGCAGCGCGTTGAACCACAGGAACACGGTCGCGATCGCCGCATAGTCGACGACGCGCGGATGCCATGCGATGCCGAGCGTCTTCAGGCGGCGCAGCCACACGGCGAACGCGACGAAGATCAGGCACTGCGCGATGTCGAGCGGATTGAGCAGCGGCAGCCAGAAGAGCGGCGATGCGTCGCCGTCGCTGGTCACGCTGGCGATGCTCCACAGCCACAGCAGCGCGGCGAGCGGCGCCGCGCCCCATACCTGGTAGGCGCGCGGAAACGCCGCGACCGGCCAGCGCAGGCGCGAGCCGGGGCCCGACACGAGCAGGAGCAGCGCGCCGAAGCCGTATGCCCACGCGCTCCAGCTCCACGCGCCTTCGGGCACGAATGCGCGCAGGCGCCAGAAACCTTCGAGCGACAGCAGCCCGCACAGCGTCCAGAACATCAGCGTATGCAGCGGCGCGATCAGGCTTGCAGCCATCGACGGCCCGCTGCCCGGCGCCGCGGCCGTCGCGCCATCGGCGCTCGCCGTACCGCGCGACTGGCGCCACAGCAGCGCCACGCATGCGGCGACGGCAACGGGCCACGCGAACGCGCCCATGCCGGACAGCGGCGCTTCGTGCGCATCGAACGTGCGCAGCGCGAGCAGCGCAAGCACCGGCGTCAGCGCGAGCGCGGGCCATTCGGCGAGCGGCCACGCCAGCCGGCGGCGTGCGACGTGCGCAAGCCACGCGGTGCCGGCCGCGAACAGCGCGGTCGTATCGACGACGAAGCGGTCGGCATGCAGGTCGACGTGACGGCTCGCGTAGACGAGGATCTCGTGCAGCCCGCCGCTCACCCACCACAGCAGCCCCCACGCCGCGGCCGCGGCGCCGATCTCGGGCATCCATGCGTGCCACGCGCGCGCTTCGTTGCGCCCGTGCAGCCACCAGCCGGTGAACAGGCCGGCGAGCGCGATCAGCAGCATCGCGATATACGGGCTGTTGAGCACCGGCAGCGCGGTGGCGTCGGCCGGCCCGAGCAGGCTCGTGAAGAACGCGCCGGCCGCGGCGACCTGCATCAGCAGCCCGAAGCCGAACCGCAGCAGGCGTTTCTCGCGCACGCCGAGCCAGACGATGGCCGCGCCTTCGATCGCCCATGCGGCGCTGGTCGTCGGGCCCGAGAATGCGAGCGGTACCGCGAGCGTCGCGAAGATCACCGCGAGCGCGAGCATCGATTCGAACAGCAGCGCGAGACGCTCGCGGCGCCGTGCGAGCCACGCGGTGACCACCACGTAGAACGCCGACAGCGCGACGGCGCTCCACGCGAGCCCGAACGGCATGTCCTTCACGAGCGCGGCCTGCAGTGCGGTCGCGACGATCGGCGTGCCGAACACGAGCGTGCCGTCCACGTAGTGCCGCAGCGCCAGCTCGCGCTTCACCGCATACAGCAGCGCGATGCCGACATACATCAGGAAGAACAGGATCAGGAACGGCTCGGTGCTCGCGAACAGCGCGGGGCGGTAGGCCGTGACGCCCCATGCCGAGCCGATCGTGAACGTGAACACGAAACCGAGCAGGTTCAGCGGCCGCCATGCCTTGAACCACGCGATCGCGAAGATGCCCGCGTTCAGCAGCGCGTAGTAGCTGAACAGTGCGACGTGGTTGCCGTGCCCGGTCGACAGCAGCACCGGCGCGAGAAAGCCGCCCGCGCTGCCCATGAACGCGAGCGGCAACGCGTTCTGCTTCACCGCGAGGAACGCGCCCAGCGCGCAGACCGCGACCATCAGCGGAAACGCGGCGCCGACGGGCAGCAGCGCATACAGCTTCGTCGCGGCGAAGATCGTCAGGTACAGGATGCCGATGCCGCCGCCCTGCAGCACGAGGCCGTACGCCGCGCGGCGCGCGCGCACGCGCCAGCCGATCGCGAGCAGCGCGGCCGCGGCGAGCGCCGTGCCCGCGAGGCGGAATTCGATCGGCAGCATGTTGTTGTCGGCCGCGTACTTGAGCAGGAACGCGACGCCGAAGAACAGCACGACGATCCCGACGCGCACGACCGTGTTGCCGCCGAGCAGCCAGTCGCGCGCGGCGCTGAATGCGCGCTCGGCGATGCCGGGTTCCCGCGGGACGGGTGGGGCAGTACGGGGCGGTGTTGCGGGTGCGTTCGCCGTCGCACGGGCGACGGGTGCGTCTTGCGTGCGCGCGGCGGTGGTCGGTGCGGCAGGAGCCGGCGCCGACGTGGAGGCTGGCATGCTTGCGTGCGCAACGGCCGGTTGCGCGGGCGGCTTCGGCTGCGTTGCGGAAGCCATGGGCGGCAGCGGCGCGGATGGGGTGCCGGCAAGGCCGGAAGAAGGGGATTGCGCGGCGGTACCGGTAGCGTTTGCACCAGCCTTCGCGCCGGCCAGTTGGCCGCGCAGCGAATCGAGTTCGCGCGTGAGTGTCTCGACGGTTGCTTCGAGGCGCGCGACGCGATCGGCGAGCGTCGCGGGCGGCGGTTGCGTCGTTGCGGGCATCGCGAACGCGTCGGGCGTGGCGCTCGTGTGCTTGCGTTTGCGCTGTTGCAGCGCGTGGCCGATGCAGAACCCGACGGCGGCGCCGAGCAGCGCGCCGTTCGCGGCCGAGAAATCCCCGATCAATGCGGCGATGCCGCCCACGATGAAACCGATTACGGCGAATGCCCAGTTCAACGCCTTGCTCCCTCTCTCGCATCGTTATCGTCCTTCGCTCGCGGCTTGCACCGGATCGAGGCGGTTTCAGCACGGCCGGCAGGCGAACCGGCATGCGCGTGCCGCGTGGCGGACCCTCGTGCGAAAGGCCCGCGGCAACGTCGCAATCAGCGTGTTTGCGGCGAATGTATCACAGCGGCCCGTCGCGAATTTCCGGGGTTGGCGCGGTATCGCGGCGTGCGCCGTCCGGTGTCGCCGAACGGTTTTTTGCACGGTCATGCTTTTTACCGGTGAATGCGATGGACGTTTTCGTCTGAACAGAGCGCCGCCGGATTGGACGTGAATTTGTCGCAAAGCGACGCGTGGCCGATGCGCATTGGCTCAAAACCTCATGCGATGCGTGTCGCGCTGCTGCGCACAAGTCCGGAGTGCGATGCCCGTCGTTGCTGGGCGTGCGCGTATTGCGCCGCCGCAATCGGGGGCGGGCCGCGCCGCGGCCCGCGTGGCGGGGCTGGCGGGTGTGTCGTATTTGCGCAAGCGTTTGTCGTAATTCGTCGGCAGGTCGGGGTTTTTTCTGGCAACTATGTAGGCACGCTATGACTCGCGTGAGTCCCTGCTACACGAGGAGAAGGTTTCGATGGATGCCCCCAAGGTCGTAGTCGAAGGTCTGTGCAAGGTGTTTGGAAGCAACCCCCAGCAGGCGCTCGACATGCTCGCCGCCGGCTCGACGAAAGACGAGGTACTCAAGCGTACCGGTCAGGTCGTCGGCGTGCACAACGTCTCCTTCGATGTGCAGGAAGGCGAAATTTTTGTGCTGATGGGCCTGTCCGGCTCCGGCAAATCCACGCTGATCCGTCTCGTGAACCGGCTGGTCGATCCGAGCGCCGGCAAGGTGATGATCGACGGGCTCGACGTCGCGTCGGCGCGCCGCTCGGCGCTGACCGCGCTGCGCCGCAAGGACATGAGCATGGTGTTCCAGTCGTTCGCGCTGATGCCGCATCGCACCGTGGTGTCGAACGCCGCGTTCGGCCTCGAGGTTGCGGGCGTCGGCAAGAAGGAGCGCGAACGGCGCGCGATGGAAGTGCTCGAGCAGGTCGGCCTCGCACCGTTCTCGCACAAGCTGCCGTCCGAACTGTCGGGCGGCATGCAGCAGCGCGTCGGCCTCGCGCGCGCGCTCGCCGTGAACCCGTCGCTGATGATCATGGACGAAGCGTTCTCCGCGCTCGATCCGCTCAAGCGCCGGGAAATGCAGGATGTGCTGCTGCAGCTTCAGAAGGAACAGCGCCGCACGATCATGTTCGTGTCGCACGATCTGGAAGAAGCGCTGCGCATCGGCAACCGCATCGCGATCATGGAAGGCGGCCGGCTCGTGCAGGTCGGCACGCCGCAGGACATCATCGCGAACCCGGCCGACGATTACGTGCGCGCGTTCTTCGACGGCATCGATACGAGCCGCTACCTTACGGCCGGCGACCTGATGCAGACGGGCGCCGTGCCGCTCGTGTCGAAGTGCGATGCCGCGAACGTCGCGGCGACGCTGAACGGCAGCGCCGAATACGCGTTCGTGCTCGACGCCGAACGCAAGATCCGCGGCTTCGTCACGCGCGATGCGATCGGTCAGGCCACGCCGTCCGTGCGGCCGATCGAAAGCATCCGTCACGATGCGTCGCTCGAACATGTCGTTGCGCGCGTGGTCGCGAGCCCGAATGCACTGCCCGTCGTCGACGACGACGGCTGCTACTGCGGCTCGGTCGATCGTGCGCTCATCCTGAAGGCCATCACGCGTTCGCGAGGTTCCCATGTCTGAAATGATTCCGCTCGGTACCTGGGTCGACCAGTCCGTTCACTACCTGCTCGACCACGACGCGAAGACGTTCGACGCGATCGGTCAGGCGATCGAAGGTCTCGCGGCATTCGTCGAGCACGGCCTGCAGGCGATCCCGATGTGGCTGATGATGGCGATCTTCATCGGCGTCGGGCTGTGGCGGGTAGGCTGGCGTTTCGCGCTGTTCACCACCGCGTCGCTGCTGCTGATTTTCGCGACGGGCTTCTGGGACCAGACGGTCATCACGCTCGGCCTCACGCTGTCGTCGACGATCATCAGCCTCGTGCTCGGCATCCCGCTCGGCATCTGGGCGGCAAAGAGCAAGTGGGTCGCCGCGATCGTGCGCCCGATCCTCGACCTGATGCAGACGATGCCGGCTTTCGTCTACCTGATTCCGGCCGCGATGCTGTTCGGTCTCGGCCGCGTGCCGGGGATCCTGTCGACGGTGATCTTCGCGATGCCGCCCGCGGTGCGCCTGACGAGCCTCGGCATCCGCCACGTGAACCGCGAGATCGTCGAAGCCGGCCAGGCATTCGGCTGCACGCCGTGGCAACTGCTGTACAAGGTGCAGTTCCCGAATGCGCTGCCGTCGATCATGCAGGGCGTGAACCAGACGATCATGATGGCGCTGTCGATGGTGATCATCGCGTCGATGGTCGGCGCGGGCGGTCTCGGCAACGACGTGCTCGCGAGTATCCAGCGCCTCGACATCGGCCTCGGTTTCGAAAGCGGTCTGTCGGTCGTGCTGCTCGCGATCATTCTCGACCGCATCACCGAAAGCTTCGGCCGCGCACCGGGCACCGTGAAGGCGCCGCTGTTCTCGGGCCTCAAGCAACTCTTTCGCGTGAAGACTGCACCCGCACAGGCCTGACCGACTGGCGGCCGGGATTCCGGCCGCCTTCCCCGAATCGATAACGGCTTCCGCGGCGATTGCCGCGGGGCTGGCTCCCTGCAACCTCGTCGCCAGGAGACCGATGTGACGTCCGCCGTCGCTGTCGCGCCCGCCGCCTGCGTTTCACCGGTTTCGTCCCTCGCCCATTTCGGCTTCCTGACGCTGCCGAACTTCTCGATGATCGCGTTCTCGAGCGCGGTCGAGGTGCTTCGGATGGCGAACTACGTCGGGCGCGCCGACCATTACACGTGGTCGATCTACTCGCTCGACGGCGCGCCCGCGCATGCCAGCAACGGCATCGCGATACGGCCCACGCAGGCGCTCGATTACGCGAACCTGCCCGACGTGATGATCGTGTGCGGCGGCATTCGGATCCGCGACGTGGTCGACGAAGGGGCGCGCGATACGCTCGCGGCGCTCGCCGAACGCGGGTTGCCGCTCGGCGGCATCTGCACCGGCGCGTACGCGCTGATGTCGAGCGGGTTGCTCGACGGCTATCGCTGCACCGTGCACTGGGAGAACCTGTCCGCGTTGCATTCCGAGTTTCCGCAGGTCGGTTTCGCCGACGAGCTGTTCGTCGTCGATCGCGACCGGCTGACCTGCACGGGCGGCACCGCGCCGCTCGACCTGATGCTGAACCTCGTCGGCATGCGGTTCGGCCAGCAGCTTGCCGCGCAGGTGTCGGAGCAGTTCATCCTGGAGCGCATCCGCAGCTCGACCGACACGCAGCCGATTCCCGTCGATGCGCGCGTCGGCTTCTCGCGCGCGGAGCTGATCGAAGTCGTGCGGCTGATGGAGGCGAACATCGAGGAACCGCTGTCGCTCGAGGAACTCGCGCGGCTCGTGCGGTTGTCGCAGCGGCACCTGCAGCGGATGTTCAAGGTGTACCTGAACGTATCGCCGACCCACTATTACCTGACGCTGCGCCTGAAGCGCGCGCGCGACCTGCTGCGCACGACCGATGCGTCGATCGCGCGCGTGACGACGGTCTGCGGCTTTCATTCGCCGTGTCATTTCAGCAAGGCCTACCGTGCGCAGTTCGGCCACGCGCCGAGCTACGAACGCAGGCTGCCGGGGCGCTGACCGGCGCCGGCCCGAATCATTCGGGCGCGACGCCGCCGGGATCGCGGTGCGCGGCTTCAATAAACGATCCCGCATTCATGCAAACGACATCACTTTGAGGAGAAGACAGATGAAGCGCCTATTGATCGCAGCGGTATGCGGGATCGGGATAACCGCGCCGATGTCGGCCGTTTATGCGGCCGATCCGCCCGTATGCAAGAACGTGCGCTTCGCGGACGTCGGCTGGTCCGACATCGCGGCGACCACGGGCCTTGCTTCGACGATGCTGCAGGGGCTCGGCTACAACCCGACGAAGACGATCGCATCGGTGCCGATCACGTTTGCCGGGATCAAGAGCAAGCAGATCGACGTGTTCCTCGGCTACTGGTCGCCGACGATGGACCCGATCATCCAGCCGTTCACGAAGGCCGGCTCGATCAAGGTGCTCTCGACGCCGAACCTGACCGGCGCGAAATACACGCTCGCGGTGCCCGACTACGTGTACCAGGGCGGCCTGAAGTCGTTCGCGGACATCCAGAAATACGCGGACAAGCTGAACGGCAAGATCTACGGGATCGAACCGGGCAACGACGGCAACCTGCTGATCAAGAAGATGATCGACGGCAACCAGTTCGGCCTCGGCAAGTTCAAGATGGTCGAGTCGAGCGAGGCCGGGATGCTGGTCGAGGTGAACCGCGCGATTCGCGACAAGCAGTGGATTGTCTTCCTCGGGTGGGAACCGCATCCGATGAACGTGCAGATGAAGATCGACTACCTGAGCGGCGGCGACGACGTGTTCGGCCCGAACTACGGCGAAGCGAAGGTGCTGACGGCAACGCCGCCCGACTACGCGCAGCGCTGCCCGAACGTCGCGAAGTTCGTGTCGAACCTGCAGTTCACGACGACGATCGAGAACCACGTGATGGTGCCGATCATGAACAAGGAAGACCCGAACAAGGCCGCGGCCGAGTACCTGAAGGCGAACCCGCAGGCGCTCGACAAGTGGCTCGCGGGCGTGACGACGCTCGACGGCAAGCCGGGGCTGCCGGCCGTGAAGGCCTATCTCGGCGTGCATTGAGCGCTGACGTGATCGCCGCGCCGGCCGAAGAGGGCGGCGCGCCGGCATGACGAAACGCGGCCTTCCCGCATCGAGCGGGAAGGCCGCGTCGTTTTTTGCACGGTTGCTTGCGGACGCAACCGTCACGACCCCTTCGTCGCCGCCGGCACGTCGAACACGCGATCGAACGCCCACTGGAAGACAAACGCGTAGCAGAAGAAGAACGCGAACAGCCCGATATCGACGACGAACGCGTCGAGCCACGAAATGTCGAGCCACCACGACACGACGGGCACGAGCATGAAGATCAGCCCGCCCTCGAATCCGGTGGCGTGCAGGATCCGCCGCCCCAGCGTACGCGCCGGCTGCCGGCGCGATGCTTCCCAGCGCTCGAACAGCGCGTTGAAGATCATGTTCCACAGCAGGGCGATCGCCGACATCGTCGCCGACAGCGCGCCCGAATAGACGAGGCCCTGCTTGAAGATCGTCGCGATCACGGGCGAGATGCAGGAAATGGCGATCGCTTCGTACAGCACCGCCTGCGTGATCCTGCGGGGTAGGCCTTGCACGTTGTTTCTCCGGTTCGACGGCAACCGCCGCGGCACCGTGCCGCGACGTCCAGCAAGGCTAACCGCGTTGCGCACGTGCTTCAATTCACCTAATCTCACCCGGATTGAATCGAATTCAACCCGGCCGCATCCGGCCCGCGAGGCCCCGTGTTCTCGAAAATTCCCCTGACCGCATTGCGTGTATTCGAGTCATCGGCGCGGCTCGGCACGTTCAAGGCCGCCGCGGACGAACTGTCCGTGACGCCGGCCGCCGTGTCGCATCAGATCAAGTCGCTCGAAAGCCGGCTCGGCGTGTTGCTGTTCGAGCGCGGCGCGAGCGGCGTGCGGCTCACGGAGGAGGGCGAGCGGCTGTTTCGCGCGTGCCACGATGCATTGCTCGCATTGAGCCGCGGGCTCGACGCGGTGCGACCCGAAGCCGCCGACGAGCGCACGCTGGTGCTGACCACCACGCCCGCATTTGCCGCGATGTGGCTGATCCCGCGCCTCGGCCGGTTCCGTCGCGTCGATCCCCAACTGAACATCAAGGTCGAAACCGGCAATGCGCTCGCCGATCTCGAACGCGACGCGCGCATCGATCTCGCGATTCGTGCAACGTCGCGCACGTTCCCGGCGCTGCACGAGATTGCGCTGATCGACGAGTATTTCGGCGCGTATGCGGCCGCCGGGTTCGATACGCATCGCACGGACGAGCGGCTCGAACTGATCGAGACCGTGTGGGATACGCCGCTGCCCGTTTTGGTCGAGTGGGCGTCATGGTGTCGCGCGGCCGGCCGGGAAGCGTGGCTCGAACGCGCGGTGTTCCGGCATTACGACGACGAGCAATACGCGCTGCAGGCCGTATTGCTCGGGCAGGGCGTCGGGTTGCTGAGTTCGGTGCTGGTGGCCGAGCACGTCGAGCGTGGCGCGCTGACGCCGATCGAGCCGGCGGTGCGGCTTGCCGGCGCGCGCTTCGTCGCGCTGTGCCGGCCCGGGCGCGAACGCGAGCCGCAGGTCAGGCGGTTTCTCGACTGGCTCGAAGCGGAGATCGCGCACACGCGCGCGGCGGTGGCGCGGATTGCGCCACGCGAGCGCCACGCCGACGAGCGCATTCAGGCGGAACCCGGCGAATGAGCGGGAACACCAACGTGTCGTGCCCCGCGTGCCCGCCGCATGCGATCACCCGAACCTGACGCAATACACCGGCGGCAAATGCGCCGACACCATGTGCCAGTTTTCACCGCCGTCGCCGGACGTCCATAACCCGCCGGTCGTCGATGCCATCGCGAGGCGCGTACCGGAATCGTCCACCGCGAGCCCGTGCCGGTACACGAGGTCGTATGCGGGCGCGGCCGGCAAGCCGTTCGAGAAACGCTCGAAACTGCGCCCGCCGTCGCGTGTGCGTGTGACGACGAACCGGCCGTTCACCGGAATCCGGCAGGCATCCTTCACGGCCGGCACGAACCACGCGGTGTCCGGTTCGTTCGGATGCACGGCGACCGCGAAGCCGAAGCTCGAAGGCTGGGCCTCGATCCGCTGCCAATGTTCGGCGCCGTCGGTCGAGCGGAAGATCGCGCAGTGATGCTGCGTCCACAGCACGTCCGGGTTGGCCGCACACTGGACGACCCGGTGCGGGTCCTGCGCGTTCGGTTCGCCGCGCCGTTCGGGAGGCATGTAATCGGCTTCCATGCCGTCGGCGGTGACGCGCCAGGTCGCGCCGCCGTCGAAGGTTTGCCAGACGCCGCCGCACGAGATGCCGATGGTCACGTGCCGGCTGTCGCGCGGATCGACCATCACCGAATGGATGCCCGGCGCGTCGTATCCGCCGCCGCCCCATTCGGCGCGTTCGGGGCGATCCCACAGCGGGCGGTTGAGCACCCACGAGTCGCCGCAGTCGTCGGAACGGAACAGCCCGCCGGGAATCGTGCCGGCCCACAGCACGCCCGGCTCGTCGGCGCCGCCGGCTTCGAGCGACCAGATCTGCTGAAGCGTCCAGGGCGGCCGTGGCGGGCCGGGCGCTTCGTCATCGGCATCGCCGCCGTGGCCTGCGGCCGCGCTGCTGCCGGCGCGCGGTTCGTCGGCAGGCTGTGGCGGATAGACGGGGACCGCGCATTCCTCCCAGTCGGCCGCGCCCGCCCGCCTGCGATGCAGCTTCACGCCGAAATGGCCGAGGTTGAGCGCCGCATACAGCGTGCCGTCGCGCGAATCGGCCGGCGTCATGCTGACCGGCTCGCCGACGAAATGCGGCTCGCCGAGCGTCCAGCCGCCGTTGCCGTCGGCCTGCAGAATGAACAGGCCCTTGCGGGTGGCGACGAGCAATCGATCGTTCATGTCGGATGTCTCCTGTCTCGACCCGGTGCGTCGTAGGGCGTCGTGCGTGCACGGCGCTGTCCCGGATTCGGATAAGACCCCTTATCCGCCCGACAACGCCTGCACGACATACACCCGGCTGCCATCGCCGAGCGCATCGGACAGGTGTTGCCGGTCGCGTACCGGCCGGCCGTCGATGAATACGGAAAGATGCTTTCTCAGCGCGCCCTGATCGTCGACGATGTAGCCGCGCAGCCGAGGTTGCTCGGCGAAGACGGTGTCGAACGCTTCGCCGAGCGTGCGCGCGTCGATCTCGCGCTCGGGCGTTTCGACGTGTCGCTGGATCGAAGCGGCGAAGAACAGATGCGCCATGGCGGTGGCTGGCAGGCACTGCGTGGAGGGGACGGTCTGTAGTGTAGGCGATTCGTCGGGGCCCGAAAGGCGAGGTCGATCAGCCCGGTGCGCATGGCCGGCGCGCCTGGATCGACACGCCCCGGCGAATCGGCAACAATCTCGCCCGGACCGTCATTGCATGCCCGTTCCGGCTGCATGACGATCGACGGTCGTGCGATTTCAACTTGCAGAAGGAATGACTTGCCATGCCTCGACCGGCCCTGTCGATCGTCGCGCCCGCCGTCGACGATATCGTCGCGGGACGCAAAAAGGTGGAAATCCGGTCGTGGTCGCCACCGGCCCTTCCGCTGCGCGATCTCGTGCTGGTGCAAAACACGATCTATCTGCGGCAGGACGGGCAGGAAGATCCCGACGGCATTGCGCTCGCGCTGGTCGATGTCGTGGGCGTACACGACTGGACACCCGACGAAGCCCGTTCGCAAGGCAAGCAATGGTGTGCCGGATACGTGTGCTGGGAACTGACGAATGTGCGGGCGATCGAGCGGCCATTCCGGTGCGTCGCCAGGCGAGGCATCTATGCGATGGAGCCGGCTTGCGCGCAAGCTTCGTGACGCCGGCATCGCTCGCTAGACCGGGATCGACCGCCCCCGGATCCGGATGCCGAGCCGCACGACGCCGATCACCGCGTTCGACAGCCACGTGAGCAAGCGCGGCATCCCGCGCCGGCGGATATCGAGCAGCAGCACGATCCGCACTTCGTCGCTGTCGTTCCACACCTCGTGCATGAACGTATCGTCCCACAGCAGGAAGCGGCCTTCGTCGAGCCGGTATTCGCGTCCGTCCACTTTCAGCACCGCGGCCGGCGAGCCGTCCGTGCGCTTCGGCATCGACAGCACGAGGTAGCCGCGCAGGATCCCGCGAAACGGGCCGCGATGCGGCGGAATGTGCTTGCCGGGCGCGAGGAACGACAACGAAGCGGACAGCACGTCCGGCGATGCGGCGACGATCGACGCGACGGTCGGGCAGCGCGACAGGTTGCGCGGAAACGGCTGGCCGTATGCCTGCATGATGAACATCCGCCAGTCGCGCGCATCGTTGGCCGAGATGTCGTACTGCTCGCGCATGATCTCGTGAAAGCGCGGAATGCGCGGCATGTCGCGCGCCACGTCGAGCGCCTCCGCCCGGATGGCCGGCCATGCGCGCACGAAACGCTCGGCGTCCGGGAACGTGGCCGTGTCGAGCACCGCGCCGCCGTCGAGATGGCGGTCGTACAGCGTGCGGAGCAGGCCGGCGGCGTAGTCGTAAGCGACGGACATGATCGGTCGATGGGCGATCCGTATGAGGTGTCGTCAGTCTGCCCGAAGCGCGACGGGCGCTGCGTTACGTCAGGTTACGCCGGCTGACGAAAGAATGACAGTTTGATGAAGGTCCGGCACGGGAAACCGGGAAGCCACGTGGTTCGAATCGCAATGCGCGGGAATAAACGAACCCCCTCCGTCGTCATACGGGTGTAGCACATCGTCTCGTTGACTTCTTAAGGAGTGGAACATGAACACGCATTGGCTGGTGGCCGCTACCGTGGCGGCGATGTCTCTCGCGGGTGTCGCGACGCAAGCGTCGGCACAGGCACTCACGCGCGCACAGGTCAGGCAGGAACTGATCGACGCCGAAAACAACGGGTTGCGCTTCGTGACCGACACGTCGTATCCGGACGTGAGCCCGCTCTTCCAGCGGCAGGTCGAACAGATGCCGCAGCATCAGGCCAGCACGGCGGTCGGCAGCGATCCGGCCGCGTCATCCGACGCAGGCAAGCCGGCGGCGATGTCGCCGCGCCAGCGCCCGGCCGCATGCGTCGGCCCCGCGAGCTTCTGCACGATCTATTTCGGCAGTTGACGCAACCCGCCGCCTGCGTGCGCAGGTTCGGCATTCACCACGGTTGATCGATACGGAACATGGAAGGAGTTCATCATGAAAGCATATATCGCACTACTGATGATGATTGGCGCGATCGCCGGTCAGTCGGCATTCGCGCAATCGAACGCGCCGCTGACGCGTGCGCAGGTTCGCGACGAGCTGATGCGTCTGGAAGCGGCCGGGTACGACCCGGCGAAGGGGGACGACGGCGAGTATCCGGCGGACATTCAGGCTGCGCAAGCGCGGCTCGCCGCACAGGAGCAGGCCAGGATGGCGCATGCGTCCGGCCCCGGCATGCCGGTACAGACCGGAAACTAGGTGCCGCTATGGACGTGTGTGGCGCGTGGCCATCGTGTTCGCGGTACGGCAAGCCGCATGCGCTGCACGTCGCGCGGCGCGGCCGAAGGGCGCCGGCCGCGATGCCGCTCATCGCACGCCGCTTCGCGCGGCGTCGCGATCATCTCGTCAACCGGCCGCGATGGACGGGGCGCTCGATCGTACGATGAAGCGGAACAGACCGGTTCAATCGCGCGACGGCGCGCTGAAGGGCGGGGGCGTCACCACGGCAGCATCCGCTGCAGGACCTGATCGCGCAGCACGAAGCGGTGCGCGAGCGCGGCGGCCACGTGCAGGCCAATGCCGGCGAACAGCACCCAGGCGAGGATGCCGTGCACGTCGCCCATCGCGTGACCGAATCCGGACCCGGCCGCTGACAGCGCCGGCAACGGAACGAGCCCGACGAGCGTCACGGCCCACGCGCGCGACGACGCGTTGATCCAGCCGAGCAGCGGCACCGCGATCAGCAGCGCGTAGAGCGCGAAATGCGTCGCACCCGACAACGCGCGCATCGCGGGCGACAGCTCGCTTGCCGGCGGGCGATGGGTGGCGCGCCACAGCACGCGGCAAGCCATCGCCGCGAGCAATGCGGTTCCCACGATCAGGTGCGCGGCGATCAGGCCGACCGGTTGCGTATCGCGATGCACGTCGGGCATCGTCCAGCCGATCGCGTATTGCGCGACGACCAGCGCGACGATCAGCCAGTGAAGAAAACGTGCGACTGCGTCATATCGAGCGGGCGTGGGCATGATGCCTCCTGACGAACGGCGGGGATCGTATTGTGTCCGCGGATTCTACGGGCGAATCCTTAACGAAACGTTAAGCACGCGGCATCGCGCGCGTTCGGTCGTCGTGCTCGCCGGCGGGCGCATCGTGCTGCGGCGATGCGGCGGCGTCCGCCGACGGCAGCGCGATCACGACGCCGAGCCCATGACCGCCGATGCCCGGCTCGAACTGCACGGTGCCGCCGAAATATTGCGCGATGCGCTTGACGATCGACAACCCGAGCCCGCTGCCGGGCGACTGCGTGCCGCTGCCGCGATAGAAGCGATCGCCGAGCCGCTCGTGTTCGCCGGAGACGACGCCCGGCCCGTCGTCGCGCACGATGATGCGTTGCAGCGCGCCGTCGTCGTGCAGGCCGAGCTCGATGCGGCCGCCCTGGCGCCCGTATTTGATCGCGTTGTCGACGAGATTGTCGAGCAGGATGCCGATCAGGATCGGGTCGGCATCGATCGCGCGTTCGGATGCGTCACCGGCAACGAGGTCGATCGCCTTGTCCGACGCCTTCGCGAGATGACGATCGATCGCTGCGTCGACGAGTTCGCGAACGACGACGGCGCGCGTCGGAATGCGTTCGTATTCGTCGAGCCGCGCGAGCAGCAGCAACTGTTCGGCGAGACGCGCGCTGCGATCGACGCCCTGCACGACACGTTGCATCGCGAGTTGCTTGCGCGCCGGGTCGTCGGTCGCGATCGCCACCTGCGCCTGTACCTTGATCGCGGCCAGCGGCGTCTTGAGTTCGTGCGCCGCGTCGGACGTGAACGCGCGTTCGCGCACGATCGATTGCCGCAGCCGGGCCAGCAGCCGGTCGATCGCGTCGACCAGCGCGCGCACTTCGTCCGGCACGGTGGCGACGTCGAGCGGTTCGAGCGATCGCGCATCGCGCGCGCCGATCAGCGTCGACAGCGTTTTCAACGGCGCGAGACTGTGGCCGATCATGTACCAGAGGAGCAGCGCGAGCACCGGCAGCGCGACGATCAGCGGCAACACGATGCCGCGCGCGATGCCGGTCGCCAGATCGCTGCGCGTGTTGACCGTTTCCATCACGCGTATCCATCGCCCGGACTCACTGTCGCGCAGCGTGTGCGTGCGCCATTGCGCGTCGCGGATGACGATCGTCGTCGGCGCGCCGCGCGGGGCGCGCGCATCGGGCAGGCCGGCGGCGTCGCGCGGCAGGTTCGATGCGATGACGTGGTTCTGCGCGTCGCGCACCTCGAACAGCACGTCGCGCGGCAGGCGATCGCCGTCGCTGTCGGGGCCCGATCGCGAATCGCCGAAGGCGAGCTCGACACGCGCATCGGGCGGGAAGCGGGCGAGGCGGCCGAGGTCGGCCGGCGACAGGCCGACGAGCAGCGACGCGTATTCGACGAGGCGCGCATCTTCCCATTCGCCGATCTCGCGCGTGGCGTGGTGGAAGCCGCCGAAGACGGCGACGATCCATACGACGGTGACGCAGCCGAGCGCCATCGCCGACACGCGGCGTCGTATCGAGCGCGAGATCATGGCGCGTCGACGACGTAGCCGATGCCCCGGACGGTGCGGATCAATTCCGCGCCGAGCTTCTTGCGCAGGTTCGAGATATGGACCTCGATCGCATTGCTTTCGACGCCGTCCTGCCATCCGTACAGGCCATCCTCGAGGCGCGCGCGCGACTGCGGCGTGCCCGGGTGGCTGACGAGTTGAACGAGGATGGCCCACTCCCGCGCGGTGAGTGCGATGCGCGACGCGTCGCGCGTGACGGTATGGGTGGTCAGGTCGATCGTGACGTCGCGCCAGACGATCTCGTCGCCGGCGCGGCCCTGGGAGCGCCGCACGAGCGCGCGACAGCGGGCGAGCACCTCGGACAGTTCGAACGGCTTCGCGAGATAGTCGTCCGCGCCGTCGTCGAGGCCGCGGACGCGGTCGGCGACGGTGCCGCGCGCGGTCAGCACCAGCACGGGAACCGTATCGCCCGCATCGCGCAATCCACGCAACAGCTCCGTTCCCGATTTCCCCGGCAGGCCGAGATCGAGCACGACGAGCGCGAAGCGCGTCGTCGCGAGTGCCGCGGCGGCCGCGTGGCCGTCGCGCAGCCAGTCGACGTGATAGCCGGCCTGGCTCAGGCTGACTTCGAGGCCGCTGCCGATCAGATCGTCGTCTTCAACAAGAAGGAGTCGCATGGTCGATTCGCGTGCAGATGCCTGCGATTGTACGAGCACCGACAGGGCACGCGATGCAACGGATTGTAATCGAGCGATCCCGGGCATCGCCCGATTCTGAAGAACGCTTAAGGTTTGCCACGGGTATTCCCGCTACTATCGGCCACGACATTTCCCCCCTGATCCCGATCCGGGTTTGCCGCGCCCGGCATGGACCGAGCGCACTTGCCCACGAATCAGCGACCCTTCAGTTTGATTTCAGATCGACCCGGGTCGCCCGCACGGGAGGTTCATTCTTCATGACACCCTCGACGATCGAGCGATGGCGCGCCCACCTGCTGATCGCCGCGCTGGCCGGCATGTTCATTCAGTGCTTCGTGCTGGTGTCGTTGCTCGCATGGCGCATACCTGAAGCATTTTTCACGACGATGACGTTTCGCGTCTGGACCGTCGTCGCGGTCGCAACGGCGATCCTTTCAGCCCGCAAGCTGGCCGATGCGGCGTTCAATGCGGCGCTCGCGTGCGGACAGGTGCGCCTGACCGGAATCGATCGCCGCACGGTAGTTGTGTCATCCGATTGCGTGTACCGTTTATTGGTCGTCCTTCACATCCGGCTCAACGGGAATCGATACGGCAGCGTGCACGGGTGAACCCGCGTGTGCGCGGCCGGCTTCGGGCGTCGCGGCGGTACGGGTCACCACTGGGGAGAAGCATGGTTTTGCTGCATGTGCTGCACGCGCTGGCCGGGGCAATGTCGATCGTCTGCGGGTTGGGCGTGTTGCTGGGCATTGCTTATACCGTGACGGCCAGCGTGCTGGTCGGCAGGTTCTTTTCACGCGCGGCGGCGGTGCCGCGCGATTATCCGGGCGTCACCGTCGCGAAGCCGCTGCACGGCGACGAGTGGGATCTCGTACAGCATCTTGAAAGCTTCTTCGTACAGGACTATCCGGGGCCGGTTCAGCATCTGTTCGGCGTGCACGATGCGGGCGACGCGGCGCTCGCCGCCGTCGAGACGCTGCGCGCGCGCTATCCGGACGCGAACATCAAGGTCGTCGCCGATGCGCGGCTGTACGGGCCGAACCGCAAGATCGCGAATCTCGTCAACATGCTCGAACACGCGGAGCACTCGGTGCTCTGTCTGGCCGACAGCGACGTGCTGGTCGAGCGCGATTATTTGCGCGGCGTCGTCGGTGCGCTACAGCAGCCGGATGTCGGCATCGTGACGAGCGTGTATCGCGGTATTGCGTCGCCGGGCTTCTGGCCCGGTATCGCCGTCGCGATGACCAACTACCATTTCCTGCCGGGCGTGATTACCGGGCTCTTCATCGGGCGCGCGCGCCCGTGCTTTGGGCAGACGATTGCGATCACGCGCGCGACGCTCGAACGCATCGGCGGCTTGACGCGTTTCGCGCATCATCTCGCCGAAGATCACGCGCTGGGTGAAGCGGTGCGGCAAGCGGGCGCGCAGGTCGTGATCCCGCCGTTCGCCGTCGGGCACGCCTGTGTCGAGGAGACGTTCGCCACGCTGTATGCGCACGAATTGCGCTGGAGCTGCACGATCCGCGCGGCGGACCGGGTCGGTCATGCCGGGTCGGTGCTGATGCACCCGCTGCCGCTCGCGCTGCTGGCGGTGCTGTTCTCCGGCGGCACGGCCGCCGCGTGCGGGCTGGCGCTCGCGGCGCTCGCCGCGCGGGCGCTGCTGATGCTGAAAACGAGCCGTGCGACCGGCGCGGGCTTGCGCGGCGCGCTGTGGCTGCCGTTCGTCGATCTGCTGCAGTTCGTGGTGTTCGTGTCGAGCTTCTTCTCGTCGCACGTCGTCTGGCGCGGCACGCGCTTTCGCGTCGACCGGGAGGGTTTGCTGTCGCCGGCGGCCAAGTCATGACGACCCGGACGAACGACGCCGACGCCGACGCGGACCGGCAGTCCGCGCGTCACGAGGCACGGCTGCGCCACGCGGCGCGTGCGGCGGCGCTGGCCGGGCTGGCGCTCGCGGTGTGGCTGATCTGGCGCGAACATCCGCTGGAAATCCTGCAACGGCTGCGGATCGCAGGCGCCGGGTTGCTCATCGCCGCGCTGGCGCACATCCTGCCGATGCTCGCGAATGCGTGGGACTGGCGGATGCTGATCCGCAGCCCGCGCCGGCCGTCGTTTGCGACGATGCTGAAGCTCGTCTGGATTCGCGAATCGATCAACGGGTTGCTGCCGGTCGCGCGGATCGGCGGCGAGATCGTGTCGTTCGGGCTGCTGCGGCAGGCGGGCGTGCGGCCGGCAACGGTCGTGGCCAGCCTCGTCGCCGACATGCAGCTCACCCTGATCAGCCAACTGATATTCGCGCTGATCGCGATCGGCTACGTGCTCAAGCACGTATCGTCCGATGCGGCGCAGGTCGCTGCGCAGCTCGCGATCGGCATGGCGGCGCTGGTGCCGGTGCTGCTGCTGTTCGCGCTGGTGCAGCATGCGCGGCCGTTCGAGCGCGCGATGCACGTGATCAACCGGATCACTAGCGGCAAGGTGGTGGCGCTGGTCGGCGAATCGGCGCGCACTGATCAGTCGATCCGGATGATCTGGAGAAAGACCGGCATCGTCGTGCGCTATCTCGCGATATGGCAGACGCTGCAGTTCGTGGGTTATTCGCTGGAAATCTGGCTGGCGCTGTATTTCCTCGGCGCCGATCCGACCTTCGCGCAGGCGCTCGCGATCGAGGCGCTGATCCAGCTCGTGAGCAGCATCGCGTTCCTGATGCCCGGCGGCCTGGGCGTACAGGAGGGCGGGTTCGTGCTGATCGGCGGGCTGCTCGGGTTCGACCCGCCGACCTGCCTTGCGCTTGCCGGCGCCCGCCGCGTGCGCGACCTGCTGTTCTATCTGCCGGGCCTGCTGGCGTGGCAGTGGGCGGCCGGTTCGACGAACCGGCCGGGCGGCACGAAACACGGGTCGCTGCACATCGGGGAATCCGCCCGGCCGCGCTGACGCGGGCCGGCGGTACCTGCCTGCGCGGCAGGCGGCGCGTGAATCAGCGCCGTTCGTCGGCGATATGGCTGCGGATCACATCCGCGAACGACGTATCGCCCTTCAGCCCGAGCGCTTCCGCACGCGTCGTATCCCAACGGCCCGGCCAGCTGCCGACGATCTTCTCGACGCGCTCGTCGGGTGCGTGGCGGATCAGCTTCACGACCTCGTCGCCCGCGACTTCGCGCAGCGCTTCGATCATCTCGTCGACCGACACCGACAGGCCGGGCAGGTTGATCACGCGCTTGTTGCCGAGCTTCGCGCTGTCGATCTCGCAGCCCGCGACGAGCGCTTCGATCGCGCCGCGCGGCGACAGCAGCCACAGCCGTGTCGAACCCGGCACCGGGCACACGCTTTCCTCGCCGTTCAGCGGTTCGCGAATGATGCCGCTCGCGAACGACGACGCCGCCGCGTTCGGGCGGCCCGGCCGCACGCTGATCGTCGGCAGCCGCAGCACGCGGCCGTCGACGAAGCCGCGCCGCGCGTAGTCGCACAGCAGCAGTTCGGCGATCGCCTTCTCGGCGCCGTACGACGATTGCGGGTTCAGCGCGGTGTCGTCCTGCACGACATCGGGCAGCGCGCCGCCGTACACCGCGACGGAGCTCGTGAACACGACGCGCGGCTGGTGGCCGCGCGCGCGGCACACTTCGAGCAGCGTGCGCGACGCATCGAGGTTGATCCGCATGCCGAGATCGAAATCGGCTTCGGCCTGCCCGCTGACGATCGCCGCGAGGTGGAAGATCGCGCCGGTCTGCGTGTCGATCGCGCTTTCGAGCACCGCGCGATCGGCGATGTCGCCGACGATCGACGTCACGCGCGCATCGCCGAAATCGCTGCCCTCGACGACGTCGAGCAGCACCAGCTCGTCGATCTTGCCGGTGCGGCCGTCGGGGCCGGTCAGTTCGCCGCGTTCGAGCAGCTTGCGCGCAAGGCGCTGGCCGAGAAATCCGGCGCCGCCGGTGATCAGGACTTTCATGTTCTTTACCCTCGTGGGAATGCTTGAATTACAGGTACGGCTTGAGCCAGCCGAGGCCATCGGATGTACCAGCCTTCGGGCGGTATTCGCAGCCGATCCAGCCGTCGTAGCCGAGCGCATCGATCAGCTCGAACAGATACGGGTAGTTGAGTTCGCCGATATCCGGCTCGTGGCGCTCGGGCACGCCCGCGATCTGGATGTGGCCGATGCCCGCGAAATCGCGCTTGAGCTTCATCGCGAGATCGCCTTCGACGATCTGGCAGTGATAGCAGTCGAACTGCACTTTCAGGTTCGGTGCGCCGACGTCCGCGCAGATCGCGTGCGCGTCGTCCTGGCGGCTCAGGAAATAGCCGGGCATGTCGCGCTGGTTGATCGGCTCGATCAGCACCGTGACGCCGTGCGCGGCGGCGGCCTGCGCCGCATGCCGCAGGTTCGCGACGTAGGTGTCGCGATGACGTGCGCGGTCCGCGCCCGGCGCGACCATGCCGGCCATCACGTGCAGCTTCTTGTTGCCGATCACGCGTGCATAGTCGAGCGCCTGATCGATGCCGCGGCGGAATTCGTCCTCGCGGCCGGGCAGCGACGCGGTCCCGCGTTCGCCCGCGGCCCAGTCGCCGGGCGGCGCGTTGAACAGCGCCTGCTCGAGGTTGTGCGCGTCGAGGCGCGCGCGGATGTCCTCGGCGGCGAAGTCGTACGGGAACAGGTACTCGACGGCCTTGAAGCCGTCGTAGGCGGCAGCGGCGAAGCGTTCGAGGAACGCGTGCTCGTTGTACATCATCGAGAGGTTGGCGGCGAAGCGTGGCATGGCAGCGGGTCCTGTGAATGAATGGGGCGGGGCTGGCTGCGCCCCGCGTCGTAGGGTCAGCGGTTCACGAGTTTCGCGGGCGTGAGCCACACGGCGATCGCGCCGAGCACGAGCATGGCGGCGAGCACGTACATGCCGGACGACGTGCTGTGCGTGACGTCCTTCAGGTAGCCGATCACGTACGGGCTCGCGAAGCCGGCGAGGTTGCCGACCGAGTTGATGATCGCGATCCCGGCGGCGGCGGCGGAGCCCGCGAGGAACGCGGTCGGCAGCGACCAGAACAGCGGCGCGCAGGTCAGCACGCCGCCTGCCGCGAGCGACAGGAACACGATCGACACCGCCGTATTGTGCGAGTACGACGCGGCGACCGCAAACCCGACCGCGCCCATCAGCGCCGGCACGATCAGGTGCCAGCGGCGTTCGCGGCGCTTGTCCGCGCTGTGGCCGAACAGGTTCATCACGACGATCGCGACGAGGAACGGAATCGCGGACAGCAGGCCGATCTGCAGCGTATCGGTGATGCCGGTCGATTTCACGAGCGTCGGCATCCAGAACGTGAGGCCGTACTGGCCGGTGACGAACGCGAAGTAGATCAGCGACATCCACCACATGCGCGGGTCGGAGAACACGGTCTTCAGCGAATGGCCGTGCTTCTGCTGTTCCTGCGGCTGCGCGGCGATCTCGTCTTCGAGCAGTTGCTTTTCACGCTCGTCGAGCCACTTCGCGCTGCGGATGCTGTTGTCGAGATACAGGATCGTCGCGATGCCGACGAGCACGGCCGGCACGGCCTCGATCATGAACATCCATTGCCAGCCGTGGAAACCCGAGCCGCCGTGGAAGCGCTCCATGATCCAGCCCGACAGCGGGTTGCCGAAGATGCCCGACACGGGAATCGCGGACATGAACACCGCGATGATCTTCGCGCGGCGGTGCGACGGGAACCAGTACGTGAGGTACAGGATCACGCCGGGATAAAAGCCGGCTTCCGCGAGGCCGAGCAGGAAGCGCAGCACGTAGAACTGCGTCGGCGTCTTCACGAACGCGAACAGCGCGGACAGCAGGCCCCACGTGATCATGATCCGCGCGATCCAGATGCGCGCGCCGATGCGGTGCATCAGCATGTTGCTCGGCAGTTCGAACAGGAAGTAGCCGAGGAAGAAGATGCCCGCGCCGAGCCCGAACACGGTTTCGCTGAACGCGAGATCCTGCGACATCTGCAGCTTCGCGAAGCCGACGTTCACACGGTCGAGATACGCGACCACGTAGCAGAGCATCAGGAACGGCACGATCCGCCAGAACACTTTCTTGTAGGTGCGGTCGAGTTCGGCCGAGTGGGCGGGCGCGGCGGGCGAGCGGCTTGCGGCCGCGTCGAGAGCAGTCATCGTCGTCTCCAGGGATATTGTCTGCCGGCGGCGCGTACGCCGCCGGATCGTGTGTGTGCTGACGGAAGGGCCCGCGCACACGGCGGGCATGGGAATCGGTGCGTGAAGCGCGATACGTGAAGCGTTACCAGCGCGCGCCGAAGCTCTGGCGCAGTTCGTCGAGCGCCGCGTCGGAGAGCGGTTCGGGCTTCGGGTTCGTCATCAGCCACAGCCGCGCGGTTTCCTCGAGCTCCTCGAGCGCATACGATGCGTGCGACACCGACGCTCCCCACATCACGGGGCCGAGACGGTCGAGCAGCACGCCGCGCACCCGATCGGCGAGCGCCGCGACTTCGGCCGCGACATCGGGGTCGCCCGGGCGGCGATAACGGATCAGCGGGATGTGGCCGACCTTCATCACGTAGTACGGCGTGATCGGCGGCAGCACGTCGGTGTCGCGCCATACGCCCGCGAGCGTCAGCGCGACGAGGTGTGTCGAATGCGTGTGGACGATGCCGTTCGCTTCCGCGTTGCGCGCGTAGATGCCGCGATGCAATGCGAGCGTCTTCGACGGCTTGCCGCCCGACACGGGCTGGCCGTCGAGGCTGACCTTCGCGATGTCGTTCGGGTCGAGCCGGCCGAGGCACGCGTCGGTCGGCGTGATCAGCCAGCCGTCGGCCAGGCGCGCGCTGATGTTGCCGGCGCTGCCGACCGCGTGGCCGCGCGCATACAGGCTCGCGCCGACGACGCAGATCTCTTCGCGCAGTTTGGCTTCGTCGCTCATCGTGCGGCTCCGTCCAGCGCACGCAGCGCCTTGTCGAAGAAGTCGGTCGTGCCGAAGTTGCCGGACTTCAGCGCGAGGCCGAGCGGCTCGGCGTCGATCGTCCCACGGGGACTTCCTTCGGGCGTGGCTGTCGCCGGCACACCCGGATCGATCTGCGCGCCGATCTGCAGCGACTTCACGTCGAGCGCCTGTACGACCGCGCCGGACGTTTCGCCGCCGGCGACGACGAACTTGCGCACGCCAAGCGCACGCAGGCCCTTCGCGATCGCGGCGAGCGTGCTTTCGACGAGATGGCCGGCCGCTTCGACGCCGAGCGCCTGCTGGACGGCCTTCACTTCGTCGGGCGTCGCAGTCGCGTAGATCAGCACGGGCTGCGGCAGGTGCGAGCGCGCGAAGGCCAGCGCCTGATCGACGACGGGCTCGCCGCGCGACGCCGCGAGCGGATCGATGCGGAAGCTCGGCCGCGTCGCGCGCCAGGCGGCGACCTGCGCGTTGGTGGCCTTCGATGCGCTGCCGGCGAGCACGGCCGACAGGCCTTCGATGCGCGGCAGCGCCGCCGCGTTGTCGCGTTCGGGCAGCAATTCCGCGCGGCGGAAATTCGCGGGCAGGCCGAGCGCGATGCCCGAGCCGCCGGTGACGAGCGGCAGGCCCGCGCATGCTTCGCCGAGTACGTAGAGGTCGCGATCCGACAGCGCGTCGGCGATCGCGAAGCGTGCGCCTTCCGCGCGCAACTGGTCGATCCGCGTGCGTACCGCGGCCGCGCCCAGCGCGATCGTGTCGTAGCGGATCAGGCCGACCGGCGACTTCGTCTGCCGTTGCAGCACGCGCACGAGGTTCGCGTCCTTCATCGGCGTGAGCGGATGATTCTCCATGCCCGATTCGTTCAGCAGCACGTCGCCGACGAACAGGTGGCCGCGATAGATCGTGCGGCCGTTCTCGGGAAACGCCGGGCACGCGATCGAGAAACCGCCGCCGGCCGCATCGAGCAGTGCGTCGGCCACGGGCCCGATGTTGCCCGCGTCGGTGGAGTCGAATGTCGAGCAGTACTTGAAGAAGAACTGCCGGCAACCTTGCGCGCGCAACCATTCGTATGCGGCGAGCGATTGCGCGACGGCGTCGGCTGCGGGGATCGTGCGCGACTTCAGCGCGACGACGATCGCGTCGGCGTCGATCAGGGTATCGACTGCGGCGTCGCCGGCGGGCACGCCGATCGTCTGCACGGTGCGCATGCCGCTCTTGACGAGCATGTTCGCGAGATCGGTCGCGCCGGTGAAATCGTCGGCGATGCAGCCGAGCAGGGGACGGGAAGCGGAAGCGGTCATGGCAGGTACGTCGTTCGAATCAGCGGGCGGGCGGCAGCGTGATGCCGGGGAAAGTCTTGATGACGGCGGAATCGTCCTCGCCGCCGTGGCCGGCGCTCGACGCGCTCATGAACATCTGATGCGCGGTGGCCGACAGCGGCAGCGGGAATTTGCTGCGGCGCGCGGTGTCGAGCACGAGGCCGAGATCCTTCACGAAGATGTCGACGGCCGACAGCGGCGTGTAGTCGCCGTTCAGGATGTGCGGCACGCGGTTCTCGAACATCCACGAATTGCCGGCGCTGTGCGTGATCACGTCGTACAGTGCGTCGGCATCGACGCCTTCGCGCAGGCCCAGCGCCATCGCCTCGGCGGCGGCCGCGATGTGCACGCCGGCCAGCAACTGGTTGATGATCTTCACCTTCGAGCCGATGCCGTGCGCGTCGCCGAGGCGGTAGACCTTGCCGGCGATCGCGGCGAGCACGTCTTCGCAGCCCGCATACGCGGCGGCCGGGCCGGACGTCATCATCGTCATCTCGCCGGAAGCCGCGCGCGCGGCGCCGCCCGATACGGGCGCGTCGAGCATCTGCAGGCCGGCGGCCTCGATGCGGGCGCCGAGGGCGACCGCGAATTCGGGCGCGACGGTCGCGCTCGCGATCACGACGCCGCCGGGCTTCATCGCCGCGACCGCGCCGTGCTCGCCGAACAGCACCGTTTCCGTCTGCGCGGCATTGACGACGAGCGTGACGACGACGTCGCACTGCGCGCCGAGCTCGGCCGGCGTCGCACAGGCCACGCCGCCTTCGGCGGCGAAGGCCTGCAGCACGGCGTCGCGCACGTCGCAGGCATGCACGCGCAAGCCTGCGCGCAGCAGCGAGCGGGCGACGCCGAGGCCCATCGCGCCGAGGCCGATGACTCCAACATTTCGTGACATGGTCAACCTTGATCGATTCGGGAGAGGGTCGGGACGACGGCGGCGCCTGCCTCGGCAGACGCCGCCGGCTTCAGCAGATGCCGGCTTCCGCGAGACGGCGGGCGGCGTTGTACATGTGCGTGCGCGCCGCGTTGCGCGCGGCCATCGGGTCGCGTGCGCGGATCGCATCGGCGATCGCCGCGTGTTCCTCGCGCACCTGGCGCGAGAAATCCTCGCGCGTCGCTTCGTTGCGACGCGTGACCTTCACGCCGGCTTCGAGGTACTGGTTCAGGAACTGCAGCGTCTTCAGGAAATAGGGGTTGCCGGTGACGGCCGCGATCGTGCGGTGGAATGCGACGTCTTCCGCGACGCCGTCGCGCCCTTCGGCCACCGCATCGTCGATCTTGCGCAGCGCGTCGTCGATGTCGGCCATGTCGTCGGCGGTGTGATGCAGTGCGGCTTCGGCCGCGACTTCAGCTTCGATCGCGCGGCGCACCGCGAGCAGGTGCGGCAGCGAGCTAGCTTCGACCGCTTCCGCGTAGTCGATCCGCAGCGGCCGGATCGCGCCGTGCTGGTTCACGTACACGCCGCTGCCCTGGCGCGGCTCGACCACGCCTTCGTTCTTCAGCCGCGAGATCGCCTCGCGGATCACGGTGCGGCTCACGCCGAATTCCTGTGCGAGCACGGCTTCCGTCGGCAGCTTGCCGGTGGCCGAGAAACTGCCGACCTCGATCTGCTTGAGCAGTTGCTGCGCGACGTGATCGCTCATCGCACGGGCGGGAATTTTCTCGAACATGGTGCTCTGGTTTGTAAGGTGATGTGGTCATCATACAAATTTGAATGTGCGTCAGCATCCGGGATAACCCTCGGTTAACGTGGGTGAACGTCGGTCAAATTCGATGAAACCGGTTCCAAAAGAACCGAAACCGATACGGCGGGGTGTTGTGCCATGGTCGATCGTGACGGGCGCGGGCGCCCGTGGCCGTCAGTCGGCGATGTCCTCGACGGGGTCGGCCGCCATCGCCGCGCCGGCTTCCGCCCCTTCTCCGCCACGCTCCCGATACGTCGCCGGCGGCACGCCGAACTGCTTGCGGAACTCGCGCCCGAGGTGCGATGCATCGGCGAACCCGCAGCTCGACGCGATATCGGCCACCGTGCGGTCCGAACTCGTCAGCAGCCACGCGGCCGTGCGCAGCCGCACCTGTTTCGCGAACGCCTGCGGGCTCTTGCCCGTCTCCGCCTTGAACAGGCGCTCGAGCTGCCGCGTCGACAGGTCGAGCTTGCACGCGAGTTCCTCGAGCGGCAGCGCGCGCCCGACATGCTGTTCCATCAGGAGAATCGCGCGCTTGACCTTCGGGTGCGTCGCCGGTTCGAGGCCCGGCGGATGCGGTTGCGGCGCATTGCCTTTCTGCATCTCGCCGACGAGCAGGATGCGCAGCGCCTTCTGCACGGTCGCATGGTCGAAATGGCGCAGCAGGATCGCGGCGGCGACGTCGATCGACGCGCGGCCGCCCGAGCACGTGATCCGGCGCCGGTCGATCACGAACAACCGGTCGGCGATCAGCAGGTCGGGATCGGCGGCCGGGAAGCGCTCGATGAAATCCCAGTAGTGGAACCAGCTCACGCAGGTGCGATAGCCGTCGAGCACGCCGGCGCGCATCAGCGTGAACACGCCCGTGCAGATCCCGACGACCGTCGCGCCGCCGGCCGCCGCGCGGCGGATGAAATCGAGGGTTTCAGGGCCGGCTTGCGGCCCCGAATGCAGCAGCCCGCCGACCACCACCACGTAGTCGAACGGCTCGGCCGCGTCGAACGTCTCCCACGGCGTGATCTGGATCCCGCAACTCGCGCGCACCGGCGCGAGCGTCTCGCCGATCACGCTCCACGCGCAGCGCACGGGCTTGCTGTAGTCGCCGTCGTCGGCCGACAGCCGCAGCATGTCGACGAAACCCGAGAAGGCCGTCAGCGTGAAGTTCGGCAGCAGCACGATGCCGAAGCGGATGCGCCGCGGTGCGGGTTCTGCAAGGGGGGAGGCGGGTACGTCGGGTGTCATCGCGGCCAATCTCGTCACGCCGGGCAGGCGGTCTCACTCGTTTCACTCGGGTTGCGGGTACGGCTGCCGGGGCGGCGCGGATGGAGCCAGCGTCGCCGATCGGCTCCCGCCGGACTTGTGGTTTTTCGTCGCGAACCATCGCCAAAACGCACTTTCGGGGTGGCCGGCGCGGCGCTTGGCGGCGGTATCCCACGCCGATGCCGTTTTTGTTCTATCGGCCGATTTTACGCTTTGATGTACTGAGGCCCAACGACATTTCACGTACGCCCATCCCAGAGGAAGCCAGATGAACGTCAGCGCGTTCGACCTGTTCAAGATCGGCATCGGCCCGTCCAGTTCGCATACGGTCGGCCCGATGATCGCCGCGTGCCGCTTCGCGTCGCACGTCGAGGACGCGAACCTGCTCGGCTTCGTGCGCCGCGTGCGGGTTGAGCTGTACGGCTCGCTCGGCGCGACCGGCAAGGGCCACGGCACCGACAAGGCCGTGCTGCTCGGCCTCGAGGGCCACCTGCCCGACACGATCGATCCGGACCTGATCGAGCCGCGGCTCGCGGCGATCCGCGCGGAGAAGTCGCTGTCGCTGCTCGGCAAGCAGACGGTCCGCTTCGAGGAAAAGGAGCACATCGGCTTCTATCGCAAGCTGATGAGCGGCACGAGCATCGTGCATCCGAACGGCATGCGCTTCCAGGCGTTCGACGAACACGGCCAGCTGCTGGTCGAGAAAGAGTATTACTCGGTCGGCGGCGGCTTCGTCGTGAACCGCGACGGCGATCGCGTGAACGGCGTGCGCGCGGCGGTCGAGGTGCCGTATCCGTTCCGCACCGGCGACGACCTGATGCGCCAGTGCCGCGAACACGGGCTGTCGATCGCCGAGCTGATGCTGCGCAACGAATGCGCGCTGCGCCCCGCCGACGAGGTGCGCGCCGGGCTGCTCGCGATCTGGCGCACGATGGCCGCGTGCGTCGAGCGCGGCTGCAAGGTCGAGGGCGACCTGCCGGGCCCGATGCGCGTGAAGCGCCGCGCGGCCGAGATGAATGGTCACCTGCGCGCCCGTTCGGAAGAGTCGCTGCGCGACCCGCTGTCGATGCTCGACTGGGTCAACCTGTACGCGATGGCCGTCAACGAGGAGAACGCGGCGGGCGGTCGCGTGGTCACCGCGCCGACCAACGGCGCGGCCGGCGTGATCCCCGCGGTGCTGCATTACTACGTGAAATTCGTGCCGGGCTCGAACGAAGCCGGCATCGTCGAATTCCTGCTGACGGCCGCCGCGATCGGGATCATCTACAAGGAAACCGCGTCGATCTCCGGCGCGGAAGTCGGTTGCCAGGGCGAAGTGGGCGTCGCGTGCTCGATGGCCGCCGCCGCGCTCGCGGCCGTGATGGGCGGCACGCCCGACCAGGTCGAGAACGCGGCCGAGATCGGCATGGAGCACAACCTCGGCATGACCTGCGATCCCGTCGGCGGGCTCGTGCAGATCCCGTGCATCGAGCGCAACGCGATGGGCGCGATCAAGGCGCTGAACGCGTCGCGCATGGCGCTCAAGGGCAACGGCCAGCACTACGTGTCGCTCGATTCCGTGATCAAGACGATGCGCGAGACCGGCGCCGACATGAAGACGAAATACAAGGAAACGTCGCGCGGCGGTCTCGCCGTGAACGTCATCGAATGCTAACGAAGGGTCCATCAAAATGAGCCGCTACTCGATATTCAGCCTGTTCCGCAACGGCCTCTCGTATCACGAGAACTGGGAAAAGCAGTGGAAGAGCCCGGAACCGAAGAAGGAATACGACGTCGTGATCGTCGGCGGCGGCGGCCACGGCCTCGCGACCGCGTACTACCTCGCGAAGGAGCACGGGATCACGAACGTCGCGATCCTCGAGAAGGGCTGGATCGGCGGCGGCAACACCGCGCGCAACACGACGATCGTGCGCTCGAACTATCTGTGGGACGAATCGGCTGCGCTGTACGAGAAGGCGATGAAGCTGTGGGAAGGGCTGTCGCAGGACCTGAACTACAACGTGATGTTCAGCCAGCGCGGCGTGATGAACCTCGCGCACACGCTGCAGGACGTGCGCGACACCGAGCGCCGCGTGAACGCGAACCGGCTGAACGGCGTCGACGCCGAATTCCTGACGCCCGCGCAGATCAAGGAAATCGAGCCGACGATCAACCTGAACAGCCGCTACCCGGTGCTCGGCGCATCGATCCAGCGCCGTGCGGGCGTCGCGCGCCATGATGCGGTGGCCTGGGGCTTCGCGCGCGGCGCGGACCGCGCGGGCGTCGACATCATCCAGAACTGCCAGGTGACGGGCATTCGCCGCGAAGGCGGCGCGGTGGTCGGCGTCGATACGGTGAAGGGTTTCATCAAGGCGAAGAAGGTCGCGGTGGTCGCGGCCGGCAACACGACGACGCTCGCCGACATGGCCGGCGTGCGGTTGCCGATCGAAAGCCACCCGCTGCAGGCGCTGGTGTCCGAGCCGATCAAGCCGGTCGTCAACTCGGTGATCATGTCCAACGCGGTGCACGCGTACATCAGCCAGTCCGACAAGGGCGACCTCGTGATCGGCGCGGGCATCGACCAGTACACGGGCTTCGGCCAGCGCGGCAGCTTCCACATCATCGAAAGCACGCTGCAGGCGATCGTCGAGATGTTCCCGGTGTTCTCGCGCGTGCGGATGAACCGCCAGTGGGGCGGCATCGTCGACGTGTCGCCGGACGCGTGCCCGATCATCACCAAGACCGACGTGAAGGGCCTGTATTTCAACTGCGGCTGGGGCACCGGCGGCTTCAAGGCGACGCCCGGCTCGGGCTGGGTGTTCGCGCACACGATCGCGCGCGACGAACCGCATCCGCTGAACGCGCCGTTCGCACTCGACCGCTTCTACACGGGTCACCTGATCGACGAGCACGGCGCTGCCGCCGTTGCGCACTAACCCGACCATTGGAGAAAGAAACATGTTGCTGATCGAATGTCCGTGGTGCGGGCCGCGCGCCGAATCCGAATTCTCGTGCGGCGGTGAAGCCGACATCGTGCGCCCCGTCAACAACGAGAACATGACCGACCGCGAATGGGGCGAATACGTGTTCATGCGCGAGAACAAGCGCGGGCTGCACAAGGAGCAATGGCTTCATGCGCAGGGCTGCCGCCGCTGGTTCAAGGCCACGCGCGACACGGTGACCTACGATATCAAGGGCTACGAAAAGTTCGGTAGCGCGGCTGCCGGCAACGCACACGAAGAGGGCACGAGCAAATGAGCCAGAAAGACCGTCTCGGCACCGGTGGCCGCATCAATCGCGCGATTCCGTTGACGTTCACGTTCAACGGCCGCACCTACCAGGGTTTCCAGGGCGACACGCTCGCGTCCGCGCTGCTCGCGAACGGCGTGCATTTCGTCGCACGCAGCTTCAAGTACCACCGCCCGCGCGGGATCGTGACGGCGGACGTCGCGGAACCGAACGCCGTCGTGCAGCTCGAATCGGGCCCGTACACGGTGCCGAACGCGCGCGCGACCGAGATCGAGCTGTACCAGGGGCTCGTCGCGACGAGCGTGAACGCCGAGCCGACGCTCGAGAACGACAAGTACGCGTTCAACCAGAAGCTGTCGCGCTTCCTGCCGGCCGGCTTCTACTACAAGACCTTCATGTGGCCGCGCAAGATGTGGCCGAAGTACGAAGAGAAGATCCGCGAAGCGGCGGGCCTCGGTAAAGCGCCCGACGTGCTCGACGCCGATCGCTACGACAAGTGCTATGCGCACTGCGACGTGCTCGTCGTCGGCGGCGGCCCGTCGGGTCTTGCTGCCGCGCATGCGGCGGCCGTGGCCGGCGCGCGCGTGATCCTCGTCGACGATCAGCGCGAGCTCGGCGGCAGCCTGCTGTCGTGCCGCGCCGAGATCGACGCGAAGCCCGCGCTGCAGTGGGTCGAGAAGATCGAGGCCGAGCTGCGCAAGCTGCCCGACGTGACGATCCTGTCGCGCAGCACCGCATTCGGCTACCAGGACCACAACCTCGTGACGGTCGCGCAGCGTCTGACCGATCACCTGCCGGTGTCGATGCGCAAGGGCACGCGCGAGTTGCTGTGGAAGGTCCGCGCAAAGCGCGTGATCCTCGCGACCGGCGCGCACGAGCGTCCGATCGTGTTCGGCAACAACGACCTGCCGGGCGTGATGCTCGCGTCGGCCGTGTCGACGTACGTGCATCGCTTCGGCGTGCTGCCGGGCCGCAATGCGGTCGTGTTCACGAACAACGATCGCGCCTATCAGACCGCGCTCGACCTGAAGGCGTGCGGCGCGAAGGTGACGGTCGTCGATTCGCGCGCGTCGTCGAACGGCGCGCTGCCGGCCGCTGCCAAGCGGCAGGGCGTGACGGTGATGAGCGGTGCGGTCGTGACGGGCGCGTCGGGCAAGTGGCGTGTATCGTCGGTCGACGTCGCGTCCAGCACGAACGGGCAGGTCGGCGGCAAGCTGCAGACGCTGCCGTGCGATCTCGTCGCGATGTCGGGCGGTTTCAGCCCGGTGCTGCACCTGTTCGCGCAGTCGGGCGGCAAGGCTTGCTGGAACGACGAGAAGGCGTGCTTCCTGCCGGGCAAGCCCGTGCAGGCGGAAGCGAGCATCGGCGCGGCGGCCGGCGAATTCGGCCTGGCGCGCGCGCTGCGGCTCGCGGTCGATGCGGGCGCGGAAGCGGCGAAGGCAGCGGGCTTCACGGCCGCGCAGCGCCCGGTCGCCCCGCAGGTCGCGGAAACCGTCGAAGGCGCTCTGCAGCCGTTGTGGCTGGTCGGCAGCCGCGAAGCCGCGGCGCGCGGGCCGAAGCAGTTCGTCGACTTCCAGAACGACGTGTCGGCCGCCGACATCCTGCTCGCCGCGCGCGAAGGCTTCGAGTCGGTCGAGCACGTGAAGCGCTATACGGCGATGGGCTTCGGCACCGATCAGGGCAAGCTCGGCAACATCAACGGGATGGCGATCCTCGCGCAGGCGCTCGGCAAGACGATTCCGGAAACGGGCACGACGACGTTCCGCCCGAACTACACGCCGGTGACGTTCGGCGCGTTCGCGGGCCGCGAGCTCGGCGATTTCCTCGACCCGATCCGCAAGACCTGCGTGCACGAATGGCACGTCGAGCACGGCGCGCTGTTCGAGGACGTCGGCAACTGGAAGCGGCCGTGGTATTTCCCGAAGAACGGCGAGGATCTCCATGCGGCCGTGAAGCGCGAATGCCTCGCGGTGCGCAACAGCGTCGGCATTCTCGACGCGTCGACGCTCGGCAAGATCGACATCCAGGGCCCGGACGCGGTGAAGCTGCTGAACTGGATGTACACGAACCCGTGGAACAAGCTCGAAGTCGGCAAGTGCCGCTACGGGCTGATGCTCGACGAGAACGGGATGGTGTTCGACGACGGCGTGACGGTGCGCCTCGCCGACCAGCATTTCATGATGACGACCACGACCGGCGGCGCGGCGCGCGTGCTCACGTGGCTCGAACGCTGGCTGCAGACCGAATGGCCCGACATGAAGGTGCGGCTGTCGTCGGTCACCGATCACTGGGCGACGTTCGCGGTGGTCGGCCCGAAGAGCCGCAAGGTCGTGCAGAAGGTGTGCCAGGACATCGACTTCGGCAACGAGGCGTTCCCGTTCATGAGCTACCGGAACGGTACCGTCGCGGGCGCGAAGGCGCGCGTGATGCGGATCAGCTTCTCGGGCGAGCTGGCCTATGAAGTGAACGTGCCGGCGAATGCGGGCCGCGCGGTGTGGGAAGCGCTGATGGCGGCGGGCGCCGAGTTCGACATCACGCCGTACGGCACCGAGACGATGCACGTGCTGCGCGCGGAGAAGGGCTACATCATCGTCGGACAGGATACCGACGGCTCGGTCACGCCTTACGACCTCGGGATGGGCGGGCTGGTCGCGAAGTCGAAGGACTTCCTCGGCAAGCGTTCGCTCGCACGCTCGGACACCGCGAAGGAAGGCCGCAAGCAGTTCGTCGGCCTGCTGACCGAGGACGAACAGTTCGTGCTGCCGGAAGGCGCGCAGATCGTCGCGAAGGACACGCAGGTGTCGGCGGTCGATCCGACGCCGATGATCGGCCACGTGACGTCGGCCTACTACAGCCCGATCCTGAAGCGCTCGATCGCGCTCGCGGTGGTGAAGGGCGGCCTGAACAAGATGGGCGAGAGCGTCGTGATTCCGCTGGCCAACGGCAAGCGCATCACCGCGAAGATCTCGAGCCCGGTTTTCTACGATACCGAAGGGGTGCGCCAGCATGTGGAATGAAACGAGAAACCAGACGCAGGTGGCGGGCGCGGGCGGCGTGACGCTTGAATCGCCGTTCGTCGGCGCGGCCGACGTGCTGAAGGCGCACCAGGCGCGCGCATCGAAGAAGTTCACGCTGCGCGAGCGGCCGTTCCTCGATCTCGTCAACGTGCGCGGCGAGTTGAGCGACCCGGCGTTCGTCGCCGCGTTCGAGCGCGTGGTCGGCTGCCGGCCGCCGGCCGCGCCGAACACGATCGCGCGCGGCGCCGAGTACGACGTGCTGTGGCTCGGCCCCGACGAGTGGCTCGTGCGCTCGAACGGGCCCGTGCAGGCCGGCGTGCTCGAGGCGAAGCTCGCCGAAGCCGTGCAGGGCTCGTATGCGGCGGCCGTCGATGTCGGCAGCGGCTACACGGTCGTCGAGATCAGCGGCGAGCGCGTGCGCGACGTGCTCGCGCGCGGCTGCCCGCTCGATTTCCATCCGCGTGCGTTCAAGCCGGGCCAGTGTGCGCAGTCGCACTACTTCAAGACGTCGATCGTGCTGGTCCCGACCGGCGACGATACGTTCGAGATCGTCCTGCGCCGCAGCTTCGCCGACTACTTCGTGCGCATCATGCTCGACGCCGCTGCGCCGCTCGCATCATGAAGCCGTTCGACGAACCGTTCGTGGCGATCGACGCGCCGCGCCTGCGCGGGCGCGGCTGGAGCGTGTTCGTCGACGAACTGAAGGTGCCCGCGCGGATCGGCATCCACGCGCACGAGCATGAAGCGCCGCAGCCGATCGTGATCGATGCGCGGCTCGGCTATCGCTGCGAGCCGAGCGAGCAGGGCGAGTGGATCGATTACGACGGCTATTGCGCGCGCGTCGCGTCGTTCCTGTCGCACAAGCCGCATACGCGGCTGCTCGAAACGCTGGTCGCCGATATCGCGGTGCTGTCGTTCCGCGAATGGCCGGCGCTGGAATCGCTGACGCTGTCGGTGTACAAGCCGAAGATCCGGCCCGGCACGAAGCGCGTCGGCGTGTCGCTCGACTGGACGCGCGGCGATTACCTGCGCTGGACGGGAGCGGCCGGGCAGCTCTGATTCGCCGGCCGGCCCGTATCGTTGCGATAGCGGCGCGTCATGACGAAGTCATGGCGCGCCGTTTCCTTTTACCGCTGCGTTTGCCGTCCTCGTTTGCCGCCCTTACGCCGCGCCGCTCAGCGCCGGATAGTCGACATACCCGCGCGCGTCGCCGCCGAAGAACGTCGCATGCTGCGCGTCGTTCATCGGCGCGCCCGTCCTGAGCCGCGTCACGAAATCCGGATTGGCGAGCACCATCTGGCCGTAGGCCTCGAGGTCGGCAATGCCTGTCGCGACGTCCGTGCCGATCGCGTCGCGCGTGCGGCCCGGACGGTTCACGATCAGCGTGCCGCTCCAGCGTTCGCGCAGGTCCGCGAGCAGCGGTTCGTCGCCCTGGTGCATCACGTGCAGGTACGCGAGGCCGAGCCGGTCGAGCTGCGTCGCGAGATGGCGATACAGGTCCGGCCCTTGCGCGCCTTCATCGATGCCCCACAGCGCGCTGCCGGGCGACAGGCGGATCGCGGTGCGGTCCGCGCCGATCTCGTCGACGATCGCTTCGGCGACCTCGATCGCGAAGCGCGCGCGATTCTCGATCGAACCGCCGTAGGCGTCGTCGCGCGTATTGGCGTTCGGCGCGAAGAACTGCTGGACGAGATACCCGTTCGCGCCGTGGATCTCGACGCCGTCGGCGCCGGCCTCGATCGCGCGGCGCGCGGCGAAGCGGAAGTCGTTCACCGTGTCGCGCACTTCGGCCGTCGTCAGCGCGCGCGGGGCGGGAATCTCCTGCATCCCCTTCATCGTGAACATCGGCACGCCCGGCGCGATCGCGGACGGCGCGACGCCCTGGCGATGATGCGGCGTATTGTCGGGATGCGACATGCGCCCCACGTGCATCAGCTGGATGAACAGGCGGCCGCCGCGCGCGTGCACGCGGTCGCTGACCGTCTTCCAGCCGGCGACGTGTGCATCGGTATAGATGCCGGGCGTGGTCAGGTAGCCCTGCCCGTCGTCCGACGGCTGCGTGCCTTCGGTGACGATCAGGCCGAGGCCCGCGCGCTGCGCGTAGTACTCGGCGGCCAGTTCGCCGGGCGTGCCGTCGAATGCGGCGCGGCTGCGCGTCATCGGCGCCATGACGAGGCGGTTTTGCAGCGTGTAACGGCCGACACGGGCCGGGGTGAACAGTGCGTCCATGATGCGTGCTCCTTGAGGGTCGGGTAACGACACCGGGGCGATGCCGTATCGGGCGTCGGCCGCGCATCGTTGCGCCAGCCTCGCCGCCATGGACACATCATCCATTGCTTCCTTTTCGAGATAAATGGGGTAATTTGGATAACATTGATCCATTGATGGAGCAACGGGTATGGAACTGCTGAACGACATGGCGCTGTTCGTGGAAGTCGTGAAGGCGAAGGGCTTTCGCAGTGCGGCCGATGCGCTGGGGATGCCGAATTCGACGCTGTCGCGGCGGATCGGCGCGCTGGAAAAGGCGATCGGATTGCGGCTGCTGCATCGTACGACACGCCGGATCGAGCTCACGGAGGCCGGACAGCTGTATTTCGCGCGTTGCAAGCGCATCGTCGACGAGGCGCGGCTCGCGCACGAGCAGCTCGGCGGGCTGCTGGCCGAACCGGCCGGCGTGCTGCGCGCGTCGTTTCCGGTCGATTTCGCGGTGATCTACCTGACGCCGCTGATCGCCGAATTCGCGAACCGCTACCCGAAGCTGACCTTCGATTTCGAGCTGACGTCGCGGCGTGTCGATCTGGTGAGCGAACCGTTCGACGTCGCGATCCGCATCGGCGAATCGGCGGATTCGCAACTGGTCGCGCGGCGGCTCGCCACGTTCCGCAATCAACTGTACGCGTCGCCGCGCTATCTGGAGCGCTCGGGCGAGCCGCGCGAGCCGGATGACCTGAAGCAGCATCAGTGCCTGAGCGTGCAGCGCGTCGCCGCGTGGACGCTGCATCGCGGCGCGCAGGCGGTCGAGGTGCCGGTGGGCGGGCGGTTCGTCGTGAACAGCGTCGGCATGAACCGGCAACTGGCCGTGCACGACGCGGGGATCATCCAGGTGCCGGAGGCGGTGGTGGCCGACGACTTGGCCGCCGGCCGGCTGCGTCGCGTGCTGCCCGAATGGGAGGGCGCGGTCGTTCCCGTCTACGCGATGACGGAAACGCGCTTACTGCCCGCGAAGACGCAGGTTTTCATCGAGTTTCTGCGCGCGCATTTCGCGCAGGAATGAACGGCGCCCGCCCGGGTCGCCCGGTGCCGGTCAGTTGTGCGCCGGTTGCGGCGCGTCCCCCTGCGCTTCCCATTTCTTCAGGATGCGTACGCGCGCCTGGCTGAAGTCGACCCAGCAGTTCACCCACGCGTCGTCCGGGATCATCTGCTGCGGATTGGCGGCCTTGACGTAGTTGCAGGTGTCGCTCGCGAAGCTGAGCCAGCTTGCCTGCGATTTCGCGAGTTGTTTCGCGGCATCGGGGTTGCGTTGCCGGGTCTTGCGTTCGAGCGACCGGTACGCGCGCTCCACTTCCTGATCGTTGTTGTCGCGGATGCAGCTTCGCACGGCGTACATCGTCGGCGCCTGACGTTCGCAATCGACCGCGGCAAACACGGAAGCGCTGCCGCTCGCCAGCGCGGCGACGGCCAGCAGGCGGGCGGCGTGTCGGATGGCGTGGCGCATGCGTGGCGGGACGAGTCGTGAAGCGGCGCGGGTTGCGCTTATTGCGGGTTGCGCGCTGACGTCGATTCGCTGACCGGCACCATCCGCGCCTTCGTGTCGTTCGCGGTTTTCGCGTCGTCGTCGGGTTCGAGCACGAAGCGGAACGAATCGACCCGCTGCATCACCTTGGCCGCATACGCGTTCGAACCGCCATAGCTTTTCAGCCCGGCCTGCACGTTGCCGCCTGCCGCCTTCACGTAGCCCGACAGGATCTTGGAGCCGGCTTCGACGTTCGCATTCGGTTCGGTCAGGTCCTTCACGTTGCGCAGCATGCCGCGATGCGCGGAAGGTACGACCTGCATCAGCCCGGTCGCGCCGTGCTGGCCGCGCGCCTTTTCCTGGAAGCGCGATTCGATCGAGATGATGGCGTAAACGAGTGCCGGCGGCAGCGAATATTTCGTCGCAGTGACGCTCACGATATCGGCGAGCTTCGCGGCCTTTTCCCTTGCGACGCCGAATTTTTTGGTGAGGTACGACGTGATGCGGCGGTTTGCTTCGTTCGGCTGATCGTTGGCGAGCGGCGCGGAAGCCAGGTCCGGCGCCGATGCGGCCGCTTCGGGTGCGGACGCAGGCAACGCGGGCGCTTGTTGCGCCGATGCCTGTTGCGCAACGCCGAGCGTCAGCACGATCAACCAGATAAACCGTCGCATGGTGGGGTGCGGGGAAATGGGAGGCGCATAGTATATCGGCCAATCGTCGTACGTGTTCGAATGGCGGCTCGATTGAAAGCGACGTGTAGGCTTGTATCGGCTCGCGATGACCGGCGGGCCGATCGTTGCACGGACACGCATCGGAGTCCGACGAATCCGGTATTTTCGTCCGTTCCTGCCATTCCTGCGCAGGATCGCGGGAATGTCATGGGTTCGCTTATCCGGCCTGGCTGGCGAATCGTCCGGACGGAACGCTAGTTGATGATCTCACCCGTGCCGGTTTCGATACGGATTCTGAGCTGCTGGATGAACGCCGGATCATAGGGTTCCCAGCTATCGAGTTCGCCAACGATTTTCAAAGGCAGTGTGCTTCGATACGATCGCGTTGGATTGCCCGGGAATTTTTTGTCCGTGACGTTCGGGTCGTTTTCGAATTCCCCGGTGGGCTCGACGATATAGACCCGCGGCTTGCCGTCGCCTTTGGCCATTTCCGCAGCAAGGCCGGCGCCTTTGGGCAGCGCCGTGAAATAAACGTGATTCATCACTACGTTATCCCGATAATTCGATACGAAGCCTGCCGTCAGAAAATCGCCGATCCGCAAATCCGCTTTCGTGCCATGAAAAAATGGGCCGGTGTCCAGGGCAGCCATGGCTTCTCCTTCGAAAAATTTCGCAACGACTTCTAGGCGCGTCGTGCGCTCGCCACCCGTGCCAGTGTGCCGATCGCATCGCTGACGAGCACCGCGAGCAGCCCGACGATCACGCCGCCCTGCAGCACGAATGCGGTGTTCGACGTCTGCAACCCGGCGATGATGACGTCGCCGAGCCCGCGTGCGGCGACCGTCGAGCCGATCGTCGCGGTGCCGAGATTGATCACGACTGCGAGCCGGATGCCGTTGACGATCACCGGAAACGCGAGTGGCAGCTCGACCGACACCAGTTGCTGCCAGCCGCTCATGCCCATCCCGCGCGCGGCGTCGACCACGTCGCGCGGCACGTCCTCGAGCCCCGCGATCGTGCTTTCGAAAATCGGCAGGAGCCCGTACAGCACGAGTGCGATCAGCACGGGTTTCAATCCGAACCCGACCGCCGGCACCGCGAGCGCGAGCACCGCGACCGGCGGGAACGTCTGGCCGATGTCGACGACACTGCGCGCGACCGGCAGGAAATCCGCGCCGGCCGGCCGCGTGACGAAGATCCCGGCCGCGACCGCGACGATCGTGCCGATCACGCTCGACAGCGCAACGGTGCCGAGATGCGCGAGCGTGAGGTCGAGCAGGCTCGCACGATCGTAGATGACCGGTGCGCCGTTGTCCGCGAACGGTGCGAACAGCCCCTGCAGCCAGGCGGGGCGCAACAGCAGCACGAGCAGCAGCACGAGCGCCGCCGCGCGTGCCGCATACGCGGGCAGTCGCCGCGCAACGGGCGAACGTGCGGGCCGCACGCCGTGCGTCGTCATACGGGCTTCCTCGCGTGCGCGCGGATCGCGTCGAGCGTGATGCGGCGCGCGCCGTGCCCGTTGCCGTCGTCGACCGGCAGCGCGTCCGCGCCGCGCCACAACAGTTCGGACACCGCATCGCGCAGCGTGCGCGTCGCGGCGATCGGTTCGCCGTCGGCATGACCGGGTTCCGCTACCGCGTCGATCGGCGTCAGCGCGAGCAGGCGCAGCGGCCGGTCGACACCCGCGACGAGCTGCTCGACGACGCCGGCCGCCGGCTTGCCGAGAATTTCCGCGGGCGACGCGACCTGCAGCAGCTTGCCGCCGTCCATCACCGCGATCGTGTCGCCGAGCTTCAGCGCTTCCTCGATATCGTGCGTGACGATCACGACCGTGATGCCGAGGCGGCGCTGCAACGCGAACAGGTCGTCCTGCGCCTTGCCGCGAATGATCGGATCGAGCGCGCCGAACGGCTCGTCCATCAGCAGCATCGCGGGCTCGGCCGCGAGCGCACGCGCGACGCCGACACGCTGCTGCTGGCCGCCCGACAGTTCGTGCGGCAGCTTGTCCGCGAACTCGGCCGGCGCGAGATGGAACAGTTCGAGCAGTTCGCGCACGCGCGCGTCGATGCGATCGGCCGCCCAGCCGAGCAGGCGCGGCACGGTCGCGATGTTGCGCGCGACGCTCCAGTGCGGGAACAGGCCGTGCCCCTGAATCGCATAGCCGATGCCGCGCCGAAGCTGCTCGGGCGCGACGCTTGCCGTATCGACGCCGTCGATGCGGATCGTGCCGCTCGACGGCGGGATGAGGCGGTTGATCATGCGCAGCAGCGTCGACTTGCCGCTACCCGATGCGCCGACGAGCGCGGTGATCGTGCCGCGTTTCATCGTCAGCGAGACGTCGTCCACGGCGACGACGTCGCCGAAGCGCTTGCCGACCCGTTCGATCTCGATCATCCGGTACGTCCCTTCGCGAGCGACGTCGCGGCTTCGAACACGACGGCCGCCGCCAGTGCGAGCGCGATCGTCGGGATCGCGCCGAGCAGCACGAGATCGGCGGCCGATTGCCCGATCCCCTGGAAGATGAAGGTGCCGAACCCGCCGCCGCCGATCAGCGCGGCAACCGCGGTCAGGCCGATGTTCTGCACGAGCACGATACGCACGCCGCTCAGGATCACCGGCAGCGCGAGCACGAGATCGACGCGCAGCAGCCGCTGCGCGCGCGTCATGCCCATCGCGCGCGCCGCTTCGGTCACGTGCGGCGGCACCTGCGCGAGCCCGACCACGACACTCGATGCGATCGGCAGCAGCGAATACAGGAACAGCGCGAGCACGGCCGGCGCGACGCCGATCCCGCGGATGCCGAGCGCGGCCGCGAGCGGCACGCGTGCGGCGAGCAGGCCGAGCGGCGCCATCATCAGCCCGTACATCGCGATGCTCGGGATCGTCTGCACGATATTGAGGACAGGCATCGCGACGGTGCGCACCGCCGCGACACGCGCGCACGCGATGCCGAGCGGCACGCCCGCGACCAGTGCGGCGGCGACCGAGCCGCCCGCGAGCGACACGTGCCGGATCGCCTCGCGCCAGAAATCGTCGCTGCGCACCGCGTATTCGCGCATCACGGAGAGGCCGTCCCACCAGCCGCTCGCGAGCGGCACCGAAATCGCCGCGATCGCGACGACGAGCGCGGCGAGGCGTCGCCACGGGCCGAACGCGAGCCGCGCAAGGGCGTCCGCGACGAGCACGGCCCAGGCGAACAGCAGCAGCCAGACGCCGGAAGAAGGGGATACGCGCGCGAGCATGTCGTCGGGCGCGACGATGTGCGTCGCGGCCGCACCCACCGCATACGCGAGCGTGGCAAGCCATGCACAGCCGGCCGCGAGCCGCCATGTGGGGCGGCTCGCCGTCATCGCCCACAGCGCGCCGGCGATCCACAGCGCGGCGAGCGCGGCGGCCTGCACGGCGGGCAGTGCGGCGAACAGCGACAGATCGGTGCCGGCCGCGATACGGTTGGGCCGCAGCACCGCGAACGGCAGGCCGAGCACACCGACGATCGTCAGGACACCGATCAGGATGCCGACCTTGTCGGGCGTGATGCGTCGCGCGGACGCTGCCGCGCGACCCGTCATTTAACGAAGCCCTTCGACTTCAGGTAGCTTTTCGCGACGCCGGCCGCCGGTTCGCCGTTGATCTGGATGCGCGCATTCAGCGACTGCAGCGTCTTCAGGTCGAGGCTCGCGAACACGGGCTTCAGGTACTCGGCGATTTGCGGATGCGCTTTCAGCACGGCTTCGCGGATCACGGGCGTCGGCGCATAGACGGGCTGCACGTGCTTGTCGTCGTCGAGCACCGCGAGGCCGCTCGACGCGATGCCGCCGTCGGTGCCGTAGACCATCGCGGCATTCACGCCGTCGGTCTGGTTCGCGGCGGCCTTGATCGTCGCGGCCGTGTCGCCGCCGGACAGCACGACGAGCTGGTCGGGCTTCAGCTTGAAACCGTACGCCTTCTCGAACGACGGCAGCGCGGACGCGCTGTTCACGAACTCGGCCGACGCCGCGAGTTTCACCTTGCCGCCGCTCGCGACCCACTTGCCGAAATCGGAGAAGGTCTTCAGGTGCTGCGACTGCGCGACGGGCGCGAGCACGGCGACGCCCCACGTGTTGTTCGCAGGGGCCGGCGCGAGCCACACGAGGTGGTTCGCCGCGTAGTCGAGTTTCTTCGCGGTGTCGTAGCCTTGCGCCGCGTTTTTCCACACGGGATCGTCGGCCTTGTTGAAGAAGAACGCGGCGTTGCCGGTGTATTCGGGGTAGATGTCGATCTCGCCGCTCGTGAGCGCCTTGCGCACGATCGGCGTCGCGCCGAGCGCGATCTTTTCGGTGACGGGCACACCATGGGCCTTCAGCACCTGCGCGATGAGGTTGCCGAGCAGGTTGCCTTCGGTGTCGATTTTCGACGACACCACGACGGGCGTGTCGGCGCGCGCGCCGGGGGCGACGAAAGCAGTGGCGAGCGCGAGGCCCAGGATCCGGGCGGGCAGGGCGAGCTTCATTGGGCCGATCTCCAGGACGGGGGCGTACGCCGAAAGTTACTTGACTGAGCCGGCTTTGGCAAACCGCGTGCGGCGGCGTGCCCACAGCCCGCGTGGGGATAACCCGCAGCCGTCACGCGGGCTTGTTACACTGAAATCCGTTCCCGTCTTCCAGACAAATGCTGACATGAAGCCCGAGCTGCTGGTCCTCATCGCATTGCGCGGCGACGCGCATCGCGAGATCGCCGCGTCGTTCGACGTGCGCTACGCCCCGACTCCCGAAGCACGCGAACGCGCGATCGCCGAACACGGCGGCGCGATCCGCGCGGTGCTGACCAACGGCAGCACGGGCCTGACTGCCGGCGAGATCGACCGGCTCCCGCAACTCACGTTCGTCAGCGCGCTCGGCGCGGGCTACGAGCATATCGACGTTGCGCATGCGAAGGCGCGCGGCATCACGGTCGTCACCGGCGCGGGCACCAACGACGATTGCGTCGCCGATCACGCGTTCGCGCTGCTGCTCGCGGCGGTGCGCGGCGTCGTGCAACTGGATGCGAAAACCCGCGCGGGCGTATGGCGCGAAGGGTTGCCGATGCCGCCGAACGTGTCCGGCAAGAAGCTCGGCATCGTCGGGCTCGGGAAGATCGGCGAGAAGTGCGCGCGCCGTGCGGCCGGCTTCGACATCGAGATCGGCTATCACAACCGTACCGCGAAGAACGTCCCTTACCGCTATTTCGACCGGCTCGACGCGCTCGCGCAGTGGGCCGATTTCGTGATCGTCGCGACGCCGGGCGGCGCGGGCACGCGGCACCTGATCGACCGCGCGGTGCTCGATGCGCTCGGCCCCGGCGGTTTCCTCGTCAACGTGTCGCGCGGCAGCGTTGTCGATACCGCTGCTTTGGCGGACGCGCTGCGCGACAAGCGCATCGCGGGCGCGGGGCTCGACGTGTATGAAGGGGAACCGGAGCCGCCGCGCGCGCTGACGGATCTCGACAACGTCGTGCTGACGCCGCACATGGGCGGCTGGTCGCCGGAGGCGCTCGATCGTTCGGTGCGGCAGTTCCTCGACAATGCCGCACGGCATTTTGCGGGGCAGCCGGTGTTGACGCCCGTGTGACACGCGCCGCGTGTCGGCGGGCGATCAGTTCGCCTGCCTGCAGAATTCCCAATAGAAATCCGGGAGATCCGGCGGCCTTGCGCCGTCGAGATCGATCCAGCCGAACTGGTTGTGCTCGTCGCTCAGCACGATTTCGTGCCGGTCGACCTGACACTGGAAGCACACGATGAGCACGCGCTTGCCCGGCACCACCTCGCAGGATCGGCTGCCCACGTAGCGGATCGCCGATGCGGCGATGCCGCACTCTTCCCGCACTTCGCGCGCCACCGCGGCTTCGAGCGACTCGCCGGGCTCGGGCCAGCCGCCGGGCAACTCCCATTCGTTGCGGGGATTGCGCAGGAACAGGGCCGAGCGGCCGCTTCGGACAATCGCTTTCGCACTGATGGGAATCATGTCGGCATCACCGTTGGCATTCGACGTTCGGGCAGGGACCGGCGACGCGCCCGTGATGCTCGAGTGGCTTCGGGTGTTGCCCGACTCGTCGCCCGGATGTGCCGCCAGTGCGCAGCGTAACGCATGCGCTCCGCTCCTGCAGCGAGGTTCCTGCCCGCATCGGCGCGGCCGCGGGCAGGGGCGGCGTTCCGGACCATCAGGCCCGAAACGCCGTGACATCGCGAACCCGGGCGTCGCTGTGCGCCCCCTTACGACGACACGAGCGGCAGCGTGACCGACGTGCCGGCCGGATCGAGCGTCAGGCCCGTGCCCGGCGTCGGCCGCAGCGTCGCTTCGTTGTCGCTGGAGAGCACGACGAGGCTGAGCCGGTGGCCGGCTTCGAGCTTGTAGTCGCGCGGCATGAACGTCAGCTTCAGGTCGTACGGCATCCCGGGCAGCACGGGTTCCGACAGCCACTCGGACAACCGGTTGCGCGGGTCGGTCCAGGCGCGCGTGACGATCGTGGCCGTGCCGTCCGGTGCGCGATCGACGAGCAACGCCGTCACGTTGGCCACCGCCGTGAAGGTCAGCCTGACGCGCGCGGTCGCGGTGCCGGAAAGACGCGTGGTGGCCGTGAACGGTGCGGTCTCGAAGCGGCTGCGATGCTCGCCCGTGGTCGCGTTCGCCAGCGTGAGCGCGGTAATGCGCGCATCGTCGGTGAAGCGCGCGAGCGGGCCGCCGGTCGGCGTGCGCAGCAACGTGCCGGTGCCCGCACCGTCACCGCCCGCGAAATACGCAACCGGCGTCGCGCGGCGTGCGGCCCAGTCGGCTTCCTTCAGCAGCGTGCCGTCGGCCTGCTCGATCACCGCGCGCGGATCGCGTTCGACGCCGTTGTCGAAGCCGATCAGGTAGCGCGTGAACCACCGGTTCACCTCTGCGGGCCACGCGTCGGCCATCGCCGGCACGCGGGTCGGATCGGTGTGCTTCAGGCGGTGCAGCCACAGCTGCGTCGGTACGCCCTGGCGCCGCATCGCGAGATACCACGACGTCGACTGGTCGACGCGCACGTTGTCGTCGGTCAGCCCCTGCGCCACGAGCGCCGGCGCGACCGCGAAGCCGGTCGGGATGTCGCGGGCGGCCCAGAACGGCGAATAGTCGCCGGTCTTGCGGTCCTCCTTCTGCAGCGCTTCGTCGATCAGGTGCGTGCAGCGCTCCGGATGCGCATTCGTCAGCAGCGCCTTGATGTACACGTCGACGTCCTCGCCCTGATAGCCTTCCGGCGCGCGCACGAGCCCGCCCGAGCGGTAATAGCCGTACATGTTCGACAGCCCGGCAATCGGCACGATCGCGTCGAGCCCGCGCGTGCGCAGGCTCGCGACCATCTTCGGCAGCGTGCCGTCGTACGACACGCCGTACATGCCGACGTGGCCCGTCGACCAGTTCGCGACGACCGTCTTGCCGTTCGCGTCCTTCGCGGTCGCGTCGCGGCCGAGCCAGCGGATCACCGACGCCATCGCGACCGATTCGTCGCGCGTGAGGATCGTCGGGCAGCCGTCCGAGCCGGCGGTGCCGAGCGAATCCGCATAGACGATCGTGAAGCCGCGCTGCACGAAGTAGCTTTCGATCCACGAACGCCCGGCGGCGGCGGCTTCGAGCTGTTGCAGCATGCGCGTCTGCGGGGCGGCGGCCATGATGCGCGCGGACGCCGATCCGGATGCGGACGACGATGCGTTCGCGGCCGGATGCGGCGTGCCGTCGAGCTCGACGTCGACGTCGTGGTCCGGGCTGTCGGCGAGCCCTGCGTAATACGGGCTTGCCAGCACGATCACGGGCGTGCGTGCGCCGTTCGCGGTTTCGGACGGGCGCACGATGCGCACGTGAATGCGGTCGCGCGTGCCGTCGCCGTCGGAATCGACCGGCGTATCGACCCACGCGTTCTCCTCGATCGTGCCGCCCGACAGCGACGGCTGCACCTGGCCGTTCGCGATCACGGGCCGGTAGCGCCCGCCGCTGGCCGGATTGGCGTACGGGACGCCGGACGGCGAAACGCGCGAAGCAAGCGACTGCGTATCGGCCGCCGATGCGGCGGCCCCCTCCTGTTGGCTTTGCGCGAGCGCCGATGCGCCCGCCACGCCGCCGTCGTCGCCGCCGCATGCGGCAAGCGTCGCGGCTGCGACGAGCGCGGGCAGCCAGGCGCGCCGCGATCCGGTTCGATGAAAGTTCATTGCAGACCTCTTTGTTGTGATTGTCCGGAACCGTCCGGTCCGCGATTGCCCCCCGCGGCCCGGGCCGGGTGCTGCATCGGATGAAGCGGAACTGCACCATCAAAAGCACGGCGGCGGGCGAAACGCCCGCGTGTCACGCCCGGTGTCGGCGCGAATGCGGCAGAGGCGATGCCCGCGGCGTGATGCGCAAGCAGGAGTGCGAATCAAATCCGGGCATGCCAGGTCATCCTTCGGATGTCAGGTGAAATGAAACGGCACGATTCGATGAGGCGGGGGTGTTGCGAACGACAGTGCTGCAACGGCAGGAAAGCGCGACGCGAGTCGGCATGGCTCGCCGGTTTGCTTTCCGGAAGCTTGCGCAAAACTTATCGCAGTGAAATCTCCATGTCAAACTTTTTTAGATCAAGACAAACAAAGTTTCGGTCCGTGTGCGCGTGCGGCCGGTGATTCGTGCGATATCGGTCTCAATTTCCGCGGAATCCATCCGTAAACAGGGAAAAACATTCTGAAAGGAGAGAGAGGGCAATGACGATTTCGGTCACGGCGGCGGGCGGCCTTTCGCTCGCGCAGATGGCGCAGGCGGCGCTCGATACGAGTCAGGGGCAGGGCACGGCGGGCGCCGGGAAACCGCAGGACGCGCCGCTCGCGATCCGGGCGGTGGACCCGGAAGCGATGCAGGCGGCGATGACGAAACAGCTGTCGATGGTGGGCGACCTGTCGACGAAGCTGACCGGCGTCACCGACCAGCTCGCGACGAGCATGCGCGAGATACTCGCGAAGCGGCCGGACCTGGCCGACGCGCAATTCGACTTCATGACCGACAACGGCCGGATCAAGGTCGTGTCGAAGACGATGACGGAAAGCGACCGCGCGTGGGTCGAGTCGACGCTGAACGCGAACGCGGGCCTCGTGCTCGCGACGCGCGACTTTCACCAGCAGGCGGTCGACCTCGACGCGCAGGGCGCGGCCGTGCGGGGCGAGACGTTCACGGAAAGCGACCGCGCGGCGGCCGGCCAGCGCGCCGACACGCGCTTCCAGTTCATGAGCCTGATCAACGCCGCCGTCGCGCGCAACGGGAAGAGCGTGGAAGCCGGCGGACACTTCACCACGCTGAGCGGCACGCCGCTGAAGGTGGAGCAGTCGGCCGGCAGCGCGCGCGGCACGCTCGCGCTACTGGATACCGCGCGGCAACTGTCGTCGGGCGCGGCGGTCTTCGTCGACGGCACGGGGCAGAAGACGTATGGCAGGCAGGCGCAACTCATCGACGTGGGCTTCGACGTGCTCGCCCGCTACACGCCGGACGACGGCAACAGCGTCGGGTTCCACGAGATCGCGTAACACCGCGCCGGGCGCCGCGCCTATTCGTCGCGCAATGCCTCGGCCGGCCGGACCCGCGCCGCGCGCCAGCTCGGGTAGAGCGTCGCGACGCACGACATCAGGAACGCGGCCGCGGCGATCTCGATCACGTCGATCGCCGCGAGCTTCGACGGCAGCGAGCTGAGGAAATACACGGACGGCGTCAGGAAGCGGATGCCGAGCAACTGCTCGATCGCCGGCAGCACCCACGGGATGCTTACCGCGATCGCACAACCGAGCGCGACGCCCGCCAGCGTGCCGGCGAGGCCGATCGTCATCCCCTGGATCGCGAAGATCTTCGTGATCGACCCGGGCGGCGCGCCGAGCGTGCGCAGGATCGCGATGTCGCCCTGCTTCTGCGTGACGGTCATCACCAGCGACGACACGAGATTGAACGCGGCGACCGCGACGATCAGCATCAGGATCAGCGACAGCATGCGCTTTTGCAGGCGCTCGGCTTCGAACCACGTGCGGTTCTGGCGCGTCCAGTCGCGGATATAGAGGTCGCCCGACAGCGTGCGGGAGAGTTCCAGCGCGACCTCGGGCGCGCGCTGCAGATCGTCGAGGCGCAGCCGGATGCCGGTCGGCGCGGGCACGTTGAACAGCGTTTGCGCGTCGCGGATGTGGATGTACGCGAGCGCGCTGTCGTACTGGTAGTGGCCGGATTCGAACGTGCCGACCACGTTGAACTGCCGGAAGCGCGGCAGCGCATCGCCGAGGCGCGCGCGGTTGCCCGGCGCGAAGAACGTGATGCGATCGCCGATCTTCACGTGCAGCGCGTCCGCGAGCGCCGCGCCGAGCACGATGCCCATCTCGCCCGGCGCGAGCGCATCGAGGCGGCCGGTCTTCAGCTTGCGCGCGATCTCCGACACGCGCGGCTCGAGCACGGGATCGATGCCGCGTAGCGCGACGCCCGTCACGTTGCCCGCGTTCGTCAGCAGCGCCTGCGCGTCGACATAGGGCGCGACGGCGCGCACGGCCGGGTTCTGCAGCGATTCGTGCGCGGTGAGCCGCCAGTCGGGCATCGCGCCGGACGGCGAGAAGATTTCCACGTGCGCGAGCACCGACAGCATCCGGTCGCGCACCTCGGTGCGAAAACCGTTCATCACCGACAGCACGACGATCAGCGCGGCCACGCCGAGCGCGATGCCGGCCATCGCGGCGCCGGCAATGAACGACACGAAGCCGTCGCCGGCCGAGCGCCGGCCGCCGCGCGCGTAGCGCAGCCCGATCTGCCATTCGAACGGGAGTTTCACGGGTGACCTTTCAATCCGGTTTCATCGAGCCGGGCATTCTAGCGAATGCGGCGGGCGCGCGCGCGAAGGCCGGCGTTTTCGCAGCGTTGCGCGCCGGCACACCGATATTTCCATCGTTTCGGGTCTGATCGATAATGACGGCCAGCATCCGGTCGAACACAACATTCCAAGCATTACGGCGCAACCAGGGCCGCGCCGTCACAGACCAATAAATCTCGGGGAGCGCCGCCGAAGCCGGCCGCACGTCCTTGAACAAGGAAATAACAAATGGATTTGCTGCGCTTCCTGCTGCTCCTGCCGATTCGCGTGGCGGGCTTCGTCTGGCGCCTGCTCGGCCGCGTGCTGCGGCCGCTGGTCGGCGACGTGTCGTGGACGGCGCCCGCGTGGGTGGGCGTCACCGCCGCGGCCGTGCGCCGCCGCCCGTGGCATGCCGGCGGCCTCGTGCTGCTCGCGGCCGCGCTCGGCTACGGCGCATATTGGCTCAAGCATCGCCCGAAGCCGCCCGAGCCGCAAACCGTCGGCTTCACCGTGAAGGCGCCGGCGATCACGACCTACGAGGTCGACGACAGCGGCAAGCCGAAGATCACCGTGCATCCGCTCGAAGTGGCGTTCGCGCAATCGGCCGCGCCGATCGAGCGGGTCGGCAAGCCGGCCGGGCCGGGCATCGAGATGACGCCCGCGCTGAAGGGCGCGTGGGAATGGGCCGACGACAAGACGCTGCGCTTCACGCCGGCGGCCGACTGGCCGGTCGGCGCGCACGTCGAGGTGCGCTTCGCGGTGCACCAGGTGTTCGCGCCGCAGGTGACGATGCACGACGACCATTTCGCGTTCGACCTGCCGGCGTTCACCATGCAGTCGGGCAACAACGAGTTCTACCAGAACCCCGACAACCCGGCGGAGAAGCAGGCGCTGCTGCAACTGCGCTTCAACTATCCGGTCGATCCGGCCGAGCTCGAGAAGCGCGTCGGCCTCGTGCTGGTCGGCCGCGACGGCAAGACCGTGTCGCCGCTGCGCTACACGGTCAACTACGACAAGATGAAGACGAGCGCGTGGGTCAACTCGCAGCCGCTCGAGATTCCGCACGATCCGCTGTCGGTGCGGCTCGACGTCGACAAGGGCGTGAAAAGCGCGCGCGGCGGCGACGGCACGCCGCAGGTGCTGCATGCGTCGGTCGGCGTGCCGGGGCTCTACAGCCTGTCGATCGGCAACGTCGCACCGACGCTCGTCGACAACGAGCGCTACGAGCCCGAGCAGGTGCTCGTCGCGGAAGCGTCCGACGGCGTGCGCAGCGCCGATCTCGCCGCGCGCGCAAAGGCGTGGGTGCTGCCGAAGCGCAAGCCGGGCGTCGATCAATCGGACGACGATCCGCCGTACGAATGGAACGTGGCCGACATCAGCGATGCGGTGCTGAAGCAGTCGAAGCCGCTGCCGCTCGAGGCGGTGCCGACCGAGAACGATTTCGCGACGCTGCAGAGCTTCAAGTATCACGCGACGCCGGGCGACCGCGTGGTCGTGCGTTTCGAGGGCGACCTGAAGTCGGCGGGCGGCTACCTGCTCGGCGCGCCCGTGACGACCGCGTTCACGGTGCCCGACTATCCGAAGCTGCTGCGCTTCATGGCCGACGGCTCGCTGCTGTCGATGAGCGGCAGCAAGCGGCTGTCGGTCGTGTCGCGCAACCTGCCGGGGATGAAGGTCGAGATCGGCCGCGTGCTGCCCGACCAGCTTCAGCATCTCGTGAGCTTCAACAACGGCACGTACGCGCGGCCCGAGCTGTCGTATTCGTTCAGCGAGGATCACATCGTCGAGCGCTTCGTGCAGACGCGCGCGTTCCCGGCGGGCGACCCCGGCAAGGCGCATTACGAAGGTATCGATCTCGGTCAGTACCTGAAGGGCGGCAAGCGCGGCGTGTTCCTGCTGCACCTGTCGAAGTACGACCCGGCGGCCGAGAAGAAGAAAGCCGACGACGCGAAGGACGGCGATGCGTCGTCCGACGGCGGCAGCCAGGATCAATCCGACAACGCCGATTCGAGCGACAGCAATGGCAACGGCGACGACAGCGACAACGCGCTCGGCGATACGCGCCTGATCGTCGTGACCGATCTCGGGATGCTGGTCAAGCGCGCGCTGGACGGCAGCCAGGATGTGTTCATCCAGTCGATCCGCAACGGCTGGCCGGTTGCGGGCGCAACCGTCTCGGTGCTCGCGGTGAACGGCCAGGCGCTGTTCACGCAGACGACCGGCGCCGACGGCATCGTGCATTTCCCCGCGTTCAAGGGGCTCGATCGCGAGAAGCGTCCGCAACTGTACGTCGTGAAGAAGGACACCGATCTGTCGTTCCTGCCGGTTGCCGGCCGCGACCGCCAGCTCGACTTCTCGCGCTTCGACGTCGACGGCGAACGCAATGCGACGGGGCAGGGGCAGCTGTCCGCGTACCTGTTCTCGGATCGCGGGCTGTACCGGCCCGGCGATCCGTTCCATATCGGCCTGATCGTGCGCGCGGCGAGCTGGGCGCGCAGCCCGGCCGGCGTGCCGCTGCAGGCGGAAATCGTCGATCCGCGCGGGATCACGGTCGAGCGCAAGCCGGTGTCGGTCGACGCGACGGGTTTCACGGAGCTCGGTTATACGACGGCCGAAACGGCGCCGACCGGCACGTGGACGGTCAACCTGTACATCGTCAAGGACGGCCAGCCGGGCGCCGAGCCGATCGGCAGCACGACGGTGCAGGTGAAGGAGTTCCTGCCCGACCGGATGAAGGTCGACGCGAAGCTGTCGCAGCAGGTGGTCGAAGGGTGGGTGAAGCCGAAGGGGCTGAAGGGCGTGGTCGATGCGCAGAACCTGTTCGGCACGCCGGCGGAGAAGCGCCGCGTCGCGGCGACGCTGACGCTGCGCCCCGTGTGGCCGTCGTTCCGCAGTTGGCAGAACTACCACTTCTTCGACGCGCGGCGCGCGAAGGAGGGCTATACGACGACGCTGCAGGACGGCACGACCGACGACCACGGCCATGCCGAGTTCGACCTCGATCTCGACAAGTACGCGGACGCGACCTACCAGCTCTATTTCCAGGCGAAGGCGTATGAAGCGGAAGGCGGGCGCAACGTCGCCGCGAACGCGCAGACGCTCGTGTCGAACAACGACTGGCTGGTCGGCTACAAGTCGGTCGACGATCTCGGCTACGTGAAGCGCGGCAGCCCGCGCACGGTGCAGCTCGTCGCGATCGATCCGGGCGCGAAGGCGATCGACGTGAAGGACCTGCGCGCGCAACTCGTCGAGGAGCGCTACGTGTCGGTGCTGACCAAGCAGGATTCCGGCGCATACAAATACGACTCGCGGCTGAAGGAAGTGCCGGTCGACGAGAAGCCGCTGACGATTCCGGCGGCCGGGCTCGACTTCACGCTGCGCACCGACAAGCCGGGCAGCTATGCGCTCGTGATCCGCCGCGCGGACGGCACCGCGGTGAACCGGATCGAGTATTCGGTCGCGGGCGACGCGAACGTCACGCGCTCGCTCGACCGCAACGCCGAGCTGCAGGTGAGCCTCGCGAAGCACGACTACAAGCCGGGCGAGCAGGTCGAGATCGCGATCCGCGCGCCTTACGCGGGCAGCGGCCTGATCACGATCGAGCGCGACAAGGTGTACGCGCACGCGTGGTTCCATGCGGACACGACGAGCTCGATCCAGCACATCACGGTGCCGGCCGGCTTCGAAGGAAACGGCTACATCAACGTGCAATACATCCGCGATCCGTCGTCGGACGAGATCTTCATGAGCCCGCTGAGTTATGGCGTCGTACCGTTCTCGGTGAACCTCGACGCGCGCCGCAACGCGCTGAGCGTCGACGCGCCGGCGCTCGTGAAGCCGGGCGACACGGTCAACTTCACCGTGCATTCGGCGAAGCCCGCGAAGGTCGTCGTGTTCGCGGTCGACGAAGGCATCCTGCAGGTCGCGCGCTACAAGCTTGGCGATCCGCTGAAGTTCTTCTTCCGCAAGCGGATGCTCGAAGTCGGCACGTCGCAGATTCTCGACCTGATCCTGCCGGACTTCGAGAAGCTGATGGCGATGGCGGCGCCCGGTGGCGACGCGGACGACGCGATCGGCCGCCAGCTGAACCCGTTCAAGCGCAAGCGCGACAAGCCGGTCGTCTACTGGTCGGGGATCGTCGACGTGAACGGCGACACGCGCCTGAGCTACACCGTGCCCGACTACTTCAACGGGAAGCTGCGCGTGATGGCCGTGTCGGTGTCGCCGGACCTGGTCGGCACGTTCGAAGGCGCGACGACGGTGCGCGGCGATTTCGTGCTGTCGCCGAACGTGCCGACGACGCTCGCGCCGGGCGACGAGGCCGACGTGAGCGTCGGCGTCGCGAACAACCTGACGGGCGTCGGCAACCAGCCGGTGCCGGTCGCGGTCACGCTGAAGACGGGCCCGCAGTTGCAGGTGATCGGGCCGGCGACGCAGAACGTCGCGCTCGCGCCGCAGCACGAGGGCGTCGCGCTGTTCCGCGTGAAGGCGACCGACACGCTCGGCTCGGGCGCGCTGTCGTTCGGCGCGCGCTACGGCGCGAAGGGCGCGCAGCAGCGCGTCGACGTGTCGGTGCGGCCGGCCGCCGCGTTCCGCACGCAGCTCGACATCGCGCGGCTCGATCCGGGCAAGAAGGCGAGCGTGCCGAACCTGCGGCCGATGTACGACGCGTATGCATCGCGCGACGCGAGCATCTCGACTGCGCCGCTGGTGCTGTCGGAAGGGCTGTCGTCGTATCTCGTCAACTTCGATCACTATTGCAGCGAGCAGATGGTGAGCATGGCCGTGCCGCGCGTGTTCGCGTCGAAGTGGCTGTCGGTGCGTGCGCTGACGAGCGCGATGCATGCGCCCGAAGCCGGCGCCGATGCGGCGAATGCGAGCGCGATCGCGCAGTTCCTCGGCGTGCTGCGCAGCCGGCAGAACGCGCAGGGCGGCTTCGGCTTGTGGAGCGCGACGCCCGACGCCGATCCGTTCGTGTCCGCGTATGCGATGCACGTGCTGCTCGACGCGCGCGATCGCGGGACGGCCGTGCCGAAGGACATGCTCGATGCGGGCAACGCGTATCTGCAGAAGCTCGCGGCGAACGATTCGCTCGGCTCGCTCGACTTGCTGCGGCAGCGCGCGTATGCGGTGTACCTGCTGACGCGCCAGGGCAACGTGACGACCAACAGTCTCGCGGCCGTGCAGAAGCGCCTGCAGGATGCGTATCCGAACGACTGGAAGAACGATCTCGCTGCTGCGTGGCTCGCCGCGTCGTATCAACTGCTGAAGCAGGACAAGGAAGCCGCTGCATTGATCGCGGGCCCGCAGGCGCTGCTCGAACGCAAGTCCGCATCCGACGGCGGATACGTGACGGGCTACTACATCGATCCGCTGACGCGCGACGCGAGCGTGCTGTACCTGCTCGCGAAGCACTTCCCCGAGCGCGTGCGCAAGCTGTCGCCGCGCGCGATGGACAACATCGCCGCGCCGATCGTCGACAACCGCTACAACACGCTGTCGTCGGCGATGACGATTCTTGCGCTCGATGCGTATGCGGCGTCGAACGCGGGCCAGCTCGACCAGCTCGCGATCGACGAAGTGCGGGCGGGCACTGCGCCGAAGGACGTGTCGTCGATCCAGGCGAACCTCGTGCGTTCGGGCACGTGGGCGGCCGGCGCGTCGCGCGTCGATTTCGTGAACGGCAGCGCGCTGCCCGCGTGGTGGGTCGCGAGCCAGTCGGGCTACGATCGCGGCACGTCGACGAAGGCGATCAAGAACGGGCTGGAGATCGTGCGCGACTACACCGACACGAACGGCAAGCCGCTCGACAAGATCACGCTCGGCCAGGAGATCGACGTGCACCTGAAGATCCGCGCGACGGGTTCGGCGAACGTCGGCAACGTCGCGATCGTCGATCTGCTGCCGGGCGGCTTCGATCCGGTGATCGCGCCGCCGCCCGCGACCGATTCGCAGGATGGCGACGGCAACGGCGACAGCGGTGCGTCCGCGCCGGCGGCCGATGCGCCGTGGCGCTCGCCGATCGGCGTGACGGGCTCGACGTGGCAGCCGCAGTTCGCGGACGTGCGCGAGGATCGCGTGGTGATCTACGGCACCGCGACGACCGACGTGCGCGAGTTCGTCTACCGGATCAAGGCGAGCAACGCGGGCCGCTTCGTCGCACCGCCCGCGTACGGCGAGTCGATGCACGACCGCCGCGTGCAGGCGCAGGCGCCCGGCGGCGCGGCGCTGACGGTGGAGCGCGTGCGATGACGGGGAGAGGGCCGCACGCTTTGACCGGAGCGCCCGCACGTGGCTGACACCACCGTGTTCCGGCGCGTGCTGCAGCGTGCGGGCCGCTGGATGCATCGCTGGCAGAACTGGATCGCCGGCGCGCTGCTGGTGTTCGGTGCGCTGGTCGCGTGCCGGCTGTGGCCGCACCCGCCGCTGCGCGACTGGAAGCCGTCGTCGGTCGCGGTCGTCGACGCGCAGGGCCGGCTGCTGCGGCTCACGCTCGCGAAGGACGACCGCTACCGGCTGTGGGTGCCGCTCGCCCGGATGTCGCCGCAGCTCGTCGAAGCCGTGATGCTGCACGAGGACCGCTGGTTCTGGTGGCATCCGGGCTTCAACCCGTACGGGCTCGCACGCGGCGCGTGGATTACGTACGTGCGCGGCGGCAATCCGCAGGGCGGCTCGACGCTGACGATGCAGCTCGCACGCTCGTTGTGGCGGCTGAACACGCGCACGCCGGCCGGCAAGCTCGAACAGGTTGCGCGCGCGCTGCAGCTCGAGCTCTTCTACTCGAAGCGACAGATCCTCGAAGCCTATTTGAACGATGCGCCGTACGGCCGCAACGTCGAAGGCGCGGGCACCGCGAGCGTCGTCTATTTCGACCGGATGCCCGACGCGCTGACGCTGCCCGAGGCGCTCGCGCTCGCGGTGATTCCGCAGGACCCGGCGCGACGCGTGCGCGGCGGGCAGGACGAGATCAACCGTGCATTGACCACATCGCGCAACCGGCTGTATGCGCGCTGGCTGACGCGCCATCCGCACGATGCGTCGTTCAAGCCGCTGTTCGCATTGCCGCTTGCGATGCGATCGCTCTCCGCGCTGCCGTTCGATGCGCCGCACGCGGTCGATCAGGCGCTTGCCGCGCGTCGTGCATGGCGCACGAAATCCGGCGACGAAGATGAGATGAGCGACGGCGGCGCACGGCTCGAGACGACGCTCGATCTCGACCTGCAGCGCACCCTCGAACGGCAGATCGCGCGTTACGTCGCGCGCAACGATACGCGCGGCGTACGCAACGCGGCCGCGCTGCTCGTCGACACGCGCGACATGAGCGTGAAGGCGCTGGTCGGCTCCGCGAATTTCTTCGACCGCTCGATCGACGGGCAGGTGAACGGCACGCTCGCGCGCCGCTCGCCGGGTTCGACGCTCAAGCCGTTCATCTATGCGCTCGGTTTCGACCAGGGCGTGCTGCATCCGCAGACCGTGCTGCGCGACGTGCCGACCGCGTTCGGCCCGTATGCGCCGGAGAATTTCGACGGCCATTTCCTCGGGCCGATCACCGCGACCGATGCGCTGAACCGCAGCCGCAACGTGCCGGCCGTGTGGGTCGCGTCGCAGCTCAAGTCGCCCGATCTCTACCGGTTCCTGCAGGAAGCCGGCGTGCGCAAGCTCGCAAGCGCGCAGCATTACGGGCTCGCGCTCGTACTCGGCGGCGGCGAAGTGACGATGCAGGATCTCGCCGCGCTCTACGCGATGCTCGCGAATCGCGGCGCGTTCCGGCCGCTGCGGCTGCGCGCGGACGAACCGGTCGCGCCCGGCCGTCGCCTGTTGAGCGCCGAGTCGAGCTACATGACGATGGACATGCTGCGCCAGCACCTGCGTCCCGACGAGACGAGCGGCGCGCAGCCGTCGAGCGTGCCCGTCTACTGGAAGACCGGCACGTCATGGTCGTTCCGCGACGCGTGGACGGCCGGCGTGTTCGGCCCGTACGTGCTGGTGGTGTGGGTCGGCAACTTCGACAATTCGACCAACACGGCTTTCGTCGGCGTCGACGCGGCGGCGCCGCTGTTCTTCCAGGTGATCGATGCGCTGAACGCCGAGCGCACGATCGTCGAGCCGCCGCGCGTGGTGCCGCCGCACCTGAAGCGCGTGCGGATCTGCCTTGCCAGTGGCGACCTGCCGAACGAATGGTGCCCGCAGCAGGGCTGGACGTGGTTCATTCCGGGTACCTCGCCGATCCGCGTGAGCACCGTGCACCGGCCCGTCGTGATCGACGATGCGACGGGGAGGGCTGCGTGCCCGCTCTACGACGGCAAGCGCATGCATACGGAAATCTTCGAATTCTGGCCGTCGGACCTGCAGCAGGTGTTCGCGCAGGCCGGCATTCCGCGCCGCCGGCCGCCGCAGAACGCGGAATGCCGCGACGCGGGGCAGGTAGAAGGCGATCCGCCGCGCATCACGTCGCCGCTGCGCGGCAGCACGTATGCGATGCGCGTGAAAAGCGCCGACGATACGCGCATCGCGTTCAATGCGACGGCCGATGCGAGCGCGCATGCGCTGTACTGGTTCGTCAACGATGCGTATGTCGGCCGCAGCGCGCCGGGCGAGGCGCTGTTCTGGCAGCCGCGGACTGCCGGCAGCTATGCGGTGCGCGTGGTCGACGATCATGGGCGCGCCGACCAGCGGCCGCTGGCGGTGGGGCTCGAGCAGTAGCCGCTGCGTACCGGTCGCTTCGACTGCTGCCGTTTGCGGCCTTACGCGTGAGTTTCGTAAAGCAGGCCGTATCCCCCCTTCGTTCGCTTGATGCGCGCGAAGCCGGGTTCCCCCAGATGCATGCCGGCGATCAGGAACCCTTCCGAGCTGACCTGGTCCAGAAGCCGCGATCGTGTAGCGGCGGCAATGGACTGGTCCTGATCGAATGCAATCGAGACGTCCGGGCGCTCGATCTGGATGTGCGGGAAATGCACGATGTCCCCCCAGACGAGTCGGGCTCATGCCGGTCGCGCGGTCAGGGCTTTGGCACCCGGATACGGCTGATCATCAGCGACCCGGACAAGGCGAACAGCAGCGTCAGCGGATGCAGCGTGCCGCCCCAGATCCGGATTTGGCCAAGCCACATGTTCGGGCCGATTGCGTCGAACCACGCCGCAACGGCCAGCAGCAACACAAGGACGATCGATGTCGGAATCGGCGTGCCCTCGAAGTAGGACACCTTTCCCGACTCCTGCGACAGCGCTTCCGCCGTCACGTTATAGCGGGCAAGTCTCGACACGCCGCAAGCCACGAAATACACCAGGATCAACCGGTCGTACAACCCTCGCATGCCGCATCCGTAACCGATGATGGCGGGCGCAACACCGAACGAAATCACGTCGGCGAGCGAATCGAGTTCGCGGCCGAGCGCGGACGATTTCTGCCGCCAGCGGGCAATTCTTCCGTCCAGAATGTCGAACACCAGCGCGCCGAGAATCAGGCCGCTCGAGTAATAGATGTGCAGCCTATCGCCGGATGCGATGTACGAGATGATCGAGAAGAGCGCGCCAGTGCCGCAAACCGCGTTACCGAGGGTGAACCAGTCAGCCAGATGAAATTCACGGATCATCGAAAATCGCCGGACAGGTTTTGTCATGCTGAGGTTGGCCAGATTGAAGAAGAAGCTTCTATGCTATCAGGCTGCCGAACGCGTTCTCGCGAACATTCCGTGGGGGATGAGTGCTCCGGAGGTTGCCGATCCGTTGCGCCGGTTGTCTGCTTCGCGGAGGTCGTTGCGGGGCAATTCCGGTTGACCGCGTGGGGCGGTTGGCGGCCAGGAGCGGTCACTGATATGCTTCGCAGGCAAGACACTCGGACTGGGATTCTGGAAAACTCGGAGAACAATAGAGCATGCCCGATTTGGAAATCGCGGAGATCTATTACGAGAACGGTGACGTCAAATATCGTTACTCTCGGTACCTCACTTCCGATGGCAGTCGGTGGATTAGGCACGGCCTCTTTGTCGCATATAGCGAGAATGGCACCGTAGTTTCCGAGGGAAACTATGACCATGGCGTCGAACATGGTCCATGGAAGGACTTCCATCCAAATGGCAGCATTGCTGCGTCCGGTAACTATGATCGGGGAACCGAGGTTGGAGCCTGGACGTATTGGAATGCAGATGGTCAGCCCGAAACATAGCGCAAGCTTGCCCGGCAGCAACGTCCGTTGTGGGTCGGCAACGGCCCGTCCCCAAAAGGGTGGGCGTAGTCTTGACGTAGCGTTGTGCGCTCAGCCTTGTCAGATAAGGCGCAGGTGCGCCATGCATCATGGGCGCGTCACCTGTCGTACCGGTCGCCGCCGAGCGCGCAGCGCTCCGTTTCGCTGATTGAACAGAGCCGATCCATTGGTTTGATCGATTGCCGTATCCTCCACGGAACAATCGGCAACTTGGAACTATACTGGGCAGCTTGGAGGATTCAATGACCGATCACGACAGGCTGCATCCACTCCGTCCGCTCCTGAAAAACTGGGTTTGGGAGCATGGTCGAATCGGGACTCGCTATCTGGACTGCGTTGATGGCGAAATCAAGTTTGATGACGGCAAGAAATCGCATTTCGCAGCCGAGGAATATGTCTACGTGCCCCTTGGCAACGGCGCTGAAGACGATCCATCCGCGGATCGTCCTGCGATCCACGAGGCAGGGCTTGCGCGGTTTTTGCGGGCTGCCCAGTTGGGTAAGCCAGAGGAAGCCGGTTCCGTAGCGGATGTTCAGCGCGCAGTCCAGGATTGCGTGGAGATCGGCCTGTGCAGCGCATATCAATGGGAAGCTCGACAGGCATTTGCTCGCTACGCGCAGGAGCCGATGTTCGATGACGAGATCCGCGCAGCGGTTGTCGCCGATATCCGGCGTGTTTACGTCGGCATGCGGGAGCAACTGGCGCTGTACGATTTCAGTGTGCTCCATGGTTTGCCGATGCCGCTGCTGATCGGCGACACGCCCTTCGTCGACTGGCGCGTGCGCACCAGTCCGGCACTTCCGTTTGTATCGCTTCCGCTGGGACCCTACTGCCTGCTGGTAGGCGCGCCGTCGGGCAGGAAAAGCCGAGTCGGCCCGGTGGTCTGGAAGGCCGCTGCCACGATGGGCCCGTTGAAGGACCACAATCGCCAGATCGAGGAGCAGGCACGCCTGTGGCTGGTGGCGACCACGGATGACCAGCTTGTCACCGCACAAGGCCGCATTGCTGCGAGCATGGGCTCCAGCCAAGGGGATGTGAAGCCCTGACCGAAGCCGTCCACGGCCGATTGCTTCCAGCTGCTGCCCTGAAGCGGTGATTGCACCGATCGTCGAAGCCCGGCGACACGCAATCGCATCTTCAGGCCCGCCTTTCGTGCCGTATCGTCCGCTCTAAAATGAGGTGAAACCGCCCAAGAGCCGCCGCGATGATTTCTACCCAGTACATCAGCCGCATTTCCCTCCAGCGAGAGAAGGTCGAATCCTTCGATCGCTATCCGTTTTCATTGGCCGCGGTCCGGTCGCTCGATTTCCTGACGCCGCACCCGAAGGTGACGTTCTTCGTCGGTGAGAATGGCTCGGGCAAATCAACGCTGCTTGAAGCAATCGCAGTGTCGATGGGCTTTAATCCGGAGGGCGGGACAAAGAACTTCAACTTCGGTACACGGGCCTCGCATTCGAATCTTGCGAGCTATCTGCGGATAGCCAAGGGCGTGAGACGTCCCAGGGATGGATTCTTCCTGCGGGCAGAGAGCTTCTTCAACGTAGCCACGGAGATCGAGCATCTCGATGCAGAGCCGTCATTCGGGCCTCCGGTCATCGATTCGTACGGCGGTCACTCGCTGCATGAGCAATCTCATGGCGAGTCGTTCATGTCCCTGTTGATGAACCGGTTCGGCGGCAAAGGACTTTATTTGCTTGATGAGCCCGAGGCGGCCCTGTCGCCGCAGCGGCAACTCGCCGCCCTTGCCAGAATCCACGATCTCGCCATGGATGATTCGCAATTTTTCATCGCGACACATTCGCCGATCCTGATGGCCTATCCCGACGCATCGATATTTCAGTTCGACGCGGCCGGTGTGTCGCAAGTGGCATACGAAGAGACCGAGCACTATCAGGTCATGCGTACCTTTCTGATGGACCCCAAGCGCATGCTGAACAAGTTGCTGGAAAGCGAATAGCAGGCGCCTCGCAAAGCGGGCTCTGGTTGGTTTCAACCGTGTGCCGAGTGGAGCGTGGTCGCAGGCCGACGGCATCTGCTTTCGTGTCGGCTGATCGGCGTCCTGGCTGCGACCGGGCGTTTCTTCAGGGGCGTCGCGCAGCCCCGCGCAATTTCACGAAAACCCTTTCTTTCCTCCCGATCCCCACCGTCGCACCGCGCAGGCACCGCACCGCCCGCAACCGTTACCCGTCGTCGGCCTTCGCCTGCAGCCCCTTCAACCCCTGAATCACCACCAGCAGCGCGCGCCCGTGCTCGTCGGAGCCGTCCCACGCGTCGACGATCGCGTCGCGCAGCAGATCGTTATAACGGCGGCGCGACGGTTCGGTATCGACGCCATAGAAACTGCATAGCTTATTGAATGGCGCGCTGCGACGCAGTCGATGCCCGTTCGACAGCCGAAGGCGCGACACGGTTGGCTGGCTGACCCCGGAAAGTCGCGCTATTTCGCTGGACGAGCGTGTATCTGCCATCAGGCGGCGCAACAGGTCTTGTACGGGAAAATCTTGGTCCGGGGCTTCCATGCGATGCATTATACCTATACAGTTACGGCTGTTGAATGGGCTTGCTGTCACCAGCGAAGCTGTATCCCGAGAAAGTTGATGACACTGAAACACCTCCCACCCACGTTCTGCTGGACCAAGATCGGTACCGAGTCCGGCGAGGAACTGCCGACCGTCGTGCTCCGCAAGGAATGGGAGCGCCGGCTCGGGGGCGGGCGTTTTCTGTGGGGCATCAACCAGCCGCTCGGCAGCAGTGCGCAAGTCGCCGCGCATCGCACGGGCTCGCTGCTCGCGCTGTTTTCGCCGGTCGCGTCGCGGCCGCGCGCGGGCGAGCGCAAGGACGCGCTGTTGTGGAATGCGTGGGTCGATGCGAGCGGGCAGGTGCGGCCGCTTCCGCCGCACACGTTCATCGCGAGCCGCTCGACGCTGCCGTCGGGCCGGCGCCGCGAGCAGCACTACGCGCTCGTGTGCGCGTCATCCACCGCGCTGACGGTCGGCACGCAGCTGCGCGTGTTTCCCGACCACCTGCGCAGCGTGAGCACGGGCAAACCGCTTGGCGCCGCACAGGGCGCGGCCGTGGTCGATTGCGTCGGTCGTGCGAAGGAACAAACGGGCAAGAGTTATCCGCTCGCGCTGTCGGTCGAGCTCGAGGCGCCGTATTTCGTGCGGCTCGCGCAGCCGTGCGTGCTGAAGGCGCGCGATCTCGCGGAAGTGAACAAGGCGACGCGCGCGGGCGATTTCGATCGTTTCGTCGAACTCGTCGCGCGGTTGCGCGGCCGTTCGCCGACGGATGCCGTGCGTGGCGTCACGCGCGATCTGTTCGACGTCGACGTGCCGCCGATCGAAACCGCGGCCGCCTACGTCGCGCCCGCGCATGGCGCGCGATTGCGCAGCCGGCCGGCGGTCGAGCATCAGCGCGATCTCACGGGCGATTTGTTCGATCTGTCGCCGGGCGAGGCAGCCGCATTCGCCGGCCTCGCGCATCGGCGCATCGGGCGCGCGTGACGGCAGCGGGCGCGCATCGCGCGCAAGAATTTGTTGCAATCTCGCCGTAGCGGATCGGCGGGCGCAGAGGGACAATCGGCATGAAGCGCGCTGCGCGGCGGCCGATGCGTCGACGATCGATGGGGCGTGGTTCACGCCGCCGACATGCGCACCACGCACACTGAGCGTCGGCTTGCTTCACACTGCAATCCTGAGGGAGGAGTGTCGATGTCGACCCACATCTGTTCGCGGGAAGCCCGGGCCGCACAGCGCTTCGTCGAAGCGACGCGCAACGTCGATCAGGCCTTTCGCGCCGTGCGCGGCGAAGGCGACGACGATGTATCGTCGGCCGAATACGCACGCGCGATGTCGCGTCTCGATCGCGCGCTCGACGAGCTGGCGCGTGCGCAGGAATTCTTCGACCGCATCGTGAGCACCGAATCGGCGCACGGCAACTGATTCCGCCGCAGCGATTGTTTCGCGCGTCGAGCGACGCGCTTTCTTCATCTTGCCGGGCGCGTTGCCCGGCATGTCAGTCGTTCAATCCGTCCACGCTTCAGACCTTGCGGCCTTCGACCGGATAACCGGGATCGGTATAGCCGTGCGTCGACGCGTGTCCGGGCGGCACGAGCGAATCGACGAAACGTTCGTCGTCGGGGCCGAGCTCGAGCGTCAGCGCATCGATGTAGCTGTCCCAGTGCGCTTCGGTGCGCGGCCCCGCGATCGTCGAGCTGACGATGCGGTTCTTCATGACCCACGCGAGTGCGAATGCGACCGACGTCGTGCCGCGCGCGGCCGCGTGCGCGGCGACTTGCTGCGCGATGTGCAACGATTCGGGCCGCCATTCCGTTTGCTGGATGCGCCGGTCGCCGCGGCCCGCGCGCGAATCGGCGGGCGGTTGCGCATCCACCGCGTATTTGCCGGTCAGCACGCCGCGCGCGAGCGGGCTGTACGGCACGACGCCGATCCCGTAATGCGCGGCGGCCGGCAACTGTTCGACCTCGGCCGAGCGATCGACGAGGTTGTACAGCGGTTCGCTCGCGACAGGACGATCGATGCCGAGCTGATCCGCGAGCCGCACGATCTCGGCGATGCGCCAGCCCTTGAAGTTCGACAGCCCGAAGTAGCGCACCTTGCCTTGCCGGATCAGGTCGGCCACCGCGCGCACGCTTTCGTCGAGCGGCGCGTCGGTCAACGCGCGATGGAAATAGAGAATGTCGATGTAGTCGGTGCCGAGCCGCTTCAGGCTCGCGTCGACCGATTCGAAGATCCATTTGCGCGACTGGCCCTGACGGTTCGGCCCGGCGTCCGGTCCCGCCGGATAGCCGAACTTCGTCGCGACGACCCAGCTGTCGCGACGCGGCGCGATCGCGCGGCCGACGATCGATTCCGAGCGGCCGGCGTGATAGACGTCGGCCGTGTCGATGAAATTGACGCCCTGGTCGAACGCCTTGTCGATGATGCGCGCCGACGTCGCTTCGTCGGTTTCGCCGCCGAACATCATTGCACCGAGGCACAGCGGCGATACCTTGAGCGCGCTGCGCCCGAGATAGCGGTGATCCATGTGAATGCTCCATGCGGGCGCAGGCCCGCCGGTTGAGGGAAGGCGCGCGGCGCTTATACGCCGGCTTCGTCGAAGACGCGCTGCGCGATCGGCAGCGCCGAGCTCGCGGTCGGCCAGCCCGAGTAGAACGCGAGATGCGTGATCGCTTCGATCAGCTCGTCGCGCGTGAGGCCGTTGTCGAGCGCTTTCTTCAGGTGGAACGGCAGTTCGTTCACGCGATACAGCGACACGAGGCTCGCGACCGTGACGAGGCTGCGATCGCGCGGCGACAGGCCGGCGCGTTGCCAGACGTCGCCGAACAGCACGTTGTCGGTGTAGTCGGCGAGGGCGGGCGCGATCGCGCCGAATGCCTTGCGTGCGGCGGAAGTCGGTTCGGACATCAAGGGCTCCGGGTGACGTTGGGACATCGACGATGGTAGCGATCGATGCGCTTATCGATAATCCCCGATCATTCGCATGCACTTATCGATCTGGCTCATGAATCGCGGCTCACGGGCAGCGCAGCGCGTCGACGATCAGCGCGAGCGCGCGCGACGACTGCCGCCGGCTCGCGTAATACAGGTGATGGCCGGGAAACGTCGGGCACCAGTCGTCGAGCACGCTGTCGAGGCGGCCGGCAGCGACATGCGGCGCCGCAAGGTCGGCGGGCACGTACGCGAGCCCGTAGCCCGCGAGCGCCGCGTCGAGCATTTCGTACGTGCCGTTGAACGTGACCTGCCCTTCGACGCGCACTTGCAGCGTGTCGTCGCCGCGCGCGAGTTCCCACGCGTACAGCGCGCCGTGCGTCGGCAGGCGCAGGTTGATGCAGTCGTGCGCGACGAGATCCTGCGGCGACGCGGGGCGCCCGCGTTCCGCGAAATAGGCGGGCGCGCCGACGATCGCCATCTTCAGGTCGGGCGAGATGCGCACGGCGATCATGTCCTTCGCGACCTGGTCACCGAGCCGGACGCCGATGTCGAAGCGCTCCGCGACGATGTCGGACAGCCCGTAGTCGGTTACGAACTCGACCTTCAGGTCGGGATAGTCGCGCAGCACCGGCGACAGCTTCGGCCACAGCAGCGTGCGGATCACATAATCGGTCGCGTTGATGCGCACGGTGCCGGCCGGCTTGTCGCGCAGTTCCGCGAGCGCCGACAGTTCGGCCTCTATTTCGTCGAAGCGCGGCGCGAGGTTGCGCAGCACGCGCTCGCCGGCTTCGGTCGGCGATACGCTGCGCGTCGTGCGCGTGAGCAGCCGTACGCCGAGGCGCGTTTCGAGCGAGCGGATCGTATGGCTGAGCGCGGATTGCGAGACGCCGAGCCGGGCGGCCGCGCGCGTGAAGTTGCGCTCGCGCGCGACGGCGATGAAGGCGAGCAGGTCCGCAAAGTTGTCGCGCGGCATGGAAGGTGTCGGGTGGTCGGTGCCAGCGCATCGTACCACCGGGTTCACCGGGACCGCCGCGTCGTGACGCGCGGCGGCGGCGCGCGTCAGCCCGCGCGCGTCATGCCGGGCGCAGGATTCGCGGGACGGTACGCGTAGCCGCTGTGCTGGAACGATGCCGAGAAGAACCGCATCTGGTAGCGGATCGCATTCGCCCAGTAATCCCACGTATGGCCGCCCGGCCGCTCCGCGTAGTCGTGCGGCACGCCGAGTTCGACGAGCCGTTCGTGCAGCGTGCGGTTCGAGCCGACGAACGCATCGTCGCGGCCGCAATCGATCGTCAGGTCGAGATGGGCGCGCACGAATGCGCGCGCGCTTTCGACGATCACGTTGCGATTCCAGAACGACGGATGGCGGCCCGGGTCGCCGAACACGTGGTCGATGCCCGGCTCGTCCTCGCAGCAGCGCGGATCGACCGCGCCGCTGATGCTGCCGACCGCGCCGAACGTGTCGGGCCGGTCGAGCGCGATGCGCAGTGCGCCGAAGCCGCCCATGCTGAGCCCGGTGATCGCGCGGGCGCGCTGGGCCGCGATGGTGCGGAAGTGCAGGTCGACATAGGACACGACTTCGTCGCCGACGAAGGTTTCGTAGCGGCTGCCTGAATCGAACGGGCTGTCGATGTACCAGCTTTCGTGGCCGCCGTCGGGCATCACCAGGATCACGCGATAGCGGTCGGCCAGCGCCGCGATGTGCGTGTTCGTCGTCCAGTCGGTGTGGTCGCCGCCCGAGCCGTGCAGCAGATACACGACCGGATAGCGTTCGCCGGCCTTGTTGCCGCGCGCGTAGTCGTCGGGCAGCACCACGGTCGCCTTCAGCGTCTCGCGCATCGCGACGCTGGGAATCGCGACGATCCGTGCATGGAACGCGAGCGCAGGGCCCGAGATGGCCAGCAGCAGAAGCAGCCAGAAGGCGCGTGCCAGGTACATCGATCCTCGCATGTGTCGACCCCGTCCGGCGGCGAGCGCCGGGAAAACCCTGTTCCGCCGACTCTAGCAACCGCGCCTTTCAGCCATATTTCGGCGAACCCTACGGGCTGTCAGGCGCGGGTCGGCCCGGTTGCCAGCCAGCGCTCGACCGTCTCGCGAAACGCATCGGGCCGCTCGGCCGGCACCAGGTGCCCACAGCGTTCTATCGTGTCGAAGCCGGCGCAGCGCGCGAGCGCCCAGCCCGGCACATGCCAGCCCGCGCGCGAGCGTTCGCCGGCGACGAGCCGGACCGCGTGACGCGCGAACACCTGTGCGAGCGCGGCGAGGTAGCCGGGCTCGCCGGTCGTCGCGACGACCGAGCGGCCCATTGCGCGCAGCGTCGATGCGGGCTGGTGCATGAGCCAGCGGCGGGCGTCGTCGAGCATGCGCGGCGACGGATCGTCGATTGCGCCGCGCAGCCAGCCGTGCGGATCGGCGCGCAGGCCGTCGAGCATCGCATCGGCCTCACCAGGCGTCATGCGGCCGACCGACGCCGACCAGAACGCATCGTCGAGCGTGAAGTTGCCTTCGACGTTGACGATCCGCCGCACGCGTTCCGGATGCGCATGGGCGAACAGCATCGCGATCGCGCCGCCGACCGAGTGGCCGACGACATCGACAGGCTGCGCGCCGAAGTGCGCGTCGACCGCGTACCGGACATGCTCGACCTGCGCGGCGAGCGTGATGGTGTCGAACGGCGCCGCGCGATGTGCGCCGTAGCCGAGCAGGTCGGGGGCGAGATAAGGACCGTTCCATTCGCGCACGTCGAACGTGCCGATGAAACCGTGAATGAAGACGACGGGCGTGGGCTGGGTCATTCGGCGGGCACGGAAGGAAGGGGCGGCAACGCGAGTTCGGCGACGAGTTCGTCGAGTTCGAGCACGTGCGTGCGGTCGTGATCGAGCAGCTCGCGCACGAGTTCGTCGAGCGACATGCGGCGGATGCCGTCGCGCAGCCCGCAGCGCGCGAGTTGCGGCGGCTGCAGCGTGGCGGCCGTTGCGCACAGCGCGGCGCGCCCCGTGCGGAAGCCCGCGAGTGCGGGGTCGAGCGGCTGGGCGAGGTAGTCACGTTGCGCGGCGAGCGCGGTGCCGTCGACGGACGCGATCACGGGCAGTTCGATCGTGCGCACGGCGTCGATGCGTTCGGCGAACACCGTATCGAGATCGCGCAGGTGGCACGCATGCTCGACGAGCGAGAAGCCGGTGCCGGCCGGGCGGCGCGTGCGCAGCGCGGCCGGCACGTGCGCGATATACGCGGCGAGCCGGTCGGGCATGCGGGCCAGCGCGGCGACGACGTCCGCGAACGGCAGCGGCTGCGGATACGCGCTGAACACGGCGCCATAGCTGAACAGCGCGCCGCCGACGCGCCCGCGCGCCTGCACGACGTCGTGGCCGTGGCGGCGCATGATCTCCGCGACCATCGCGCCGCAGAACTGGCGGGCCGTCGTGTCGGCTTCGATTTCGGGGAATTTGCGTGCGATTTCGTGCTGGATCGCACCGATCGCGGCGACACCGACGCGCGACAACGCTGCGAATTCGATGTAGCGCTCGGGTTGCGCGATCAGCGCTTCGAGCTGGGCGCCGAGCGTGGTTGCGCGGAAACGGTCGAAACGGGAATGCATGACGGACGGGTTTTGGCGAGTAACGTGTCAAAACGATACGTTACTCGCCAAGGGCGAGTCAACAGGCATGTCGGGTGTTGCCGGCATGGCGCGAGTTGGCGAGCGCCTCGATCGGCTGGTCCCTGACGATCTCGCTCGCCCGCGCCTGGCGCTCCAGCGCCGGGCCGCCGTCGCGCGCGAGTTGCGCGCTCCGGCCCGGCTCTGCGCCTTCAGGCGGATCGCGTTCGCGGCGAGAAAACCCATCGACGACACCGTCGCGCCGATCGCCCGCGCTCGCCGGTCAGGGTTTCTGCCGGGCGTCGATTTCCGCCTGGATGCGCGTTTCCTGCTCCTGCAGCGCCGGCGTGAATTCTTCGCCGAAATCCTCGAGCTCGAACAGCGGGCGGATCTCGATGTCGGAGTCGCCGGGCATCGGATTCGGGCAGCGCTTGACCCATTCGACGGCTTCTTCGATCGATTTCACCTGCCACAGCCAGTAGCCCGCGACGAGCTCCGTGGTTTTGGCGAACGGGCCGTCGGTGACGGTGCGGTTCTTGCAGGAAAAGTGCACGCGCTTGCCGTAGCTGCTCGCGCGCAATCCATCGGCGGCGAGCAGGATGCCGGCGCTCGCCAGTTCTTCGTTGAAGCGGCCCATCGCGGCCAGCAGTTCGGTGTCGGGCATCCGATCGGCTTCGGAATCGGCGGTCGCCTTGACGATTACCATGACGCGCATTTCGTCTCTCCTTGAATCCGGGTAGTGGGGTGTTCGTCGGGCTGTCGGCGAACGGGGCTTACGACACTACGACGGGCGGCGATCGGGGAATTCGACGGCGGGCGCAAAAAAGATCGGGTGCGGCGGTGCAGCAGTTGCTGCGCGTGACGGGCGGTCGATCGACATGCGGTGTTGCGGGCGGGCCGCCGTGTCGGGCGGCCCGGTTTGACGTGATGGCCGGTCAGTTCCCTGCAGGCGGGTTCTTTGGGCCGTCGCCGAGTTGCGCGCGCAATTGCGCTTCCTGTTCCTGCAGCTCGGGTGTCAGTTCAGCGCCGAAATCCTCGGGAGAAAACACCTGGCGGATCTCGATCTCCGATTCGCCGAGCATCGGGTTCGGGCAGCGCTTCACCCATTCGACGGCTTCGTCCAGCGAATTCACCTGCCACAGCCAGAAGCCGGCGATGAGTTCCTTGGTTTCGGCGAACGGGCCGTCGGTCACGGTCCGGTCCTTGCCGGCGAAACGCACGCGCTTGCCTCGGGTACTCGGGTGCAGTCCTTCGCCGGCGAGCATCACGCCCGCTTTCACGAGCGCTTCGTTGTACTGGCCCATCGCGGTCAGCAGTTCGGTGTCGGGCATCTTGCCGGCTTCGGAATCGGCGGTCGCCTTGACGATTACCATGACGCGCATTGTTGTTGCTCCTGAGTCGGGAAAGTGGAATGTGCGCCGGCGTCGCGTGAAAACCGGCCGGTGCTTGCGATGGTACGACGCGCGACGTGCGGCGAATTCGACATCGGCACGAAAAAAAGCGCCGTCGCGCGGGCGGCGGGCACGCTGGCCGGCCTTGTCTCCAAAGCTGGTATGCTGACTCACCACGTTCACGCGGAGGGTGCCATGGCTGCTAAAGAAGTCTCGAAGAAGAAATACCTGAAGATTCTCAACAAACGCTTGCGCGCCGAGCCGGCGGCCCCGGCCGGCGCGTCGTTCGTGTTTTTCCCGCTGGGCGCGAAGGCGAAGCACGCGACGGGCGTCGTGTCCGGCGACACGCGCAGCAAGCGCGAGTTGGCGGTGATGGCCGCGGTCCAGCGCAAGGCGGCCGAAGAGTTCGTCGTCACCGGCGCCTGACCAGCATCCGTCATACCACCGCTTGTGTCGCCGCCTGCGTGCGTTACGCGGCGGCCGCTTCGCAATGCGCGATCGCACCGGCCAGCACGCGCGGGATGTCGTGCGTGATGGCCGGGCCGTGCATCGGCAGGATGATGTCGAGGTCGAGCGCCTCGATACGCCGTAGCGCGCTCGCCAGGTGCGCGAGCGACGGCAGATAGTCCGAACGTTTGATCGAATCGAGGATCGCCGGCAGCGGGTCGTCGGTTTCTTCGTCGCCGAAGCGCATCAGGATGTCCGACGACAGCAGCGCCTTGCAGGCCGGCAGGTACACGACCAGCGCATCCCATTGATGGACGTGTTTCGTGAAGATCGGCACGATGTCGATGCCGGAAATCGTCGTCAACTCGCCGTCCTTCAGCGGCTTCGCGCGCACGCCGAAGATATCGGCCAGCCCGTGCGTGCAGATCGGATGCGCGTACGCGACGAGCGCCGGGTTGGCGGCGAGGAAGTCGGGCAGCGCGCCCATCTCGTCGACTTCGAAATGCGGGACGATCACGCTGCTCACCATCGACGGCGCGATGCCGACCGTCGCGAGGCTCGTGCTCAGTTGCGGAAAATTGGAACGGGTGCCCGTTTCGATGCAGACGACTTCACCGTTCGGCGAACGGACGAAGAACTGGCTGAAGCCGAGCCTCAGCCTGTCGATGTAGGTCGTGGCGCGAAACAGGCCGCTGCGGATTTCTTCGATACGAGCGTGGTCCATCGATGCGATCCTTGCGCGGGCAGTGGGGGCGGGGGCGCACCGTTGCGCGATCGCCGCGCCGCACAAGGGGCCGCGCGAACCGGTGCATCGACGCAGTCTAGCAGCGCCGCTCCGCGCGTGAATCCTGTCAGTTCACGCAACGGCCGGGAGCGGCGCGGAGCGCCTTCCCGGCCCGAACGAAAACCGCCAGCCGATCCGGGGATCAGGACACCTTGTCCGCAGCGGCCGCCGGATACCGGCCGCTGCCGCCCGCTTCGTCACCTGCCGCGAGTTGTTCCAGCGCGAGGCCCTTCGTTTCGATCCCGAGCGTCCACACGGCGATCGCGGCCGCGATGAACGACAGCGCGCCGAGCGTGAACACGCCGCCTTGGCCGAACACCGGCAGCACCACGCCGACCACATACGGCCCGATCAGCGAGCCGACCCGCCCGATCGCCGACGCGAAGCCCGAGCCCGTCGCGCGCGCGCCGGTGCCGTACAGCTCGGGCGTATAGGTGTACAGCGCGGCCCACATCCCGAACAGGAAGAACTGCATCGCGAGGCCGGTGACGATCAGCAGCGTCGTGCTGCCGCCGTACAGCGCGCTCTGGCCGTACGCGTATGCCATCGCGCCGCCGCCGATCAGCGACGCGATGCAGGTCGGCTTGCGCCCCCAGCGCTCGACGAGCCACGCGGCGCACAGGAAGCCCGGCACGCCGCCGAGCGAGATCAGCACCGTGTAGAACACCGATTTCGTGACCTCGAAGCCTGCCTGCTGCAACAGCGCGCCGAGCCATGACGTGAGGCCGTAGAAGCCGAGCAGCGCGAAGAACCACAGCAGCCACACCATCACGGTGCGGCGGCGGTACACGCCGCTCCAGATTTCGCGCAGCGCGCCGCGGCCGCGCGCGGCCACCGGTTCGGCGAGCCGCGACGGTGGCGGCAGCGTCGTGACGCCGGCCGAGCGCATCACCTTCGCTTCGATCGTCTGCATCACCGTGTCGGCTTCCGCATGGCGGCCCGCGTGTTCGAGCCAGCGCGGCGATTCGGGCACGATGCGGCGCACGACGAGCACGAACACGGCGGGAATCGCGAGCAGCGCGAACACCGTGCGCCAGCCGAACTGCGGCAGCACGAAGTACGCGACGATGCCGGCCGTGATGAAACCCAGCGGCCAGAAGCCGTCCATCAGCGCGATCAGGCGGCCGCGCTTCTCGGTCGGCACGAATTCGGACAGCAGCGTCTGCGCGACCGGGAATTCCATCCCCATCCCGATCCCGAGCAGCACGCGGTAGACGATCAGCGCGTCGACGCTCTGCGCGGTCGAGCACAGGTACGACGCGGCGCCCCACAGCACCATGCTCCACTGGAACACGGGCCGGCGGCCGAAGCGGTCGGCGAGCAGGCCGGCGACGGCCGCGCCGATCACCATCCCGAAGAAGCTTGCGCTCGCGACGAGGCCGGCGGCGGCCGTCGACAAACCGAACTCCTTGCGGATCGAGCCGAGCACGAACGTCATCGTGCCGAGGTCGACCGAATCGAAGAAGAACGCGATGGCGATGATGAAGAAGATCCGCTTGTGATAGCCGGAGAACGGCAGGCGTTCGAGCCGGGCGGCGGCGGAGGCGGGAGCGGTGGCGGCGGGCATGGCGTCCTCTGAAATGAAAAGGGGCCTCGCAGCGCATGCTCCAGGGCCCCGATGCTTCGGTATTCAGTAGACGCGACCACAAAATGCCGCATCAGAGGAAAAGCGCCGCCTGCTTGCCCAAATGCGTCATCGGCGGGCGGCGCGCGATGCGTCAATTCTTCAGCTTGTATCCGGTGCGGAACATCCACGCGACGATCGCGAGCAGGATCACGAGGAACAGCCCGGTTGCCGCGAGGCTGATCCACACGTGCACGTCGGCGATCCCGTAGAACGACCAGCGGAAGCCGCTGACCAGGTACACGATCGGGTTGAACAGCGTGATGACGCGCCACGCGGGCGGCAGCATGTCGACCGAATAGAAGCTGCCGCCGAGGAACGTGAGCGGCGTGATGATCAAAAGCGGCACGAGTTGCAGCTTCTCGAAGCTGTCGGCCCAGATGCCGATCACGAAGCCGAACAGGCTGAACGTGACCGCGGTGAGCACGAGGAACAGCACCATCCAGAACGGATGCAGGATGTGCAGCGGCACGAACAGGCCGGCCGTGGCGAGGATGATGACGCCGAGCAGTATCGACTTCGACGCGGCCGCGCCCACGTAGGCGATCACGATTTCCCAGTACGACACGGGCGCGGACAGGATCTCGTAGATCGTGCCCGTGAAGCGCGGGAAGTAGATGCCGAACGACGCGTTCGAGATGCTCTGCGACAGCAGCGACAGCATCACGAGGCCCGGCACGATGAACGACCCGTAGCCGATGCCGTTCACGTCGCTGATGCGCGAGCCGATCGCGGAGCCGAACACGACGAAATACAGCGACGTCGAGATCACCGGCGCGATGATGCTCTGCATCAGCGTGCGGCGCGTGCGGGCCATTTCTGCGCGGTAGATCGCGCGGATTCCATGCAGATTCATGTGCGTCAGGCTCCTTGTACGCCGTTGCGCCGGTTGTCGATCAGGCTGACGAAAATGTCTTCGAGCGAGCTCTGCGTCGTGTGCAGGTCGCGGAACCCGATGCCGGCGGAGCCCAGCGCGTTGATCAGCTTCGCGATGCTCGCGTCGTCGCGCTGCGAGTCGTAGGTGTAGACGAGCGCGGCGCCGTCGTCCGCGCGTTCGAGCCCGAACGGCGCGAGCGCGGGCGGGACGTCCGTGAGCGGCTGCTCGAGCTGCACGGTCAGCTGCTTCTTGCCGAGCTTGCGCATCAGTTCGCGCTTTTCCTCGACGAGAACGAGCTCGCCGCCGAGGATGATGCCGATCCGGTCGGCCATCTCTTCGGCTTCCTCGATGTAGTGCGTGGTCAGCAGGATCGTCACGCCGCTTTCGCGCAGCGAATCGACGAGCTTCCACATGTCGCGGCGCAGCTCGACGTCGACGCCGGCCGTCGGCTCGTCGAGGAACAGGATGCGCGGCTCGTGCGACAGCGCCTTCGCGATCATCACGCGGCGCTTCATGCCGCCCGACAGCGTCATCAGCTTGTTGTCGCGCTTGTCCCACAGCGACAGCGCCTTCAGCGTCTTTTCGATGTGTGCGGGATCGGGCGCCTTGCCGAACAGGCCGCGGCTGAACGACACGGTCGCCCAGACGGTTTCGAACGCGTCGGTCGTCAGCTCCTGCGGCACGAGGCCGATCATTTCGCGGGCCGCGCGGTAGTGATCGCGGATGTCGTGGCCGCCGACCGTCACGCGGCCTGCGGTCGGCGTGACGATGCCGCAGATCGAGCCGATCAGCGTCGTCTTGCCGGCGCCGTTCGGCCCGAGCAGCGCGAAGATCTCGCCGGGGCGGATGTCGAGGGTCACGTGCTTCAGCGCCTGGAAGCCGGACGCGTAAGTCTTGGAGAGGTCGGAGACGGAAAGGATCGGTTGCATGCTCACGGATGGCACGGCCGGCCGGCACGACCGCCTGCGCCGCGCGTGCCCGGCGCAGCCGCCGCTGCGAAGCGGCCGGGACCGGGGACGGCATGGCGGACGGGCGTCATGTCGAACGGTATTGTGGTGCGGGATCGCGGGACCGCCATATTAGCAATCGGTAGATGGAAATGCATTCTGATGGAAAGGCCGTGCGTTGCCGGTGCCGAATTGGCGTGGAATGGACGAGTCTCGCTCGACAAAGCGGCGTTTTATTTGATTCGTGCGAACAATGAATGCCTTTTTACGCGAATCGGCCGGCGATCGTGGTTTCGCTCGGCAGTGGGGCCGACGGTCGCGCGACTGTGCTGCCGGAACACCGCCGCGCCGTACCGGGACGCCATGCGCGGCGCTCGCGATAATGCGTTCCTTTCACGCTTAATGGAGCGGGGCGCATGTCTTTGATCGATTTCAAATCCGTGGCGGCCGGGCAGGCCGTCGCCTGGAAATCCACGATCGTCGGCGAAGTCGGGCCGGCCAGGATCAAGGTGTTGCGCATGGATGCGCAGCCTTACGAAGCGGAAGTGCACGACTACAACGAAGGGCTGCTGGTGCTCGACGGCAAGCTGATGCTCGAAGTCGGGGCGGAAACGGTCGTGGTCGAGGCCGGGCAGATGTATCTCGCGCTCGCCGGCACGCTTCATGCGGTGCTGCCCGGCAGCCACGGCACGCTCGCGATCATCGACGTGTAAGGTTGCGCCGCAACATGCTCGCGGGCCGCTGAAGGCCGACCGGCTTGGCTCGGCGCGGCTTGGCGGTTGCCGTTCAAACGCGTGTTCCACGGCCCGGGTATTTGTCTGAGCAAATAAAATGAAGGCTGTTTGAAAATCTGTCAAATACCGTGTAAACGCTAGGATCGCGCGGTTTCATTCGTTTGGAACTCTGCATCCATTTACTTGTTTGAATGGTCCGATCATAGTCTCAAAAAACGACGCATCACGATAACGAATCAAGCGTACGTACGGAGACCATTCATGAGACGCCTAGCCGCGGGGCCAGTCGGACTGCCGTTTCCCCATTTTTCACTGAATTCACTGAATGCCGGCGCGACATCCGTCGCCAGCCTGCGTTGTCGCATCGCCGTGTAGCGGCGAATCATTTTCCGTTTCGATCGTTCCGACGGCGCCGTGCCGCATGACGGCGCTGCGGGAGAGCGCTTGCCTGCCGCAGCGGCTTTCGTCGCATTTGCGTGAGCTGCAGGGCGTGACCTGGCGAACACCATCATGCGCCGCGCGTTCGTGCGGCGGCGCGATACCAACCGGCGGGCCAAGCAGCCTGTCCGGACGAGACTTGTCGTACCTGAAAAGGAGGGGTTGATGATTTGCATTCCTGAATGGCGGAAGGCGATCCTGTCGTGCGCAGTGCTGGCGCTGCCGTTCGTCGCCGGTTGCGGCGGCGGCGACGATCCGGGGCCGATCAACGTGCCGCAGTGCTCGGGCAGCGCATGCGGGCCGAGCGGCGCGGAAACGACGCCGCCGGTGGTGACGAAGCTGTGTCCGGACGCGCTCGACTATTCGACGACCTATACGGGCGGCGCCGGCAGCGGCGAATACGTGAAGGTGAAGTTCGACACGACGAAGCTCACCTATCAGATGCAGTTCATCGAATCGTCGGTGCCGACATCGGCGGGGCAAGTCAACAACACGCGTGCGGGCCTGACGATCAGCGGCGCATTCCATCATCCGACCAATCTCCCGACGGCCGAGCAGAATCGCTGCGCGTTCGTGCTCGACAGCGGCGCGACGAGCGACGGCGCGTATTCGGTGACGATCAAGCGCACGGACCCGCCGATGCTGTTCGTCGGCAATGGCGTGGTGGGCGGCGGGATTCCGGGGGCGACGATCGCGTTCGCGGGTATCGACCTCGGGGCTCCGTTGCCCATCGGCCTCGTGCCGTCGCGCACGTTCGATTTCTATCCGTTCATCGGCTTCATCGAAACGGAAACCGACTTTTCGAAGGTCGCGGGCAATTACAACGAGGTAGGCATCCATCTGTCACCGCTCGGCGGGGGCGGGCAGAGTGCGCCCGGCCCGATCGGCTGGGAACCGGACGTCGTCAACTGGAACCAGACGCTCAATGCGAACGGTTCATGCACGATCACGCCAGGCAGCGACTACTCGTGCCAGACGACCGGGAGCCCCTGGACGCTGCGCAAGAATGCGGACGGGTCGGCCGACAACGTGTTCGTGAGCAACGGGCTGGCGAACGCGTTTGGTTTGGTCTCGTATCCGATGGCGGGGCAGGGGTCGTCGCTGCTCCTCCTTGCGTCGAGTCAGGCCAAAGGCATCATGATCGTCGGCAAGCTGAACGGCGTGCGGATACCGGTCGTGATTCGGGTCGGCTATACGCATGTCGATCCGGCCAATCTGCTCGCGTCGGTCGCCGATGCCGAAGTCGGGATCTCGATGCTGTCGTCGACCACCGCGATTGCCGCGAATTCCCTGAAGGGCGGTTACATCGGTGCAACCAGCGCATCCGCATGCGGCATCGTGACGTCGCCCGGCACGACGACCTTCTTCCCGACGGCGGGCCCGAGCTTCAATCCGAACGTGCCGCACCCGGACCTGCCCGGCAATTTCGTCAACGGCACCTTCTTGACGGAAGCCGGAACCTGCAACGACGGTACCGCCGTGTCGACGCTCGCCGCGAACTACACGTCCACGCTGTTCCAGGGCAGTACCGCGGCGTTCATCGATCCGCAGACGTCGTCGGTGAGCTCGCAGTTCGCGCTCGACTATACGCAGGCCACGCCCGGCAAGATCAAGGTCACGGCCACGCAGGACTTCAACGCGAAGGGCCCGAACGGCAACGTGGCGATCTTCAGCAAGGGCGACACCGGCTGGCTCGTGACGGCCGGCAACGTCTACGCGATGGTCGTCAACAACAGCAAGGTCAACCCGTTCTTCACGGTCGGCGCGTTCGTCCAGTAACCCTGTATTGAACACGTAACACCGGCGGCGCAAGCGTCGCCGCCGGCGAATCGAATTTCAAGAGGATTCCTATGAATTTGAAACATTGGATGGCCGCGGCGTCGCTCGCGCCCGTGCTGGCCGCGTGCGGCGGAGACGGCGACCCGCCGCCCGCGCCGGTGGTCCGGCTGTGCCCGCAGACGATCGACTACAACACGGTGTTCATCGGCGGTTCCGGATCGGGCGAGCTCGTGAAAGTGCAACTCGACACGACGAAGATGACGTACCGGATGACCTACCTCGCGTCGCCGGTGCCGACCACCACGGGCACCGTGCAGCCTACGCGAGATACGGCGCCGGCCAACGTGGTCGACGGCACGCTCGCCGACGAAACGGGGCTGCCGACGGTCAAGCTGAACCAGTGCACGTTCCGGATGCAGAACGCGAGCCTCGACCCGACGCGGCCGGCGCGGCTGTTCCTCGGCGAAGGCGTGCTGGGCGGCGCGATCCCCGGCGCGACGATCCAGTTCGACGGCGTGATCGGCGTCGGCAAGATCCCGAAGACGACGTTCCCGTACTACCCGTTCATCAGCTTCTCGTCGCTGGAAACCGACCTGACGAAGATCGCCGGCACATACAACCAGCTCGGTTATCACCAGGTGCCGTCGCAAAGCTTCCAGCCGGTGGCGCTCGACCAGAAGGTGACGATCAACGCGGACGGCAGCTACGTCGAGACCGACAACTTCGGCAAGAAGAACGGCGGGCAGCCGCTCGCGTCGAGCGCGATCGTGAACCAGCCGTTCAAGCTGCGCCCGGATGCGCCGGCATTCCAGTCGCTCAACTACCAGCCGCAGATTCCGGCGACGCTCGCCGCGCTCGATCCGGCGAAGGCCGGCAAGGGGATCCTGATCGTCGGCAAGCTGCGCAACCAGCTCGTGCCGATCTTCATCCGCACCGGCGCCGCGAACGCGGACCTCACGCAAGGCCCGCCGAGCGCGGACGACGAATCGGGTATTTCGTTCCTGAGCCCGCAAACGGCGATCACGCAGGGTTCGCAGGACGGCGAGTACACGGGCGTCGACAGCGCGTTCAACTACCGTGCGACCGCGCTCATCGGCGCGCAGGCCACGCTGCTCGATCCGTTCAATGCGTCGCAGGCCGCACTCACGCGCGCGCTGAACCTCGACTACACGCAGAAAGTGCCGGGCGTCGTGACGACCGTGCATGCAGATGCGGCGTCGGGTCCGGCGACCGGCAAGTTCGTGTTCACCGGCGGCGTGTTCGGGTTCCTCGACATGGCCGATACGAGCAACCCGTACTTCACGGTCGGCGCGTTCGTGCAGTGACCGCGTGCGGATGGAGACATGGCGGCGCCGCGCGCGGATGCGCGGCGCCCCGACAGAATGAGGGGGAGACTTCATGAAGAAGCTGATTGTCGCGGGCGTCGTCGCAGGCGTGTCGACGCTCGCATCGGCCCAGCAGGCGGGCGACAACGTCGCGACGCTCGGGTGGCTGCACATCATGCCGCAGGATTCGACCAACGGTCTGACGACGAATCTCGCGGGCATGCCGATCAACGGGCCGCTGCGCCTGCCCGGTTCGTTCACGTCGCCGGGCACGAGCCTGACGGTCAACAATGCCGATACGGTCGGCCTCACGCTTACGCACTTCTTCACCGACCACATCGCGGTGACGTCGGTGCTCGGCGTGCCGCCCGAGTTCACGCTGACCGGCCACGGCGTGATCAAGCCGCCGGGTCCGGCCGGTGCGCTCGGCAACGTCGACATGGACAAGTCGGCGAACCAGCCGGCCGTGAAGAACGCGCGGCAGTGGAGCCCGACGATCATCCTGCAGTACTACTTCAATGCACCGACGGCGAAGTTCCGGCCGTTCGTCGGGATCGGCGTGGCCTACAGCTGGTTCAGCAACATCGAGCTGAACGGCAACTTCGCGAAGGACATCAACGAGAACCTCGGCAGCGTGCTCGCGGCCGGCGCCGGCAAGCCGGGTGCGACGTCGGTGGAGGGCAAGGCGTCGTCGTCGTTCACGCCGGTCTACAACATCGGCGCGAGCTATGCGATCGACAAGCACTGGGGGCTGACGGCGACGCTGACGTACATGCCGCTGAAGACCTACTCGTCGCTGGTGATCAAGGCGGCCGACGGGTCCACGCTCGCGACCACGCGCACGAAGCTGAAGGCCGATCCGCTGATCACGTTCGTCGGGATTTCCTACAAGTTCTGAGCCGACCGGCGTGCATGACGCGCGCCGGCGGTTTCCTGCGGCCGGCTGGCCGGATCGTTCCGGCCGGAAGGTCGCGTTCCTGGCGGCGTGCCGCCAATTGTGTAGAGAGGGGGCAGTTCAAATGAGCATTCGCAAAATCGTATCGCTTGTTGCTGCAGTGGCTTTCACCGCGGTTTCGGCCGCGCCTGCTTTCGCCGTCACCGTTTCGCGTGCCGATGGCCAACCGATGAATCCGAACGGCGAGCCGTTCTCGGCGACGGGGCTGACGGCCCTTTCCAAGGGGGCGATCAACGCGAATTGCAACGCGACGTTCAACGGCACGATCACGTCGACCGGCATCGTCAACATCACGTCGACGACGTTCTCGGGTGGCGCGACGTGCGGCCTGATCAGCGGCAGCGCGAGCAGCACGTCGCCGTGGACGGGGCAGGCCGACAGCGCGACGCAACTGTCGATCAATAACGTGAAGGTGAACGTCACGCTGCTCGGCGCGTGCGGGCCGAGCAAGGTCGTGACGGCGTGGAGCGATGCGAACTCGTCGCTGACGTTCAACAACGCCACGCTGACACCGGACTGCACGGTGGGCGGCACCGTGCTGACGTCGCCGAAGTTCCACGTGCAGTAAGCATCGCGGTTCGAAGCGGGCGCCCGCCGCGTGCGAGGGCCGTGCGGTATGCGTGGCGGGTTTCCGCGGTTTTGATGGGTTCGTGCCGCCGTGCGTATCGGCGCGGCGGCCGGATTCATCTGGACGGCAGGTCGTGTTTCTGCGGCGTGCCGCCATCCATATCAAGAAAGAGAGAGGGCCATGCAGATGAACATTCGTCGAATCGCATCGCTTGTTGCCGCAGTGGTATTTGCCGCAGCTTCGGTTGCGCCCGCATTCGCGGTGACCGTTTCGCGCGTGGACGGCCAGCCGATGAATCCGAATGGCGAGCCGTTTTCCGCGTCTGGCTTGACATCGTTTGGCAAGAAGGCGCTCAACGCGAGCTGCACCGTGACGTTCAACGGAACGATTACGCCGGCGGGTATCGTCAATATCACATCGGCGCAGTTCAACGGGGGGAGCTGGTGCCCACTGATCAGCGGCACAGCGGGCAGTGCTTCGCCGTGGGCAGGGCAGATGGACAGCGCAACACAGCTCTCGATCAACAACGCACAGGTGGATATCAAGCTGTTTGGACCTTGCGGGCCGAGCAAGCTCACGGCGGCATGGACCGATTCGAATTCGTCGATGACGTTCAACAATGCCGCATGGGCACCTGACTGCACGTTGGCCGGCACGCTCTTGACATCGCCGAAGCTCCACGCGCAGTAACCGTAGCGGAGCGTTCGACGTGCATGGGGGCTGTGCGGTATGCACGTGGGCTTTCGCTTCCTCGACGCATTCGTGTCGTCGCGCGTATCGGCGCGACGGCCGGCTGACCGCCCGTGTCGCGATCCGATCCGGGCGGACATGCAGGACTGGCGCGGCGTACCGCGCCATCCGCTTCGATTGAAACAACACAACGCCAATTGGCCAGAACTATCCCGGAAGACCCATGCTTACCGATCCAGCAAAGTATGGCGATGCCCGCGGCGCGACGCCTGACCGGCTGCGCACGGCCGCGTGGCTGCAGTACCTGATCGAACATCTCGACACGGCCGCGTGCGCGGCGATGGCGGGCGACATGGGCGACACGACGGTCGTCGCGTCGCACGCGATACGTATGCGGGCAGGCGCCGGCTTGTCTCACGAGGCCGCGGCGATCCTCCACCGGCTCGTCCCGTGGATCGCAACGGACATCGGCGGATGCGCATGCGACCCGGCCGACCCGCTCGGCGCGTGCTCGCATGTGCCCTCCGCGCAGCAGCTCGCCGAGGCCGAACGCTGCTGCCCCGGCTCGCGCGCCGTGTTCGACACCGCGCACGGCGTGATCGATGCGTGTGCATTCGACGACCCCGATGTCGGCTGGGCCGCACTCGAACGGATTGCCGGCGGCATCGAATGCAGCAATGACGACAACGTTGAGCGTATCGCTCACGAAAATGACGGGCACTGCGAGACGCCGCCTGCGAAGAACCTGAGAGAACGACTGACTGCTATCGCGGCAACGAGCACGGAAACACCGGCCGGCCCTGGCGCCGTCATCGACGCGATCGTGCTGCGCGCATGCGGCCCGCGCGACGATGCGGCGCGCATCGACGAGATGGCCGCGCTCGCGGTGTTCTCGGCCGAACTCGCTGCCGGCAACGGGGTTTCCGTTGCCGCCTATGGCGGTCGGCACAACCTCGTTGCGCAAGCGATCCGGACGCATCGCGCCGATCTCGCGTCGTCGGACGGACTGCTCGCGGCGCTATCCGTATGCAGGCTCGATCGACTGACAGGCGCCGGAAGTTTCTGGGCTTACTACCTGCTGGCAGGCATCGTGATCGCGGCGCCGGACGCGGTGAGGGACATCGGCCGCCGCTTTCATGGCGACACGTGGCAGGCATGGCTCGACGACGTGCTCGCGTGGCCGACGGTCAGCCGTTTCGGGCCGCGGGAGGATGTCGCGTTCGACCGCTTGCGCGACGCGATGAGCCTGACGTCGCGCTGGAATCCGATCGTCCGCGGCAAGCGGATGCGGACGCGGGCCGTGACCGCAGCCCGGCTCGGCGAAGACGGGGGCAAGACCGGCTGACACGACATCTTCGCCGAAACGAAACGACAGGAATCGCTCCCGCGCGAGCACGCCGTTCGCGCCGGCATACCGCGCCTCGTTCGCATGTGCGGGCGGGGCATCACACCGTCGCCATCCGCGCGCGACCGCCCACCATCCGCACCAGACCTCCCGCGCGGCACGATCGGTTCCGGGCCCCATCGAGCGGACGCAGTATGATTCCGCAGACGATGCGGGCGATCGACCGATCCGACCCGGCCGCCCGCCCGCACCGCTGAAGATCCGCCAGGCTTGTTGAAAGCCGGACGCAAGACGCCGCCGCGCCAGCGCGCCGGTGCCGAACCGCATCCGGACCCCCTTCATCGAAACGGTCAGTCAGATGTCAAAGCAAAACAAGAAAATCCTGCTCCTGAGCGTCAGCGCAGGCGCCGGGCATACGCGCGCGGCCGAGGCGATCCGCGCATTCGCCGACCATCATCCCGCCGGCATCGAAGCCACGCACCTTGACGTGATGGATTTCGTGTCCACCGGCTTTCGCAAGCTTTACACCGATCTCTACATCAAGCTCGTCAGCAGCCAGCCGGCGCTGTGGGGCTACCTGTACCAGAAGACCGACGAGGTCGATCCCGCCGCGCCGTCGCAGAAGATCCGCCGCGCGATCGAGCGGCTCAATTGCCGGCAGTTGATCGCCGAGATCGAACGGCAGCGCCCGGACGCGATCATCTGCACGCACTTCCTGCCGGCCGAACTGCTGTCGCGCGAGATCCGCAAGGGGCGCGTCGATACGCCGGTGTGGGTGCAGGTCACCGATTTCGACCTGCACAGCATGTGGGTCGTGCCCAACATGCGCGGCTACTTCGCGGCCAACGACGAGATCGCGTGGCGCATGCACGCGCGCGGCATGGCGCCTGAAACGGTGCACGTCAGCGGCATTCCGATCATGCCGGCGTTCGGCCAGCCGCTCGATCGCGCGGCCTGCGCGGCCGAGTTCGGCCTCGATCCCGCGCGGCGGACGTTTTTGATGATGTCCGGCGGCGCGGGCCTCGGCGGGCTCGACGTGCTGGCGGCGCGTCTGCTCGAAATGGACGCCGATTTCCAGTTGGTCGCGCTGGCCGGCAAGAACCAGGCGATGCTGGCGTCGCTGCAGGCGCTCGCTGCGCGGCATCCCGGCCGGCTGTTTCCGCAGGGCTTCACGCAGCAGGTCGAACGCCTGATGGCGTGCGCCGATCTCGTCATCACGAAGCCGGGCGGCCTGACGACGTCCGAATGTCTCGCGATGCAGTTGCCGATGATCGTCAACTCGCCGATTCCGGGCCAGGAAGAGCGCAATGCGGATTTCCTGCTCGAACAGGGCGTCGCGCTGAAGGCCATCGACGACGACGCGCTCGTCTACCGGATCCGCGCGCTGCTGCAGACGCCGGAGCGCCTTGACGACATGCGCCGCCGCCTCGCGCCGCTCGGGCGGCCGCTGGCCGGGCGCTTCGTGCTCGATCGCGTGCTCGGCCTGGAGCCGGCCGCATGAGCGTCGCGCGCTTCGTGCCGACGCGCCATACGTTGTTCGTCGTCGCCTGGGTCATGTTGCTCGCGTTCTTTTTCGCGAACGTGGAGATCCAGATCGAGGGCAGCGCAGGCTGGGCCGCCAATCTGCCGACCTGGCGCATCGAGCATCACTGGCTGCTCGACATCTTCTGGGGCGGCCGCCCGATGACCGGATACCACGCGTGGGTGTTCCCGTTCGTCGCGCTGTTTTTTCATCTGCCGCCGGTCTTCAACGGACGCTGGTCGTGGCGCATCGAAGCCCGCATCATCGCGTGCATCATGGTGTTCTGGTTGACCGAGGATTTCCTGTGGTTCGTGCTGAACCCGGCCTATGGCCTGGCCCGGTTCAACCCGGCGAACGTGCCGTGGCATATCCACTGGCTGGGCGTGGCGCCAACCGACTACTGGACCATGAGCGCCGCCGCGATCGTCCTGTTCATCCTGTCGCGCGAGCGCAGGCGCGCCTTCTACTGAACACGGTATCGACATGAAAATCGCCTTCGTTGCCGCGATCGCCGTCACGCTCGCCGGGCTCGTGCAGCCGGCCTGCGCGGATGCGGTGTCCGGCGTTTCCGCGCGCCCGGTTCAATGGGCGCAAAGCATTGCCGACGCGCGCGTGAACAACCTGCATCGCATCACGCCGACGTTGTACCGCAGCGCGCAGCTCTCGCGCGAGGACGTGCCGGAGTTGCAGAAACTCGGCATTCGCAAGGTCATCAGCTTCCGCGCGTTTCACGCGGACGATACCGTTCTGGCCGGCACGCACATCACGATGCAGCGCATCCGGATCAACACGTGGTACATCCGCGACGAAGACATGGTCACCGCGCTGAAGGCGTTGCGGACCGCCGACCAGGACGGTCCTGTGCTGATTCACTGCCAGCACGGCGCCGATCGCACGGGCCTCGTCTCCGCGCTGTACCGGATGGTGTACCAGGGCTGGACGCGCGAGCAGGCACTCGATGAACTGCAGCACGGCGGCTACGGGTTCCATCCGATCTGGCAGAACATCACGAATTATCTGCAGCACGTCGATGTCGAGCGTTTGCGGCGAGAGGTCAACAGCGGTTGAGCCGAAAATGAAAAAGCGCCGCTGACGGCAACCGTCAGCGGCGCTTTTCACGGGAGGCGCGGGTAGCGCGCCCGCCGTCGTCAGACCGTTTCCGGTTGCCGCACGGCCTTCGCGACGTTGCGCGCGAGCGCACCGTTTGCGACGAAGTACGGCACGTCGACACGCGCGAGCGGCTGCTTGCCGCGAATCTTGTCGGCGATCTTCTCGGCGATCATGATCGTCGGCGCGTTCAGGTTGCCGGTCGTGATGATCGGCATGATCGACGCATCGACGACGCGCAGCCCTTCCAGCCCGTGCACGCGGCCTTCTTCATCGACCACGGCCATGTCGTCGTAGCCCATCTTGCACGAGCACGACGGATGGAATGCCGTCTCCGCGCGGGCCCGCACGAACGCATCGAGCTCCTTGTCGCTCTTGCAGTCGGCGCCCGGGTTCAGCTCGCGGCCGCGATAGCGGTCGAGCGCGGGCTGCCGCATGATCTCGCGCGTCGCGCGGATCGCATCGCGGAACTCGCGCCAGTCGAGCGCTTCGGCCATGTAGTTGAACAGGATGCTCGGATGGTCGTTCGGGTCGCGCGAGCGCAGCTTCACGCGGCCGCGGCTCGGCGAGCGCATCGAGCCGACGTGCGCCTGGAAGCCGTGCATCTCGATCGCGTTCGAGCCGTTGTAGTTGATCGCCACCGGCAGGAAGTGATACTGGATGTTCGGCCACAGATCGTCGTCGCGCGTACGGATGAAGCCGCCCGCCTCGAAGTGGTTGCTCGCGCCGAGGCCCGTGCCGTTCAGCATCCATTCGAGGCCGATCTTCGGCTGGTTCCACCACTTGAGCGCCGGGTACAGCGAGACCGGTTCCTTGCACTCGTACTGGATGTACATCTCCAGGTGGTCCTGCAGGTTCTGGCCGACGCCGGGCAGGTCGAGCACGACGGGGATGTCGAGTTCCTTCAGCCACGCGCCGGGGCCGACGCCCGAGCGCTGCAGCAGTTGCGGCGACGCGATCGCGCCGCTGCACACGAGCACTTCGCGGCGCGCATGCGCGGTCGAGCGCTCGCTGCCGCGCAGGTACGTGACGCCCGAGGCGCGCTTGCCGTCGAACAGGATGCGGTCGGCGAGCGCGTGCGTGACGATCTCGAGGTTCGGCCGCGCCCGCGCCTGGTCGAGATAGCCGCGCGCGGTGCTCGCGCGGCGGCCCTTCGGCGTGACGGTGCGGTCCATCGGGCCGAAGCCTTCCTGCTGATAGCCGTTCAGGTCGTCGGTGCGCGGGTAGCCAGCCTGCACGCCCGCATCGACCATCGCCTCGAACAGCGGGTTCACGCCCGGCTTGCTGGTCGTGACCGACACGGGGCCGTTGCCGCCGTGGTAGTCGTTCGGGCCGACGTCGCGCGTTTCGGCCTTCTTGAAGTACGGCAGGCAGTCGAGATACGTCCAGTTCTCGAGCCCCTTGTGCGTCGACCAGTTGTCGTAGTCGAGCGCGTTACCGCGGATGTAGCACATCCCGTTGATCAGCGACGAGCCGCCGAGCCCCTTGCCGCGGCCGCATTCCATCCGGCGGTTGTCCATGTGCGGCTCGGGGTCGGTCTCGTAGGCCCAGTTGTAGCGGCGGCCCTGCAGCGGATAGGCGAGGGCGGCCGGCATCTGCGTGCGGAAGTCGAAGCGGTAGTCGGGGCCGCCCGCTTCGAGCAGCAGCACCGTGACGTCCGGATCTTCCGTCAGGCGCGTTGCGAGCACGTTGCCCGCGGAACCTGCGCCGCAGATGATGTAGTCGTATTCGCGTGTCGTCATGACGGGTTCTCCTCCTTTGAGACTCAAAACACCGGGTTGTAGCGGCCGAGCTCGACCTGTACCGACTTGATTCGAGTGTAGTGCTCGAGCGTCGTGATGCCGTTCTCGCGTCCGACACCGGATTGCTTGTATCCGCCAACCGGCATCTCGGCCGGCGATTCGCCCCACGTGTTGATCCAGCAGATGCCGGCTTCGAGGCGATGGATCGTGCGGTGCGCGCGCGACAGGTTCTCGGTCACGACGCCGGCCGCGAGCCCGTAGTGCGTGTCGTTCGCGCGGGCGATTACTTCGTCCTCCGATTCGAAATCGAGGATGCTCATCACCGGCCCGAAGATTTCCTCGCGGACGATCTTCATGTCGTCGCGGCAGTCGCCGAACACGGTCGGCGCGACGTACTGGCCGCTGCCGAAATGGCCGTCGGTCAGGCGCGAGCCGCCGGCGAGCAGCTTCGCGCCTTCGGCCTTGCCGCTCTCGATGAAGCCGAGCACCTTGTCGAGCTGTGCGGCCGACACGAGCGGGCCGAAGTTGGTGTCGGCATCGGTCGGCTTGCCGACGCGGATGCGCTTCACGCGTTCGAGCACGCGTTGCGTGAATGCGTCCTTGATCGAGCGGTGCACGAACACGCGCGTGCCGTTCGTGCAGACCTGGCCCGAGCTGAAGAAGTTGGCGGTCACCGCGATGTCGGCGGCACGATCGAGATCCGCATCGTCGAACACGATCAGCGGCGACTTGCCGCCGAGTTCCATCGTCACTTCCTTCAGCGACGACGCGCCGGCCAGCGACATCACCTTCTTGCCCGTTTCGACGCCGCCCGTGAACGACACCTTCGCGATGTCCGGGTGGCCCGTGAGCAGCGCGCCGACCGAGCCGTCGCCCTGCACGACGTTGAACACGCCCGCCGGCACGCCGGCTTCCGTATAGATTTCCGCGAGCTTCAGCGCCGTCAACGGCGTGACTTCGCTCGGCTTGAACACCATCGCGTTGCCGGCCGCGAGCGCGGGCGCCGTCTTCCAGCACGCGATCTGGATCGGGTAGTTCCATGCGCCGATGCCCGCGCACACGCCGAGCGGCTCGCGGCGCGTATAGACGAACGAGTCGGCGCGCAGCGGCACCTGCAGCCCTTCGATCGCGGTCGCGAGGCCCGCGTAATACTCGATCACGTCCGCACCGGTGACGATGTCCACCGCGAGCGTCTCGCCGATCGGCTTGCCGGTGTCGCGCGTTTCCAGCGCCGCGAGTTCGTCGTTGCGCTCGCGCAGCAGGTCGACTGCGCGACGCAGGATGCGCGAACGCTGCATCGCGGTCATCGCGGCCCATTCACGCTGGCCTTCCTGGGCGGACGCGACCGCGCGGTCGACGTCGGCCGCGCTTGCCTGCTGCACTTGTGCAAGCAGTTCGCCGGTGGCGGGATCGAAGGTGTCGAAAGTCTTGCCGCTCGTGGCGTCGACGTAACCGCCGCCGATGTAGAGGCGCTGCAAACCGAATACGGACATGAGGATCTCCTTGAGGGCGACTGCGTGACGCGTCAGGCGGACGCGAGCAGCAGGTCGATGTAATCGTGGGCGAGCTTCAGTGCCGCCCGGGTGTCGATCGGGCCGCCGGCGAGCGCGCCGCGCAGCCACAGGCCGTCGATCAGCGCGGCGAGGCCGCTGGCGGCTTCGCGCGCTTTCGCGCGTGGCAATGCCTTTGCGAATTCGGCGCACAGGTTCGAATGGAGGCGCCGCGTGTTGACGTGCTGCAGGCGCTTGAGCATCGGGTCGTGCATGCTCTGCGACCAGAACGCGAGCCACGTCTTCATCACCGGCGCGCTGACCTGGGTGTCGTCGAAGTTCGCGGCGGCGATCGCGCGCAACCGGGCGCGCGGGTCCTTGCGCGCGGCCACGCGGCGGGCCGTGGTGGCCGCCCACAGGTCCCGCAGCACGTGCCGCATCGTCGCTTCGAGCAGGCCGTCCTTGTCGCCGAAGTAGTGGCTGACGATGCCCGTCGAGATGTTCGCGCGTTGCGCGACCGATGCGAGCGTCGTGCCGGGCAGGCCCGCTTCGTCGATCGAGCGCAGCGTGGCGTCGATCAACTGCGCACGGCGAATCTCCCGCATTCCGACTTTCGGCATCGCGACTCCCTTCGCCCGGGCGGGCCATCCATGGAAGTCGAGAGCTTAGCGGTTTTTTATTGATCGTTCAATCAACAAAAAATCGGGGTCTGACGATGGAGGGCGCGTGACAAGAGATGGATCGACCGTATTCGCCGCGATGTGCAGGTGCGGAAAAATGAATTGAAAGACAGTTAAATATGCTGGAATTTGTTTAAAACGGATCGTGAAAAGATGAGCCAATGAATCGGAAAGTTTCCGGCTTCGTTTCTATTACAAAACGAAAGAGTGTCGAGGCCTGTAATAATCTCCGCGATGTGAAACGACGAGTGCGGATTGTGAATATCGACAATTTCCGAAAATACGTTTAAATCCATCGATTGAAACGAAACATGTCATTGAATTAAAAGAAAAATATAGGAAATGTGAACGATTCTGGAGACTGCTCGCAAACGATTGCCACCACCTTTCAGACGATCCCGTATACCATATAAATTGATAAAAAAATTTGAATCCGGCGCATTTCCTGGTGGAGTAGAGGAGATCGTTGGAATGACTTGAGTAAGTAATATTGTCCGTATTAGTATGGCGCCGCACTACGAGGAATGAATGGGCGCCGCCGGTTTTTGCCGCGGTGCGTCGGCAATGGGCGCGGCGACGAACCGCGTGCGGGCCGACGCCAGCCATTGCGCACCTGCAGCATGCCGCGACGTCGAGACGCCGCATCCACCGGAGAACGACGATGCCGACCGAAAAACACGTGGTCCCGCTGCCGAATGGTCTGAAGGTCTACGTCGAACGGAACGTGTTCGACCCGGCGTTCGACACGGCGATGCTCGTCAACGGCGCACTCGCGACGACCGCGTCGTTCGGGCAGACCGTCCAGTATCTCGGCGAGCGGATGAACACGATCTGCTTCGACCTGCCGTATGCGGGGCAGTCGCGCCAGCACAACCCGGGTTGCTTCATCCTGACGAAGGACGACGAGGCCGCGATCCTCCAGCATCTGGTCGAGCGCTTCGCGCCCGCGTTCCTCGTGTCGGTGTCGTGGGGCGGCGTGGCATCGCTGTTCGCGCTCGCACGCGGCTGCCCGAGCGTGAAGCGCGCGGCGATCTGCTCGTTCTCGCCGTTCCTGAACGACGCGATGGTCGACTACGTCACGCGTGCGCGCGACCACATCGCGGCCGGCGAGAACCTGAAGGCCGCGCAGTTGCTGAACGACACCGTCGGCCGCTACCTGCCGCGCATCATGAAGCTGTACAACTACCGGTATCTCACGCGCCTGCCGCGCGACGAGCAGGACCAGGTCGCGTTCCACGTCGACCAGATCCTGTCGCTGCAGCCCGAGCGCTACTTCAGCGAGTTCTCGAACATCGGTTGCGAGCTGCTGTTCCTGAACGGCGAGCGTGACGAATACACGACGCCGGCCGACGTGCGCCAGCTCGGCGCGCACGTGCCGCGCGCGCGGTTCGCGACGGTGCCGGACGCCGGCCACTTCCTCGACATCGAAGGCCGCGCGCAGCGCGAATACACGCGCGCGGCGCTGCTCGATTTCTTCTGCGACGGCTCGCCCGTCGCGGCCGGCATGGCGCTCGCGGCCGCGCATGCGTGTGTGCCCGCGCCGATGCACGCGCTGTCGTCGTGACGCCGCACGTCGTGCGTCGAGCCCGATCCGCGCATCCGAATTTCCATTCCAACGAGGCAGGCCAGCCGTGAATATCGTTCAGACCATCGCCATCGTCGTTCCGTGGGCCGCATGGCTCGCCTACTGGGTCGCCACGTCGCAGGGCGTCAAGGCGACCGTGCGCAAGGAGGCGTCGCGCTCGCGCACGCTGCAGTCGATTCCGCTGATCGTCGGCGGTGCGCTGATCATCCTGCCCGATCCGTCATGGCAGGCACTCGTGCCCGACTGGCAGCGCTTCGGGCTGCAGGCGCAATGCGGGCTCGCGGTGCTGATCGCCGGCCTGCTGTTCTCGGTGTGGGCGCGGCTGCATCTCGGCACGAACTGGAGCGTGTCGGTCACGCTGAAGGAAAACCACGAGCTCGTCCGCACGGGGCCGTATGCGCTCGTGCGCCATCCGATCTACACGGGCTGCCTGATCGCGCTCGCAGGCGCCGCGCTGATCGGCGGCGAATGGCGCGGCGTGATCGGCGTGCTGCTCGTGTTTGCGTCGCTCGCGTACAAGGTACGCGTGGAGGAGAGCTGGTTGACCGGGTATTTCGGGCCGGCCTACGCGCAGTACCGCCGCGAGGTCGCGGCGCTGATTCCCGGCTTCTACTGATCCCTGCGAGGCGCGCGATGGCGAAGATGATCGTGACCGCGATCGGCTCGGCGGGCGACGTGCATCCGCTGCTCGGCGTCGCGCGCACGCTCGCGGCGCGCGGTCACGAGGTCGTGTTCTGCACGCATGCGCCGTTCGAGGCGGCGGTGCACCGTTGCGGGTTCGAATTCGTGCCGGTCGGCACCGCGGCCGAATACGAGGCCGCGATGGCGAATCCCGCGCTGTGGGACCCGCGCACGTCGTTCCGCACGCTGTGGCAGGTGATCGCGCCGACGCTGCGCCCGCATTACGACGCGCTGCATGCGCTGACCGACGACGATACGGTGCTCGTCGGCACGCTGTGGGCGTTTTCCGCGCGCTTCATGCAGGAGCGGTACGGCACGCCGTACGTGTCGGTGCAGGTGTCGCCGTCGACGCTGCTGTCTGCACATGCGCCGCCGACGCACCCGCGCCTGACGATTCCCGCGCGCTGGCCGCTGCCGGTGAAGTCGGCGCTGATGACGCTGATCGAGCGCCAGGTGCTCGACCGCGTATGCGGCCCCGCGCTCAACGCGGTTCGCCGCGAACTCGGGCTCGCGCCCGCGCGCCGCGTGCTCGGACGCTGGCTGCATTCGACCGACGGCGTGCTGTGCCTGTTTCCCGGCTGGTTCGCGCCGCCGCAACCCGACTGGCCCGCGAATCATCTGCAAAGCGGGTTTCCGCTGTTCAACGACATCGTTGCGCCTGACGAAGACGCGGAGCTCGACGCGTTTCTCGCGGCCGGCGAGGCGCCGGTCGTGTTCACGGCCGGCTCGACGCTCGTCGATCACGCGGCGTATGCGCGTGCGGTGTCGGACGCGCTGCGCGCAACCGGCGCGCGCGGAATCCTGCTGACGCCGCATGATGTCGCTGCGGACAACGACCACCTGCTCGTGCGCCGCTTCGTGCCGATGCGCACGCTGCTGCCGCAGTGTCGCGCGCTCGTGCATCACGGCGGGATCGGCACGGCGGCGCTCGCGTGCGAGGCCGGCATCGTGCAGGTCGTGACGCCTTTCGCGCACGACCAGTTCGACAACGCGCAACGTGTCGTGGCGAGCGGCTGCGGCGTGCGCGTCGACGGCCCGGTCGACGGCGCGCGTCTCGGCGCGGCGCTCGCGCACGTGCTCGACGAGCCCGCGTTCGCGGTGCATGCGGCGCGCACGCGCGCGCTGCTCGCGGCCGCGCCGGACGGTTGTCACGCGGCCGCCGATTTCATCGAGCGGTTCGCGCCGAAGCGCCGGCGCGCGACCGCGCGCGCCGATGTCGCGGTGGCCGGCGCATGAGCAACGCATCGCCGCATCAGGACGGGCTGGTCGCGCCGAGCGCATTCGACGCGCCGGCACCCGCGCCGGCCGCGCAGCCGGTGCGCGGCATCCGGCTCGCGCTGCTGACGTTCGCGCTGTCGCTCGCCACCTTCATCGAGGTGCTCGACTCCACCGTGACGAACGTCGCGGTGCCGGCGATCTCCGGCAGTCTCGGCGTATCGAACAGCCAGGGCACGTGGGTCATCAGCTCGTATTCGGTCGCGGCCGCGATCGCGGTGCCGCTGACCGGCTGGCTCGCGCGCCGCGTCGGCGAGTTGCGGCTGTTCGTCGGCGCCGTGCTGCTGTTCACGCTGACGTCGCTGCTGTGCGGGCTCGCGCGCGATCTTCACGTGCTGGTGATCTGCCGCGCGCTGCAGGGGCTGTGCTCGGGGCCGATGGTGCCGCTGTCGCAGACGATCCTGCTGCGCACGTTCCCGCCCGACAAACGCACGATCGCGCTCGCGCTGTGGGCGATGACGGTGCTGCTCGCGCCGATTTTCGGGCCGGTGGTCGGCGGCCTGATCGTCGACAACTTCTCGTGGCCGTGGATCTTCCTGATCAACCTGCCGATCGGGCTGTTCTCGTTCGCCGTCTGCACCGCGATGCTGCGCCCCGACGCGCAGCGCGGCGCGGCCGGACCGATCGACGTGCCGGGCATCGTGCTGCTCGTGATCGGCGTCGGCTCGCTGCAGGCGATGCTCGATCTCGGCCACGATCGCGGCTGGTTCGATTCGCCGCTGATCGTCACGCTCGCCGTGGTGGCAGGGCTCGCGATCGTGTCGCTGCTGATCTGGGAAGCGGGCGAGGCGCACCCCGTCGTCGATCTGAGCCTGTTTCGCGACCGCACGTTCTCGTTCTGTGTACTGATCATCTCGCTCGGGATGATGAGTTTCTCGGTGGTCGGCGTCGTGTTTCCGCTGTGGATGCAGGCCGTGATGGGCTACAACGCGTTTCATGCGGGGCTCGCGACGGCGTCGCTCGGCGTGCTCGCGCTCGTGTTCTCGATCCTCGTCGGGCTGCATGCGCACCGCTTCGACGCTCGCGTGCTCGCGACGTTCGGCTTCCTCGTGTTCGCGGCCGTGCTCGCATGGGACGCGCATTTCACGCTGAAGATGACGTTCGCGCAGATCGCCGCGCCGGGGCTGATCCAGGGGATCGGGCTGCCGTGCTTCTTCATCCCGCTGACCGCCGCGACGCTGTCGCGCATTCCGGACGACAGGCTCGCCGCCGCGTCGAGCTTGTCGAACTTCCTGCGCACGTTGTCGGCCGCATTCGGCACCGCGATGAGCGTGACCTTGTGGGAAAACCGCGCGACCTATCACTACGACACCGTGTCGCAATCCGTGACACATGCGTCGGCGAACACGCAGCGCTTCGTGCATGCGCTGAACGCGATGGGCGTGGACGGCGTGCGCGAGCTGACGACGCTGCACCAGGTCGTGATGCAGCAGGCGTACATGATGGCGACGAACGACATGTTCTGGATGGCGAGCATGACGTGTCTCGCGCTCGCGGCCATGATGTGGCTGACGCGGCCCAAGCGTGGCGCGGCGGCGTCCTTCGGGCATTGAGGAGAGGAACATGACGACACTCGGCGCACTCGTGATCCTGTATCACCCGAGCGATGCGCAGCTCGAAGCGCTCGGCGCGTGGCGGCACGCGTGCGATGCGTTGCTCGTCGTTGACAACACGCCGCAGCCCGATGCGCGCGCACGCGACCTGTGCGCGCGCGAAGGCATCGCGCTGTTGCATCACGGCAATCGCGGCGGGATCGCGGGCGCGTACAACGCGGGGCTGGCCGCGTTGTTTCGCGATCGCATCGATGCGGTCGCGTTGTTCGACCAGGATTCGTCGGTGCCGGCCGCGTATTTCCCGGTGATGCGTGACGTGTGCGCGGGGCTTGGCGGGCGCGCGTTCCTGGCCGGCCCGCGCATCTTCGACGAGAACGCGCGCAGCTTCCTGCCCGAGCTCGCGACCAACGGGATCGGATTGCGCCGGCTGCGGATCGAGCCCGGCGCGCCGCTGCAGCGCTGCGCGTTCCTGATCTCGTCGGGCTGCGTCGTCACGCGCGACGCGTTCGACATGCTCGGCCGCTTCGACGAGACGCTGTTCATCGATCACGTCGACACCGAATACAGCTTTCGCGCACTGTCGCGCAACGTGCCGCTCTATGTCGTGCCGTCGCTGGTGCTGTCGCACCGGATCGGCGCGAAGCAGCGTCACGCGATCGGTCCTTTTGAAATGACGTCGATGAATCACTCGTGGCAACGGCGCTATTACAGCGCGCGCAATGCAGTGCAGCTCGGGATGCAATACGGGCTGCGTTTTCCGGTGGCGATCGTGCCGAACCTGCTGACCGTGTGGCAGGTCGTGCAGATCGCGCTCGTCGAACGCGACAAGCGCGCGAAGCTCGCCGGCATCCTGTTCGGCGTCGCGGACGGCCTGTTCGGCCGGCTCGGTCCGCTCGAACGTACGCGGCCGCGCCTGGCTGCGCGCGCGCAACGCGTGCAGCAGGGATGAGGGGCGCGATGCAACGGATGACGAGAGCGGCGGTTTCGGCGCGTGGCGTGAAGGGCGGCGGGGTGATCGCGGCGGCTGCCGTGCTGCTGGCGTTGGGCGGGTGCGTGCCGTCGGGCTTCCTGCCGTCGCTGTCGTTGCACGCGCCGGCCGCCGATGCGCTCGCGCACACGGCGGGCCCCGGCGTGAACGGCGCATGGCCCGCGCCCGACTGGGTGAAGCAGCTGCAGGACCCGCAACTCGATACGCTGGTGGCCGAGGCGTCGCAGAACAACCCCGATCTGCAGGTCGCACAGGCGCGGCTGCGGATCGCGCAGTCGCAGCTTCAGCAATTCGATTCGCTGACGGGGCTGACGGGCACCGCCGGCGCGACGGTCAGCCGCGCGCGGATGCCGAAGCCCGGCGACATCGCCGACGTGACGGCCGGCGGCTATCGCGTGCCGGTCGAGATTTTCGGCGACCCGATCGTGTCGCCGTCGTCGGTGTTCGTCGGGCTGAACTACCAGCTCGACCTGTGGGGGAAGAACCGCGCCGCGACGAAGAGCCTGATGTCGCTGCGCGACGCGGCCGCGGTCGAGGCCGAACAGGTGCGGCTCACGCTCGCCGTCGCGATCGTCACCGTGTACTGCCAGCTCGATCAGGCATACGCGGCGCGCGACTTGCTGCAGCAGAAGCTGAAGGTCGGCGAGCGCGTGACGGCCGTGCTGCGCGAGCGCACCGCGCGCGGCCTCGACAACGCATACGACGCCAGTGACGCGTCGATCAAGCGCAGCCGTCTGCTCGAACAGATCGCGCTGAACGACGAGCAGATCAAGCTCGCGCAATTGCAGCTCGGCGTGCTGTCGGGACGCGGCCCCGAACGCGGGCTGGCACTGCAGCGGCCGCGCGTCGGCGCGTTCGCGGGCAGTGCGGTGCCGGCGCGGTTGCCGGCCGACCTGCTCGGCCGCCGGCCCGACATCGTCGCCGCGCGGTTGCGCGTGGAAGCCGCGTTCGCGAATGCCGATTCGACGCGCGCGCAGTTTTATCCGGACGTGAACCTCGTCGCGCTCGGCGGCGTGTTTGCACTCACGCCCGCGTCACTGTTCTCGCGCGACTCGCTCGCGGGTTCCGTCGGGCCCGCGATCTCGCTGCCGATCTTCGATCGTGGCCGGCTGAAGGCGAAGCTCGGCGCGGATGTCGCGCAGGCCGACGTCGCAATCGGGCTGTACAACAAGACCGTCGACGACGCGCTCGGGCAGGTCGCGCAGCTCGTCACGTCGCTGCAGACGTCGCAGACGCTCGTCGCGCAGCAGCAGGACGCGGTCGCGGCCGCTCAGAAGATCGTGCAGATCGCCGCCGACCGCCACCGGCGCGGCGTGCTGATGCAGAAGGATGTCGACGTCGCGGATCTCACGCTGATCGACGAGCGTGCGCAGATGATCGCGCTGCTCGGCCGGCAGCGGACGTTGCGCGTCGGGTTGATCGGCGCGCTCGGCGGCGGGTTCGATGCGGGCGCAACGGTTGCGCAGGCGCCGGCCGCGCATCAGGCGCGCAGCGGGGCGGCGAGGCGTGGTGCGGCGGCTGTTGCACCCGCTGCGCACGTTGCGGCCGCGAGCCGAGCGGCGGCGAGCACGTCGGACGACACGCGTACGGCAAGCGTTGCGGCGTCGCCGGCTACCGGCACGACGAGTGGTGCCACGCTCGCACGACGCGATGACGCGGCGCGTCCGTCGACGGCCAATGCGACGACCACCGGCGCGACGCCTCGCGGTACGCCCGTTCCTGCGCGCACGGCATCGGCGAGCCCGACGCCGGTTCCGCCGGTCATGCCGGCGATCCCTGTGTTCCAGCACGATCGTCTGATCGTTACGCAAAGCGACTGATGCACCACGACAACCTTCATACCGCCGCCCAGCCGGCCGCGCTGAACGACCCGGCACTCGACGCGCGTCGCGCGACGCGGCGCAAGCGCTTCACGGTGTTCTTCGCGATCGTGCTGCTGGCGGCGCTCGCATGGATCGCGTACTGGCTGCTGAGCGACCGCTATTACGAAGACACCGACGACGCGTATGTCGCGGGCAGCATCGTTCAGGTCGCTGCGCAGATTCCGGGGGCCGTGACCGATGTGCTGGTTGCCGATACGCAGGCCGTGCGCGCCGGACAGACGCTCGTGCGGCTCGACGACACCGAGGCGTCCGTCGCCTTCGCGCAGGCGAAGGCGCAGCTCGCGCAGGCCGTGCGGCAGGTCGCGAACGCGAAGATTTCGAACACGATGTACGTCGAGGCCGTGAATGCGCGGCGCGCCGACCTGTCGCTCGCGCAGCGCGCGTTCGCGGCGCGCTCGGGCGCGTCGGTCGAGATCGTCGCGCCGGAGGAGCTGGCGCGCGCACGCGCGGCGGTCGCCGGCGCACAGGCGAATCTCGCAGCCGCGCAGGCGCAGCTCGATGCGGCACGCGCGCTCGGAACCAAGCTGCCTGTCGACGAAAATCCGTCCGTCGTGCAGGCGGCCGCGCAGTTCAAGCTCGCTTTCCGGAACCTGAAACGCACGACGATCGTTGCGCCCGTCGACGGTACGATCGGGCAGCGCTCGGTACAGGTCGGCCAGCAGGTCGGGCCCGGCGTGCCGCTGATGTCGGTCGTGCAGTTGAAGCGGCTGTGGGTCGAGGCGAATTTCAAGGAAGGGCAGATTCGCCACATGCGCGTCGGGCAGCCGGTCGAAGTCGTGTCGGACCTGTATGGCACGCGGGTTGCGTATCGCGGCCGTGTGCAGGGTTTCTCGGCGGGCACGGGCAGCGCGTTCTCGATGCTGCCGTCGCAGAACGCGGCCGGCAACTGGATCAAGGTCGTGCAGCGCGTGCCGGTCGTGATCGCGCTCGATCCGGGCGACCTGGCCGCGCATCCGCTACGCGTCGGGTTGTCGATGCGCGCGACGGTCGACACGCACGATCGCAACGGCCACGCGCTCGACAGCGAGCCGCCGACGCCGGCCGTCAGCACACGCGTGCATGATGGCGTCGCGAGCGAAGCGGAAGCGGCCGCCGCGGCGATCATTCGCGAGAACGCCGGTGGTTGATCGCCAGCCGGCCCGCGATGCGTCGAACGCACCGGTCGCGCAACGTCCGAAAGATTCGAAAAAGGCATGCTCCGCGCTCGAAAATATCGTGCCTGATACCGGCGCAACGTCGCGGTGCGCCGGGCTATGCTGTCGCGCAATCTGGACAGCAATGCGAATCGGAGGCACGTGTGTTCGATCTTTCAGGCAAGGTGGCGGTCATCACCGGCGGAGCGAGCGGGATCGGGCTTGGCATCGCGCGCGGCATGGCCGAGGCGGGTGCGCGCGTGGTGCTCGTCGGCCGCGATCCCGGCAAGGGCGACGCGGCGCTGGCGTCGCTGCCGGGCGGCAGCGACCACGGCGTGTTCATCCAGGCGGACATCACGCGACGCGACGAGTGTGCGCAGGCCGTCGAGCAGGCGGAGCAGCATTTCGGCCGGCTGGACATCCTCGTGAACAACGCCGGGATGAATATCCGCAAGCAAGGGCATGAACTGACGGCCGACGAGTGGTATCGCGTCATCGATACGAATCTGAGCGGCGCCCATTTCTGCGCGCAGGCCATTCATCCCGCATTCCGGCGCGCAGGCGGCGGAAAGATCGTCAATATCGGCTCGATGCTGTCGCTGTTCGGCACGACTCACGGCGCGGCCTACGCCGCCAGCAAGGGCGGGATCGTTCAGCTCGGCAGGGCGTGGGCCGTCGAATGGGCGCCGGACAACATCCAGGTCAATACGCTGCTGCCCGGCTGGATCGAAACCGAGCTGATTGCCGAGGCCACGCGGCTGTTTCCGGATCTCGAACGCAGCGTCCTCGCGCGCACGCCGTTGCGGCGCTGGGGCAAGCCGCAGGACCTGGCCGGCATCGCCGTCGCGCTGTGTGCCGTCGAGTGCGATTTCGTGACGGGCGCCGTGATTCCCGTGGACGGCGGCTATTCGGTGCAGGGATGACGGCTGCCTGAAGCCGTCCCGTCGTTTCCCGCCCGACTTTCGTATTTCCGCCATCGATGTCGGCGCCGTTCAAACGCATGTCGCGTTTGAGACATCGGCGCCCCTGCCTCCGGGACTACTCTCGAACAGCACGTTGCGCGTGCGCCGCATGGGCCGGCGCGCCGCGGCGCCATCCAACGAGACATGGAGACAATACGATGAGCAGCAATCGAGGTGTCGTCTATCTTGGGCCGGGCCAGGTCGAAGTGCAGAAGATCGATTATCCGAAGATGGTCGATCCGACCGGCCGCGCGATCGGCCACGGCGTGATCCTGAAAGTGGTCAGCACGAACATCTGCGGCTCCGACCAGCACATGGTGCGCGGCCGCACGACCGCGCCGGTCGGCCTCGTGCTCGGTCACGAGATCACGGGCGAAGTGGTCGAAGTGGGCCGCGACGTCGAGACGCTGAAGATCGGCGATCTCGTGTCGGTGCCGTTCAACGTCGCATGCGGCCGCTGCGCGATGTGCAAGGACACGCATACGGGCGTGTGCCTGAACGTGAACCCGTCTCGTGCCGGCGGCGCGTACGGTTACGTCGACATGGGCGGCTGGATCGGCGGCCAGGCCGAATACGTGCTCGTGCCGTATGCCGATTTCAACCTGCTGAAATTCCCGGACCGCGATCAGGCGATGGCGAAGATCCGCGATCTGACCTGCCTGTCCGACATTCTTCCGACCGGTTATCACGGCGCGGTGAGCGCGGGCGTGAAGCCGGGCTCGACGGTGTATATCGCGGGCGCGGGCCCGGTCGGGATGGCGGCGGCCGCCTCGGCGCGCCTGCTCGGCGCGGCCGTGACGATCGTCGGCGACATGAACGCCGAGCGTCTCGCGCATGCGAAGGCGATGGGCTTCGAGACGGTCGACCTGTCGAAGGACGCATCGCTCGGCGAACAGATCGAGCAGATTCTCGGCGTGCCCGAGATCGACTGCGCGGTCGACTGCGTCGGCTTCGAGGCGCACGGCCACGGTTCGTCGGGCCACTCGGAAGAGGCGCCTGCGACGGTGCTGAACTCGCTGATGGAAATCACGCGGCCGGCCGGCGCGATCGGCATCCCGGGCCTGTACGTGACCGACGATCCGGGCGCGAAGGACAAGGCCGCGCAGCACGGCAGCCTGAGCATCCGCTTCGGCCTCGGCTGGGCGAAGTCGCACTCGTTCTTCACGGGCCAGACGCCGGTGCTGAAGTACAACCGCAACCTGATGCAGGCGATCCTGTTCGACCGTCTGCCGATCGCGAAGATCGTCAACGTCGAGGTGATCTCGCTCGACCAGGCGCCGGAAGGCTACAAGAAGTTCGACGGTGGCGCGCCGCGCAAATTCGTCATCGACCCGCACGGGTTGCTGGCGGCCTGATGCGCTGACGTTCGTCACGCTGAACGCCAAACGGGCGGCTCCGGAAACGGGCCGCCCGTTTTCGTTCCAGCGGCGGCGAGGCGGCCACGCGGGCTCGCGACGATCGTGGTCTACGACGGCGTCGCCGCATTCAGGATCGAATCGGCGCCGGCCGCCGCGAACAACGCTGCGTAGGTCAGCAGGCAGAACGGCAGCGCCGAGTGGGTGATGCCGACGGCGAACGGCGGCACGACAAGCGAGCGGAATTCGCGTCGCCGCATCGGCGCTGCGCAGCACGGCCGCGATCGTGACGCACAGCGCGATCAGCCGGGCCTGTGCTCAGTGACCGCGATAGAGCTTCGCGATGTCCGCGTTGCTGGGCACGGTGTGCCGTGCATGGCTCGCGTGCACGCTCACACGGCGGATCGCATGCGTGCGATGCGCGGGATCGTGATTGCCTCGCCAGTCCGCCACGCGCACCGCGCCGGCGTGCTTCCGGTCAGGTTCGCGCATCGGCGGCGCGGCCTGCGCGACCGCAATCCGGCCGGCGTGTTCGCCGGCATTCGCGATGTCGCGCCGAGCGGCCGCTGCCTGCGTTCCGTCAGTCGAATGAAACGGATAGACAGGCGCGGGCAGGACCGGCAGCGCCGGATCGTTCGAGGCAAGGAGGCCACTGCCGATCACTGCCGCCGGCGTACCTGCGCCGCGACAAACGGGATCGGCCTTGCACGTCCGGTCGACCGTCACGTAGCCGCCGACCAGCAGCACAAGCGTCACGATACTCAGGAGCGGCGCGCTCGATGCGCGAGGGCGCCGGAAGGCCGCGTTGCGAAGTGTCCGCGCGATGCGCGACGACCACCTCTGGAAGGGCGGCAGCGCATGCGTCGCGTGTTTGGGGGCCGACGTGTTGCGAACCGGATCGAATGGCCCGTTCCATTGTTTGCAGACCGGGCAGTGCTCGAATGCGCGGAACGCCACGAAGCCGCATTCCCGGCAGCGGCAGCACGCGGCGCGTCGCGATTCGACACGCGCAATCAGCACGGCGCGCCAGACATCGCGCGTGTGGGCATTCCGGTTGGGCAGGACGCGCATCGTCGGAAGCGGGCAGGTGTTGTCAGCGGTGCGAACGATCGCCGGCCGCCGAGACTTCCGGTCCGCGCGCGCGGGCTGCATACGACGCTCGTTCGCATTCGGTGCTCAAGTGATTCTCCATAGCGTCGGACACGCGGAACGCGTTCGTCCGGGGTTGTCTTCCGCTTCATTCTTTGTCGCTCGCGCGCGAAACGCAAGGCGCACGTCCGTCATCGCGATCCGCGCAGGCCGATCGCAAGTTCCGTGCTAATCGTTCTGCCGCTGCCGGGTGGCGAGCGTCCCGATGGTCTGCATCGCGCGCTCGACTGCCGGCGTCCACGGCCGGCCGTAGTTGAGCCGCAGATAACGGCGGAATCCGCCGGTGGCTGAAAAGATCGGGCCGGGCGCGATGCTGACGCCGCTTTCCATTGCATCGCCGAACAGGTGCATCGCATCCACGCGTGGCGGCAGTTCGATCCACAGGAAATATCCGCCGTGCGGCGTGAACACTTCGGTTCCGGCCGGAAAATAGGCGCGAACGGCGGCGAGCATCTGCGCCTGGTGCGCGGCGAGGTTGCGCCGCAACTTGCGCAGGAAGCGGTCGTATGCGCCGTCGCGCAGGTAGCTCGAGATCGCCATCTGCGCAGGCACGTCGGCCGACGGCGCGCTCGCGCCTTTCGCTTGCCGGATCTGCCGCACGTAGCGCCCGGCCGCGACCCAGCCGATCCGGAACCCGGGTGCGAGACACTTCGAGAACGAACCGCAATGCAGGACGAGCCCGCTGTCGTCATACAGTTTCGCGGGACGCGTGGGGACCGTGCCGAAGTGCAATTCTCCATACACGTCGTCCTCGATCAACGGCACGCCGCGCGACGCGAGCAGGTCGATCAGCGCGCGCTTGCGTTCGTCGGACAACGTCGCGCCGGTCGGATTGTGGAACGACGTCATGAACCAGCAGGCGCGCACCGGGTGCGTGTCGAGCGCCTCGGCGAGCGCGTCGAGGTCGAGGCCCGTGCGCGGGTCGACCGGGATTCGACGGCCTTCAGATGCAGGCGCTGTACGGCCTGCAGCACCGCGTGGAAGGCCGGCCGCTCGATCGCGACGATGTCGCCCGGCCGCGTCAGCGCCTGCAGGCTGAGCGTCAGCGCTTCGAGCGCGCCGGTCGTGATCACGATCTCGTCCATCGGCAAGGCCGTGCCCGCGTTCAGGTAGCGCAACGCGATTTCGCGGCGCAGCGCGTCGTGGCCGGGCGGCAATCCGGACAGCAGTTTCGTGCGGTCCATGGTGCGAGCCGCCGACGCCACATAGCGCCACAGGCTGCTCATCGGAAACAGCGAATAGCTGGCGAATGCCGAGCCGAGCGGGACGATGTCCTCGCATTTCAGGGAATCGAGCAGGCGGAACAGCGGATCGCCGTTGCCGGTTGGTGCGGCGGCCGATTTGCGCGGCGGCTCGTGGCCGAACCTGACGTGTTTGTCTTCGAGGTTCGCAACGAAATAACCGGACCGTGCACGTGCGACGATCAGACCCTCGCTTTCGAGCGCGTAGTACGCACGAAATACGGTGGACGGGCTCACGCCATACGCGCGGCAGGCCGCGCGCACGGTAGGGATGCGCGTGCCGGCCGCCAGGTCGCCGCGCCGGATCGCATCGGCGATCGTCTGTGCCAGCGCCGCATATCGCTTCATGCCAGCCCTCCGGCCACTCGGGCGTTGCTGAAAAAAGAGTAGCACGGCACCCGTCGTGCGCAATCGCGCCCCAAGCGCTGATCCGCATGTTTTTGACGCGCTGTGATCCTTTTCTTTCGTCTGACGAGCGGGCATCCTCTCACATCGCAAATCTTGTTCCCGATGTCCGACTCATGCGGAGTTCGCGCTGCCCGACAGCGGATCCGCAGCGCCCGTGCGTCCTGCGCGGGATCTTGTCCGAGGCGTCCTGACCCTACCCGGAATCATTCAGCGTGAAATCGAAGACCCTCGTCGCCGGCCTGGTGGCTGGCATCGCCGTCAGCCTGTCCGGCGGCAACGTGCAAGCCGCGTGCATCAACAATCCCGCAGCCCAGCCGAACGCATCGTTTCCCGCTGCGTTGACCGGCAAGCTCGTCTATCACAGCTACGTCAAATACGGCGACGGCACGAGCCAGTTGTTCCTTTACGACTTTGCGGCGCATACGCTCACGCAACTGAGCAAGAGCGCGTGGGGCATCACCGATCCGATGAACGGCGTGTTCAGCCCCGACGGCAAGTGGCTCGCGTTCATGGGCATCAGCAACGGCGCATGGAACGTGTTCATGCTCCAGCTCGGCGCCGGCACGCCGCCCGTCAACATGACGAACAGCACGGGCGCCACGCGCAACGAGGACCCGAAATTCAGCGCGGACGGCAAGACGCTCGTGTTCAAGCAGAACGGCGACGTCAAGCAGGCGACGCTGTCGTACACGAGTGCGGGCCCGGTGTTCACGTCGGTCGTGAGCCTGACGAACGCGCCGGCCGGCGCCGAATACTCGATGCCGTTTCTCGCGCCGGACGCGAGCGCCGTGTACTACGCGACCGGCACCGGCGCGAACATGGGGCTGATGAAGCGCACGATCGCGACCGGCGCGACCGCCGTGTTCGATCATCCCGCCGGGCTGCAGACGTACTACCCGATCGTGCGCGCGGACGGCACGGTGTTCTATGCGCGCTGGAAGGATGCGGGCCAGGCCGACCAGATCTATACGAAGACCGCGGACCCGGCTTCGACGCCGAACCAGCTGGCGATCAACGACTGCGTGAGCAACAACTCGGACCCGGCGCCGGTGAACGGCACGAACTACGTGTTCTTCTCGTCGACGACGGCGGGCGGCTATCAGCTCTACGTCGGCGACGTGACGACCGGCCAGCGCTGGAGCCTGTCGCAGTTCGGCGTGAATGCCGATACGACGAAGGCCAAGCTCGGCTCGAGCTACTACGGCGGCCCGGCTGCCGCGCAGCCGACGCTGCTGTCGCAGGGGCGTCCGGCCGCCGCGTCGGCGAGCTACAACGCGTCGATGACGCCCGACAAGGCGTTCGACGGCAACACCACGGGTACGCGCTGGGATTCGCCGGAAGGCGCGGGTGTCGATCCGCAATGGATCTCGGTGGATCTCGGCGCGACGAAGCACATCGATCACGTCGATCTGTACTGGGATGCGGGCGCGCTCGTCTACCAGATCCAGACGTCGAACGACAACGTGAACTGGACGACGATCTACGCGACGAGCAACGGCGGTTCCTATAGCCACGTCACGCTGCCGAATCTCAACGGAAGCGGCCGTTACGTGCGGATGCTCGGCACGAAGCGCGCGACGCAGTGGGGCTACTCGCTCTATGAAATGCAGGTGTGGGGATCGTAAGCGAGAACTGGAAGCGGCCGTCAGTGCCTTGGCATAGTGTCGGCCCTATTGTTGCTGCGATCACTGATACGTCGCAGATTCCGGTATCGCGATAGTTCGCGAAACCGACGGGCGCGCATTCCGTCGATCCTGGGAGCCACGCTGACGGGGCGAGGAAAGACGTGTGAGAAGGCGCTGGAACGGCAGGAAGAAGACGGCCCGCCTTGCGCGGGCCGGTCTGCTTTGTGTAACGTCAGTGCGTCTTGGGTATCGGGTTTAGGTTCGGGCAACAGTGATTGGGACACCCGGGGCCGAACGTGATCTCGACGCGCCGCCCGGTATCGTCAAACTCGCTGGCGGGAAACGGCAATTTGTAGATTCTCGCAATGACGGAATTTCGTTCGCCTCGAACCGAAAATTGATCCAATGCGGTTTTGACATTCGCCGCACGCCGTTGAGCAAGGGCTTTCGGGTCTCTCTCCGTCGGTTCCGCCAAACCGACAACCGAAACCGCATCGACAATGGAAAAGCGTTGGCGCATATCGGCTGACCATACTGACAGCTTCGCCAATTCGGCGATAGATAGGTCGCTCGAATCGCTGTCGAATCGAACATCAAAATCCCAACCGGGCAAGTTCGACGGACCATCGCACGCGAATGCCGTGTGTGTGCAGCTCAACGCGAGCGCGACGGCAGTTAGCAATTTAGTCAATGTCAACGACGTACCCCGCGATGCTGTCGGCGTTGTTGATTGCCAAGTCTGGATTTGATCGCCCCCAACCGGGGAGCAACGGGGTAATCGTGTATTGGTCATCGGTTGACGACATAGTGTCGCGGAAATGGGTTGCTTCGTGAATGATAGTTGATACGTGAGAATCAGCATTAGCAGTCCACGGGCGCATCGTGCAGAATCGTGCGCTGATCGCGATCGTATGTGTCGTGGTGTCCGGCGCACATACATGAGCAGCTTCATTGGACGTCCCGCGTGGATGCGGCGTGCATCCCGTCGCCAGATCGCCATCACTGCCGCTGCGAACGACGTTGTTTTCGTTGAATGCTCGAACTACGCCAAGTACCTTAGTTAAGCCGGTGAGCAAGTGCATTCGCGTTCTCTCATCGTCTCGACCGAACCACTTGAACACTCGATCCTTGTCGTTCTGTGACCACTTTTTCAGATCCGCGATGCGGATCGTCAATCGATCGACTGCACGCCCCTGGGCCACAGAAAACATCTTGCGGAACTCCGAGTTGGTCATGTTTTCGCAGATCGGCCGCAAGTCAACGTCTGCAAAATGCAGCGATCCTTCGATGGTGTTTGTCGTTGTCTCGGCAACGGTAGTTTGATTCCCCATCTTCTCAATCCTCGATTACAAGCTTCAAAGTCTGCGCACCTTCGGTCCGCACACGCGCAGTACGACCGTGCCGATCGCTCACACCGGACGCAAGCACTGCTCCGGATCGATCCTTGATCCAATAGCGCACGTTGCTTAACAGTTGCTTTGTCCGCGCGTCGCGGATCACGAACTGATCGTCATTGATACCCGACCCGGATGCGGGTCTCGTGGGAGCGTATGCCGAGCGCGCAGCAAACGGATTTATGGCATTGCGGCCGCCGTCGCCCCCGTAGAAAATTGTGCTGTCGCTACCCGCGATTAGCCGGTTTTGCCCGCATGGGCAGAGTACGACGTCACCATCGAGAGCAACACATCGCCCGTGGTGAATCATGCGATGTGCACTGCCCAATATCAGGAATTTCCCCTCGCAATTTCCGCATGTCGCCTTGTCGCCATCCAGGGCGACCTGTTTGCCGTGATTGACCATCGTGGACGTAACGGCAATGACGACGCCGCCTGTCGTCGTCGGGTCTCCATTTCTGACTGCTCGTTTGCTCATGGCCTTTTCCTCAATCGAAATTGGTAAAGACCCAATCGGCTGAATTGGGAGCTTGGATCGCGTATTGATCGATTGCATCGGGCGAGAAGATCTGCGAGGTGTGTCGCTGCTGCACCGTCGCGTAACGCGGCATCGATAAGTGAAGAAAATATGGGAATGTGGCGTGTTTTTTTGTCATAGGCCCGGACATCTCATGTATGGACGAGCTATGGAGGGTCGCCGGTGATGATTGGTTTGTATATGGGACGTGTATGATTGTTATTAGGAATCCAACTGAAGATTGAACTCATTGACGACCAGTAAGGCGGAGAACGAGGATGAGTGCTCAATCGAGCGCTGAATTCCGCTACGTACGTGGAGACGTGCGCCGCAATCCCGGACCTGATCGTTTGCTGTCGACGCTCATCGTCCACAAGAAGATGAAAGTTGATTCATGGATCACCGATGAAACGCATTGGGGATTCGACATTCAGCGTGTGCGGCGGAATGGGGCGACGGTGATTGAGACGGGCAAGGAATGGGCTCGCTCGCCGAATTGATGAATCATTCGCGGCCAACGGCGTGTGCAACGCGGTGGTGATGGCGTCGTGAACCTGTTCCTTCAATCGCGGCTCGAACTGCACTCGGCGGCGGAAACGCAGTGATTCCAAGGAAACTGCGAACGCATGGCAGACGTGATTGCGCTTATCGTCGCGCTGGGTGACAGCGGACGAGATCGCGTGATGGACGCGGAGTTTCTACTCGGGGGAAATTCCAGGCTCGAACGGGCAGTGCGGTTCAGCGTGACGCCGCCCCGATCCCCGGCGAACGCCCCGTGACTGGAGCGAACCGGGAAGGCGGAGAGTCGTACTGCTGCAGTAATGCGGTCAGGTGAGGTGACTCAGACGCATCGCGCTGAAAGTTGTCACCTCTGCGTAGCGTTTGCGATCGTGCTTCTACAACCTCTCGGCATCAGTCTTCACGACCGCATGATGTGTTACCGCGCAACGCGCGCTTCACGCATGCAGCACATGCGCCGGAAACGCCGGCGCAGCGCTCGCCGCACCCGGTGCGAGCGGCGCAACCTGCTTGCGTCGTTCGCGCGTCGGCGCGACGCCGAATGCGTCGCGATAGCTCTTGCTGAAATGGCACGCCGACTGGAAGCCACACGCCATCGTGATGTGCATGATCGACATGTCGGTCTGCAGAAGCAGCTCGCGCGCGCGGCGCAGCCGCAGCGTCAGGTAGTAATGCGTGGGCGTCATCCCGAGGTGTTCGCGGAACAGGCGCTGCAGCTGACGTTGCGACATGTTCGCGAGCCGCGCAAGCTCCTCGCGCGACAGCGGCTCCTCGATGTTGTTCTCCATCAGCGCGATCACTTCGAACAGCGACTTGTTCGCCGAGCCGAGGCGCGCGACGAGCGGCATGCGTTGCTGCGCGCTCGTGTCGCGCACGTGTTCGACGATGAACTGTTCGGCGATCTGCGTGACGCGCGCGGTGCCCACGCGCGCGGCGATCAGGTTCAGCATCATGTCGAGCGGTGCGACGCCGCCCGTGCACGTGATGCGGTCGCGGTCGATCACGAACAGCTCCTTCAGGAAGCGCGTATCCGGAAACTCCTCCTTCAGCGCCGACATGTTCTCCCAGTGGATCGCGCAGGCGTAGCCCGCGAGCAACCCCGATTTCGCGAGCGCGTAGGTGCCCGTGCACAGGCTGCCGAGCGGGATGCCCGCACGCGCGAAGCGGCGCAGCGTCGAAAGATGGGCGGGCGTGGTCGCGCGCTGCACGTCGACGCCGCCGCACACGAACACGATGTCGGGTTGCCCGACGCATTCGGCCGGGCCCGTGTCGACCGTCAGGCCGTTGCTCGCCGTGACCGGTCCGCCGTCCGGGCTGATCACCGACCAGCGGTAGAGCGGCTGACCGCTCAGGTAGTTCGCCATCCGAAGCACCTCGATCGCATTGGTGAACGCGATCATCGTGAAGTTCGGTAACGGCATGAACGCGAAGTGGGACAGCGACGCTGTGCGGTCGGGCGACATGGGGAGCGTTCCTTGAATCTCTAATAGCTTTTCGCCCGGGGGCACGGGTCGGGCTGCGGTATTGTGGGAGCGAGCGCAACAAGCGTGCCATACGGCTAAACCCTAGCTCCATACGTTGTATGGGCGTCAGGCCGATGCTGCACTGCACCGTATCCGGGACGCGCTGCACTTCCACCGGGCGGCGAAGGCACTGCCGGAGTGCGTGTCCATAGGTGAACAGCAGGGGCCGGTTTTGTCGGTCATCCGAAAAAGCACGACCGGTCACTTGTATAAAACGGACGCGCATGGCGGAAAAGGCAAAGAACGCGTCTAAATTCATCAATCCGCCGAAAATCCGAACGACAAGAATAGAGCCGTCGGCAGCCTTGCATCGGGCAAGCAGGAAACCCAGGCAGGGCGGGCCTTGAGCTTCGGTTGCAGCCCTTTATTCTTCGTCACGGACGCACTATGTCGAATACCCAGCCTTTCTTCTCGCAGCCCCTTGCCGAGCGCGACGCGCCGGTGCGCAGCGCCATCCTGAAGGAACTCGAGCGTCAGCAGTCGCAGGTCGAGCTGATCGCGTCGGAAAACATCGTGTCGCGCGCCGTGCTCGAAGCACAGGGCTCGGTGCTGACCAACAAGTATGCGGAAGGCTATCCCGGCAAGCGCTACTACGGCGGCTGCGAATTCGCGGACGAAGTCGAGGCACTGGCGATCGAGCGCGTGAAGCAGATCTTCAACGCCGGTTATGCGAACGTGCAGCCGCACTCGGGCGCGCAGGCGAACGGTTCGGTGATGCTCGCGCTGGCGAAGCCGGGCGACACCGTGCTCGGCATGTCGCTCGACGCGGGCGGCCACCTGACGCACGGTGCGAAGCCGGCGCTGTCGGGCAAGTGGTTCAACGCGGTCCAGTACGGCGTGAACCGCGACACGATGCTGATCGATTACGACCAGGTCGAGGCGCTCGCGCAGGAACACAAGCCCAACCTGATCATCGCCGGCTTCTCGGCGTACCCGCGCGCGCTCGACTTCGCGCGCTTCCGCGCGATCGCCGACAGCGTCGGCGCGAAGCTGATGGTCGACATGGCGCACATCGCGGGCGTGATCGCCGCGGGCCGCCACGCGAACCCGGTCGAGCATGCGCACGTCGTCACGTCGACCACGCACAAGACACTGCGCGGCCCGCGCGGCGGCTTCGTGCTGACCAACGACGAGGATATCGCGAAGAAGATCAACTCGGCCGTGTTCCCCGGCCTGCAGGGCGGCCCGCTGATGCACGTGATCGCCGGCAAGGCCGTTGCGTTCGGCGAAGTGCTGCATGCGGACTTCAAGACCTACATCGACAACGTGCTCGCGAACGCGCAGGCGCTCGGCGAAGTGCTGAAGGCAGGCGGCGTCGATCTCGTCACGGGCGGCACCGACAACCACCTGCTGCTGGTCGACCTGCGTCCGAAGGGCCTGAAGGGCGCACCGGTCGAACAGGCGCTGGAGCGTGCGGGCATCACCTGCAACAAGAACGGCATTCCGTTCGACACCGAGAAGCCGACCGTCACGTCGGGCATCCGCCTCGGCACGCCGGCCGGCACGACGCGCGGCTTCGGCGTCGCGGAGTTCCGCGAAGTGGGCCGCCTGATTCTCGAAGTGTTCGACGCGCTGCGCGCGAACCCGGAAGGCGACCACGCGACCGAACAGCGCGTGCGCCGCGAGATCTTCGCGCTTTGCGAGCGCTTCCCGATTTACTGATCGACCCCCACACAAGAGCAGAGACTGGAGCGAGAGGCAGATATGAGTACGCTGCATCAGGACAGCATCATCATCGACGGATTGAACATCTCGAAGTTCGAGAAGCCGGTGTTCGAAGACATGCGCAAAGGCGGCATCACGGCCGCGAACTGCACGGTGTCGGTGTGGGAGAACTTCGCCAAGACCGTCGACAACATCGGCGTGATGAAGAAGAAGATCCGCGACAACGGCGAGCTGCTGACGCTGGTGCGCACGACGGACGACATCTTCCGCGCGAAGAAGGAAGGCAAGACCGGGATCATCCTGGGCTTCCAGAACGCGCATGCGTTCGAGGACAACCTCGGCTACATCGAGGCGTTCCACGACATGGGCGTGCGCGTCGTGCAGCTTTGCTACAACACGCAGAACCTGGTCGGCACGGGCTGCTACGAGCGCGACGGCGGCCTGTCGGATTTCGGCCGCGAAGTGATCACCGAGATGAACCGCGTCGGCATCATGGTCGACCTGTCGCACGTGGGCGGCAATACGTCGTCGGAAGCGATCACGTTCTCGAAGAAGCCGGTGTGCTACTCGCACTGCCTGCCGTCGGGCCTGAAGGAGCATCCGCGCAACAAGAGCGACGCGCAGCTGAAGGAGATCGCCGACGCAGGCGGCTTCGTCGGCGTGACGATGTTCGCGCCGTTCCTGAAGCGCGGGATCGAAGCGACGATCGACGACTACATCGAAGCGATCGATTACGTCGTGAACCTGATCGGCGAAGACGCGGTCGGCATCGGCACGGATTTCACGCAGGATTTCGCGAAGGAATTCTTCGACATGCTGACGCATGACAAGGGTCGTTATCGCCAGCTGACGAACTTCGGCAAGGTGATCAACCCGGACGGCATCCGCACGATCGGCGAATTCCCGAACCTGACCGCGGCGATGGAACGCGCCGGCTGGAAGGAGTCGCGCATCCGCAAGATCATGGGCGAGAACTGGGTGCGCGTGTTCAAGGACGTGTGGGGCGCGTAAGCGCTTCGTCGAGCCGGACCGCTTCCAGCGATTCAAACATTAAAAAATCGGGACGTGCCCACGCAAGCTGCGCGGGCGCGCGGACGATGTCGTGCCTGCGCCCGAGCTGCGCGGCCACTTTTCCTCACGGAGTCACCACGATGCAACCGCAACTGCCGATCAACGTCGATCCCGATACCGGCGTCTGGACTACCGATGCGCTGCCGATGCTGTACGTGCCGCGTCACTTCTTCACGAACAACCACGTCGCCGTCGAGGAAGCGCTCGGCGTCGAAGCCTATGCCGAGATCCTCTACAAGGCCGGCTACAAGTCCGCCTACCACTGGTGCGACAAGGAAGCGAAGCTGCACGGCCTGACCGGCATGGCGGTGTTCGAGCATTACCTGAAGCGTCTTTCGCAACGCGGCTGGGGCCTGTTCTCGATCATCGAGGCCGACCCGGCCAGCGCGCGCGCGAAGATCGAGCTGCGCCACTCGTCGTTCGTGCTCCAGCAGCCGGGCAAGGAAGGCAAGCTTTGCTACATGTTCGCCGGCTGGTTCGCCGGTGCGATGGACTGGGTCAACGACACGACGCCGGAAGGCAACGGTGCGCCGCGTGCGCATTCGAAGGAAGTGCAGTGCGCGGCCGAGCATCACGACCACTGCGTCTTCGAAGTGTCGCCGATCGCGCACTGACGCACTGACTCACCGATACAAAACAACACCCGCAACACGAGACATTCGAACGCCAGAGGTCGCCAGCGATGCGTTATCCCCACCTGTTCAAACCCATGCAGCTGAACCAGCTGACGCTGCGCAACCGGATCGTCAGCACCGCGCACGCGGAGGTGTATGCCGAGCCGGGCGGCCTGCCGGGCGACCGCTATATCCGCTACTACGAAGAAAAGGCGAAGGGTGGCGTCGGCCTGGCGATCTGCGGCGGCTCGAGCCCCGTGTCGATCGACAGCCCGCAGGGCTGGTGGAAATCGGTGAACCTGTCGACCGACAAGATCATCGATCCGCTCACGCGTCTCGCCGACACGATGCACAAGCACGGCGCGAAGATCATGATCCAGGCGACGCACATGGGCCGCCGCTCGTCGTTCCACGGCGAGCACTGGCCGCACCTGATGTCGCCGTCGGGCGTGCGCGAACCCGTGCACCGCGGCAACGCGAAGATCATCGAGATCGAGGAAATCCGCCGCATCATCGGCGATTTCGCGGCGGCTGCGAAGCGCGTGAAGGCCGCCGGCATGGACGGCATCGAAATCTCGGCCGCCCACCAGCACCTGATCGACCAGTTCTGGAGCAAGCGCTCGAACCATCGCACCGACGAGTGGGGCGGCAGCCTCGAGAATCGCCTGCGCTTCGGCATCGAAGTGCTGACGGCGGTGCGCGAGGCGGTCGGCAAGGATTTCTGCGTCGGCCTGCGCATGTGCGGCGACGAATTCCACGAGGACGGCCTCGACCACGAAGCACTGAAGGAAATCGCACAAGCGATGTCGGAGACGGGCCTGATCGACTACCTGAGCGTGGTCGGGTCCGGCGGCGACACGCACAACACGATCGCGAACTGCATGCCGCCGATGGCGCTGCCGCCGGAGCCGTTCGTGCACCTCGCGGCCGGCATCAAGTCGGTCGTGAAGATTCCGGTGATGCACGCGCAGAGCATTCGCGATGCGGGCCAGGCCGAGCGCCTGCTCGCCACCGGCATGATCGACCTGGTCGGCATGACGCGCGCGCAGATCGCCGATCCGCACATGGTGATCAAGATCCGCGACGGCCGCGAAGACGAAATCAAGCAGTGCGTCGGCGCGAACTACTGCATCGACCGCCAGTACAACGGCCTCGACGTGCTCTGCATCCAGAACGCCGCGACGTCGCGCGAATCGACGATGCCGCACGTGATCGAGAAATCGCGCGGCCCGAAGCGCAAGGTGGTGGTGGTCGGCGCGGGGCCCGCAGGCCTCGAAGCGGCGCGCGTCGCGAAGCTGCGCGGCCACGACGTGGTGCTGTTCGAGAAGAACGCGGAAGTGGGCGGGCAGGTGATGATCGCCGCGAAGGCGCCGCAGCGCGAACAGATGTCGGGGATCATCCGCTGGTTCGACATGGAAACCAAGCGCCTGGGCGTCGATCGCCGCCTGGGCGTCGCCGCCGACGAGAAGATGATCATGGCCGAGAAGCCGGACATCGTCGTGCTCGCGACGGGCGGCTCCAGCTTCACGTGGCAGGTGCCGGGCTGGGGCGTGGCCGAAGGGCTGGCCGTCAGCTCGTGGGACATCCTGACCGGCAAGGTCGAGCCGAAGCAGAACGTGCTGCTGTTTGACGGCGTGAGCACTCATGCGGGCGCAGGCGTGGCCGACTTCATGGCGAGCCGCGGCTCGAAGGTCGAGGTCGTCACGCCCGACGTGAAGGTGGCCGACGATTGCGGCGGCACGACTTTCCCGATCTTCTATCGACGTCTGTACGCGTTCGGCGTGATCCCGACGCCGAACACGATGCTCGATCGCGTTTATGAAGAAGACGGCAAGAAGATCGCCGTGCTGCGCAACGAGTACACGGAAGAACTGGAAGAGCGCGCCGTCGACCAGGTGGTGATCGAGAACGGTTCGTCGCCGAACGACGAGCTGTACTGGAAGCTCAAGCCGGAATCGCTGAACCGCGGCCAGATCGATCCGCACACGCTGTTCGCGGCCGAGCCGCAGCCGTGCCTGTCGGAAGAACTCGGCAACGGCCGCTTCCTGCTGTTCCGTGTCGGCGATTGCATCTCGATGCACAACGTCCACGGTGCGATCTACGACTCGCTGCGTCTCGTGAAGGATTTCTAAAAGATGAACCCGTCCTTCCTCATTACCGCCCTGTTGTGGCTGTCGGTGGCGGGGCTCGCGTTCGCGGTCGCGAAGCGCTCGTCCTACTGGCGGCTCGGCCGCGCCACGGCGCCCGGCTCGTTCGGCGTCGCGAACCTGTTCGCGATCCCGAAGCGTTATTTCGTCGACCTGCACCACGTGGTCGCCCGCGATCCGTACATCGCGAAGACCCACGTGGCGACGGCCGGCGGCGCGATCGGCGCGCTTGCGCTGGTGTTCATCAACTACGGCCTCGCGATCTACTCGCCGTGGCTCGACAAGCTGATCTTTCTCGCGGCGCTCGCGATGCTGGTCGGCGCGGTGTTCGTGTGGCGCCGTCGCGCGGCGAAGGATGTGCCCGCACGCCTGTCGCGCGGCCCGTGGAATACGCTGCCTTGGCTGCTCGGTTCGTTCGCGCTCGGCCTCGTGCTGTTCATGCTGGTGCCGGCCGGCGCGATGTCGGGCGCATTCGCGGTGCTCTGCGCGCTGCTGATCGGCGTCGGCGCATTCGCGATGACGGTCGGCGCGGCGAAGGGCGGCCCGATGAAGCATGCGATCGCGGGCCTGCTGCACCTCGCGTTCCACCCGCGTCAGGAGCGCTTCGCAGCCACACGCGAATCGTTCACGGGCAACGGCATGGCCACGCCGCCGACCGCGCTCAAATTGCCGGACATCGAGCACCAGGAGTACGGCGTCGCGAAGCCGGTCGAATTCCGCTGGAACCAGCTGCTGAGCTTCGACGCATGCGTGCAGTGCGGCAAGTGCGAAGCCGCGTGCCCCGCGTTCGCGTCGGGTCAGCCGCTGAACCCGAAGAAGCTGATCCAGGATCTCGTCGTCGGGATGGCGGGCGGCACCGATGCGGCCTATGCGGGCAGCCCGTCGCCGGGCCTCGCGGTCGGCCAGCATCGCGGCGAGCCGAACGGGCCGATCGTGTCGGGCCTCATCGAGGAACAGACGCTGTGGTCGTGCACGACCTGCCGCGCATGCGTGCAGGAATGCCCGATGCTGATCGAGCACGTCGACGCGATCGTCGACATGCGCCGCAACCGCACGCTCGTGCACGGCACGGTGCCGGGCAAGGGCCAGGAAGTGCTCGCGAACCTGCGCGAGACGGGCACGATGGGCGGCTACGACACGGCTGCGCGCTACGACTGGTCGGTCGACCTGAGCGCGCCCGTCGCGCAACCCGGCAAGCCGGTGGACGTGCTGTTCGTTGCGGGCGAAGGCGCGTTTGACATGCGTTACCAGCGCACGCTGCGCGCGTTCGTCAAGGTGCTGAACAAGGCCGGTGTCGACTACGCGGTGCTCGGCTCGACCGAGACCGACACGGGCGACGTCGCTCGTCGGCTCGGCGACGAAGCGACGTTCCAGCAGATGGCGAAGCGCCTGATCGGCACGCTCGGCGAGCTGTCGTACAAGCAGATCGTGACGGCCGACCCGCACGTGATGCACAGCCTGCGCAACGAATACCGTGCGCTCGGGCTGCGCGTGACGGTCAAGCATCACACGACCTATCTCGCGGAACTGGCCGAGAGCGGCAAGATCGCGCCGAAGGCCGTCGATGCGCTGCGCGAAAAGCGCACCACGTATCACGACCCGTGCTACCTCGGCCGCTACAACGGCGAGACGGAAGCGCCGCGCAAGCTGCTGAAGACGATCGGCATCCAGGTGGTCGAGATGGAACGCAACGGGATGCGCGGCCGCTGCTGCGGCGGGGGCGGCGGTGCGCCGCTGACCGACATCCCGGGCAAGCAGCGCATTCCCGACATCCGCATCGCCGACGCGCGCACGATCGGCGCGGACGTGGTCGCGGTTGCCTGCCCGAACTGCACGGCGATGCTCGAAGGCGTCGTGGGCCCGCGCCCCGATGTGCTCGACGTGGCCGAACTCGTTGCCGCCTCGCTGGAGTGAATCGATGAACACGATCAAACGAATCGATCCGCGCCGGCCGTTCATCATCACGGCCGCCGGGCTGAAGCGCATCACGCTCGGCGAGGAAGGCAGCGCCGACGCGAGCGCCGCGCACTGGTCCGCGCATGGCCACGCGGCCGCTGCGAAGCTGCCGCGCGCGGTGCAGGACCCGAAGCACGTGATGCTGGTGGTCGCGCACAGCGAACGCGGCGCGCTCGACGATCATGCGCGGCAGGCGATCGCCGCCGCCGCCTTGCTTGCCGATTCCCATACCGAAGTCGCGTTGCTCGCCTTCGGCGAACTGAAGGACGACGTGGCGGAACTGGGCGTCGACAAGCTGGTTGAACTGGCCGGTTTCGACCGCCGCGCGTTCGATCCCGAAAGCGAGTTGCAAGCCTTGCAGGCATGTGTCGCGGCACTCGCGCCGAAACACGTGTTCGTGCCCGACAACGCGACGGGCGACGGCGATCTCGGCCGGCGTTACGCGGCAGCCGCCGGCGCGAGCGTCGCGACGAACGTCGTCGAGATCGACGCGAAGCATGTCGGCGCATATGCGCAGGCCGGCCGGGCGTTCGCGACGCGCGGGCTGCCCGACGTGATCCTGCTCGCGCAGAACGCGGTCGACGCGAAGCTGCCGTTCGTCGGCGCGGGCGAGCGCCTGGCGGCCGACTTCATCCGCCCGGCAGGCGACGCCGCGCAACCGTATCGCGACCTCGGTCTCGAGGAAATCGACGCGGCGCAGGTCGCGCTCGAGGAAGCCGATTTCATCGTGTCGGCCGGCAACGGCGTGTCCGACATCGGCGCGTTCGAGCGTCTGGCCGGCGCCTTCGGCGCGGCGATCGGCGCGAGCCGCGTCGCGGTCGACAACGGCCACTTCACGCGCGACAAGCAGGTCGGCGCGACCGGCAAGACGGTGGAGGCGAGCGTGTACATCGCGTTCGGCATCTCCGGCGCGGTGCAGCACTTGCAGGGGATCAAGGACTGCCGTCACGTGATCGCGGTGAACCTCGACGGCAGCGCGCCGATCGCGAAGCGCGCGAACCTGACGGTGGTGGGCGACGCGCAGGCGACGATCGCCGCGCTGATCGAACAGGTGCAGGCCGCGCGTGCCGCGCGCGGACAATCGCCGGCCGCGGTCGGCGCCCGTGAACCGGAAGGAGTCGCAGCATGAACGCCCCCCGCCAGTTGCAACGCATCGCGGTGCTCGTGTCCGTCGGCCGGCACCCGGTCAGCGGCGTCGCGCGCTACAGCCGCAACGACGCGGCCGCGCTCGAAACCGGCCGCCAGCTCGCGGAACGGCATCGCGCGCAGCTCGACGTGATCCATGCAGGCGATCCCGCGAATGCGGCGCTTGCCGAATATCTCGCGCTCGGCGCGCGGGAGGTCGAGGTGCTGGCCTGCCGCGACGGCGATGACGCCGTGCGCGCGCTCGCCGCGCGCGTCGACGGATACGACCTCGTGCTGACCGGCACGCGCGCCGAGGGCGCGTACGACACCGGGATGCTGCCGTATCGCGTCGCGGCGGCGCTCGGCTATCCGCTCGTCGGCTCGGCCGTCGACGTGACGATCGAAGGCGGCCGCGCGGCGGTCCGGCAATTCTTGCCGAAAGGTTTGCGGCGGCGCGTCGACGCGGCATTGCCGGCGGTCGTCGCCGTTCATCCGCTCGCCAATGCCGAGCCGCGCTACGCGTATGCGCGGTTGCGCGCCGGCGCGATCCGGCCGGCGCTCGCCGCGGCCGGCGCGGACGCCGATGCGGCCGCGTGGAAGGTCGGTCCGATCGAGCGTAAACCCGTAAAACTGGTCGCCGCCGAGAAGCGCTCCGGGCATGCCCGGATGCTGTCCGCGACGACGACCGAAAGCCGTGGCGGCAACGTCGTAAATGAAGGGAGTTCGGTCGAAAAAGCACAAGTGATCCTCGCGTATTTGCGCGAGCATCAGCTCATCGACTACTGATTTTGATGCCTGTCGGCAAGAACCCAGGGATGCAAGGAATCCGGAGCAAACGATGAAAGTATCGGCAGACATTCGTGCATTGATCGAGCGGCGCAAGGAAGGGCACAGCCTCGATGCGCCGTTCTACACGAGCGAGGACATTTTCGCGCTCGACATGGAGGCGATTTTCCGCCAGCACTGGATCCAGGTGGCGATCGAGCCGGATATTCCCGAGCCGGGCGATTACGTGACCGTGGAACTGGGGAGCGATTCGATCCTGATCGTGCGTGACGACGACATGGCGATCCGCGCGTTCCACAACGTGTGTCGGCACCGCGGCGCGCGCCTGTGCAACGAAGACAAAGGCTCGGTCGGCAACATCGTGTGCCCGTACCACAGCTGGACGTACAACCTGACGGGCCAGCTGATGTTCGCCGAGCACATGGGCGAGAAGTTCGACCGTTGCAAGCACAGCCTGAAATCGGTGCACGTCGAGAACCTCGCGGGCCTGATCTTCATCTGCCTTGCCGACGAGCCGCCGGTCGACTTCGCGAAGATGCGCGCCGAGATGGAGCCGTACCTGCTGCCGCATGATCTGCCGAACACGAAGATCGCCGCGCAGATCGACATCATCGAGGAAGGCAACTGGAAGCTCACGATGGAGAACAACCGCGAGTGCTATCACTGCGTCGCGAACCATCCGGAGCTGACGATCTCGCTGTACGAATACGGCTTCGGTTACCAGCGCTCCGATGCGAATGCCGAAGGCATGGACGCGTTCGCGGAGACGTGTATCCGGCGCGGCAAGGAGTGGGCCGAGATGGGCCTGCCGTCCGCCGAGATCGAAAAGCTGCTCGACGTGACGGGCTTCCGCACGCAGCGGCTGCCGCTGGACCGCCATGGCGAATCGCAGACGCTCGATGCGAAGGTCGCGTCGAAGAAGTTGCTCGGCGGATTCGACAAGGCCGACCTCGGCGGGCTGTCGTTCTGGACGCAGCCGAACTCGTGGCACCACTTCATGAGCGATCACATCGTGACGTTCTCGGTGATCCCGCTGTCGGCCGGCAAGACGCTCGTGCGCACGAAGTGGCTCGTGCACAAGGATGCGAAGGAAGGCATCGACTACGACGTGAAGAACCTCACGGCCGTGTGGAACGCGACCAACGACCAGGATCGCGCGCTCGTCGAATTCTCGCAGCGCGGCGCGACCAGCAGCGCGTACGAGCCGGGCCCGTATTCGCCGTACACGGAAGGTCTCGTCGAAAAATTCTCGGCCTGGTACATCGGCCGGCTCGCCGAAAAAACCGGCGCATAGCAGATTAGCGGATTAGCAAGCGGAGTCAGACATGATGCGAGATGCGGCCAATTTCGAGCCGACGGAAAGTCGGGTCACGCGCCCGGCGTTCTGGAACGCCCTTCCCGAACGCTGGACGAGCGACGTCGAGGAAACGCTGGTGTGCTGCCAGGTGCGGCAGGAAACGCACGACGTGAAGAGTTTCTTCTTCCGTTCGCCGCAAGGCCGTTCGTTCTCGTTCGAGCCCGGGCAGTTCCTCACGCTCGAGCTCGACATCGACGGCGAAACGATCAACCGCTGCTACACGATCTCGTCGTCGCCCGCGCGGCCGCACACGGTGTCGATCACGGTGAAGCGCGTGCCGGGCGGCAAGGTGTCGAACTGGCTGCACGACAACCTGCAGCCGGGCGCGTCGGTGCGCGTGCTCGGCCCGGCCGGCGAATTCACGTGCGCGCGGCATCCGGCGCGCAAGTACCTGTTCCTGTCGGCCGGCTCGGGCGTCACGCCGCTGATGTCGATGAGCCGTGCGCACCATGATCTCGCGGAAGATCGCGACATCCTGTTCGTGCACAGCGCACGCACGCCGGACGACATCATCTTCGCGCGCGAGCTCGACCTGATCGCGTCGAACCATACGAATTTCCGCACGTCGTTCGTCGTCGAGCGCGTGGGCGCGCGCACGAACTGGCCGGGCGTCACGGGCTTCCTGACGCTGCCGCTGCTGAAACTGATCGCGCCGGATTTCATGGAACGCGAAATCTTCACGTGCGGCCCCGCGCCGTACATGAAGGCCGTGCGCGACCTGCTCGACGAAGCCGGTTTCGATCGCAAGCAGTATCACGAGGAAAGCTTCTCGTTCGAGACGCTCGCGCAGACTGCGAGCGACGAGCTGCTCGCCGATCTCGCACCGCCGGCCGAAGGCGGCGACGCGGCGACGAAGCAGTTCACGGTCAGCTTCGCAAAGAGCAATCGCGAAATCGCGTGCGGCTCGGAGCAGCACGTGCTCGACGCCGCGCGTCAGTCGGGCGTGCGCTTGCCCGCATCGTGCACGCAGGGCATGTGCGGTACCTGCAAGGTGAAGCTCGTGTCGGGGCAGGTCGAGATGAAACACAACGGCGGCATCCGCCAGCGCGAGATCGATCAGGGGATGGTGCTGCTGTGCTGCAGCAAGCCGCTGTCGGATCTCGTGATCGACAAGTAGTCGAAATACGCCATCGGCTGGCCCGGGGGCGTCGCCTCCGGACAAGCATCCGTCGGAAAACAACGATACCGCGGAATTGTGGTTGAAGAACCTAGAGAGACAACGCGCGCAGGCGCACATCAAGGAGATCGACCATGAAGCTGTTCGGAAAACTGTTGTGGACCGGCGCACTGTCGGCGATGGTGGCGCTGAGCGCGTCGGCGCTGGCCGATACGAAGCCGACGCTGAAGATCGGCTACGTCGAAGGCTGGGACGACAGCGTCGCGACCACGAACGTCGCAGCCCGCGTCATCGAGAAGAAGCTCGGTTATCAGGTCCAGCTCGTGCCGGTTGCCGCCGGGATCATGTGGCAGGGCGTGGCGCGCGGCGATCTCGACGCGACGCTGTCTGCGTGGCTGCCGGTCACGCACGGCTCCTACTGGGACGAGTACAAGAACAAGGTCGTCGACGTCGGCGCGAATTTCCCGGATGCGAAGATCGGCCTGATCGTGCCGGCCTATGTGAAGGCGAAGAGCATCGACGACCTGAACGCGGAGAAAGGTAACTTCGGCGGCCGGATCGTCGGCATCGATGCGGGCGCCGGCGTGATGCGCAAGACCGACGACGCGATCAAGAGCTACGGGCTGAACTACACGCTGATGCCGAGCTCGGGCAGTGCGATGGCGGCTGAGTTGTCGCGTTCGGTCAACGCGAACAAGCCGGTCATCGTCACCGGTTGGGCGCCGCACTGGATGTTCGCGAAGTGGAAGCTGCGCTTCCTCGAGGATCCGAAGAAGGTGTTCGGCGGTGCCGAGCACGTCGACAGCGTCGTGAATCCGGGGCTCGAAACGAAGGCCAAGCCGGTCGTCGCGTTCCTGAAAAAATTCCAGTGGAAGCCGGGTGAAATCGACAGCGTGATGCTGGCGATCCAGAACGGCTCGAAGCCGGAAGCGGCCGCCGATGCGTGGATCGCGGCCCATGCCGACCGCGTGAATGCGTGGACGGAAGGCGCGCAGTAAGTACACGAAGGATTCATCAGACGAACAATCAAAGAAACATGCCGGGAATGGCACGCAGGAATCCGAAATATTCGTGATGCAATGCGGCCATATCCCGGAATTGTTTTTCCGATTCTGCAAGAAAGTGCGTAAGTTGTTACACTACGACCCTTGTGCGGAGTCATCTGCTTTGCATCGGACCAGAGTAAGCGCTGAAGCGCTAACTCTGCTCGAGAGGAGGAATTGGATGAGTCAGGCAGGACTGCGTGCTAACCGCACCAGTGACGTTGAGGCAACCATCTCACATGATTCGACGGGCCATACGCTGCATCGTGGCCTGACTTGGAAAGACGCATTCTGGGTGACGAGCGGCGTGCCGGCAGGCGTGCTGTTCACGATCGGCGGCGTATGCGCGACGATCGGCCAGCCCGCGTGGGCGATCTGGATCGCCGCGATCACGATGGGGCTGATCCAGAGCGCGACTTATGCGGAAATATCGGGACTATTTCCCCATAAATCGGGTGGCGCGTCCGTGTACGGCGCGATCGGCTGGGTTCGCTACAGCAAGCTGATTGCCCCGGTTTCCGTGTGGTGTAACTGGCTCGCGTGGTCGCCGATGCTGGCGCTCGGCTGCGGTCTCGCGGCGAGCTACGCGCTCACGAGTCTCTTTCCCGCCGATGCGGCGGTGCTGCACTGGCAGCTCAAGGTTGCGGATCTCGGGTTCATCAAGCCGGGTCTGTCCCTGCGGATCAACGCGACGTTCATCATCGCGACGATCCTGCTTCTCATCACGTTCAAACTTCAGCACAGCGGCGCGTCGAAGGCTGCGCGTACGCAGCGCATTCTCGGCATCGCATCGCTCACGCCGCTGCTGATCGTCGGTATCGTGCCGTTCGTCACCGGCGACGTGCCGATGTCGAACCTGCTCCCGCTGCTGCCGCTCGGTCACGACGCGCACGGCAACGTCACGGCCGCGACGTTCGGCTCGTGGAACGGGCAGGGCGTCACGATGGCGCTCGGCGCGATGTTCATGGCCGGCTGGGCGTCGTACGGCTTCGAAACGGCCGTCTGCTACACGCGCGAATTCCGCGATCCGCGCCGCGATACCGCAAAGGCGATCTTCTGGTCGGGCGCACTGTGCCTCGTCGTGATGACGCTCGTGCCGATGGCGTTCCAGGGCGCGCTCGGCACGCAGGCGATGCTCGATCCGTCGATCGGCGACGGCACCGGCGTGGCGGCCGCGATGGCGAAGATCGTCGGCGGCGGCGCGTGGGTCGCGAATGCGGTGGTCGTGATGCTGATGCTGTCGATCCTGCTGATCGTGATGACGTCGATGATGGGTTCGTCGCGCACGTTGTATCAGGCGTCCGTCGACGGCTGGCTGCCGAAGTACCTGTCGCACGTGAACGAGCACGGCTCGCCCACGCGCGCGATGTGGACCGATCTCGGCTTCAACCTCGTGTTGCTGATGATGTCGGACTACATGACGGTGCTGTCGATCTCCAACGTCTGCTACATGTTGTTCGTGTTCCTGAATTTGCAGTCGGGCTGGATCCACCGGATGGATCGCGGCAACTGGGATCGTCCGTTCCGCTGCCCGACCTGGCTGCTCGTCGGCGGCGCGATCTGCGGCTACGCGAACCTCGTTTATGTCGGCGCGGGGGCGAACCTGCAGGGCGAAGGCACGCTGCGCAACGGGCTGATCGCGATGCTGCTGATCGTGCCGGTGTTTCTCTATCGCCACTACTGGCAGGATCGCGGCCGGTTTCCCGCGCAGATGCAGCGCGACATGGAGCTCGAAGTACCGAAGCGCGCGATGTGGCTGAACCTGATGCCTTACGCGGCGCTGATCGGCGCGGGGCTGACGATCTGGCTGTCGTATTACTTCGCTTGGGTGAAGTGACGCATCGGGCCGTGTAGCGGAGCGCCGCGTCCGGAAACCGCACACGGGCGTTGCGATCGGCGTCGCGGCAGGCAACGAAGCCCGACCGGCTTGCAAGCGGTCGGGCTTTTGTCATTCATGGCCGGCGGCGTCGCTGGCATGCGCAGCGCAATCACGCGATCACGGGCGCTTGATTTTGGGAACGATCGGTTCTAATATCCGCTTCCATGAGCCCGACCTCGACACCTCCCGGCTCCCGCGACAGGGGGCGACCACGCGAATTCGATACCGACGTTGCCGTCGAGGCGGCGGCGCGCGTGTTCTGGGAGCAGGGCTACCATGCGACGTCGATCGACACGCTGTGCGAAGCGACCGGGGTGTTCCGCGGCAGCCTGTACAGAACGTTCGGGGACAAGCACGGGTTGCTGGTGGCTGCGTTCGACCAGTATGCGGAAGGCGCGGTGGCGCGGCTCAAGGAACGCCTCGCCGGGGATCTTCCGCCGCGCGACACGCTGCGCGAAGCGCTCATGTATTACACGAGGATTGGCGCCCGCCTGTCGGAGCGGCGCGGTTGCTTCATCACGAACGCGGCGATCGAACTGCTGCCCGGCGACGAAGCGCTGCGCCCGCATATCGAATCGACACTGCTGCGCATCGCCACGCAGCTGAGCCTCGCTGTGGCGCGCGGCCAGCAGTCGGGTGATTTCGATCGGAATCTCGATCCGGAGGAAGTCGGCCGGTTCCTGCTGTGCCTGGTCCAGGGCATGCGCGTGCTGGGGAAATCAAGTGCATCGGAGTCGGAGCTCGTCTCGATCGTCGATATCGCGATGCGCGCACTGACCTGATTTTTTTGATTATTTTGAGAATGATCGGTTTCAAATGATGAGCCTTCCGGAGGCTGCTGTCGAGATCGGGAAAGACGGGTAAAGGACTCAAGGAACGGTAAAGCACACCGTCGCGGCGCGTTGCCGCATCGGCATCGTTTGTCGACTAATTTGGGAATGAACAGTCATGAATGGCGCAACTATCGCAATGCCCGGCGCGAGCGCGTACGGGAAGGGCATCGTGGCGTGCGTGAGCGCGACGATCCTGATGGGCGTGATGTTCCCGGTGATGACCGATGCGTTGCGGTACATCGATCCCTTTACGTTCACGTCGTTGCGTTACCTGATCGCCGGCACGGGCTTCATCGTGTTGCTGCGGATCGTCGAGGGGCCCGGTGCATTCCGGCCGGCCGGCGAATCCTTGCCGCTCGCGTGGCTGCTCGGATCGATCGGTTTTTGCGGGTTCGGATCGTTCGTGTTCCTGGGCCAGCAACTGGCCGGCGAAGAAGGGGCGCTTGCCGCGTCGATCATGATGGCGACGCAGCCGATGATGGGGCTCCTGCTCAACGCGCTGGTGCGGCGCGTCGCGCCCGCACCGGTGTCTGTCCTGTTCGTCGGGCTGTCCTTTACCGGCGTCGCCCTCGTCATCACGCGCGGCGACGTGATTGCCGCACTGCACGAACCGCAGCACTACGCAGCCAATGCGCTGATCGTCGTCGGTGCGTTGTGCTGGGTCGTCTACACGTTCGGCGCGGCGCGCTTCACCGGCTGGTCGGCATTGAAATACACGACCGTCACGACATGGCTCGGATTGACCACGATCGTCGCGGTCAATCTGGTGCTGATCGCCACGCACCGGATCGCGGCGCCATCGTTGGCCGACGTGCGCGCGGTCCTGCCGCATCTCGTGTACATGGGGCCGGTGGCCGGCTTCGGTGCGATCCTGCTCTGGATGACCGGCAACCGCAACCTGGGGCCGATGAACGGCGTGCTGTTCATGGACATCGTGCCCATCACCGCCTTCATCATTTCCGCGTTCACGGGCGTGGTGCCCAACCGCGCGCAGATCGCAGGCGCCGCGCTGACGGGCGTGGCGCTGATCCTCAACAACCTGTACCTGCGGCGTCGGGCGCGGCGAATCGGCACGGCGCCTTCGCGCGTGCCGCCGGCGTCCGCGTGACGAGAGGGGGGGGCCGCTCGCAGCGGGCCGGCCTTACGAAAACACCACCGTCCGATCGCCGTTCAGGAACACGCGCCGCTCGATGAACGCCTTCACCGCGCGCGCGAGCGTGATGCTTTCCACGTCGCGCCCCACCGCGAGCAGTTGCTCCGGACGCAGCGCATGATCGACGCGCTCGACGACCTGCTCGATGATCGGGCCTTCGTCGAGATCGTCGGTGACGAAGTGCGCGGTCGCGCCGATCAGCTTCACGCCACGCGCATGCGCCTGGTGATACGGCTTCGCGCCCTTGAAGCCGGGCAGGAACGAATGATGGATGTTGATCGCGCGGTTCGCGAGCTTCGCGCTCGTCTCCTGCGACAGCACCTGCATGTAGCGCGCGAGAATCACGAGCTCGGCGCCGCTCGATTCGAAGAAGTCGAGCCACTGCGCTTCCTGCTGCGCCTTCGTATCGGCCGTGATCGGGAAATGCCGGAACGGCAGCCCGTGCTGCGCGGCGAGCGGCTCGAAGTCGGGATGGTTCGACACGATGCCGACGATGTCCATCTTCAGCTCGCCCATCCGCCAGCGGAACAGCAGGTCCGCGAGGCAGTGCTCGAGCTTCGACACCATGATGAGTACCTTCGGCCGCGCGTTCACGTCGTGGATCGCCCATTGCATGTCGCCGTCGTCGCCACCCAGGCCGGCCGCGATCGGCGCGAATTCGTGGCGCAGCGCGTCGATCTGCAGCGTTTCATCCGTCGGATGAAACACGCAGCGCACGAAGAAGCGGTTGCTGAGATCGTCGTCGAACACGTTCAGCGCATCGACGTAGCAATGATGGCGATCGAGAAAGCCGACGACGGCGGCGACCTGGCCGGCCGCGCTCGGGCACGACAGTGTCAGGACGAATTGATCGGGGCGGTGCTCGGCGGTCATGAGACTCCTCGGATGGCATGGGGCGCACGGCCGTGCGGCAGCGCACGAAAACGCCGCGCCGCGCGGGTAGCGGGAGGCTCAAGTAAATCAGGACGATTTTGGGGAGGATAGAACCAACGCGCCGTGTGGCTGGTATCGGCGCGCCAGCGGGCGGGCGCGGCCCGCTACGCGCTCGCGCACGCGTCGAGCAGCCAGCGGCGGAATACGTGGGTCGCGTCCGGTTCGGGCCGCTGCGGCGGGCGCACCAGGAAGTAGCCGCGCGACGTGACGACGGGCGCGTCGACGAGCTTCACGAGCTGGCCCGACGCGACGAGTTCGTCGACGAGCGGCGACCAGCCGAGCGCGACGCCTTCGCCGAGCAGCGCAGCATGGATCACGAGCGCATAGCTGTTGAAGGTCACGCCGCGCGCGGTGGCCGGCGCGTCGAGGCCGTGCGCGTCGAACCAGCCGGGCCACGACAGCCAGCGTTCGGGGCGCGTCGGCTGCACGTGCAGCAGCGGCAGCGCGAGCACGTGGTCGGCGCGCGCGACTTCCGGGTGTGCGTCGCGGAACGCGGGCGAGCATACGGGCGTGACGGATTCCGGAAAGAGCCGCGCGGCCGTGCACGACGGCCAGTGGCCGTCGCCGAACAGGATCGCGATGTCGCCGTGATCGCGCTGCGCATCGTAATCCTGTGACGTGACCACCCGCACGTCGACATCCGGCATCACGCGCTTCAGTCCGGCCAGGCGCGGCATCAGCCAGTACGTCGCGAAGCCGAAATCGGTGACGATCGTGAGCGCGCCGTGCTCGCGGCGCGCGCGCAGCGTCGCGGTGGCGCCGCGCAACGTGTCGAGGCTCAGCCGCACCGCTTCGTACAGGCACTCGCCGTCGCTCGTCAGCGTGACGCCGCGCGGGCTGCGCTCGAACAGCGGCACGCCGAGCTCGGCTTCGAGCTGGAACACCTGCTGGCTCACGGCGGGCTGCGTCGAACCGAGTTCGCGCGCGGCGGCCGTGAAGCTCGCGAGCCGGGCGGCCGATTCGAACGCACGCAGCGCCTGCATCGACGGTAACGGTTCGGATTTCGACATAAGCCCCTCTAATGGCCCCATAAGGGCAGGACGCCTTCCCGGCCGGATTCGGGCGGGAGATAGTGCATCGGACGGCACGGCACGCGAGCCTCACGGCAGCCGCCAGGGCCTTCCGCGATTCTAGCCAGTCGCGGCACGCGTGCGCGGCACTTTCTTCGGGCCGCCTCCGTCATGCCGGACGTCCCGCCGCGCGAGCGGCGCGCCGTTCCATTCGAACACCGCTTTCCCCACGACCGCCGATGACGAACCCGACACCCAACATCCTGATCCTGATGGCCGACCAGCTCACGCCGTTCGCGCTGCCGGCCTACGGCAACCGCGTCGCGCGCACGCCGACGCTCGACCGGCTCGCCGCGCAAGGCGTGGTGTTCGACGCCGCGTATTGCGCGAGCCCGCTGTGTGCGCCGTCGCGTTTCTCGCTGCTGACGGGCAAGCTGCCGTCCGGGATCGGCGCCTACGATAACGCCGCCGAATTGCCGGCGCAAACGCTGACGTTCGCGCACTATCTGCGCGCGGGCGGCTACCGGACGATGCTGTCCGGCAAGATGCACTTCTGCGGGCCGGACCAGCTTCACGGCTTCGAGGAGCGGCTCACGACCGACATCTATCCGGCCGATTTCGGCTGGGTGCCCGACTGGGACAGCCCGACGGAGCGGCCGAGCTGGTATCACAACATGAGTTCGGTGCTCGATGCGGGCCCATGCGTGCGCACGAACCAGCTCGATTTCGACGACGAAGTCACGTTCGCCGCGAAGCAGAAGCTGTACGACGTCGCGCGCGAACGCGCGGCCGGGCACGACGCGCGGCCGTTCTGCATGGTCGTGTCGCTGACCCATCCGCACGACCCGTATGCGATCACACGCGAGTATTGGGATCGCTACAGCGACGACGAGATCGACATGCCGGCCGTGCGGCTCGACGCGGCCGACAGCGACCCGCATTCGCAGCGGCTGCGCTTCGTCTGCGAGAACGACCGCACGCCGCCGACCGATGCGCAGATTCGTGCGGCGCGCCGCGCGTACTACGGCGCGACGTCCTACGTCGACACGCAGTTCGGCAGCGTGCTCGCCGCGCTCGAACAGTGCGGATTCGTCGACGACACGATCGTGATCGTCACGTCCGACCACGGCGACATGCTCGGCGAGCGCGGGCTCTGGTACAAGATGACGTTCTTCGAGGGCGGCTGCCGCGTGCCGCTGATCGTTCATGCGCCGGGCCGCTTCGGCGCCGCGCGCGTGCGCGGGCCGGTGTCGCATGTCGACCTGCTGCCGACGCTCGTCGACCTGGCCGGCGCCGCGCCCGCCGGCGGCTGGCCGGACCCGGTCGACGGCGCGAGCCTCGTGCCGCACCTGAACGGCACGCCCGCGCACGATGTCGCGCTCGGCGAATACCTCGCGGAAGGCGCGGTCGCGCCGGTCGTGATGATCCGCCGCGGCGACTGGAAGTACGTGCATTGCCCGCTCGACCCCGACCAGCTCTACAACCTGTCGGACGATCCGCGCGAGCTGACGAACCTGGCCGGTTTGCCGGAAGCCGCCGACGTGCTCGCGGCGTTCCGCACGCAAGCCGCGCAGCGCTGGAACCTGCCCGAACTCGACCGGCAGGTGCGCGCGAGCCAGCGGCGCCGGCGCTTCCATTACGCGGCGACGACGCAGGGCCGCATCCAGGCGTGGGACTGGCAGCCGTTCACCGACGCGAGCCAGCGCTACATGCGCAATCACATCGACCTCGACACGCTCGAGGCGATGGCGCGCTTTCCGCGCGTCGGGCGCTGAGCGTCCCGCATCGCGATCATTGACGAACGACGGAGGAAGCTGGCGATGGAACGACAATGCAATGCAGCAATCCGGATCGGCGCGGCGCTTGCCGCGGCCGCGTGCCTGATGGTGGCGCAGGGCGCGCAGGCGGCCGATCCGCAGACGTGCGGCGACGTGAAAATGGCCGCGCCCGGCTGGACCGACATCGACGCGACGAACGCGATGGCGGGTGTCGTGCTGAAGGCGCTCGGCTACCGGCAGGACGTGGCGAACCTGTCGGTGCCGATCACGTATCAGGGGCTCAAGAAAGGGCAAGTCGACGTGTTCCTCGGCAACTGGATGCCCGCGCAGGCGCCGCTCGTGAAGCCGTTCGTCGATGAAAAATCGATCGACGTGCTGCACGCGAACCTGAGCGGCGCGAAGTTCACGCTCGCGGTGCCCGATTACGTCGCGGCCGCGGGCGTGCACACGTTCGCCGATCTCGCGCGCTACGCGGACCGCTTCGGCGGCAAGATCTACGGGATCGAGCCCGGCGCGCCGGCGAACCAGAACATCAAGCGGATGCTGTCCGACCATGCGCTCGGCACCGCGAACTGGTCGCTGGTGGAATCGAGCGAGACGGGCATGCTCACGCAGGTCGAACGCGCGGTGCGCGACAAGCGCTGGATCGTTTTTCTGGCGTGGGAACCGCATTTGATGAACACGAAGTTCCATCTGACCTACCTGTCCGGCGGCGATGCATATTTCGGCCCGAACTACGGCGGCGCGACGGTCAATACCGTCACGCGTTCCGGATTCGCCGACCAGTGCGCGAACCTCGCGCGCCTGTTCCGGCAGATGACGTTCTCCGTCGATGTCGAGAACCGGATGATCGCCGACATGCTCGACAACAAGATCTCGCCCGCGCTCGCAGCGCAGCACGCGCTGAAAGCCGACCCGGCAAGGGTTGCCGGCTGGCTGGACGGCGTGACCACAGCCGCCGGCGCGCCGGGCCTGCCGGCCGTTCGCGCGGCCCTCGACAGCCATTGACCCGGCCTTCTGGCGGCCGGTTTTTACCGCGCCGCCTGTCTACGTGTTTTCCCGACCGGTCGCATCGTGACCATTTGGTGTCGCCTTCAGACGGGTGATGCGAAATATGGGTTTGTATTTTTCGCCAATGGCTGCGTTATTGCGCAAAACGAAATGCCGAAGCCATCGGACGTACTGAATTCGAATCCACCGGCGTATCGCGGCGCGCGCCGGGAAGCGGTTCTTTCCATCGAACGGTTCAGGGAGGGTGGTCGACAATGAAGCAAACGAAAGTTGCCGTAGCCGCCGCGCTTGCATGCGCGGCCTGCATTCCCGCCATCGGGCATGCGCAGAGCAGCGTGACGCTGTACGGGATTCTCGACGCGGGCATCACGTACGTGAACAACACCGGCGGCTCGCACGTGGTGAAGTTCGACGACGGCGTCGCCTACGGGAACCGCTTCGGCCTGAAGGGCACCGAAGACCTCGGCGGCGGTCTGAAGGCCGTGTTCACCCTCGAGAGCGGCTTCCGCCTCGGCAACGGGCAACTCGGCTTCGGCGGCGCCGAATTCGGCCGGCAGGCGTATGTCGGCCTGCAGAACGACTGGGGCACGCTGTCGTTCGGCAACCAGCTCGACATCACGAACGAACTCGTGTCGATCTACAACATCTCGGCGTGGGGCAGCGGTTATGCGATCCACCAGGGCGACTTCGACCGCTTCAACGGCGACCGCTTGCCGAACTCGGTGAAGTTCCTGTCGAACGACCTCAGCGGCTTCAAGTTCGGCGCGATGTACTCGTTCGGCAACGTCGCGGGCAACTTCCACCGCAACAGCGCATGGAGCGCGGGCGCGAGCTACACGAAGGGCGACTTCTCGATCGGCGCCGCGTACACGCGCCTGAACAACCCGAACGGCATCTACGCGTTCGACCCGTACGCGATGATCGGCACGCACACGTTCCTCGGCCAGCAGACGGTCACCGTCGATCCGGCGACCGGCGCACGCACCGACCTGTTCGCGAACACGCCGATGGACGTCGACAGCCAGGGCACGTTCGGCATCGGCTCGAGCTACACGATCGGCAAGCTGACGCTCGACGCCAACTTCTCGTACACGACGATCAAGGGTTTCGGCCAGTCGTCGCACATGCAGGTGTATGAAGGCGGCGGCCTGTACCAGTTCACGCCGGCGCTGAGCCTGATCGCGGGCTACCAGCACACGCGCTTCGAAGGCCATCACTGGAACCAGGGCACGGCGGGCCTGCATTACCTGCTGTCGAAGCGCACGGACGTGTATATCTCCGGCGATTACGTGCGCGCGTCGCAAGGCGTCGATGCGGTGGTCGGCTACAGCTTCACGCCGTCGACGACGCAGACGCAGGCCGACGTGCGGATCGGGATGCGGCATTCGTTCTGAGCGGGGTGGTGTGGGGCAATGACTTCTTCAGCGAGGTCTCTCTTTGGCGCGAACTGCGGTTCGCGCTTTTTTTTTTGTGCGGCGGGTTGGGTCGGTGAAGGATCGGGTTGAGGGTGGACGCGCGCGTCGGCACCGGGCTGACGGGGCCCGCGATCGGCGTGATGACGCGTGACGTGACGCGGATGGGGGGCCATGCCGCTTGCCTGCGTGCCGGCATACGTGCGGACGTGCGGGGTCGATTTTCCGCATTTGCCCTATCATCGCCACTTGGCAATGACCCGACCGGTGGCGCATACGGGCTTCACGCACCGCCGGCCGCCAGACCCCGATGACCACGCCCTTACCCGACTCCAGCCCCGTCTCTCCCTTACCCGCGAACCTGTTCCGCCACGCGCCGTTCCAGCGCTTCTGGGGCACGCGCGTGATGTCGTCGCTGGCTTTCCAGATCCTGTCGGTCGCAATCGGCTGGTATGTCTACGCGCTCACGCACAGCGCCTTCGCGCTCGGTCTCGTCGGCCTCGCGCAGTTCGTGCCGATGTTCGCGCTGACGCTCGTCGTCGGGCAGGTGGCCGACCGCTACGACCGACGGCGCATCGCGACGATCTGCCAGGGCGTCGAGGCGCTGGCCGCCGGCGTGTTCCTGCTCGGCGCCGTGCAAGGGTGGCTGGCCGCGCCGGCCGTCTATGCGCTCGCGGCGGTGGTCGGCACGGCCCGCGCGTTCGAGTCGCCATCGGTATCGTCGCTGCTGCCTGCCGTCGTGCCGCGCACCGACCTGCCGCGCGCGACTGCGTTGTCGACATCCGCGAACCAGGCCGCGCAGATCCTTGGTCCCGCATTCGGCGGTTTGCTCTACGGTCTCGGCGCGCCGGTCGCCTTCGGCACGAGCGTCGTGGCATTCGCGATCGCGGCGATGCTGAGCGGCACGATTCCGCTGCGCAGTGCGCCACCCGCACGCGAGCCGGTCACGCTGCGCTCGGTGTTTTCGGGAATCGCGTTCATCCGGCGCGAGCCGGCGATTCTCGGTGCACTGTCGCTCGACCTGTTCGCGGTGCTGTTCGGCGGCGCGACCGCGCTGTTGCCGATCTACGCGCGCGACATCCTGCAGGTCGGGCCGTGGGGGCTCGGCGCATTGCGTGCGGCGCCCGCGGTCGGCGCGCTCGCGGGCACGCTGTGGCTCACGCGCTTTCCGTTGAGGGGGCGGCCGGGCCGTGCGATGTTCGGCGGCGTGATCGCGTTCGGCATCGCGACGATCGTGTTCGGGTTGTCGCGGCACTTCGCGCTGTCGCTCGTTGCGCTGGCCGCGCTCGGCGCATCGGACGTGGTCAGCGTCGTCGTGCGCCTGTCGCTGGTGCAACTGCGTACGCCCGACGACATGCTCGGGCACGTGAGCGCGGTCAATTCGCTGTTCATCGGCACGTCGAATCAGCTCGGCGAATTCGAATCGGGCGTGACGGCCGCATGGTGGGGCGCGCCGACGGCGATCGTCGTCGGCGGCGCGGCGACGATCGCGGTTGCGCTTACGTGGATGCGGCTGTTTCCGCAACTGACGAACATGAAGTCGCTCGAGCGCGACGCGTGACGCGCATCACGCGCCCTGCGTCACGCGCACGGCCGTGCCGTAGCAGATCACTTCGGTCACGCCCGAGCCGATCTCGGTCGAGTCGTAGCGCATCGCGACGATCGCGTTCGCGCCGAGCTTGCGCGCGTCCGCGAGCATCTTGTCGAATGCCTGCTGGCGGGCTTTCTCGCACAGCGATGTATAGAGCGTGATGTTGCCGCCGAAGATCGTCTGCAGCGATGCGCCGAACGAGCCGACGATCGAGCGCGAGCGCACGATGATGCCCTGCGCGACGCCGAGCGCGCGAACGGTCGTGTGGCCGGGCAGATCGAATGCGGTCGTGACGCGGGCGGGCGAGAGATCGTCGAGGGAGCCGGTGATGTCGGTCATGGCGGGAGGCGCGTGGCGAAGTGGTCGAACGACGATTCTATCCGGAAGGGGAAAACGCGCTGAAACGGTCGCCCGCGCGGCGGGCGCCCGTTTCTTCCTTGCAGCGAACGACGGCTCGATGCGAAACGGTCAGGGTTTGACCGTCGCGCCGCTCACGCCGCCGAGATCGACCGCATAGGCCAGCGCGAGCTTGCCGAACTTCAGCGCATGGTTCGCCTGCCGGTCCGAATTCTCCAGCGTGTCGTTCACGGTATGGATGTACGGGCTGTCGTTCTGGTCGGCCTCGAACGGGAACGATGCCGGATAACCCTGCGCATTCCACGACGCGTGATCCGAGCACGCATACCCGCACTGCGACGTGCCGATCGCGAGTTCCGGCAGGTAGGTCTTCGCGAGGTTCGTCAGGTAAGTGTTCTGCGCGGCGTTCGTGTAGTCGGTGATCAGATAGATATCCTTCGGATCGCCCTTGTAGTTCGTCATGTCGAGCTGCAGTACGCCGACCACGTTCGCATTCTGTGCGCGGAACTGCTTCGCGATCGCCTTCGATCCGAGCAGCCCGGCTTCCTCGGCTGCATACCCGACGAACTTGATCGTCCGCTTCGGCCGGTAGTCGTTCGCCAGCAGCACGCGCAGCGCCTCGGTGAGGCTCGCGATGCCCGACGCGTCGTCGTCCGCGCCGGGCGAGCGCGTGTTCTCCGTCGTGCGGCCGACGGTCGAATCGAGGTGGCCGCCCAGCACGACGGTGCCCGCAGCCGGATCGCTGCCGCGAATCGTCAGGATCACGGACTTCTGCGGAAAGCCCGTATGCGCGAACTGCTCGACGGTGATGTCGGCGCGCGAGCCTGCCAGTTGTTTCCATTGCAGCGCGAGCCAGTCCGACGCGGCCACACCGTGCGACGTCGTGTAGTAGCGGTTCGTGAAGCCGGACAGCGACGTGATCGTGCCGACGATGTTGCTGGCCTGAAGTTGCTGGAGCCACGTGCCGATCTGCGGCGCGTTCGACACCTTGTACACCGGCGCCGCGGCCAGCTTCGCGAGCGACGCGGGTAACGGCTGCAACGCCTGGCGCGCTTCGGCGAACGAGTCGTGCACGACATAACCGGGCCCGTGGCCGCGCGTGTGGTGGACGGCGTGCGCAAGCTCGCCGAGCTGCGCCTCGTCGATTTCGACGACGTGAACGGTTTCGCGGCGCGCGGCGCCGTCGGCCGTCTTGCCGGCGTCGACGGTCGTGCTGTATTGCGCGGTCGCGCCTGCGTCGATGCGTTGAAGCTGGCGGAACGCCGCATCGCCGAGCGTGATCCACACGGGCGCCGCATGCGCGGCGGCGGTCAACAGGATGCCGCCCAGCGCGGCGCTCAGATGGGTGAGTTTCAGAGTAGGCATGTTCGATCTCGCGAGGGTAACGATGTCGAGGAGGAGGGCGCGCCGCAGGTCGTGCGATGCGCCCCCGCCTGCTGCGGAATTACGATTTCTGCGGCACGGTCACGCCGTACGTGCAGCTCTTGTTGTACGCATTGCCGATCGCCGTGAGCTGCGCGTTGCTGTAGCCGAGCGCGGAGGCGGCCGTCAGCACGGCCTGCGCGGCGGCCTTCTGGTTGGTCGAGCCGTTGGTCATCGACAGCCCTTTCAGGAACGCCTTGTCCATCGCCTGCGCGCCGATCGCGTCGCGCGCGACGAGGTTGCACGATGCCCAGTACTGGCCGGCCGTGTGGATCTCCGCGCCGCGCGCCTGCGCATAGGTGCGCCCGACGTTCCAGTTGGTCACGCGGCCGCCCCAGTATTCGTTGTGGCCGTCCCAGTTGTAGACCCAGTGGTACTGCGCGTCGGTCGGGCTCCACTGGTTGAAGTCGCGGCTGTATGCGGCGGCGAGATAGTCGCCGGTGCCTTCCGACAAGCCTTCCTGTTGCGACAGGCCGCCGTTCGTCACCCAGTCGTGGATGCCGTGGCCGAGCTCGTGGATCACGACGTCCGCATCTTCCGCATCGTCGACGCCGCCTTGCCCGAACGTCAGCCGGCCGCTGCTCGACGAGTACGACGAGTTGTCGTCGCCCGATTCGCCGTGCGGGTCGTATTGCACGCCGCCCGTGTACTGGTACGGCAGCGCCTTGATGCCGAGCGTCTGGTTCACGTAGCGCAGGAACGTGTCGATGTGGTAGTACGCGTTCACGGCCTCGAAATACAGGTTGCCGCGCGTGAACTCGAAGGCGGGCGTCGATTGCACGGGGCAGGCTTTGTCGAGCGGCGCATCGAAATCGACGCACACCGCATACGGGCCCGACAGCGTGTAGCGCGAGCCCGATTGTGCAAGATCCTTCAGCGTCACGCGTACGCGCGCGGCGGTGAGCTGAGACGAATCGGCGTCGTTGTTGTCCTTGTAACCGGCGCTGCCGTAGCTGCTTTTCGTCGAGGACAGCGGATCGGGACGGAACACGAAACCCGTGCCGTCGGTCGCGTAGAACGCCTTGTCCTCGGCGCGCAGCACTTCGCCGCTGCCCGAATCGATCAACAATTCCCAGTCGCCTTTCGGTCCGTCCTGCGGGCGGCCGCGCACCTTCCACGCGGTATGCGTGCCGGCCTTGTCGACGAACGCGACGAGCTGTGCGTCCAGGTTCGTGAAGCCGCTGACGCCGAGATACGCGCGTGCGCGGTCGAGCGCCTGCTGCTGGTCGACGGCCTGCGTCTTGCGCGTCGTCGCGACCACGCCGTTGATCGTGTTGCTCGCGACGTACAGGATGCGGCCGTCCTTCGCGACGGTCACCGCGATGTCGCTGCCGTACACGGGCAGCCCGGCCGACTGCTGCTGCAGGCGCACGACGGTGAAGTCGGCATCGTTGCGCTCCGATGTGACGACGAGGCTCGCGAGTGCGGCCGGGTCGAGCCCGAGCTGCGTCGCCTGCGACGCGACGAAGTCGCGCGCGGTGGCGGCGGGTGTCGCGGCGGCCTTCTTCGTGTGGTATGCGGGGTTGTACAGCGTGACGGCGACGCCGTCCGCGCGGAACTGCCCGGCGGCCGTATCGGCCTTCGCGGCGGGCGGCGCGACGCCGCGCGTCAGGCTTTCGCGCAGGCTCGTCGCCTGCGGGTTCGAGACCTTGGTATCGGCCAAGGCGCCGCCGACGATGCCGAAACCGAGCGCGAGACCCAGGGCGAGCGGCAATGCTTTGCGTGATGTCTGCATACGTGATCCTCATCTCAACGGTTGGACACGCCCGTGCGCTCGTGGCGCGCAGGCACGACACGGCCCGCGCGCCGGTTCGATGGAACCGGTGCGGCGAGGCGGTGTTGGGAGCGACGACTGACTAAGGAAACCTAAGTGTCAAGTCGAAACGAAAACGCAGGGAGGCGGCGGGGCAGGGAAGCGAACGGCAGGCAGGTGCGGCAACGGCGAAGCGAGCATCGTCATGTCATACCCCTCGGATCGGCATTGATGTCGGTTCGGCAGCCCGTGTGGTGCGACGTGCGTCGCGACCCGGCTCTCATCTCGTTAGGCTGCCTATCTAATTGCGAGGTATGTTACAGAATATTTTCGAGATCATTGCAATATATTTTCGACGGTAATCTCGGTCCGCCGATCAATCGCCGGCATTGTTCAGCGAACGGCAGGAAACGCTGCAGGAACGCGCAATACCGCGCCGGATTGTGATTAAAGCGCGCGACGATCAGCGCGTTGCGCGCCGGTCGCTGCGCGGGCTCATGCCGAACCGCGCACGATACGTGCGGGAAAAATGTGACGGCGATTCGAACCCGCACGCGACGCACACCGACGTGATGCTCATGTCGGTCTGCTGCAGCAGCTCGCGTGCGCGGTCGAGGCGCAGGTTCAGGTAGAAATGCGTCGGCGTGTCGTTCAGCGTCGCGCTGAACAGCCGTTCGAGCTGGCGCCGCGTGATCGATACGTCCTGCGCGAGCGCGTCGGAGCCGAGCGGGTTTTCCATGTGCCGCTGCATCGTGCCGATCACCTGGATCAGCTTGCGGTTGTGCACGCCGTAGCGCGCGGCGATTTCGAGCCGCTGGCTGTCCGAGCGCTGGCGGATGCGGCTGACGACGAACTGCTCGGAGATCGCCGCGGCAAGATCGGCGCCGTGCCGCCGCCCGATCAGGTCGAGCATCATGTCGATCGACGCGGTGCCGCCCGCGCACGTGATGCGCCGCTCGTCGATTTCGAACAGCTCCTGCGTCGCGTTCAGGCCGGGATAGCGCTCGCGGAATGCGGCCAGCGCTTCCCAGTGCAGCGTGAGAGGCTGTGACGCGTCGAACAGCCCGGCTTCCGCGAGCACGAAACTGCCCGTATCGATGCCGCCGAGCGTCGCACCGTGCCGGTGCTGGCGGCGCAGCCAGTCGCCGAGTGCGCGCGTGTAGCACACGAGCGGATCGAAGCCCGCGACGACGAACACCGTGTCGACCTGCGCGACGTCCGCGCACGCAGCTTCGGCGGCCACCGGAATGCCGTTGCTCGCGGCGACGGGCGCGCCGTCGGCGCTGATCACGTGCCAGCGGTAGAGCTCGGTGCGAAAGCGGTTCGCGACCCGCAGCGGCTCGACCGCGGACATGAAGCCGAGCGCGGAGAAGCCGGGCAGCAACAGGAAGTGAAAATCCTCGGGCATCGGAGCAGGGGATGGAATCCGGTGGTCGTCACGCATCGCGCGACGCGGCGATCGGGCGGGCGCACGTCGCGCCCGGTTCTCGCGCGTCGAACGGTCAGCGAAAGATTATCGCGGGTTTTGCGGACGTTCAGCGGATTTTTGCGCCGCGTACGGACCGGCGCGCCGTGGTCGACGGCAGCTCGCCGAACTGGGCCTTGTACGCGTTCGCGAAATGCCCGAGATGGATGAAGCCCCAGCGCGCGGCCGCGTCGCTGATCGGCAGGTCGGCCTGCCGCGTATCGAGCAGCAGGCGGCGCACCTGCGACAGGCGCAGCGAGCGCACGTAGTTCAGCGGGCTCGTCTGCACGACCGACTGGAAACTGTTCTGCATCGTGCGCCGGCTCACGCGCAGTTGCGCGCACAGGCTCAGGATGTCGACCGGCGCCTCGGGGTGTTCGATCACATGGTCGTGCACGCGGCGCACGATGTCGGCGCGGCACGCATGCGTGAGCCGGCTCGGCGGCTCGGGCATCCGGTAAGTGAGGAGATCGACGAGCACGTTGCCGATGTCGCCGCGCAACTCGCGCTGGGCACGCGCATCGATGAACGCATCGGGTGTGGAGAGCAGGCGTTCGAGCTGCGTGGCGATCTGCAGGCTCGCGCGCATCAGCACGGCGGCCGGCATCTCGGCGACGCCGCGCCGAAGCGTGGTTTCGTCGAGGCGGACATCGGCCGCATCCTCGACCTGCTGCATCAGTTCGGCATCGATGACGACGCCGATCAGCGACATGTTGTCCGGCGAGTGCAGTTCGAACGGTGCGCCGCCGCGCGCCATCACCATTGTGCCGCGCTCGATGCGCGCGCCGCCGAACGCGAACGCGCCTGAGCCGGTGAGCGGCATGCCGAACACCGTATGGCCGGGCGGCAATCTTCCGCGTTGGATGATGCGGACGTTCGCGGCTTCCTGGAACAGTTGCACGCCGTCCAGCACGGCATGCTTGACCGCGCTGCGATACGCGCCCGGGCCGATCTGGTCGTAGCGCTGATTCCAGCCGCGCAGCGCCTCGGCATGCCGGTCCGCGTCGTCGAACATCTCGTGAAACACGAACACAGCGCCTCCGGGCGATCGAGCAGGACCGCGCAAGATTAAACCGACCGTGCGGTCGGCGCAATAAGGTCGAGCGCTATTCCGCGCGTATTCGTCAGAGGGTCGGAAGCCGCTTGCACGCGCGCCTTTCAGGCGGATTTCCAATATCCCGAATCGGCACGCACGCGTTGCCGGTCCGGGTGCTGACGGGATTTATTGTCGAACTACAGTCGCCCCACATTACGTGATTCCCCAACTGGAGGCGACATGAGGACAAGGCGACGAACCGCGGCGCTCGCGGCGACGCTGGCGTTCGCTGCGGCATGGCTCGGCAGTGCGCGCGCGACGGAGAAACCCGAAGAACTGGTCGTGCAGAAGATGCCGCCGTGGCATCCGCACGAGGTCTATATCGTCGACATCTCGATGCCGTCGATGACCGACGGGCGCATCTACGTGTACGACGCCGACGCGAAGAAACTGCTCGGCCAGATCGACGGCGGCTTCGGCCCCGGGCTCGCGATCTCGCCGGACCACAGGACGAGCTTCGTCGCGACGACCTACTTCTCGCGCGGCTCGCACGGCACGCGCACCGACGTCGTCGAGATGACGGACAACACGACGCTCGATCATGCGGGCGAGATCGTGATTCCGGCGAAGCACGGGCAGCATGTGCCGTCGCCGTACAACACCGCGTTCAGCGCCGACGGCAAGCGTCTGTACGTGGCGAACATCACGCCGGCCGCATCGGTGACGGTGATCGACGCCGTCTCGAAGAAGGTGCTCTCGGAGATCGACACGGCTGCGTGCGTGCTCGCGTATCCGTCGGGCAACGACCGCTTCACCGCGCTGTGCGAAAGCGGCAAGGCGCTGACCGTCACGCTCGGCGCGAACGGCAAGGAAACGAAGCGCACGATGTCGGACGCGTTCATCGACGTCGACAAGGACCCGGCGTTCGTCAACGCGTCGCCGTACAAGGGCGGCTACCTGTTCACGACGTTCCGCGGCAACGTGCGCAGCGCCGATTTCAGCGGCGACAAGCCGGCGTTCGGCCCGTCGTGGCCGCTGCTGACGGAAGCCGAGCGCGCCGAAGGCTGGCGCCCGGGCGGCATGCAGCAGACGGCCGTGCAGGCGAAGCAGAACCGCTACTACGTGCTGATGCACAAGGGCGACGAGCACTCGCACAAGGACCCCGGCACGCAGGTCTGGGTGTACGACCTGGCGTCGAAGCAGCGTGTCGCGCGCTGGGATCTCGCACAGCAGAAGATCGATCCGCTCGTGTCGATCCAGGTCAGCGCGGACGACAAGCCGCTGTTCTACGGCCTGACCGGCACGTCCGACCTCGTCGTGATGGATGCGTCGACCGGCAAGCTGCAGAACGTCGAGAAGCAGATCGGCAATACGTCGTCGCTGCTCGTCAACCCGTGAGGCCGCGATGACCCTCGATCCCGTACTCGCCACCAGCGCGCAGGCCGGCGCGGCCGTCGTCGTGCTGCTCGGCGCCTTCGCGAAGATGCGCCGGCCGGCCGCGTTCCGCCAGGCGCTGGCCGGCTACCGGCTGTTGCCCGACGCGCTGACCGCGCCCGCCGCGTTCGCGATTCCGCTGGCGGAAGCCGTCGGCGCCGCGGCGCTGCTGTTTCCCGATACGCGCATGGCCGGCGCGATCGGCCTGATCGCGCTGTTGCTGGCCTTCGCGGCCGGGCTCGCGATCAACATCCTGCGCGGCCACACCGACATCGACTGCGGCTGTTCGGGCTTTGCCGCGACACGTGCGGCGTCGGACGCGCCGCGCGGCATCGGCTGGCTGCACGTCGGACGCGCACTGCTGCTCGTTGCGCTGGCCGCGACCGCGCTCGTCGAGCCGGGCACGCGCGCCGTCGTGTGGTTCGACTACCTGACGTTGTTCTTCTCCGTACTGCTGATCGTCTGTGCGCTGCTTACCGTCGACGTGCTGCTCGCCAACGTACCGCGCCTGTCCCACCTGAGGAATTCATGATGCAAACCGCTCTCACCGTTTCCACCGCCCTGCTGTGGGTGGCCGTCCTCGCGCTCGGCGCGATCTGTCTCGCGCTGGTGCGCCAGATCGGCATCCTGTACGAACGCATCATGCCGGCCGGCGCGCTGATGATCGACAAGGGGCCGGCGGTCGGCGCGATCGCGCCGACGTTCGAGCTGACCGACATCCGCGGCTCGCAGGTGAAGGTCGGCGGTATCGACGCGGCGGGCAAGGCGACGCTGCTGTTCTTCCTGTCGCCGACGTGCCCGGTCTGCAAGAAGCTGTTGCCGCTGCTGCCGTCGCTGCAGTCGAGCGAATCGACGCCGGTCAACGTCGTGCTCGCGAGCGACGGCGATCTCGACGAACACACGCGTTTCGCGCAGAAGCAGAACCTCGGGCGCTTCCCGTACGTGCTGTCGCAGGAGCTCGGCCTCGCGTACCAGATCGGCAAGCTGCCGTATGCGGTGCTGCTCGACGAAACCGGCACGGTGCGCGCGAAGGGGCTCGTCAACACGCGCGAGCATCTCGAGAGCCTGTTCGAAGCGAAGGAGCGCGGCGTCGCATCGCTCCAGCAGTTCGTGCACGGCGATCACAGCCACGACGCTCACGCGCAGCACGCATGACCGGCCGAACCTTTTTCAACGTCAGGGGAGAACAACGACATGGGCCTGTTTGATTCATGGTTCGAGCGGTCGGCGCGCGGCGTCGCGCAGCACAGTTCGCGGCGCAGCGCGATGGCCAGGCTCGGCAAGGTGCTGGTGGGATCGGCGATGCTGCCGCTGCTGCCAGTCGACCGCACCGCGTATGCGGCCGATGCGGCGTCGGGCGCGTCGGCGGCTTCCGGCGGCGCGGCTGCATCGGGCGCGAGCGACGATCCGATGAGCTGCGATTACTGGAAATACTGCGCGATCGACGGCTGGTTGTGCAGTTGCTGCGGCGGCACGTCGAGCAGTTGCCCGCCGGGCACGACGCCTTCGCCGATCACGTGGATCGGCACCTGCCGGAATCCGCACGACGGGTCGGACTACATCGTGTCGTACAACGACTGCTGCGGCAAGACGTCGTGCGGCAAGTGCTTCTGCAATCGCAACGAGCGCGAGAAGCCGCTGTACAAGCTGTCGCTGAACAACGACATCAACTGGTGCATGGCGAACGGTAATTCGAATTACCACTGTTCGGTTTCGGTTCTGCTCGGAGCGGCAAAGCAATGAAAGTGAAGCAAGCAGGCAAGATCGCGGCCGCCTGTATCGCGACGGTCGCGGCCATCGCGTTGCCGGGCATCGCCGGCGCGCAGCAGGCCGTGCATTACCCGGCCGGCAAGAGCGTGTTCGACGCGCAGTGCGCGGTGTGTCACCAGGCGGGCGGCAAGGGGCAGGACGGCCTGGCGCCGCCGCTGACCGAGTATCCGGGCAAGTACTCCGCTGCTGCGCCGGGCCGCGTGCAACTGGTCGCGACGTTGCTGCACGGGATGTTCGGCGAGATCAAGGTGCGCGACAAGAGCTACAACTTCAAGATGCCGTCGTTTGCGAGCGCGAGCGACGACGATATCGCGAACGTGCTCAACTACGTCGTGTTCGACCTCAACGCGAAGCACGGCGGCGCGAAGCCGTTCACGGCCGCCGATATCCGCGCGGCGCGCGCAACCGAAATGGACGGCACGGCCGTTCATGCGCAACGCGAGACGGTGATCAAGGGGCTGGGCCTGTGAAGGTCGCCCGTGCATCGCGCGCTGGCGAGCCGATGCCGGGCGCCCGGCACGTGCCGGCGAAGGCAGTGGTGCGGAGCGCTCGCCTGGCGCCGCTGCTGCTGGCCTGCGCTGCCGCCTGCGCGGCCGCGTCGCCCGCGCAGGCTGAAAGCGCGGCCGATGCGGTGCTTGCGCGGCAGCATTGGGTGCTCAATTGCATGGGCTGCCATACGGCGACGGGCGGCGGCATTCCCGGCAAGGTGCCGCCGCTGTCGAACTCGCTCGGTTATTTCACGCATCTGCCGGCGGGCCGCGAATACGTGATGCGCGTGCCCGGCGCATCGAATTCGGCGCTGTCGGATCAGGAACTGGCCGACGTGCTCAACTGGGTGCTCACGACGATGAACCGCGACGCGCTGCCGCGCGATTTCAAGCCTTATACGGCGGCCGAAGTCGCCGCGCACCGCCGGCCCGCCTTTTCCGACGTCGCGACCGTGCGCGCTGGTTTGGTCCGCGCGCTGCACGAACGCGGCATCGACGGTGTGACCGACCGCTACTGACCGACTCATTCAAGGAAAAAAGATCATGGAGACGAACGACACCTTCCCGTTGCTCGATGCAACACGCGCGTTCCTCGCGAAGCCGAAGAAGATGCTGGTCGGCGCGGAGTGGACCGACGGCGCGTCGGGCCGCCTGCTCGACGTCGTGAACCCGGCCGACGGCACCGTGATTTCGCGCGTGCCCGAGGCGGACGAGCGCGACGTGCAGCAGGCAGTCGCCGCCGCGCGACGCGCATTCGATGCGGGGCCGTGGCGCACGGCGAAGACGACCGACCGCGAGCGCCTGCTGCTGACGCTTGCCGACCTGATCGAAGCCAATGCGCGCGAACTCGCCGAAATCGAATCGCTCGACAACGGCAAGCCGGTGATGGTCGCGCAGGGGCTCGACGTCGCGATGGCCGCGCAGTGCTTTCGCTACATGGCCGGCTGGGCGACGAAGATCGAAGGCAGCGTGATCGACGCGGGCATGCCGTATCTGCCGGACAGCGAAGTCTTCACCTATACGCGCAAGGAACCCGTCGGCGTGGTCGGCGCGATCATTCCATGGAATTTCCCGCTGCTGATGGCCGCATGGAAGCTCGCACCCGCGCTCGCGACCGGTTGCACGGTCGTGCTGAAGCCCGCGGAAGACACGCCGCTGAGCGCGTTGCGGCTCGGCGAACTGATCCAGCAAGCCGGCTTCCCGGATGGCGTCGTCAACATCGTCACCGGCTACGGTCATACGGCCGGCGCGGCGCTGTCGCGCGATCCGCGCATCGACAAGATCGCGTTCACCGGTTCGACGCAGACGGGCAAGACGATCGGCCATGCCGCGCTCGACAACATGACGCGGATGTCGCTCGAACTCGGCGGCAAGTCGCCGGTGATCGTGCTGCCCGACGTCGATCTCGACAAGGCCGCGCTCGGCGTCGCGAATGCGATCTTCTTCAACCAGGGGCAGGTGTGTACGGCCGGCTCGCGCGCGTACATCCATGCAAAGGTGTTCGACGGCGTGATCGAGCGTGTCGCGCAGATCGCCGCGAGCCTGAAGATCGGCCCGGGCATGGACCCGTCGACGCAGATCGGCCCGCTCGTGTCGGCGAAGCAGCGCGAGCGCGTGTGCGGTTATATCGGCTCGGGATTCGACGAAGGCGCGCGCGCGGCGGCAGGCGGTCGCGCAATCGACGGGCCGGGCTTCTTCGTCGAACCGACCGTGCTGGTCGATACGACGCATGCGATGCGGGTCGTACGCGAGGAAATCTTCGGGCCGGTGCTCGTCGCGATGCCGTTCGACGACGTCGATACGGCCGTGCAACTCGCGAACGACACGCCCTACGGGCTCGGCGCGAGCATCTGGTCGAACGATCTTTCCGCGATTCACAAGCTCATTCCGCGCATTGCGGCCGGCACCGTGTGGGTTAACTGCCACTCGATGCTCGACAACGCGATGCCGTTCGGCGGGATGAAGCAGTCGGGCTTCGGCAGGGAGCTGGGCCGCGCGGTGATCGACCAGTTCACGGAAAGCAAGTCGGTGATGATGAATTACGCGTAAATGCGGGCGGGCGTTGCTGCGGGTCGGGAACGCGCGCACCGGCATTATGTATACAGGCAACGTGCAGACGACCGGCAACCGTCGGTGACGGTCGGGTTGAAGCACCGCGTCTGATAGCCGCGGGCGCGGCAGGGATTCACGTGATCGCATCGGCGCTTTCCTGTACGGTAATAACGAGCCGTTTTGGGTTGTGAGCGTTGTCGTACGCGGCTCTTCGCCGAAACCGGGCCGACGCGAAATTCACGTTATTTCCCCGTGACTTAAAGCGCTCTCTTAAATAAATAAAATAACTATATTCGCACTGCTTGCCGTGCATGCTTTGAAGTGCCACGCTCGCGACATATTCATCATATCAACAGATGTTTATTGACCGGCCGTTCGGACTTGCGCCAGATGGCAGAACCGGCTTTGGTCTGACGATTATCCTTTCGTGACACGACGTTACGCCGTGTCGTTACGGATGTGCCCGTGCCGGGACGTTACGTTACGTGCCCCGAGGTTTTCAAACGCAGGAAAAATCAGCATATTGATATGAAGTTATGCTGCGAACGATCGTTCAAATAAGAATGCTTATTATCGATTTATGGTTCGCAAACGTTTTACATGAAAAAAATCTTGTAATTCGAAATGGTTGTCTTTCGGGAAAATAACGTGCGGTAAATCGATTCTCGCCAGGCACGCCTCTTGCTCCTTCAACGACCCATGTGCCGCATCGCGCTCGACGAAGGCCGGTTAAAAACGAAACACAAGCCGGCGTCATAGATCGTACAAATCAAACCGGGGGTTGGGGAAAATGAAATCGAGTTCAGGCCTGCTGACTGCAGGATGCGCGTTGTTGTGCCTGTCGATATTGGCGACGGCCCGCGCGCAGGACACGATCGACCTCTCGCCGTCGGGTGCCGCGCCTGTCGGCCATCCCATCGCTCCGCCATCGACGCTGCTGAATTCCGAGCGTGCGATGGAGCCGCCTGCGCCGGCCGCGAATCCGGGCGTCACCGTGGCGCCGAAGCCGCCCACCGGCGCCGCATCGCGCGCTGCCCAAACTGCTTCCCGCAAGGTGCTGCCCGAAGACCGGCTCGGCGGTACCGTCACCACCGACGCCGTCACGCTCGCCGGCCGCGATTTCTATACCTATTTCTCGCGCGCATGGACGGAGATTCCGTTGAGCGAACGCTACGTGATCGCCGTTCACGAACGCCCGTCGGGGCGATACGGCAGCCTGATCTGGGTCGAGTTTCAGCAGAAGCGCGTGTTTCAGACCTTCCTGCCGATCGCACGCTCGAACGTCCGCGGGGTGGCGGAGAGCGCCGCCAACCTGGCCTTTCAGACCGTCATCCAGGATGACCTGTCGAATCTGCTGTTTCCCGATGCCGATCTGGCGAAAGACGAGATTTAATCAACGAATGGTGTGAAGGAACGAGGAGAGCCTTGATATGAAAAGGAAAAAATTAGTCCTACTGATTGCGATGATGTCGGCGTCGACGTTTGCGTCGGCATCGGCGCTCGTCTATACGCCGAACAACCCGAACTTCGGCGGCAATCCCGCCAATGGCCCGAACCTCCTGAACGAAGCCAACGCGCAGAACAAGCACACCGATCCTTCGCTGTCGTCATCGGGGTTGAGCTCGCAGTCGTCGCTCGACCAGTTCAACGCGCAATTGCAGCAGGCGATCCTGTCGCGCGTGGCCAGCTCGGTGACCAACTCGATCGTCGGCACCAATGGCGAGCTCAAGCCGGGGACGATCAGCACGGGCAACTTCACGATCGTCGTGAGCCAGGCCGGCAACGGCAACCTCCAGGTGACGACGACGGACAAGACGACGGGGGCGACCTCCACGTTCATCGTGAGCAACGGCCAATAAATCGAAAAAGCGATCGGGAAGACCATGAAAAAAATGACTCACACCGCGCGCCGCGCGACGGGGATCACGCGCGCCGCACTGGGGCGGCGCTGGTGCTGTCGATGGTCGGATGCGTCACGCGCCCGATGCCGGCCGCGAGCAACGCGACGCTGACGCCGCCGACGCGTACCACGCGCGACCTGACCCACCTGCCGCCGCCGAAGGGGAAGATCGTCGCCGCCGTGTACGGCTTTCGCGATCTGACGGGCCAGTACAAGGCATCGCCGGACAGCTCGTTCTCGTCGCAGGTCACGCAAGGCGGCGCGTCGTTCCTCGTCAAGGCGATGCGCGACTCGGGCTGGTTCACGCCGGTCGAGCGCGAGAACCTTCAGGATCTGCTGACCGAAAGAAAAATCATGCGCGCGGTCGACGGAACGGACGCGAAGAAGGCGCAGAACGACGGGATGGCGCCGCTCATGCCGGCCAACATCGTCCTCGAGGGCGGCATCGTCGGCTACGACACGAACGTGCGCACCGGCGGCGCCGGCGTGGCCTATCTCGGGATCAGCGGGTCCACTCAATACCGGATCGATCAGGTCACGGTCAACCTGCGCGCGATCGATATCCGGACCGGCCAGGTGCTCAACAGCGTATCGACCACCAAGACCGTCTATTCGTATCAGGTCGATACCGGCATCTATCGCTTCGTCGGATTTAAGGACCTGCTGCAGGCGGAAGCCGGGCTGACGCGTAACGAGCCCGCGCAGATCTGCGTCAACGAAGCGATCGAGTCGGCGCTGACGCACCTGATCGTCCAGGGCGTCGAGAACCAGACCTGGGTGCTGAAGAACGAGCAGGACTGGTATGACCCGACGATGCAGCGGTATCTGCAGGAAGACCGGCAGTACGCGCAGGACATGGAGGACGCCAATACGGCGTACGACCCGCAGAAGGTCGATCGCCAGGGCGTGTCCAGTCATTAACCGGCATCAGGCCGCGGAGAAACAGGATGAATCGACAGCGTAATCAACGTGTGCGCGCGCGTCTCGCGTGGCGGGTGCTGGCAGCGGTGTCGCTCGCTGCGGCGGCGCAGGCCGCGGCAGGTGCGCCGGTGCCTTTCGACGATCTGGGGCCGCCGGAGCCCGCGTTCGACTACAGCAACATCGTATCGGTCCGGCAGGTCGGCAGCGGCAACGCCGTATCGCTCGACCAGGCCGGCAGGAACGGGGCGTTGCTCGGGCAAGCCGGCTACGGCAATTCGATCGTCGCGCGGCAGATCGGCGCGCAGAACTGGGTGGTCGCGTCGCAGGCCGGCAGCGGCAACACGCTGAACGCGACCCAGCGCGGCACGGCCAACACGCTGGTGGTGCAGCAGAACGGCGCAGGCAATTCGGTCGACGCGACGCAGAACGGCACGTCGCTGTCGGCGCGCGTCACGCAGAACGGCAGCAACAACTCGGTGAACCTCGTGCAGGGCGGTTCGAACACCGGGATCCAGGTGATTCAGTCGGGCAACGGGGCGCGGGCCACGGTGCTGACGCATTGATGCAGGTGTGACGTGTTGTAGAAGGTGGGGGCAACCTCAACTGGCGGGGGTGTCGGGAAAGGCCAGTCTTTTCCGGCAAATTTTCTTTCGAATCAGGAGCAAAAAATGATGGTGACCAAGTCTGCAATCGCAATGGCGGTGTTGGCGTTCGCGTCGGCCGCGGCACATGCCGATTCGTCGGGCAACACGGTGAACGTGAACCAAACCGGTAACTACAACATGGCGACCGTCGAGCAGACGGCGACGACGGGCGATTCGGTGTCGATTACGCAATCCGCGTTTGCTTCCCCGCCGCTGTATCCGTTCGTCGCTTCGGTGTCGACGACGGGCGGGTCGGGCGATACGACCGTGATCCAGCAGTTCTCCGGTTGGGCGCAGCCGTACTCGAGCGTGAACGTGACGCAGACGGGCACCTCGAACGAGAAGAACTACGTGAACCAGTTCGGCGGCGGCGACTTCTCGGCGAACGTGACCGAAACGGTGTCGGCCTACACGGGCGGTGCGCAGTACGACACCAACACCATCAACCAGTACGCGTTCGGCAACAGCGCATCGATCTCGCAGCAAGGCGGCGGCTGGAACACGGTCACGATCAATCAGGGCTCGTCGAGCCAGTTCGCGGCGCTCAACAACGCGACCGTGACGCAGGCCGACACGATCGGCAACAACGTCGGCATCACGCAGACGGGTGTGCTCGGCACGGCGACCGTGCAGACGAACTGGGGCGGCGGCAACACGACGTCGATCACGCAAACGGGCGGCTTGACCAACGCGACCGTGACGCAGCTCGTCGAGGTCGGCGACAAGGTCACGACGACCCAGAACGGCACCGAGACGGCCAACGTGAATTCGTCGTTCGGCGGCGGCAACACGACGACGATTTCGCAGTCGGGCGGCGTGAGCGGCAACACCGCCACGGTGAACCAGTTCGCGGCGATCGGCAATACGACCTCGATCACGCAGACGGCCGACAACAACAATGCGACGGTGAACCAGTCGTTCGATTACGCCGATGCCGCGACGATCAACCAGTCGGCCGCGTCGAACACGGCTGCGATCACGCAGCAGTTCGGTTACGGGAACACCGCGACCATCACGCAGACCGCCGCGAACAACATCGGTACGATTCTGCAGACCGGTTCGTCGAACTCGAAGGCATCGATCGAGCAGGATTCGGCGAGCAACTTCGCGTACGTGACGCAGTCCGCGTCGAACTCGACGCTGTCGGTGAACCAGTCGGGGGATGTCGGCAACCTGGCCAACGCAACGCAGTTCGGTGCGGACGATACGCTGGCGCTCGTGCAGATCGGCGGGTCCAACATCATCAACGCGTCGCAAGTGTCCGGTACGGGTAACCAGGGTTACGTGACGCAGATCGGCTACAACAACAACGCGACGTTGCAGCAGCAAGGCAGCTACAACTACGCGAACATCAGCCAGAACGGCTTCAACAACACCGCGACGATCAAGCAGCACTGAGCATCGCCGGTACGGGAGGAAAGCCGAACGGTCGCCCGTTCGGCTTTTTTTGTTTCATGCGCGGCCGGCGTATCGCGTTGTGCGCCGATCGCGCGTCGTTCGACACGGAGCGATCATGGTTGGAATTCACGATCTGAATGCCTATTTCGACATTGCCGCCAGTGCTGGCGGCGTGAACATCGTGCCGCATGTGCGCGCGGCCGCGTCGCTCGATCTGTCCTATCGCCTGCTGGTGACGAAGGCCGGCGGGACAGGTTCGGTCACGCTCACCCGCTCTGGCCAGTCGCGGCTCGCCGACGGTGAAGACAAGCCGCTCGGGACGATGCAACTGAGCGTCGGGCCGGACGATACCTGCCACGCGACGCTCGTCGTGAGCGTGAACGGCGAGCACGCGGAATACGTGGCGGACTGCAATCCGCACCGCGCGTCGGGCTGAACGGTCGGCGCGACCGGGATTCGATGCCCGGCCGGGCACGCGTTCGCTTCGCGTGTCACGCGCGCACGAGCACGACGCCGACGATGAGGCATGCGGCGCCGGCGATGCGGATCAGGCCGGCCGAATGCTGCCGGACGCCGAACAGGCCGAAATGATCGAATGCGAGCGCGCCGACCATCTGCCCGACGACGATCAGCGCAAGCGTCGTCGCCGCGCCGAGCCGCGGCACCATCAGCACCGCGACGCCGACGAACACGGCGCCGAAAAACCCGCCTGTCCAGCTGAACCACGAGCCTGTCGCCGGGAGCACGCCGCCGAGGCGCGGCGACGGCGCGAGCATCGCGACGGCAAGCATCACGATCAGGCCGACGAGATAGCTCACCGATCCGGCCCACCACGGTGAACCCAGTTGCGCGCGCAGGTTCGCGTTGAGCACTTGCTGCAACGCGACGCTGACGCCGGCGGCAACGACGAGAAGGTACGACAGAAGGGTAGTCGCTGACATCGAATGCTCCGGAAGGCGCTGGCTTTCATCGCGATTTCGCGATTTCGGCCCGGAAGACTTCCATTCTGCGGAGCACCCCGGTATAAGACAAATATCAAATTCGGCGCTTATCCATCTCGTTTCGGCATGCCATCCCTGAGGCAAATCCAGTACTTCCTGACCGTGGCCGATCTCGGCGGCTTCACGCCGGCCGCGGCCGCGCTCTACATCGCGCAGTCGGCCCTCAGCAGGCAGATCGGTCAGCTGGAGGACGAACTCGGGTTCATGCTGTTCGAGCGCGAGCCGAGGGGTGTGCGGCTCACGCCGGCCGGGGCCGTGTACCGCGATCGCGTCGCGTCGGTTCCGGCGATGCTGACCGCCGCCGCCGACGAAGGCGTGCAACTGTCGCGCGGCGAAGCGGGCGTGCTGCGGCTGCTGCATTCCAGCACGATTCCCGTCAACAGCCTGATGGCGGATCTCGACCGCTTCATGCGCGATTGCCCCGGCGCGCGCATCGATCTCGACCGGGCGTCGTCGGAGGAACAGGTATCGGAAATCGCGAACGGCAATGCGGATGTCGGCATCGTCCGGTTGCCGGTGCTTCGGCGCGATGCGCGGGTGCGTTTCGTCGAACTCGCGGCCGAGCGGCTGTGCGTTGCATTGCCGGTCGATCATCCGCTCGCCGGACGAAAGCGCATGACGATATCGCGGCTGCAACGGGAACCGTTCGTATCGGCCGTGCATCGCGAGCGGGGCGGTCTGGCGCGCGTCGTGCTCGATCTTTGCCTGAAGCGCGGGTTCGTGCCGACCGCCGCCAGAATCGTGTCGCCGAAGACATCGATGCTGAATCTCGTCGCGGCCGGGCAGGGCATCGCGATCGTGCCGCGGCGGATGGCCGGTCTCGGCGTCGACGGTGTCGCATTCGTGCCGATTTCGGATGACGATGCGAAGTCGGTTTGCGCGCTGGTGTTGCCGATCGAACCTACCGTGCTCGCGCAGGCTTTTGCGCGGATCGTGGCGCCTCGGATGAAGGGTTGAAGGCGGGGAGCGTTGCGGACGCATCTTCTCGTCGTCCGATGTCGACCAGGGAGCACCGCGGGTATTCTCATGGCTTTCGTGCAGCGGCTCCCGGAGTCACATCCGAAGCGATTCGGCCGCATCGACGCGAACCTTCGACCATGCAGTCGATTCATGGCGCGGCATCTCGCTGTATTTCAAGGTCGGCCACTACGTGCAGGACAAACCCGCGGATGGCCGCACACGGTGATCGGCCGGCTCATGAAAAAAAGCGCGCGGCCGTCAGGCACGCGCGCAAACTCGGAGATCGGTTGCCGGTAGCGTGTCAGTTGCCGTTCGATGCGACGGTATTGGCCGCGCCGGCGCAGTCCTTCTGATACTGCTGCATCAGGCGCGCCTGCGCCGAGTCGATATCGTCCGGGTAACTGCTCTCGTCGCCCGACGACGGGTTGTAACCCACCGCCTCCAGTTCGTTCAGCTCGTTGATCAGTTGCCGATGGGAGACCGGGCCTTTCGTGTGGACGAACGGATAGTCGTTGCACTGCGCCGACGTGAGCTTCGGCGCAGCGTGCGCGGAGACGCTCAATACCAGCAGGGCGGCACAGGCGAGGTAACGGGCGGGGTGATTCATCTTCGACTCCTGGGAAGCGTTGTGAACGGGCCGTACGGTGGGATGCCAACGTCGACTGCAGGACGTAGGTTAGGCACCGCGCCGTATCGAAACGGCAGCGCGAAGATGAAACAAGTTTTATGCGGATTCGCCGTGCCGGAGGGCCGCGTCGCCGCGCGCACCGGACGTTAAAGAATCCTTCACGTGCGTGCTGCCGAATGGTTAGCGGCACATGCGTATCGTCGAGCCGGTGATCAATCGGCGCTGCGCATGGCGCGGCCCGCATCGGGGTAATGCAATGAAAACGATCGTCAGGATGGCCGCGCTCGTCGCGCTGGTGTGCTCACCGGCGCTGGTGTTCGCGAAGGTTCAGGGAACGGGGCTCGCGATTGCCGATGCGACGCTCGCGCATACGAAGGTCGAACGCCTGCATCGTGCGGAGGATGCCGCGCATCGTGTCGCATCCCGTCGAGTCGACAAGGCTGAAGGGGCGCCGCAACAGGGTTGATTGCACGCGTCGTTTCCAGCGGTCGAAGGCGATCGACCGCAACCGTGCGCGCCTGATGGCAGCGGGCCGTGCGGCATCGTGTCGCAACGCTTCGAGTGCGGGACCGTTCGCGGGCACCTGCCGCCCCGGCGGGCAATGGCTGCGCCGCGGCATCGCCGTATATGAAATTTTCTTCATGAAGTCGACGCGCACGATTTACGCACGCGCGTGTAGTCTCCATCCGAACGCGATCGGCCGTCGGATGTCGAAGCGTGCACTGCCCTTCGCTGAAGACGAGAATCGTATATGGCACCATCAATTTCGCCGGGTAACCAACCGGCCCTGCCCAACAAGCCGGCCGAGAATGGTGCGGCCATGGCGCACGTACTCACGATCGAAGACGACGAAATCACCGCGAACGAAATAGTAAGAGAGCTGAAAGGCCGCGGCTTCACGGTCGAATGGGTCGCGAACGGACGCGACGGCATGGCCCGCGCGCTCGGCAACGAATTCGACGTGATCACGCTCGACCGGATGTTGCCCGTCGTCGACGGCCTCACGATCCTGACCACGATGCGCAGCGTCGGCGTGCGCACGCCCGTGCTGATGCTGAGCGCGCTCGGCGATGTCGACGAACGGGTTCGCGGCCTGCGTGCGGGCGGTGACGATTACCTGACCAAACCTTTCGATCCCGAGGAAATGGCGGCGCGCCTCGAGGTGCTGCTGCGCCGGAGCCAGAGCGCGCCGGCGCCGTTCGACACGACCCTGAGCGTCGGCCCGCTCAAGCTCGACCTGATCTCGCGCAAGGTGTTTCGCGACGGCGAGGAAATCGCGCTGTTGCCGACCGAATACCGCGTCCTCGAATACATGATGCGCAACGCCGGGCAGACCATCACGCGGACGATGCTGTTCGAGGCCGTATGGGGTTATCACTTCGATCCCGGCACCAACCTGATCGAAGTGCACATGGGCCGGCTGCGCAAGAAGATCGATCCGCCCGACGCGAAGCAGATGATCCAGACGGTACGCGGTGCCGGCTACATTCTTGGCTGAGTCCGTTACCTTGACGTCCTCCGTGAATCACGTCCAGCCGGCGCCGAAGCGGCGCTGGTACTCCAGCACGTTCCGGCTCGTGTCGGTCTATGCCGTGACGTTTTCCGTCTCGGTCATGTTGTTGCTCGGTTTCATCGCATCGGTCATCACGCACGACATGGAGCGCGAAACCGATACGGTGATCGACTGGCAGATGCTCTACTTCGATTCGATCGAGGACAGCCAGTTGCCTGCCGCGATCCAGCACCGGATCGAGCACGAGCACATGCACACCAACTATTACGGGCTCTTCACCGCCGACGGCAAGCATATCGCCGGCGACGTGCTGGCGATGCCCGACGGCATCCGGCCGGATCGCAACGGCGTGACGCTCGATCACACGATGACGATCGCCGGTGACCAGGTGCCGCCGGTCGTCCGCACGATGGCGGAGCGGCGCGCCAACGGCGACGTGCTGGTCCTCGGGCGCGACCTGACGCACATCCTGAGGATTCGCGCGGCGATCATCCAGGCGTTGGTCGGCGGCGGGCTGTTCTGCCTCGGCGCGGGCGTGGTCGGCGGCCTGATCCTCAGCGTTCGGCAGATGCGGCGCCTGAAGGAGGTCCGGCGTATCACGCAGCGCATCGCGCAGGGCGACCTCGGGCAGCGGCTGCCGATCGGCGGGCATGACGAAATCGACCTGCTGTCGCATCTCGTCAACCACATGCTCGAGGAAGTCGAGCGCCTGATGAACGAGGTGAAGGGCGTTTGCGACGGCATTGCGCACGACCTGCGTACGCCGCTCGCGCACGTGCATACGCTGCTCGCGCACGCGGCGGAGCGCGCGGACGGGCTCGACGATGCCGCGCTGGCGAGCCTCGTCGCGCGTGCGCGCAACGAGACCGACGTGCTGCTCAGCCGGTTTCGCGCGATGCTGCGCATTGCCGAAATCGGTTCGTTGCAGCGGCGCGGCGGATTCGCCGAGCTGGCGCTGGAGGATCTCGTCACGGACGTCGGGCAACTGTTCGAGCCGCTCGCGGACAGCCGCGCCATCCATTTCGTGGTGCTCGTCGAACCCGTCACGCCGATTCACGGTGACCGTGCGCTGCTGTTCGAGGCGCTCACCAACCTGCTCGACAACGCGCTGAAGTACACGACGTCGGGCGACACCGTGCGCCTGGAGCTTCATGACACGCCGTCCGGCCCGCGCATCGACGTGGTCGACAACGGCCCGGGTATCGCGGCAAACGAGCGCGAGGCCGTGTTGCAGCATCGCTACCGCAGCCGCCGTACCGGCCATCTCGCGGGAGCCGGGCTCGGCCTGAGCATCGTATCGACGGTCGTCAACGTGCACGACTTCACGTTGCGCATCGGCAATGCCGAGCCCGGCACGCGCGTGACGATCGAATGCTGGCCGAGGTCGCTGGCATGACGGTCGTTCGCATGCGCTTGCACGTGTGTGCGTATTCCTGCAAAGAGGCCGATTGACGATGCGTGTCCTGCTCGTGACTTCGCCGCACCCGGAAGCATCGTGGCTGCACAAGGCGCTGCAGGAGAGCGGGCACAGCCTGCAGCGTGCCGACGATCTGCGCGACGGCCTGTTCCTCGCATCGCAAGAGGCGTTCGACGCGATCGTCGCAACGGCCTTCGAGCCGGGCAGCGATGCGGCGCTGATCGCGATGCTGCCGCGTTTCGTTGCCGACGGCCGTGGCGCGGCGCTGGTGGTGCTGATCAGCCAGGCATCGGCGCGCGAGCGCATCCGTGTGTTGCGCGCGGGCGCCGACGCGTGCTTCGGCGCGCCGTATTCGTTCATCGAACTGCACGAGCGCCTGCAGGCGTTGCAGCGGCTGGCCGGGCCGCGTGACGCGGAAGGCCCGGTCGCGGCGGCGTCCGCCGTCGAGATGCTCGTGCGCGAACTCAAGGACGGCAAGCTGCGCCTGGCCGTGACGCGCCGCGAATGCCTGTTGCTCGAATGCCTGATGCGCCACCCGAACGCGCCGGTGCCGCGCGATCAGTTGATTCGTTACGTGTGGCAGGACAAGGAGGACGTCGATCCATCGAGCGTCAATCTCGTGGTGTCGCGGTTGCGCCGAAAGCTCGCGCGGTATTTGCCCGGTGTGCGGATCGATACGGTGAGTCGCTACGGCTATCAGGTGACGATACCGGATGCGTAACCGCGCGGCCGCGATGCGCGCCGCAGCACGAAAACGACGGGCGCCCTGCCGATGGCAGCGCGCCCGTCGCGCATTGACGAGCCAAATTACGACCCGAAGAACGGTACGCAGAAATCGGGCGGGCCGACACAATCGCCGGGGCCGTCGGGCTGCGCGGCGGCGCAGCCGGACAGCATGACGCCGGCAGCGATCGCGACGAGCGCGACGCGGGCGGAACGAACGAGCAACGGACGAAGCTTCATGACGGGCGGGCGAAACGGTTGAAAGGAGGCAGCGCCTCGGACGGCGCGCACAGCGCGGGCGGCGTGAGCCGGACCCCGCGCCAGGCCGCGCGCATCAATGCGAATAGAGCGTCGAGTCCAGGTATTTGAGCTGCCCGTCCTGTTCGGCATGCACGAGCTCCGCGTAGACTTCGGCGCGCGTCTTCTCGTGGATCGGCTGGCCATACGGTGGCACCCACTGGCCGTCGGCCCGTGCGCCGGGCACGCCGTCCTTGGTGGCGGCCGGCGTCATCTGCATCGCCTGGGTGGACGTTTGCGCGAACGCGGGAACGGACAGCGCGGTGAATGCGGCGAGCATGGCGGCGGCAGCGATCTTGGCGGTTTTCATATTCGGATTCCTCATGATGATTGACTGGGTTCATCCCCCGGCGCGGCGTGTCGATGCCGCGCATCGGGTTGAGGACAAGCATAGAGAAGGGCCGCTAGCGGATCGGCATACGCAGGGTGAAAAGAAATTCATGCAGCGGTGACGCGATCTGCACGGACATGAAACCGGCGTATCGCGAGGATGAAGAAGGCTTCATTTTTCGGGCCGTTTTGATAACGGCGCTGTCATGCCCGCTGCCTAAATTGGGCGCCATCGCATCGCAGACGGATCGGCCACGCTACACGGGCCGGCGATGCGAGAAGACCGATCCACTCTAGCGAAACCATCATGAAGAAACATCTGGCAATCCCGGCGGCGATCGCGTGCCTGCTGGCGGGCGCGGCGCATGCGCAGAGCAGCGTCACGCTGTACGGCACGATCGACGCGGGCCTGGACTACATCAGCAACCAGAAATCGGCGGCCGGCGCAGGGCCCGTCTACGGCATGCAGAGCGGCAACGTCAGCACGTCGCGCTGGGGGCTGCGCGGCAACGAAGATCTTGGCGGCGGCCTGTCTGCCGTGTTCACCCTCGAGAACGGCTTCAACGTCGCGAACGGCAAATTCGGCAACGGTGGCGACGAGTTCGGCCGCCAGGCGTGGGTCGGTCTCGCGAGCCGCCAGTGGGGGACCGTGACGCTCGGCCGCCAGTACGACTTCCTGGTCGATTTCGTGGCGCCACTGTCGGCGACGGGTTCGGGGTTCGGCGGCAACCTCGCCGATCACCCGTACGACAACGACAACCTCGCGAACGACACGCGGATGAACAACGCGGTGAAGTTCCGCAGCGCGGACTATGGCGGCTTCACGTTCGGCGGCGCCTATGGCTTCAGCAACCAGGGCGGCGGATTCAGCAACAACAACGCGTACAGCGTCGGCGCGCAGTACGTGAACGGTCCGGTCGACCTCGCCGTCGCGTACCTGCAATCGAACCAGCCGGGCGGCGTGAACGCGCCGCAGAACACGGGCGGCTCGCTGAGCAGTTCGGACGGCGATGCGATGCTGGCAGGCGGCCGCTGGCGCACCTTCGGCGCCGGCGCGCATTATGCGTTCGATCATGCGGCGATCGGCTTCGTCTATACGCGAACGATCCTGAACGACCCGCGCGAGCTGTCGCAGGGCGGCGCGTACGGCACCGTGAACGGCCAGTTGCTGACCTTCAGCAACTATGAGCTGAACGGGCGCTACTTCCTGACGCCCGCCTTCTCGCTGGGCGGCTCGTACACGTTCACGCAGGGCCGCTTCGACGATGCGGGCCGCAATATCGAGCCGAAGTGGAATCAGTTCATGCTGCAGGCCGACTATGCGCTGTCGCGCCGCACCGATCTTTATCTCGAAGGCGTGTACCAGCGCGTGACGGGGGCGGACGGCGTCGCGGTGCTCGGCAACGCGGGGATCTTCAATCTCGCCGCGTCGGGCAACGATCGTCAGGCCGTGGTCGCGGCCGGTATTCGTCACAAGTTCTGATCGGCCGGGCACACGGAAAAAAAACGGCACCCGTCATGACGACGGGTGCCTCGAAACGCGACACGCTCAGTATGTGCCGCGCGCGACTCAGGTCGTCGAACGTGCCGGCAGCGCGACCGGCGCCTTCGCTTCGGCAGCACCCGCTGCTTCATCCGTCGCCCACCCGCCGCCCAGCGCCGCGATCAAACCTACCGATGCCAACTGCCGGCGCGTATTCAGCTCCAGCATCGCGACCTTCGTGTTGAGTTCGGTGGTCTGCGCCGTCACCACGTCGAGATAGCTGACGACGCCGTCCCGATAGCGCGACATCGACAACTGCAACGTGCGTTCGGCCGCGTCGAGCGCCTCCTGTTCGCGATCGGCTTCGTCGCCGAGGTGATGCGTGAGCGCGAGGTTGTCCTCCACCTGCTGGCATGCAGCGAGCACCACCGCGCGATACTGCGCGCCGTTTTCGGCGAGCTTCGCGTGCGCCTGGTTGGTGAGGGCCTGGCGGCGTCCGCCGTCGAACAGCGTCAGCGCGAGATTGGGCCCGAGCGACCAGATTTCGTTCGGCGCGCTGAGCCAGTGACCGAGTCCCGAACTCTGATACCCGCCGATCAGCCCGAGCGTGATGTCGGGGAAGAATGCCGCGCGCACCACGCCGATCTGCGCGTTGGCGGCCGCCATGCGCCGCTCCGCGGCCGCGACGTCGGGGCGCCGCTGCAGCAACGTGGCCGGAATGCCGGCAGGGATCGTCGGCAGGTAACCGGTGCTCAGATCTGGCGCGAGCGAGAACGACGAGGCCGGCACACCCGTGAGCGTCGCGATCGCATGCTCGTAGAGTGCGCGCCGCGCGCGTATGTCCTCGGCCGACGCGCGCGCCGAATCGAGCTGCGTCCGCGCGCGAGAGACGTCGAGATCGGACGCGATGCCGCCGGCGTGCCGGCTCATCGTCAGTTGCAGTGCGCGCTGGTACGTGTCGATCGTGTCGGACAGCAACTGTTGCTGCTGGTCGAGCCCGCGCAGGCTGAAGTACGCGTTCGCGAGGCTGGCCTGCAGGCTCAACTGCACCGACGCGAGATCGTCGGCGCTGGCTTGCGCGTTGGCGCGCCCGGCCGCGACCTCGTTGCGGACTTTCCCCCACAGATCGAGGTCGTAGTCGAAACCGGCGTCGAGCGTGTTGGAGCCATAGACGTTCGGCTGGTTCGAGCCGCGCAGCGGGCGCGTGGCCGATTGCCGGTTGCTCGAGATCTGCGCGCCCAGGCCGATGGTCGGGAACAGGCCCGAGCGCGCCTGATCGAACAGCGCGCCGGCTTCATCATGGCGGGCCACGGCGGCGGCCACGTCGGGGTTGGCTGCGGCCACCTGCGCTTCGAGCCGATCGAGCACGGGATCGCGGAATGCCTTCCACCAGCCGTCGCGCGCGATGCGGTCGGCCGGTTTCGCGGCCTGCCAGCCGCCCGCTTCCTTGAACTGGGCCGGCAGCATGGTTTGCGGCGCGTGATAGACGGGCGCGAATGAGCAGGCGGAAAGGAACGCGATGCTGGCGAGCATCGCGCAGAGCCGACGCGGGTTAGCCATTCGCACGCTCCGTGTCGCGCGCGGCCGAGGCGACGGTGCCGGCCGGCGCCGCGAGCCTGACCGGGTCGCCCGCGGACAACGAGTCGGGCGGATTGTCGATCACGCGATCGTCGGCGGCGAGGCCGGTCGCGATCTGCACGTGCGTGCCGAAGTCGGTCGCGATCGTGACGGGCTTGAACACCGCGCGGTTGTCCTTGCCGACCACGGCGACCTGCAGGCCGGCCTGGCGAAAGATCAGCGAGCTGGCCGGGATCGTCAGCGCATGGCTGCTGTCGGCCGGCAGCGCGAAATGCACCTCGGTGTATTCGCCCGGAATCAGCTTGCCGTCGCGGTTGTCGACCATCAGTTGCACGAGCAGCGTGCCGGTCGAATCGGCGATCGAGTCGTCGGTGTCGGCGAGCGTCGCGTGAAAGGTTTCGCCGGGATGCTCGGGCACGGTGAGCGTCGCGGTCATGCCGGGGCGGATCGCGGCGGCTTCGTTCTGCGGCACGCTCACGTACACGCGCATCTGGTGCACGTCGGACACGGCGAACAGCTCGGGCCCGGTGCCGCCGCCGGCCGAGATCAACTGGCCGATATCGGTTTTGCGGGCCGTGACGATGCCGTCGAACGGCGCGACGATGCGCTTGAACGCCTCCAGCGCATCGAGGCGCCGCACGTTGGCCTCGTTGGCCGCGACGATCGCCTGCTTGGCGGCGAGGTCGCTGGTTTTCTCGTCGGTTTCCTGCTGCGACACCGAATCCTGCGCGAGCATCCTGGTCCAGCGCGCGGCTGTGGATGCAGCCAGCTTCTCGTTGGCGAGCGAGCTTTGCAGGTCCGCACGCGCCTGCTGAAGCTGCTGGTCGAGCTCGGGCGTGTCGATCAGGCCGAGCAACTGGCCCGACTTCACGTGCGCGCCGATATCGGTGTACCACGCATGCAGGTAACCCGACACCTGCGCGTGGATCGGCGCGCTCTCGAACGCGGACAGGTGGCCCGGCAGCACCAGCGTGGCGCCGTCGGCGCCGGTCGTCGGCATGTACGCGACCACGGTCGGCACCGCCTGTTCGGCGGACCAGGCGGTCATTTCCTGTTTCGCGTGCGCGCGGCCGACGATGCCGCTCGTCACGATGCCGACCGCGATCAGCGCGGTGATCGTGGCGACCAGCTTGAGGTTGGGCAGCCGTTTCGGCGACTTGATATCGATCTCAGTGGACATGGGAAGCTCCGGACGCGGAAGAGGAGGAAGCGCGGGTGGCGTCGTGTTTCAGCGCATCGCGCCGATGCACGAGGCTGAACACGACGGGAACGAAGAACAGCGTCGCGATCGTCGCGCACGCGAGGCCGCCGATCACGGCGCGGCCGAGCGGCGCGTTCTGCTCGCCGCCGTCGCCGAGGCCGAGCGCCATCGGCGCCATGCCGATGATCATCGCGAGCGCCGTCATCAACACGGGGCGAAAGCGCGTGAAGCCGGCCTCGAGCGCGGATGCCAGCGCGTTGCCGGTTTCGGCCAGGCGCTCGCGCGCGAAGCTGACGACGAGGATCGAGTTCGCGGTGGCCACGCCCATGCACAGGATCGCGCCGGTCAGCGCCGGCACCGACAGCGGCGTGTGCGTGGTGAACAGCATCCAGACGATGCCGGCCAGCGCGGCCGGCAGCGCCGAGACGATCACGAATGCGTCGGCCCACGAGTGGAAATTCACGACGATCAGCAGATAGATCAGCAAGATCGCGCCGACCAGGCCGAGCAGGAGGCCCGCGAACGCGCCGTTCATGGTCTGCACCTGGCCGCGCAGCGTGACGGTCGAGCCCTTCGGCAGATCCTTCGCGGTGGCCTTGACGATGCCGTCGATATCGGCGGCGATCGCGCCGAGGTCGCGCCCCTGCGTGGTCGCGTAGATGTCGAACAGCGGCTCGATGTTGTAGTGCGACACCACCGCGTTGCCGACGCCGCGCGTGAGGGTGGCGAGACCGCCGAGCAATTGCGACTGGCCGTTGGCGCCGGTGACCGACAGGTTCTGCAGCGCCGACAGCGTGGTCATCCGGTACTGCGGCGTCTGCGCGACGATCGGATAAGACACGCCGTTGCGCGGATCGAGCCAGTAGGTCGGGTCGACCTGGCTGGTGCCCGCCAGCGTCGCGACCACCGAGTTCGTCACGTCCTGCTCGGTGATGCCGAGCTGGTCGGCGCGCGTGCGGTCGACCGCCACCGTGAACTGCGGGTAGGTGCTGGCCTGCTGGATGCGCGGATCGGCGACGCCGGCGATCAGGCGCAGCTTGCGGTACAGCTCGTGTGCATACGCGAGGTTGGCCTGCTGGTTCGGGCCGGCCACTTGCAGGTCGACCGGAGCCGGCGCGCCGAAGTTGAGGATCTGGCTGACGATGTCGGCCGGCAGGAACGAGAACGTGGTGCCCGGATACGCGCGCGGAAGCAGTTCGCGCAGCGTGCGCACGTAATCGGCGGTCGGCGCGTGATCCTTCGACAGCGAGATCAGGATGTCGCCGTCCTGCGGCCCGAGCGTGCCGCTGTTGTTGTAGGTCAGGTTGATCCCGCTCTTCGGCAGGCCGATGTTGTCGAGCACCTCGCGCAACTGGGCAGGCGGAATCACGCCGCGGATCGTGTTCTCGATATGGTCGAATTCGGCGGCCGTTTCCTCGACGCGCGTGCCGACCGGCGCGCGTACGTGCAGCGAGATCTCGCCCGAGTCGATCGTCGGGAAGAAGTTGCGGCCGAGCCACGGTGCGAGCAGGAACGACGCGGCCACCACGCACAGGAACGCAATGACGAACGGCTTGCGGCGCGTGAGCGCGAGGCCCAGCAGGATCCGGTACGACGCGCGAATCGCCTCGAAGCGGCGTTCGAACGCGCGCTGGAAACGCACCAGCGGATTGCGCGACGGCGGCACGTCGTGCGCGCCGGCGTGGCCCGCGTGCGAATCCATGATCGCGGCCAGCTCGCCCGATGCGTGGCCCGCCGACGCGTGCGGCTTGAGCAGGTACTGTGCGAGCATCGGCACGAAGGTGCGCGACAGCACGAACGACGACACCATCGAGAAGATCACGGCCTTCGCCATCGGCACGAACAGGAAGCGCGAGATGCCGTCGAGCATCAGCATCGGCACGAACACGATGCAGATGCACATCAGCGACACCAGCGCCGGCATCACGATCTGTTTCGCGCCGTCGACGATCGCGGTGCGTGTGTCCTTGCCCTGTTCGAGGTGCCAGTTCACGTTTTCGATCGTCACCGTCGCATCGTCGACGAGAATCCCGACCGCGAGCGCGAGGCCGCCGAGCGTCATCACGTTGAGCGTTTCGCCGGTGGCCGCGAGCAATGCGATCGCGCAGAGCACGGCCAGCGGGATCGACGCGGCGATGATCAGCGTCGAGCGCCACGAGCCGAGGAACAGCAGGATCATCAGCGAGGTCAGCGCGGCGGCGATGATGCCTTCGCGCGCCACGCCGCTGACCGCGCCTTTCACGAAGGTCGACTGGTCGCCCATCGTGACGAGCTTCAGGCCCGGCGGCAGCGTCTGCTCGATCAGCGGCAGCTTGGCCTTCACGCCCGCGATGATGTCGAGCGTCGACGCCGAGCCGTTCTTCAGGATGCTCATCAGCACCGCGCGGTGGCCGTCGACGCGCACGATGTTGCTCTGCGGCGGGAAGCCGTCGCGCACGTGCGCGACGTCGCGGATCGTGATGGTGGTGCCGTCGACCGACTTGATCGGCAGGTCGTTCAGCGCATCGAGCGCGAGCGGGCTGTTGTTGAGCTTGATGTTGTATTCGAAGCGGCCGATCTTCTGCGTGCCGGCCGGGATGATCTGGTTCTGCTGGGCGAGCGCGTGCGCGACGTCCTGCGCCGACAGCCCCTTCGATTGCAGCGCCTGCGGGTCGAGGTCGATCTGCACTTCGCGCGCCTTGCCGCCGTACGGCGTCGGGATCGCGACGCCGGGCACCGACAGCAGCTGCGGGCGGATGAAGTTCTCCGCGTAGTCTTCCAGCTTCTGCTCGTCGAGCGTGTTGCTGCTCAGTGCGATCTGCAGCACCGGCACGGTCGACGCGTTGTAGTTGAGAATCTGCGGCGGCGTGGTGCCGGGCGGCATCTGCTTCAGCACGGTCTGCGAGATCGACGTGACCTGCGCGGTGGCGGTGCGGATGTCGACGGTCGGCTGGAAGAAGATCTTCACGATGCCGAAGCTGCGGAACGACTGCGATTCGATGTGCTGGATGTCGTTGACGGTCGTGCCGAGCGTGCGCTCGTAGTACGTGACGATCCGTCCGGACATGTCGTCCGGCTGCAGGCCGGAGTAGTTCCAGACGACGCTGATCACCGGAATGCGGATATCCGGAAAGATGTCGATGGGCGTGCGGAGTGCGGCGAGCGGACCTGCGATCAGGATCAGCAGCGCCAGCACGACGAACGTATAGGGCCGGGTGAGCGCGAGCCGGACAATTTTCAGCATGAGGTGCTGCTCCGTTCAAAAGCGTCGTGAAGAAGAGCCGGCTGCGCGCGATGCCGGGAAAACACCGATGCGCAGCCGATGACCGTATTCTGCGGAGCGGACCCTAACAGCCGGTCGCTAAAAAGATGAAACAAGTTTTAGGCAGCGGCGCGCGGATTCAGCCGAGCATGTAGCCCGAGCCGCGGATCGTGCGGATCAGCGGCGCGTCGCCCGGCCGGTTCACCTTCCTGCGCAGTCGGCCGACGTGGACGTCGATCAGGTTCGTGCCGGGATCGAAGCGGCAGCCCCACACCGCCTCGAAGATCATCGTGCGCGTGAGCACGCGCCCGGCGTGGCGCATCATGAATTCGAGCACGCGGAATTCGGTCGGCAGCAGCGCGAGTTCGTGCGTGCCGAGCGTGACGCGACGCCGCACCAGATCGAGTTCGAGCTCGCCCGCGCGCAGGACCGTCTCGACCTGCGGGCCGCGCGGCCGCCGGCGGATCAGCACGTCGATGCGCGCGCACATCTCGTCGAGCGAGAACGGCTTGACGAGGTAGTCGTCGCCGCCCGCGCGCAGCCCCTGGATACGCTGGTCGACGTCGGACATCGCGCTCATCACGAGCACCGGCGTGTCGAGGCCGACGCCGCGCATCGTCGCGAGGATCGCGAGCCCGTCGAGATCCGGCAGCATGCGGTCGAGCGTGACGACGTCGTAGTCGGCGCTCATCGCCTTGGCCATGCCGTCCCGCCCGGTGCGCGCGACGTCGACCTGGTGGCCGGCGGCGCGCAGTGTGTGCGTGATGTGATCCGCGATCAGCGGATCGTCTTCGATCGTCAGGATGTGTGTCATCGATGAAGCGGCCCGGGTGGCGTCAGGCGGCGGCCAGCCGCGCGGCGGTGCGGTCGGGCGCGCGATAGTGTTCGACCACGTAGTCGATGAAGCTGCGCACCTTGGTCGACAGATAGTTGCGGCTCGGATAAAGCATCGAGACGCTGCGCGGCCCGCCGTTTACTTCGTAGCGTTCGAGCAGCGGCAGCAGCGTGCCGCGCGCGAGATCGTCGGCGACGAGCGGGTGCGGCAATTGCGTGATGCCCATGTGATTGAGCGCCGCGATCCGCACCATCATGCTGCCGGACGACGCGAGCGCGTTGCCGGTATAGACGCGGTAGGAGCCGTCCACATCCGAGAACTCCCAGCTGCGCGCGGTGCCGTTCGACACGGTCAGGAGGCTGTGCTCGTTCAGCTCGACGGGGTCGTTCGGCGTGCCGTGGCGCGCGAGGTATTCGGGCGATGCGACCACCACGTCGCGCACGCTCGTCAGCATCCGCGACACGAAGGTCGCGTTGACGAGGCGGCGATCGTCGCAGAAGCACACGTCGTAGCCGCCCTCGACCATGTCGACGTGCGTGTCGAACGTCGTCACGTCGAACCGGACGCGCGGATGATCGGCGCGGTACGTCGACAACAACGTGCCGAGGCCGGCCGCAACCGAGGTCGCCGATGCGGCGATCCGCAGCGTGCCGCGCGGGTCGCGGGTGGCCTGCACGAGATTCGATTCGATCTCGTCGAGCTTTTCGATGATCGTGCGGCAGCCGTCGAGATATTCGCGGCCGGTTTCGGTGAGCGACAGGCTGCGCGTCGTCCGGTTCAGCAGGCGCATGTTCAGGTGCGCTTCGAGCATGCCGACGCTGCGCGTGACTGCCGCAGCCGACATCCCGAGCTGGCGCGCGGCGAGATTGAAACTCGACAACTCGACTACGCGCGTGAAGACGCGCATCGCTTGCAGTTGGTTCATGGTCCGCGAAGGGAAGAAGTTGTTCCGGTGCACGCGCCGGCGGCGATCCGTCGGCGCGTTCCGCTGTGCGCGGCCGGCACGGTAGCGATGAATTATGGAATTCGGGCCGGCATCGGACGCTTAAGAAACGGCGCGGGATGGATGAAATTTCGTTTAAGGAAACGCTGATTTATTCGGCTCGGCGGTCATCGCAGACGTAGCCGAGGACGTTTAGAAGACAGCTCACGGAACGGACCCACGACGATGAAGAGGCAGATCGGCTTCGCGGAAGCGGAAATTGCAGGCAAGAAGCGAGTGACGAGGCGCCAACGCTTCCTGGAAGAGATGGAGAAGGTCGTTCCGTGGCAGCGCTTGCTGTCGGCCATCGAACCGCACTATCCGAAGGGCACGCGAGGTCGCCCGCCGATTGGCCTTGAGCGGATGCTGCGAATCTACTTCGTGCAACAGTGGTACGGACTGTCGGACGAAGGACTGGAAGACGCGCTGTATGACAGCATCACGCTGCGAGCCTTCGCCGGCATCGATCTGGCGATCGAGAACGTGCCTGATGCAACCACGCTGTTGAAGTTCCGGCGCCTGCTGATCGAACACGAACTGACACGGAAGTTGTTCGACGAGATTGGCATCTCGCTGTGCGAGCGTGGGCTGATGATGAAGGAAGGCACGCTGGTTGACGCGACGATCATTGAAGCGCCGCCGTCGACCAAGAATGCCGGGAAGAGCCGTGACCCGGAAATGCATCAAACGAAGAAGGGCAACGAATGGCACTTTGGCATGAAAGCCCACATTGGCGTCGACGCCGACTCGGGCCTGATTCACAGTGTGGTTGGCACGGCGGCCAACGTGTCGGATGTATCGCAAGCTCATGCCCTGCTGCACGGGCATGAAGAGCAGGTGTTCGCCGACGCGGGCTACATTGGCGTCGACAAGCGCGAGGAAATGGCGGGCAAGGCCGTGAAGTGGCACGTCGCTGCCAGGCGGGGAAAGATCAAGGCGATGCAAGAAGGAGCGCTGAAGGACCTGGTGATCGCGCTCGAGCGAACCAAGGCGCAGATCCGTTCGCGGGTTGAGCATCCGTTTCATATCGTCAAGAATCTGTTTCAGCATCGCAAGACCCGATACAAGGGCTTGGCCAAGAACACCGCGCAACTGTTCAGCCTGTTCGCTCTGGCGAATCTGGTGATTGCGCGAAATCTGTTGCGATCGGTCCATGGGAGCAGTCCGTCATGCGTATGAAAAATGCGAGCAGGGGAGGCTCGCTTACGCGCCAAATTCACTGAATTGAGCGCCGATTCGCTTCGTCATCCAGAAAATTTGAAGCCATCTCGCCTGCAACTTCGGAAGTTGGTCCATTGATCAGCGTTTCCTTAAGGAAGCGGCGGATGAAAACGATCCGCAAGCCGCGCAGGCGCGACATGAATGGTCGTGCCGAGCGGTTCGCTCTCTAAAAAAAACTTCATGAAGCGACACCAAATCTTCAGGTGGGCGCGTTGTGCCGCTGCCGATAATAAGGCGACGTATGTAGCCACAAGGAACGCAGAAATGATGCAGCCGCTGAGTATCAAGATGATCCAGGAGCACGGCAAGCCGGTGGTGCTGGTGTCGATCGAACGTGGCGCCGCGGTGCTCGACCCGGAGGATGTCGACGCGGTCATCCAGTATCTGAGCCTGCTGCGCGCCTCGATGCAGCCCGCGGTGCCCGAGATGCCGCCCCGCGCGCAGCAGTTCGTGACGGAGATGGACCCGTGCTGGTATGCGGAGCGCCATCCGCTGTATGGCGGCGCGGTGCTGCTGCTGCGGCACACCGGGCTCGGCTGGGCGAGCTTCGCGCTGCCGCCGCAAAGCCTCGAGCGCCTGCACGGATCGCTGACGCAATTGCTCGAAGACGAACAGCAGGTGGTCAGCCTGCCGAATTGAAGCGCGTTCGTCGGCTTTGCCCGCCTTCGCGACGGCGGGTGATGGGTCGTCACGCGATCGCGTGACAGGTGGGCACGGTATCGGATGGCAGCGCCGCTGCGCTCGACTTTCGTGAACACCGGAAGCCGAGCGCGGCGCAACTCCGCCTAGAACGTGTGACGCAGCCCGATCCGGCCGACTGCCTGCCGGCCGTTCGACGACGGGTCGAAACCCGCGACCTGCGCGACGGCGCCGCCCGATGCCATCTGCAATGCCGCGAGCGCGTAGACCGCCGTGCGCTTCGACAATTCGTATTCAGCGCTTGCGTTCAACTGGCGGTATTTGGGCTCCTGGCCGGTCGCGTGGTCGCGGCCGGTCGTGTAGGTATAGCCGAGACCGAAATCGAGCTGGCTCGTCGCGGCGAGCGTGCCGGCGATTTCGTAGTTCTGGAACTTCACGTCCTGCTCGTCGTCGCCTTGCTGGAAATCGACGTTGGTGAAGTTGCCCATCGGCTTGACGATGCCGAGCTGGTACGACGCGCCTGCCGCGAAGATGTTCTGGCTGCGGGCGTTCTCGAGGGCGTTGCCGTACACCGCGTTCGTGTATCCGCTGCCGTTCTGGTAGCTCTGGACCGCCTGCTCCGGATCGTTGACGCGCAGATAACCGACGCCGGCCGAGAACGGCCCGTTCGTGTACGCGACGGCCGCGCTGTAGGCGGAATTGTCGGAGAAGCGGCCGGGCTGGCCGCCGAACGAGTAGAGCGCCTCGCCGGTGAAGCCGGCGATCGTCGGGCTCGTGTACTTCACCGCATTGCTGAGCGCGAAGCCGTTGTCGAGGTTGTCCATGTCGTTCGGGTGCGAGAAATACCAGCCCCCGTAATAGCTGTTCAGCGAGTACGGCTCGATCAGGTCGACGATCGGGTCCCACTGGCGGCCGAGCGTCAGCGTGCCCATGCGCTCGCTCGACAGCCCGACGTACGCGTTGCGGGAGAACGCGAGGCCGCTGCCGAGCCCGCCGTTCGTGGAATTGAAGCCGCTTTCGAGATCGAAGATCGCCGCGAGCCCGCCGCCGAGATCTTCCTTGCCGCGCAGCCCCCAGCGGCTGCCGGCGCTGACGCCGCTCGCCATCTGCCACAGGTGCTGGTCGCCGACGTTCGACGCGAAGTCGATGCCGGTATCGATGATGCCGTACAGCGTGACGCTGCTTTGCGCATGCGCGTGGGTGAACAGGCCGCAGCAGGCGAGTGCGCAAGTCATGCGCAGCAGCCGTGTCGTTTTATTCATGGATGGAATTCTCGAACGGGGTTGACGGATATTGTTCGCAGTCCTTCTGTAGAGGGCTGGTCGTCGACAATATATCTGCGCCAATCACGCGCGAACCGGCAATTCAGTCTTTCAGTTTTCGCGTTGGATTCGTGCACGCGGGCGGTCGACAACGGCGGTTGTCCGGCGCATTGAACAGCGCGAGCTTCGATCGCGCCGCTCAGTCCGCCAAGCCCGGTCGATCGGGATCGATCAGTCGTTCCCCGGCGACAAGTCGACGACGATCAAGCGGAGTGAAGTTCGAGCCCGCTCGATGTAAGCGCATCGATGCGCACGGGCACGCGCGGCGCGAGCGCACACATCAGCTCATAACCGATCGTGCCCGATGGCTCGGCTACCGTGTCGACCTTGATTCGTTGTCCCCACAGCTCCACCGGCGAACCGATGCCGGCCGACGGGCAAGGCGTGAGATCGACGGTGAGCATGTCCATCGATACACGCCCGACGACGCGTGTGCGCACCCCTTCCACCAGCACCGGCGTTCCTTCCGGCGCATGACGCGGATAGCCGTCCGCATAGCCGCATGCGACCACGCCGATCTTCGTCGGACGAGCCGCCGTGAAAGCGCTGCCATAACCGGTCGCCTCACCGGCTTCGAGTGTCTGGATGCCGATGATGCGGCTTGCCAGTGTCATCGCGGCGTGCAACGAGAAACCGTCGATATCGCGGGCGCACCCCGTCGGTGAAGCACCATAGAGCATCGTTCCCGGCCGCACCCAGTCGCGGTGTGCACGCGGATGCCACAACACGGCAGCGGAATTCGACAGCGATCGCGTGCCGGGCAGATCGCGTGTGGCGCTGTCGAATTCGTCGATCTGCCGGCCGACGCTGCCGTCATCTGCATTCGCGAAGTGGCTCATGAGGCCGATCGAGCCGATGGCCTGGATGTCCGATGCGCGCTGCCATGCGTGCCGGTATTCGCGCGGCCGGAAGCCGAGCCGGTTCATGCCCGAGTTCATCTTCAACTGGATATCGATACGCTCGCGCGGGCTGGCCGCGTTCAGCAGCGCGAGTTGTTCGTCGCAGTGAACCGTAACGGTCAGCCGATGATGGTCCGCGATCTCGATATCGCCGGGTTCGAAAATGCCTTCGAGCAGCAGGATCGGTTTGGTCCAGCCCTGCTCGCGCACGCGCACGGCCTCGTCGAGATCCAGCAGCGCGATACCGTCCGCTTCCGCGAGCGCAGGACAGATGTGCGCGACGCCGTGACCGTAGGCGTTGGCCTTGATGACGGCCCAAACGCGCGACGATGCCGCCATGCGTTTGGCTACACGAAGGTTGTGCCGGATGGCGTCGAGATGGATGTGCGCGGAAATCGGGCGTGGCATGGATGCTCCGGGGGCGGTGCGTATCAAGCGCACCGGTTTGAGTGAACAAGGCAAAGAGGCTGGCCGGCCCGGGAGCCGGCCTTCGATCAGCGGCATCTTTCCAGCGAGCGCATTCGGCGTTCCAGCTCGGCCAGGTCGCGCGTGTCGGCGAGGGGCCGTTCGTTCCGTCGTTGTTCGGTGCGCTCGAACCAGCGCGTCATCCGGGTGAGAAGGAAGTTCAGCATGACGACCTCCGGCAATGGGCTCGCAAGGGAAGCAGTTGGCCGGAAGCGCTGTGGGCACATTCGTTTCCGGCTGCTGCTATCCGGACTGTAGACAGCAAATATGCTCACGTATATTTATCAATTTTGGAGTAATACATTAGCGTTATTGTTCAATTGGACGTTAAGGGAGATGCACGGTGGACGTCGGACGATTGCGGGCGCTGCTGGAACTGGAGCGGTGCGGCACGATGGCCGCCGCCGCCGAGGCGCTGTTCCTGACGCCATCGGCGGTGTCGCAGCAGATCGCACAACTGGAAGAGGAGGCCGGCGTCGAGCTGACGGAGCGCGTTGGCCGCGGGGTCAGGCTGACGCCCGCCGGGCACGCGTTGGCCGGGTATGCCGAGCGGGTCATGGTCGTGCTCGACGAGGCGCGCTCGGAACTGGCGGAACTGCGACGCGAGATTGCGGGAGAGCTGCGCGTCGCCGCGTTTCCGTCGATCGCTTCCGTGGTGCTTCCCGATACGGTCAAGGAATTGCGCCGCGCGTTTCCGCGCCTCTCGATCGAAATCGAAGAACTGGAGCCGATCGATGCGGTCGCGGCGCTGCGGTCGTGGCGAGCGGACATCGCATTGATCGACGATCTTTCGATCGCAGCCGGCAATAACCGGGAGAACATCGAGGTCGTGCCGCTGGCGGAGGATGCGCTGTACGTGGCAGTCGCGACCGATCATCCTCTGAGCAAAAAATCGTCGCTGACCATCGCCGATCTCCGGCAGGAAACCTGGGCGATCGAATCGACGTGGAGCACGTTCGGCCGCTTCGTCGCCGATCTGTGCCGCCGTGCCGGGTACGAGCCGCGGATCAACGCCAAATGCCGCGGGTCCGAAATGGTCGAAGCGATGGTGGCGTCCGGCTGTTCGGTGTCGGTCGCCCCGGGGCTCAGGGTGCTGCGTGCGCCGGCGGGCGTTGCATGGATCAAGCTGAAGCCGGAGGTCCGCCGCAAGATCTACGTCGCCTATCGCCGCGGAGAGCGCAGCCACCCGACGATCAGGGTGTTCGTCGACGAAATCGTGCGGACGACGGCGAGACTTCTCGGTTAGCTGAACGGCCGCCGATCCTCAGACGCGGTATCCCGATTCACGCATCAACCGTCGCGACGTTTCTCCACGCGGGCCTTCCGCGTCGAAGCGCGCGCGAAGCTGCACATCCGCGCCGCGGATTACGCCGCGCTGCATGGTCACGATGATCGCGAAAACGGCGACGAGAAAGATAACGGGAAGCATGATGTTGTCCGTGGCGGGTCGGGCCGGATACGCATGGGGTGATGGCCGGGCGCGACGGCATCGCAAAGCGTCGATGCCGACGGCGCGCAAGATCGGGCTCGAACCGGCCGCGGCCACTGCCCGCCGCCACCGGACGCCCCGACGGTACCCAGCATAGGGCCGATCGACGGCGCCGCAGAATGTGTCCGGAATTTGTCAGCCTCCGCGCGCCGATTCGAAAGCCGCACGCCGCATCCGGGCAACCCCTTCGCCGCCCGTAAAAGCCACAAACCGCCATCCGACAAGCCTCGAGCGAAACCTAGGGAAACGCTGATCAATGGACCAACTTCCGAAGTTGCAGGCGAGATGGCTTCAAATTTTCTGGATGACGAAGCGAATCGGCGCTCAATTCAGTGAATTTGGCGCGTAAGCGAGCCTCCCTGCTCGCATTTTTCATACGCATGACGGACTGCTCCCATGGACCGATCGCAACAGATTTCGCGCAATCACCAGATTCGCCAGAGCGAACAGGCTGAACAGTTGCGCGGTGTTCTTGGCCAAGCCCTTGTATCGGGTCTTGCGATGCTGAAACAGATTCTTGACGATATGAAACGGATGCTCAACCCGCCAACGGATCTGCGCCTTGGTTCGCTCGAGCGCGATCACCAGGTCCTTCAGCGCTCCTTCTTGCATCGCCTTGATCTTTCCCCGCCTGGCAGCGACGTGCCACTTCACGGCCTTGCCCGCCATTTCCTCGCGCTTGTCGACGCCAATGTAGCCCGCGTCGGCGAACACCTGCTCTTCATGCCCGTGCAGCAGGGCATGAGCTTGCGATACATCCGACACGTTGGCCGCCGTGCCAACCACACTGTGAATCAGGCCCGAGTCGGCGTCGACGCCAATGTGGGCTTTCATGCCAAAGTGCCATTCGTTGCCCTTCTTCGTTTGATGCATTTCCGGGTCACGGCTCTTCCCGGCATTCTTGGTCGACGGCGGCGCTTCAATGATCGTCGCGTCAACCAGCGTGCCTTCCTTCATCATCAGCCCACGCTCGCACAGCGAGATGCCAATCTCGTCGAACAACTTCCGTGTCAGTTCGTGTTCGATCAGCAGGCGCCGGAACTTCAACAGCGTGGTTGCATCAGGCACGTTCTCGATCGCCAGATCGATGCCGGCGAAGGCTCGCAGCGTGATGCTGTCATACAGCGCGTCTTCCAGTCCTTCGTCCGACAGTCCGTACCACTGTTGCACGAAGTAGATTCGCAGCATCCGCTCAAGGCCAATCGGCGGGCGACCTCGCGTGCCCTTCGGATAGTGCGGTTCGATGGCCGACAGCAAGCGCTGCCACGGAACGACCTTCTCCATCTCTTCCAGGAAGCGTTGGCGCCTCGTCACTCGCTTCTTGCCTGCAATTTCCGCTTCCGCGAAGCCGATCTGCCTCTTCATCGTCGTGGGTCCGTTCCGTGAGCTGTCTTCTAAACGTCCTCGGCTACGTCTGCGATGACCGCCGAGCCGAATAAATCAGCGTTTCCCTAGTGGTTTCCACGCATAGTCGCAAACAGTCAAGAACAGGTCGCCGGCGGTCTTTTCGTGGCGAATATGGCTCGTTACTTTTACTCCCACGATGCAGGCCGGCGCACACCCCGCGCACCGGCTGCCCACCAGTCCAACCGGGAGGAACCATGAAGTCGACGAAGATCGCCGCGCTAGCCGCGGCCGTGCTGGCGACAGGCGCGTTCACGAATGCGGCGCTGGCCGAAACGGATGCCGCGACCTGCCGCACCGTGCGTTTCGCGGATATCGGCTGGACCGACATCACGTCGACCACGGCGCTCGCGTCGACCGTGTTCGAGGCGCTCGGCTACAAGCCGACGACGACGATCGCGTCGGTGCCGATCTCGTTCGCCGGGCTCAAGAGCAAGCAGCTCGACGTGTCGCTCGGCTACTGGTGGCCCGTGCAGCAGAAGCAGCTCCAGCCGTTCCTCGACAGCAAGTCGATCAACGTCGTCGAGCCGCCGAACCTGTCGGGCGCGAAGGCGACGCTCGCGGTGCCGAGCTACGAATACCAGGCCGGCCTGAAGACCTTCGAGGACATCGCGAAGCACCGCGCGGAACTGGACGGCAAGATCTACGGGATCGAGCCGGGCAGCAGCGCGAACGCGACGATCCAGAAAATGATCGACACGAACCAGTACGGGCTCGGCGGCTTCAAGCTCGTCGAATCGAGCGAAGCCGGGATGCTGGTGACGGTCGAGCGCGCGATCCGCGAGAAGAAATGGGTCGTGTTTTTGGGCTGGGAGCCTCATCCGATGAACATCCAGCTCAGCATGAACTACCTGTCCGGCGGCGACGCTTCGTTCGGGCCGAACTACGGCGAAGCGCGCGTGTACACGCTGACCGCGCCCGATTTCATCGGCCGCTGCCCGAACGCGGGCAAGCTCGTCACGAACCTGCGCTTCTCGACGCAGCTCGAGAACCAGCTGATGCAGTCGGTGATGAACAAGACGAAGCCGGCCGAGGCCGCGAAGGCGTACCTGAAGAAGAATCCGCAGGTGCTCGATGCGTGGCTCGCGGGCGTCAAGACGTACGACGGCAAGGACGGGCTGCCGGCCGTGAAGGCGTATCTCGGCCTGTGACGGCCCGCGCCAGCGAAACACCCGCAATGCGATACAACCCGAATCAAGCGAGGCATCCAGCATGAACCATGACGTCATCATCACCTGCGCCGTGACCGGCGCGGGCGATACGGTCGGCAAGCACCCGGCGATTCCGGTCACGCCGAAGGAGATCGCGGCCGCCGCGATCGAGGCCGCGAAGGCCGGCGCGACCGTCGCGCACTGCCACGTGCGCGATCCGCAGACGGGGCGCGGCAGCCGCGACCCGAACCTGTACCGCGAAGTGGTCGACCGCATCCGCTCGGCCGACGTCGACGTGATCATCAACCTGACGGCCGGCATGGGCGGCGATCTCGAGATCGGCCCCGGCGAAGACCCGATGCGCTTCGGCAAAGGCACCGATCTCGTCGGCGGCCTCACGCGCCTCGCGCACGTCGAGGAGCTGTTGCCCGAGATCTGCACGCTCGACTGCGGCACGCTGAATTTCGGCGACGGCGACTACATCTACGTATCGACGCCCGCGCAATTGCGCGCCGGCGCGAAGCGCATCCAGGAACTCGGCGTGAAGCCGGAGCTGGAGATTTTCGACACGGGCCATCTGTGGTTCGCGAAGCAGCTGTTGAAGGAAGGGCTGCTCGACGATCCGCCGCTGTTCCAGCTTTGCCTCGGTATTCCGTGGGGTGCGCCGGCCGATACGGGCACGATGAAGGCGATGGTCGACAACCTGCCGCCGGGCGCGCACTGGGCCGGCTTCGGGATCGGCCGCATGCAGATGCCGATGGTCGCGCAGGCGATGCTGCTCGGCGGGCACGTGCGCGTCGGCCTTGAGGACAACGTCTGGCTCGATCGCGGCGTGCACGCGACCAACGGCACGCTCGTCGAGCGCGCGAGAGAGATCGTCGAGCGGCTCGGCGGCCGCGTGCTGACGCCGGCCGAAGGCCGCCGCAAGCTCGGCCTGCCGGCGCGCGGCGAGCGTGCGCTCGAACGCCGCGCGATCGCCGAATTCGCGTGAGTGGTTTCGCTGACTGATACGACACGGCGGCGCGCACGGGCGCGTCCGCCGACCGATTTCCCCTGATTCGAAGGATGCGTGACATGGCAGTGAAGACCGACATCAAGACGTTCGCCGCCATCGGCACCGGCGTGATCGGCAGCGGGTGGATTTCCCGCGCGCTCGCGCACGGTCTCGACGTGGTCGTGTGGGACCCCGCGCCGGGCGCGGAAGCGCGGTTGCGCGCGAACGTCGCGAACGCGTGGCCGGCGCTCGAACGCGTCGGCCTCGCGCCGGGCGCCGATCCCGCGCGGCTGCGTTTCGTGCCGACGATCGAAGCGTGCGTCGCCGACGCGGATTTCATCCAGGAAAGCGCGCCCGAGCGCGAGGCGCTGAAGCTCGAACTGCACGAGCAGATCAGCCGCGCGGCGAAACCCGACGCGATCATCGCGTCGTCGACGTCGGGGCTGCTGCCGACGGATTTCTACGCGCGTGCGACACATCCCGAGCGCTGCGTGGTCGGCCATCCGTTCAATCCGGTCTACCTGCTGCCGCTCGTCGAAGTGCTCGGCGGCGAGCGCACGTCGCCGGAAGCGGTCGAAGCGGCGATGGAGATCTATCGCAAGCTCGGCATGCGGCCGCTGCACGTGCGCAAGGAAGTGCCGGGCTTCATCGCGGACCGGCTGCTCGAAGCGCTGTGGCGCGAGGCGCTGCACCTCGTCAACGAAGGCGTCGCGACGACCGGCGAGATCGACGACGCGATCCGCTTCGGCGCGGGCATCCGCTGGTCGTTCATGGGCACGTTCCTGACCTACACGCTGGCCGGCGGCGACGCGGGCATGCGACACTTCATGCAGCAGTTCGGCCCCGCGCTCGAACTGCCGTGGACGAAGCTGGTCGCGCCGACGCTCACCGACGCGCTGATCGACAGCGTCGTCGAAGGCACGACCGAGCAGCAGGGCACGCGCAGCATCAAGGAGCTCGAGCGCTATCGCGACGAGTGCATCACCGAGGTGCTGAAATCGATCGCCGCGGTGAAGGCGCGGCACGGGATGCGATTCGAGGACTAAGACGATGACGGGCGATACCCCGCTGACGATATACCGCGACGTGGTGCGGCCCGAATGGGTCGATTACAACGGCCACCTGCGCGACGCGTTCTACCTGCTGATCTTCAGCTTCGCGACCGATGCGCTGCTGGACCGCATCGGGCTCGACGACGCCGCGCGCCGCGAGCGGGGCCGCTCGGTTTATACGCTCGAAGCGCACGTGAACTATCTGCACGAGATCAAGGAGGGCACGCAGGTGCGCGTCGATGCGCGCGTGCTCGCGCATGACGCGAAGCGGCTGCACCTGTACCTCGAACTGTTTGCGCAAGGGCACGACGACGCGGTATCGGCGAGCGAGCAGATGCTGCTGCACGTCGATACGCGCGACGGCGCGAAATCGGCGCCGTTCGACGACGACGTCGCCGAGCGCGTGGCCGCGCTTCATGCGTTGCAGCGCGATTGCGCGGCGCCTGCGTATGCGGGCCGCGTGATCGGCCTGCCGCCGCGCCGCTAGCGTTTACCTTCAACCGCGGAACGCATCCGATGCTCGAACCGGAAATCGCGGCGTTCGTCACGGCCGTCGACGCGTGGTATCCGGCCGACGCGGCCGCGCGTTCGGCCGCCGAGCAGCGCCGCCTGTACGACCGCTTCGCGGCCGAGTGGACACCTGCTGCGCTGCCGCCCGGCATCGTGCAGCAGGACGCGGTGTGGCACGCGCCGGACGGGCACGCGATCGCGCTGCGGCGCTATACGGCCTCGTACGGCGCGCCGCGCGGCACGGTGCTGTTCTTTCATGGCGGCGGTTTCGTCGTCGGCTCGCTCGACAGCCACGCGCTGATTACCGCGCAACTGGCGGCCGATACGGGGCTCGACGTGATTGCGGTCGACTACCGGCTGGCGCCCGAGCACCGCGCGCCGGCCGCGCTCGACGACTGCCTGGCCGTCACGCGTGCGGTGCGCGATACGCGCGGGCCGTTCGGGCCGTGCGTGCATCCGCTGACGCTTGCCGGCGACAGCGCGGGCGGCATGCTCGCGGCGGCCGTCGCCACTGCATTGCGCGATGCAGGCGAAGGCGGCATCGACGGCATCGCGCTCGTTTATCCGATGCTCGGGTTCGAACCGCAATCGCCTGCGCGCGAAACGGAAGCGCATGCGCCGATGCTGACGCTCGACGACGTGCATCGCTATCGCGCGCTGTACTGGGACGGCCCGTTGGACGGTGACGCGTCGGATGCACTGCTGGACGGCAACCCGCTGTTGCGCGCATCGGTGCCGCTCGAGGCGGCGCGTTTCGACGGCTTGCCGCCGGTGCTCGCGATCGGCGCGGAACACGATCCGCTGCGCGACGATGCGCGCGTCTACGTCGAACGGATTCGCGCGGCCGGCGGGGCTGCGCACTACTGGATGGGAGAGGGGCTGGTGCACGGCTGCTGGCGCGCGCTCGGGACGAGCCCGCAGGCGGCGCGGCTGCACCGGATGGTCGGCGGTTTTTTGCTCGCACCACACGCGTAGCGGGCGTTTCCGGGAGGCAACGATGCAGGCAGCGCAACACCGTATCGAAGACTGGCGGACGTTTTCCGCCGACGCGGCCATTACGGCGGCCACGATCGGCGACGGAGCGGTGGACGTCGAATGGAGCGACGCGCGACGATCGCCGTTTCATTTCGACTGGCTGCGCGACAACTGCGCGTGTTCCGCATGCGTGCATGCGATCACGCGCGAGCAGGTGTTCGAGATTGCCGATGCGCGCGAGGATCTTGCCGCGCGCTCCGCACATGTCGAAGCCGATGGCGCGCTGCATGTCGAATGGAACGACGGGCATCGCAGCGCGTGGACGCCGGGCTGGTTGCGCGCGCATGCGTACGACGATGCGTCGCGCGCGGAGCGCCAGGCCGCGCACGGGCGGCACGTATGGGCAGGCGACGATGCGACGGCGATCGGCGTATTCGCGTGGCACGACGTGATGCGCGACGACGACGCGTTGCTCGCGTGGCTCGGCGCGCTGCAGCGCACGGGGCTCACGCTCGTCGAAGGCGTGCCGGCCGAGCGCGGCCGTGTCGACGAGATCGCGCGCCGTGTCGGCCTGATCCGCGAAAGCAATTTCGGCGTGCTGTTCGACGTCGAGTCGAAGCCGCGCCCGGACAGCAACGCGTATACGTCGCTGAACCTGCCGCCGCACACCGATCTGCCGACGCGCGAGTTGCAGCCGGGCGTGCAGTTCCTGCATTGCCTCGCGAACGACGCGACGGGCGGCGACAGCGTGTTCCTCGACGGCTTCGCGCTCGCGGATGCGCTGCGGCGCGAGCATCCGGCCGATTTCGCGCAGCTTGCGTCGACGCCGTTCGAATTCTGGAACAAGAGTGCGAACAGCGACTACCGCTGTTCGGCGCCGGTGATCGGGCTCGATGCGCGCGGCAACGTGACCGAGGTGCGCGTCGCGAACTTCCTGCGCGGGCCGCTCGATGCGCCGGCCGGATCGGTCGCGGCCGTCTATCGCGCGTACCGGCGGTTTCTCGCGCTCGCGCGCGAGCCGCGCTTTCGCGTACAGCGGCGGCTGCGCGCGGGCGACATGTGGGCGTTCGACAACCGGCGCGTGCTGCATGCGCGCACCGAGTTCGATCCGTCGACCGGCCGCCGGCATCTGCAGGGCTGCTACGTCGATCGCGACGAACTGCTGTCGCGGTGGCGCGTGCTGTCGCGCGCGGCGCCAGCCGCGGCCGTGCCGCGCTGAGCGGCGCGCATACCCCGGAAAGGAAAAAGCGCCCGGACGCAAAGCGCCCGGGCGAAGCCACCCGCTGCCGGGCGGCGGAGGTATGCGTTCACAAAAAAGACGAGCCCCGCAAAGGGGGCTCGTCTGTACGCGGCTTCATCGCGCGATGCGCGGCGCCCGCCGGGGGCGCGTCGGCTTACTGGCCGAAGAAGATCGAGTCGCGTGCGTTCGACGACGCTGCGGCCGGGGCGCCCGAGTGGACGACCGGCGCCGGTTGCGCGCCGTAGCCGCTGGTGTCGGCACCATGCACGCGCGCTTCGGCGCTCTGGATGTCGTTCGGGTAGTACGGGCTCGACAGGCCCGGCTTGTAGCCGGCCTTTTCGAGCTGAACGAGTTCGTTCTTCACTTGAGCGCGGGTCACGGTGCTTTGTGCGAATGCGCCGAACGAAGCGGACAGGGCGGCAGCGGCAACGACTGCGGAAACGAGCGATTTCATGATGACCTCCGGTGTTTTATTGAGTTCGCTCTCGACACCATGTCTGAAGCGATTGACTAAATCTTAGTCACCGGAAGGTGCAGGGTAAACGCTGATTTTGACGATAGATTGTTTCCTGGGCGGTAACAGTGGCGCGTCGAATCAGGCTTTCAACAGGCTTTCTTTTCGGTTGGCGTAATAAGTATGAAGAATGATGCGAAAAGTGGCGCGTGGCTCAGCGCGCCTGGGCTGCGGTGTCGAACGGCCTGCCCGACGAGCGCCCGGCGGGCGCGCCCGAGCTGAGGAAACGCACGCCCGTCGCGGCTTCCGATGCCTCCCACAGCAGCGCCGCCGAAGCCACGTCGCGCGCCGCGCGCGGCACGCTCGCGGGCGCCGGCAGCCCGCGCGATTCGAACCAGCCGGACGGGCCGATGTAGGCGCCGCCGGCGAGATCGGGCGACGTCGCCGCATGAATGGCCGGCAGCGCGCCCTGGTCGGCCGGCTGCGCGAGATAACGGTTCGCGGCGCGCATCAGTGCGGCGCGCGCGGGTGAGCTGTCCATCGCGGGGCCGGCGAACTGCAGGTTGGTCGCCGCGTAGCCGGGGTGCGCGGCGACGCTGATCCCCGCGAATGCCGCGCGCTCGAAGCGGCGCTGCAACTCGATGGCGAACACGAGGTTCGCGAGCTTGCTGTCGCAATAGGCGAGATAACGGTTGTAGCGGTGCGCGGCGCGCAGGTCGTCGACGCGAATCCGGCCGCCGCGGTTGAAGCCGCTCGACATCGTCACGACGCGCGCTCGGCGGGCGGAGCGCAGGGCCGGCAGCAGATGGCCGGTCAGCGCGAAATGGCCGAGGTGGTTGGTGCCGAACTGCATCTCGAAGCCGTCGTGCGTATGGCGCAGCGGCAGGAACATCACGCCGGCGTTGTTGCAGAGGATGTCGACGCGACCGTGGCGTTCGGAGACGTCCGCCGCGAAACGTTCGATAGACGCGAGATCGGCGAGGTCGAGTGCATCGACTTCGACGCGCGCATCGGGATGAAGCTGGCGGATCGCATCGGCCGCCTGCGCGGCGCGCGCGGCGTCGCGGCAGCCCATCACGACCGTCGCGCCTTTGGCCGCCAGCGTTTCGGCGAGCTGCCAGCCGAGGCCGCTGTTGGCGCCGGTCACGACCGCGACCTTGCCGCCCTGCGCCGGGACGTGGCGCGCGCTCCATGCATGCATGTCTGCCTCCATCGGCGCGACCGGTCGGTCGCGGCACGTAATCGTTACATTGAGTGGTGTAACGATAGTGTGCGCAGGCGTGGCAGACAAGCGGGGGATTTAGACCGGTGCTTCTAGGGCTCGCGCGTGACGTGGCGCAGCGGGCTCCGGCGCGCGGCCGGCAGGATTTACCTGCCTCCGGCGAGGGCGAGCACTTCGGCGGCGGAGATCATCGCCGCTGCGTTCGCGGGCGCCGGGCGTTCGGCCGGGCGGAATACTTCGTCGCCGCGATGGATGACCTGGCGCGACAGCGCGCAGGTGCCGGTGCGTTGCGCGAAGCGGCGGCGCCAGCGCTGTTCGCCGTAGTGGCAGCGGCCGGGTTCGACCCAGCGGACGACGAGCAGCGTATCGGAACGTTCGAGAATTTCGACGTGAACGTCGGCGGGATCGAGCGCAGGCAGGGATTTGGAGGCCTTCATTTTGCCGTTTCCTAAAGCTCGTGCGGTTCGGCCTTGGCAGTGGATGTCACTACCCGATGGCGAATCCGTAGCGGTTTCCATGAGTGGTGCGCTAAATGTAAGCGTCTGTGACCGGAAAAAACATCCTGTCTGGCTCAAATTACCTTTTGCCGATTTAGAAACAATCCACGCTTATTTTCTTGCAAACCATGGACAAAAACGCCCCGGACGGGGAGTCCGGGGCGGAAAATCGGCCCGCGCAGCCGTGTCTGCTCGCCCAGTCACGGGGTACATCGCCGGGGGACGGAGGTGCCCGCGGGGATCGGATGCGGGCGGAGGAGGCGGTGTACCGGAAGCGCGATCCGGCAACGCCATGATGGCGCGCACACGCCGTTGAGACCCTGACGCGGACATGACGTTTTTGTCAGTTTCGCGCGGCCCACGCGCCGGGCGCGTCCGCGGAATCGGCTGGAAAGCCCGCCGGTATTGGGTTTGCGCGAACTGACGAGCGCGCTGCCGCGACCTGCCGGCGGCCGGACGATGGCCCGTCTGCCGGATCTACCTGCCCGGGTAAATACTGAATTCCGAATTCGTGACAAACGCGCGATCACTTCCTATGATTGGTTGGACCTTTAGTCCTTTGTGCCAATCGGCCGGCTGACGGCCGGCTTTTTCGGGAGAGACGCTCATGAGATTGCAGGGCAAGCGCGCGCTGGTCACGGCGGCCGGGCAGGGCATTGGCCGCGCCACCGCGCTGCGGTTCGCGAGCGAGGGCGCCGACGTATTGGCGACCGACATCAACGAAGCCGCGCTCGTGCGGCTCGAGGCCGACGCCGAACGCGCGGGCGGCCGGCTGGCCACGCGGCGGCTCGACGTCACCGACGCGCACGACGTCGCGGCGCTCGCCGCGAGCGAGCGCGCGTTCGACGTGCTGTTCAACTGCGCGGGCTACGTGCACCACGGCTCGATCCTCGACTGCGACGACGAAGCCTGGGCGTTCTCGCTGAACCTGAACGTCACGTCGATGTACCGGCTGATCCGCGCGCTGCTGCCGGCGATGCTCGAAGCCGGCGGCGCGTCGATCATCAACATGGCGTCGGCCGCGTCGAGCGTGAAGGGCGTGCCGAACCGTTTCGTCTACGGCACGACCAAGGCGGCCGTGATCGGGCTGACCAAGGCGGTGGCCGCCGATTTCGTCGAGCAGCGCATCCGCTGCAACGCGATCTGCCCCGGCACGATCGAATCGCCGTCGCTGGAGCAGCGGATCGCGGACCAGGCGCGCACGCGCCACGTGTCGACCGACGAGGTGCGCCAGGCGTTCGTCGCGCGCCAGCCGATGGGCCGCATCGGCAGCGCCGACGAAGTGGCCGCGCTCGCGCTGTATCTGGCATCCGACGAAGCGTCGTTCACGACCGGCGCGATTCACCTGATCGACGGCGGCTGGTCGAACTGACCGTGTCGAACTGACCTTTCCCATTCACTTTCCGGTTCCATCCAGACGACATGAAACTGCTGAGATTTGGCGACAAACACCATGAAAAACCGGGCCTGCTCGATGCGCAGGGCCACATCCGCGACCTGTCCGGCGTGATCGACGACATCGCCGGCGACGCGCTGGCGCCCGCATCGCTCGCGCGGCTGCGCGACATCCCGCCGTCGTCGCTGCCGCTCGTCGAAGGCGCGCCGCGCATCGGCGCGTGCGTCGGCCGCGTCGGCAAGTTCATCTGCATCGGCCTCAACTATTCGGACCACGCGGCCGAATCGGGGATGGAGGTGCCGAAGGAGCCCGTCGTGTTCGGCAAGTGGACGAGCGCGATCTCGGGGCCGAACGACGACGTCGAGATTCCACGCGGCTCGGAAAAGACCGACTGGGAAGTTGAGCTCGGCGTGGTGATCGGCCAGGGCGGCCGCTACATCGCGGAAGCCGACGCGCTGTCGCACGTCGCGGGCTATTGCGTGGTCAACGACGTGTCGGAGCGCGAATTCCAGCTCGAACGCGGCGGCACGTGGGACAAGGGCAAGGGCAACGACACGTTCGGCCCGCTCGGCCCGTGGCTCGTGACGGCCGACGAAGTGCCCGATCCGCACGCGCTGCGGCTGTGGCTCGACGTCGACGGGCACCGCTACCAGAACGGCACGACCGCGACGATGGTGTTCCGCGTGCCGCACCTGATCAGCTACCTGAGCCGCTTCATGAGCCTGCAGCCGGGCGACGTGATTTCGACCGGCACGCCGCCGGGCGTCGGCCTCGGGCAGAAGCCGCCGGTCTATCTGCGCGCCGGGCAGGTCATCACGCTCGGCATCGACGGGCTCGGCGAGCAGCGCCAGCGCACCGTGCAGGCCTGATTTCCTTTAACGGACGGTTCGTCATGCCTATCATTCGATCGATGCGCGTCCTCGACGTGCGCTTTCCGACTTCGCGCCAGCTCGACGGTTCCGATGCGATGAATCCGGACCCCGATTATTCGGCCGCCTACGTCGTGCTCGAAACCGACCGCGACGGGCTCGAAGGTCACGGGCTCACGTTCACGATCGGGCGCGGCAACGAAATCTGCTGCGCGGCGATCGACGCGATGCGTCACCTCGTCGTCGGCCTCGATCTCGACTGGATCCGCGAAGACATGGGCCGCTTCTGGCGGCACGTGACGTCGGATAGTCAACTGCGCTGGATCGGCCCCGACAAGGGCGCGATCCATCTGGCGACGGGCGCCGTCGTCAATGCCGTGTGGGATTTGTGGGCGAAGGCGGTGGGCAAGCCGCTGTGGCGGCTCGTCGCCGACATGAGCCCCGAGGAGCTGGTGCGTGCGATCGACTTCCGCTACCTGACCGATTGCCTGAGCCCGGACGAGGCGCTCGACCTGCTGCGCCGGCAGGCGCCCGGCAAGGCCGCGCGGATCGCGGCGCTGGAGCGCGACGGCTACCCGTGCTACACGACGTCGGCCGGCTGGCTCGGCTACAGCGACGACAAGCTGCGCCGGTTGTGTCACGAGGCGGTGGACGCCGGTTTCGAGTACGTGAAGCTGAAGGTCGGCGCGAACCTCGAGGACGACATCCGCCGCGTGACGATCGCGCGCGAGGTGATCGGCCCCGAGCGCAAGCTGATGATCGACGCGAACCAGGTGTGGGAAGTCGAAGAGGCGATCGACTGGGTGCGCGAGCTGGCCTTCGCGCGGCCGTGGTTCATCGAGGAGCCGACGAGCCCTGACGACGTCGAAGGGCATCGCAAGATCCGCAAGGCGATCGGCCCCGTGCAGGTCGCAACCGGCGAGATGTGCCAGAACCGCGTGCTGTTCAAGCAGTTCATCGCGCGCGGCGCGATCGACGTCGTGCAGATCGACGCATGCCGGCTCGGCGGCGTGAACGAGATTCTCGCGGTGATGCTGATGGCCGCGAAGTACGGGCTGCCCGTGTGCCCGCATGCGGGCGGCGTCGGGCTGTGCGAATACGTGCAGCACCTGTCGATGATCGACTACGTGTGCATTTCCGGCACGAAGGAAGGGCGCGTGACCGAATACGTCGATCACCTGCACGAGCATTTCGTCGAGCCGTGCGTCGTGCGCGGCGCGGCCTACATGCCGCCGACGGCGCCCGGTTTCTCGATCGAGATGAAACCGGAATCGCTGGAGCAGTACCGGTTCCGCGGCTGACGCATGACGACGCCTGGCGGCGCGCGATGCAAGACGCGCGTCGCCAGGCGCCGACAACATGAAAGACGGAGACGCGAAGTGGATTTGAACCTGCAAGACAAGGTCGTGATCGTGACCGGCGGCGCGTCGGGCATCGGCGCCGCGATCTCGATGCGGCTCGCCGGCGAAGGGGCGATTCCGGTGGTGTTCGCGCGCCACGCGCCCGACGACGCGTTCTGGCGCGCGCTTGCGCAGAAGCAGCCGCGCGCCGTGTGCGTGTCCGTCGAGCTGCAGGACGACGCGCAGTGTCGCGATGCCGTTGCACAGACGGTCGCGCGCTTCGGCCGCCTCGACGGCCTCGTCAACAACGCGGGCATCAACGACAGCATCGGGCTCGATGCCGGGCGCGACGCGTTCGTCGCGTCGCTCGAGCGCAATCTCGTCCACTACTACGTGATGGCGCATTACTGCGTGCCGCACCTGAAGGCGGCGCGCGGCGCGATCGTCAACATCTCGTCGAAGACGGCCGTGACCGGCCAGGGCAACACGAGCGGCTATTGCGCGTCGAAGGGCGCGCAGCTCGCGTTGACGCGCGAATGGGCCGTCGCGTTGCGCGACGACGGCGTGCGCGTGAACGCGGTGATCCCGGCCGAGGTGATGACACCGCTTTACCGGAACTGGCTCGCCGGCTTCGACGATCCCGATGCGAAGCTCGCCGACATCGCGGGCAAGGTGCCGCTCGGCAAGCGCTTCACGACGGCCGACGAGATCGCCGACACGACCGTGTTCCTGCTGTCGGCGCGCGCGTCGCACACGACGGGCCAGTGGTTGTTCGTCGATGGCGGTTATACGCATCTCGATCGCGCGATCGGCTGAATGAAGCGGAACCCCGACCCCATGCAACCCGAACCGAACCTGAACGATGCGCCGCCGCTGATTGCATTGACCGGCATCGGCAAGCGCTTTCCGGGCGTGCAGGCGCTCGACGATTGCCGTTTCGACCTGCGCGCCGGCGAAGTGCATGCGCTGATGGGCGAGAACGGCGCCGGCAAGTCGACGCTGATGAAGATCCTTGCGGGCGTCTACCAGTGCGACGACGGCGAGATCCGGATGGACGGCCGCGCGGTGGAGATCGCCGATCCGCGCGCCGCGCAGGCGCTCGGGATCGGCATCATCCATCAGGAGCTGAACCTGATGAACCACCTGAGCGTCGCGCAGAACATCTTCATCGGCCGCGAGCCGCGCGGCCGCTTCGGCGTGTTCGTCGACGAAGACAAGCTGAATCGCGACGCCGCCGCGATTTTCGCGCGGATGCGGCTCGACCTCGACCCGCGCACGCCGGTCGGCCGGCTGACGGTCGCGAAGCAGCAGATGGTCGAGATCGCGAAAGCGCTGTCGTTCGAGTCGCGCGTGCTCATCATGGACGAGCCGACCGCCGCGCTCAACAACGCGGAGATCGCCGAGCTGTTCCGCATCATCGGCGACCTGCGCGCGCATGGCGTCGGCATCGTCTACATCTCGCACAAGATGGACGAGCTGCGCCAGATCGCCGATCGCGTGACCGTGATGCGCGACGGCAAGTACGTCGCGACCGTGCCGATGGTCGGCACGTCGATGGACACCATCATCGCGATGATGGTCGGCCGCCAGCTCGAGTCGGAATCGCGCACGCCGCCCGATACGTCCGCGAACGACGTCGCGCTCGAAGTGCGCGGGCTGTCGCGCGGCCGTGCAATTCGCGACGTCGGCTTCACGCTGCGGCGCGGCGAGATTCTCGGCTTCGCGGGGCTGATGGGCGCGGGCCGCACCGAGGTCGCGCGCGCGGTGTTCGGCGCCGACCCGGTCGATGCGGGCGAAATCCGCGTGCACGGCAAGACCGTGACGATCCGCACGCCGGCCGACGCGGTCGCGCACGGCATCGGTTACCTGTCCGAAGATCGCAAGCACTTCGGGCTCGCGGTCGGGATGGACGTGCAGAACAACATCGCGCTGTCGAGCATGCGCCGCTTCGTGCGGCGCGGCGTGTTCCTCGATGCGCGCGAGATGCGCGACACCGCGCAGGCTTACGTGCGGCAGCTCGCGATCCGCACGCCGTCGGTCGCGCAGCCCGCGCGGCTGCTGTCGGGCGGCAACCAGCAGAAGATCGTGATCGCGAAGTGGCTGCTGCGCGACTGCGACATCCTGTTCTTCGACGAACCGACGCGCGGCATCGACGTCGGCGCGAAAAGCGAGATCTACAAGCTGCTCGATGCGCTCGCCGCCGACGGCAAGGCGATCGTGATGATCTCGTCGGAACTGCCCGAGGTGCTGCGCATGAGCCACCGCATTCTCGTGATGTGCGAAGGGCGCGTCACGGGCGAATTGCGCGCGGCCGAGGCCACGCAGGAAAAGATCATGCAGCTCGCGACGCAGCGCGAGTCGACCGTCCTGTCTTGAATCGCACACGTTCATTCGATCATGTCCAACGATACGCATCCCGTTCCGCCCCTCGCGTCCGGCGATACGCCGGCCGCCGCATCGAGCCTGAAGTCGCGCTTCTTCAACCCCGCCGCGCGGCAGAAGCTGCTCGCGTTCGCGAGCCTCGTGCTACTGATCGTGTTCTTCAGCATCGCGTCGCCGAACTTCCTCGAAGTCGACAACCTCGTGTCGATCCTGCAGGCCACGGCCGTGAACGGCGTGCTCGCCGTTGCATGCACCTACGTGATCATCACGTCGGGCATCGACCTGTCGGTCGGCACGCTGATGACGTTCTGCGCGGTGATGGCCGGCGTCGTGCTCACGAAATGGGGGATGCCGCTGCCGCTCGGGATCCTGGCCGCGCTGTTGTTCGGCGCGCTGTCGGGCAGCGTGTCGGGCTTCGTGATCGCGAAGATGAAGGTGCCGCCGTTCATCGCGACGCTCGGCATGATGATGCTGCTCAAGGGGCTGTCGCTCGTGATCTCGGGCACGCGGCCGATCTACTTCAACGACACGCCGGGCTTCACGTCGATCGCGCAGGATTCGCTGATCGGCACTCTGATCCCCGCGCTGCCGATCCCGAACGCGGTGCTGATCCTGTTCCTCGTCGCGATCGGCGCGTCGATCGTGCTGAACCGGACGATCTTCGGCCGCTACACGTTCGCGCTCGGCAGCAACGAGGAAGCGCTGCGGCTGTCCGGCGTGAACGTCGACGCGTGGAAGATCGCCGTCTACACGTTCAGCGGCGCGGTGTGCGGGATCGCCGGGTTGCTGATCGCGTCGCGGCTGAATTCCGCGCAGCCCGCGCTCGGGCAGGGCTACGAGCTCGATGCGATCGCGGCCGTCGTGATCGGCGGCACGTCGCTGTCCGGCGGCGCGGGCAGCATCGTCGGCACCATCATCGGCGCGTTCATCATGAGCGTGCTGACGAACGGCCTGCGCATCATGTCGGTCGCGCAGGAATGGCAGACGGTCGTGACGGGCGTGATCATCATTCTCGCCGTCTACGTCGACATCCTGCGCCGGCGGCGCCGCTGACCGACGCGACCGATGCAGGCATGCGCTTCACCGCCGGTTTCGGCCGGCATTCCATTCGATACGAAAAAAGGAGACGCGAAGTGATCAGGAGCAAGGTGTTGAACGCGATCGTCGGGCTGACGTTCGCCGTCGGCGTCACGGCCGGCGCGCAGGCGCAGGAAACCTACATCCCGCTGATCTCGAAGGGCTTCCAGCATCAGTTCTGGCAGGCCGTGAAATCGGGCGCGCAGCAGGCCGCGAAGGACTACAAGGTGAAGGTGACGTTCGAAGGCCCCGAAACCGAGGCGATGGTCGACAAGCAGATCGACATGCTGTCCGCCGCGATCGCGAAGAAACCGGCCGCGCTCGGCTTCGCGGCGCTCGACAGCAAGGCCGCGCTGCCGCTGCTGAAGAAGGCGCAGGCCGAGAAGATCCCGGTGATCGCGTTCGACTCGGGCGTCGACAGCGACATTCCGGTGACGACCGCCGCGACCAACAACAAGGCCGCCGCATCGCTCGCCGCCGACAAGCTCGCCGCGCTGATCGGCGACGAAGGCGAGGTGGCCGTGGTCGCGCACGACCAGACGAGCCGCACCGGCATCGACCGCCGCGACGGTTTTCTCGAACGGATGAAAGCGGCGCACCCGAAGGTGCAGGTCGTGACCGTGCAGTACGGCGAAGGCGATCAGCTGAAATCGACCGAGGTGACGAAGTCGATCCTGCAGGCGTATCCGAAGCTCAAGGGGCTGTTCGGCACCAACGAAGGCTCGGCGATCGGCGTGGTCAACGGCGTGCGCGAGATGAAGCGCAAGGTCGTGATCGTCGGCTACGATTCGGGCAAGCAGCAGAAGGATGCGATCCGCAGCGGGCTGATGGCCGGCGCGATCACGCAGAACCCGATCGGGATCGGCTACAAGACGGTCGAGGCGGCCGTGAAGGCGATCAAGGGCGAGAAGCTGCCGAAGGTCATCGATACCGGTTTCTACTGGTACGACAAGACCAATATCGACGATCCGAAGATTGCGGCGGTGTTGTACGACTGAACGTAGCGTTGCGTTGCGCGGCGGCGTCGCAAGCCGCCTCCGCGGCGATCGAACACGAGGACACCATGGGCGCAGTGCGCATCGATTCCCATCAGCACTTCTGGCGTTATCGCGCGGCCGACTATCCGTGGATCGGCCCCGGCATGGGCGTGCTCGCGCGCGACTACCTGCCCGACGCGCTGCGGCCGCTGATGCACGCGCAGGCGCTCGGTGCATCGATCGCGGTGCAGGCGCGCGCCGGGCGCGACGAGACGGCATTCCTGCTCGACCTCGCACGCGACGACGCGCGCATCGCGGCGGTGGTCGGCTGGGAGGATCTCGGCGCGCCGCAGCTCGCGGAGCGCGTCGCGGAATGGGCCAGCCCGAAGCTGCGCGGCTTTCGGCATCAGGTGCAGGACGAAGCCGATGCCGGCGCGTTCGTCGCGGACCCGGCGTTCAATCGCGGTGTCGCGTGGTTGCAGGCGAACGATTACGTGTACGACGTGCTCGTGTTCGAACGCCAGTTGCCCGACGTGCGCGCGTTCTGCGCGCGGCACGACGCGCACTGGCTCGTGCTCGATCATGCCGGCAAGCCCGCGCTCGCCGAATTCGATCGCGACGACACGGCGCTCGCGCGCTGGCGCGCTTCGCTGCGCGAGCTGGGCGCGATGCCGCACGTCGCGTGCAAGCTGTCGGGGCTCGTGACCGAAACCGACTGGCGGCGCGGGTTGCGCGCGCAGGATATCCGGCACATCGAGCAATGCCTCGACGCGGCGCTCGACGCGTTCGGCCCGCAGCGGCTGATGTTCGGATCGGACTGGCCCGTGTGTTTGCTTGCCGCGTCGTATGACGAGGTCGCGTCGCTGGTCGAGCGCTGGGCCGAAGCGCGGCTGTCGCCGGCCGAGCGCAACGCGCTGTGGGGCGGCACCGCCGCGCGTTGTTACGTGGTGCCGGGCGAGACGAAGCGCGGCATATAAAATAGGCGCGGACGGTCTGCCCGATTCGTCAGACCGTTCGCAATGCAACCGATCACCTGCATCAACGTATGTCCATCCAGCCGATTCAGAACCGCCGCCTTTACCAGCAGATCGCCGACAAGCTCAGTGCGATGATCGAGTCCGGCGATTTCCCGCCGGGCAGCTATCTGCCGCCCGAGCGCGAACTGGCCGAACAGTTCGGCGTGTCGCGCACGTCGGTGCGCGAGGCGCTGATCGCGCTCGAAGTGAGCGGGCTCGTCAGCGTGCGCGTCGGCGACGGCGTGAAGGTGCGCCATCCCGAAGCGGCTGCCGCGCCCGAGCCCGAACCCGATGCGAAGGCCGCGCCCTTCACGATCGTCGAGATCGATCCCGAACTCGGCATCGCGCTCGATCTCGACACCGAAATCCCGCCGTTCGCGCTGTTGCAGGCGCGCCGGCTGATCGAGCCGGAAGCCGCATCGCTCGCCGCGAAACACGGCTCGGACGCGCAGATCGAAGGGATTCACGACGCATTCCTGCGCAACCAGGAAGACAACCGCAGCGGCTCGCTCACGCACCCGGGCGACCGGCTGTTCCATATCCGCATCGCGGAAGCGAGCGACAACCCCGCGTACGCGCTGATGATCAAGCAGTTGCTCGCGCACAAGTACGACCTGATGTTCCAGCGGCTGCAATCGCTGTACATGCCGAACGACATGCCGCACCGGTCGGAACTCGAACACCGCGCGATCCTCGACGCGATCCGCGCGCGCGACCCGGAGGCCGCGCGCCGCGCGATGGCCGAGCATCTCGACGAAGTGATCCGCATCTTCGGCCGCGCGCTCGACTGAGCGCGCGCATTCACACCTCGAACCTTCAGAAGCGGTCGGCGCGATAGGGCGCGGGATCGGTGAACGGCGTTTCGCCGGTCATCATCTCGGCCAGCAGGCGGCCAGTGACGGGGCCGAGCGTCAGCCCGTGATGGTTGTGCCCGAACGCGAACCACAGCCCGCGATGCGCGGGCGCGGGGCCGATCACCGGGCGCATGTCGGGCGTGCACGGCCGGAAGCCGAGCCACGGCTGCGGGTCGAGCCGCTCGCCGAAGCCGAACACGGGCCGCGCGATGCGTTCCGCGCGTTCGAGCTGCACGCCGGTCGGCGGCAGGCCGCGCCGCGCGATCTCGACGCCGGTCGTCAGCCGCAGCCCGCGCCGCATCGGCGCGATCACGTACCCGTATTCGCGATCGACGATCGGCGCCGACGGCATGCCGCGCGCGGACGGCGCGTAGTGCATGTGATAGCCGCGCTTTTCGCGCAGCGGAATCTTGTAGCCGAACTTGCCGAACACCGTGTCCGACCACGGGCCGAGCGCGACGACGACGGACGGCGCGGCGGCCGTGCCGTCCTGCGTCGTGACCTGCCAGCCGGGCGACAGCGCGTCGAGGCTCGCGGCGTCGCCGGTGAGCAGCGTGCCGCCGCCTTGCACGAAGAGCTGTGCGTACGCTTTGACGAGCTCGGACGGATCGACGACGCTTTTCGGATCGAGCCAGTGCAGCGCGCCGCAGAAGCCGGGCGCGAGGCTCGGTTCGTGCGCGAGCAGCGCGGCCGCGTCGAGCGGCGTAATGCCGAGCCCGTGACGGCGCGCGGTGAGGCCGGCTTCGGCCACGCCGCGTTCGAACGCGGCCGGCGTGCGGAAGGCTTCGAGCCAGCCGTTCGCGCGGATGAGCGCGCCGGCGCCGGCCCGCGCGATCAGCGCGTCGTGCTCGACGATGCAGCGCTCGATCAGCGGCAGCATGTCGCGCGACGCCGCCGCATGACGCAGCGGCGCCGATTCCCACCAGAAACGGGCGAGCCACGGCGCGAACGCAGGCAGCGACGCGCTGTGCCAGTAGAGATCGGTCGAGCGGTTCAGCGCGTAGCGCATCAGCGTGAATGGGCTGCGCGGGAACGGATACGGTTCGACCGACGAGCGCTCGATCAGCCCCGCGTTGCCGAAGCTGGTGCCTTCGCCGGGCGGGCCGCGATCGACGAGGGCGACCTTGTGGCCGCGATCCTGCAGGTGCAGCGCGGCGGAGACGCCGACGATGCCTGCGCCCAGAACGATGACGTCGAAATCCATGGAGGGTGGCGAGATAGGGTGGTTGGGCGGACGGGCCGCTTTCGGAGCGATGCACGAGCCATTCAGAGCCCAAGGATACCCCCGATGGCCGCGCGTACGCCGGACGGTTGTCCGCGGCGCGCGGAAACGGCGATTCTTGCCGCCAAGCCGGCGGCGCATCGGGGTTGCGCGGCGCGCTGCCCTTTGCCCGGGGTACGTATCGGGCTTCATGAGCGTCGTACCGCAAGGCGACATATTCGGCAGCGAAAATCGGATCGGGCGCATTCCCGAAACGCGTAAATCGCGCGCGCGAAAAGAGGCCCGTGAAACCCGATTGCGTGTTCGACAATGCCGGAACTTAAGAAAGTACGTGAAGCGCGGCGACGTTGCGCTTTTTCACGAAAGGATTTGTTTTTAAATCACCGGCATGCGGTTATCTGGCATATCGGTAATTTATCCCGTATTGCGCGGCAGCAATGTCAAAATTACTCGTATTGTGTCGCGGCAGGCAACGATGGGAAGGCGCGGCCGGTCAGCCGGAAATATTCGAGTGAACATGCTATTTGACAGGTATGGACTCGCCTGAAACATGCCGTTATGATGGCGCCGCCTGTCGTGATGGACAGCGATTCGCCGCCCAGAAAAAAACAAACAGGCCGCGGAAAATACTGATTTTCTCGAATGTCCGCCGGTTGGCGAACGCGATTGCAGGCATGACAAAAAAGCCGTGAAGAGTGTCCCGTCGAAGATGCATTTCGAAATTAATATTTCGGACATCGATATGTAGTAAAACCGCGCCGCATGCGTCGTGGTGACGAGAATAGAAAGCGAGAGGGCCCATGAAAGAGTTGCCAGGAATCGCCGGGATAGCCGAGTCCGCGGGATCGTCTCCGCTTGCCGGCGCGCTGACCTCGGGCGCGATGCAGATGGCGGCGGCGGCGAATCCCGTGGCCGGCAAGATCGCGCCAACCGCATCGGCCGTGATGAAAGCGCTGGCCGCCGGCGGTAGTCCCGCCCAGATCGCCGCATCGATGGCCGCGCCGGCGGCCGGCATGCTGAATCCGCTCGCCGGTCAGCTCGCGTCCGGCGCCCTGTCCGGCCTGCAGGGCGCGACCGCGTCGGCGTTGCCGGCTGCATCCGCGGCTGCCGCGCCGTCCGTCGACGATCACCCGCTCGCCGGGCAACCGCTTTCCGATCTTGCCTCCGCACCGCAGTTTTTCATGCCCGGCCAGACGCAGGCCCAGCCCGGCACGCACGCCTCGGTTTTGCCGTTCAGCGAGACGACGCGGCTGCTGCGCCTGCAGTCGTCGCTGACCGGCAACCGGGCACTGTCGATCGCGGCGATCAAGGGCGGCGAAGCGCTGTCGGAGATGCCCCGCTACACGCTCGACCTGATCACGCAGAACCCGTCGATCGATCTCAAGGATGTGCTGAACCAGGCCGTCACCGTGAACATCGCGCTCCAGGACGGATCGGAACGGCAGATACACGGCTACCTGGTCCGGTTCGGTTTCGAGCGCAACGATGGCGGCATCGCGCACTATCGCGGCGAGCTGGTGCCGTGGCTCTGGTATCTCGGCAAACGGGTCAACAGCCGGATCTATCAGCAGGTCACGGTGCTCGACGTGCTGCGCAAGGTCTTCGCCGACTACGGCGCGCTGGTCGATTACCAGACGCACATCAAGCAGGAGCCGAAGCCGGAGGACTACGTCGTCCAGTTCCAGGAAAGCGACCTGAACTTCGTCAGCCGGCTGCTCGAGCGCCATGGGCTGTTCTACTACTTCGAATATCGGCAGGACGGTCACACGCTCGTGATCGCCGACGATTCGGCGTCGTGCCCCGATCAGGCGCACGATCCTGTCGTGACCTACAACGCGGCGAGCGGCGTGCAGCAGGCGGACCGCCTGACCGCGCTGTCGGCGAGCCGGGAAACCCAGCCCGGCGTGGTCGCGCTGCACACCTTCGACTACAAGCACCCGAAGAGCCGGCCGTACGTCGAGCTGCCGACGCTGGCCGACCAGGGCAACGCGCCGAAGCTCGAGGTGTACGACGGCAGTTCGGCATTCGCGTACAAGGACACCAGCGACGGCGAGGCGGAAGCCAAGCGCCGGCTCGAAGTGTTCGAATGGCAGGCCAAGGTGTTCCGCGGCGAATCCGGCTGCCGCGGGCTCACGGTCGGCCGCAAGTTCAAGATCGACGGGCACTTCTGGTTCGACCCGGCCAAGCAGGACGACAATCAATTCCTGGTCGTCGGGCTCGAGATCGACGCGAAGAACAATTTCGACGATGCGTCGGCGCAGCCCGGCAGCTTCAGGAACACGCTGACGCTGATCCGCAGCAAGATTCCGTATCGTCCGGTGCGCCGGCATGACAAGCCGGTCATGCCCGGGCCGCAGAGCGCGATCGTGGTCGGCCCGAAGGGGCAGGAGATCCACACCGACGGGATGGGCCGGATCAAGGTGCACTTTCCGTGGGACCGCTACGGCAAGAACGACCAGGAGAGTTCCTGCTGGATTCGCGTGTCGCAGCCGTGGGCCGGGCGGGGCTGGGGTACCGTCGCGATTCCGCGCGTCAACCAGGAAGTCATCGTCGATTTCCTGAACGGCGATCCCGATCGGCCGATCATCGTCGGCCGGATGTTCAACGCCGAGCAGACGCCGCCCTATGCGTTGCCCGACGGCGCGCACCAGATGGGCTTTCACAGCAACTCCACGCCGGGCGGTGGCGGATTCTGCGAGGTCGTGATCCACGACAAGAAGGGCGAGGAACTGGTCAATATCCACAGCCAGAAGGATATGGCCACGACGGTCCAGAACAATCACGTGACGGTGGTGAACGGCCCGAACCAGACGAACGTCGTCACGCAGGGCCAGCACGCGAGCATCGTGCGCAAGGCGATTTCGGTGCAGTCGCAGGACGAGCATATTCAGCACACCGCAAAGACGGCGGTGATCCTGCATGCGCAGGAACAGCACATGGCGCTCAAGGCGAAGGGGCCCGTGCAGATCGAATCCGATACGCAGCACGTGCATGTGAAGGGCTCCCAATCGATCGTGCTCGAATGCGGGAAAGCCAAGATCACGCTGTCGGCCAACGGGGAGATCGTGCTCGACGGCACGCGCGTGGTCGTGCTGGGTTCGCAAAGCGTCGACCTGAATCCCGACGGCGCGACCGGGCCGGCATCGCCGCCGCTCGTGCCGGTGACCGACCCGGCCGCGCCCGCGCAGGATCTCGCGGCGCCCGCCGCGGGCGGTGGAGGCGGCGGCGGTGGAGGGGGCGGGGCGGCGGCCGCCGCCCCGGCGCACGGGAAAAAGCACGCGAAAGGCGCGCCGAAGAAGGCCGTGGCGACCGGGCTGGGCGCTGGCGTCGACCAACTCGCCGCGAAGTCGCCGACGCTCGAACGCGACATCGCGAAACTGCAGAAGGACGGCTGGCATATCCAGTACGGGCCGGCCAATCAGGGCTCCTCCACGAACAAGAGCGGCCAGCCGCCGACGATCGTGATCGACGGCAGCGAACGGGGGAATCCCCAGGCCGTCGTCCAGGGGCTCGCGCACGAAACCGGGCACGCGCTGTATCAGGGCGTGCCGGATTATTCGACCAAGACGAATTACGTCAACAGCGAACTGGCGGACGAAGGCGCGGCGACCATGAACAACATCAAGGTGCAGCGCGAGATCGTCACGCACGGCGGCCCCGACATCCACATCGCCGGCGATCCCGCCAATGCGCCGGCCTACAACGCCGCGTACAACCAGTTCGTGCAGAACGGCGACGCGAACGCGGCGCGTGCCGCCATCGGCCATGTGTACGGCACGGGGGAGCATGCGTCGGTGCCGGTCAATGGACAGTATGTCAATTATCAAACGTACTACGGAAGCTGGTATGACCGTAACTACCCGTCCCACTAGGCGCGGCCGCGGCGCAGCGATCGTCGCGCCGCTGCTGCTTGCCCTGTCGCTGGGCGTGACGCCCGCTTGTTCGGAAGGATCGAAGAAGATGCACACAACCGTTCAACTCAGTCTCTGGCAGGTGATCGACCAGATCGGCGCGCATCAGCCGATCCAGCGCGAGCCCGTCGAGCACCTGCTCCACACGAAGTTCGCCCGCACCGAATCGAGCAACGAATACTTCACGTTCTGGAGCAACGGCGAGCGCGGCCCGATCGCACTCGACGACGGCACGCAGATCGAGCGCGTCGTGCTGCGCACGAGCAATGAAGGGGACGCGCGCGGCGCGCTCACGCTGACGCTGTCCGGTCGTTGCGTCGGCCGCGAGGACGTGAAGGCGCGTTTCGCCGGGATGCGGATCGCCGGCGCGCCGTCGGGCCGCTCGCCGAACGAGGAGACGACGTTCCGCTCGGAGACGGCCTGGGGCGAACTGGTGTTCGGGTTCGCGGAGCGCAACCCCGATTGCCTGTCGAGCGTCGGCTTCGGCGAGAAGGCGAAATAACGCGCGGCCCCGGCGCATGCGCGCGGATCAAGGAAAGGAAGAACGGAATGGTGGTTTACCGATTGCATGAAGGGCGCATGGCGTTGCCCGACGGCTGGCGCGACCAGACCATGAACGTGTTTCATCTGCCCGACGCGTCCGGCCGCAAGGACGTGGCCTTCGTGGTGACGCGCGACTACGACACGCCGCTCGACGATGTCGGCGCGTACGCGGACGCGCAGCAGGCGGCCTTCAAGCGTCAGTTTCCCGGCTACAAGCCGCTCGCGCGCGAGCCCGTCACGATCGGCGGGCTGCCGGGCCTGATGCTCGACTATCAGTGGCGCAGCGACAAGACCGTGTTGCGGCAGCGGCAGGCGATGGTCCGGCTCGACGAGGCGATGCTGGTGTTCACGCTCAATGCGCGCGTGGAAGATTTCGAGCGGCACGTTCCCGCCTGGACGTCGATTCTGTCGTCGTTCGCCGTGATGCCGCCGGAGCCGGATGAAGCCGCTGCGCCGGCGGCCGCGCACGAAAGCCTGCCGCACGTGTTCGCGCTGTCGGCGAAGACGCGCGTGCTGCGCGTCTATCCGGACCTTCGCGCGGCGTGCGAGCGGATCAGCGCGCGGGAAGTCGAAAATCACGACTGGGTGTTCTTCGCGAGCGACGGCTCGCCGCTCGAGCCGGCGATCGTCAAGCACAGCCGCCAGGGATTGTTCAAGGCCGACGGGCGCTACGAGCTGCGCCCCCATCCGGGCTACACGGGGCTCGAGTTGCGGCGCCGTCTCGATGCGGTCAGCGCCGTGGAAGGCGTGCCGCCGCTGGTATCGCTGCAGGACATCGAAGCGCATCTGCGGCGGCAGTCCGCCGCGCGGCCGGACGGCGCGTCGTCATGAGCGGTGCCGAGGCGGCCCTGCGCGCCGCCCGTATGGGCGACGAGATCGGGCATGGTTTCGGCCTGCTCGGGATGATCGCGGGCGCCGTGGTCGGCGCGGTGGTCGCCGCGGCCATCGTGACGGCGACCGCGGCCACCGGCGGCCTCGCGCTGGTCGCGATCATCGGCGGCTGCGTGGCGGGCGGCGGCCTCGCCGGCGGCGCGCTGGTGCGCGGCATCCAGAAGGCGGCCAATCTGCCTGGTCCGACCACCGGCACGCTTCATCCGGGATCGACGAACGTCACGGTCAACAATCGCTCGGCGCTGCGCGCCGGGCTCGACTATGCGGACGAATGCAACGGCCTGCCGTTCAATCATTTCCCGCAGGCGCGGCTGCTGATTGCGCAGGGCTCGCGAACCGTGACCGTCAACGGCAAGCCGATGGCCCGGTTGTCGATGAAGATGGAATGCGGCGCGGCCATCAAGACGGCGAGCGACAACGTGACGGTCGGCGGCGAGACGGTCACCGTCGTGGAGATCCACGATACCGAGGCGATGTTCGAGACGGCGCTCGAAGTGCTCGGCTTCGTCGCGCTCGGCGCGGCCGGGCTGGGGGCGCTCGCGGCCGGACTGGGCGCCACCGCGCTGTTCGCGGGCACCGTGATCGGCGCCAACGTCGGCCTGAATGCGCTCCATTCGTGGGGCGAATCGCTGGGCCCGGGCTACGGCGACATCATGGTCGGCGTCGCGGGATTCGCGCTGCTCGGGCTGGGCGCGAAGGGCGCCGACACGGAAGCCGCGAAGAACGCCGTCGACGTGCTGAACCGGACCAAGGTGGAGATCGAGCCGAACACGCTCGGCGCCAACGGCGGCAACGTCCGGGTCACGACCAAGGGCGTGCCGCGCACGCTGTACGACCAGCTTCGCGCCAAGACGCCGAGCTCGAAGATCCAGAAGATGGTCAACGAAAACTACGAACCGGGCATGAAGGATCCCGCGCTGCCGGGCCTGACGATCGACAAGCCGCTGCATGCGGACCACATCGTGTCGATGAAGGAGATCACGGAGATGCCCGGATTCAAGGATCTGCCGTTCGACGACCAGGTCAAGGTCCTCAACAATCCCGACAACTTCACGGGCCTGAGCGAGACGGCGAACACGTCGAAGGGCTCGAAGTCCTATGCCGAGTGGACCGAATACAAGAAGGGCGGCATCAAGGTCGATGAAGGATTCCGGCAGCAGATGATGCAGCGCGAAGCCGACAACCGCACGATGCTGCAGAACCAGATCAACGATTTGCTCGGCAATCAGCCGAAGTAGAATGTCCCGATCACGAATTCAAGGGTGAATGGCAATGATTGAGCTATCCGCTGCGACCTACACGGCCGAACTGAAGCGCTTCAAGTTGCGCGGCCAGGTGTGGCTGGCGTCGAACGAGATTCCCGCCGACGTGCCGGTGCCGACCGCATGGCGCGTGCTGCTGGATACGCCCGATGCCGCGCTGGGCAACTGGCTCGGGAAGATGTGGGCCGGCGTCGCCGGCCGCCTGCCGGCGGTCGAGCAGTTCTTCACCGACAAGCTGCGGCGTCCGGCGGTTTTCCAGAAGGAAAACGGCGACCTCTGCCTGCTCTATCCGTACACGGTCGAACAGGACGACCTGAACTTCTTCATCGGCCATCCGCCGCTCGGCGATCTCGTCTCGGACGACATGCCGCTCTGGCGCGCGCTGCCCGACGATCTGCGCAGCTTCTACCAGTTCACGCACAACGGCTGGACTTTTTTCCCGGCCAACTCGATGGGCCCGTTGCCGATCGGGGATCAGACCGCGCTGACCGACAAGCTCGACCTGACGGCCGACGAGACGCGCAAGCTGGGCGTGAACCCCGATCTCGTGTGGACGGTATTCCAGAATGGCGGCGGCGACTATCTGTGCCTCGACCTGCGCGACAGCGCCGGCGACGGCAGCGACGCAGGGCGGATCTGGTGGCACGAGAACCCGACCGAACTCGAGCCGGTGGACTTCTGGGCCGTCATGAACGCGTGGTTCGAGATTTTCGTCGAGGAAGCCGACAAGCGATGATCCGGCACGCCCGGCGCGGCAGGCGCCGGGCGTGTTCGCGCATTCGGCCCGGCGTATGCGGGGCCGTCGATTCCGGTGGCGTCGCGCCGCCGGCCTCCCGGGCAGCGGCCGGCCTCCGCCGCCGCTCAACCCATCCCGAACAGCTTCCCCCACCGCGTCAACACGCGCGTATCGACGCCCGCCATCCTCAACGCCTTCCACACCACCGTCGACACCGTGTCGTAGGCCGGGATCCCGGTTGCCTGCTCGAACGGCGCGGCGAGATGCGCAGCATGCAGGTTCGTGCAGAACGTCGCGACCGCGTCCGGCCGCGCCTGCGCGGTATTGCGCATCAGTGCGGCAATCTGCGTATCGGGCACTTCCGCGAAGCTGAAGTTGTCGCGCAGCCCGAGATGGCGCTCGGCCACGCACTCGATGCCGAGCTGCGCGTACTGGCGCACGATGCGCTGCTGCACGTCGTCGAGATACGGCGTGACGAGGCCGAGCCGCCGCACGCCGGTGCGCTCGAGCAATTCGTTGAGCGCGAGCACGGAGGTCGTCGCCGGAATGCCGGTGGCCTTCTCGATACTGCGGCACAGTGCGGCGTCACGCTCGAAGCCGAGCCAGCCAGCGGACGTGCCGCTCCAGCCGATCACGTCGACGCGCGCATCCGCAAGCTGCCGCGCCGCGACGAGAATGCGCTCGGCGTCGAACTGGTCGAGCGCGTCCGCGCTCAGCGCGATCTCGGTCACCGTGAAGCGCGCGAAGTGCGCGCTGACGTTCGGCAGACCGGCGACGATCGCGGTCGTCAGCGGTTCGAGCGCGGTGTTCGACGATGGCGTCAGGATGCCGATGCGGATGCGCGGATTCATCGCGTGGCCTGCGTTCAGTCGAGCAGTTGCCGCACGGCATCGGCGGCCGCGCGGCGCAGCGCGGGCAGGTCGAGGCCCGGAATCTCGCCGTTGTCGACCGCGACGCGGCCGTTCACGATGCTGTACTTCACGGGCGCCGGTTCGCCGGCCGCGACCGGCGCGATCGCGTGGTCGTGGAAGCCGTTGAAGCGCGGGCCGCTCACGTCGTACAGCACGAGATCGGCGGCCTGGCCGACTTCGAGCGTGCCGACCGCGTCGAGCCCGAGCACGCGCGCGCCGCCCTGCGTGCCCCAGTGCAGCACTTCCTCGGCCGTGGTCGCCGACGCGCCGTGCGCCGCGCGATGCACGAGCCACGCGAAATTCGCCTCGTGCGTCATGCTGCCCGATTCGTTCGACGCGACGCCGTCCACACCGAGCGACACCGGCACGCCGGCCGCCGCCATGCGCGGCGCGGGCGCGATGCCGCTGCCGAGCCGTGCGTTGCTGACGGGGCAGTGCGAGCAGCCGGTGCCCGTATCGGCGAGCATCGCGATCTCGTTCGGTTCGAGGTGCACGAGGTGCGCGAACCATACGTCGGGGCCGAGCCATTCGTGCTCCGCGACGAATTCGACGGGCAGCTTGCCGTAGCGTTCGCGGCAGAAGTCGACGTAGCGCGTCGTCTCCGACAGGTGCGAATGCAGCCGAAGGCCCATGCCGCGCGCCGCGCGCGCCACTTCGGGCAGCAGGTCGGGCGGCAGCGAGAAGGTCGGCGTGGTCGGCGCGACGACCACGCGGCGCATCGACGCGCTGCCGGCATCGTGATAACGCGCCTTCAGCCGTTCGATGTCCGCGAGCATCTGGTCGAGCGTTTCGGGCTGCAGCGCGGTGCCGGCGAAACCCGGATGATCGCCGGCCGCCTGCAACGCGCCGCCGCGGCACAGCACGAAGCGCATGCCGAAGCCGGCCGCTTCGTCGAACAGCAGGTCGCCCGTTTCGGTCGTGCCGCCCGCGTGATACAGGTAATGGTGATCGGCGCAGGTCGTCACGCCCGACAGCAGCAGTTCCGCGAAGCCGAGCCGCGCGGCGATGCGCGCGAGTTCCGGCGTGAAGCGCGCGACGCGCGGATACGGCACGGCCGCGAGCCATTCCTGCAGATCGGCGTTGATGCCGGCCGGCACGCCTTTCAGCAGGTTCTGGAACAGGTGATGGTGCGTGTTGATCCAGCCCGGATAGACGACGCAGTCGCTCGCGTCGATCACGCGCTCGCCGGGCAGCGGCGCAAGGCCGGGCGCGATCGATTCGATGCGGCCGTCGCGGATGCGCAGGTCGGCCTGGCCGAGCCGCGCGGCGTCACCGGCGCGGCCGCTCATGACCGCGATCGGGTTGCGGATCAGCAGCGAAGAAGAAGGAAGGCTCATGGTCGGGTCTCCTCGGATTCGGATGATTGTTCCCGGTCATGCGCCGCTCGCAGGCACGATGCCGCGCGCGGCGCAAGGCCGGTCAGTCGCACTCGCGCGCCATCGGGCTGCGGTGCGCGGCGTCGGCGTGTGCGTGCGATTCGACCGGTTCGGCCGCGGGCACGCCGTTGAGCAGCGCGTTGAGCAGCACCGACACGAGACACGCGAGCACGACGCCGCTGTGCAGGAACGGTTGCGTCCAGTCGGGCATGTGCGCGAACACCTTCGGCGCCATCACCGGGATCAGCGCGGTTGCGATCGTGAAGCCGACGATCAGCACGTTGTAGCGGTTGTTTTCGAAGTCGACTTTCGCGAGCGTCTGCACGCCGGCCGCGACGACCACGCCGAACATCGCGATACCCGCGCCGCCGAGCGCGGCGGACGGCGTCGACGCGACGATCGCGCCGATCTTCGGCACCAGCGCGACGACGCACATCAGCACGCCGCTGACCGCGACGATCCAGCGGCTGCGCACGCCGGTCAGGATCACGAGCCCGACGTTCTCCATGAACGCGATGAACGGGAACGCGGCGAACGTGCCGGCGATCGCGCTCGCGACACCGTTCGCGCGCAGCCCGCGCACGACGTCCTCCTCGCTCACCTGCTTCTCGACGATGTCGCCGATCGCGACGAACAGGCCCATCGACTCGACCATCTGCACGATCATCACGACGACCATCGTCAGCACCGGCACGATCGCGAACACCGGCGTGCCGAAGTGGAACGGGTAGGGCACGGTGAACCACGGCGCCGCCGCGACGTTGGTGAAGTTGCCCATTCCGAGCGCGATCGCGAGCAGGCTGCCCGCGACGAGCCCGATCAGCACCGACAGGTTGCGCAGGAACGCGTTCGCGAAACGGTTGACCGCGAGGATCACGACCGCGACGACGAGCGCAACCGCGAGGAACGACAGCTCGCCGAACTGCAGCTTCGCCGCATCGCCGCCGCCGGCCCACTGATACGCGACCGGAAACAACTGCAACCCGATCACGGTGACGATGCAGCCCGTCACGACCGGCGGGAACAGCCGGCGCAGCCGGCCGACCAGCGGCGCCGCGAAGGTCGTGATGATGCCCGCGCCGATCACCGCGCCGCACACGCCGGCGAACCCCACGCCCGGCGTCAGGCCGATCGCGATCACCGGGCCGACGCTGCTGAACGCGACGCCCTGCAGGATCGGCAGGCGCACGCCGAGCTTCCAGACGCCGACCGTCTGCAGGATCGTCGAGATGCCGGAACAGAACAGCGCGGTGCTGATCAGCACGGTCGTATCGGCGGGCGACATCTTCAAGGCCGACGCGACGATCAGCGGCACCGCGATCGCGCCGATATAGGCGACGAGCATGTGCTGCAGGCCGAGCGTCAGCATCTGGCGGCGCGGCAGGACCCGATCGACGGGATGTGAGGCAGAGTTCATGGGCGTGTCTCCTGATGTTCGTTATCGGGCGGGCGCATCGCGCCCGCCTGGCGTCCCGTCAGGCCGCGACCGATGCGGCGAGACAGGCATGGAAACGGTCGGTCAGCGCGGCGCGATCGAGATCGCGGCCGATGAAAACGATGCGCGACGAGCGCGGCTCGCACCCCCACGCCTGCGCGGCGCGCAGTTCGATCACGCCGTGCACGCCCTGCAGCACGTAGCGCTGCGCGCGGCCCTGCACGGCGAGGATGCCCTTCATCCGGAACAGGTTCGCGGTGTCGGCGCTGCGCAGTTCGCCGAGCCACGCTTCGAGCGCGTCGAGATCGACGTCGGCGTCGACTTCGATGCCGACCGACGACACGCTTTCGTCGTGCTCGTGGTGGTCGTGATCTTCGTCGTGAGCGTGGGCGTGCGCGTCGTGTTCTGCGTGCGCAGGGTCGTCGTGCTCGTCATGACCGTGCTCGTCCGCATGCGGCGTATCGGCGTGCAGCCCGTCGCTCTCGACGAGGATCTGCGCGAACTCGTTCGCGCCGATGCCGAGAATCCGGTCGAGATCGATCTGCGCATAGCTCGACGTGACGATCTCGGCCGTCGTGTTCAGCTCGCGCAGCCGCGCGGTCAGCGAATCGACGTCCGGCGACTCGACGAGATCGACCTTGTTGATCACGATGCGATCCGCGCAGACGATCTGGTCGACCGCCTGGTTGTCGCGGCCGTCGAGCACGAGATCGTCGAGGTGCGCGCGGATATGCTTCGCATCGACCATCGTGACGACCGCGTCGAGCGCGACTTCCTTCGCGATCGGATCGTCGAGGAAGAAGGTTTGCGCGACCGGATACGGATCGGCGAGGCCGCTCGTCTCGACGATGATGTGATCGAGCCGGTCGGGGCGCTCGACGAGCATCCGCACGATCCGCACGAGATCCTCGCGCACCGCGCCGACGCAGCACACGCAGCCGTTGGTCATCTCGTAGATTTCCTCGGTCGATTCGAGCACGAGGCCGCCGTCGATGCCGATTTCGCCGAACTCGTTCTCGATCACCGCGATCTTGCGGCCGTGCTTCTCGCGCAGGATGTAGTTCAGCAGCGTCGTCTTGCCCGCGCCGAGAAAGCCCGTGAGCACGGTGACCGGAATCTTTTCGACGTCGCTGTGGGTGGTGTGGATGTGGGTCATGATGCGTCTCCGTTGAGTCGGTTGGGCTGCGGATTGGGCCGGGATTCGCTTTCTTTCCAGCGATGGACGGTGCGGGAATCGAGGTCGAACAGGTCGAGCACGCGGCCGAGCGTGTGGTCGATCATCTGGTCGAGCGAAGCGGGGCGCGCATAGAACGCCGGCACCGGCGGCGCGACGATCGCGCCCATCTCGGTGACGGCGGCCATGTTGCGCAGGTGCGTGAGCGTGTACGGCGTTTCGCGTGCGAGCAGCACGAGCCGGCGGCGCTCCTTCAGCACGACGTCGGCCGCGCGCGAGATCAGGCCGGACGACAAGCCGGTCGCGATCTCGGCGAGCGTCTTCATCGAGCACGGCGCGACGATCATCCCGAGCGTGCGGAACGAGCCGCTCGAGATCGGCGCGGCGATGTCGTCGCTGCGGTACAGCGCGCTCGCGAGCGACGTGACGTCGGACAGCTTGAAATCGGTCTCGTGCGCCATCGTCAGTGCGGCCGCGCGCGACACGACCACATGCGTCTCGATGTCGAGTTCGCGCAGCAGCGCGAGCAGCCGCATTCCGTACACGAAGCCGGATGCGCCGCTGATGCCGACCACGAGCCGGCGCGTGCTCATCGCGCGGCTCCGCCAAGCTGCGCGATCACGTGCGCGGCGCGCTGCATCGCCGCGTCGCCGACGCGCGCGCGTATGCCGTCGAAGCGCGAGCCGCGTGTCGCGTCGATGCCCATTCGCGACGTCGTGCCGTCGGCCGACGACGAAGGATCGAGCGGGCTGCCCGGCAGGCCGTCGACGACGAACAGGTCGCGATGCGGCTGGAAGTGCGTGGCGATCGCCCACAGCACCTGCGCGTCGTCGGTGATGTCGACGTCGGCGTCGACCGCGACGACGTTCTTCAGGTACGGGTCCCAGCCGAGCATCGCGAGCATGATCTGCCGCGCCTCGCCGTCGCGCGTCTGCTTCAGCGCGACGTAGCAGTGGAAGTGCGTGCCGGAGTTCGGATAGTGGATCGCGGTGACGGCCGGAAAGCGCGCCTTCAGCTTCTCGCTCATCTCGGCTTCGCGCGGCAGCCGCGCGAGCGTCAGATGTTCCGCATACGGGCCGCCGACCACGTCGACGAGCCACGCATCGTTGCGCCGCATCATCGCGTCGATGCGCAGCACGTTGTTGGTCGAGCGGTCCGACGAATAGCCGGTGAATTCGCCGAACGGGCCTTCTTCGGCATGGGCGTCGGGATCGATCGTGCCTTCGAGCACGAACTCGGCCGCCGCCGGCACGCCGATGCCGTGGCGCGGCGTGCGCACGAGCTGCAACGGCGCGCCGAACAGGCCGCCGGCGATCGCGCGCTCGTCGGCGCCGAACGGCACGCGCGCGGCGGCCGCGAGCATGAACAGCGGATGCGCGCCGATCACCATCGCAACCTTGAGCGTGTCGCCGCGCGCCTTCGCGGTTTGCAGCATCCGCCACAGATGGCCGCGCGAATGCAGGCTCGTCGCCAGCGCATTGCGCGCATGCGGCATCGAGCGGTGGTAACTGAGGTTCGCGACGCCCGTCACCGGATCTTCGGCGACGATCACCGCGTTGGTGACGTATGGCCCGCGATCGGTTTCGAAGTGGCGGATCATCGGCAGTTGCGCGAGATCGACCGCATCGCCTTCGACGACATGATCGAGCACCGGGCCGTGCGGCACGACGACCGGCGCGACGGGTGCGTTCGCGCGCTGCTGCCATGCGTCGAACAGGCCGTTCGCATCGACGCCGAACAGCCGGCCGATACGGGGGCGGGACGCGAATACATTGGTGACGAGCGGAGTCGCAAGACCGTCGACGCGCTCGCAGACGAGCATCTCGTGCCGGCCGCGCGCGGCGAGCGATGCGACGACGGCGGTGACGTCCTGGTCGGCGGACAGCGGCTCGGCAATCGTCAGCACGTCGTCCGGGAAACGTTCGCGATACGCGTTCGCGAAGTGATGGAAATCCTGCTGCTCGGCGAAAAGACTGGACGCCATGATGCACTCCGTCGGAAGCGGAACGGGAAGGGAAACGGCAGCCGCGACAGGCCGGACCGCGCACGTGCGTGCGCCAGCGCGCGATCCGGCGGGCGGCGCGTTACACGTAGGTCGCCGTCAGGCGTTTCTGCGCTTCGTCGAGATCCTTCGGCGGCTTGGTCGGCTCGATGCCGACGAGGCGGGCGATGTTGTTGCCCATGTAATCCTCGAGGCCGTCTTCATCGAGATCCATCCCCTGCGGCGCGGGCCCGCACAGCATTTCCAGCTCGCGCAGCCACATGCCGGGCTCGTTCGGCGGCGAATCGGTGCCGAACACGATCTTGTTGCGCGGCAGCTCGCGTGCGAACTCGACGATCCGTGCCTGGTAGCACCAGCCCGATTCGCAATACACGTTCGGCGTATCCATCGCCATCCAGAACGCCTCGAACGAGTAGTTGCCGCCGGTCTGGATGCCGAAGTGACCGATGATGAAGTTCACCATCGGGAATTCGCGGATGATCGGGTAGAACTGCGTCGGGATCGTGTACGGCCCGTCGCCGGTGTGAATCAGCACGACGATGTTGTACTTCGCGCAGACCTTCATCGCGGGGCGCAGCCAGTCGAGCGCGCGATCGGGCCGGTAGCCGTGCATGTTCGCGTGCAGCTTCACCATCTTGAAGCCGTACTCCTTGATGTGGAACTCGAGTTCCGCCGCGCCGTTTTCCGGGCCCCAGCGCGGGTTGTACGTGAAGTTGCCGATGAAGCGGTCGGGGTATTTCTGCGTGAGCTCGGCGATGTACGCCATGTAGTCGCGAATACCGTCGCGGCCGCGGCGGTTGCCGTCGCGATAGCCGGTGTTGCCCGGCGGCGGCTGGATGAACCCCATGTCGATGCGGCGCGGCTTGCCGTTGATGATGTACGGGCCGTCCATCATCTTCAGCAGGCGTTCGCCGGTGAACGGTTCGCCGGTGTGGCGCCACGCTTCGTCGACGAGGTTGGTCGGGTGCAGGTGCGTATCGATGATCATGCAATGCTCCGGAATCGGGAATGAGGGGCGCGGGTGTCAGGCGGCGAGCAACGCTTTCGCTTCGTCGACGGTGCGCGGCGCGGGCGTCGGTTCGAGGCCGATCATTCGCGCAGTGTTGTTGCCGAGGTAATCCTCGAGCGTGTCCTCGTCGAGATTCATCCCCTGCGGCGGCTCGAAGCACAGCACTTCGAGCAGGCGCAGCCACATGCCCGGCTCGTTCGGCGGCGTGTCGGAGCCGAACAGGATCTTGTGCTTCGGCAGCACCTTCGCGAATTCGACGATGCGCGACTGCAGGCACCAGCCCGATTCGCAGTACACGTTCGGCAGATCCATCGCGAGCTGGAACGGCTCGAAGCAGTAGACGCCGCCCGTCTGCACGCCGAAGTGCGCCATGATGAAATTGACGGTCGGGAATTCCTTGATCATCGGCACCCACTCGGTCGGGATGCTGTACGGGCCGTCGCCGGTATGCAGCTTCACGAGCACGCCGAGTTCCGCGCATTTCTTCAGCGCGGGGCGCAGCCAGTCGAGCGCGCGGTCGGGGCGATACGCGTGCATGTTGGCCTGGAACTGCACCATCTTGAAGCCGAGCTTGCGCACGTAGTGATCGATCGCGTTCACGCCGTTCTCCACGCCGCAGCGCGGGTTGTAGACGAAGCAGCCGATGAAGCGGTCGGGATGCTTGCGCACCATCTCGACCGTGTACGCCATGTACGCGTCGATCGATTCGGTGCCCGTCTTCTCGCCGTCGGTATACGTATAGATGGTGTTGCCTTGCGGCGGCTGGATGAACGCCTTGTCGACGCGGCGCGGCTTGCCGTTGATGAGGAACGGGCCGTTCATCGTCTCGATCAGGCGCTCGCCGGTGAATGGCGGGCCGTCGTGACGCCACGCGAGGTCGACGAGATTCGTCGGGTAACAGCTGGTGTCGATGATCATCTACTCGATCTCCTTGAGAGGAACCGGAAAAGCCGGTTGCCGGGTCGCGGGCAGGCACGTCGATGAAGCGACCGTGTCGGTCGGATTCATGCGGCCCTTTGCAAGGCGCATTATTTTTTGCGCCTTCCCCTCGCCGGCATCGAGTGACACACTGCGACGTGCACTGCTGCTTGGGATCGAGTGTCACCAGCCGAATGTGCTCTGTACAATATTTTTTACTGACGCTCTTGATACGTTTGCGATATGGACATGCGTGTGTTGCGGTACTTCGCGGTGCTGGCCGACGAACTGCATTTCGGGCGCGCAGCCGCGCGGCTCCATATCTCGCAGCCGCCGCTGAGCCAGCAGATCCGGCTGCTCGAGGAGCAGCTCGGCACCGCGCTGTTCGTGCGCTCGCAGCATCGCGTCGAGCTGACCGAGGCAGGGAAAACACTGAAGGAGCAAGTGCCGCTGATCGTCGCGCAGTTCGATCGCGCGATCGATCTCACGCGCTGCGCGGGGCGCGGCGAAGTGGGGCGCCTGGCGGTCGGCATCATCAGCTCGGCGATGGTCGCGCCGATCCCGCATGCGTTGCGCGTGTTCGCCGAACGCCATCCGCACGTGCACTGGTCGCTGCACGAAATGACGCCCGCCGCGCAGATCGACGCGCTGAAGGAGAAGCGGCTCGACGTGTGTTTCTTCCGGCTGTTCCAGGACGATCCGTCGATCCGCAGCGAGATCGTCGTGCACGAGACGGCCGTGGCCGTGCTGCCGCCCGGCCATCGGCTCGCGTCGCGCGACGCGATCGCGCTCGGCGAGCTGGCGGGCGAGCAGTTCGTGTCGTTCGGCCTGCGGCATTCGCAGCTCGCGCGGTTCCTGCAGCAGAGTTGCGTCGATGCGCGCTTCACGCCGCAGATCGCGCACGAGGTCGTCGAAGTGCACACGCTGCTGTCGCTGGTGCGGGAGGGATTGGGCGTCGCGCTGCTGCCGGCGTCGTCGCGGCAGATCTCGACGGGCGGCGTTGCGTTCGTGCCGCTGTTGCCGCCGGCGCTGGAGGTGTCGTTGCAGGCGCGTTACCGCGCGGATGATACGTCCGCCGTGCTCGGCGCGTTTCTCGATACCGTGCGTGAAGTTGCGGCGGCGTTCAGTGCGTGATTCGGTGCGTGATGTGGTGCATGACGCACTGCATGAATCAGCGCGCGAGCGACTGCGCGACCAGCGCGCCGACTGCATCGATCAGCGGCTTCACGCGTGCATGCCGCTCGCGCGGCCAGATCGCATGGAGGTTGTAATGCGTCGGAATCGCGATCGTGCAAAGCTCGACGAGGTGGCCGTCGCGGCGCGCGTCGGCGGCGAGCAGGCCGCGCACCAGCCCGGCGCCGAGCCCTGACGCGAGCGTCGCGACGAGTCCCGCCGCGTTGTCGAACACCGCGATCGTCTCGGGCTCGACCGGCTCGAGGCCGGCCGCTTCGAGCCACGGAATCCACGAACGCTTCGTATAGCCGAGCAACGGCAGCGCCAGCACCTGCTCGGGCATGAGCGGCGCTTTCAGCCCGTAACGTTCGAGCAGCGCCGGCGCGGCCATCGCGGTCAGCCGGTCGGGACAAACGAGCGCGCTGTCGACGCCTTCCCATTCCCCATAGCCATAACGCAGCGCAACATCGACGCGATCGAACGCATCGCGGTCGTGGCGCGGCGCCGACAGCACCGTCAGCGTCACGCCGTCGAGCGTGCGCATCAGTTCCGGCAGCCGCGCGGGCAGCCAGCCCTGCATCAGTTCCGGATCGACGTCGAGCCGGATCGATGGCCCGGTCGTGCGGCCCTTCACCGACGACAGCGCGCGATCGATCTGTTCGAGGCCGTCCGACAACTGGTTCGCGAACAGCGTGCCCGCGTCGGTCAGGATCACGCGGCCGCCGGCGCGCGCGAACAGCGGCTGGCCGATGAATTCCTCGAGCGAGCGGATCTGCTGGCTGATCGCGCTGTGCGTGAGCGCGAGCTGGCGCGCCGCGCTGGAAAAGCTGCCGACCCGCGCAGCCTGCAGAAACGCCTGCATCGACTGGATCGAAGGGTATCGCTTGAGCATCTGTTAGTCCGACTGACAGGGAATCGACGAAATGATCGCTGGCGCGCCTGCGCATCGCGTTTCGATAATGCTGCGAACCGCGCCACGTGCGCGGGCCGACCCCATGAATACGAATCAGGAGACAGCGCATGATCGACATCGTCGTGAACGATACACGCCATTCGCTCGAGAATGTACCCGAGGATATGCCGCTGCTCTGGGTGCTGCGCGACCGGCTCAAGCTCACCGGCACGAAGTTCGGCTGCGGCAAGGGGCTGTGCGGCGCGTGCACCGTGCATCTCGAAGGGCAGGCCGTGCGCGCGTGCCTGATCCCGGCCGTCGCCGCGAACGGGCGGCACGTGACGACGATCGAAGGGCTGTCGCCGGACGGGCGCCATCCGCTGCAGCTCGCGTGGGTCGCGGAGGACGTGCCGCAATGCGGCTACTGCCAGCCGGGGCAACTGATGCAGGCCGCCGCGCTGCTCAAGGGCGGGCAGCCGGTCGACGATGCGGCGATCGTGTCGGCGATGTCGGGCAATATCTGCCGGTGCGGTACGTATGCGCGGATTCATCGCGCGATCAAGCGTGCCGCGTCGGGTGATCCGGCGCTAAAGGCCGCGGCCGAACCCGCGAAGGAGGCGTGACATGCGCGACGATCACGCACCGGATGCCCAACATACCGACGGCTCGCCGCGCCGCCGTTTCCTCAAGCAGAGTTCCGCATTGCTCGCGGCAGGCATCGCGATCGGCTTCCGGCTGCCCGACGCAATGGCGGCCGGCAAGAGCGCGAGTGGCGATCCTCATCCGTCGGCCGGCGAATTCGAACCGAACGCGTGGGTGCGCGTGCTGCCCGACGACACGATCAAGCTCGTCGTGCACAAGCACGATTCGGGCACCGGCACGCGCACCGCGCTCGCGGCGGTGGTGGCCGAGGAACTCGACGTCGATCCGTTCAAGGTCGACGTGATTACGCCCGAAGATCCATTTTTCGCCGACTACATCCATCCGTTGTGGAAAGTGTTTTCGACCGGCGGCAGCACGAGCGTCGCGATGGAATACGACCGGCTGCGCCACGCGGGCGCGACCGCGCGCGCGATGCTCGTCGAAGCGGCCGCGCAGCAATGGAGCGTGCCGATATCGTCGTGCACGGCGGCTGATGGTGTCGTGTCGCATACGGCGAGCGGGCGTCGTGCGACGTATGGTTCGCTTGCGTCGGCGGCCGCGCAGTTGCCCGCGCCGAAGCAGGTCGCGCTGAAAGACCCCTCGCAGTTTCGCTACATCGGCAAGCTGCGCAAGAAGCGCGGCGCCGCGCAGAAGGCGGACGGTTCGTTTCCGTACAGCATCGACGTGTCATTGCCGGGGATGCTGGTCGCCGTGGTGACGCGCGCGCCGGTGATCGACGGCCGCGTGCGCAGCGTCGATACGAAAGCCGCGCTCGCGATTCCCGGCGTGCGCGACGTGCTGCAGATCCCGGCGCGTCCCGACATACTCGGCGGCAACCAGGCCGGCGTCGCGGTGCTCGCGGACGACTACTGGTCCGCGCATCGCGGGCAGGCCGCGCTGACGATCGAATGGGAGGACAGCCTGTTCGAGACGTTCGACAGCAGCACGCTCGCCGCGCGCCAGGCCGCGTGGGTCGACGATTCCGCCGCGCGTGTCGTGCCGACGATTGCCGACGGCGATCCGGCGAAAGCGACAGCAGCGGGGGCGCGCACGATCGAAGCGTCGTATTCGATGCCGCACAAGGCTGCGAACCCGCTGGAGCCGGTCAACGTCACCGTATGGGCGCGCAACGGCGGGATCGAATACTGGGGCGGGCTGCAGGTGCCGTCCACGGCGATGGAAGCGGCCGACGTAATCGGCGGCATTCCCGCGCATCGCGTGACGCTGCACGAACTCGTGTCGGGCGGCAGCTTCGGCGCGCGCGAATCGAAATACTGGCTGTTCGAAGCGACGTGGCTCGCGGTGAAGACGGGCAAGCCGGTGAAGCTGATGAACAGCCGCGAGGACGAGATGCGCGCGCTGTTCTATCACGCGGCGAGTTACCACCGCGCACGCGCCGTGCTCGATGCGCAAGGAAATCTCGCTTCGTTGTGGCTGCGCGGCGTGATGCCCGCGTCGCCGCAGCAGTGGGAGCCCGGTTATCTGGAGCGCACCGACCGGATGGATTTCAGCACGACCGAAGCGATCACGAAGTGGGAGTTCGCGTATGCGGCGCCGCATCGCGACATCGGCTGGATTCGGATGGAGACGGGCGTGCCGACGGGGTGGTATCGCGCGGTCAGCTATATCCCGAACGTGTTCGCGGTCGAATCGGTGATGGACGAGGCCGCGCATGCGGCACGACGCGACCCGGTCGAGTTCCGGCTCGCACACATGCGTGACCGGCCGCGTCATGCGGCCGTGTTGCGCGAAGCTGCGCAGCGCGCGGGGTGGGGGCAGCCGTTGCCGGATGGCGTCGCGCTCGGCATCGCGACGAACCAGGCGTACGACAGCTATGTCGCGGTGGTCGCGCGCGTCGTGCGCAAGGATGGCGCGGTGCGCGTCGAGAAGCTCACGTGCGTGGCGGATTGCGGGATCGCGGTGTCGCCGGGCGGCGTCGAGGAGCAACTGTATGGCGGGCTGATGTGGGGGCTGGGCCACGCAACGTCCGATCGGATCGATTTCAGGCATGGCCGCGTGCAGCAGTCGAACTTCGATACGTATCGCGTGATGCGGATGAGCGACATGCCCGACACCGACATCCATATCGTGCAGGGTGATCCGGCGAAGCCGGGCGGGGTGGGCGAGTTGTCGAGCCCGGCTGTGACGCCGGCGATCGCGAATGCGGTGTTCAGGCTGACGGGGAAACGGTTGAGGGAGACGCCGTTCGATTTGTCGGCGGTGGTGTAGGGCGGCCGCATCGTGCTCGCCTGACGCCGCATCGGATTGCGCAATTCATGCGGCGCAGGCGGGCCTGCGAGGTCCGCGCTTCTGTTGTAAGTGTGCGACACGTGGCGTTCGTACAGGTCTCATTCGTTCCATCGTGAAAATGGACAGAAACGAGACTTCTGAAAGTCAATCCAATGGATTGTTATTTTTCGTTTTAAGTCTTTTTAAAGAAGAGTTTGATCAGTGTTTCGGTGATGGGGAATTTTGAGGGATTTGAAAATAGTCGCGTCAAAAGTTTTCGGAATGTAAAAAATGAGCGATAAGTGCCGAGATTGGAAGGATAATATTCCCGGATAGATATAAGACGTGACCTAGATGACGCGTTAGGACACCGTGGGTCGCGTTTATCAATAAATTCGGCGGGGCTTCGATCGAAGTTTCTTTGAATTACGATGAGGCGGACCAATCATTACGCCGCTAATCCGTGAAGAATCGAAATACTTCGGCAGCGTTGATTTCTGCGCTGGCGAGTATTTCCGCATTCGCGCAAGTCAATCCGTCGCCTGAAATAACCTCCGGCCCGCAAATCCAGCGTTTGCAGCAACAGCAACTCGACGCAACGAAGGCGTTGAATCCGCGCGCGACCGTGCTGACGCCGTCCGGGGAAAAGCCGTCGAAAGCCGGCATCGCAAACCTGCCGACCGATAACCCGTGCTTTCCGGTCAGGCAAATCGCGCTTGAAGGCAACGCATTCGGCTGGCTGCCGCGCTTTCTCCAGCCGATCGTCGGGCAGTGCGTCGGCAAGACCGCGCTCAAGCAGATTCAGGACGCCGCCAACAACGCGCTGATCGAGCGCGGCTACGTGACGGCGCGCATGCTCGTGCCGCATCAATCGCTGCAATCGGGGAGGTTGACGCTGCATGTCGTGCCGGGACGCATCAGCGACGTGCGGGCAGAGCGATCCACGATCGGCTGGTTGCGCGCGGCGTTGCCGACTTCCCGTGGTGCGCTGCTGAACCAGCGCGACATCGATCAGGGGCTGGAGAACCTGCGGCGTCTTCAGTCCCAGTCGGATGCCACGTTCGACATCGCGCCCGGCCTGAATCCGGGCGACTCGGAACTCGTCCTGCATCCCGGCACCGGCAAGCGCTGGCACGCCGTCATCGGCGCGGACAACGCCGGTCTCGATTCGACGGGCAAATACGAACTGTCCGGCTCCGTCACGTTCGATTCGCCGTTTCATCTCTACGATCAGCTGCAAATCGCCGGCACGACGAACGCGAACTTCGGCGCATCCGACAGGGGCAACCAGTCGGTGTCCGCCAACTACAGCGTGCCGATCGGCTATGCGATGTTGACGGCGAACGCGAGCCGCTCGCGCTACAAGCAGACCGTCGCCGGCTTCGGCGAGCCGATCGAATACAGCGGCGTTCAATCGCAGCTTCAAGCGGGGCTGTCCGGCGTGATCTACCGGAGCGCACGCGCGCGTACCGAAATTCACGGCAACCTGTTCCACAAGATCAGCCGCAACGCGATCGATGGCATCGATCTTCCGGTCCAGCATCGCGACGTCATCGGCTACGAACTGGGTCTGGCGCATCGGCACACCATCGGCAGCATCGTGCTCGATGGTGCGCTCGCGTGGCGCGCATCGCTACCGGGCTTGTCCAGCCAATCCGGCACGGTGGTGGGCGCGCCGGACTTCGACGGCAACACGCAGGTCGAACTGGCGAGCTTCGGCGCCCAGGTGCCTTTCAGGATCGGCGGTCAGACGTTCTCGTACCAGCTCGGCTGGAACATGCAGAACGCGCGCACGCCGCTGACCCCTTCCGACTATTTCACGATCGGCACGCGCTACGCCGTGCGCGGCTTCGACCAGCAACTGACGCTGGCCGCCGAGAGCGGCTGGGTGATTTCCAACGAATTCGCGTGGTACGTGCCGACGCCCGTCGGCACGCAGGCGCTGTATGCCGGCGTCGATGCCGGGCGTGTGCGCGGGCCGGCCGCGCAGTACCTGATCGGGGAGGCGCTCGTCGGCGCCGTCGTCGGGATGCGCGGCAATCTCGCGCCGAGAAACGTCCTCGGTGCGGCGCTGAACTACGACGTTTCGCTCGGCTTCCCGCTGTCGAAGCCGGACGGCTTCCAGACGAGCTCGCCGACGCTGTTGTTTCAGGTCAGCACATTTTTCTAAGCGCAGTGGTAGCGAGCCGGGCGACGTGCGGAATCACGTCCCGGTTTTTTTTGATCGTCAATTGAGGGAAAGAAGATCCATGCAATTCATGTACAAGAAGCGCGGCATCCTGCAAGCCGCGACGGCAACGTTTGCGGTGGTGGCCGCGCTCTGCCTGAGCGGCTGTGGCGGCGGTGACGATGGCGGCAGCAGCAGTGCGGCCGCTTCGAACGATGCGTCGGCTGGCGGGGCGTCTTCGATTCGTGTCGAAGGTCAGTCGCAAGCGTTGTCGAGCAGCCGGATGACGGTGACCGTGCTGACTCCGCCGGTGGCGTGGAACGCGGACGGATCGGTCCCGGGCGAGAATCTCACGCTGTCGGTCAACGAAATCTACGCGTCGCAACTCAAGTCGCAAGCGCCGGGCGCCTATACGACGCTGCCGCAAATCGGCAAGGTGCTCAGCCTGTCGACTGGCGTCGTGACCGACATCGCCGGCAATGGCGACTTCGCGATCGGCCGCTGGGCAGCGGGCAGCGATTCCGCTGGCCATGCGTACAACGTCAATCAGGGGCAGACATGGGCGGTCGGTGCGCCGCTGACGGTCAATGCGGACGATCAGCCGGAATTGACGTGCTCGCTGGCCGCCGCCACGCGTCCCACCGCAACCGACGGCAATACCGCGCCCGGATTGCTGCACGACGCGACGGCTGTCGTGACCGTCAAAACGGATTCGTTCGGCAAATTGTTCACGAGCGCTGATTTGACGTTGCAGTACTCGATCGGTGCGGACACGAATCAGACGTTCGTCAGTGACACGCAGGTCGGTTCGATGCATACGTCGGTTAAGACGAAGGCGTCGCTGCTCACCAAGTTCATGGGGCCGAGCGCATCGACGCCGTACCTCGTCGTGTCGTACGGCGTTCTCGCCCCGACGACAGGCGGCATCAACGGCCTGGCCGTGCTGAGCTGCAAGTAACGCGCACGCGTTGCCGGCGGCAACGACGATGCCGCCGGCCCGAGTCTGTTCAAGAAGAAAACGATCATGAATTCCGGAATCTTTCGCTTGGTGTTCAATGCCGTGCGCGGCATGCGGGTGGCCGTCGACGAACATGCGTCGGCGCATGGGGGCGGCGAGCGCGCTCGCGTTCGGCGAACGGTTCGTTCCGCACCGGAGGATTCCGGAATCTCGATCTGGTTCGCGGCGCGCGCGATCGCGTTCGCCGCGCTTTGTACGTTCGGCATGCAGCCGCTCGTCGCCGACGCGCAGGCTACATTGCCGATCACCCCCGACCGTAGCGGCTCGACGCATCCGGTCGTCGGCGTATCGGCGTCGGGCGTACCGCTCGTCAACATCACCGCGCCGAAGAACGGCGTGTCGCTGAACAATTTCACGCAATACAACGTCGGGACGAAAGGCGCCGTGCTGGTCAACAGCGGCCGGAATTCGCAGACGCAGCTCGCCGGCTGGGTGCAGGGCAATCCGTTCCTGGGCAACAACGCCGCGCGCGTGATCGTCAACCAGGTGACGTCGGGGAATCCCAGCCAGCTTCTCGGGCCGACCGAAATCGCCGGCAATCGCGCGAATCTCGTGATCGCCAACCCGGCCGGCATCACGTGTGCGGGCTGCGGGTTTTTGAATGCGCCGCGCGTGACGCTGACGACCGGCGCGCCGGCCTTCAATCCGGACGGAACCCTGGCCGGCTTCAATGTCACGCAAGGGCACATCGGCATCGATGGCGCGGGGCTGGACGCGCATGGCAGCGCGATCGATTTGATTGCGCGGGCGATGACGATCAACGGCCAGGTGTGGGCGGATTCGATCAATGCGGTGGCCGGCGCAAACCGGGTCGACTATGCGAACAACGCCGCGCAGGCCCAGGCTGGTACGGGTACAACGCCGAGCGTTGCGATCGATGTGCAGGCGCTGGGCAGCATGTTCGCCAACAGCGTGCGGATGATCGGGACCGAGGCCGGCGTAGGCGTGCGGGATGCGGGAGCCGTCACATCGTTGACGGGCGATATTCACGTGTCGAACAACGGCGACGTGACGATCGCACCGACCGCGCGTCTGCAATCGGCAGCGAACACGCACATCGACGGCGCCAACATTGCTCAGCACGGCACGATCATCAGTGCACAGGCGACGGATTTGAATGCTTCGGATGCGCTGTCGAACGCCGGAACGATCTCGTCGGTAAACAACACGGCCGTGACTGCGGGGGCCTCGCTCCGTAACAGCGGTCGCATCTATGCGGGTGCCGATACGGCGGGCGATCTGGTCGGTGGCGGTTCCATTACTGCGCGCGCGGCTACCGTGACGAACAGCGGCACGCTGGCGGCAGGCGACAACATCAATCTGTCCGCGCACGACGTCACGCTCGATCACGGGACGGTGAATGCGTTGCGCGCAGTGAACGTTGAGGCGAACGGCACGCTGTCGAATGTTGCTGGTTCGATGAGCGGCCGGAACCTGACGCTGAATGCCGGCCGGCTGGTGAACGATGCCGGCACGATCGCCTCCGACAATCTCGCGAACGTGACGGCGCAATCGGTTTCGAACCGGTCGGGCACGTTGGTCGCGGATGCGCTGTCGCTGAACTCGACAGGAGCGCTCGACAATACCGGCGGGAAAATTGCTGCTCGTACCGTGCAAGTCGCTGCAATCGATATCACGAACGTAATGGGCGAGATTGGTAGCTCGACGGGCGAGACGAGACTGACGTCGGCCGGGCACGTGTCGAACGACGACGGGAAGATCACAGGTGAAAACGGCCTCACGCTGACTGCAAACACGATTTCCAACGCGCATGGGCAGATGGGTTCCGTGGCGGGCGATACGTCGCTCGACGTTAAGCAATCGCTCGACAACGCGAGCGGCAAGATTGCATCCGGCGACGCTCTGATCGTCCACGCGGCGCATGTCGACAACTCGGCCGGATCGATCGGCGCGCACACCGCGCAGATCGACGCCACCGACATCGTGAATGCCGGTGGCCGCATCGGAACCACTGATGCATTGACCGTGATGGCGTCGGGTGCGGTGTCGAATCAAGAGGGTGACATTGTCGGCGGCAATGGCGTGTCGTTGACGGCGGACAGTATCGGCAACGCAGCGGGCACGATCGGATCGGTCGCCGGCGACACGACGCTGCGTGCGACGCAATCACTGAAGAACGCGGGCGGCACGGTGAGTTCGGGCAATGGGCTCACCATTGCGAGCGACAGCATCGACAACGCGAACGGCAGCATTACGGCCGTGCGCAGTGCGCAAATCTTGGTGGGCGATCTCGTCAACGCGGGCGGACAGATTGGTTCGTCGTCGGATGCGTTGTCGCTGACTGCAACCCGCATGGTTTCGAATGTCGGCGGAAAGTTGGTCGGGGCAACCGGTCTGTCGGCAACCGCCGCCGCGCTGAGCAATCGCGCGGGCGAGATCGGCACGTCCGCCGGCGCGATGACGTTGACTGTCTCGCAGGCACTCGACAATACGCTCGGCAAGATCGCTTCTGCCGGCGCGCTGAACGCGCAGGCCGGTGCTTTAGACAATACGCAGGGCACCGTTTCGGCGGATGCCGCGAAGCTCGCTGTAGCAGGCGCATTGACGAACACAGGCGGAACGATCGCAACGACGCGCGACACAACCGTGACCGCACGGGCCGTCTCGAACCACGATGGCACGCTCGGCTCCGTCTCGGGCGCGTTGTCGGTCACGACGTCGGGTACGACCGACAACGCGGGCGGCAAGCTGCTGGCGTTGGGCGATACAACCCTGACCAACACGGGGCTGCTGAACGCAGGCGGCACGATCACGGGGGCGAACGTCAACCTCGTATCCGGACAAGGTTCGATCGACAACCCACTCGGGAACATCGCGGCAAGCCAATCGCTGACGAGCCGCTCGGGCGCGTTCGACAACCGGTCCGGGCGGGTACAGGCTGCGGCGGCGACCGATATCGACACGCACGGCCACGCGTTCGACAACAGCGTATTGGCGGAGCAATCCACGGGCGGTCAAGTTCTTGGCAACGGCGTCTCGCTGACGACGGGCGCTCTGAACAACAGCGGCGGCGCGATTTCATCGAGTGACGCGGCGACGATCGATGCGACATCCGTGACCAATGACGCGGGTTCGGTCGTCGCAAACGGCGCATTGACCGTGCGGAGTGTCGACACGATGTCGAACGTCGCCGGCCAGATCGGCGGCAACGACAACGTAACCGTGTCCGGTACGACCGTCGACAACACGCGCGGGGCCATGCACGCGGGTGGTGTGCTGTCGGTCACGGGCGATACGATCCGCAATGCGCAGACCGGCAATGCGACGCTGCCTACCACGGCAGGCGTGCCCGGCTTGATCGCAGGGATGGAAGGCGCGAGCGTCGCCGTCGTCGCAAGCCAGGCGCTCGACAATACCGGCGGCTCGATTCGCACCGACCAGGATGCGAAACTGACCGCGCCGACAATCGACAACACGTCGGGCAGCATCCAGTCGAAGGGCGCGGCAACGCTGGTTGCGTCGAATACGCTGGTCAATCGTCACGGCGACATCAACGGCGGCCGGCAACTGACAGTCTCGGCGGTCGCACTCGACAACGACGGAAAACTCCAGTCGGCTGGCGACGTCAGCGTGACGACGCAAGGTGATCTGGCCAACAGCGGCCAGATCGTCGCGGGTCACGATCTCACGGCCACGGCTGGCGGTGTGCTCGACAACAGCGGAACGCTGTCGGCGGGCAACGCTGCGAATGTGGCTGCGGTTTCCATCCGGAACCGTGCGACCGGCGAGATTTTCGGCGGCAACGCTGCCGACATTCACGCGGACCAATCGATAACGAACGAGGGTTTGATCGACGGCGGCAAAACGACGGTGACGGCCGGCGATACTGTCACGAACGCAGGCGGCCGCATCTTCGGCGATACCGTAGCAGTGGGCGCCAACACGGTGATCAACGACCGGAACGAGCAAGGCACCGGCGGCGTCATCGCATCGCGCGTCGATCTCGACATCGGCGCGCAGACGCTGACGAACCGGAACGATGCGCTGATCTACGCGGGCAACGATATCCGCATCGGCGGCGCGCTGGATGCGAATCGTCAGGCGACCGCCGCCGCGCAGACCGTGACGAACGATGGCGCGCAGATCGACAGCGGACGCGACATCACGATCGACGCAAACCGGTTCGAGAACCTGAACGCCGACTTCCGGACGTCGACGGTCACGACCGACAGCGGCAAGCAGTTGTGGTATCAGATGCCGGGCTCGACGGAAAAGATCGACCCGTCGACCGTCTACCTGTATCAGAAGAACAGCCACGAGATCCGTCCGGGCACGGAATACCAGTGGGCGCTGGACGACGATCAGAAATTCATTCTGCTGCCGTCGCCGACCTATCCGTTCGACGAGTACGCGCGATTCACGATGAACGGCGTCGCGGGCAAGATCGACGAGACGGCTTATCCGGCCAATCGCTTCAGCTCGGAAACCATCGCATTTCAGACCGGCACATATCGGAACGTACCGGCGGATATCTGGACGCAGTTCGGCGTCGCGCCGCCGCCGGACGCGAACCCGGTGTGGATTGCCCAAGGGCCGTTCATGATGTCGATAGCCGGGTCCATATGGTCCGGCAGGCGGGGCGTCGGCAACGACTGGTTCGCCGTCAAGCCGCCGACCGAAGCCGACATGACCGGAGAAAAGCCGCCGATCTTCGGGCCGAAGAGCCCGTCGTGCATGACCTCGACCCATGCGGCGTGTGCACCGTTCCAGCAGTGGTTCAAGGCGACCGTCACCGCCTACCAGAACCTCAACCAGGCGGTCTCCGCGTATAACGGCGACGTGTCGGGCCGGCTCGTGGAGACCTACACGGTCTATTCGGTCGACGTGAAATCGACCAGGGATGTCGTCGCCGCATCGCGCCCCGGCACGATCACCGCGGGCCGCCATATCACGATCGATACGCGTTCCGGCATCAACGACAAGAGCCAGATCGTCGCCGGCGACGGTAACAAACCAGGCAACGTGCAGAACATCGGTGCGACCGGCACCGAAACGTTCACGGGATCGGGGAAGGCGATATACACATGGGTGCAGTCGGCCGGTGCATTCCACGGCGACGAGCGCAAATCGTCGGCGGCCGACTACTCGCCGGCCATTCCGCCGCAAACGATCGATCTGCCGGTGGTGCTGACCGATCCGGGCACGCCGTCCAGTCCGGTCAAGAGCGTGGCGACCGCCGCTTCTGCCGCGCAAGGCACGACCGGCACGGGGGTGACGCCGGTCGCCGGCAAGGAGATCGGCGATCAGGTGTCGATCGGCGCGGGCATGGCGGGCGTCGGCGGCGAGACCGTGTCGGCGGTGAAGGCGAACGTGGGCGGAGTCGTCGTGCGAACGGTGACGCCGAACACGCGCGTACCGAACAACGCGTTGTATCGGGTGACGACCGACCCGGGCAGCCGCTTCCTGATCGAGACGGACCCGCGCTTTACCGATTACCGGAAATGGCTGTCGAGCGACACGATGCTGGCCGCGCTCAAGGTCGAGCCGAATACGGTCCTTAAGCGAATCGGCGATGGCTTCTACGAGCAGCAGCTGATTCAGCAACAGATCATCCAGGCGGCCGGGCAGCGGTTCATCGGCGACTACACCGACAACCAGCGCGAATACGAAGCGCTGATGGCGAGCGGCGTGAAGGCGTCGCGGCAGTTCGGGCTGAACGTCGGCACGGCGCTGACCGATGCGCAAATGGCCGCGCTGACGAGCGACATCGTCTGGCTCGTGAACCAGACCGTGACGCTGCCGGATGGCAGCCGGCAGACGGTGCTGGCGCCGCAGGTGTATTTGCACACGAATGCCGCGGATGTGACCGGCGAAGGCACGATCCTGTCCGGCAGGAACGTGACGATCGAAGCGGACGGCGCGTACGAGAACTCGGGCACGATCGCGAGCCGCAACGTCACGATCATCCGCACCGATTCGATCGATAACCGCGGCACGGTGTCGGGCGGCGCGGTGATCGCGCGGGCGAACCAGGATCTGAACAATCTTGGCGGGTTGATCCAGGGCAATACGGTGGCGCTGTCGGCCGGGCGCGACATCAACCTGACGAGCACCACAAGCTCGGCGACGGCGAAGAACGGCAGCGCAACGGGTATCGATCGCGTATCGACGATCAATGCCGGCACGCTGCAGGCGGTTGCCGGCCGCGATCTGAACGCCAATGCTGCCGTCGTTGCGGCTGCCGGCCATGCGGTGCTGGCCGCGGACAACGACGTCAATCTGAACGCGGTTCGCCAGAGCAGCCGGGACGCGGTGAAGTGGGACGACCGCAACCATGCGGAGCATTCCGCGTCGATCGATACGGGCACGCAGATCGCATCAGGTGGCAACCTCGCGATCGTGGCCGGCCGCGACGTGAATGCGACGGCCGCTTATGCGAACGCGCAACGCGCGCTCGGCGTGAGTGCCGGACGCGACGTCAACCTGAACGCCGGTGAGCAAAGCGCGAGCGCGAACGACGAGCACTATCGGAAGGAGAGCGGCTTCCTGTCGTCGAAATCGACGCACACGATCGATTCGAGCAGCTACACGCGCGCGGTTGGCACGACGTTGTCGGGTCATACGGTCGATGTGGCGGCCGGCAACGACCTGACGGCGAAGGCGGCGACGATTGCCGCCACCGGAGACGTCAGTCTCGTGGCTGGCCATGATCTGAGAATCACGACCGCAGACACGGCCTCGAGCGAATCTCACTACCAGGACGTGAAGAAGTCCGGCCTCGGCAGCGCGGGCGCCGGGATCTCGTATGGCACGAACCAGACGATCGATACCAGCCGCGATACGGTGAAGGGTTCGCAGGGCAGCCTGATCGGCAGCGTGGATGGCAGTGTTTCGATGCGGGCCGGCAACAAGCTTCATGTGACGGGCTCGGACATCGTCGCGGGCCAGCATGTGACGGGTGTGGCGAAGGAAGTGACGATCGACGCGTCGCAGACGGATCGCCGTCACGAAGAAACCCGCGAAGTGAAGAGTTCGGGTTTCACGCTGGCGGTGAAGTCGCCGACGATCGATGCGATCCAGAACGTGAATCAGCAGGCACAGGGCGCAGGCGGCAGCCAGGACGGACGGGCCGTGGCACTGCATGCGATTGCGGCGGCGGGCGGCATGGCCGATCTGGTCGACGCGACAGGGCGCATGACGAAGGCGCTGAACGATCCGAAGGGCAAGGTCGACGCCAAAGTTGAACTGAGCTTCGGCTCGTCGCATAGCAAGACGACGTTCACCGAACGCAGTACGCAAAACAACGGCAGTAGCGTGAGGGCCGGCGGCACGGCCGCGTTCGTGGCAACGGGTGACAAGAACGACGGCCAGGGCAACGTGACGATCCAGGGATCGAACGTCACGGCAAAGGACGTGCTGCTGAAGGCGACGGACAAGGTCAATCTGGTCAACAGCACGGATACCGACAGCACGCGCAGTACGAACGCGTCGAAGAGCGCGGGCGTGGGCGTGTCATACGGCACGGGCGGGTTTGGCGTGTCGGCGTCGATGTCGCGGGCGCATGGCGATGCGAATTCGGATGCGGCCACGCAGAACAACACGCACGTCAATGCAAGCGACACCGTGAGGATCGTCAGCGGCGGCGATACCCATATCGTCGGCGCGAACGTCAGTGCGAAGAAGGTGCTCGCGGATATCGGCGGCGATCTGAATCTTGCGTCGGTGCAGGATACGAGCACGAGCGCGGCCCATCAAAGCAGCGCGGGCGGCGGGCTCAGCGCGAGCATGGGCGGTGCGAGTGCCAGCGTCAGCATGCAGAACGGTCGCGCGAGCGGCAGCTATGCGGGCGTGAACGAGCAGTCGGGCATTCAGGCCGGAGACGGTGGTTTCGATATCACGGTCAAGGGCAATACGGACCTGAAGGGCGCGTATATCGCGAGCACCGCGACGCCGGACAAAAACCGGCTGACGACCGGGACGCTGACGTTCTCGGATATTCAGAACCATTCCGAATACGACGCGAGCAGCTTCGGGGTCAGTGCGGGCGGTGGGGTCGGCAATGGCGGCAACAACTACGCGACGCATGGGGCGACGAGCGGGAAGAACACGGGCGGCGCGTTGCCGCTTTATGTGAGCGAGAGCGGCAGCAGTGATGCGACGACGAAGAGTGCGATCAGTGCGGGCGGGATCGAGATCACGGATCGGGCGAATCAGAAGCAGGATCTGGCGGCGCTGGAGCGGGATACGTCGAATCTGAATGGTGCGGTGAGCAAGACGCCGGATTTGCAGCAGGTTTTGGGCAGTCAGTCGGATTTGATCAATGCGGCGCAGGCGGCGGCTGAGGCGGTTGCGAAGCAGATTGGCAACTATGCGGATGGCAAGGAGAAGGCGGCGCGTGAGGCGGCGGGCAAGGCGAGTGATCCGGAGCTGAAGGCGCAGTACGAGCTAGAAGCCAATGCGTGGGCGGAAGGTGGTGCGAATCGCGTCGGGTTGCATGCTGCGGGTGGGGCTTTGACGGGTGGGTTGACGGGTGGCGGGTTGGGGGCGTTTGGGGGAGCGGCCGGGGCTGGTCTGTCGGCGAAGCTCGCGCCGGAACTGAATGAGATCGCCAAGTCGATCAAGGATGCCGGGCCGACGGGGAACAAGAATGTCGATGAACTGTTGGGGAATTTGACCGCAAATGTGTTGGCGGGTGGTGTGGGTGGGTTGGTTGGTGGTGGGGCTGGCGCGTTGGGTGGGGCGGGGGTGGATCGGTTTAATCGGCAACTTCATCCGCAGGAAAAGACAGCCGCACAAAAGATTGTCGACACCGCGAAGGCTCGAGGCATTACGAACCCGGATGGTTCGTCGATTACAGTTAATCAGATTGAAAACGCGATGCGCTCGGCGAACAATAGCCAATATGGTGAATCGATCACAACTGGCATGATTGTGCCGCTGAATGTGAACACATCTGCGAGCGCAGTGTACGACTCGACGGGCATGAAAGTGACCAACGACGGTGCTGGTAAAAGCTATCTGGTCCAAGATCCGTCGATGTTGACGCCTCCGTCGCAGACGGTGATGGATCTGATTCAGCAGAACACCGGTGGGACGAACTCGCCCTACAGCTGGAATGTGCAGTCTCCAGAAGCGGCACAGGCAAACTCGACACCAACACTTCCTGCGGATCCGTTTGCTCCGGGTTGGAACACGGGGATTATTCGGCTGGACTTGGAACGGCAGGCCGTGGGGTGGCGGGAGATTATGCGACCGTAAACGTTGGTTCACTATCTGCGAATGCAACGGGAGCAATTAATCTCTACGATAATTCCTTCTATGTCGGCGGAGGCGTTGTAATGGCTAATCCGTCCTCGGTCACATTCAGGCCTGGAGTGAGTGGTACGGTTGGATATATCATCGGAGCAAATAGCGCGCAAGCAGCGCGTAATTTCTTGGCCGGAGATGGTGCACAAGGATTTGTTTCTATTCCGACGCCATTTGGTTTTAACGCGATTGCTGCGATTACACATGCGTATGGTGGGGCCACGGCAATTGAGTTCGGTGTCGGGCAGCCTGGCTCAATCACCTTCGGAATACTTCCTTGGGGACATACGAAGCAAGTAACTGACAAGACGAAATAGGAGGATATATGGCGGTGGGTGGGGGACCTAGCCCGGAACAATGGGCGAAGATGTCGAGGGCGCAGAAGATCAGCTACTGGATTTGTGTAGCAGCAGCTAGCGCATTTATTGTTGGATTATTGATAAAAAATTGGCTCGGTTGAAACACCGAGCCCGGCTGTTGCCGGTTCATTGTTTATGCTGACTTCGCTCGTTTTTGCCGTCGCGCCTGTCGGCGATGGAGTTGTCTGTTGAGGAAATAGTGATTATTTCATCAGTAGGTTTGTGACTCTTGATTGGTATCCAGCAGATAGCTAGTCCTGACTTTGGTGATTGCTGCGTGTCAGCTGAGATAGATAAAATAACCGAGGAGATGGTCGGAAAATATCCGCTGGCAGTGCCAATAATCAACGAATTTGGCGGCGTAACGAGTAATGGTTCGCAGACACAGCTGGCAAGGGAGTGATTCAAAAGGGATGTACAGGGATTGGTTGGAAGCTCCCAATGATATGAATATAAAATCGTCGTTGATGGAGATGTTTTTGGTTGGGTTGGATTTTTAATTGTTGGATTGGATGTCGTCATGATTTCGGCAGTTGTGATCCGGTTTAATCAGCAGTTGCACGAGGACAGCAAGGCGAAGGGGCAGACGCTGGCGAAGAAGCTGGCATCGGAGAGCCACGAAGAATACATGGTGCAGCAGATTCGAGACCAGATGGCGCAAATGAAGCTGGTGATGAGCGATGGAGAGGGCAATGTGCGAGTAGTGTCAGGGCAGATGCCGCAGGGCGGGACGGAGTGGATGCGGTATGGCATGAACAAGGCAGGTCAGACGGTGTGAACGCAATCGTTGGGTCCGAGCGTTCCTGATTTGCAGGCGTATATTGTGAAGGGAGCGCAGAGTATCAGAATGAGGGAAACTTCGACAAAGAAAGTTATTATTTTTGTCTTGTGGATAGTGTTGGCGGTCTGGGTGATTTCAAGAAATCCGACTGGTTCCACCGCGAGGGAGAAGTTAGATGTTGCGATTAAAGATCTGGATTATTTGTTAAATAATTAAAAAATTATATATCGGCGTGAGAATGCAAAACCGGGAGCTGCCCTTGCTCTTTATGATGTGGACGAGTCAAATTTTGATGACGAAAAAATTAGAATTTTTAAGAATTATCTTGAAGAAAAGGGATGGGTATTCGTGAGTGAAGATGATCGCGCATACGTGATGTGCAAGAGCGGGATGAAGTTTTCTATTTCTAAAGTGTCTGGCAAGTTTGCTCTGAACGAATCGGAAAGGTGCTCTTTTTCGGTAAGCATGGAGTTCAATGCGGGAACTGAGGATTTTTGCCGTCGGAGAATGCGCTGACCGGCTTAATCTGTAGTTACATCAGGAAGAGAAAACGCCTGCTAAGAAAGTGGCTGAGGCGGACGTAAGTATACACAGGCTCAAATCGAAAATCAGATGCGGTTGATGGAGATGTCGGTGAACGTGAAGTATGAGTCGAGTGCGCCGACTACGTTGGTAGGTGAAATGCTGAAAGATTCTCGGGCGAAGTGGATTCCAGGAGGTATAACGGCGGACGGAAACCCGATCTGGACGCAGCAGTCTGTGCAGGCGAATCCGGAGTTACAGCAGTACATCATTGCGAATGCGAACTTGGTGACGAATTCGCAGGTGCCAAGCCAGTTCACCTACGATCGACCTGGAAGTAATGGGCAGGGATTCAAGGCGACGGGGCCGCTTACAAAGGTTGATTGAGAATTTTAAAATGAAGAATAAGGTGGCTAGATTTTGGAGGGCTATGGGTTGGATTTTTGTGGTGATTTTTGGAGTCGTGGCGGGATTGATGGTAATAACTAAGAATCCATCAAAATCAGATTCACAAAAGCATTTGACGGTGATGATCGAGGATATGGACTCTATTTTAAAAATGGGTGAAAGTGTCGACTCTGAATATTCTAATGCAAAAATTGGTGGCGCATTATTGATAAAAAATATTAAATCTGAATCATGGAGTATTGATTTGGCAAAAGCCTATCGACTCGATTTGATGAGTCGTGGGTGGCTTGAAAAATCGACAAATGAGAATTTCATCCGTCTTTGTAAGGACGGCATGCTTGCAAAGATCAATCTTTTTCCGGAAAAGGATGGTTCTCTAGGATTTCCGCATAATATTTATGGATTTTCAATGGTTTATGATGTGAAGACTATAAGAGAATGTCATTAAAGTGCTGATCGGTTAAAACAGCAGTTGCACGAGGACACCAAGGCGAAGGAGCAGACGCTGTCGAAGAAGCTGGCATCGGAGAGCGACGGGAAATACACGGTGCTGCAGATTAAAGACCAGATGGCGCAAATGGATCTGGTGATGAGTGATGGAGGGGTGTTGCCAGGCAATGTGCGAGTAGTGTCAGGGGAGATGCCGCAGGACGGGACGGAGTGGACGCGGTATGGCGTGAACAAGGCGGGTCAGACGGTGTGGGCGCAATCGTTGGATCCGAGCGATCCTGATTTGCAGGCGTATATTCTGAAGGGAGCGCAGGGTAGCGGGTTCTCGTATCGGGCGACGACGACGGGCAAGAATCCAGGGATGATCCGTGCACCGGACTTTGTGAACTTCCAGATTGATTATTTCGTGGGCAGTGTGTGGGGAACGTTTACGCGGGATGGAAATGCGTTCTTCGGAACTGGTGTCAATATGGCGCTTCCCAATCCAGTTCGGGCATCAGCAAGTATTACTGCCGGCTGGCTCAATCGAATGAGGGTCGCTCCCGGCCAGACAAATAACTTTGCTGGAGGCTATGCCGGTGGCATGACCGGTGCTTACGGCATATTTGGCACAGGCATCATGAATTCGCCGGGTAATGGAACTGCGACCATTATTGGTGTTGGTGGGGTTAGCGCCGGGAAGAACACTAACGTTGGTGGTGTCGGTGGCGGGTACAGTAATGATCAAGGTAAGACAGGGATTAGGTGGTAAATATGGTTGGAATTCCAGGCTCGGCTCCTAAAACACGTGGGCAAAAGATAGTTGGGGTTATTGTCTTCACCGTGCTGATGGGCTTCATCGTGTATGTGGTGTTGAAGAACATCTTCTTTAGCTAAAAACCGAGCCCGGCTGTTGCCGGGCTCGGTTTTTATACAGAATTCGCGTGTAGTCGCTGTTGCCGTCGCGCCTGTCGTTCAGCGGCGAATTGTTCGTCGTGGTGGATGCGATCCTGAATCTCCTGTTCGGTCATGTCGCGATTGGCGATGCGGTAGTGGTGATCCGGTTCAACCGGCAGTTGCATCAAGAAGAAAAAAACTGGCGAAGCAGATCGCGGATGGGAGCGGGCAATAAATTCGTTGAAGCAGATCGAAGATCAGATGCACATCGTAGGCGCAGGGATGGACGAAAGGTGCGATTCGAGCGCGTTGACTACACTTGATGCTCAAGCGCCAACGGATCAAAGTGCCGGTGGACCAGCGTAAAGGCAAATGTTTTCCAAAAAGAACCCAGAATTCCGCCGTCCGACTGTCGGACCTCGTCGGTCAACGTGGCCCTATCGCTTCTTGGAACTGTTCTTCGGAACGCTAGCGAAAGCGACGATGGCTGTCGTCTTCCTGGCGCTCGTCGCTCTCGAGGTTCTCAGCGGAGGAGCGGGCGCAACTGATCTTCCAAGCACCCGCAAGGGCTGGCGAAATCTGCTTCTCGTGATCTTGCTGATGTTCGTGGTCGTCGCAGCAGGCATTTATCTATTCAGCCCCCGAAGCTGACTCAGCATGGCAGGCGCAAAAGTTCGGAGCACGGTCCGGCATCGGTGAAGAACGTATGAAGTTTGAAGCGCCCGCCCACCCAATCCGCAGATCAATTCCCAAGCGCGAAGACTGACAAAGCGACGCGAAAGAAGGTCGTCGGCATAGTCACGCACCCCCGCCAATTCCCCTTACAAATCAACATCCTTCACGGGTGTTTCCCACTGGTTCCCCACGCGGCTTTGTACCTAAGATGAAGGAATCATGCGCGTGATACGGTGCCTGCACGCGCATGGCTGGTGATAGCAGGCAGCGCCGGAACCGACGCCAGCGGATGTTTCCATCATGGTTGCGAAAGTGTGCGCGTCGGCTGCCAGTCTTGCGACTGCAACGACGCCGACTGGCGCGGCGGCAATCGCCGCGCGGACGATGTCCGGCCGACCTGGCCGCGGCATGTCACTGCGCCACGCTCTTCTGGCAATCGTTTGCGCGCTGGGCGCGGTGCCCGCCGTGCTCGCCGGCGCCCCCGCCAACACGGACGATCCGATCGACGCAGTCCGCATCGTCAGCCCCGCAAGCAGCACCCCCAGCAGCACCGACCCCTCCATTTCTTCACACGACACCGCCGTGCGTCAGGTCGTGCTGGGCATCATCAGCTTCACGCGCTGGCCGACGACGCCCGTCCGTCTGCATCTCTGCGTCACGGGCCGAGCCGACTACGCGCGCGGCCTGACCGACACGCTGCAGGCCGGCTCGACGCTGCTCGACGTGCAGCGCGTCCGCTTCGACGATCCGTCGCTCGGCATGGCCTGCGACGTCGTCTATCTCGGCACCCTGAGCGACGACGAGCGATCGCGGGTGCGAGCCGCGGTAGCCGGCCATCCGGTCCTGACGATCGCGGAACACGATCCGTCTTGCACCGCGGGCGGTATGTTCTGCCTCAATGTCGACGGCGAACGCGTGTCGTTCGACATCAATCTCGACGCCGTGGCGCGCAGCGGCGTGCGAGTGCACCCGAACGTGCTCAATCTTGCGCGGCGGCCGGGGGCGTCATGACACGGTTCGCGCCTCACGTTTCCCCTTCGCGCGTGGCGCGCCCGACGCTGCAAAGCGTGTTGCGCCGCGCGCACCTGCGGCTCGCGTTCGTCGCCGTGACGATGGCCGCCGTGTCGTTGATCGTCGTCGCCGTGATCGCGTTGCGCGCGTATGCCGGCAACAACCTGAACCTGCTGGCCCGCTCGCTCGGTTATACCGTCGAGGCGGCGCTCGTGTTCGGCGATCGCGTCGCGGCGAACGAGGCGATCGGGTTGATCGCCAGCGAGGAGGACGTCGCGCAGGTGGTGGTCACGGATAGCAAGGGCCAGCCGTTCGCGACGTGGCAGTTGCCCGCCGGCGGCGGGATCGCCCGGCTCGAGCGCGCCGTCGCCGACCTTGCGCTGCCCGGGCCCGTGACCGTCCCGGTGATGCACGACGGCATCATCGTCGGCAACGTCGTCGTGCGCGGCCGCGGGCACCAGTTCTTCGGCTTCCTGCTCGGCGGCGTCAGCGGCATTCTCGGCTGCCTGGCCGTCAGCGTGTTCGGCGCGTATGTCAGCTCGAAGCGTCTGCTGCGCAACATCGTTTCGCCGCTGCGCGCGCTGGCCGGCGTGGCCCACGCGGTGCGTCGCGAGCGGGCGTTCGCGCAACGGGTGGAGCCCGTCGCGATCGCCGAACTGAACGAGCTCGGCGACGACTTCAATGCGTTGCTCGACGAATTCGAAGACTGGCAGAACACGCTGCGCGACGAAAACGCGTCGCTCGAACACAAGGCGACGCACGATGCGCTCACGGGCCTGCCCAATCGCGTGCAGTTCGAGGCGCGCCTCGCGCTCGCGCTCTGCGACGCCGGGGTGACGGGCCAGCGGGTCGGCATTCTGTATCTGGACTGCGACCGCTTCAAGGAGATCAACGATTGTCTCGGCCACGACGCCGGCGATGCGGTGCTGATCGGCATCGCGGCGCGGCTGCGCACGCAGGTGCGCGAGGCCGATCTGGTCGCTCGCCTCGGCGGCGACGAATTCGCGGTGATGCTGGCGGGGGTGCGCGAAGCGGGCACCGTCTGCCGTGTCGCCGACGAGATTTTGTCCGGCATGGCGCTGTCGATCGAGTTGTCCGACGGCCGCATGGTGGCCACCATAATGAGTGCCGGCGTTGCGCTGTATCCCGATCACGCGTCGGACGCGAGCGGCCTGCTGCGCGCGGCGGATGCCGCGATGTACCGCGCCAAGCGAGCGCGGCCGGGTTCCTGGCAGTTGGCTGAAGGCGTTGCAGGATCGGCTTGATGGCTATCGTTTCGCGCTGCGGGCGAGGCCGCGGCAGACGATAACAATGCGCTCGCGACACGGGCGCACTCGAAGGGGTACATGATGGAAAACTCGTTTCCTGTGAGCATTGGGCGGATGTGCATCGGCAGCGCGCTGCTGCTGTGCATGCTGCTTGGCGGCTGCAAGACGCCGCCGCTTCACCGTGGGTTGACGCAGACGCAGGTCACGGCGCTCAAGTCGGCCGGGTTCCAGGAGACTGGAGCGGGGTTCGAGTTCGGGTCGACCGGGCCGATTCTGTTCGACTTCGATCGGTATAACCTCAAGCCGGATGTGCGGCGGATCGTCGAAAGGATCGGGCGCACGCTCAAGTCGGCGGGGATTAACGGGGTGCGGGTTTATGGTTATTCGGACGGAGAAGGTGTGGATGACTATGACTTCGAGTTGTCCAGAAGGCGGGCCGAGGTGGTGGCGATCGAGCTGGTGGATATCGGGCTGGATGCGAAGCGGATTACGGTTCTCGGGAAGGGGAAGAGTGATCCGGTAGGGGATAACAAGACGCCGGGGGGGAGGGCGCAGAATCGGAGGGCGGCGATTGTGGTTTCGCCGAGGTAAATCGACGTGAAGATTGGGGAGCGCAAAAAACCATGCATGTGTGGACAGTGATTACACGTGGTCGTTCGCTATCACGTAACCCCGTCCGTTCTGTGCTGCACGGATACTGGCGTTTGCCTAGAGGGGGAAGTGCCGCAGGTGCTCAATGTAGTAACCGGATCGCTGATTGACATTCTGAGATGTGGCTCGAAGTGGGTATTGGAAAATAAGAATTTAAGTAATACTTTGCAGTTTCCAAGATGTGATGGCGCACTATGAGCTTGAGCGTTCAACGATGAAGGGTTGAATCAGTATAGTATTGATCAATCCTTTGCTGCCCATGCCATATATGATGACAATCAAATCGTTGGACGAGTCCGAGCGTAGTGTTCAGCGAACGTTCGGAGATCTTTCCCAGGACGAATCTGCGGATATCGAACGTGTGTTGATGCTGGCCCGCACGGGCTGGTCAGGAGCCTATGGTTGGGAAAAACTACTCAAATCGCAACGAATTTTGATTGTCTCTGAAGCTGGTGCGGGAAAGACACATGAATGCCGTAGTCAGCAAAGGAGGTTGTGGAAGCAGGGGGAGCCTGCGTTCTACCTGGATTTGGCGCAGCTCTCGACTAATAACTTGCGTGATCTGTTGTCGATGGAGGAAGAGAGCAGGCTCGATGCATGGGTCGCTGCGCAGTCGGATGTCGCTACGTTCTTTCTCGATTCGATTGATGAGCTTAAGCTCTCCCAAGGCTCATTCGAGACAGCATTAAAGCGGCTCAGTAAGGCCGTTTCCGGCCAACTTGGCCGTATACGGATCGTCATTACGACGCGGCCGATTTCAGTGGATTCGCAGCTTATCCGGGAATATCTGCCAGTACCGGATCCGGTAGAGTTCGTTGCGAGCGGTGATGCGTTTGCCGATATCGCGACGGGACACATAAAACAGCATTCTCGTCAAACGAAAGAAGACATTACACCGGTTTGGCGTACCGTCGCACTGATGCCGCTTTCAGATGAGCAAATCCGGGAGATGGCGGCAGCCGAAGGTATCGAGGATGCGGACGCTTTGCTCACTGATATCCGGGTGCGTAATGCAGAGGATTTTGCGCGCCGTCCACAAGATCTCATCGAGTTGTGTGCGGACTGGCGTGAACATCGCCGCATCCGGACGCACCGCGAGCAAGTGGACCAGAACATTCGCGTCAAGCTCAAACCCGCTGTTGACCGTCGAGAACCGGCGCAACTGTCACCCGACAAGGCACTGGAAGGAGCGAGTCGGCTCGCCCTCGCGGCGCTACTGACTCGAAAACTGACAATCAGACTGAGTGTTGACGCTGATCGTGGAGGAGAAACCGGTAGCGCGCTAGATCCAGACATCGTGCTGCATGATTGGCTTCCAGAGGAGCGTGAAACGCTGCTGGAAAGAGCGTTGTTTGGGTTTGCAAGCTATGGGCGGGTACGCTTTCATCACCGCTCCGTGGTTGAATTTTTAGCGGCGCACCGTCTCGCGAATCGCTTGAATCACGGCATGCCGATTAAGGCAGTCAAGCGTCTACTGCTTACGGAAACATCTCACGGCATAAAGGTGGTCCGACCAAATATGCGTCCAGTAGCAGCGTGGCTTGCTGCGTCTAATCAAAGTGTCTTCTCTGAGGTTCGCGACCGCGAGCCTGGGGTGCTATTGGCTTATGGCGATCCAGAGTCATTAAGCCTCCAGCAGCGCGTCGATGCATTGAGCCGCTTCGTATGCGTCTACGGACAAGGGGGCTGGCGCGGCCTGAACACTCCCCATGTACAAGTACGTCGATTTGCGTCTGCTGATTTGGCTGATGCGGTCAGGGACCTATGGGGTACGGGAATCGAGAATGCTGAAGTGCGCGAGTTGCTACTTGATCTAATTGGCGCAGGATTAATGGCGAAGTGTGCTGATATTGCTCACAATGTTGTAATTGATGAGTTGGCTACGAACGGCGAGCGTCTCGGTGCGATTGATGCGTTGGTCAGCCTAGGGAAACGCTGATTTATTCGGCTCGGCGGTCATCGCAGACGTAGCCGAGGACGTTTAGAAGACAGCTCACGGAACGGACCCACGACGATGAAGAGGCAGATCGGCTTCGCGGAAGCGGAAATTGCAGGCAAGAAGCGAGTGACGAGGCGCCAACGCTTCCTGGAAGAGATGGAGAAGGTCGTTCCGTGGCAGCGCTTGCTGTCGGCCATCGAACCGCACTATCCGAAGGGCACGCGAGGTCGCCCGCCGATTGGCCTTGAGCGGATGCTGCGAATCTACTTCGTGCAACAGTGGTACGGACTGTCGGACGAAGGACTGGAAGACGCGCTGTATGACAGCATCACGCTGCGAGCCTTCGCCGGCATCGATCTGGCGATCGAGAACGTGCCTGATGCAACCACGCTGTTGAAGTTCCGGCGCCTGCTGATCGAACACGAACTGACACGGAAGTTGTTCGACGAGATTGGCATCTCGCTGTGCGAGCGTGGGCTGATGATGAAGGAAGGCACGCTGGTTGACGCGACGATCATTGAAGCGCCGCCGTCGACCAAGAATGCCGGGAAGAGCCGTGACCCGGAAATGCATCAAACGAAGAAGGGCAACGAATGGCACTTTGGCATGAAAGCCCACATTGGCGTCGACGCCGACTCGGGCCTGATTCACAGTGTGGTTGGCACGGCGGCCAACGTGTCGGATGTATCGCAAGCTCATGCCCTGCTGCACGGGCATGAAGAGCAGGTGTTCGCCGACGCGGGCTACATTGGCGTCGACAAGCGCGAGGAAATGGCGGGCAAGGCCGTGAAGTGGCACGTCGCTGCCAGGCGGGGAAAGATCAAGGCGATGCAAGAAGGAGCGCTGAAGGACCTGGTGATCGCGCTCGAGCGAACCAAGGCGCAGATCCGTTCGCGGGTTGAGCATCCGTTTCATATCGTCAAGAATCTGTTTCAGCATCGCAAGACCCGATACAAGGGCTTGGCCAAGAACACCGCGCAACTGTTCAGCCTGTTCGCTCTGGCGAATCTGGTGATTGCGCGAAATCTGTTGCGATCGGTCCATGGGAGCAGTCCGTCATGCGTATGAAAAATGCGAGCAGGGGAGGCTCGCTTACGCGCCAAATTCACTGAATTGAGCGCCGATTCGCTTCGTCATCCAGAAAATTTGAAGCCATCTCGCCTGCAACTTCGGAAGTTGGTCCATTGATCAGCGTTTCCCTAGGCGATTCGCGTCTTGAGACACTTGCGCAGTCGCTAATTGGTACTTCGACACGATGGCCCGATGAGCTTGTGCGCGGAGCAGTCATGCGATTGTTCCCGCATCACATCACGCCAGGTCAACTATGTGAGGTATTAAAGTGCAACCAGAAGTCTGGAGAGGAGATTGACGAAATTGAATGGATTCTTCCGATAAGTGAAAAGAAAACTACCCCTGATTACTTGGAGGCCATACTACCTGGAATTACAGATCTCATTGTTGATAATCTAAATTGGAGAAAAGAATGGCCGCATCTTATTAGTGGGCGAGCTCATCTCGTCCCTCTTCTCGCTGAAGTATGTCTTCAGTTGATCCACTTCGGTAAGACGAGCGACGAAATTCTGCGCTCCTCTGTCATTTCGCTACGTCTTAACAACGACGAATATTCTTATAACAATCCATCGAAAAGCTTGCGTGAAGCGCTCGCGGAGTTGCATCCGCCACTGCGCGAGAAGGTTTTTTGGGCCGACGATTCCTTTATGGCGGGTCTGCGAGAGGAAGCAGATCCGTGGTTGAGGTTGGTTCGTGCTTTGCATGAAGGTCCACTCAGCCTTAGTTTTAGGCAGGATGGTAGTTGGGTGCGACGTATACTGGCTGATTCGAATCGCTCACTATTAGAGCGAACGATGATGCTTGAGATATCAATGCGCGGTATCTCGGATGGTATAGGTGCCCCACACGAGCAAATTGAACATCTCAGACAGTATGTCGTCGACAGACCAGAGCTGACGATACTCATCGATCGCCGTCTTGCTCCTCGCAATATCGATCCTGAGGAGGCTAGACTTGAAGCTAGGATCAAGCGACAGAGTCAAGTCGCGGAAGCTCGGAAGGCCAAGGGGCATGCATCATGGGTGGCGTTTTGGCGTATGGTCGCCGATGATCCGCAGACCGCCTTCAGTCCTGATCGAGCAGGTAATACTGCATGGAATCTATGGCAGGCAATGCGCCGATCTGGGGGCGAAAGTCGTGCGTCTGGTTGGAGTCGGCGCTTCATTGAGCAGTATTTTGGTAAGGAGGTGGCTGATCGCTTGCGTATTAGTATGCAAACGATTTGGCGTAATGACCGTCCGACGCTTCCGTATGAAAGACCTGTCGACGAACGGAACACAATCCTTATTCGGTGGCAACTCGGCTTGGCGGCGATCGCTGCGGAGTCTGAGGATATTGGCTGGGTGCGCAAGCTGACTGTCGAAGAAGCGGAGTTGGCGACCCGATACGCGCCAATAGAATTGAACGGCTTTCCCGTATGGCTTGAGGCGCTCGCAAGCGAGCATCCGGTTGCCGTGGAACGAACGTTGGGGCCTGAACTAGCGGCCGAACTCGAAAGGATTGCAGGGCAACATACCTTCGACGTTATTCTTCAGGCCGTGAGTCATGCGCCGGCCGTCGTCATGCAACTGTTCCTACCGCGCCTGCGAGTTTGGCTTGATTCCTATTCCAGCAAGCTTCGTGACGGCGAAGACGAGGTTGCGGCACAGAGGCGACTCGGACGGGTGCTTGAAATCCTGCTCAAGCATAGTGATAACAAATCGCTGGGGCATATTCGAGCCATAGCCGAGAGGCAATTGGAAGTGGCTGACGATCGCCCGCTAAATCAGATGTGGCTGGCAACCATGATGCAGATTGATCCACCGGCTGGAACCGATATTCTCGAACGGCTCTTATCGACACTGGAGCCGGTTGCTACCGGTGCTGCTATCAACTTTATAGGCGTCATGTTTGGCGACCGAAACGGTGGTTTGCAAGTTGACTTGAAGAACTCAAGATTTACGCCGGCTTTGCTCTTGCGTCTAGTCCGACTTGCCTATCAGTACGTGCCGCCATCTGACGATATTTTTCACAAGGGAGCCTATTCTCCGGGACCTCGTGATGACGCACAGACAGGGCGAAGTGCATTGCTTGGTGCAATTCTCGACGCGAAAGGCTCTGACGCATGGGTGGCGAAATTGGAGATGTCGGCAGACCCACTTTTCGCTCATTTCAGCGATCGGGTCGAGGCGTTAGCTCGCGAAAAGGCAGCAGAAGAGGCGGACGATGCCATATTTACCGAGTTGGGTGTAGCCGGATTAAATTTACATGGGGAGGCGTCACCGACGACGCGTGATGACATGTTTTCGCTGCTCCTCGATCGATTGGATGATCTTGACGATCTGCTTCTCCAGGACGTTTCACCACGGGCGGGGTGGGCGCAGATCCAAGAAGAAAAGGTGATGCGTCAACTGATCGCACACGAGTTACAAAACATGTCGAACAGCGTTTATACGGTTGATCAAGAGGCAGTCACGGCGGATGAGAAGGAAACCGATATTCGGCTTCGAGCGGCTTCGTCAGGGCAGCAAAGCACAATCGAACTTAAGATTGGTGAGAAATGGTCTGGTCGTGAGCTGCGTGATACGATAAAAAATCAACTCGTTATCAAATATATGGCTGCGGAAAATAGTCGTTCCGGTTGTCTCCTCGTGACTGTGTCCGGTGAAAGAAAATGGGAGCATCCGGAAACTGGAACGTTGATAGGAGTCGATGAGCTACAAGCGATGCTTGATGAGGAGGCTACTAGAATAATCCACGATATGGGTGGGTGCTTGCGAGTCACTGCTAAGGTGCTTGATCTCCGGCCACGTCTTGCTACGGAAGCGAAGACTGTGCCGCGAGTGTGATGTATTTGCTATCGTGTTTGATGAACTTAAGGCAACCCTCTGTAGCATTGGGTGTGATCGCCTACGCGCGATAAGGGGGCTGATTCAAGTCTGGCTGGCGCTGAATCAATATTGAAGCTTTGTTTGAAGAGATTTCATCTCGCGACGTGAATTAATTAAATCGTTTGGCGTATTATAAGAATTTATAGAGGTGAAGATGGTGGTGAGCAGTCGCAGAAGACTTACCGAGATACACATTGAGCGAGCTCGGTCGCATGCGCTACGTTTAGTTGCATTCACTGGAGCCGTTTTCCCGGGAGAATGGAGCGGCAATTGGGGCGAAGTTGTCGTGCCGGATTTGCTTGAATTCGGATTTCACGCAAGGAAGGTGAATGAATTCTGTGATATTACGAATGAAAAATTTCCTTCAATAAATAACAAAATCATAAACATATCGGAAGGCGATCCTGGGAACTGGGAGGAAAGCTATCGTCATGCGTTGAATGCACTGATGCACATGAGGTCTTTCGTGTTGGGGTATGCAAGTGCGGACCATCGAAAGATATTTATTCAAGCCGAATCTAATTTGATCGTAACTTATATAAAAGTTGAAACGGACAAATTCCCGGAGACAACAATTAGTATATTTGGACTTGTGGAGTGTTTTTTGAGTCATGTCATACCGAAGGTTCGGGAGAGAGCTCCGGACTTGGTGTTCTAATTAAAGGTGGTGGGCGAGATTTTGTGGTTGATGTGTCGAATTCTTTGGGCTAATGCTGGCATGGTTGAATTGATTTATTTGAATTGTTTCGAATCGTCAAATTTAGGTTTCGGCTCGTTGCGACAGGGCGATGGTTGTGCTGATTATTTTTTGCTGCGTGATCAATGCTTTAAGTTGCTATGAGAGTTGAATCGATTGTGTGTCTATAACTAACGGCTAACGTGTATCCAAGCAACAAATGCGGTCTAATGGACACTGTCCAGCCAGTAATAATCGCGCGCGTGAACGGATACGCGGCAGGTCACGGTTTACGCACCGCAGCCGTGGCTTCACCGAACAACCAACAAAGGAGGAATCCGAGAAATCAAAACACCGCGGTAAACGAGCGCGGGCCGCAAGTGCTAGGAACACTCACGACCCGCTAACCACAGCCAACTACGAGAGAGTTGCCCATGGCTAAGCCGAATGATAAAGCACGTCCCCCGATCACGGAACGCTTCGTGACGATCCAGGAATCCTGGGGTGTGCCGAAACGCATGTATGACAGACCGGATACGTTTTATCCGTATATGAAGATCGGCGGAATGTGGCTGATCAACGATGCGTGTTTCGAACCGGGCCGAAAGGTGCAGATCACGATTGAGCCTGGCAGGCTGATCATCACGCAGCTGTAACGGGCAACGCCGCACGATGCGGCCGCGCTGCGCGACGTCGCGCAGCGCGCCGGGTAGGGCAGCCGCTATCAGCCGCCCCCGCGCATCACCAAGCGATATTGCAAGACGACCGCGACGTCCCTGCGCCACCTGTAGCGGTGCAATGCGTCCCCGCGCCGTTGTCGAAGAACGTCCGAGTCTCCGGTTGCGGCACCGACGGATCAAACGGATTCGGCGTACCGTGCGGGCCACGCGCGGCATCGAACGGCCGCGTCGGCGCATACGAGCCACCGCCGCCGCCAGCCGTCCGCGTGCCATTGGCTCGCAGGTATTCATTCCAGTTCTGCGCGCGCTGTTCATATCCGGGCAACGCACGACCAAGACTGTCGCGGCCACCCGCGCCGAGCGCGACGCGGTTCTCTGGCAACACAAAATCAGCTTCATGTTCAGACGGAGATTGCGCTTCGAGCGTGTCCCCCGACACACGCAACGGCCGCGTATCAGGCGTATCGAATGGGCTGCGTTCAGCGGGCGCGACGTACTTCGCGCGTCGATCGACACGCGCCGCATGCCCATCATCACGAGCCACAGCACCACGTTCCGCACGAAACACATTGGCACCCACAGAACGATCGGCCAGCGTATCGCGGCTCGCCGCATCGACAGCAGAAACAGAAAACGCACACGCAAGCGCGGCAGCGGAAGAAAGACGGAAGGGATGATTCATCAGCGATCCAAATCAGGTGATGTGCATTGAGGAAAACGGCAGATCACTGGCTGGCGAGACTGAGCGACGGACGGGCGTCTAAGCGGCCCTGAAGCGACGGCGAAGTGCGGCGGGCGCGGTTCGCGGGAAGGCTGGCTGGATTGCAGAGGCGAATTCGTATTATTTCATATAAATAACAAGAAGCTTTCCAAGTGTTTAGATTTGTCGGTAAACAGCAGGATTGACCGACCGGATCGAGCGCTCCGCCTTGGTGCGTATCACCACAATCATCAGTCGATTGACTTCCGACGATCAGACCCTTGGCAACCCAAAACAACGCCGTCCACCAACACCGATCTCCAAACGCCATACACAGCAAGGCACCCCACCAATCAACGCCCCGCCATAGCAACCCGATTGCACTCCCGGCAAACGTTCTCGCCCCCGCCCGGTTGCGCCGCAATAGCTACCGCAGCGCAACACAGGTTCTCCGTGTTTTCCCTTGGTCGACCGGCATTTTTGACAGACGATTTAAAAACGCCCATATAATTTCGACTGCCTTGCCAACGGCTGTCGGACCATCCCTCCGATCAAGCGGTTTGGCAAGCGGGGCAGGCGAAACGCTTGCGCAATGCAAGACGCATCACGATGTCTTTCCGAACCAGACGTCCCCTTCGGGGACTGCAAGAGCCGGGCCCCGCTACGCAACATTCCGCCGGAGTTCCGTCTTCTATGTGTCTCGGGCGTGTTCCATGTCCTCGCCCCGGGTGCTGTTCGATTGCGCAAGTCATGCCGCCTTTGCCCGTATGACTAAACAACATCGAGGAGCTCCCAGATGACGCTGTCCCGTCTTACGTCCATTTCCGTCGCCGCCGTGCTGTTCGCCGCCGGCGCCGCCACCGCGCAAGCGGAAACCGTGAAGATCGCCATCGCTGGTCCGATGAGCGGCTCGGTCGCCCAGTACGGCGACATGGTGAAGGCCGGCGCGCTGACCGCGATCGAGCAGATCAATGCGGCCGGCGGTGCGGGCGGCAACAAGTTCGAAGTCGTGCTGATGGACGACGCGTGCGAGCCGAAGCAGGCCGTCGCCGTCGCCAACAAGATCGTCAGCCAGAAGATCAAGTACGTGATCGGCCACGTGTGCTCGGGTTCGACGATCCCCGCATCGGACATCTACGAGAACGAAGGCATCGTGATGGTCACGCCGTCGGCCACCGCGCCGCAGCTGACCGAAGGCAAGAAGCGTCACTTCATCTTCCGCACGATCGGCCGTGACGACCAGCAAGGCCCGGCCGCCGCGCACTACATCATCAACAACGTGAAGCCGAAGAAGGTTGCCGTCCTGCACGACAAGCAGTCGTACGGCCAGGGCATCGCGTCGTCGGTGAAGAAGGACCTCGAAGCCGCGAAGATCCCGGTCGTCCTGTTCGAAGGCATCAACGCCGGCGATTCGGATTACTCGGCGATCATCACGAAGCTGAAGTCGCAAGGCGTCGATTTCGTCCACTTCGGCGGCTACCACCCGGAAATGGGCCTGCTGATGCGCCAGGCGCGCGAGCAGGGCGTGAAGGCCACGTTCATGGGGCCTGAAGGCGTGGGCAACAAGGACGTGACGGCGATCGCCGGCCCGGCTTCGGAAGGCATGCTCGTCACGCTGCCGGCCGACTTCTCGGCCGATCCGGCCAACGCGGCGCTCGTGAAGGCGTTCGCGGACAAGAAGCGCGACCCGAACGGCCCGTTCCAGATGCCGTCGTACGCAGCGGTGAAGATCATCGCCGACTCGATCGCAGGAGCGAAGTCGACCGATCCGACCAAGGTCGCCGCGTACATGCACAAGACGACGTTCGACACGCCGATCGGCAAGGTCGCGTATGACGCCCAGGGCGACCTGAAGGCGTTCAAGTTCGTCGTGTACACGTGGCACAAGGACGCGACGAAGACCGCCGCCAAGTAATACGGAGTACCCGCCCGCGCGCCCGCCCTGTCCGAGACCCGGACGGGGCGCGTGCGCATTTGGCCGCGCATTCCCCGTGAGCGGCCAAAGAGGGCGGATCGAGACGACACCGTGCATCGCGCGCGGCCGCAACCGTGATCCGGCTGCGGCGCGCGGCGCGACGCCACCGGGAGCTTCCCGCACATGACTGACTTCTTTCCGCAATTCGCCCAGCAGCTGGTCAACGGCCTGACGCTGGGTGCGATCTATGCGCTGATCGCCATCGGCTATTCGATGGTCTACGGCATCATCGGCATGATCAACTTCGCCCACGGCGAGATCTACATGATCGGCGCGTACGTGGGCCTCGTGACCCTGACCGCCATCGGCATCTCCGCCGGTTATCCGCTGCCGCTCGTGCTCGGCGCCGCACTGATCGTGTCGGTGATCGTCACCGGGCTGTACGGCTTCGCGGTCGAGCGCGTCGCGTACCGGCCGCTGCGCGGCGGCCCGCGCCTCGTGCCGCTGATCTCCGCGATCGGCATGTCGATCTTCCTGCAGAACTACGTGCAGATCGGCCAGGGCGCGCGCGACGTGTCCGTGCCCGTGCTGATCTCCGGCGCGTTCGACATTCATCTCGGCGGCGATTTCGACGTGACCATTCCGTACTCGCGCCTGATGATCGTCTGCGTGACGGTCGTGCTGATGATCGCGCTCACGCTGTTCATCGGGCACTCGCGGATGGGCCGTGCGTGCCGCGCGTGCGCCGAGGACATGAAGATGGCGAACCTGCTCGGCATCGACACGAACCGCGTGATCTCGTTCACGTTCGTGCTCGGCGCGATGCTGGCCGCCGTCGGCGGCGTGCTGATCGGGCTGACGATCGGCAAGCTGAATCCGTACATCGGCTTCGTCGCGGGCATCAAGGCGTTCACCGCCGCGGTGCTGGGCGGGATCGGCAGCATCCCGGGCGCGATGCTCGGCGGCGTGCTGCTCGGCCTCGCTGAAACCTTCGCCGCAGGCTACATGCCGGCCGAGTACAAGGACGTCGTCGCGTTCGGCCTGCTCGTGCTGATCCTGCTCTTCCGCCCGACTGGCCTGCTCGGCAAGTCGGACATCGAAAAGGTTTGAGGGAGACGCAGATGAGTACAGTCATTTCCGTTCGCCGCCCGGCCGCCGACGCTTCGTTCGGCCAGGCGCTGAAAAATGCCGTGGCCGCCGCGCTCCTGACGGCGATCCTCACGATCCCGGTGCTCGGCCTGCAGTTGAAGCTCGACGGCTACCAGGTCGTGCTCACGCCGCACTGGCGGCCGGTGTGGATCGCGGTCGCGGCCGTGTTCCTGTTCCAGTTGTTCAAGCCGTGGCTCGTGCGCGCGAAATCGGCGGTGAAGCTGCCGGCGATGCCCGCGATGGGCGCGCAGCAGCAGCGCGTGGTCGTGTGGGTGCTGCTCGCGGTCGGGCTCGTGTGGCCGTTCTTCGGTTCGCGCGGTGCGGTCGACGTGGCGACGCTCGCGCTGATCTACGTGATCCTCGGTCTCGGGCTGAACATCGTCGTCGGTTTCGCGGGGCTGCTCGATCTCGGGTATGTCGGGTTCTACGCGGTCGGCGGTTATACGTACGCGATGCTGAACCAGTATTTCGGGCTGTCGTTCTGGGAGTGCCTGCCGCTCGCCGCGATCGCGGCGGCGACGTTCGGTTTCCTGCTCGGCTTCCCGGTGCTGCGCCTGCGCGGCGACTATCTCGCGATCGTCACGCTCGGCTTCGGCGAAATCATCCGCCTGCTCGCGAACAACCTGACGAGCCTCACCGGCGGCCCGGACGGCATCTCGGGCATCTCGAAGCCGACGGTGTTCGGCTTCGAGATGGCGCGCTCGGCGAGCGTCGAAGGCGCGAAGACTTTCCATGAACTGATCGGGCTGGAATACAGCGGCGAGCACATGGTGATCTTCCTGTACCTGATCGCGCTGCTCTTGGTCGGCTTTACGCTGTTCGTGACGAGCCGTCTGATCCGCATGCCGATGGGCCGCGCGTGGGAAGCGCTGCGCGACGACGAGATCGCCTGCCGTTCGCTCGGGCTGAACCCGACGCGCATCAAGCTGTCGGCGTTCACGCTCGGCGCGTCGTTCGCGGGCCTCGGCGGCGCGTTCTTCGCGGCGCGCCAGGGCCTCGTGAATCCTGAATCGTTCACCTTCATCGAGTCGGCGCTGATCCTCGCGATCGTCGTGCTCGGCGGGATGGGCTCGCAGCTCGGCGTGATTCTCGCGGCGATCCTGCTGACCGTGCTGCCGGAAGTCGCGCGCGGCTTCGCCGAGTACCGGATGCTGATCTTCGGTCTCGTGATGGTGTTGATGATGATGTGGCGTCCGCAGGGCCTGTTGCCCGCGAGCCGTCCCCACGTGGAGCTGCCGCAATGAGCGCGAATGCAGAACTGTTGAAGGTCGCCGGGCTGCAGATGCGCTTCGGCGGGTTGCTCGCGGTGGACGGCATCGATTTCGACGTGCGCCGCGATGAGGTGTTCGCGATCATCGGGCCGAACGGCGCGGGCAAGACCACGGTGTTCAACTGCGTCGGCGGCTTTTACAAGCCGACTTCCGGCGCGGTCGAACTCGACGGTCACCAGATCGCCGGGCTGCCGAGCCACAAGATCGCGCTGAAGGGGTTGGTGCGCACGTTCCAGAACATTCGCCTGTTCAAGTCGCTGACCGTCGTCGAGAACCTGCTCGTCGCGCAGCATCGCAAGGTGAAGGCGGGGCTGCTGCCCGGCCTGTTCTCGACGCCCGCGTATCGCCGCGCGGAGAAGGAAGCGCTCGAACGCGCGGCCGTGTGGCTCGACCGGATGGGGCTGAAGTCGGTCGCCAACCGGCCGGCGGGCACGCTGTCGTACGGGCATCAGCGGCGTCTGGAAATCGCGCGCTGCATGATTACCGAGCCGCGTCTGTTGATGCTCGACGAGCCGGCGGCCGGCCTCAACCCGCAGGAAAAGATCGAGCTGCAGCACCTGATCGACAAGCTGCGCCGCGAGTTCGGCGTGTCGGTGCTGTTGATCGAACACGACATGAGCCTCGTGATGGGCGTGTCGGACCGCATCCTCGTGATGGAGCACGGCCGGCCGATCGTGATCGGCACGCCGGAAGCGGTCCGCAACGACCCGCGCGTGATCAAGGCGTATCTGGGGGAAGAGTGATGCTGAAGCTGGAACAGGTCCATACGCACTACGGCGCGGTCGAGGCGCTCGCGGGCGTGTCGATCGAGGTGAACAAGGGCGAGATCGTCACGCTGATCGGCAGCAACGGCGCCGGCAAGACGACGCTGATGATGACCGTGTGCGGCACGCCGCGCGCATCGTCGGGCCGCGTGACGTTCGAGGGCAAGGACATCACCGGGATGTCGACGCACCAGATCATGCGGCAGGGGATGGCGATTTCGCCGGAAGGGCGGCGCGTGTTCCCGAGTCTGACGGTGCTCGAAAACCTGAAGATGGGCGGCTTCTTCGCGAGCCGTCACGAGATCGACGACGGGATCGAGCACGTGTTCAAGCTGTTTCCGCGCTTGAAGGAACGCGCGGCGCAGCGGGCCGGCACGATGTCGGGCGGCGAGCAGCAGATGCTGGCGATCGGCCGTGCGCTGATGAGCAAGCCGCGCTTGCTGCTGCTCGATGAGCCGACGCTCGGCCTTGCGCCGCTCGTGATCGCGCAGATCTTCGACATCATCCGGACGATTCGCGACGAAGGCGTCACGGTGTTCCTCGTCGAGCAGAACGCGAACAAGGCGCTCGGTGTGGCCGATCGCGGGTACGTGCTCGAAACGGGGCGCGTCGTGCTCGCCGATACGGGCGCGAACCTGCTCGCGAACGATCGGATCAAGCAGGCGTATCTCGGCGGGTGACGTCGAACGCCGCCGATCCGGGCGGGATCGGCGGCGTATCCGGCATGTTGCAAAATCTGTAGCCGTTTCAGCTTCGATCGTAGCTAAAACGGCTACATTCAGTTTACCGGTCCGGATCGATATGAGGGTTCGGCGGCACTATGCCTTGTAGCCAATTCGGCTACAATCGTAGCCAATCATGCTACGATCCCTCGCCTCGACCCTATTTAGTGACTACCGGCGCCGCGTGCTGGGCCTGCTGTTGTTGCGGCCCGACCAGGCGTTGCACGTCCGCGAAATCGCCCGTTTGACGGGCACCACACCGGGCACCTTGCACAAGGAACTGAGCAAGCTGGCCGAAGCCGGCATCCTGAGCCGGGACCGGCAGGGCAATCAGGTGGTCTATCGCGCCGATCGAAGCTGCCCGATCTACGAGGAGCTGGCCTCGATCATGCGAAAGACCTCGGGCATGGCCGACGTGCTGTCTGAAGCGCTGCTCCCTTGCGCCGGGCAAATTGCCGTTGCGTTCGTGTTCGGTTCGGTCGCACGTGGTCAGGAGACGGCGGGCAGCGATGTCGACGTGATGGTGATCGGTTCGGTCGGTTTCGCAACGGTGGTCCAGGTGCTTTACGACGCCCAGGCAACGTTGGGGCGGGATATCAATCCCCAGGTACTGTCGCCCGACGAGTTTCGTGAGGGTGTCGGCAGGCAAGACGCGTTCTTGCGGGACGTGCTTGGAAAACCCAAGATTTTCTTGATCGGTAGCGACCATGACCTTGCAGAACTTGCTGGGCCTTAGCCTCGATACGGTTCAGCCGGACCGGGAACAAGCGATGCGGCTGCTGGCTGCCGCGGAGCGAAATCTCGCCGATGCGCAACTCGCAGGATTGAGCAACGAAAATCGCTTTGACGCGGCCTACAAGGCAGTCATGCAACTTGCGATGCTGGCGTTGCATGCGAACCGGTTTTCGGACGATGACGAGCCGGCCCGGACACCACCAGACAGCGATCCAGACGCTTCCTCAGACGATCGGTTTGCCGACTCCTCGCATGATCGTGCTCGACGCGCTGCGCAAGCAGCGCAATCTGTCCGATTACTCCGGAGACGTGGTTCAAGCGTCCGCGGTCAATGAGTGTTTTGCCAGTGCGACTGCGCTCATGGCCGACGTGAAGGCGTGGTTGGCGGCGAACAAACCCGAGTTGCTGGAAGCGCAATAGCCGCGGCGGTTCTGACGAGCCGTCGTACCAGGACTTCGACGGCGATCTCGGGCAATGCTCGTCACACGACACGATTTGCAGAGGAAACCGATGAAGGTCAAACGGATCGTCGCCAACGTCGATACTCATTCGGTCGACGACGCGAAACGCTTCTACCAACGGATCTTCGATCTCGACCTGCTGATGGACCACGGCTGGATCGCGACCTACGGCAATGCCGAGCAAATGGATGTGCAGATCAGCTTCGCATCGCAGGGCGGATCGGGCACGCCGACGCCGGATCTGTCGATCGAGGTCGACGATCTCGACGAAGCGCTTGCGCGGGTTCATGCGGCCGGCATTCCCGTCGAATACGGCCCGGCCGACGAGCCGTGGGGCGTCCGGCGGTTTTACGTGCGCGATCCGTTCGGCAAACTGGTCAACGTGCTCGCGCATCTTTGACGCGCAGTGGCGGCATGCGCGGCCCCGGCTTCACGCATGCAACGCCAGCCCCTTCACGGCCTTGTCCACGGCCTTTTTCGGCCCGTGCAACGCAAGGCCGACCCAATCAGGATTCGCCGCATCTTCGGCGCGAAACGCTTCGCGGTTGGCCGCGTCGTGCCCGGTCGAGAACATCGCGCGCACGTAAGGCACGATCGTGAGTTCGCGCGACAGCGCCTGCCGGTGCGCGGCCTGCAAGCCGTTCAAGTCGGCCGCGAACACCAGCATCGGCTGGCCCAACATCCTGCCGTAGCGATTTCCGGCCGCATCCTCGTAAGGCTCGCCGAGCGCCTCGGGCGCGCCGGCCGCGACGCCCGTCGCGAGAAACGCGACGACATTGAGTTTCTGCCACGCTGCGAGATCGTCGCGCACGATCAGCGCCACCTTGGTATCGAACATGATTGCTCCTCGTTGAAGCACGCATGATCGGATGCCGCGCGCGATCAGTCTGGAACGTTTGTGCACAGTTGCCGGTACGCGGCCGGCGTGATCCGGTACGCGCGGCGGAACCAGCGGCCCAAGTGGCTCTGGTCGGCGAAACCGACGTCCGCGGCGGCCTGCGCGGGCGTGCGGCCGGCCGCCAGCAATCGGCGCGCGGCGCGCAGCCGCAAGCGCACCAGGTATGCATGCGGCGACGTGCCGAACGCGCGCTGGAACATCCGCGTGAGCCGGAACCGGTCGATTCCGGCGACGCTGGCCAGCTCGTCGAGCCCGAGGTTGCCGTCCATCTGCGCGTGAAGCAGGTCGCGCACGCGCACGATCGCGGGCGGCACGACGCCGCTTTCCAGCACGAGCGGGCCGCGCAGTTCGCCGCCGAGGCGCGTCAGCAGGCGGTCGAGCGTCTGGTCGCGCGCGAGCCTGCCTTCGTTGCCGTGAATCGCGAAAAACGCATGCCGGATCGCATCGACAAGGCCGCGATCGTCGACGAGCGTGTGGCCGAACGCGGCTTCGACGCCGCCGAGGCCCGGCAGGTCGAGCCGGCGCGCGGCGCGCTCGACCCACGCTTGCGGCAGGTACAGCATCCCGTAGGTGAAGCCGCCGGCTTCGGGTGCATGGCCGTCGTGCAGCGCACCCGGCTCGATCAGGATCGCGCGACCCGGCACGCTCGTATGCAGCGACCGGTGACACTGGAATTGCTGCACGCCCTGTTCGGTGAAGCCGACCAGCATGTCGTCGTGATCGTGCGCATCGTATGCATGGCCATTGAAATGCGCATGCAGGCTTTCGATGCCGGTTTCCTGATCGCGCCGCGCGACGAGCCAGTGGTCGTTCGTGGCGATGTCCCTGGCCGTGGTCGTCATCGCGTGCCTCGAGCGTCGTCGATGCGTGACCGGCCGTGCAGGCAGGCCGCGCGATGCCGGTTGCGTGCGCGGTTCATGCTTCGCTCACCGCCGCGCGTTCGTCCCGCGCATACTGCGCCGGCGGCCGCCCGACGTGCCGCGTGAACGCGACGCTGAATGTGCTCGCGGAGCTGTAGCCGACGCGCCCGGCAATCTCGGCGATGCGACCTTCGTTGCGGCGGAGCAGGTCCTTCGCGAGCGCCATGCGCCACGTGAGCAGGTATTCCATCGGCGCGACGCCGACCGCGCGGCTGAAGCGTTCGAAGAAAGTCGAGCGCGACAGCGCCGCTTCCTTCGCCAGTTCGACGATCGTCCACGGATGCGCGGGGCGTTCGTGCATCCGGCGGATCGCGGCCGCGAGCCGGATATCGGCGAGCCCGCGCACGAGGCCGGGCGATGCGTTCGTCTCGGTCGTGAACCGCAGCGCCTCGATCAGCAGCACTTCCAGCAGCCGCGCCAGCACGATCTCGCGCGCGGGCCGCTGCGCGCGTGATTCGTCGCGCACCAGTTGCACGAGCGTGGTGAGCCGCGGTTCGCCGCGCACGTGCACGAATTGGGGCAGTAGCGACACCAGCAGCGCGGCGTCGGGCGAACCGAAGCTGCAGTTGCCGACCATCATCCGCGTATCGACCGGGTTGCCCGGCTCGCCGACCCGGAATTCGCCGGTGTCGAGCACGACCGGCGGCCCCGTTTCGACGCCCGGCGGCTGCGGTTCGAAGCTCGACATCGCGACGCCGTAGGCCGCCGGAATCAGCATGAAATCGCCGGACCGCAGCTCGATCGGCGCGTGCCCGTCGATCGCGATCCGGCACCCGCCGTCGAGGATCGCGCAATAGAACGGCTCGCCGGCGACCGTGCGGTTGACGGACCAGGGGCTCGCGCCTTGAACGGTCTTGGAGTGCCGCGCGCCCGGTTGCAGCAGCGTCACGACTTCGGTCAGCGGGTCGGTCATCGCCGGACGCTCGCAAAAGAAAATCGGATTTTCGATTGTAGCGAATACGGAGCCGGCCATCTATCGTACGGACACATGCCCAACACACCCCAGGAGTTCGCATGAAAACCGTATTGATTACCGGCTGTTCCTCCGGCTTCGGCCTCGAGATCGCGCGCCATTTTCTGGCGCGCGACTGGCAGGTCGTCGCGACGATGCGCACGCCGCGCGAAGACGTGTTGCCGCCGTCGGAGCGCCTGCGCGTGCTGGCGCTCGACGTGACGAACGAGGACAGCATCCGCGCTGCGATCGACGCGGCCGGCCCGATCGACGTGCTCGTCAACAACGCGGGTTTCGGCGCGGCCGCGCCGGCCGAGCTCACGCCGCTCGATACGGTGCGCGCGCTGTTCGAAACCAACACGATCGGTACGATCGCCGTCACGCAAGCCGTGCTGCCGCAGTTTCGCCGGCGCGGGGCCGGCGTGGTCGTGAACGTCACGTCGAGCGTCACGCTGAAGGTGTTGCCGCTGGTCAGCGCGTACCGGGCCAGCAAGGCGGCCGCCAATGCATTCACCGAATCGATGGCGGTCGAACTCGAACCGTTCGGCGTGCGCGTGCATCTGGTGCTGCCGGGTCGCGCGCCCGACACGCGTTTCGGCGACAACGCGCGTGCGCACATGTACGGCTTCGAACACGAGGCGTATGCGGAATTCGCCGGGAAGGCCGTCGCACGCATGCTCGACGGGGCGGGGCCGGTCACCCATGCGCAGGATGTCGCCGAAGCGGTGTGGCGCGCGGCGACCGATCCGTCGAGCCCGATGCGTATCCCGGCCGGCGCCGATGCCGAAGCGTGGGCGGCCGAAGCGCGCTGATCGCTCCGGGTTCCTGATGCGTCGCGCCGGTTGGCTGAACCGGCGCGACGGGTCACGTGAAGTTGCGAAGGCCCGTTACAGCGCGCGTGCGATCGCCTGTTCCAGCAGCGACAGGCCGAGATCGATTTCCGCTTCGCTGACCGTCAGCGGCGGCGCGATCCGGAACACGCCGCCCATGCCGGGCAACTGCACGATGTTCATGCTGAGCCCGAGGTTCATGCACTCGCGCGTGATCTTCGCGCCGAGCCCGTCCGCCGGTTCTTTCGTCCGACGATCCTTCACGATCTCGACGCCCAGCAGCAATCCGCGTCCGCGCACGTCGCCGATGCAGTCGAACTTCTCCATCAGGTCGAGCAGGCCGCGCCTGAGCCGGTCGCCCATCACGTTCGCGCGTGCGACGAGCCCGTCGCGCTGCACGACGTCCAGCACGCGCAGGCCGACGGCCGCGGGCAGCGGATCGGACACGTGCGTCGTGTAGAACAGATAGCCCAGCTCGTGCGCACGTTCCTCGATCGCGGCGGACGTCACGATCGCCGCGAGCGGTAGCCCGGCGCCGAGCGTTTTCGACAGCGTCAGGATGTCGGGCGTCACGCCGTCGCGCTGGCACGCGAACATCGTGCCGGTGCGCCCGACGCCGGTTTGCGCCTCGTCGAGGATCAGCAGCATCCCGCGTTCCTCGCACTTGCGCTTGAGCGCGGCCATGTAGCCTTCCGGCAGCTCGATGATCCCGCCCGAACTGAGGATCGGCTCCGCGATGAACGCCGCGAGGTTGCCGCTCGACTGGCGGTCGATCAGGTCGAACGCGTAGTCGAGTTCGGCGAGAGTGTCGTAGGCGCCGTTGCGCTCGAAGCGCGGCCGGTACGTGAACGGCGCCGGAATCGCGAACGAGCCGACGGCGGCCGGGCCGACGCCCTTGCGCCCGGCGCTGTACGTGGCCGATGCGGCCGCGCCCGTCATCCCGTGCCACGACTGCGCGAACCCGACGATCTCGTACTTGCCGGTGACGAGCTTCGCCATCCGGATCGCCGCTTCGTTCGATTCCGCGCCGGTGCTGAGCAGCAGCGCGCGATCGAGCCCGTCGGGCGTGATGTCGGCGAGGCGCGTCGCGAGGTCGACCACCGGCCGCGACAGCATCCCGCTGAACAGGTGATCGAGCTTGCCCGCGTATTCGGTGATGACGGAGACGATCTCCGGATGGCTGTGGCCGAGCACCGCGCTCATCTGTCCCGATGTGAAATCGAGGATCGCGCGGCCGTCGGCGTCGTAGACGAAGCTGCCTTGCGCGCGCTCGATGATCATCGGCTCGAACGTGCCGCCATAGCGGACCAGGTGCTGCCTGGCGTTGCGCCAGAAGGTTGCGTCGTCGTTCAGGGACATCGGGCGTCTCCGGGCAAAGGGGCAGGGATCGCTTGCAGTCTAGGCGCGCGTCTGGTTTGATGGAAACGAATAGTTCTTATGCAAGCTAGAAAAGGGGCTAATACCTTGGGTCTGTCGCTCGAAATCGACCTGCTGCGTTCGTTCGTCGTGATCGCCGAGATGCGCGCGTTGAGCCGCGCGGCCGCGCGCGTCGGCCGCACGCAATCCGCGCTCAGCCAGCAGATGAAGCGGCTCGAGGAAGTCGTCGACCAGCCGCTGTTCCAGCGCACCGGGCGCGGCGTGGTGCTGACCCATCCGGGCGAGCGGCTGCTCGTGCATGCGCAGCGCATCCTGCGGCTGCATGACGAGGCGATGGCCGACCTGTGCGGTACGGGTTTGTCGGGGACCATCCGGTTCGGCTGCCCGGACGATTACGCCGAGGTGTTTTTGCCGTCGCTGTTGCGGCAGTTTTCGAGCCAGCATCCGCAGGCGATCGTCGAAGTCGTGTGCGGGCCGACGCCGCGGCTGCTCGAACAGCTCGACAAGCGCGCGGTCGATCTCGCGATGATTTCGCTGCCGGACGGTTCGAGCGACGACATCATTCGGCGTGAGCAACTGGTGTGGATCGGTTATCCGGGGCTGGAGCCCGCGCATTTCGATCCGCTGCCGCTCGCGCTTTCCGATCGCGACACGCTCGATCACATCGCCGCCTGCGATGCGCTGGATCGTGCCGGCCGCGATTACCGCGTCGCGTATGCGAGCAGCAGCCTCGCGGGGCTGATCGCGCTGGTGCGTTCGGGGCAGGCGTTTGCCGTGATGACGCAGACGGCGGTGCCGTCCGATCTGGCGATCGTCAACGGCGATCCGAGGTTGCCGCCGTTGCCGGCGGTGGGCATTACGCTGAAGTTCGACCGGAAACGGCCGTCGCATCTGACGGCGGCGTTCGCCGAGCATATCCGGCTCACGCTGCCGTTGCTGTGATGGGTATGGCCGCCACGGCGGCGTCGCATCAGTCGGCCATCGTCGAGGCCGACACTTTCGCATGCGCATCCGCTGCCGCATCGCGCACCCGGATCGCCGCCTGCATGCCCGACAGCTTCAGTTCGGTTTCCTGATATTCGTTGACCGGCTCCGAATCGGCGACGATGCCGCAGCCCGCGAACAGCCTGCAAGCGCCGCCTGCGACCAGCGCGGAGCGCAGCGCGACGACGAAGTCGCCGTTACCGTGCGCGTCGATCCAGCCGATGGGCGCCGCATACCAGCCGCGATCGAAGCCTTCATGCGCGCGGATGTGGGCGAGCGCGGCACTGCGCGGATGGCCGGCCACCGCCGGCGTCGGATGCAGCGCGGCGACGACCTGCAGCAGCGTTGCGTCCGCATTCAGCGTCGCGCGGATCGGCGTGCTCAGGTGTTGAAGCTTCGGCAGCCGGTGCAGCGACGGCTGAGCAGGCACGTCGAGCGCGCGCGACAGCGGCGCGAGCGCGGCGCGGATCGCGTCGACGACGAGCGCGTGTTCGAGCCGTTCCTTCGACGACGCCATCAGCGCCTCGCCGAGTGCGCGGTCGTCGTCGGGCGTCGCGCCGCGCCGGATCGTGCCGGCCAGTGCATGCGTACGGACGTCGCCGGCCGCAACGCGCGCGAGCCGTTCCGGCGTCGCGCCGACGAAGCAGGCGCCCGCGCGGCTCACGGCGAACAGGTGCGCATGCGCGTCGCGCCGCCGAAGCCGGCGCAGCAGCGGCGCGATCGCGATGGGCCGCGCGTATTGTTCGAGCACGTCGCGCGCGAGCACGACCTTGCCGAATGCGCCGCCATGAATCGCATCCACCGCGCGCTTGACTTCGTGCTGCCATTCGCTCGCCTGAAGTGCTTGCGTATGCAACAGATGCGGCGCTTCGTCGTCGGTTGCCGGCGCGAGTGCGCCGAGCGATTCGATGCGTGCGAGACACGCATGCGCGAGCGCGGCCGGATCGTCATGCGCGGCGACGACGTGCTGACAGACGGCCCAGTGCGCATCGCCTTCGCGCACGATCAGCAGCCTGGCGAGCGTCATGCTCGCGTCGGGAAACGGCGCCCAGTGCGCGCTGCGCGAGCCGCCCGAATCGAACCGGAAGCCGCCGACGAGGCGCGGCGGCTGCGGGCCGGCCGTGACGGCGTGGCGGGTGAGCGTGCGCCAGCGCGCGTCGATCTGCGCGAAGCGCGTGTCGCCGGTCGCGGTCAGTTCGAGCGCGCAGTCCCAGCCGAACAGCGCGACGGAGGCATCGCCCGCTTCGTGGAAGAACCACGGCGTGACGTCGTCGTCCCACGCGGCGATCAGGTCGAAAAAGTCCAGCGGCCTCAGCGGCACCGACACCGACGCGAGCGTCGGCTCGCCGGTGTCGGCGGCGCGGCGGGCCGCACGCGCGAACGTATCGTGCAGCAGCGGCAGGCCGGCGTTCATGCGAGCCCCCGTTGACGTCGCCAGTACTGCGTTTGCTGCGCGATGTACCACGCGATCAGGTTTGCGAACAGCGTCTCGACGTAGTCGGCATCGAGGCCGGCCTGTTCGGCCCAGCGGCGCCGGTCAGGCAGCATCGCGGCCACGCGTTCCGGCGCGGCGATGCTCGCTTCGTCGGGCTTGAAGCGCGAGGCGGCCTTCACGTACTGCATGCGCAGGCCGAGTGTTTCGACGAGGTCGGCGTCCAGGCGATCGATGGCTTCGCGAATGTCGGCGAGCCCCGTGCAGGCGTCCGGTGTCTTCATGTGAACTCCTTTCCGTAACGGAGGGAATGGTCGATCCGTTCGACCAGATGGGCGATCAGCGCCGGGTACTGGTGCCGCAGGTAGAAGTGGTCGCCGTCGAACGTCGCGATGCGGATCGGGCGCGACGCGACGTCCTGCCACGCATGCGCCTCGTCGTTGTCGAGTTCGGAATCGGCGAGCGGCAGCATCACGCCGAGCGGCGTGTCGAGCCGCGGCGGCCGGTCGCGGCGATACGTCTCGATCGCGCGATAGTCGTGGCGGATCATCGGCAGGTAGATCGCGCGCATTTCCGGATCGGCGAGCAGCGCGGCGTGCTCGCCGGACAGCCGCGCGACGTCGCCGAGCAGTGCGTCGTCGGGTTGCAGGTGCAGGTCCGACAAACGCTGGCGATGCGGCGGCGGCAGTGCGGAGACGGCCACGTAAATCGGCGCGTTGCCGCGCGCTTCGAGCCGCAACGCGACCTCGTACGCGAGCGCCGCGCCGAGGCTGTGCCCGAACAGCACGAGCGGGGCGTGCGCGTAGCGTTGCAGCGCGTCGGCGGCGGGGCCGGCGAGCGCGTCGATCGACGACAGGCACGGCTCGCCGAACCGCTCGTCACGGCCCGGATACTGAAGCGCGAGCAGATCGATGTCCCACGGCAGCGCGCGGCTCCAGCCGCGAAAGAAGTTCGCGGTGCCGCCGGCGTGCGGGAAGCACACGAGTTGCGCGCGCGGGCAGGGCGACAGGCGCAGTTCCCGGACCCAGTTCGACTCGGAAGTACGCGCGTTCATGCGGCGGCCGCCTGCAACTGGCGGCGCAGCAGGTCGCGCAGCGATTTCTTGCTGGTCTTGCCGATGCCGGTTTCCGGAAAGCGCGGCATGAACTCGATGCGATCAGGAATCTTGAAGGCGGCGAGCCCGCGGTCGCGCAGGTACCGCTTCAGCACCAGCCGCGTCGGCGCGGGCGTGCGTGCGACGACGAACGCGCACGTGCGCTCGCCGAGCAGCGCGTCGGGCATCGCGACCACCGCCGCGTCGTGCACCTGCGGATGCGCAAGCAACAGGTTTTCCACTTCCTCGGCCGACACCTTCTCGCCGCCGCGGTTGATCTGGTCCTTGTCGCGTCCTTCGACGACGAGGTCGCCGTCCGCGGTGCGCCGCACGCGGTCGCCGCTGCGGTAGAAGCCGTCGGCCGTGAAAGCCGTCGCGTCGTGTTCGGCGAGCCGGTAGTAGCCGCGTATCGTGTACGGGCCGCGCACCTGCAACTCGCCGATCTCGCCGGGCGCGACCGGTTCGCCGGCGTCGTCGACGATCCGCACTTCGTCTGCGTCCGACACCGGGCGGCCCTGCGTATGCGCGATGCGCTCCGGCGAATCGTCGAGCCGCGTGCAGCAGATGAGCCCTTCGGCCATGCCGAACACCTGCTGCAACCGGCAGCCGAGCACGGGCGTCACGCGCGCCGCTGCGTGATCCATCAATCGCGCACCGCCGACCTGCAGCACGCGCAGGCTCGACAGGTCGGCCTGCCGCTGCGGTTGCTCGTCGAGCCACAGCAGCGCGAGCGGCGGCACGAGCGCGGTATGCGTGACGCGTTCCTGTGCGATCAGCGCGAAGCTCTGTTCGGGCTCGGGCCGCATCGTCGTGACGACGCGGCCGCCCGCGAGCAGCGCGCCGATCGTGCCGGGGCAGCACAGCGTGAAGTTGTGCGCCATCGGCAGCGCGGCGAGATACACGGTGTCGGCGTCGAAGCCGCTTGCGGCGCTGCACGCGCGCACGTTGTACAGGTATTCGCGATGGCGGCGCGGAATCAGTTTCGGTGTGCCGGTCGTGCCGCCCGACAGCTGGAAGCACGCGATGTCGTCGGCGCGCGCCGCGCATTCGTGCAGGGGCGGCGCGTCGTACAGCGCGTCGAACGGTGTGAACGCGTGATCGTCGCCGGCCATCACGACGTGTTCGAGCGCCGGGCAGTCGGCCTGCAACGCGGCCGCGAGCGGCCGGCAGTCGAAATCGCCGAGCGTGGACGCGCACAGGTACGCCCGCGCATCGGCGAAGCGGCAGAACGCGCCGATCTCGTAGTGACGGTGCGCGGGCAGCGCGAGCACCGGCCGCACGCCGAGCTGGAACAGCGCGAAGCACGTCTCGATGAAGCGCGCGCCGTTCGGCAAATGGACGACGACCGCGTCGCCGCGCGCGAGGCCGAGGCGCGCGAGGCCGCCCGCGAGCCGCCGGACGCGCGCCAGCAGGTCGCGATAGCTCAGGCGGCATGCGCCGTCGACGATCGCAATCGCATCGGGATCACGCTGCGCGCACGCATCGAGCGCGTCGAAGAACGTCGTGTCCTGCCAGTAGCCGGCGTCGCGATAGCGGCGCGCGAAGTCGTCGGGCCAGTCGGGCGCGTCGGCCGGCATGGCCGGCGCCGGGGAAAAAAGGGTGGAAGTCATGCGCTGACCTTGGGTTCCGGCAAGTTGTCAGAAAATGTAAATGAGAGGTATTATCATTTGGAAAGTGCGCCGCGATGGCGCCGTTTCTTTTGATATCGCGGCAATTTCATTCGATCGGGCGCCTGTCGCGGGGCGCTCGCCCGGCCCGGCCCGACAATCGGCCGGCTGCCGCCGGCGCGCGCCGGTCCGCGCGTGCCGCCAACCAACGGACCTCCGATGAGATCGACTTCCTTCGCTTCGTCACGACGTCACCCGCCGGTGCTCGTGCCCGGCAACCATCCGGGCGTGGTGCACATCGACGCGGGCATGAAACTCATGAGCGGCACGCTGTGCTCGGACAGCCGCGACTGGTACGAGGAGCCGCTCGAAAAAGGGCTGAAGCTCGTCCTCGTGCAGAGCGGGCAGTTGCGCTGCCGCGTGCCGGGCCAGCCCGAGCAATGCATCAAGGGGCCGGGCCTGTGCGTGATCGCCAACGACGGCGAATTCACGACGCACCAGATCTACGACCGCGACGTGCCGCTGCGCTACACGATCGTGCAACTCGGCCTCGACGCGCTCGACCGCAACCTGAACCTGCTGCCGGAGAAGATGCTCGCGCCGACGGGCGGCGATCCGCGGATCGTCAGTTGCCCGGCGTCGAAAGCGTTGCAGGCGCTCGCCGTGCAGATCGCGACGTGCCCGTTCGAAGGCGCGGTGCGCGAGTACTACCTGAAGGCGAAGGCATTCGAGTTGACCGCGCTGAGCGCGCAGTTGCTGGCGACGCAGCGGCAGGCAACGCCTGCCGACGTGCGCGTGACGTCGTCGGATGTCGAGCGCGTGTACGCGGCGAGCGACATCCTGACGCGCGAGCTTCAGCAGCCGCCGACGCTCGACGCACTCGCGGGCCGCGTCGGGATGAATTCGCGCAAGCTGACGGCCGGTTTTCGCAAGGTGTTCGGCACGAGCGTGTACGCGTATCTGCAGGAATACCGGCTGCGGACCGCGCACGCGATGCTGTGCGCGGAGGACGCGAACGTGTCGACCGTCGCGTATCGCGTCGGCTACAGCCCCGCGCATTTCTCGATCGCATTCCGCAAGCGCTACGGCATTTCGCCGAGCGATATCCGTGCGTCGTCGAATGCGATCGACGACGAAGAGATGGCGAGCGCGGCGATCTAAAACAACTGACCGGCAGCCTAAAGCAATCGACCGGGCTCATGGGAGTTAATGAGATAGATTCTCATTAACCGGTGGCCGCCGCCGCGCGGACCGCCATTGAACGACCCATACAAGGCGTGCCCATGAGCCAGACCGTTGTCGATGCCCGTGTCGACCATTCCGATCCTTCCCGTTCTTCCCCCATTGTTTTTCGCTCGCAGCTCGTCGCGCTGATTGCGGAGCTGCTCGACGAATCCGTCGACGAGATCGCGTCGCTCGACGATGACGAGGACCTGCTGAGTTGTGGGCTCGATTCGATCCGGCTGATGTATCTGCAGACGCGCGTGAACCGGCTCGGATACGCGCTGACGTTCGATGCGTTCGCGCGCACGCCCACGCTCGACGCCTGGGTCACGCTGCTCGCGAATGCGCCGCGCGTTGCGTACGCGACGCCTGATGCCGGGGTGACCGCCGACGTCGACGTGCATGCGCCGTTCGATTTGTCCGCGGTGCAGCAGGCGTACTGGCTCGGCCGCGGCGATGGCGAAGTGCTCGGCAATGTGAGCTGTCACGCGTTCCTGGAATTCCGCAGCCGCGCGATCGATCCCGTTCGCCTCGATGCGGCCTGCCGACGTGTGCGCGAGCGTCATCCGATGCTGCGTGCGCGCTTCACCGGCGGCCGGCAGCAGATCGTCGAAGCGCCGGACGCGCCGGTGTTTTCGCATGCGGACTGGCGCGACCGGAGCGCCGCCGATGCCGAAGCGGAATGGGCGTCGATGCGCGCGTTCCGGTCGCATGAATGTCTCGACGTCGAGCACGCGCAAGTGTTCATGATGGGGCTCGTGCAGATGCCCGGCGGCGAAGATCGCGTGTGGCTGAGCGTCGACCTGCTCGCGGCCGACGTGGACAGCTTGCGGCTGCTGATGAAGGAGATCGGCGTTGCTTATGCGGAACCGTCGGCGCTGCCCGATGCGCCGTCTACGTGGTTCCCGGCCTGGCTCGCGCGTCGCGCGGCCGATACGCGCGACGCGCGGGCCGCGGCGCGCGATGCGTGGCATGCGCGTCTTGCCGATCTGCCGGCAGGGCCGGCGCTGCCGCTGGCCTGCGCGCCGGAAACGATCCGCGCGCCGCGCTTCAGCCGCATTTCACACACGTTGAGCACGGCCGAACTCGCGCGCCTGCATGCGCAGGCCGCGCGGCACGGCGTCACGCTGTCGTCGGTGTTCGGCGCCGCGTTCGCGGCGGTGCTCGCGCGCTGGAGCGGCCGGCAGGCGTTCCTGCTCAACGTGCCGCTGTTCGACCGGCATGGCGATGCGCCCGATCTCGCCGACGTGATCGCCGATTTCACGACGCTGCTGCTCGTCGAATGCGACGTGCGCGCCGATGCGAGCGCGGCCGACACGGTGCGCGCATTCCAGCAGCGTTTGCACGGCGCGATCGCGCAGGCCGCGTACCCGGCGCTCGACGTGCTGCGCGACGCGCGCCGGCAAGGCTCGCCGCGCGCGGCGCCGGTGGTGTTCTCGTGCAATCTCGGCGACGCGCCGTTCATTCCCGATGCGTTTGCGCGCGCGTTCGGCGATCTGCACGACATGATTTCGCAGACGCCTCAGGTGTGGCTCGACCATCAGCTCTATCGCGTGCCGGACGGCGCGCTGCTCGCGTGGGACAGCGTCGACGGGCTGTTTCCGGACGGGATACTCGACGCGATGTTCGGCGCGTATGTCGCGCTCGTGCAGGCGTTGTGCGACCGCGACTGGCGGCTGCCGATCGCGGTCGAGCTGCCGTCCGCGCAGCGCCGCGTGCGCGACGCGCTCAATGCGCTGCCCGCATCCGGCCGGCCGCGCGTGCTGCACGACGATTTCTTCGCATTGGCTGCGCGCGAGCCGGACGCTGTCGCGCTGCGATGCGGCGAGCATCGGGTGACGCGCGGCGAACTCGCTGCGCAGGCGCTCGCGATCGCGGGTGGTTTGCGCTCGGCCGGCATCGGGCACGGCGATGCCGTCGAGATCAGCCTGCCGCGCGGGCCGGCGCAGGTTGCCGCGGTGTTCGGCGTACTCGCCGCCGGCGCGTGCTACGTGCCGATCGACATCGCGCAGCCGGTCGCGCGCAAGATGCTGATCGAGCGCGCGGCGGGCGTGAAGGCCGTGATCGGCGACGCGGCGCTCGCCGATGCGCCGCTGCCGCATTTCGGCGTCGCGGCGCTCATGCGGCATGCACCGCTGGCCGCGCCGCTCGCGGTTGCACCGCAGGCCACTGCTTACGTGATCTACACGTCCGGTTCGACGGGCGTGCCGAAGGGCGTCGAGATGACGCATGCAGCGGCGATCAACACGATCGATGCGGTCGACGCGCTGCTTGGCGTGAATGCGCAAGACCGGCTGCTCGCGGTTTCCGCGCTCGATTTCGATCTGTCGGTGTACGACCTGTTCGGCGTGCTCGGCGCAGGGGCCGAACTCGTGTTGCCGACCCAGGACGATGCGCGCGACGCGGCGCGCTGGATCGAGCTGATCGCGCAGCATCGCGTGACGCTGTGGAATTCCGCGCCTGCACTGCTCGAAATGGCGCTCGCCGTGCCGGCCGCGCGCGACACGTGCCGCAGCGTGCGTGCGGCGCTGCTGTCCGGCGACTGGATCGCGCTCGACCTGCCGGCGCGCCTGCGCGAACGATGCGGTGATGCGTGCGCGTTCCATGCGCTTGGCGGCGCGACCGAGGCCGGCATCTGGTCGAACGTGCAGACGGTGCGCGATGTGCCGCCGCACTGGCGTTCGATTCCGTATGGCCGGCCGTTGGCGGGGCAGGCGTATCGCGTCGTCGATGCCGATGGCCGCGACGTGCCCGATTACGTGCCGGGCGAACTGCTGATCGGCGGCGACAGTCTCGCGCGCGGCTACCGGAACGATCCCGAGTTGACCGCGCAGCGTTTCGTGCAGCACGCGTCGGGCCGCTGGTATCGCACCGGAGATCGCGGCCGCTACTGGCCCGACGGGACGCTCGAATTTCTCGGACGCGAGGACCGGCAGGTGAAGGTGCGCGGGCATCGGATCGAGCTTGGCGAGATTGAGGCGGCGCTGGCCGCGCATCCCCGGATAGACGGCGCGTGCGCGAGCGTCGTGAGCGGCGAAGCGGCGCGCATCGTCGCGGCGTTCGTGCCGGCTGATCCGGCATCGAGCGAAACGCCGCCGCCACGCGCGCTTGCACAGGCGAATCTCGTCGATACGGCGCAGGCGGAAGCGGCAGTTGCGCGTGCGATCGCCGACCGGCTGCTCGACCGCGATGCGGGTATCTCGCAATCGTTGCGCACGCATCTTGATGCAAGGCATGCACCGGCGGGCACGTCGATCCCGATCGATCGCGCGCTCGACCTGCTCGACTGGGATGCCACCGATCTCGACGATCTGACGGCATCGTTGGGCGCGCTCGCCGTCGATCCGGACACTGCCGCACAACGCGTACAGCTCGATTCGCGCGTGGCGCCGCTCGCGTTCGCGACGCGCTTGCCGGATGGTGCACGCGCGCTGCGCCAGTTCGGTGACGCGCTGCAAACACTGGCCGCAGCACATATGGGCGCATTGCGGGTCGCGGTGCTCGACGCGCGGGCCGGGCAATGGTTCGACGCGGGGCTCGGCGTGCTCGACGATCCGCGTTTCGACGTGACGCTGTTCGACGTGTCGCCGGGCCTGCTGCGTAGCGCGCAGGCGCGCTTCACGCATACGACGCCTGCATTGCAGACGATGCAGGAAGGCTTGCTTCCCGCACGCCATCTCGACCGGTTCGACTGCGTGATCAGCTTCGCGGCGGCGCACCTGCGCGATGATCCGCGCGACACGTTCAGGATCGCTGCGGCGTTGCTCGAGCATGACGGCCGCTTGCTGCTCGCAGACGTGCTGCGCGATTCGCCGTTGCGTGAACTCGTCGCGGGGCTGACCGGTGATGCGTCGCTGCCGCGCCCGTTCGAGGACGATGCACTCGCGGCGGCTGCGCAAGCGTGCGGCTTTTCGCTCGATGCCCGGAGCTGGCGTTCGGCCGCATTCGCGTGCATCGACGCGCGTCGTATCGACGAACCGGCCGCGCAAACGACGCTGGCCGACTGGCTGCGCGACCGGCTGCCCGACGCAATGCGTCCCGACGCGCTGTGGTTCATGCCGCGCTGGCCGCTCAACGGCAACGGCAAGATCGACCGCCGTGCGGTGGGCGACGCGCTCGCGCGTGCGCTCGGTGACGCCCCGGCCGCACACGACGCATTCGTGCCTGCCGACGAGCGACAGGCGACGTTGCTTGCCTGCTGGGAGCAAGCGCTCGGCCATGCGGCGAACGCGCGCGACGCGACGTTCTTCGCACTCGGTGGCGACAGCCTGCTCGCGACGCGCCTGCTCGCGCAACTGCGTGAACGGCTCGGCGTGCGGATCGGGATGGCCGCGTTCTACCGTCAGCCGACGCTGGCCGGTCTCGCAGCGCAGCTCGATGAGGCGGAAGCCGTGCCCGCAGCACCAGCCGACGGCGACGCCAAAGTCGCGACGATCGAGGAGGGCGTGCTGTGAGCTTCGACGACGTACTCGACCTCTGCCGCGAACGACAAATCGAACTGTGGTGCGACGACGGCGGCCAGTTGCGCTATCGCGCGCCGGCCGGCGCGCTCGACGCGGATCTGGCCGCACGCATCAAGGCCGAACGCGACGCGTTCGTCCGCTTCCTGCAGGAAGGCACGTGGCGCAGCGATCCGGTGCGCCAGCATGAACGCTTCGCGTTGACGCCGGTGCAGGCCGCTTATGTGCTCGGCCGGCACGAATCGTTCGAGTTCGGCGGCAATGCCTGCCATCTGTACGTCGAATACGGCGAGCCTGCCGATCTCGACTGCGTGCGTTTCGAGGCTGCATGGAACGCGTGCGTCGCGCGGCATCCGATGCTGCGCGCGATCGTCGAGGACAACGCATGGCAACGCGTGCTGCCCGACGTGCCGTGGCAGCCGCTCGCGGTGCACGATTTGCGCGATGCCGACGCAACCGCATTCGACGCACATATCAGCCGCGTACGCGAGCGCCTCGATCATGCGGTGCATGCGCTCGACCACTGGCCGGTGCTGCAGCCGGAAGTGAGCCTCGGGCCGGACGGTGCGGTACTGCACCTGTCCGTCGATTTCACGCTGATCGACTACGCGAGCCTGCAATTGCTGCTCGCCGAGTGGCGGCGTCGTTATGACGATCCGCAATGGCGTCCCGCGCCGCTCGACGCGACGTTTCGCGACTACGTCGTCCATGAAGCGCATGCCTGCGAGCGCGCCGATCATGCGCGCGACAAGGCGTGGTGGCTCGCGCGCATCGACGATCTGCCCGCGCGTCCCGATCTGCCGGTGCTGCCTGCACCGGGCGGCGATGCGCAGCCGCGCTTCACGCATCGGCACGCGCGGCTCGATCGCGCGCAATGGGCCGCGCTGTGCGCCAGCGCGAGCCGCTTCGGGTTGAGCGCGGCGAGCGTCGCGCTGGCCGCGTTCGCTGAAATCGTCGGCCGGTGGAGCCAGTCGCCGGCGTTCTGCGTGAACCTGACGGTACTGAACCGTCCGCCCGTGCATCCGCGCATCGACGCGGTGCTCGGCGATTTCACCGCACTGAGCCTGCTCGCCGTCGATGCGACGCAAGGGCGCGATTTCGTCGAGCGCGCGCGCACGATCGGCGCGCGGATGTTCGACGATCTCGACCACCGCGCGTTTACCGGCGTCGACGTGATGCGCGAACTCGCGCGGCGGCGCGGCAAGGATGCGGCGCTGATGCCCGTCGTGTTCACGAGCGGCATCGGCAGCGTCGGCCGCCTGCTCGGCGAGCAAACGACGCGCGCGGAACCGCCGCGCTACATGATCAGCCAGACGCCGCAGGTCTGGCTCGACTGCCAGGTGACCGACCAGTTCGGCGGGCTGGAAATCGGCTGGGACGTTCGCGACGACTTGTTTCCTGACGGCATGCCCGCGGCGATGTTCGACGCATACGTCGCGCTGCTGGGCCGTCTCGCCGACGATGCCGAATGCTGGTCGCGCGCGGGCGACATCGTGCTGCCGTCGGCTGTGCCGGTCGCGCTCGCGCATCCGGATGCGGATACGCATATCGCAGCCGGTTTCGCCGTGCAGGCGTTGCGTACGCCCGATGCGCCGGTCGTGATCGACGCGCAGGGCGCGCGCACGTATCGCCACGTCGCGCAACACGCGGCGGCGCTGCGCACCGTGCTCGAACAGCAAGGCGTGACCGAGGGCGACACGGTCGCGGTGCTGATGCCGAAATGCGCGCACCAACTCGCGGCCGTGCTCGCGATCGTCCAGGCGGGTGCTGCCTACGTGCCGGTCGACAGCCGCCAGCCCGCGCTGCGGCAACAGGCGATCCTGCGCAATGCGCGCGTGCGCGCAGTCGTGACGCTGCAAGGCATCGACATCGAACATGATGGTTGCGCACGCATCGATATCGATACGTTGCCGATCGATCCGCAATGGCCGCCAAGCGTCGCGCGCGACATCGCGCCCGATGCGCTCGCGTACGTGATCTACACATCGGGTTCCACCGGCGAACCGAAGGGCGTGATGCTGAGTCACGCAGCGGTATGCAACACGCTTGCCGACATCAGCGCGCGCCACGAAGTCGGCACGGGCGACGTTGTGCTCGGGCTGGCTGAACTGAGCTTCGACCTGTCCGTCTACGACTTCTTCGGCGCGACCGCGCGCGGCGCGTGCATCGTGCTGCCCGATCCGGCGCGCGGCAACGATCCGTCGCACTGGGCCGAGCTGATGGCGCGCCACCACGTGACGCTGTGGAATTCGGTGCCCGCGCAAGGTCAGATGCTGATCGACTACCTCGAAGGCGAGCCCGCGCTCGCCGTACCGGGCCCGCGCCGCGTGCTGTGGTCCGGCGACTGGATTCCGGTGACGCTGCCGGCCCGCTGGTGGCGGCGCTGGCCCGACAGCGCGCTGTTCAGCCTCGGCGGCGCGACCGAGGCGTCGATCTGGTCGATCGAGCATCCGATCCGCCCGGAAGACACGCAGCTCGCGAGCATTCCGTACGGCCGCGCGCTGACCGGGCAGACGATGGAAGTGCTCGACGCGCTCGGCCGCGCGTGCCCGCCCGGCGTGCGCGGCGAGATTCATATCGGCGGCGTCGGGCTCGCGAGCGGCTACGCGAACGATCCCGTGCGAACGGCCGAGCGCTTCATCCGGCATCGCGACGGGCGGCGGCTCTACCGCACCGGCGATCTCGGCCGCGTGCGGGTGGACGGTTCGCTCGAGTTCCTCGGGCGGCAGGACGACCAGGTGAAGATTCGCGGCTACCGGATCGAGCTGGCCGAGATCGATGCGGCATTGAATGCGCATCCGCTCGTCGGCGCGGCGACGACGATCGTGCTCGGCGAAGGTGCGGAGCGCCGGCTTGCGAGCTTCGTGGCGTTGCACGGCACGGAGTTGGCTTCTCCCGAGCAGGACGACACGCTGCACGAGGTTGCGGCGCACGTGCGCGAAGCGTTCGACGCCGCGCGCTGGCCCGCGCACGCGGACGTGTCGCGATCGGTTGCGCAGCTCGAAGCGGCATGCGTCGCGTCGCTGGCCGGCTGGATCGTGCCGGCGGGCGGTCTGATGGCCGACACGTCGACCGACCTTGCGACGTTATGCGAGCGGTTGCGCGTGCCGACGACACGGCAGCATCTGCTGCGCCACTGGCTCGCGATGCTCTGCGCACACGGTGTGCTGCATGCGGACGACGAAGGCGGGTGGCGCGTGCGCCCCGACGCCGACCACACGGGCCACGCCGACGCGCACGCAAGCTGGAACGCGTTCGCGCACGATGCGCCGCCCGACCTGTGGCCGGCCGTCCTCATCGACTACTTCCGCGACAGCGCCGGATGCCTCGACGCGCAGGTGGACGGCAGCGTGTCGCCCGCCGGCCTGATGTTCCCGGAGGGCGCATCGCATATCGCCGACGCGATGTACAGCAACGGCGAACATGCACGTGCGCTGCATCGCGGGATGGCGCAGGCCGTGCGCGCGATCGTCGCGCGCGAGCCGCAGCGTGCGTGGCGGATTCTCGAAATCGGCGCGGGCACGGCCGCGGCGACGCGTGCGATCGTCGACGCGCTTGCGCCGCTCGTCGAAGCGGGCACGCGAATCGACTACCTGTTCAGCGACGTGTCGAGCTACTTCCTCGCGGCTGCGCGCGAGCGTTTCGCCGCGTATCCGTGGATGCGGTTCGTGCGATTCGACATGAACGCGCCGCTCGACGCGCAGGGCATCGCGCCGCATTCGGTCGACCTGACGATCAGCTCCGGCGCGCTGAACAACGCGCGCGATACGGTCGCGCTGATCGCGGGGCTGCGCACGCTGTCGGCGCCGGATGCGTGGTGGGTGATCCAGGAACTGACGGCGGAACATCCGGAAATCAGCATCAGCCAGGCGCTGATGATGGAGACGCCGGATGACGCGCGCGCGTCGGCATCGCGGCTGTTCGTGCCGCGCGCGCAGTGGCTCGAATGGCTGCAGGCGAACGACGGCGATCGCGCACTCGGGTGCGTGGCGGCCGAGACGCCGCTCGATGCGCTCGGCTACGACATCCTGCTCGCGCACGTGAAGCGCGGCGCGGCACGCATCGCGCCGGACGCGTTGCTCGCGTTCGTTTCGGAGCGCGTACCGGGCTACATGGTGCCGTCGCAACTGCGCGTGCTCGAACGCCTGCCGGTGACCGCGAACGGCAAGATCGACCGCCGCACGCTGGCCGGCATCGCCGACATTCGCGAACCGGAGCCGGCGGTCGTCCGTCCGGCGGCGGCACAGGCATCCGATCCGCTGCTCGCGCGGCTGGTCGGACTGTGGGAGACGGTGCTCGATACGCGCAACGTCACGCCGGATCAGGACTTCTTTGCCGCGGGCGGCGATTCGTTGCTGATCGCGCAACTCGTGTCGCGGCTGCGCAGCGAGGAACCGCTCGCGCAGGCGCATCCGTTCGACCGGCTGCTGCGCTGGGTGCTCGCACAGCCGACCCCGGCTGCGTTCGCGCAATGCCTGCGCGACGCGGACACCGCGTCGTCCGCTACGCCTGCCGCGCCGCGCACGATGCAAGCATCGACTGTCGTGCATGCGCCCGCGCCGCGTGTGCGCGCCGACGTGCGTCCGATTCCGCTCGCGCCGGGCGACGGCGTGCCGCGCGTGATCGTCCACGAAGGTCTCGGCACCGTGCACGCGTACCGGCCGGTCATGCTGGCGCTCGCGCGGCTCGGCCCCGTACTCGGCTTCGCGGTGCGCGACGCGCAGGATTATCTCGATCTACCCGCACGCCACCTGAACGCAACGCTCGGCCGGCGTTACGCGAATGCGCTGTGGCGCTCCGGCGTGCGCGAGGTCGACGTGCTCGGCTACTGCTCGGGCGGGCTGGTCGCGCTCGAAATGGCGAAATCGCTGGTGCAGCTCGGCGTCGCGGTGCGCACGCTCGACATCGTGTCGAGCTACCGGATTCCGTACCTGATCGAGGACGAGCGGCTCGTGCTGTTCAACTTCGCGGCCACGCTCGGGCTGCCGCTCGACGCGCTCGGTTTTCCGGAAACGTACGTGCTGGCCGACGCGCTCGCCGACGCATTGAAGGCCGACCCGGCGCGGCTCGCGCCGGGCAGCCTGCAGGCGCAGCTCGAGATCTTCGGCGATCGCTGCGAGCCGCTCGATGCGCTGCGCGCTCGCGTGTTGCGCGCAGCGGCCGGTCTGTCGATGCAGGACGCGGTCGCGCATCCGCTGCTCGACGAGCGCGAACGGCTGTACCGGCTCTTCATGCATTCGGTGCAGGCGAGTCATTGGGCCGGCGACGCACCGTATGCCGGCGCGCTGCGGCTGTTCGTGCCCGAGCGCTGCAATCCGCTGATTCCGCAGCAGCGCGCGGCACTCACTGATTACTGGACGCGGCAGGCGCTCGGCGGCATCACGGCCGTCGATATCCCCGGCGGTCATTTCGACTGCCTGAACGCTGCGTTCGTCGACACCCGCCTGAAGGAGGCGCGATGAAGGTTCACCCGTTGCCGGTCGTCGTGGCCGGCTCTCGTTTCGGTCAGTTCTATGCGGCGGGCCTGGCCGCTTCCGGCGCGTATCACGTCGCCGGCATCCTCGGGCAGGGCAGTGCGCGCACGGCCGCGCTCGCTGCGCGTGTCGGCGCGCCCGTGTTCGACCGCCCGGAAGCGCTGCCGGACGACGTGCGCGTCGCGTGCGTCGCGGTCGGCGGTGCGGCGCGCGGCGCGGAAGGGGCCGCGCTCGCGTGCCGGCTGCTCGAACGCGGGATCGACGTCGTGATCGAGCATCCGCTGCTGCCCGACGAATGGGACTCGGTGCTGCGCACAGCGTCGCGTCATGGCCGCCGCTGCCTGCTCAACAGCTTCTATCCGAACCTGCCGGTCGTCGGGCGTTTCATCGCGGTCGCGCGACGGCTGCATGAAACGAGCACCCCCGTGCATGCGGATGTCGTGTGCTCGGTGCAGGCGAGTTTCGCGGCGCTCGACGTGCTCGCAGCCGCGCTGCGCGGCGTGGGCCCGTGGTCGGTCGAGCCGATCGGGCCGGCGCTGTCGTCGATGCGCGAATGCGCGATGGTGCTCGCGGAAACGCCGGTGTCGCTGCGCGTGCACAACGAGATGGCCGCGGCCGACGACGGCCGGATGAGCGTGCTGTTCAGCATCGCGCTGACGACCGACGCCGGTACGTGGACGCTCGCATCGCCGCACGGCCCGCTGTGGTGGGCGCCCGCGCTGCGCGAACCGGCCGCGGACGAGAACGGACTGTTCCCGATCTTCGGCGACCCGGCAGGCGACGACATGCCGAGCATCCAGATTTGCGACGATGCGCAAGACACATGGGGCGAGATTCATGCGCGCTGCTGGCCGCAAGCGGCCGTGCGTGCGGTCGACCGGCTCGTGTCCGGCGAAGGGCTGCATGCGTGCAACCAGCGCAGCATCGACGTGACGCGCGTGTGGCAGCAACTGACCGCGCAGCTCGGTTTTCCGGAACAACCGCCGGGCGACGCGCGCGCGGCGACGCTCGGCATGCTGCTGGAGCGTGCGGCATGAAGCGGCCGTTGTTCACGATGTTGCGGCCGTTCGCGGTGCCGCTCACGACGGCGGTCGCGCTGCAGGCGCTGGCGGGTGTCGCGTCGCTCGTGCCGTGGCTCGCGCTCGGGCGGATCGCCGACGCATGGCGCATGACCGCGCAGCTCGACGCCGCGGCGCGCGGCTGGCTCGTCGCGGCCGTGGCGGCCAGCGTGTTGTGGCTCGGCGGGCAGACGGTCGCGCTGCATCTCACGCACCGTGTCGACGCCGATCTCGGCGACCGTTTGCGCAAGCGTCTCGCCGATCATCTGCAACGCTTGCCGCTCGGCTGGTTCGCGCGTGCGGGCAGCGATCGCGTCGCGCGTCATGTCGACCAGGACGTGCGCGCGCTGCACCAGCTCGTCGCCCATGCGCCGGCCGACGTCACGCAGCTCGTCGTCGTGCCGTGCGCGGCGCTCGCGTGCCTGCTTTACCTGAATCCCGCGCTGCTCGCGTTCGCGCTCGTGCCGCTCGCGGCCGGCGCCGCGCTGTTTCGCTGGATGCGTTCGGCGCGGTTCGCGCCCGCCTTCATGGCGCGCAATGCGGCGCTCGAACGGCTGATGGGCGATTACGCGCAGCTCGCGCAGAATCCGGCGCTCGTGCGGCAGTATCCGGGCGCCGGCATCGAGGCGGCCGCACTGGCGTCGACCCGGGGCTTCGCGCAGGCGTTTTTTGCGTGGGTCGGCCGCGTCGGCGGGCCCGGCGCATGCACGCAGGTGCTGCTCGGCACACCGTTCCTGCTCGCGTGGACGGTGTTCGGTGCGACATGGCTCACGGCCGGGCGGTTGCCGGTCGGTGAACTGTGTACGTTCGCGCTGCTGATCTGGGCGGTCGCGGCGCCGGTGCGCGCGCTCGGCCACGGCGCCGATGCGCTGCTCGAAGCGCGCGCGGCCGCCGCGCGCCTCGATGCGCTGCTCGCGCAGCCGGGCTTGCCGGAGCCTGCCGAGCGCGCGGCGCGGGTGCCGCGCGATGCGTCGGTCGAGCTGTGCGGCGCGAGCGTCGACATCGACGGCGCGCCGATCCTGCGCGACATCGACGCGACGATCGCGGCCGGCACGACCACCGCGATCATCGGGCCGTCGGGCGCGGGCAAGAGCACGCTGCTGATGCTGCTCGCGCGTTTCATGGACCCGGATCGCGGCGCGGTGCGGCTCGGCGGCGCCGATCTGCGCCTGCTCGCATCGTCTACGCGGCGCGAGCAGGTCGCGATGGTGTTCCAGCAGGCGACTGCGCTCGACGTGTCGATCGCCGCGAACATCGCGCTGTACCGGCCCGATGCCAGCCGCGACGAGATTCGTGCGGCTGCGCGCGCGGCCTGTCTCGACGAGCGCATCGACGCGCTGCCGGGCGGCTACGACTGCATATGTGGGCGCGATGTGCGCCTGTCCGGCGGCGAGCTTCAGCGGCTGTCGATCGCGCGTGCATTGCTGTCGCGCGCGCCGTTGCTGCTGCTCGACGAGCCGGCGTCGGCGCTCGATCCGCAAACCGCGCGCGCGTTGCGTAACGCGCTGCGCGGCGAGGTGCGCACGCGCGTGATCGTCAGTCACGATCTCGACGCGATCCGGCATGCGGACCAGATTCTCGTGATGGATCGCGGGTGCATCGTCGAGCGCGGCACGCATGCGGCGCTGCTCGCCGCGCGCGGGCTGTATGCGCGGTTGTGGAGCGAACGCGGCGCGGCACACGAGGAGGCCGCACGATGACGAGCTTGCTCAAACGTTTGCAGTGCCTGCCGAGCGACACGCAGCGCGCACTGTGGCGCGGCGTCGGCTGGGCGAGCGCCGCCGCGCTGCTCGACGGCGCGTGCGGGCTGCTGCTCGTGCCGCTGATCCGCGCGTGGTTTGGCGGCGCGCATGCGGCTGTGCTGCACTGGGCCGTCGCGCTCGGCGTGCTGACGCTGTGTCATGCGCTCGTGCTGTACGTCGCGCAGCTCGGCGGTTATCGCGCGGGCGGTGCGCTGGCCGTCGGGCTCGTCGAGCGCCTCGTGCAGCACCTGCCGCGCGTCGCGTCGTGGCAGACGGTGCGCGACAGCCATCCGGCCGGGCTGCTGCGCGGGCCCGTGATGCAGGCGATGGGGATTCCCGCGCATCTGCTCGGGCCGCTGATCGGTGCGGTCGTCACGCCGCTGGCGGTCGTCGCGGGGCTCGCGTGGATCGACTGGCGCATCGCGCTGTGCCTGGCGGCCGCGGCCGTGCTGTTGTTCGCGCTGCTGGAGCGCGGCGGCGCACGCACGCTCGCGTTCGAACAATCGCGTGCGGCCGGCGATCGCGACATGGCCGTGCAACTCCAGACGTTCGCCGCACATCAGGGGCTGCTGCGCTTCGCGGGCCAGGAAGGTGAAGCGCGCGAAGCGTTGCAGCGCGCGTTCGACGAACAGCATCGCCGCACGCGCGCGCTGATGCGGCGCTCGTTGCCGATCGAACTCGGTTTCGCGGGCGCGGTGCAGGGCGTATTCGTCGCGATGCTGCTCGGCGGCGCATGGGCCGTCGCGTCGGGCCGGCTCGATGCCGCGACGGCCGTCGCGGTGCTCGTGCTGCTCGTGCGCTTCATCGAGCCGCTCGCGCAACTCACGCAGCTCGACCAGGCGTTGCGCGGCGGCTGGCGCGCGCTCGACACGGTGCTCGCGGTGCTGCACGCGGCGCGTTTCGACAGCCCCGAGCGCGGCACGCAGGCGCACGATGCGAGCGTCGACGCGGTGCGCGTCGGCTACCGGTCGGCCGCCGGCGCGACGCTGCTCGACGGCGTCGACCTGCATTGCCCGGCGGGCGGCTTCGTCGCGATCGTCGGCCCCACGGGCGCAGGCAAGAGCACGCTGCTCGGCCTGCTCGCGCGGCTCGACGATCCATGCGCCGGGCGCGTGCTGCTCGGCCGTTCCGACGTGCGGCACCTGAGCGAAGCGACGCTCGCCGCGACGCGCAACCTCGTGTTCCAGGACAACGGGCTGTTTCGCGGCAGCCTGGCGTGGAACGTGCGGATGGGCCGCCCCGACGCGACCGATGCCGAACTGCGTGCCGCGCTGGACGCGGTCGGCCTGCTGTGCGACGCCGAGCGGCTGCCCGACGGGCTCGATACCGACGTGGGGCCGGGCGGCCAGTTGCTGTCGGGCGGGCAGCGCCAGCGCGCATGCCTCGCGCGTGCGCTGCTGGCGCGCGCGCCAGTGCTGATGTTCGACGAACCGACCGCGAGCCTCGACGAATTCAGCGCGCGGCAGGTGCGCGACAGCCTCGTCGCGATGCGCGGGCAGCGCACGCGGATCGTCGTCACGCACCAGCCGGCACTCGCGGCGGCGGCCGACACGATCGTCGTGCTCGACGCGGGCCGCGTGCGGGCGACCGGCACGCACGCGCAGCTCGTCGCGGCGGACGCGTGGTACGCGACGTTCGCCCGGGCGGGGCGCCCGCACGACGGGCCGCCGCCCGCCGAGGCGGAAGCGGAAGCCGGATCGGCCGAATCCGCACACTGACGTGAACAATTCGGGCCGGTGTGCCCGGAATCGATAGGAAAAGGCCCTCGATCGAAAAATCGCCCGTCGGTTCTATTTGATAATGAGAATGATTATCAAATACGAAATGCGGGGGCGTGAATGCGGTACGAGGTGCTGGGACCTGGGAGATCGATGACGAAGGGCGCGCGAGTTGCCCGCTTTGTCCGTTTGAGGGGCGGACGCTGGCGTCCGTCGCTGTATCTCGGCTTGCTGATCGCCGCGCATCCGGCGGCGGCGTTCGCCGATGCGGCGCCGGCGGCCGGCGCGGAAGTCAGGAAGGAAACGGCCGCGGCGCAGCCGGCCGCGGCCGAACTGAAGGCGATTTCGGTGAACGCGTCGCGCGGCGTCGCCGACGATCCGTCGGTCGCGACGGTCGGCAAGATGCCGCTGGCGTTGCGGGAGATTCCGCAGTCGGTCAGCGTGACGACGCGCGAGCGGATCGACCAGCAGAACCTGTTCTCGCTCGACGAGGTGATGCAGCAGTCGGCCGGCGTGACCGTGCAGCCTTACGTGCTGCTCACCACCGCGTATTTCGTGCGCGGCTTCAAGGTCGATTCGTTCGAATTCGACGGCGTGCCGGTCGTGATCGGCGACATGGCGAGCGCGCCGCAGGACATCTCGGTGTACGAACGCGTGGAAATCCTGCGCGGCGCGAACGGCCTGCTGCACGGCTCGGGCAATCCGGCCGCGACCGTCAACCTCGTGCGCAAGCGGCCGCAATACCAGTTCTCCGCGAACGCGAGCGTGAGCGTCGGCAGCTGGGATCGCTATCGCGCGGAGGCCGACATCGGCGGGCCGCTCAACGCGGCCGGCACGGTGCGCAGCCGGCTCGTCGCCGCGTACGAGGATCGCCATTTCTTCTACGACCACGCGAAGCAGGACACGCGTTCGATCTACGGCATCACGGAAGTCGACGTGACGCGCGACACGCTGCTCACGTTCGGCGCGCAGTACCAGACGACGCGATCCGTGCCCGACATGTCCGGCGTGCCGATGGCGCGCGACGGATCGAGCCTCGGCCTGTCGCGCTCGACCTTCCTCGACACCGCGTGGGGCCACTTCGACTGGGATACGACGCGCGCGTTCGGGTCGGTCGAGCAGAAGCTCGGCGGCGGCTGGAAGGCGAAGGTGAGCGGCGAATACCAGAGCGTGCGCTCGGACCTGAAATACGCGGGCTCGTTCGGCGCGATCGATCCGGCGACCGGCGCGGGCGGCAGGCTGACCGGCGCCGCGTACCAGTTCAGCAGCTACAGCCGCAGCATCGACGCGAACGTGCAGGGGCCTGTGCATGCGTTCGGGCTCACGCACGAGCTGCTGCTCGGGATGACCTACGCGAACAGCAGCAGCGGGCAGATGACGGCGCCGCTGCTGGGCAACGTGTCCGGCACGCCGGTGAACGTGTACCGCTGGAACCCGAGCAGCGTGCCGGAACCGGACATCGGCCCGTACCAGCAGTCGCAGCAGAACGACATTTCGCAGAAGGGCGTGTACGGGCTCGGCCGCATCAAGCTCGCGGAACCGCTCACGTTCGTGATCGGCGGCCGGCTGAGCTGGTGGAACCAGGACAGCCTCGGCGCGCACTACAACACCGGCCACCAGTTCACGCCGTACGGTGGGCTGATCTGGGATTTCGCGCGCGACTGGTCGTGGTACGCGAGCTATGCGGAAGTGTTCCAGCCGCAGACCAAGTCGATGTGGGGCGGCGGCATCCTGACGCCGGTGAAGGGGCGCACCTACGAGACGGGCGTGAAGGGCGAACTGGCGGGCGGCAAGCTCAACGTGTCGCTCGCGGCGTTCCGCATCGATCTCGACAACAACCCGCAGGTCGACCTCGCGCATCCGTGCGCGGGGCCGAGCTGCTACTACGTGAACGGCGGCAGCGTGCGCAGCCAGGGCTTCGAGTTCGAGGCGAACGGCCGCATCACGCCGTGGTGGAGCGTGTGGGCGAGCTACACGTACGACACGATGAGCTATGCGGACAACCTCGCGAACGCCGGCTCGTTCGCGCCGCTGCTGAACCCGCGCCACCTGTTCCGGCTGTGGACCAACTACGACCTGCCGTGGCAGGAGCGGCGCTGGAGCGTCGGCGGCGGCGTGCAGGTGCAGAGCAATTACTCGGCGCAGGCGAACGGCGTGACGATGAGCCAGGGCGGTTATGCGCTCGCGAGCCTGCGGCTCGGTTATCGCTATGACAAGCACTGGAGCGCCGCGCTCAACGTCAACAACCTGTTCGACCGCAAGTACTACCTGAGCCTGAGCCAGCCGGGCTGGAACAACCGTTACGGGGAGCCGCGCAACGTGATGCTGACCGTGCGCGGGCAGTTCTGATGGCCGGCGGCTGGGGCGCGCGGGCCGCGATCGCGATCACCGGCGTGCTGCCGGGCGCGGTTGCGCTCGCGCTCACGCTGGCCCGTCATTACCCGGCCGACGGGCTGAACCGGCTCTATGCGGCCGTGCTGCTGACGCTCGTCGCGAGCGTCGCCGCGCTGCTGTGGGTGCTGGTCGCGCCCGGTCGGCGGCAGGCCGCGTGGCGTGCCGCCGGATGGCTCGCGGTGCTCGTGCCGTGCGCGGTGTTCTGGGGAGGGCGCTGACATGGATGCTTCGTTGCGCTCGCGCTGGCGCGCGCTGCATCGCGGCGCGGGCGCGCTGTTCGGCGTGGTGCTGTTCGTCGTGCTGTTCAGCGGCGTGTGGAGTCTCGCCAGCGACTCGATGCAGGGCTGGTGGCGGCCGCCGCCGGTGGCCGTCGCCGCGCCGTCGCTGCCGCTCGATGCGCTCGTCGCGCGTGCGGCGGCGCTCGGCGTGCCGCTGCGCGACGCGCGCATCGTGCTGCCGCAGCCGGACGATCCGGCGATCCGCTTCTGCGATGCGCGGCAGGCGTGCACGCTGGCGCTCGACCCGGCGACGGGCGAGCCGCTGGCCGACAGCGGGCGCGCGGCGTTGCTCGTCACGCTGCACAAGACGCTGTTCGCCGGGTTTCCCGGGCGCATCTTCGTCAGCCTGTGGGGGATCGTGCTGCTCGTGCTCATCGTAGCGGGCCTGATCGTGCATCGTCGGCGCTGGCCCGATGCGGCGCGTATCCGGCGCGGCAGCGGGTTGCGTGCCGCGCTGTTCGACCTGCACGGCTGGATCGGCCTGTGGGGTTCGCCGTGGCTCGTGCTGTTCGCGTTTACCGGCGCGTTGTCGGGGCTCGGCGCGCTCGGCACGGTGTCGCTCGCGGGCGTCGCGTATCCGGGGCAGCCGCAGCGCGCGTTCGCCGAATTGCTCGGCGGGCCGCCGCCCGCCACGGCCGGCGGCCCGTGGCAGCGCGCGCCGGATCTCGACGCGCTGTTGCGGCGCGACGCGGCGCGCAAGCCGGATTTCCGGCGCGAAGCGGTCGTGCTGCACGGCTGGGGCGACGCGAATGCAAGCGTTGAAATTGCCGGCACGACCGCCGGCCTGCCGAGCACGGCGCTGTTCGAGCGTCACCTGTATCGCGCGGCGGACGGGCGCTGGCTGACGGATGTCACGTCGCGCGGCCGCGGCTTCTGGCTGCGCGCGTTCATCGCGGTGCAGCCGCTGCATTTCGCGCAATACGGCTGGGTCGGCGCGATGGGCGGCGTGCTGCGCGTCCTGCATTTCCTGATGGGGCTCGCCGCGTGCGCGCTGTGTGCGACCGGGCTGCATCTGTGGATCGAGCGGCGGCGTGCGCAACGCGACCGCTCGGCGAACGTGCTGGCCGCGCTCGCGGTCGGCATCTGCGGCGGGCTCGTGCTCGCGGGCGGCGTGCTGCTGTTCGCCGGGCGCGTATTGCCGGACGGCGCGCGCGTCGACCATGCGCTCGCGATGCTGTTCTGGGCCGTGTGGGGCGGCGCGCTCGCGCTCGCGGCCGGCGTCGCCGATCGCGCGGCATGGCTGCGCGTGCTGATGCGGGCGGCCGGCGCGGCATACGGGCTGGCGGGCGCCGCGCACTGCGCGATCGCACTGCTCGGCGTGGGCGAGCCCGTCTACTGGCCGATCGACGCGGCGCTCGTCGCTTTCGGCGCGTTGCTGCTGCGTGCGGCGCGACGCCCGCGCCGCGATGCCGTGCGGCCTGCGCGCATGCCGGCCGGCGCCGAACCTTTTTAACCTCATGCAACTGGAGACTTCGATGCGCGATTTGCTCGAACATCGCCGCCTGGTCATCACGATCACGCTGCTTTACCTGTCACAGGGAATCCCGATCGGCATCGCGATGGACGCGATGCCGACACTGCTGCGCCACGACGGCGCGCCGCTTCACGCACTCGCGTTCCTGCCGCTCGTCGGGCTGCCTTGGGTCGTGAAATTCCTGTGGGCGCCCGTCGTCGACAACCGCTGGTCGCCGCGTATCGGCCGGCGGCGCAGCTGGATGCTGCCGATGCAGACGCTCGTCGTGCTGTGTCTCGCGAGCCTCGCGCAGATCGGCATGAGCGTCGCGACGGCGGGCTGGGCGGTCGGCCTGCTGGCCGTCGCGTCGCTCGCGAGCGCGACGCAGGACATCGCGAACGACGGGATGGCCGCCGAGCATTTCAGCGGCGACACGCTCGCGAAGATCAATGCGATCCAGATCGCGGGCGTGATGATCGGCTTTTTCGGCGGCGGCGCCGGCACGTTGACGCTGATCGGCCTGTTCGGCCAGCAGGCCGCGTTTCTCGCGCTGGCCGTCGTGCCGCTCGCGAGCCTGATCTGCGTGCTGTGGGTGCTGCCGCGCGATGCGGACCGCGCGCGTGCGAAGCCGCTGCACGACGCAAGCCTCGTGCGTTTTGCGAAGCGGCCGCGCTCGTGGTCGCTGCTGTCGCTCGCGTTGCTGTCGGCGATGACGGCCGTCTCGGGTTTCGGTCTGTCGAAGCTGTTCCTCAACGACGCGGGCTGGACGCTCGACGCGATCGGCAAGCTCGGGATGGCCGGCGGCATCGTGACGGTCGTGCTCGGGTGCGGCGGCGGCGCGTGGCTCGTGAGGCGGCTCGGCCTGTGGCGCGCGTTTACGGCTGGCGTGAGCTGCGCAGGCGCGGCGGCGCTGCTGTGGTTCGCGCAGGCGGGCGGGTGGTTGCCCGCGTCGCCGTCGTGGGCGTGGCTGTGCACGGTGCTCGGCTCGCTGTCGACGGGCATCACGTCCGTGTCGATCATGACGGCCGGCATGCGCTTCGCGGGCGGCAGCGACCAGGCCGGCACCGACGTGACGGCGGTGCAGAGCACGCGCGATCTCGGCGAGCTGATCGCCTCGTCGACGATCCTGTCGCTCACCGCGAAAGTCGGCTATACGGGCGGCTTTCTCGCAGGCGCCGCGCTGGCGGTGCTCGCGGCGCTGATCGCGATGCGGCTGAAGCGGCGCGAGTCGGCGTATGCGGTGAAGGCCGACGACGTGCTGGCGTAGCGTCGCGGGGGCGGGACGACGTCCGGCGCGCGCGTCCGGACGCGGCGGTCAGGGGTAAACACATCTTTTGCGCGGTGTTTCCGGCTTGATATAAAGACGGCTTGTCTCGATCGTGAGAAGCCCGGGCCCCGCGCGGACCCGGGAAGGCCACCGGAGCGCCGCGCCGATGTTGCAGAACCTGTATTCGCCGTACCTCGACTACGACTCGCTGAGCCGCGACCTGGCGGTGCCGCCCGGCGACCTTTCCGTGCCCGACTTCCCGTCCACGACGGTCCGGCAGATCGGCAACGGGCATCACTATCGCGTCGAATACGCGAACGCGTATGCGAGCGGGCAAACCGAATTCCATGCGCAGTCACCGGCCTTCTGGATGACCGATGTGGACGTCAGCTTCGCGGGCGTCGTGCGGCGGCGCACGCGCGGCGAGAACGCGTTGCGCATCCGCATCGGCCGATGCGGGTCGGCGTCGTATTCGGTGGCCGGGCGCGAGGTCAATCTCGACGGCCCGACGATGGTGCTGGTCGCGGAACCCGACGGCATGCCCGCCGGCGACGTGATCGAGCGCGGCCATCATCAGGTGACGAGCCTCTACATGCATCGCAGCGTGCTCGGCGCGCTCTACGCCGGCGCCGAGGATGCGCTGCCGGCGCCGCTGCGGCATTTCGTCGAAGGCACGCTGCGCGAATCGTTCATGTATGCGACGCCGATCCCGCCGGCGCTGGTCGAGTGCCTGCGCGACATCGGCGATTGCCCGCTCGACGGCCGCAGCCGCTCGATCTATCTGCAGGCGCGCAGCCTCGAGATCGTCGCGCGCGCGGTCGATACGGTATCCGAAGGCACGCGCCACGCGGATACCGATGCGCTCAACGGTAGCGTGAGCCGCATGACGCGGCGCGCGGTGTCGAAAGCGCAGGTCGTGTTGCAGGAGCACTTCGTGTCGCCGCCGTCGCTCGACGTGCTGTCGCAGCAGGTCGGCCTGAGCCGCAGCAGCCTGTGCGCGGGTTTCCGCGCGCTGCTCGGCAAGAGCGTGCACGAGTATGCGCACGAACTGCGCATGCAGCAGGCGCTGCGGTTGTTGAGCGAGCCGGGCGTGCCGGTCACGGATGTTGCCTACGCGGTGGGCTACAACCATCCGAGCAGCTTCTCCGTCGCGATCCAGAAACGTTTCGGCATGTCGCCGCGCGCATTGCGCGCGCGTAGCGGCGTGCCCGGAACCGTCCTCGACACGGGCGACGATTGAGCGTTGCGGTGCGTGTCAGTCCGCGTACGTGCGCACGCGCTCGCGCAGCATGCGCGTCACGACCTGAACCACGAACGCAGGCGATTCGTACGGGAAGTTGTGCCCGTCGCCGGCCGGCGCATGGATCAACTCGCTTTGCGACGACGTCGCCAGGTAGCGCTGGCGAAATGCGCCCATCAGCGCGAGGTGGCGCTCGAAGCCGGCTTCGTCCACGCCCATGCGCCGATACAGCTTGCGTGCGTCCGCTTCCGGCGCGGGCCGCATTTCCGACGCATCGCGCGGCGTGACGACGAACACCGGCAGGTCGCCCAGCTCGCCGTCGTGAACCAGCATGTCGAACCCGGCGCGCGCACTGCCTGCGACGCTCAGCTCGGCGAGGCTCGACGCGGAACTGAATCCTGCGCGCGCATGCATCTCGATGCGTTCGACCCCCATCTCGATCGCATCGGCCAGCCGCTTCTGCACGAGATCGAGCAACCGTCTGATCGCGGGCTGCCGGCGCCCCAGCACGCTGACGAGATCGATGTGGATGCCGAACAGATGCAGCAGCCCGACGAGATTGCCGGCGACGATCATCGGGGTGGGGCGCATGCTGCTCGGCGCGTAGTTGAAGAAGTCGGGATGCGTCGCGTCGAGCAGCACGATCCCGCGCACGAGATGCGGATGGCGGCGCGCGAGGTTCGCGACGAGCAGGCCGCCGAACGAATGCCCGACGAACACGAATGGCCCGCGCTCGCCCGCGCGCGTGAGCGCCTCCACGACTTCCTCCACTTCCAGCGCGGTCGAACGCGGATACGGGCCGGCATCGCTCCAGCCGCTTCCGGGCCGGTCGATCAGGATCGAGCGCGTCTCGCCGCGCAGCGCCTGATGCAGGTGATGGAGGACGAGGCCGCCCATATGCGCGCCCGGTATCCAGACGACCGGCGGCAGGTCGCCCGCGTGCCCTTCGGCGAGCACGTGGATGCGATGGCCGTTCACCTCCACGCGTATTCCCGGCGGCGGGCAGGCCGCGCGCACGCGGGCGAGAAACGCGAGGTGGTAGAGCGAGCCGGCCGCGAGCACGACGGCCGCGCCGAGCAGCATGTAGCCCGTCAGATGGCGGCCTGCATGGACGAGGCAGCCACCTGCAAGCGCGATCGAAAGCGCGATGGGCAGGCCCGCCCAGTCTCGGCTCAGGAAGGTCGGAAGCCATTTGCGCATGGGTATTCCCTGGTTCGGTATGTCGAGAAGGGCGGCCGCGCGCGTCGCGTGACAGCCGACGGTGTTGCGTGCCCGTGGACCTCGTACGATAGCGGACGCGGTGCCGGCCTGCTTTCGCTTGCCGCCGCGGGATTGTCGCGCGCGTCCGCGCCGGTTTCCGTGCCGCGGACGGCGACCGCGAACGGCCTGCATGATGGCGTACACGATAACGGCAGACGCGCGCAAAAGCATCCCGGCCGATCGCAAAAGGTTGCCCGGCGAAACGCCACTACATTGACGGCTTGCGTTCATGCGGCCGGTTTCGCTTTCGGCGCGCGGCAACGCCCACTTTCTCATCATGGAGTGCGGTCATGCAAATCCTGAAGGACCAGCTCGGCAACCTGCTGTCGAAGGCGGTGGACGGCCCGGCCACCGCTGGCTACGTCGCCGGCGTCTGGCATCGCGGCGAGCAGATCGAACTGGCGAGCGGCATCGCGAACCTGAACACCGGCGCGCCGATGACCGTCGACACACGCTTCCAGATCGGTTCGATCACCAAGGTGCTGACGACGCACCTGCTGATGCGCCATGTCGAAGCCGGCCGGATCGGTCTCGACGATCCTGTCGTCCGGCATTTGCCGTCGTTTGCGCTGGCCGACGCGGCGCACGCGCAGCGCATTCGCGTGCGCCACCTGCTCAATCACACGAACGGCATCGATGCCGATTCCTTCAGCCCGATGACCGATTCCGGCCCGGATGCGACGCGCGAATACGTGGCGCGCCTGTCCGGTTTCGGCACGCTGTTCTCGCCGGGCGAGACGATTCATTACTCGAACCCGGGTTTCGTCGTGGCCGCACGGCTGATCGAGGTGCTGTCCGGCAAGCCGTACAACCAGGCGCTCGAGGAGGAACTGTTCCGGCCGTGCGGCATGAACGCGTCGTGCACGTCGGCCGAGCAGGCGATCCTGCATCATCACGCGGTCGGCGTGTTCGCGAATGCGACGAGCGGCGCGCTGCAGGCCACGCATGCGTACCTTTTGCCGCCGTCGCTGGCCGGCGCCGGCTCGACGCCCATTTCGACGGTGAAGGACATGCTGGCCTACGGTCGCATGCACCTGGCGGGCGGCGTGGTCGACGGCACGCAGATACTTGCGCCCGAGACGATCGCCGCGATGCAGACGGTGACGTTCGACCTGCAACGGCCCTGCGTTCCGCCGATCTGCCTCGGCTGGTGGAAGGTGCCGGTGAGCGGCGTCACGGTGTTCTGGCACGGCGGCACGACCTACGGCACGACGTCGAGCTTCGCGGTGTGCCCGGAACTCGATCTCGTCGTCGTGACCGGCGGCACCGGGCCGGGCGCCAGCGCGTTGCACGACCAGGTGTTGCTGACGACGCTCGCGCATCTCGGCCACGACCCCGTGATGCCGTTCGAGCGCGCGACGCCGCGCCGGCCACTGTCGCGTTACGCAGGCGGCTACCGGCATTACCCGATGCGCCTCGCGTCGGTCGCGGGGCCGGACCGGATTTCAGTCGAGGCGTACTGGACGGAGATGGACGCCGACAGCCGGCGCGCGATGCTGTGGCCGAGCAGCGGAGAAGAAGTGGGCACCGGCGAGATCCGGTTCGCGTTCGACGGCGCATCGACCTACGTGCTCGACCTCGTGCCGCTGGGCGAGGGGCTGTTCGCGCCGCCGGGCACGTCCGACGCGCAGCTGTGCGGCATCAACGGACGGCTCGCGCTCGTGTCGTTCCGCGGCGACGGCGATCGCCCCGACGGCGTCCACACGCGCCTGCGTTATCTGCGCCGCGAGGATTGAGCGGCACCAGCACGCGTTTTTCGCCGTCATTTTCGTGCCTTGCAGGTTCCGGCTGCATGCCGGTTGTTTCGTCATGCAGATGTTTTCGGAATCTGCCGGGACACGGCCCTGACCGGCTGCGCCTGACGCGCCCGCAAGCGGGCGGTGCAGCCGCGTCTTTCGACTCTTCAATTCCATTCAGGAACGATCATGCGAATTTTCGTCGCCGCGCTTGCGCACGAAACCAATAGTTTTTCACCGATACCGACCAGCCTGCATTCGTTCGAGGAACGTGCACTGTATCGGCCGACGAACGGCGAACCCGACGCGAAGGCGGACGACCTCGTCGGCTACGGCACCTTCGTGCGCGAAGCCCGCGCGCGCGGCCACGAAGTGCGCGCGTCGATCTTCGCGTTCGCCGAACCCGGCGCGCCGTGCGCGCAGCGCGATTACGAGACATTGCGCGACGAGATTCTCGACGATCTGCGTGCCGCGCAGCCGGTCGACATGGTGCTCTATCTGCTGCACGGCGCGCAGATGGCGCAGGGTTATGACGACTGCGAGGGCGACCTGCTCGCGAAGACGCGCGCGCTCGTCGGGCCCGGCGTCGTGATCGGCACCGAGCTGGACCTGCATGCCAACGTCACGACGGCGATGCTCGAGAACTGCGATGTCCTGCTCGCCTGCAAGCACTATCCGCATACCGATTTCGACGAGTGCGCGGTCGACCTGATCGATCTTGCCGAACGCACCGTGCGCGGTGAAATCCGGCCAACGATGCACTTCGAACGCGTGCCCATGCTCGGCATGTTCTTCACGACCGAGCCGCGCATGGCGCAACTCAACCAGGATGCGATGGACCGGGAAGGGCGCAACGGCATTCTGTCGGTGTCGTTGATTCACGGCTTCCCGTGGTCAGACTTTCCGGATACCGGCGCGGGCGTGCTGGTGGTGAGCGACGGCAATCGCGACGCCGCACGTGAACATGCGCGCGAGCTTGCGCGCGGTTTCGTGGCCGTGCGCGACGAGACGATCGAGCTGCGCCAGCCGATCGAGCGCATCCTCGACGAGATCGCGGCGGCGCCGGCCGACGCGGCCGGGCGCCCGTTCGTGATCGCCGACACGGCCGACAACCCCGGCGGCGGGGCCGGCTCCGATTCGACGTTCATCCTCGACGCGATCCTGAAGCGCGGCTTGCGCGGCGTAGTGCTCGGGATGATCTGGGACCCGGTCGCGGCGACGTTCGCGCGCGATGCGGGTGTGGGCGCAACGATCTGCGTGCGCCTGGGCGGCAAGACAGGCACGCGGGCCGGCCGCCCGCTCGACGTGGTCGCCAAGGTGCTGGCCGTCGAAGCCGGGCTCGCGCAGCACGACGACGCGTTCAAGTTTCCGGGGCCCGGCCTCGGGCTGACAGCCCTGCTGGAGATCGACGGCGTGCGCGTGGTCGTCAACTCGGCACGCCAGCAGACCTACAGCCCGAGCTGCTTCACCGACCTCGGCATCGATCTGCCGCGTTGCACCATCGTCGTCGTAAAGTCGACGCAGCATTTTCAGGCGCTGTTCGGCCCGCTCGCGCGCGCGATCTACTACTGCGACACGCCCGGTTCGCTAAGCCTCGATTTCAACGCGGCCGATTACGCGAACCTGACGCGCCCGATGTGGCCGTTCGACGAAATCGCGGTCTGACCCGCGCGCCCGGCGTGCGGATGCGCGGACGATGCCGAAACTTTCCCGGCCGTCCGCGAAAGTCTTGCCGGCGCCCGGCGGCTACCCTCGACAGGCTGGCTGCACCGGCCGGCCACAGAGGTTTTCAATGAAGGAGACGCAGCGTGCGTAGCGGAATAACCGGTCGGTCCCCGTCGTTGTCGCGCGCGTGGTTCGCGCTCGTCGTGCTCGCGCTGGCCGCGATACTCGGCATCACCGACCGTCAGATGCTGACGCTCGCGATCGAGCCGCTCAAGCGCGATCTCCACCTCGACGATACGGGCCTCGGCGTGATCGTCGGCTTCGGCCCGATCCTGTTCAGCGCGCTGGCGTCGCCGCTGCTCGGCTGGCTCGCGGACCGGGTCGACCGGCGCTGGCTGCTCGTCGTCTGCGTGCTGGTATGGAGCGCGGGCACGGCGCTCTGCGGCCTCGTCACGCAGGGCTGGATGCTGTTTCTCTGCACGCTGACGCTCGCGGTGGGCGAAGCGGGCCTCGGGCCGGTCGTGTACAGCCTGCTGCCCGACCTGTTTCCGCCCAGGCTGCGCACGGCCGCGAACACGCTGTTTTTCGCGGTCGCGCTGTTCGGCGCGGGGCTCGGCATCGCGGGCGCCGGCGCGATCTTCCACCTTGCCGCGCCGCTCGCGCGGGCGCTGACGGTCGAGCCGTGGCGGCTGGCGTTCGTGCTCGTCGCGCTGCCGGGCCTGGTCGTCGCGGCGCTGCTCGCGTGCGTCGGCCATCCGCCGCGCGGCGGCACGCAGGCCGGGCACGCGCACGAAGCGTCGCGCGAAACGCTCGCGCACTATTGGCGGCGCTCGGGCGCGATGCTGACGTGCCTGATCCTCGGTTATGCGATGGCCGCGTTCTACGTGGGCGCGATCCTGGGCTGGGCGCCGGTGGCGCTGATCCGCGACTTTCATGTCGATCTCGCGAAGTCGGGGCTCTACAGCGGCATCGCGGTGGGTGGCGGCTCGGCGCTCGGCTTGCTCACGAGCGTGCTCATCGTGCGCGGTTTGAGCGCGCGCAGCGGCGCGGGGCTGCCCGTCGCGGTTGGCTGCGCGATGGCGTTCGTCGCGGCGATCCTGCTGTTCGGGCTGTCGTTCGCGACCAGCGCGACGATGCTGCTGGTCTGCATGACCGGCATCATCGCCGCGTATATCGCGGGCGCGTCGCTGACGCCGACGCTGTTGCAGGACATCGCGCCGCCGCATCTGCGCGGGCGCGTGATCGGTACGTCGTCGCTCGTCACGTATATGTTCCAGGCGGTGTCGGTGCCGGCCGTCGGCGCGATCTCCGACGCGTTGCACGGCACGCCCGGCGCGCTGCTCAAGGGCATCGCGTGGCTCGGCATGCCGGCCGCGATGTTCAGCATGATCCTGCTCGGCGTCGTACTGCGCATGTTTCGCGGGCGTTTCGAGCCGCGCTGCGATGTGAGCGCGCAGGTGCTCTGATTTGTCGATACGTGAGCAGCCTGACTGGCTGCTGTGCCCTCATCGTGCATTGTGCTTCGCGGGCGCTTCGAATCGCGCTGCCGTCGATACGCGTGCAGCCCAATCGGCTGACACGCCTTCATCGCGCATCGCGCTTCGCGGGCGGTTCGAGCTGGGCTGCGATGCGAGCGCGCAGATGGTCTGTTTGTCGAGACGCGCGCAGCCCGATCGGCTGCTGCGCCTTCATCGTGCGCCGTGCATCGCGGGTGCTTCGAATCGCGCCGCGACGTGAGTGCGCAGGTGCTCTGATTTGTCGATACGTGTGCAGCCTGACTGGTTGCTGTGCCTTCATCGCGCATCGTGCTTCGCAGGCGTTTCGGATCGCGCTGCGACGTGAGTGTGCAGGTGCTCTGACTCGTCGATACGCGTGCAGCCCAATCGGCTGACACGCCTCCATCGCGCATCGCGCTTCGCGGGCGCTTCGAATCGCGCTGCGACATGAGTGCGCAGATGCTCTGATTTGCCGATACTCGCGCAGCCTGACCGGTTGCTGCACCTTCATCGCACATCGCGCCAGCCCGCCGTTTCTTCCGCGTTCACATCTTTTCCCGTCCTCGCCGCCTCATGCCGCGACGCGCATCGATGCGCGCGCGGCGCAGTGTTACGCGACCCGCCGGCCGCGATCCAGCACGCAGGACGGCAGCCAATGTTTTTCGGCGTTTCGCAAAAGCGCCGGCCAATTTGGATGCTTACCTTGAGGTCATTCGGACGGACGGTTCGCATGCGGGACCGCTTCAGAAGACGAACACGTCGATCCACGTTCAGACAGGGGGAGTGAAAGATGGGAAGCAACAAGGACGGATTCGCAGCGGCGCCGACGCTGTTCAGACGCACGCTGGTTGCCGTCTCGGTCATGCGGATGTTCGTCGCGGCGGCCGGCGCTCACGCGCAGGACGTGCCCGCGCAAACCGGCACGCAGCCGCCCGCGGCGGTTACCGCGCCCGAAGCGGAGCGCGACAAGGCGGCCAATGCAAAAGGCGCAAAGCGCGGCGCGGCAGTGACGCTCAATTCCGTCGAGGTGACGGCGAACCGACGGCGCGAACCCGCGCGCGAGGTGCCGATGAAGGTCGAGACGCTGTCGAGCGACGCGTTGCAGAAATCGGGCGCCACGAAGCTGAGCGACTACCTGTCGACGCAACCGGGCGTCGGCTTCGACAGCGGTGGCGGCCCCGGCCAGGAAACGATCTCGATGCGCGGCGTGACGGCGGGCAAGGATGTCGGGCCGACCGTTGGCGTGTATGTCGACGACACGCCGATCGGCTCGAACACCATCTCGGGCGGCGGCGCCGCGCTGGCGCTGGACATGGGCCTGCTCGACCTGAATCACATCGAGATCCTGTTCGGGCCGCAGGGAACGCTGTACGGCGCAGGCGCGATGGGCGGCCTGCTGAAATACGTGACCAACCAGCCTGACACCGAGAGCTTTTTCGGCAGCGCAGCCACGACGTTTTCGACGACCTGGCACGGTGGCCTCAACAACACGACCAACGTCGTGCTGAACCTGCCGCTGAAGCAGGACGTCGCCGCGTTGCGCATCGCCGCGTTCAACAATCGCGACGGCGGCTACATCGACGCGAAGGGCGCGGCCGCCGGCACGCGCATCAACGCGAACGACACCACTGGCGTGCGCGCCTCGCTGCTCGTGACGCCGACGCGCAAGCTCACGTTCCGCTTCACCGCCACGCTGCAGAACATCAACAGCGACGGGCAGAACTATGTCGACTACGGGATGAACGGCCAGCCGGCCTACGGCGCGCTGACCAAGCTTCAGGAAGCGCAGGAGCCGTATCACCAGAGCAACCAGTTCTATACCGCCAATGCGGAATACGACTTCGGCTGGGCGCGCCTCAATGCGATTTCCGCGTACCAGTCGCTGCGCACCGCGACGACGCTCGACTTCACGCCGTTCTATGCGCCGATCCTCGCGGCGCGCGGGCTCGACGTCGGCACCTTCACGCCGAGTTCCAACGTCGGCACTAACAAGGTGACGCAGGAGCTGCGGCTGACCTCGCCGGGCAACCGGACGCTGGAGTGGGTCGCCGGCCTTTACTACGATCACGAGCACAGCACTACCGTGCAGAGCTATCGCGCGACCGGCGCGGGTGGCGCGTCGCTCGGCGATCTGGAAAAGCTCGCCTACGCGGGTAGCTACAAGGAGTTCGCCGCGTACGGCGACGTCACGTACAACATCACGCCCCGCATCGCGCTGACGGCCGGCATGCGCATCGCGCACAACAGTCAGGACTACCGGCAGGAAACGTCGGGCCTGCTCGTGCCGACGCCGCTTTCCGCGCCGGGCACGTCGTCGGATACGAGCAAGACGTACATGTTCACGGTCAGCTACAAGCTCACGCCGACCAGCAACGTCTACGCGCGCGCCGCGAGCGGCTATCGCCCGGGCGGCCCGAACAGCATGGCGGTCAGCGCGGTGACGGGGCAGCTCATCGCGGGCAATCCGGTCTACAAGCCCGATACGTTGTGGAACTACGAGATCGGCTACAAGGCGGACCTGCTCGACAACCGCGTGTCGGTGGCGCTGTCCGCGTACGACATCGAATGGCACGGCATCCAGCAATATGGCGCGGTCGACGGTGTGGCGCAGCTCGTCAACGCGGGCAACGCGCGCATCCGGGGCCTCGAAGCGTCGGGCGTGGTGCGGCCGACGTCGGCGCTGTCGTTCAACGCGTCGCTGTCGGCGATCGATGCGTACCTGACCGAAGGCGCGCCGAGCGTCGGCTCGCACGCGGGCGACCGGCTGCCGAACACGGCGAAGTTCGCGGCGTCGCTGGGGGCTGCGTGGCGGTTCCAGCTCGGCCCGTGGCCGGCCGTCGCGAGCGCCAACGAGCGTTTCGTGGGCGAGCGCCATTCGAGTTTCGCGGGCTCGGCGGGGTCGCCGGATTTCGTCCTGCCGGCCTACGCCGTGACCGACCTGCAGTTCGGCGTGGACCTGCGCCGCGCGAACCTGTCGTTCTTCGTCAGGAACCTGTTCAACCGCGAAGGCCTGCTGTCCGCCAACACGAGTTATGTGCCGCTCGGCGGCAACGTGTGGGCGTCGGTGATCCAGCCGCGCACGATCGGCGTGCAGCTGAGCGCGCCGTTCTGACGCGCGGACGATTCGAGGAGCTTCCATGCTTGCCCGCCCGTTACCGGAACACCGACCTGCCGGCCGCCCGCGCGAGTTCCGGCAGACCAGCCACCGTCCCGTGCGCCGCCTCGGCGGCATCGCGGCCGTGCTCGCGCTGCATGCCGTGCTGATTTACGCGTTGCTCAACGGCCTCGCGAATCGGGTGGTGGAGATCATCCAGCATCCCGTCAGCGTGCGGATCATCGAGCCGGTCAAACCGCCGCCGCCACCGCCCGCGCCGCCGAAGCCGATCGTGAAAGCGGCGCCGCCAAAGAGCGCGCCGCCTCCGCCCGTCTTCGTGCCGCCGCCCGAGGTGCGGGTGCAGGCGCCGCCGCAAGCGACGCTGACGCATACGGCGACGCCCGTCGTCTCCGCGCCCGCGGTGCCCGCGCCGCCGGCCCCGACGACGGCCAAGGCGCCGAGTCATGAAGTGGGCGTCGTCTGCCCGAACTCGGACCAGGTGCGCGCGTCGTTGCGCTATCCGCGCGAGGCGCTGGAAAACAACATCACCGGCAACGTGCTGGTGGAATTCGTCGTCGACGCGGACGGCCGCGTGTCGGACGAGCACGTCGCGCGGTCGGCCGACCCGATCCTCGATCGCGCGGCGCTCGCGGCGGTGCGGCGATTCAGTTGCCTGTCGCAGGGGCAGTCGGTGCGCGTGCAGGTGCCGTTCTCGTTCAACCTGAACTGAGCAGCGCGCGTCGCGACATCGTGCAGCCCACGCATTGAACACATATTCAGATCGACCCATGGAGCAGACATGAAGAAGCGTTTCCTCGCCGCGTTCGCGGCCAGCATGATCGTTGCCGCCGGTACGGCAGGCGTGTTCGTCGCGCCAGGCGTTGCGCTGGCGCAGGCGAGCGCCGTGCCGGCATCGGCATCAGCCTCGACCGTCGTTGCATCGCAACCGGCCGTTGCCGCGCATCCTGCGCCGCCGCCCGCGCCGGCCACGTCGGAAACCGTCGAGAATCCTTACGGACTGGGCGCGTTGTGGCACGGCGGCGATTTCGTCGCGCGTTTCGTGCTGATCCTGCTCGTCGTGATGTCGATGGGGAGCTGGTACATCATGGTCACCAAGTTCTTCGAGCAGACCCGCGCGAACCGGCGCGCGAAACGTGCCGACGCACAGCTCTGGAGTGCGCCGTCGCTCGAACAGGGCGCACAGCTGCTCGACGCGTCGTCGCCGTTCCGCTTCATCGCGGAGACGGCGATCGAGGCCGGCGAGCACCACGACGAAGTGCTGCTCGAAGCGGTCGACCGCAATACCTGGATCGACGTGTCGGTCGAGCGGGCCGTGACCAACGTGTCGAACCGCCTGCAGGACGGGCTCGCGTTTCTCGGCACGGTGGGTTCGACCGCGCCGTTCGTGGGCCTGTTCGGCACGGTGTGGGGCATTTATCACGCGCTGACCGCGATCGGCGTGGCCGGCCAGGCGTCGATCGACAAGGTCGCGGGGCCGGTGGGCGAGGCGCTGATCATGACGGCGATCGGTCTTGCCGTGGCGGTGCCCGCCGTGCTCGGCTACAACTTCCTCGTGCGTCGCAACAAGGCCGTGATGGAGCGCGTGCGCGCGTTCGCCGCACAACTGCATACCGTGGTGCTGGCGGGCGGCAAACGTCCCGTGCGCAACGATACGCGTGCCGCGTCGCTCGTCGACTGAACGGAGCGGACCATGGCCATGAGCGTCAGGCAGGACGATGACGACGAAGTCATCGCGCAGATCAATACGACGCCGCTCGTCGACGTAATGTTGGTGCTGCTGATCATTTTCCTGATCACGATTCCGGTGGTGACGCATACGATCCCGCTGGATTTGCCGAAGGAAACCGTGAAGCCGTTGCAGAGCCAGCCGAAAAGCATCGAGATCGCGGTGAACCGCGACGGCGACGTGTTCTGGAACGAGTCGCAGGTGGATGCGGCGGCGTTGCTCGCAAGACTGAAAAGCGTCGCCGTACAGACGCCGCAGCCGGACGTGCACGTGCGCGGCGACGAGAGTACGCGCTACGAATTCATCGGTCGCGTGATGACCGCATGCGAGCGGGCGGGCATCGGGAAGGTGTCGTTCATTACGGAGCCGCCTGCGCGCGGCGGTTAGGAGGCAGTCATGGGGATGAATGTATCGTCGTCCGGAAGCGAGCCGGAGGTGATGGTGGACATCAACACCACGCCGCTCATCGACGTGATGCTGGTGTTGCTGATCATGTTGATCATCACGATTCCGATCCAGATGCATGCGGTCAGGATGAACCTGCCGGTCGGCACGCCGCCGCCGCTGGCCGTGGAGCCCGAGATCGTGCAGATCGACGTCGCCGCGAACGGGCTCACGTCATGGAACGGCGTGCCGGTGCCCGATCGCGCGGCGCTCGAGGCGAAGCTGGCGCGGGTGGCCGCCGAGCCGGTGCAGGCCGAGATCCGGCTCCGGCCGGACCGGCAGGCGCCTTACCGCGATGTCGCTGCGGTATTGGCGTCGGCGCAACGCGTGGGCGCGACGAAGATCGGGCTGACGGGTAACGAGCAGTATGTGCAGTAGGTGGGGCGGGTGCCGCGCGGGCGGCGCTCGCGATGCGGTTGAAGCGGCGCGAGCTGGCGTATGTGATGAAAGGGGGGGATGTGCCGGTGTCCTGATCGATGCGCGACCGGCCCGATGCGTGGCGTACTTGAAGCAGGCCACGGGGGCCGGACCGCGCGCGATCCGCGCCGCATCCGTTACGCGCGGGCCAGCCGGCGTGCGGCCAGCAGCCCGAGCACGAGCAGCACCGCGACATACGCGGCGACGCTCGTCCACGCGCCGTGTTGCCAGAACGTGCCGCCGACCGATCCGAGCACGCTCGACCCGAGATAGTAGGCAAGCAGGTACAGCGATGCCGCGTGCCCTTTCGCGGACCCCGCGAGGTGGCCGACCCAGCCGCTCGCGACCGAGTGGGCAATGAAGAAGCCGATCGTGACGAGCACGATGCCAACGACGATCGCGGCGAGCGAATGCGACAGCGTCAGCGCGAGGCCCGCCGCGAACACGAGCAGGCCGCTGACGAGCACCGGCGCCCGCCCGAGACGATCGGCGAGTGCGCCGGCGCTCGATGACGAAACCATCCCGAACAGGTAGGCGCCGAAGATCAGCCCGCACGCGGTCGAACTCAGGTTGAACGGGGCCGCGGTGAGCCGGAACCCCGCATAGTTGTATATCGTCACGAACGCGCCCATCACGAGGAAGCCGATCGCGAAAACGAACGGCAGCCGCGCGTGACGCAGTTGCGCGCCCCACAACCGGAAATGATGGCGCAGCGTCAGATCGGTGCGCTTCACGAAGCGCCGCGACGGCGGCAGCAGCATCACGAACGCGGCCGCCGCGACGAGATCGACGACGCCGATCGCCAGCATCGCCGTGCGCCACGAGAAGTGCTCTTCCAGCGCGCTCATGCCGATCCGCCCGACCATGCCGCCGAACGCGGTCCCGCCGACGTAGAGCCCCATCGAGAAGCCGAGCCCCTCGGACGCGATTTCCTCGGCGAGATACGCCATCGCGACCGCCGGGACGCCGCCCAGCGCGAACCCTTCCAGCGCACGCCAGATCAGCAGCAGGTTCCAGCTCGGCGACAGCGCGGCGAACACGTTGAACAGTGCGGCGAGCGTCATCGACGCGAACATCAGCCCGCGCCGCCCGGTGCGTTCGGACAGTGCGCCGGCGCACAGAATGGAGACCGCCAGCATCCCGGTCGACAGCGACAGCGAGAGCGAACTCGACGCCGCACCCAGCCCGAATTCCCGCGCGAACGCGGGAAGCAACGGCTGGACGCAGTACAGCAGCGAGAACGTGGAGAAACCGGCAAGGAAGAGCGCCAGCGCGATGCGCTTGTACGCGGCCGAGCGCGGGGAAACGCCGGCGGGCAGCGCATCGGGCGTGGCCTTTTGCGCGCCGGGCATGGATCGGGGAATCGAAGGGGAGGACATGGCTGCACTCGATGTGCGAAGGGATGACTGAATTCTTGCGCACCGTCATGTATATGTCCAATATATGAAAGAAACCGAAGAGATATGTTTAACCACTGGCTGGTGAGCCAATCCGGCACACCGTGAGGTCACATCCGAATGGAACTCCGACATCTCCGATATTTCCTGGCCGTGGCGGCCGCGTCGAATTTCACGAAGGCTGCCGAGGCGCTCGGCATCGGGCAGCCGCCGTTGAGCCAGCAGATCAAGGCGCTCGAGAGCGAACTCGGGGTGGAACTGTTCAAGCGCACCGCGCGCGGCGCCGAGCTGACGCTGGCGGGCGAGGTCTTCGCGCAAGAGGCGCGCCGCGTGCTCGACGGTGCCGAGCGCGCGGTGCGGGCGGCAAGACGGGCCGCGCGCGGGGAAACCGGGCATCTGCGCGTGGGCTTCACCGGGACGGCGGCCTTCAATTCGAAAGTGTCGGACCTGATCCGCCGCTTTCGGGAAGCGTATCCGGAGGCGGAGCTGACGTTGCAGGAGGCGGCCTCGCGCGTGCTGCTGGAGGCGCTGGAAGCCGGGCACCTCGACGTCGCGATCGTGCGGCCTGAGCGCCGCGCCGCCGCGACGTTGCAGGTATCCGACTGGGACGAAGAGTCGATGTTCGTCGCGCTGCCCGTTGCGCACCGGCTGGCGCAGCGTCGGCGCATCGATCTGGTGGAACTGGCGGACGAGTCGTTCGTGCAAGTGCCGCGCGAGGCCGGCGGCGCGCTGTTCGATCATATCGTCGCCGCATGCAACGCCGCCGGGTTCGAGCCGCGGATGGCGCAACCGGCGCCGCAAATGGCGTCCGCGGTGACGCTGGTTGCGGCCGGGCTCGGCGTGTCCGTCGTGCCGAAGGCGATTACGCAGGTGCAGGTTGCCGGGGTCGTCTATCGGCCGCTCGCGGGAGTGCGCTGCGTGCAAGGCTCGCGATTGCGTCGCGATGCGACGAGCCGTCGGCGGTGGTTCGCAATTTTCTTCTGCTGGCGCGGCAGGGCGGGCCGGCGTGATCGAGGCGAAAACAAAAAAACCGCGAAGCCATGCGCTGTCGCGGTTTTTTGAACATGCTCGAAACACGGTAATACCGTATCTGGTGCCGACGGCGAGACTCGAACTCGCACAGCTTTCGCCACTACCCCCTCAAGATAGCGTGTCTACCAATTTCACCACGTCGGCACTGCACTGCAAGGGGCGCAATTCTAGCGTCACATTGCGCGTTTGTGAAGGGGGTGTGACACGACGAACGGGGACGCGAAAGCGATCCCGGTAAAATCCGGGCGATCGTTCCGATGACCCTCGCAACTGCGACCCGCTTTCCACCGTGACATCTACCCTCGAACAACTGCAGGCCGGACACCTGTCGGGCGCACGACAACTCAAGCTCGCCTGCGGGCTGACCGAGTTTCCGCGCGAGATTTTCGATCTTGCCGACACGCTCGAAGTGCTCGACCTGACCGGCAATGCGCTCACCGCGCTCCCGGACGATCTGCCGCGGCTGCATCGCCTGCGCATCCTGTTCGCATCCGGCAACCGCTTCACCGAATTCCCCGACGTGCTCGGCGCGTGCACGCAACTCGACATGATCGGTTTCAAGGCGAACCGGATTCGCACCGTGCCGCGCCGGTCGCTGCCGCGCGCATTGCGCTGGCTGATCCTCACCGACAACGAAATCGACGCGCTGCCCGCCGAAATCGGCGCTTGTTCGCGCTTGCAGAAGCTGATGCTCGCCGGCAACCGGCTGCGCGCGCTGCCGGCCGAGATGGCCGCGTGCCGTGCGCTCGAACTGGTGCGCCTGTCGGCGAACCGTCTGGACGACCTGCCGGACTGGCTGCTGCGCCTGCCGCGGCTCGCGTGGCTCGCCGCCGCCGGCAATCCGTTCGGCGCGGCGCCGGAAGCCGCGGCGTCGGCCGGGCCGGATATCGTGGACGTCGAGTGGGCATCGCTCGCGTGCGAACAGAAGCTCGGCGAGGGCGCATCGGGCGTGATTTACCGCGCGCAATGGACGGCGGAAGGCCGTGCACCGCGCGCGGTCGCGGTCAAGCTGTTCAAGGGCGCGGTGACGAGCGACGGCCTGCCCGATTGCGAAATGGCGGCGTGCCTGCATGCCGGGCAACACCCGAACGTGATTCCGGTGATCGGCAAGGTGCGCGGGCATCCGGACGGCACGCACGGCCTCGTGATGGAACTGGTCGATCCCGCGCTCACGAACCTCGCCGGGCCGCCGAGCTTCGCGACCTGCACGCGCGACGTATATGCAGCCGATGCGGGATTCGAGCCGGCGGCAGCGGTGCGGATCGCGCACGGCATCGCGTCGGTCGCGGGCCATCTGCACGAACGCGGCATCATGCACGGCGACCTGTACGCGCACAACATCCTGCACGACGGCGAAGGCGGCGCGCTGCTCGGGGATTTCGGCGCGGCGTCGCTCTACGACGTGAACGACCGCATGCGCGGAGCCGGGTTCGAACGGCTCGAAGTGCGTGCGTTCGGCTATCTGCTCGGCGAGTTGCTCGAGCGATGCGAGCCGCGCGCGTGGGCCGGCAGGCATGCGCTCGACGCACTCGCGGCAGCCTGTTTGAACGAGGATGTCGACGCGCGGCCGTCGTTTGCGGAGATTACCGCCGCGCTGGCCGTGAACGAGATCTGACGGGATCGCGCGGCGGCACCGCTATCGAGGATGCGTGCTTACGCCTGCCGCGCAGTCAGTAGCTTGATCCCGAGCCCGACGAACAGCAGCCCGCTCGCGCGCTTGAGCGCACGCACTGCACGGCTCATGCCGAAACCGCGATGGAACCGGCGCACGCCGGCCGAATAGACGCTGTGAACGACCACGACGGTGCACGCGATCGTCGCGTACATCACGACGAACTGCAGCGCGAGCGGACGATCGTGCACGATGAACTGCGGCATGAACGCCGACAGGAAGATCATCGTCTTCGGATTGCTGCCGGACACGAACAGCGCTTCGCGAAACAGCTTCCTGCGATCGGGAACGGCGGGCTCCGTGGTGCGGTTCGACGTGGCGGCCTTCCGGTCGCCGCGCAGTTGCCGGACCCCGAGCAACATCAGGTACGCAGCGCCCACGACCTTCATCGCGACGAACAGCGGCGGCATCGCGGCCAGCACCGCGCCGACGCCGAGCGCGACGAGCAGTACGACCACGCCCTGCGCGACGAGATTGCCCGCGATCGTCGCAGCCGTGCCGTGCGTGCCGTAGCGCACCGTGTTGCGGATGACGAGCAGCACGTTGGGCCCCGGCGACAGCGTCGTGGCGAGATAGGCTGCGGCGAAGAGAAGCCAGGTCTGAACGGACATGCGTGCTCCGGAGGGTGCGGTGGCGGCGGTCGACACGACGCGATGATGCTACGCCAAAATCGCCCGGACAACCGCCGCAGCCGCACCGGTGAACGTCAGCTTGCGTCGCGCATGCAGTACGCGGGGATCGACGGCGGCGTATCGATCGCGGCAGGACGCGTCATCCACGCGATCCACGCGGCCCACAACCCGCAGACGATCAGCACGGCGACGTTCAACGGCGTCCGGTAACGGACGATCAGGTCGGCCAGCGGCAGGCGGTTTTTCATGTTCGTCTCCTTGGGTCGTTGCGGACGCAACGTTACTGGCCGGTGTACGACGGCGCCTTGGCGTCGCAGGTCACCGACACCGTCGAACCGTCGGCGAAATGCAGCCGGAACGGAATCTTCGCACCGGGCGCGACGGCCTGACGCGGCTGTTCGAGCATCACGTGATAGCTCTTCGGCTTGAAAGCGACCATGCCGTGCGCGGGCACCTCGACCGATTCGACGTGCACCATCTTCGCGGTGCTGCCGCTCGTTTGCGTTTCGTGCAGCATCGCCATCCCGAATGCGGGCGTATCGATGCCCGTGAGCGTGACGGGTGCGTCGCCGTCGTTCTTCAGCGTGAAGTACCCCGACGACGGCACCGTCGCCGGCATCGCGCGGATCCAGCAGGCGTCGGCCTGCACGGCAGGCGCGGCGAACGTGGCGGGTGCATGCAGCGCCAGCAGCGAGAAGAACAGGGCGGTCGGAATCGAGCGTTTCATCTTTTGTTTTCCTTGTGATGTGGAGTGCGGTGCGGAAGGCGTCGCGCGCATCATTTCAGCGTGAACGTGTAGTGGCCTTGCGTGCGATGGCCGTCGCTGGCCACCGCGATCCACGCGACCGTGTACGCGCCGGGAGTCAGGTTCGACAGCGCGACGCGCATGCGCTTGCGGTTGCCGGTGTCGACGGCCGATTTTCCGTCGGCGACCGACTGCCCGTGGCTGTCGGTAACGGCGATCGAGCTGAAGGCCGGCTCCAGCGCCTCGCTGAAATCGATCGTGACCGCGTGCGGCGCGCTCGAGAGCGTGGCGTTGGCGGCCGGTTCCTGCGTCTTCGGCAGTGCGTGGGCATGGGCGGCCTGGATGACGACGAAGCCGAGTGCGGCGAGTGCGCCGCGAACGAAAGTAGCGGTTTTCATGGCTGAATCTGCAAGTAGCGAATCGGATCGGGAAAGACGGATTCGACGGACGGATGCGGGAGCGGGATCGCAACGGGATCGATGCAGGCTGCCGTCGGCGCGCACGTGCGCAGCCGGACGTTCGCTTGCAGGCGAATGTCGGCGCGGCGATACGAACCGGAAGCGGCCGCCGGCACGCACGGCATGACGCCGCGCGCAACACGTTGACGCATGGATCGTCCTTCGAAACGTGACACGTTACGCACGCCGGTAGCGTGCGCTGACTGCGCGATGCGCTAACGCATCACGCGTGGTGACGACGGTTCAGGACGCGAACGGAGGGGCGCGCGGTTGCGCGGCCGTGAGCGGTAGCGCGCGGCGCAGGCTTTCGAAGCGGGTGGCTTCGCGGTGCTGGATGCTGCGCACGTGGGCCGCGAACGTCAGCTCGGGCGCGGGCAGGGCGGGGGTGTGGGCAAGCAGGCTGCAGTAGCCGCATGCCTGCAGATGGGCCTGCAGGCTTTTCGACGATGGATCGGCCGCGTGGCCGGCGGCAGCCGGTGCGGCCGTGCAGTAGCCGGCCAGCAGCGCGTCGACGCGGCCTTGCGTCGTCAGCGCCTGCGAGATCGTCGGCGCGAGCGCCGTCATCAGGATGGCGAGCATCCCGATCAGACTGCCGATCTTCCGGAGACGACGACTCAGCATGCGATGCGCGGCGGCGGGTGGACGACGATGGAGCGGATTATGCCACGCACGTTGCAACGCGGGCATGCGGGCATCCGCATGCCAGGCATGAGGCGCGGCGTTGCAGCACGCTATGCGTGCTTCGCCAGGTATTTCGTGATCAGCGTCATTTGCGCGGCCCAGCCCTGATCGTTCATTTCGCGCGCCTTCGCGCGGCGCGCTTCGATCAGCTGGTCGAAACCCGTTTCGGTGACCGTCAGCAGCGTGCCGCCGGCCTGCGCGGCGAGCGTGAACGTGACGAGCGTCATCGGCTCGGACGTGTAGTCGAAATTCGGATCGATCGCGAACGGATGCCAGCGAAACGAGAACAGTTGCTTCGGCTCGACGCGATCGACGACGATTTCGAACACAGTGCCCGCATAGGGCTCCTGCGCCTTCGCGACGTCGTCGTCGACGCGCGTCGGCGTGATGCGGCCGAACAGCGGCTGGTCGGGCACGAACGGCCCGTCGAACGTGACGCCGAACCAAGTGCCGAATTCCCCCGAATTGCTGACGGCTTCCCACACGCGGTCCGGCGCCGCCGCGAGCAGGGTCTGTTTTTCGATGCGATCGGTTTGCTGGGTCATGACGTTCTCCAGGCGGGATCAACCGTTGCGGGATGGCGCGCGGCCGCGCGCCAGGTTAGTCGAGCATGACTGCGTCGGGCACGTCGAGCACGATGTCCGACGTTGCGACGGCCACGCACGGCAGCGTATAGCCGTCGGCTTTTTCCTCGCGGCTCAGCCCCGGCCATTCGATCGTGTAGCGTACGCTGCCGCTGACGATCCGGCAAAGGCAGCTTCGGCACGTGCCGTTGCGGCACGAGCGCGGCAGCGACACGCGCGCGAACGCGGCGGCTTCGAGCAGCGTCAGCGAGTCGGGCGCATCGAAGGTCGCGCCGAGCGGCTCGATGCGAACGAGTGGAGGGTGTTCCGGGGCGGTCATGGCTGAAGCGGGCGGCGGAGCGGCGGCAATCCGCCAAGCATAACCGAACCCGCAGGCGGCCGGCGCTTGCCGGCCGCGTGTGTCAATGCCGGCGCAGGTACCGGTAGACGGTATTGCGTGCGAGACCGAGCTCGCGCGCGGCCGCCGATACGTTGCCGCCATGCCGCGCGAGCACGGCGTCGATCACCGCGGCCTGGTGGCTTTGCAGCGTCGTGCCTTCGCGCGTGCCGGCCGGTGCGGCCGGCGTGGCTGCAGAGGGCGCGGCAGGCGCGTCGTCGCAGTCGAGCCAGAAATCGTCGGGCAAATGCGCGAGCGCGATTTCGGTCTCGTCTTCGGCGAGCATGCCGGCCGTGCGCAGCACGTTGGTCATCTGCCGCAGGTTGCCGGGCCAGCGATGGCGCGTGAACGCGTCGAGCACGTCGGACGAGATGCGGCGCGGCATCGGTTCGCTGCGGGCGAGCCGCGCGAGAATCCGCTCGACGAGCGCGGGCAGGTCGGTGCGCTCGGCGAGCGCCGGCAGCGTGACCGCGAGCCCGTTGATCCGGTAGAACAGGTCTTCGCGGAACGTGCCTTCCGCGATCATCGTGCGCAGGTCGCGATGGGTCGCGCAGACCACGCGCACGTCGACCGGCACCGCGCGCGCGCCGCCGAGCGGCATCACCGCGCGTTCCTGCAGCACGCGCATCAGCCTGACCTGTTGCGCGAGCGGCATGTCGCCGATTTCGTCGAGAAACAGCGTGCCGCCGTCGGCCTGCGCGATCTTGCCGGGGCTGCCGCGCTTGCGCGCGCCCGTGAACGCGCCGTCTTCATAACCGAACAGTTCGGCCTCGATCAGCGAATCGGGCAGCGCCGCGCAGTTGACCGCGACGAACGGGCCGTCCGCGCGCGGCGACGCCTGGTGCAGCGCGCGGGCGAGCCATTCCTTGCCGGTGCCGGTCTGGCCGAGGATCAGCAGCGGCAGGTCGCGCCCGCGAATCTTCGCGACGCGTTCGAGTACCGCGGCCATCCGCGCGTCGCCCGTGTCGAGCGTCGCGAACGTGATCGCGTCGGGGTCCGGCGCGCGCACGCGTGCGGCCGGCGCGGGCGGCGTGACCGCGACGGCCGTGCGCTGTGCTTCCGCGAATTCGCAGCGCGCGAGCACGCGCACGCCGGTCGGCAGCGTGAGGCGGAACGTTGCGCCGGGCGCGCGGACAGCCTGCTGCGCGAGCTGGCCGAAGCGCATGCCGAACAGCGCGTCGCTGCCTTGATGCTGCAGTGCATCGAACGGCGCGCCGAGCTGGAATTGCGCGCTGCGGTTCGCGGCGATCAGCCCGCCGTCGGGGCCGAACGCGACGAGCCCCGCGAACAGCGAGTCGACGCATTCCTCGTGCGCGTGAAAGCGCAGCCGCAATGCTTCCGCGCACTGGTTCGCGAACAGGTGGTTCTCGATCAGTTGCGCGGACATCCGCACGAGCGCGAGCGTATGCGGGCTGGAGCCGCGCGGGTCGCCGCTGACGTCGAGCGTGCCGAGCGTGCGGCCGAACGGATCGAAGATCGGCGCGCACGAGCACGTGAGGATGTGGTTGGCGCGCAGGAAGTGTTCGGCGCCGTGCACCGCGACGGCCTGGCCCGACGCGAGCGCGGTGCCGATCGCGTTGGTGCCGCGCGCGCCTTCGGCCCACGACACGCCGGTGCAGAGTGCGACGCGGTTGGCTTTCTCGATGAAGTCGGCGTCGCCGATGCTGTGCAGGATCACGCCGGCGGCGTCGGTCAGCAGCACGAGGCTTTGCGTATCGGCGATTTGCGCGTGGAGGTTCTCCATGACCGGGCGCGCGTGCGAGAACAGTGCGTGATTCGTGTCGAGCAGTTCGCGCAGCGCGAGGCGCGACAGCGGCGAGAAATCGGGGCGCTCGTGTGCGCGCAGGCCGACCGCGGTCGAGCGCGCATGTGCCTGTGCGAGCAGGTCGGTGCGGCCCGTGGTGGCGGGCAGCACGAAGGATTGCGGCATGACTTGTCTCCTGTCGACCGCAGTTAGCGCTTCAGCGCCTTACTGCGGTCCCATGCTTCGCGGTCGGTTGCAGCTAGCGATTCAGTGCCTCACTGCGGCCCCATGCTTCGCGGTCGGTTGCAGCTAGCGCTTCAGCGCTTACTGCGGTCCCATGCTTTGCGGTCTGTTGCAGCTAGCGCTTTAGCCCTTACTGCGGCCCCATGTTTCCCGATCGATCCGATATACCGCTCTGGCGCCTGCCGGAACCCGTCGCATCACGATCGATCCGTTCAGCGAATTCCACCCTCCACCTGCAGCGCACCATCTGAGCACGACGACCGACCGTACGGGTACGCATCATCATACAAGCGCCATGCGCAATGTGCGACCGCGAACAAAATCCCCTTGCTTTTAAGCGCCCACCTGCAATGATGGAAATGGAGCACGCACGCGCCGTGTTCCGCATTGCAACATGCATGCGACGCGACATGCATCCGTTCGGGAGACGCATCATGGTTCGGACGGAACTGAGAGTCGTGCTGGCGGCCATCGCCACCTTCATCATGCTGGGCGGCATCGCCGTGGCGATCCACGGGTTGCTGTTCGATCTGAACGACGCGGTGCGATACGGGGCGGCCGCGATTGCGGTGGGCGTCACGACAGCCGCGATCGCGCTCAACGTCTGGCCCACCGATCCGCACTGACGCCGGTTTCCGAAACGGTGCCGGATGCCGCGCTGATCAGACGAAACGCGCGTCGGAACGACGCATGCCGGAAAATTTGTCTCCTGCGCGAAACCGTCTAAAGTGGAAAGCAACCGGCATGCATTGTCCGCGCGATACCCCGCGGATCGTGCCTCTGCAGGCGAGCCCGCGTACATTTCGTCCGGCCGGTAGCGGACGACGGACGCGGTCATTCGTTTTCTACCGGTCGAGGCGGCTCCCATGCAAATCCATTTCACGAACGAGAAGCCTGAGTATTCGGGGCGCGACCTGATGCTTGCTTTTACGGCAATGGTCAATGGCGAGCGCGTTCAATGTCAGATCACCGCCGAGGCGCTGGAAGACCACTTCGGCGCGGCATCGCCGCGCTTCGAGGACATGGTCGGCGCATTCGACCAGCACCGTGATCGTATCGAGGCGGCTGCACGGCGCCTGCTGTCGGAGACGCGCGCGCAATGCGTGACGCTGCGCAGCGGTTACGTACGCTTCTACGAGGCCAACTGGCGCTGACGAAAAGACGCTCGTCTTGCGGCGCGCGTCGCCGACGATGCGCGCACGGGGACGTTGCTTTCAATGCAATGCCGTTCGGTGGAACCGGGCGGCATTTTCGTATGCGGGCCGCGCCGGAACCGGCCGCTGGAGCACGCGGGGTTCGAGGGCGTGTCCCGTCGGCCATCGGGAGGGTTCGTCGTGGCCGGCAACTCGGGAATGTTCATGAACGATTCGACGAAGCGGGCGGCAGCCTGTGATCCGCAGGATCTGGAGCGGTTGCTGGTGGCGAGAGAAAACGCAGGGGACGTCAGTGGCATGACCGCACTGTTTGCGCAGGACGCGGTGATCCAGCTCGATGACGGACGAGAGGTACGAGGCAGGGAGGCCATTCACGCATTTTTTGCGGCGCTTCAGGTCACCGGGTTCGGGCCGGAAAAACGCAAGTTCCAGCTCGGCGAACAGCGGCCGGCACTCATCTGCGGGGATCTGGCGCTGACGTCGGTTCGCAGCCGCGACGGCAACGTGACCAGCGAGGTTGCGCGGCGCCAGGAGGACGGGACATGGCTCTGGGTGATCGACCGGTATTCCGTCAACTGGCGTTAGCCCGTTCTCGGGGCCATCAGTCGATGCTCGCGCGAAACCCGAAACCCGAAACCCGAAACCCGAAACCCGAAACCCGAAACCCGAAACCCGAAACCCGAAACCCGAAACCCGAAACCCGAAACCCGAAACCCGAAACCCGAAACCCGAAACCCGTGTTGCGACGATGCGGAGCAACCGGCCCGATACGGCCGCACGGATTCCCTCGCACGCGCAACACCGCCCAACAAAAACGCCACCCGAATGAACTGCACCCCAAAAGTTGGACATCGATCCAACCTTTGGGGTGTTTTTTCATGACGAAGTACAACGAGCAGTTCAAGCGGCAAATCGTAGACGAGTACCTTGCCGGCAACGCTGGAGTGAAGGCGTTGGGCAAGCGATACGGCCTGAGCTATACGCTAGTGCACCGGTGGGTCGCCCGGTATCGTGAGCACGGCGTTGCCGGACTGAGTAAGAAATACAGCCACTATGATGAGCAGTTCAAGCTTTCGGTTTTACAGCGTATGTGGCGCGATGAGCTTTCGTATCGCGAGGTCGCGACACTATTCAACATTCGTGGTGACCGAACCGTGGCAACTTGGGTGCGCTTGTATCATGACGGCGGTATAGATGCTCTGAAGCCTCGCCGACGAGGACGCCCGCCCAGCATGAAGCCTGAACCAGACATGAAACCGGAGTTCCCGCTGCAGCCCGATGAGGCACGCACGCCGGACACGCTCTCACGCGACGACCTGCTCAAAGAGAACGAATATCTGCGTGCGGAGGTGGCGTACCTAAAAAAGCTCGATGCGCTGCTGCGATCAAAGGAGCAAGCAGCGCCAAAGAAAAAGCGCAAATAGTGCGCGAGCTCAGGCAATGCCATCCGATAGCAGCCCTTCTGAAAGCAGCAGATCTGGCGCGCAGCACGTTCTACTATCAGTTGAAGGTGCTGGATGCCGGTGATCGACATGCCGATCTCAAAGCCAGGATCCGGACCGTGTACGAGCATCACCAAGGTCGTTACGGCTATCGGCGAATCACCGCCACAATCCGGCAGGCAGGACACGCGATCAACCATAAGACCGTGCAACGACTGATGGGACAATTGCGACTGAAGTCCTTGGTGCGCCCAAAGAAATACCGCTCCTGGCGAGGCGAAGTTGGTCGTGTCGCGCCTAATCTGCTGCAGCGCAAGTTCGATGTCGAGCGCCCGAATCAGAAATGGGTAACCGACGTGACTGAGTTCAACGTCGGTGGCCAGAAGCTGTACCTGTCGCCAGTGATGGATCTGTACAACGGGGAGATCGTCGCCTATCAGATGGATCGACGGCCAAGCTTCGAGATGGTCAGCCGTATGCTGAAGAAGGCGCTGACCAAGCTTGGACGCAAGGATCGACCGCTGCTGCATTCGGATCAGGGCTGGCAGTATCAGATGCCAGCGTATCGTCGGCTGCTTGGCCAGCACGCGTTGACGCAGAGCATGTCACGCAAAGGCAACTGCTTGGACAACGCCGCGATGGAGAGCTTCTTCGGTACGCTCAAGTCAGAGTGCTACAGGCTGCAACGCTTTGCTAGCGTCGAACAGTTACGCGATGCGTTGGATCGCTACATCCATTACTACAACCACGATCGCATCAAGCTCAAACTAAAAGGGCTGAGTCCCGTTCAATACAGAACTCAGCCCTTGGGCGCCTAGCCTTCTTAAACTGTCCAACTTTGTGGGGTCAGTTCAGAAGGTGGCGTTTTTTCGTCGTTGTGCATCGCGCATCGCAGCGATGCGTCTCCGTCACTCGCTGCCGAGATAGAAGAAGCGGAACAGGAACACGGCCGCGATGACCCACACGATCGGCTTGACCGTGCGGGCCTGGCCCGTCAGCAGCTTGAGGCCGCCGTACGCGATGAAGCCGAACGCGACGCCGTTCGCGATCGAGTACGTGAACGGCATCAACAGCGCGGTCAGCGCGGCCGGCACGGCTTCGGTCGCATCGTCCCACGGCACGTCGACCATCTCGCGCAGCATCAGGCACGACACGTACAGCAGCGCGGGCGCCGTGGCGTAGGCCGGTACGACGCCGGCGAGCGGCGCGATGAACAGGCACGCGAGGAACAGCACCGCGACGGTGATCGCCGTCACGCCCGTACGGCCGCCGGCCTGCACGCCCGATGCGCTCTCGATATACGCGGTGGTCGACGACGTGCCGAGCACCGAGCCCGCGACGATCGCCGTGCTGTCGGCGAGCAGCGCCTTGTTCAGGCGGTTCATCTTGCCTTCGACGAGCAGGCCCGCGCGGTTCGCGACGCCCATCAGCGTGCCCGTCGCATCGAACAGCTCGACCAGGAAGAACACGAGGATCACGTTGATGATGCCGGTCGACAGCGCGGCGCCGATGTCGAGCTTGAACAGCGTCGCGTCGATCGACGGCGGCGCGGAGAACACGCCGTGGAACTGGTTGTCGCCGAAGAAGAACGACAGGATCGTGACGCCGATGATGCCGATCAGGATCGCGCCGCGCACGCGCAGGTGGTCGAGCGTGACGATCGTGAAGAAGCCGACGATCGCGAGGATCGTGTCGTGCTTGTGCAGGTCGCCGAGCGTGACGAGCGTGGCCGGGTTGCCGACGATCACGCCGGACGTCTTCAGCGAGATGATGCCGAGGAACAGGCCGATGCCGGCGGTGATCGAGATCCGCAGCGATTTCGGAATGCCGTTGACGATCGCCTCTCGCACGCGGAACAGCGTGACGAGCAGGAACAGGCAACCGGAGATGAACACCGCGCCGAGCGCGGCCTGCCACGTGAAGCCCATCCCCTTGACGACCGTGTACGCGAAATACGCATTCAGGCCCATGCCGGGCGCGCACGCGATCGGGTAGTTCGCGTAGAGGCCCATGATGATCGACGCCAGCGCCGCGACGAGGCAGGTCGCGACGAACACGGATTCCTTCGGCATGCCGGCGTCGCCGAGGATCGCGGGGTTGACGAAGATGATGTAGGCCATCGTCAGGAACGTGGTGACGCCCGCGAGTATTTCGGTGCGGAAGTCGGTGCCGGCTTCAGCGAAGCCGAAATACCGCTTGATGGATTCCATGAGGGCGTTTCTCCGGTCGGGTTGTCGTGTTGCTTGTTGTGCCGAATTGTTGTAAAGGCAGCGCGCGGCCGGGCTTACTGTAACCAGCCACTATTGCCCGGCTATCGGCGGATTGTAATAGCGCGGATAGCTCGGACGATATAGTTGGAGGGCACGATCGGTTGCCTGCGCGCGAACGGTCTGGCAGCCCGGCCGCGCGACGAAGGCGCGCATTCTACCGGTTCGGGTGGACCGGGCCGGCAGAAATGGCGGAAAGGGGCGCGTGGAGAGCGGGCGAGGTCGGCCGATGCGCGTGCAACGGTGCGGCGGCCGTATGGCGTATCGCGCGTGCGCGATGACATTCGACTGAAACGGAACGCCCGCATGCTGCACGAAGGTGGTGCAGGCATCGAATGCGCGCGAACGCGCGTGCATGGCCGATACGGATGCGCAGCGGCGAGCAGCGGCCATTCGTCAGTCCAGGCGGTTCCAGATATCGGGCTATCCTGCGCCGAAGCCGTCCCGCCCGCAACTGTCATTTCGCGATGCGGGGGCGACTGTGGTTTCTGTGTAAAAGATTGCAAGACCCCATCGCGTTAACCGGCAAGTCTTTCTAGGATAGATACACCGCGCATGCACACGCCGGCCGGTAATTGCCGACGCGGGGGAGTCGCAGTCCGTGCAGGCCAGGCGGTGAATGGCGGTCAAGGCCGATGCGCGTTCGGGCAGGCACGGCCGATTGCGATTGCCCGATGCGGGTTCGTCCGTAATCACGGAGGTCAGCATGTTGAACTGGATCAGCCGTTGGGCGATGCGACACGCCCCCACGCCGGAAAAAACCGCTGCGTCGATGCTCGTGACGGCGCGCATGGAACTGTTCTCAGCCGAACAGCGCGTCATCGATGCGAAATTACAGGCGGATTACTGGCGCACACGGGTGTCATTCCTCGAGGAGGTGCAGAAGCAGGGCATCGATCCGTGGGTGACCTCGCAGGCTGCGCAAAGACCTGAGCTCGATTCCACTCCCCGAAGCACGGGCCCGCGTCTCGCCGCCAGCACCTGATGCACCTGCTGCAACCGGTGGCTGCGCACGGCGCGCGATCGCTCGCGGCACGCTGTTGCGTGCCGCGTCATTCGATGCGCACCTGCGGCGCGTGGCGCCGCGGGTGCGTCCGTTTTCGGTCGCGGTCGTTCCGCGTGTCGCACGCGTGACGTCACGCCCGCGCGTCAATCATCCACTCCTTCTCCATACTCCGCCGAGCAAACGTTGCACTTGCGCGAGCGTGCGCCTGACGCGTTCGCCGCGCCGCACGTAGGCGGTCGTGATCGACGCTTCGGCCGGCCGGTCGGCATCGGTGCCGAGCCAGATGCGCTCGCCGCGCGCGATGTGCAGCACGTCGCCGGGCCGCACCCAGTAGTCGTCGACGCTCGGCGGACGCGTGATCCACAGCGCCGCGCCGTGTGCGCGAATCTCCGCGTCGTGCGGCGCGCGCCAGGTCATCGTCGTGCGTGGCGCGACCGCGAAGCGGATCACGACAGTCGGTAACGCGATCGAGCCGGCAGAGCGCCGATCGGGACGATCAAACAGTTGGCTTGCGTGGTCCATCGTCTTCTCCATTCAGTGAGCCGGACGGATGACGCGCACCAGAACAAAAAGGCCTCATCCGTTTCCGGTGAGGCCTTGTGTGACATGCGGTACTGCTCGATTGCTAACGCACAAGCGCCTCCCGTGATCCATTCTTTCGAATGTTCACCGGGCATTGAATCGCGATGGCGATGAGCTTGAACGTAGGCATGCGAACGAGTTTGTCTGCGTGATGCGATGTTGTCAACGACAATTTTCGAGATATGTGCGGAAGGTGAGTCGCCGCGCGCGTGGCCGGTTTTCATGACGTCGCCCGCATACGTATCGCATGCGCGGCGACGGGTTCGTCATGTGCGACTTCGCCTTCTCACGCGTAGCATGCCGCGCATCTGCGCGAGCGCACGCTGAAACCATGCGTCGTGCTTCATCGTGTACGCCGTCGTGATCGATGCTTCGACAGGCCGGTCGTCGTCGGTGCTCATCCAGATGCGATCGCCGCACTGCACGCGCAGCACGTCGCCGGCGCGTATCCAGTAATCGTCGACGCTTCCGGCGCGCGTGATCCACAGCGTCGCGTCGTGTACGCGGATCTCGGCGTCGCGCCGCGCGCGCCACGTCAGCGTCTTGCGCGGCGCGACCGTGAAATGCATCACGACTCTAGGCAATGCGATCGTGTCGGTGCGGCACCGATCGGGGCAAACAACCAGCCGGCTTGCTTGGTCCATCGTCATCTCCATCCGTTGAGCCGGGCGGGATGACGCGCACCAAAACAAAAAGGCCTCATCCGTTTCCGGCGAGGCCTTGTGACATGCGTAACTGAATCGCGATGCTAATGCACAAGCGCCTCCGGTGATCGCCCCGTATGGGCGTTCACTGGTTTCGTATTCGCGATGGCGATTGGCTTGAGCATAGGCATGCGAACGAGTGTGTCGTGGCAGCGCAGCAATGTCAACGGAATTTTCGAGATACGTAGCGGTTACGCGTCGCGTTGCGCGAGCCCGTTCACGAGCAGCTCGGACAGCAGGCCCGTCATCCCTTCCGGATGCGTGGCGGCGCGCGCCTTCAGCTGTTCGACGAGCTCGGCGTTGAGCTTGCACGCGAACGGCACGAGCCCCTGTTCCTGGTCGAGCTTGCGCTGCGCGCGGCGATCGAGCTTCGCCGCATCGTCGGCAGCCTTGCCGAAGCGCGCGGCGCCGGACTGCTTCATGGCTTGCGTCAGCTTGAGCGCCTTGTTCTTTTCGAGATCGGTTTTCTTCATGGCCATCGCGGCACCTCCGGGAAATGAAGCCGCGATTGTACGCATTTCGGCGGGCGCCGCCCGCCGAACCGGCAGAAACCCGCTGAAAACCCGCCACGCGCTCCGTTAAGCGCCCCGTTAAGCACCTCGTTACGCGCCCTTCGCCGTGCCCCAGTTGCCGCCATGCGCGGCCGCCTGTGCCGCCGGCGAGCGCGCAAGGTAGGCGAGCGCCTGCTCGGTCGAGCCTTCGTGGTGCGGCGTATAGCTCGGCTTGAAATAACGCAACGCCGCGCCGATCACCTTCCAGAACGACGGCAGGTGCCCGCGCCGCGAGCCCTGCCACCACGCGAGCGCGAAGCCCGGATAGCGGCCGGCCGCCGGGTCGCGCTTGTACATGAACTTCGCGCCGGTGGTGATGTAGTAGAGCAGCAGCACGATCACGAACGCCATGTGCACGCAGCGCTCCGGATAGGTGCCGCCCAGGTGCCGGTAGATGTCGAACGCGACGGTGCGGTGCTCGACTTCCTCGGCGCCGTGCCAGCGCAGCAGGTCGACCATCGTCGGGTCGGCTTTTCCTTCGTCGAGCCCGTGTGCATTGAGCACCCAGTTGCCCAGATAGCCGAAGAAATGTTCGAGCGACGCGATCACCGCGAGCTGTTGCCGCAGCCAGAAACGCGTATGGCCGATCTTCAGCCCGAGCGGCTGTTCGCCGAGCACGCGCGTGAACAGCCGGTTGAGCTTCTGCGTGAACGGCTTCGTGTCGATCCCGTGCCGGTCGTAGTAGTGCTTGAGCACGCCGCCGTGCGAACGCGAATGTACCGCTTCCTGCCGCAGGAACCCTTCGGCTTCGTCGCGCAGGCGCGCATCGGTGATGAGCGGCAGCGCCTTGTTGTACACGCGGCAGAACCACAGCTCGCCTTCCGGGAACAGCAGGTTCAGCGTGTTGATGATGTGCGTGCTGCCCGGGTCGTTCGGCACCCAGGTGATCGGCGTGTCGCTGAAGTCGAACTTCACGTGCCGGGCCTTGATCTTGTGATAGTCGGCGGTATCGGTCATTTGTGTCTCCCTCGGTGCGGCGGCGTGCGCCGTCAATGCGATGCCATGCTGACGCGGGCGATCATCCGGCCGAGCCACGGCATGAAACGGCCGACGAAACGCATCGCGTGCGCTTCGCCGCCGACCGCGACGACGGGGCGGTTGCGCAGCACGCCGTCGACCATCGCCTGCGCGACGGTTTCGGGTTTCAGGCCGCGCATCTGGTACAGCTTCGTCGCGCGCTTGCGCAGCCGCGCTTCGTCCTGTGCGTTGGCGCCCGCGTATTGCGTCGACGCCATGATTCCGGTTTCCGCGAAACCCGGGCACACGGCCGTCACACCGATCCCTTTCTCCGCGAGTTCCGCGCGCATGCATTCGCTGAGCATCAGCACCGCGGCCTTCGTCGTCGCATACGCGGGCAGGTCGCGCGACGGCCCGAACGCGGCGGCCGACGCGGTGTTGACGATGTGGCCGCCGGTGCCGCGCGCGGCCATCTGCTGCGCGAACAACCGCGAGCCGTGTATCACGCCCCACAGGTTCACGTGCAGGATGCGCTCCCAGTGCCGCGTGCTCGTGTCGAGGATGCCGCCGGCCATGCCGATGCCCGCGTTGTTGATCACGACGTCCGCGCCGCCGAGTTCGCTGCCGACCCACGTCGCGAGCGCTTCCATTTCGTCGGCGGACCCGACGTCGACGCGTTTCGCATGCGCCTGCGCGCCGGTCAGCCCGATCAGCAGCGCGGTGCGCTCGGCGCTCGCGAGATCGATGTCGCACGCGACGATCGTCGCGCCTTCGTGTGCGAACGCGAGGGCCGCGCAGCGGCCGATGCCGCTGCCCGCGCCGGTGACGACCGCGACCTTGCCGCTGAAGCGGCCGGTTTTCGCGCTGCGCCGGGCCTTCGCGAGCGCGGGCGGCTCGTCGCCCGATTCGACCGCGTCGATCAGTTGCCCGGCGAGATCCGCGAAGCGTGCGGGATCGGCGAGCGGCAGCCAGTGGCCGGCCGCGACTTCGCGGCGGTAGTACTGCGGCACCCAGCGCGACAGGTTCTCGGACAGCGCCGGGCTCACGTATTTGTCGCCGAGCGGCACGATCGTCTGCACGGGCGCATGCGCGTAGCGTTCGCGCGGCGTGAACAGGCAGCGGATGAAGTTCGCGCGATAGAGGCGCACGCCGCGCGCGCCGTCGTCGGCTTGCGTCGGGCGCGGCGCGACGGGCGTTTTCTCGAGCCGGCGCAGCAGGCGCGGCCATGCGCGGCCGAGCCACAGCCGCCAGCCGAGCTCGGGGATGAACGGCAGGTGGAACAGGTACACGTACCACGAGCGCACGAGCTGGCCGCCGAGTTTGCCGAGCGACGCGGGCGTCGGGCGCAGCACGCGTTCGCGCAGCCAGAAGCCGACATGGTCGAGGCACGGCCCCGAGCACGACGTGTACGACGCGATGCGGCCGGCCAGGCGCGGATCGGTGACGAATTCCCAGCCCTGGATCGAGCCCCAGTCGTGCGCGATCAGGTGCACCGTGCGGCCGGGGCAGAGCGCGTCGATCACCGCGACGAAGTCGTCGGTCAGCTTCGCGAGGTGATAGTCGGCCGTGCGCTTCGGCACGCCGGACAGGCCCGCGCCGCGCACGTCGTACGCGATCACGTAGTGCTTGCGCGCGAGCAGCGGCGCGACGTGCTGCCAGACGCTGCTGTCGTCGGGATAGCCGTGCACGAGCACGACCGGCGAGCGGGCCGGGTCGCCCCAGGTCCTGACCGCGAGCGTCAGGTCGCCGGAGGCGACAGCTGTCTCGCTGTGAACCGATTCGAACAGGGCCAGCGGCGCTTCGTCGGAAAGAGGCTGCATCGTGAGTCCGTCGTTCAGGGATTCGGGAGGAAGGGCGCGGGCGCGTCAGGCGGTGGCCGGCACGGTCGCGACGGCCTGCGTGCGTTCGGCCTGGCGGCGCTGCCAGCGGCGCACGTGCGGCAGGTCGTCGTCGAGCCAGTACGCGTCGTCGTCGGTAATCACGAGCAGCTCTTCGAATTTCGCGCCGACGCCGGCGAAGCCGAGATGCGGCTCGACGGCCCACAGGCCCGGCACGGGCGCATGCTCGGAGCGGCGGTCGATCGACCACAGCGGCGACCAGCCTTGCTGTTTCGCCGCGCGGCCCTGGTCGAGCAGCAGGTTGCGCGTCGCATTCAGCCCGAAGCGCGCGACGAAGCGCGGCTTCGACAGCTTGTGGATCTTCGCGACGCGATGCGCGAGCACCTTGAACGGATACGCCTTGTGGCGCGGCTCGACGCCCTGGCGGCGGCACAGCGCGTCGACTTCCTGCGCGACCTCGGCCATCGGCCGGCGCGCCTTCACGAGCCGCACGATCATGTCGCGATGGTCCATCAGGTCGTCCTGCAACTGTTCGAGGATCGGGTTCTCGCCGAGGCAGTGCGCGTAGCCGACGTCGGCGACGATGCCGTCGAGCACGGGCGCGACGTCGAGGATCACCGGCATGTCGGTTTCGAGCTGCCGGTTGCTCGGGAAGAACGCGAGATTGAAGCCGCCCATGTGCTTGAGGCCCGAGAAGCCCTCGAACGCGGTGCGGTCGCCGAACCACGCGAACGGCTTGTGCAGCCAGTCGTGCACGCCGTTGTCCTGCAGCCATTCGGTCAGGAGGCGCGCGGCCTCCTTCTCGGTGATGCCGGGGTAGAGCATCGCGCCGACGGTTTCGACGCAGCGGTACGCAAGCTGCTGGACCGCGCGGAATTGCGGCAACTCGTCGAGGTGGACTTCCGGCAGCGGGTGATCGGCCATGATGCGTCTCCATTTGTCGACCGGAGCTGGCGCGTCGGCGCTGACTCGGGTTCTATGCAAAGCAGGGCGCTGATCCGGAATGCATCCGCGAATGTCTCTGTCGCGAATTATTCAGTCAGCATTTAATGTGCCATTGAATGATGTAAAGATAATAGCCGGTTCGGCGGGGCGCGGCAGCCCTTGGAGATGAGGATTTCTCCTAATGGAAGGGGGAAATGGAGGGGAGGCTCTAGGTTTCCGGAGGCGGGGCCGGATGGCGGTCGGCGCACACGCGTACGGATCGGGCGCGCCGGCCAGGGGCGCGCGAGCGGCCCCGGCGCTGCCCGGATGGCCGCATGTGCGACGGCCCGGCATGTCGCGCCGGATCAACTCGTCGTCGCGTCGCGGCGTGACGCTGTCAAATTGCTGCCATATTTTCGCCAGATCATTCGCCGCCGTTGCGGAGCCATCCGGGCTTCGCGCCGCCGATGAGCCGCCGGTGCGCCGCGCACCGGGACGGCCGGACCGATTCGACAATTCCACGGGGAGAGACCATGCAACGCCGCCACTTCATGAACACCCTTGCCGCGGCGACCGCCGCGACGTCGCTGATGCTCAAGACCGGCACGGCCGGCGCGAAGAGCGCAGCCGCACCCGATGCGCTGGACCCGGGCCGCTGGTCGCCGTTCAACGCCGCGCGCCTGCAGGCGGTACTCGACCAGCACGGCGTCGCGAGCGCGCGCTACGACGGCAAGCGCCGCCCGTACGCCGTGTTCGATTGGGACAACACGTGCATCATGAACGACTGCGAAGAGGCGTTGCTGATGTACCAGATCAACCATCTGCAGTACAAGCTGACGCCGGACGAATTCGTCGAGGTGATGTGGAAGGACGTGCCGAAGGGCGCCTTCATGAAGGACTACACGACGATCGACGGCAAGCCCGTGACGATGGAAAACCTCGCCGCCGACGTCGAATCCGACTATCGCTGGCTGTACGCGAACTACACGGGTTTCGGCGGTAGCAAGAGCCTGGACGAGATTCGCGAAACCGATCAGTTCAAGGTTTTCCGCGCGAAGCTGTACTTCATGTACGACGCGATCTGCGACACGCACCCGCTCGAGATCGGCTACAAGTGGATCATCTACTTCTACCGGAACATGACGACCGCCGAGCTGCAGGCGATGGCGGAAGCGTCGGACAACTACGGTATCGGCGACGCGCTGCGCAAGGTCCGCTACGAAAGCCCGAAGACGCTGCCGGGCAAGGCCGGCGTGGTGGCCGACACGCATTTCCACGGCATTCGCATTCATGAGGAAATCCGCGCGGTGATGCACACGCTGCGCGCGAACGGCATCGACGTGTACGTGAGCACGGCGTCGCTCGACGATGTCGTGCGCGTATTCGCCGGCAATCCGAACTACGGCTACGGCGTGCCGCCCGAGAACGTGATCGGCCTGCGCCTCGACATGCGGGACGGCAAGTACACGAGCACCTATCCGGCCGGCTGGCATTTCAACTGGGGGCCCGGCAAGACGGTGGGCATCCGCAACGTCCTCGAATCGAAGAAAGGCTATGGCCCGCTGCTGGTGTTCGGCGACAGCGACGGCGACGCGTGGATGCTGCGCGACTTCAAGGACACCGCGGCCGGCGTGATCGTCAACCGGATGAAGAAGGGCGAGATCGGCGCGGACAGCAAGCTCGCGGCCGAGCAGGTCGGCAAGCCGGACGCGCGCTTCCTGCTGCAGGGCCGCGACGAGCATACGGGCCTGATGATTCCGGACGAGAAGTCGATCAAGTACGGCAAGACCGAACGCAAGCTGCTGGCTTGACGCGGGCCGCGCGCCGGGCCGTCGGGGCCCGGCGTCGCCCGGGATCGACGGGTGCGTCGTGCGGGCCGGCGCCCGGGCGTCTCAGCGCTCGCGCGGCGGGCCCAACCGGTCCAGCAACGCCCCCAGCAAATCGATCGGCAGCGGAAACACGATGGTCGAATTCTTGTCCGCCGCGATCGTCGTCAGCGTCTGCAGATAGCGCAACTGCATCGCCTGCGGCTCCTGCGCGAGCCGCTGCGCGGCCTGCAGCAGCTTCTCGGACGCCTGCAATTCCCCTTCCGCATGGATCACCTTCGCGCGCCGCTCGCGCTCGGCCTCGGCCTGCCGCGCGATCGCGCGGATCATCGTCTCGTTCAGGTCGACGTGCTTGATCTCGACGTTCGATACCTTGATCCCCCACGCGTCGGTCTGCGCATCGAGCGTTTTCTGGATGTCGGCGTTCAACTGTTCGCGCTCGGCCAGCAGCGCGTCGAGTTCGTGCTTGCCGAGCACCGAGCGCAGCGTCGTCTGCGACAGCTGGCTCGTCGCGTCGAAGAAGCGCGCGACCTGGATCACGGCCTTCTCCGGATCGACGACACGGAAATACACGACCGCATTGACCTTCACCGACACGTTGTCGCGCGTGATCACGTCCTGCGGCGGCACGTCGAACACGATGGTGCGCAGGTCGATCCGCACGACCTGCTGGACGATCGGGATGATCAGCACGAGCCCCGGCCCCTTCACTTTCCAGAAACGGCCGAGCATGAACACGACGCCGCGCTCGTACTCGCGGAAGATGCGGATCGACGACGCGACGAGCACCACGACGAAGACGATCAGGACGCTGCTGAGGCCGAACGTGTAGCCCATCATGTTGGTTCTCCCTGGTGTTGTTGTTCCTGCTCCGGCAGGTCGTAGAGCGGGGCGACGGTGAGCAGCAGGCCGTGACGGCCCGTGACGCGCACGCGGCAGCCGGCGGCGAGCGGCACGCTGCTCGCGACGCGCCAGCGCTCGCCGTGCACGCGCGCCCAGCCCGCGGCCGACGGCGCGGGGCCGGCCGCGCCTGGCGGCTGGTCGGCGCGCAGGCCGTCGTCGAGCACTTCGCCGATGCTGCCGAGCATCGCCTCGGCGCCCGTCACGACCGGGCGGCGCCGCGCGCGCAGCGCGACGCTCGACACGCCCGCGACCAGCAGCCCGCCGCCGAGCGCCAGGCTCGCGATCACGGGCCACGGAATCCCGTAGCCGGGCACGTCGGTGTCGATCAGCATCAGCGCGCCGATCGTGAACGACACGATCCCGCCGAAACCGAGCACGCCGAAGGTCGGCAGGAATGCCTCGGCCACCAGGCAGCCGAGGCCGAGCAGCACGAGGCCGAGGCCCGCGTAGCTGACCGGCAGCAACTGCATCGCGAACAGCCCGATCAGCAGGCAGATCGTGCCGACGACGCCCGGCAGCACGAAGCCGGGGTTCGCGAACTCGAAGAAGAGGCCGTAGATGCCGATCGTCAGCAGGATCAGCGCGACGTTCGGATCGGTGATGATCGACAGGAAGCGGCTGCGCCAGTCGGGTTCGACCACGACGAGCGGCGCATGCGCGGTCGCGAGCCGCACCGTGCCGGCGGTGGTCGTCACGCTGTGGCCGTCGAGCTGGCGCGCGAGATCGGCCGGGTCCTGCGCGATCAGGTCGACGACGTGCTGCGCGCGCGCTTCATTCGCCGACAGGCTGACGGCTTCGCGTACCGCGCGCTCGCCCCATTCGGCATTGCGCCCGCGCAATTGCGCGAGGCCGCGGATGTACGCGGCGGCGTCCTGCATCGCCTTGCGGATCTCGGTCGATTGCGTGTCGGTCGGCAGCGCGGCCGGTGTCGCGGATGCATCCGACGCGCCCGACGCGCCGGCCGCCGGCGCCCGCGGCGCGGCAGGGTTCGCGCCCGGCGGCGTGGCGCCGCCGATGCCGAGCTGCACCGGCGACGCCGCGCCGAGATTGGTGCCGGGCGCCATCGCCGCGAAGTGGCTCGCATAAACGATGTAGGTGCCCGCGCTCGCAGCCCGCGCACCGCCCGGCGCGACGAACGCGGCGACCGGCACGGGCGAGCCGAGGATGGCCTTGATGATCTGCCGCATCGACGTGTCGAGGCCGCCGGGCGTGTCGAGCTGCAGGATCGCGAGCGGCGCGCGCTCGCGTGCGGCCCGTTCGAGCGAGCGAACGATGAAATCGGCGCTGGCCGGCCCGATCGCGCCGTTGACGGGGATCACGATGACCGGCGGCGCGGCGGCGGGGGCAGCGGCGGGCGGCGGCGCGGCGACGGCCGCGCACACGACGAGCAGCGCCGCGAACAGTGCGGCGCGTGCGACCCGCGTGGACAGCGGGTGATGGGGACGGCCGCCGGACGCGGCAAGCGCCGGCGGCGGCCCGTGACGGTGAAAGCGCATCGGGGCGTCCGGGCGGCGCGCGGCCGCGCGCCGCCTGGCTCGCGGAAAGGGCGTTGGCCCGATGCTTAAAGATTAGGCGGTTTCGGCGCAAAGCGCGAAACCCGGGCCGCTGCGGGAGGCTTCAGACCGCGCCGCCGCCCCGCGCGAGCACTTCGTCGCGATAGTCGGCCGGACTGCGCCCGCTCCATTTACGGAACGCGCGGTAGAACGCGCTCGGCTCCGCGAAACCGGTTGCCGCCGCGACGTCGGCGATCGTGCGCGCCGGATCGGCCAGCGCCTCGAACGCGAGATCGCGCCGCAGCGTGTCCTTGATCGACTGGTAGGCGTGGCCTTCCTGGTGCAGCTTGCGGCGCAGCGTCGCCTCGGCCACGTGCAGCCGCGCGGCCATCCCGCCCGCGCCCGGCCACGCGGCGGGCGGCATCCCGCGCAGCACCGTGCGCACGCGCTGCGCGAGCGCGTTCGGGTTGCGGTACTTGACGATGAAGCTCGCCGGCGCGTTGCGCAGGAACGTCTTCAGCGTCTTCGCGTTCTGCACGACCGGCAGCGTCGCGAATTCTGGATCGAAATCCACATACGAATCGGGCTCGTTGAAGCGCATGTCGTCGCAGAACATCGACGGGTATTCGTGGTCGGCGGGCGGTGTGTCGCAGCGGAAGCTCGCGTGCAGCAGCGGGATGCGCCGCCCGATCAGCCAGCAGGTGAGGCCGTAGACGATGATGAAATAGGTCGCGTACGTGAACATCGCGGGCGTCGCGCCGTTGTTGCGGTGCACGAAGCGCAGCCGCACGCGCTGCGGATTGGCGTCGAGTTCCGCGTGCAGATCGTCGAGCACGCAGTGCATGAAATTCACCGCGCGTGCCATCGCATGCAGCCCGTCCTTCGCGGACAGCGCGGCCTGGCTCATCGCGATGAAGCTGCCGCTGCGCATCGGGTGGCGATCCTGCCCGAAAAACTCGTCGTCGAGCGCGCGCGCGATCGCGTTCCACAGCGCGCCGTATTGCTGCGCGGACACGCGCGCGCGCGGCTGCCCGAGCAGCGCGGGCGCGATGCCGGCCTGCGCGAGCAGCGGCTCGGCCTCGACGCCGCGCCGGGTCGCGAGCGCGACGCTGTAAGCGACGAGGCTGATCGCGATGGTTCCCTTGTCTTCCTGCTTCATCGGTGTCGCCGGTGTGGCAAAAACGCTCAGTGTAAATGAGCGACGCGAGCATCGAACAGTCGCGCGCGCTTGCCTACACTTGTTGCATCGAAACGCAAGGACGGTCGCGTCAGGCGGCCGCGGGAGACAGCAGCGCCATGGACGAGCTTTACACCGAAGACCAGCGGATGATCCGCGATGCCGCGCGCGCTTTTGCCACCGAGATGCTGGCGCCGAACGCCGCGCAATGGGACCACGACGCGCATCTGCCCGACGCCATCGTCGCGCAGCTCGGCGAACTCGGCCTGCTCGGGATGATCGTGCCGCAGGAGCTGGGCGGCGCGTACACGGATTACGTCGCGTATGCGCTGGCGATGGAGGAAATCGCTGCCGGCGACGCCGCGTGCGCGACGATCATGAGCGTGCACAACTCGGTCGGCTGCGGGCCGATCCTCGGCTTCGGCACGCCTGCACAGAAGGATCGCTGGCTGGCCGACATGGCGGCCGGCCGCGTGATCGGCGCGTTCTGCCTGACCGAGCCGCAAGCCGGCTCCGAGGCGAACAACCTGCGCACGCGCGCGGAGCTGCGCGACGGTAAATGGGTGCTGAACGGCGCGAAGCAGTTCGTGACCAACGGCCAGCGCGCGGGTGTGGCGATCGTTTTTGCCATGACCGACCCGGAAGCCGGCAAGCGCGGGATTTCCGCGTTCCTGGTGCCGACCGACACGCCGGGCTTCATCGTCGGCAAACCCGAGAAGAAGATGGGCATCCGCGCGTCGGATACGTGCCCGATCACGTTCGAGAACTGCGCGATCCCGGAAGAGAACCTGCTCGGCAATCGCGGCGAGGGCCTCAAGATCGCGCTGTCGAATCTCGAAGGCGGCCGGATCGGCATCGCCGCGCAGGCGCTCGGCATCGCGCGCGCCGCGTTCGACAAGGCGCGCCGTTATGCGGGCGAGCGCGTGCAGTTCGGCAAGCCGATTGCCGAGCATCAGGCGATCCAGCAGAAGCTCGCCGACATGGCCACGCAGATCAACGCCGCGCGCCTGCTCGTGCATCACGCGGCGAAGCTGCGCACGGCCGGGCTGCCGTGCCTGTCGGAAGCATCGCAGGCGAAGCTGTTCGCCTCCGAGATGGCCGAGCGCGTGTGCTCGGACGCGATCCAGATTCACGGCGGCTACGGCTACCTGGTCGATTACGAAGTCGAGCGTCACTATCGCGACGCGCGCATCACGCAGATTTACGAAGGCACCAGCGAAGTGCAACGGATGGTGATCGCGCGGCAGCTTTGAGCCGCGACGGCACCCAGGCGACAGCATCACGAAGGGCACGAGGGCAGCGCGGCGAACGCGGCACGCAACGACGTGACCGTGCGCCGCGCAAAAGCGAATCGGACGTGCGTTGCCGCGCAGGCGCCGGTTGACCGCGAGACATGGAGACTGGAGGACACGATGACGGTACAGGCATTCCTGGACGCACGCGACTTTCTGCTGCGCCATCGCACCGACTACGAAACCGCCTACCGCGATTTCGAATGGCCGGTGCTCGATGCGTTCAACTGGGCGCTCGACTACTTCGACCCGATGGCGCGCGGCAACGACCAGCCCGCGCTGTGGATCGTCGACGCGGCGACCGGTACGGGCGATCCGTATTCGTTCGCGCAGATGTCCGAGCGCTCGTCGCGGATCGCGAACTGGCTGCGCTCGATCGGCGTCGGGCGCGGCGACCGCATCCTGCTGATGCTGCCGAACCGTGTCGAGCTGTGGGACGCGATGCTCGCCGCGATGAAGCTCGGCGCGATCGTGCTGCCCGCGACCACGCAACTGTCGCCCGACGATGTGCGCGACCGCGTGCAGATCGGCGGCGCGAAATACGCGATCGTCGACGAGAACGAAACCGAAAAATTCGAGCAACCCGACCTCGGCCTCGCGCAAAAGATCGTCGCCGGTGCGCCGCGCGCGGGCTGGCTCGCGATGAACGACGGCCACGCCGCGAGCGCCGCGTTCGAGCCGGACGCCGTCACGCATGCGAACGATCCGATGCTGCTGTACTTCACGTCGGGCACGACGTCGAAGCCGAAGCTCGTCGAGCATACGCACCGCACCTATCCGGTCGGCCATCTGTCGACGATGTACTGGGTCGGCCTGCAGCCGGGCGACATCCACTGGAACATCAGCTCGCCGGGCTGGGCGAAGCACGCATGGAGCTGCTTCTTCGCGCCGTGGAATGCGCAGGCGTGCGTGTTCGCGTTCAACTACGCGCGCTTCGAGCCGAAGGTCGTGCTCGACGCGATCGTCAAATACCAGGTGACGACGCTGTGCGCGCCGCCGACGGTGTGGCGGATGCTCGTGCAGCAGCCGCTCGCGTCGTTCGACGTGAAGCTGCGCGAGATCGTCGGCGCGGGCGAGCCGCTGAATCCAGAGATCATCGAGCGCGTGAAGAAGGCATGGGGCATCACGATCCGCGACGGCTACGGCCAGACCGAGACGACCTGCCTGATCGGCAACTCGCCGGGCCAGCCGGTCGTCGCGGGCTCGATGGGCCGGCCGCTGCCCGGCTACCGGATCGCACTGCTCGATCCGGACGGCGTGCCCGTGACCGAAGGCGAAGTCGCGCTGCCGATCGGCCCGGATGCGACGCGCCCGGTCGGGCTGATGAACGGCTACGCGAACAACCCCGATGCAACGGCCTACGCGATGCGCGACGGCCATTACCGCACGTCGGACATCGCGATGCGCGGCGACGACGGCTACTACGTGTACATCGGCCGCGCGGACGACGTGTTCAAGTCGTCCGATTACCGGCTGAGCCCGTTCGAACTCGAGAGCGTGCTGATCGAGCATCCGGCGATCGCCGAGGCGGCCGTCGTGCCGAGCCCCGACCCCGTGCGGCTGTCGGTGCCGAAGACCTTCATCACGCTGCGCCAGGGCTACGAGGAAAGCCCCGCGCTCGCGCTGGAGATCTTCCGTTTCTCGCGCGAGAAGCTCGCGCCGTACAAGCGCATCCGCCGCCTGCAGTTCGCGGACTTGCCGAAGACGATTTCCGGGAAGATCCGCCGCGTCGAGCTGCGCCGCCGCGAGATCGAGCGCGGCGACGACGCGACCGCGCGGATGCCCGGCGAATACTGGGAAGAAGATTTCGCCGCCGAACTGAAATGACCGGGCGCGGGCCGTGCGCGCCGCATGGCGCGGCCGCCGCCCACCGCCGAACCGAACCGGCCGCCGCGCGGGATTCCGCTTCGCGGCCTTCTGCAAGGAGAAACGATCGATGAACGCGAATCCGACGCCCCGCACGGGGCAAGACGTGCCGACGGTCAAGCTGCTGATCGACGGCGCCTTCGTCGAGTCCGCCACGAGCGAGTGGCGCGACATCGTCAACCCGGCGACGCAGCAGGTGCTCGCGCGCGTGCCGTTCGCGACCGTCGCGGAAGTCGACGCGGCCGTGCAGGCCGCGCACACCGCGTTTGCGACGTGGAAGAACACGCCGATCGCCGCGCGCATGCGGATCATGCTGAAGTTCCAGGATCTCGTGCGCACGAACCAGCAGCGCATCGCGAAGACGCTGACGGCCGAGCAGGGCAAGACGATTCCCGACGCCGAAGGCGACATCTTCCGCGGCCTCGAAGTGGTCGAGCACGCGTGCTCGATCGGTTCGCTGCAGCTCGGCGAATTCGCGGAGAACGTCGCGGGCGGCGTCGACACCTACACGCTGCGCCAGCCGCTCGGCGTGTGCGCGGGCATCACGCCGTTCAATTTCCCCGCGATGATCCCGCTGTGGATGTTCCCGATGGCGATCGTGTGCGGCAACACGTTCGTGCTGAAGCCGTCCGAGCAGGACCCGCTGTCGACGATGGAGCTCGTCGAACTCGCGATCGAGGCCGGCGTGCCGAAGGGCGTGCTGAACGTCGTGCACGGCGGCAAGGAAGTGGTCGACGCGATCTGCACGGATCCGCTCGTGAAGGCGATCTCGTTCGTCGGCTCGACGGCGGTCGGCACGCACGTGTACAAGCTCGGCAGCGAGCACGGCAAGCGCGTGCAGTCGATGATGGGCGCGAAGAATCACGCGGTCGTGCTGCCCGATGCGAACCGCGAGCAGACGATCAATGCGCTGGTCGGCGCGGGCTTCGGCGCGGCCGGGCAGCGCTGCATGGCGACGTCGGTCGCGGTGCTGGTCGGCGAGGCGCGCGACTGGCTGCCTGACCTCGTCGCGAAGGCGAAGCTGCTGAAAGTCAACGCGGGCGCGGAAGCCGGCACCGACGTCGGCCCGGTCGTGTCGCGCGGCGCGAAGGCGCGCATCCTGTCGCTGATCGAAGCCGGCGTGAAGGAAGGCGCGAAGCTCGAGCTCGACGGCCGCGACGTGAAGGTGCCCGGCTACGAAAGCGGCAACTTCATCGGCCCGACGATCTTCTCGGGCGTGAATACCGGCATGTCGATCTACACGCACGAAATCTTCGGGCCGGTGCTCGTCGTGCTCGAAGCCGACACGCTCGACGACGCGATCGCGCTCGTCAACGCGAACCCGTTCGGCAACGGCGTGGGCCTGTTCACGCAGAGTGGCGCGGCCGCGCGCAAGTTCCAGAGCGAAATCGACATCGGCCAGGTCGGCATCAACATCCCGATTCCGGTGCCCGTGCCGTTCTTCAGCTTCACCGGTTCGCGCGGCTCGAAGCTCGGCGATCTCGGCCCGTACGGCAAGCAGGTCGTGCAGTTCTACACGCAGACGAAAACCGTCACCGCGCGCTGGTTCGACGACGACACGACGGCCGCTCCGGTGAACATGACGATCCGGCTGCATTGAGCACAGAGGACACGAACATGAAAATCGGCTTTATCGGCCTCGGCCACATGGGCGCCCCGATGGCGCTGAACCTGCTGAAAGCGGGCCACGAAGTGCACGCGTTCGACCTCAGTGCCGACGCATTGCGCGCATTGCAGGACGCCGGCGCGCAGGTGGCGGCGTCGCCGCGCGACGCGGCATCGGGCGCGACGTTCGTGATCACGATGCTGCCGGCCGCACCGCACGTGCGCTCGGTGCTGTCGGGCGAGAACGGCGTGCTGGCCGGCCTCGGCGCGGGCGCGACCGTGATCGATTCGAGCACGATCGACCCGGCGAGCGCGCAGGCGTTCGGTGCGCTCGTGCGCGAGCACGGCGGCGCGTTCGTCGATGCGCCGGTGTCCGGCGGCACCGGCGGCGCGGCGGCCGGCACGCTGACCTTCATGGTCGGCGGCAGCGATGCGGATTTCGAGCGCGTGAAGCCCGTGCTCGCGGGCATGGGCAAGAACATCGTCCATTGCGGCGCGACGGGCATGGGGCAGGTCGCGAAGGTCTGCAACAACCTCGTGCTCGGCATCTCGATGGCGGCCGTGTCGGAAGCGATGTCGCTCGGCGTCGCGCTCGGCATCGACCCGAAGGTGCTGGCCGGCATCGTCAACACGTCGACGGGCCGCTGCTGGAGCTCGGATACCTACAACCCGTACCCGGGCGTGATCGAGACGGCGCCGTCTTCGCGCGGCTACTCGGGCGGCTTCGGCACCGACCTGATGCTGAAGGATCTCGGCCTCGCGAACGACGCCGCGAAGCAGGCGCGCCAGCCCGTCTATCTCGGCGCGCTCGCGCAGCAGCTGTACCAGACGATGAGCAGCCGCGGCGACGGGCAGCTCGATTTCTCGGCGGTGATCCGCCTGTACCAACCGGCACCGAAGAAGGACGCATGATGATCGAACTGGACTACGTCGACGACGGCGCGATCGCGTGCGCGACGCTCAAGCGTCCGCCCGCGAACGCCTTTACCGCCGAGGGGCTGCAGCAACTGCAGGAAACCGTCGCCGAACTGAACGCGAACCCGCGCGTGCGCGCACTGGTGATCACGGGCGACGGCCCGAAGTTCTTCAGCGCGGGCGCCGACCTCAACACGTTCGCCGACGGCGACCGCGCCGTTGCGCGCGCGATGGCGGCGCGCTTCGGCGCGGCGTTCGAGGCGCTGCACGACGCGCGCGTCGTGACGATCGCGGCGATCAATGGTTATGCGATGGGCGGCGGCCTCGAATGCGCGCTCGCGTGCGACCTGCGGATTGCCGAAACGCATGCGCAGATGGCGCTGCCCGAGCCGTCGGTCGGCCTGCTGCCGTGCGGGCTCGGCACGCAGACGCTGCCCTGGCTCGTCGGCGAGGGCTGGGCGAAGAAGATCATCCTGACCGGCGCACGCGTCGACGCGGCGACCGCGCTCCGGATCGGCCTCGTCGAAGACGTGGTCGAGAGCGGCGCGGCACGCGATGCGGCGCTGGCGCTGGCGCACAACGTCGCGCGGCAAGCCCCGCACGCGGTTGCCTACAGCAAGGAGCTGATCGGCCTCGCGCGCCGCGGCGTGCCGCGCAGCGCGGCGCTCGCGGTCGAGCGCGAACGCTTCGTCGACCTGTTCGACACGAACGATCCGCGCGAAGGCGTGGCCGCGTTTCTCGGCAAGCGCGCGCCGCAATGGCGCACCGATGGAGAGCCGCAACGATGAGCACGCCGGTGACGACTCACGACGCCTTCGCGAAACACGCGCCCGAAGTGCTGTTCCGCGTGGTGAACCGCGTGGCGCTGATCACGCTGAACCGGCCGGCCGCGCTCAACGCGCTGTCGTACGCGATGATCGGCGAGCTCGCCGCGCTGCTGGAACGCTGCCGCACCGACGACCAGATCGTCGCGGTCGTATTGCGCGGCGCGGGCGAGAAAGGTTTCTGCGCGGGCGGCGACGTGCGCGCGCTGCATCGGATGGTGGCGCAGCGCGAAACGTGGCTGCCGTTCTTCGTCGACGAATACCGGCTCGACCATGCGATCCACACGTTCCCGAAGCCGGTGGTCGCGCTGATGGACGGCGTGACGATGGGCGGCGGCATGGGGCTCGCGCAGGGCGCGGCGCTGCGCGTCGCGACCGAACGCAGCAAGATCGCGATGCCCGAGACGCGCATCGGCCTCGTGCCCGACGTCGGCGCGACGCATTTCCTGTCGCGTATGCCGGTCGAGCTCGAACTGTACGTGGGGCTGACGGGGGCGATGTTGTCGGGCGCCGACGCGCTGAGCGCGAAGCTCGCGGATCTGTGCGTGCCGTCCGCATGGCTCGACACGTTCGAGACGCGCATCGAATCCGTGAAGTGGGACGGCGACGTGTTGCCGGCGCTGCGCAAGGTGTTCGAACCGCCGTGCAACGTCGTGCCGCATGCGGCGCTCGACAGCCAGATGCCGTGGATCGTGCGTCACTTCGACAAGCGCTCGACCGTTGAGCGGATCGTCGCGACGCTGACGCAGGATCTCGCGCGTGAGGAGTTGACGCGCGAACATCGTCAATGGCTGCAGGCGACGCTCGACGCGCTGTCCGGCCATTCGCCGACGATGCTGTGCGTGACGCGCGAGGCGCTGCTGCGCGGCCGGCAGATGACGCTCGCCGAATCGTTCCGGATGGAGCTCGGCATCGTCGCGCGTGCGATCGAGGAAGGCGATTTCTGCGAAGGCGTGCGCGCGCATCTCGTCGACAAGGATCGCAAGCCGCGCTGGGCGCCCGCGTCGCTCGTCGAGCTGCGCGCCGAACGCGTGCGGCATTTCCTGACGTCGCCGTGGAAGCTGTTCGCGCATCCGCTCGCTGATCTCGGCGCGGCGTAAGCACCCGACGCGCCGGGCGGCGCGTCGGTTTCGTCCCGTCTCACTTCATTTCATTTCACCGCTCGATCATCGGCGGCACGGCTTGCGCGAGCGCGTCGATCACGCAGCGCGTCTTGCGCGGCAGGTAGCGCGTCTTCGGCCAGATCGCGTGGATATCGCCTTCGCATACGAAGCAGCGGTCGAGCACGACCGCCATCTCGCCGCGCTTCACGTAGTGATCGAGCAGCCAGCTCGGCAGCCACGCGATCCCGAACCCGGACGCGCCGGCCGCCGCGATCGCCTGCACGTCGTCGAAACTGAGCTGGTGCTGCACGTCGACGCGCACCGTCGAGCCGTCGGGCGCGCGCAGGTCCCACGGCTGCGGTACGCCCGAGCGTGAATACGCGATCGTCCGGTGGTTCTTCAGATCGTCGAGCGACGTCGGCATCCCGTAGCGCGCGAGATAGGACGGCGCCGCGCCGAGGCTGCCGTATTGCGTGCCGAGCCGCCGCACCGCGAGGCTGGTGCTGTCCGCGAGCGTGCCGATCCGCACCGCGAGGTCGATCCCTTCCTCGACGAGATCGACGAAACGGTCGGTGATCGACACGTCGATCCGCAGGTGCGGATAGGTGCGCGCGAGGTCGAGCACGATGGGCGTCACGCAGTGGTGCCCGAACGCGAGCGGCACGCTCAGCCGCAGCTTGCCGCGCGCCTCGTTGCGGCCGCAATCGAGATCGGCTTCCGCCGCTTCCAGTTCCGCGAGCGCGCGCACGCAGCGGTCGTAGTACGCCTGGCCGTCGTCGGTCAGGCTCTGGCTGCGCGTCGTGCGCTGCAGCAGCCGCGCGCCGAGCCGCTTCTCGAGCCGCGCGACCGCCTTGCCGACGGCCGAGCGCGTCATGTCGAGCCGCTCCGCGGCCAGCGCGAAGCTGCCCGATTCCACCACCTGGACGAAGGTCGTCACGCCGTCGAGTCGGTCGGTCATAGCGGGTCGGTCAATTGAGTCCTGTGATTCCCCAGTTCGTGGAAGTACGTGCGTCAATGGGGAGTGAAATTCTCACTATAGTACCGATTCCCGTCCAGCGTGCGTCGCCGGCCGCACGCGGCGAACCTTTCTCACCTGGAGGCGCGCGGCCTGTCGCCGGGCCGCGGCGCAATACGCATGACGCTATCCGACTCCCGCAGGAATGCGGTCGCGCTCGCGGCCGTCTGTCTCACGTCGCTGATGTTCGGCCTCGAAATCTCGAGCGTGCCGGTGATCCTGCCGACGCTCGAACACGTGCTGCACGGCGATTTCAACGGCATGCAGTGGATCATGAACGCTTACACGATCGCGTGTACGACGGTGCTGATGGCGGCCGGCACGCTCGCGGACCGGTTCGGCCGCAAGCGCGTGTACGTGATCGGCACCGTGCTGTTCGGCGCGACGTCGCTGCTGTGCGGGCTCGCGCCGAACGTGCCGGTGCTCGTCGCGGGCCGGCTGCTGCAGGGCGCGAGCGGCGGCGCGATGCTGATCTGCCAGATCGCGGTGTTGTCGCACCAGTTCCGCGAAGGCCGCGAGCGCGGCCGCGCGTTCGGGATCTGGGGCATCGTGTTCGGCATCGGGCTCGGTTTCGGGCCGATCGTCGGCGGCGCGATCGTCGCGCTGGCGAGCTGGCCGTGGGTGTTCCTCGTCCATGCGCCGCTCGCGGCCGTCGCGCTCGTGCTGATCGGCGGCGCGGTGCAGGAGTCGCGCGATCCGCATGCGGGCACGCTCGACGTGGCGGGCATCGTCACGCTGTCGCTCGCGGTGCTCGGCCTTGCGTTCTACATCACGCAGAGCGCGGAACTCGGGCTGACGAGCGCGGCAGGCCTCGGCGTGCTCGGCGCGACCGTGCTGGCGCTGATCGGCTTTTTCGTCGCCGAACGCGCGAGCGCGCGGCCGATGTTCGACTTCTCCGTGTTCCGGATTCGCGCGTTCACCGGCGCGATCTTCGGCTCGATGGGGATGAACTTCAGCTTCTGGCCGTTCATGATCTACCTGCCGATCTGGTTCCAGGTCGCGCTCGGCTACGACAGCGTGACGGCCGGCCTTGCGTTGCTCGCGTACACGCTGCCGACGCTGGTCGCGCCGCCGGTCGGCGAACGGCTCGCGCTGCGCTACGGGCCGGGTGTCGTGATCCCGGGCGGCCTGTTCACGATCGCGGCCGGCTTCGCGCTGATGCGGCTCGGCAGCGCGGCCGAGCACGCGAGCTGGCTCACGATGCTGCCCGGCTGCGTGATCGCCGGCATCGGGCTCGGGCTCACGAACACGCCCGTCACCAACACGACGACGGGCGCGGTGCCGAGCGCGCGGGCCGGGATGGCGTCGGGCATCGACATGAGCGCGCGGATGATCTCGCTCGCGCTGAACATCGCGGCGATGGGCTTCGTGCTGGTCGCGGGGATCGTCGCGAGCCTGAAAGCCGGCGTCGCGGGCGCGATCGGCGATGCCGCGCTGCGCCGGCTCGCGCAGGAAATCGCATCGGGCCGCACCGACGGGCTGCAGCAAATCGCACCGGCGCTCGCGCAGGCCGACCCGAGCGGCGCTGCGCTGCACGCGGCGCTCGTGCACGGGTTCGGCTGGGTGATGGTGTACGGTGCGACAGGCGTGGCCGTGCTCGCAACCGCGAGCGCGGTGGCGTTCGCGCCGGCGCGGCGCGGGGCGGCCGTGTGCGAATGAGGCGGCCCGGCCGGCGTGCTTGCCGGCCGCCGGTCAGGACGTGCCGCCGCCGAGCGCGCGGTAGAGCGTCATCTGGTTGTTGAGCCGGTTCAGGCGCGTCAGCTCGTCGGCGCTTTGCGCATCCCGCAGCCGCTGCTGCTGGTCGAGCCACGGCTGCACGGCGGTCGCGCCGGCCGCGAACCGCGCGGCGGCAAGCTGCTCCGCGCGCTGCGCCTGCGCGAGCGACAGCGCGCGCTGTTCGGCTTCGCGTTCGAGCTGCACGCGCGCCGACAGCGCGTTCTCGACTTCCGAGAGCGCCGTGTAGAGCCGCTGACGGAACCCGACGACCGCTTCCTCGTATTGCGACTTCGACACCTTGATCTGCAGCTGCATCGTGTTCCACTGGATGAACGGCAGCGCGAGGCCGAGCCCGAGCGTGCCGACCGGGTTCATCAGCACGCGCTCGAGGCTCGTGCTCGACGTGCCGGCGTTGCCGGTCAGCGTGAAGGTCGGGTAGAAGCTCGTGCGTGTCGCGTCGACCTGCGCGAGCGATTCGCGCAGCCGGAATTCCGCCGCGCGCAGGTCGGGGCGCCGGCCGAGCAGGCTGGCCGGCAGGCCGGCCGCCACGTCCGGTGGCGCCGCGTCGGGCAGCGCCGACGGTTCGGCCGCGAGCTGCTGCGGCGGCCGGTCGAACAGGAGCGCGAGCGCGTGGCGGTTCTCGGTGCGTTGCTGGATCAACTGCGTCTGCGCGGCGCGTTGCGCGGACAGGCTTTGTTCGGCCTGCGCGAGATCGAGCCCCGACACGGCGCCGGCCGTGTGCCGCGACCGGACGAGCGCGAGCGTGCGCGCCGCGTATGCGATGTTCGCGTCGCCGAGCGCGATCTGCCGGTTCAGATAGCCGATCCGCCAGTACAGCGACGCGGTCGTGCCGATCAGCGACAGCCGCGCGGCTTCGAGATCGGCGGCCGTCGCGTCGGCTTCCCAGTGCGCGGCGTCGCGCAGCGCGGCCAGCCGGCCCCACAGGTCGATTTCATAACTGAGCGAACCGGTGATGCCGCTCGCCCGGCTCATCTGATGCGTATCGAGCGTGCGCGACACCGAGCCGTTCGCGCCGATCGATACGTTGGGCGTCAGGTTGGTGTCGACGAGCCCGGCCTGCAACTGCGCGCGATACACGCGGATCGCCGCGATCGCGAGATCGTTGTTCGCGCGCAGCGCGTCGTCGATCAGCCGGTCGAGTTGCGGATCGCCGAAGCTGCGCCACCAGTCGGGTGTCGCGGCCGGCGCGCCGGCGGCAACCGGCGCGGCCCAGTTCGCGGGCATCGCGACGGCCGGCAGCGGTTCGTGGCGCGCGGCCGTGCAGCCGGCGAGCAGCGCGGCGGCGCACGCGCATGCGCACAGGCGGAGCAGGGGTGAGGATCGGGTCATCGCGGCCTCCGTCAGTCGCGCGCGAGCGCATCGATCGGATCGAGCCGCGACGCGTTGCGCGCGGGCATGAAACCGAATATCACGCCGGTGAGCGTCGAGCAGACGAACGCGGTCACGATCGCGCCGGCGGAGAACACCATCTTCCATTGCGCGACGAACATCGAGAACACCGCGCCGAGCCCGAACGACAGCGCGATGCCGATCGTGCCGCCGAGCAGGCAGACGAGCACGGCTTCGACGAGGAACTGCTGCAGGATGTCCGACTGGCGCGCGCCGACCGCCATCCGGATGCCGATCTCGCGCGTGCGCTCGGTGACCGACACCAGCATGATGTTCATCACGCCAATCCCGCCGACGACGAGCGAGATCACCGCGATCAGCGACAGCAGCAGCGTCAGCGATTGCCCGGTTTTCTCGACGGTCTTGACCACGCTGTCCATGTTGTACGTGAAGAAATCCTTGCGGCCGTGGCGCTGGATCATCAGTTTTTCGAGGCTTTTCTCGGCGGCGGCGCTCGGCTGTCCGTCGCGCACGCGCACGGTGATGCTGTCGAGATAGCGCTGGCCGAACAGGCGCCCGCTCGCGGTCGTGAACGGCACCCACAGGTTCAGGCTTTTCACGCTGCCGAACGCGCTTTTCTTGTCGGCCGTGACGCCGATCACGACGCACGGCACGTTGTCGACCAGGATCACTTCGCCGACCGGATTGCGCGTCGCGCCGAACAGCTTGCGGCGCGTGTTCTGGTCGATCACGGCCACCTGCGCCTGGCGGCGCACCGCGTCCTCGTCGAACGCGACGCCGAGCGCGAAACGCATCCCGCGCGCCTGGAAGAAGCGGTCGCCGACGCCGCTCACGAGCGCGTTGACGTCGATGTTGCGGTAGCGCAGCAGCAGCGTGCGCGAGGTTTCGGGCGTCGCGCTGTCGACGTACGGCTGCTCGGCGAGCGCGGCGACGTCGGCGGGCACGAGCGTCTGGATCGTGTCGGCGCGGCTGTCGCCCCAGTCGGTGCCCGGATAGACGTTGATCGTGTTCGTGCCGATGCTGCCGATCTCGTCGAGCATGTAGCGCTTCGCGCCTTCGCCGATCGCGACGATCGACACGACCGACGTGATGCCGATGATGATGCCGAGCATCGTCAGCAGCGTGCGCAGCCGGTGCGACACGAGCGCGATCCACGCCATCCGGCACGCTTCGGCGAAGCGGCCGGTGCCCGCGGCGAAGCGGCGCGTGCGCGTAGCGGGTTCGGCGGCCGGCGGATCGTCGGGGTGCGCGTGTGCGGAAGGCTCGCCGGCCGCGTCTTCGGCGGTGCCGACGCCGGCTTCCGCGAGCGCTTGCGCATAGTGGCGATTCGGCCGGTCGGCGACGATCTCGCCGTCGCTGATCTCGATGATGCGCCGGGCGTGGCGTGCGACGTCCTTGTCGTGCGTGACGATGACGATCGTGTGGCCGAGCGCGTTCAGCTCGTGCAGGATGCGGATCACGTCCTGGCCGCTTTTGGTATCGAGCGCGCCGGTCGGTTCGTCGGCGAGGATCACCTGGCCGCCGTTCATCAGCGCGCGCGCAATGCTCACGCGCTGCTGCTGGCCGCCCGACAGTTGCCCCGGCCGGTGATGCGCACGATCCGCGAGCCCGAGGCGCGCGAGCAATGCCTGCGCGCGCGCGTGGCGTTCCGCGCGCGTGGTGCCCGCGTAGATCGCGGGCATCTCGAGGTTCGCGACCGCGTCGACGTGCGGCAGCAGGTGATAACGCTGGAACACGAAGCCGAAGTGCTCGCGGCGCAGCTGCGCGAGCTCGTCGCTGTCGAGCATGTGCGTGTCGCGCCCGCCGACCGTGTAGGTACCTTCGCTCGGATGATCGAGGCAGCCGAGGATGTTCATCAGCGTCGATTTGCCGGAGCCCGACGCGCCGACGATCGCGACGATCTCGCCCGCGTCGATCGACAGGTTGACGTTGTTCAGGACGACGACGTCCTTGTCGCCGGCCGGAAAGCGCCGCGTGACGGCGGCAAGTTTCAGCAGGGGCTGGCTCATCGTCACACCACGTCCGCCAGCGGCGCGTGCTCGTCGGCGGCGGCTTCGCCGATCACGACGCGTTCGTTTTCCTTCAGGCCGGCCAGCACCTCGACGCGCACGTTGTTGTTGATCCCGATGCGGATAGTGCGCGTTTCCGTGCTGCCGTCGGCGCGCAGCACGCGCACCGCATAGGCGCCGTCCTTGCGTTTTTCGCCGAGCGCGGCGGCCGGGATGCTGAGTGCGTTGCGCGCGTTGCCGAGCACGATGTTGACCTGCGCGGTCATCGAGATGCGCAGCCGGTGCTCGGGGTTCGGCACTTCGAACAGCGCGTTGTAGAACACCGCGGCGTTCGGCTTCGTGCCGCCGCCTGCGCCGCCGCCGAGCGCGCTTTGCGCTTCGGCGTAGTTCTGCGGTGCGGGCTCGATCGCGCGCAGCTTGCCGTAGTGGCGCGCGTCCGGTTCGCCGAGGATCGTGAAATACGCGGTCTGCCCGGCGCGTACGCGGATCACGTCGGCCTCGGAGACCTGCGCTTTCACGGTCATCGTGTCGAGATCCGCGAGCTTCAGGATCACCGGCGCCTGCTGTTGCGCGATCACGGTCTGGCCTTCCTGCGTGACGATCGCGACGACTTCGCCGTCGATCGGCGCGACGATGCGCGTATAGCCGAGGTTGGCCTGTGCGGTCTCGATCTGGATGCGTGCGGAGCGGATCTGCGCGGCGAGCGACGCGAGGGTCGCGCGCTGCACGTCGAGCGTCGCGCGCGCGGCCTCGAACGATTCGCGTGACGTCGCATCGTCGGGCAGCATCGCCTGCTGGCGGCGGAACGCGAGTTCCGCCTGCGTCAGTTGCGCGGCGGTCGATTGCTGCTGCGCGCGCAGGCTTTCTTCGCTGGCGCGCGCCTGGCGCAGCGCGTTCTCGGAGATCACCGGATCGATCTCGGCGAGCCACTGGCCCTTCGTGACCTTGTCGCCGAGTTTCACCTTCAGCGACTTCAACTGCCCGGACACCTGCGCGCCGACGTCGACCTGCCGGAACGCCTGCAGCGCGCCGGTCGCGAGCACCGCATTCTCGAGATCGCCGCGCGTGACGGGCGCGCTCAGGTATTGCGGATGCTTGTCGGGCGCGCAGGCCTTCAGCACGACGCCGGCGGCGATCGCGACGACGGCAAGGGAAGCCAGCACGATGCGCCGGCGGCGACGGGGTTTCTGATTCATGAGAACGCAACGAGGATGAAGCGGCACCGGCGATGCGTGCGGCCGGTCGGGACGATCCGGTCGGCGTCGCATGCCGGGCGTGTCGCCCGCGACGGAATCCGCGTACGCATCGCGCGGGCGTGCCGATTCGAATCAGCCGCTCATGGTAAGCGAGGAATCCTCGTCAAATCGTGTGGAAATTGTGCTGAATTGTGCGAAAGCCGCGCCGGAGCAGGGCCGGGCGGCGTCATTGTTGCGATCCGCGAAGCGCGGTGTGCGAAGGCGCGCGGGTGATGCGATCCTGCGTCAACGTTGCGCGGCGACGATCGCCATCATCGGCCGGTCGCGTTCTTCGTCGAGTGCGGGTATCGCCGCGACCTGTTCCGGCGTCGGCCCCCATTCGTTCAGGTGCGTGAGCGTGAAGCCGCTGCCGATCAGCAGGTTCACGAGCGTGCCGAGCGTGCGATGCTGCTTGACGACGCCCGGCGCGAGCCAGTCGGTCACACGCTCGCCTTCGCGCTGGTAGCCGTCGAGCGGCCAGGACCGGTTGCCTTGCGCGTCGACGACGAAACCGGGCCGGCGCGGCGCCGTGTAGACCGGATGCTCGATCGAGAATACGAGCCGGCCGCCGGGCACGAGCGCGCGATGGATCGTGTGCAGCAACGTGTCGAGGTGCGCGATGTAGTGGAACGCGAGCGAGCTGTACGCGAGATCGAATGCGGCGTCCGGCAGCGCGAGCGTTTCGAGGTCGGCGCGGCGGTACGTGATCGCCGGATGCGACGCGATGGATGCCGCGCGTTCGAGCATGCGCTCGGAGACGTCGACGCCGAGCACGCTCGCGGCGCCCTGGTCGGCCGCCCAGCGGCTGAACCAGCCGTAGCCGCAGCCGAGATCGAGTACGCGGCGGCCGTGCAGGTCCGGCAGCAGCGCACGCAGCGCGGGCCATTCGGGCGCGCCGTCGAGGCCGTGGACCGAGCGGTTCAGACGGCTGTAGCCTTCGAAGAAAGCCGGATCGTCGTAGATGTTCTGCGTCATGCGTAGGGCCTCGTGCAAGCGGGGCGCGCGAGGCCGCGCACCCGACATCGCGAGCTTACGCGCGGTGCCCGCCCGCGTCGATCCTGCGCTGCGTATCGGCATCGACGATGGCGCGAATCGCGCTGAACAGCGGCGCGGCATCGGTATAGCGCCGGCCGTAGTCGAGATTGAACGCGTAGTCGAAATCGGGCGGATTGCTGCCCTGGTTGTGCTGCAGGATCGTTTCCAGCTTGTCGAGCGCCTTCGCCGCGCGCGCTTCCGGCGACGCGGCCGCTTCGTATTCATCCCACAGCGCGACGATTTCGTCGCGCAGCGCGCGATCGAGCGACGCGGTCAGCGTCAGCAGGTCGTCGCGTTCGTGCGCGCTTTTGTCGGGGTGCGCGGCCTGCTCGATTGCGGGGATGTCGCCGTGCAGCGCCTCGCCGAGATCGTGGACGACGCACAGCTTCAGCAGCTTCAGCGTGTCGACGCCGGGCAACGCGTCGGCGAATACGAGCGCCATCAGGCACAGCCGCCAGCTGTGTTCGGCGGTGCTTTCCGCGCGTCCGGCCGACGTGTGGCCGCTGCGCAGCACGTCCTTCAGGCGTTCGGCTTCGCGCAGGAAATCGAGCCGCGCGTGGATCGTGTCGGGGTTCATGGTCGGCGTCCTTGCGATGAGCCGTCAAGCGTAAGCCGGCCGCACGCGGTTCGTCCACGCATGAAATATGCGCGGCCGGCTAGAGCGTTTCGACGAGCCGCGCGGCCGAGCCATCCGACAGCGTCATCCGCGTCCACCGGCACGTGCTGCCGCGGATCGGCACGATGCGCGACGCGTTTGCGCCGGTGTCGAATTCGACGCTCGGCGGCCCCGCGCGGTCGTGCCAGCCGAGCGTGTCGAGCGCGGTTTCCATGCGGACGATTTCCGGCGTCGCGTAGCGCCACAGCGACGTGCCGAGCAGCATCGGCAGGGGCTGCGAGAACTCGGCCGCGCGCGCCGGCGAGCTGGCGAGCAGGCGGTGCGTGAGGTCGCACACGAGATGCATGCGGCCTGCGCTGCCTTCGATCAGCCGCGCGAGCGCGTGGTCGCCCGCGGAATCGAGGCGCGCGGCGAGCAGCCGCTCGGCCGTCGCGCGTTCGTCCGGCGACATCTGCTGGATGCCGGCTTCCCAGCGCGAGATCGTCGATTGCGCGACGCCGAACAGTTCGGCCGCATGGCTTTGCTTGATGCGGTGCAGCGCGCGCCAGCGCTTGAGTTGCGGGCCGAGCGGCGGGGCGTGAAGCGGCGAGGCGGGCATGGCGGTGCTCCGGTTGCGGTCGTCGTGTGCGCTCGCGTGTCGCGGGCTGCTGTCTTCGGCGCTACGGAGGCGACGCGCGCGCCGTTACATGATCCGGAGGCCGCCGTTTGCCTCGATCGCGATGGCCGCGAACGGCACGAGCACGATGCCGCCCAGCACGAGCACGCCGTCGGCGGCAACCGTGATCGGCGTGGCCAGAATCCGCAGCCCCATGCCGACCACGGACGGCGACTCCCTGATGTACACCGAGTACGGCTGGTTGAAGGGTTGCGTGGTCCCTTTGTCTTTCTCGGCGAAACCTTCCGTCGAATAGCGTTTGCCGTCGATGTCGCCTTCGAGCACGAGGCCGGCTGGCTCGACGGTGAATCCGTCGGCGCTGGCGGCCTGTCGATCGTTGTCCGACGCGTTCTTCAGCACGATCCGGTAGTGCCCGGTGATGCTGCCGCCGCTCGCGTGAAAGCCGGCAAACGTCGTATGCAGCGATTTCCGATAGCCGGACAGCAGTACCGGCCGCAATTGGGCCGGCAAATCGAAGATGTAATGGTAGCGCGTGCCGAGGACGACCAGTTTCTTGCCGTCCTGGGTAATCATGAATCCGGACACTTTTTCGCTGTACGCGTCATCCTTGTACAGCTTCGGCGTGAAGCAGCCAGACAGTGCGACGCTGGTCGCGGCCAGGCTGGCGGCGAGCAGGCGCCGGCGCGTGATCGATACGTTCATTTTTTGTTGTCCCGTCTTGTGCGGATTAGTGGCTTTCGCCCTCGGAGCCCGGATTCTGGCGCATTCCCCGCGAATTGTCGAACGGGAAATCTGCCCTGGCAGCGTTATCGGCGCGCACCACCATCCGGCGGCGCGCCGGCATGTGCGCGCTGGCCGAAAACGTTTCATTCAGGCTTTCAACCCGCTCCGCCATATCTTATTATTCGGCCGAAGCGGCACGCGCCGGCCGCCATCGGTCATGCCGAAAGCAAGCCGCGCCGGCAACAATTGCCGTTTTTCGGTCGGCGCGTCGCACGACGTGCGGTCGAAATGACAGGAAGCGCGTGGCCAGCGCGTTTCAATAAAAACGACACGAGGGCGCGATGGTAAGACTGATCTTGCTGCTGCTGGGCATCGAATATCTGCGTACCCGCTGGCGCGGGCTGACTGTGCTCGGCTGGCTGTGGGTCGTCGCCGGTGTCGTGATCTTCGTCGACGCGCTCGACGGCGCACTGCATTTTCCGATCGAGCTGTTCGCGTGGTTGTTCCTGATCGAAGGGCTCGCGACGCTCGCGGTGGCCGGCAGCGGCGTCGGCGGGCAGCGCATCCTGCGCTACGTGAAGGGGATCGTGGTCGTGGTGGCCGCAGGGCTCGTGTTCGCCGGGCATCACCACGGCCATTTCCTGCTGTCGATGATCTTCGGCACGCTGTTCCTCGTCGACGGGCTGCTGCAGTGCACGTCCGCATGGATGGTGCGCTACCGCCGCTGGAACGTCGCGTTCGCGTGGGGCGTCGTCGAGATCCTGCTGGCGATCTTCTTCTTCCAGCCGTACCCGACGCACTACGTGGGCACCGTGCCGTACTGCCTCGGCCTGCTGCTGGTGTTCGGCGGAATGCACATGCTGAGCCTCGCCGCACGCGTGCGGTGGCTCACGCGCAATCCCGCGTTCGCGACGTCGCCCGCGCCGTCGATTGCGCCCGACCTCGACGATGCGCGCGGGCGGCCGCCGTTCGCGCAATCCGAATGGGACGGCCCGCCGGCCGACGGCGAACACGCGCTCACCGTGCACGTGTGGACGCCGACCGGCACGTCGAAGGCCGAAGCGCAGCGCTATCCGGTGATCGACCGCTACATCGCGGCGGTGGACGTCAACGGCGTGATCTCGACCGGACATGCGGCGCTCGAGTCGCCGGAGGGCATCTACATCAGCCTGTATCCGGGCGTCGAAATCGATCGTTCTCCGGACGAATTCACCCGCATCCTGCGCGCGACGCGCGAGAACGACGTGCCGGGCCTGTTCCAGCCCGACTATGCGACCGAGTCGAATGCATGGTGCCCGTCGACGGTGCGCGTGCGCATCCGCAACTACGATCCTGCGAAGCTGGACGCATTCTGGACGTCGTACCGGCAGAACGTGACGTACAACCTCACGCACCGGAACTGCTCGAGCACCGTGTCGAACGCGCTCGAAGCCGCACTCGACGGCGCGGTGTGGCGCCTGAAGGGCGCGCGCGCCGGATGGGGCGCGTTCGTGCGCTTGCTGGTCACGCCCGAGCTGTGGGTCGCCGCGCAGATCCGCAAGCGCGCGGTGACGATGGCATGGACGCCCGGTCTCACGCTCGACTATGCGCGTGCGCTCAGCATGCTCGCCGATCCGCGGCCGTTCGCGTGGTGGAAGGTCGCGCGTTCGGCGGTGAAGGCGATCATGGCGTCGCGCCGCGCGTGGCGCGAGCAGGACAGTGCGGCGCTGTCGTCCGGCGGATCGGAAGCCGCATCGATGAAGTGATCGCGCGGCGCCGGACGAGGGCCCGGTGCCGCAAGGGCCGCATCATGCGGCCTGGCGATGTTGCCCGCGACAAGAACCCACGGACGAACAACAATGAACAAGACGAGCGTGTTCCGTATCCTGATCCCCGCTTCGCTGGCGCTGGCAAGCGCAGGCCTCGCGCATGCGGCCGAGGACGAAGTGCCGCACATGAGCAACGACGTGTACCGCACCTCGGTGTCGTTCTGCTCGAACGTCGCGGCCGCCGAGAAGATCGAATGCCAGGGCGACATGATCGCCGCGGGCAGCCGGATCGTCGCGGCGATCGGCGGATTGCCGCCGGCGGCCGCCACGTCGATCGACGAAGGCGCGCGCAGCAAGCTGCCGGCGGACGAGCGCAAGGGGCTCGCGCCCGTCGTGCCGGGCGCGATCGACAAGGACGACGACCTGGCCGGTCTGGCCGGCATGGTGCGTCTGTGCGATGTCTACGAATCGGAGCCGGCGTCGCGCGCGCGGCATCATGCGGCGCTGAAGCAGCAGGCGCCGGCCGCCGCGCCGCGCGTCGAGGCGTTGCTGGCCGATTCGACGCCGGCAGCGCGTCAGCGCGTCAGTATCGGCGTGTGGCAGATCCTCGCTCTCGAAGGCCCCGAATCGGTCGCGCGCGCGTGCACGCAGCTGGGCGCCGGATCGTGACCGACGGCGTGCCGTGCGGGTGGCGGCACGCGTCGACCCCGTGCGACATCGGGTAGCAAGTGGAACCGCCGGCCGTGCCGGTGGTTCGCTCGCGTATCGCGTATCGCGTGGCGATGCGATGCAGAGCCCGCCGGACATCATTCGTCCACCTTCATATTCGTGCCATGTTGTGTCGGCAACAATCGCGGGCAGACATTCGACAATCTTGCGGCGCATCCCGCGACCGCAAGCCTTTTCCGAGGAAACGCCATGCTCAAGACGCTCGCCCGCGCCGCTGCCGTACTCGCCGTCGCATCCGCCTCGCTGCACGCCTGCGCGCAGACCAGCTACGACTACCTGTTGCTCGCCGCCTCGTGGGAGCCCGGCTTCTGCGCGTCGCACGACACGCCCGAATGTACGAACCTCGCCGGCTCGTATGCGGCGACGAGCCTGTCGCTGCACGGCCTGTGGCCGAACCGGTACGACGGCAACCAGCCGTTCTACTGCGGCGTGCCGCAGAACGACGTCGATCTCGACAACGCGCACCAGTGGTGCAGCATGGATGCGTACCCGATCAGCAGCACGACCCGCAACACGCTGTCGACGTACATGCCGGGCGTCGCGTCGTGCCTCGACAAGCACGAGTGGTTCAAGCACGGCACCTGCTCGAACTCGGCGTCGCCCGATGCGTACTGGAACCAGGCGGCGGGCATGATCAGCCGGCTCGGCAACACGTCGTTCAACGCGTACCTGCAGGCGAACGCGGGCAAGACGGTCACGCGCAACCAGCTGCTGTCCGCGTTCGAAGGCGCGTTCGGCAGCAATACGCGCAGCGCGGTGTCGCTGAAGTGCACGAAGACCAACGGCGTCAGCTATTTCACCGAAGCGTGGATTTCGGTGAAGACGAATGCGACCACGCAGTTCCCGAGCGCCGCGTCGCTCGTGACGGACGGCAATACGCAGGGCACGTGCCCGACGTCGGGCGTGTATATCGCGAAGTAACGTGGCGGATGGCCGGCGTGCTTGAACCGGCTTCGGCGTGCGCGGGATCGCGCACGTCGTCGCCAGTCGTCGCCAGTCGTCGCAATTCACGGCTTCGGCGGGATGCCTGACCACAGCAGCCGGGCCAGCTCCGGCGATTCGAGCTGATGCTCGTCGGCGTCGATCGTATCGGGCAGCGCATGCCACGGCACCGCCGGATTCCTGTGATGCTGCAGATGCAGGTTGATGTGATACGGCCATACGAACACACGACCGATCCAACCGGTACGCCATGAATACGTCCAGTCGGCCCAGCCGGGCGTCGCATGCGGGCCACCGCTGTGCTCGGCGATGCTGCGGATCTTCTGCAGCAGCACCGACAGCGTGAGCAGCGGCACGAACCACAGCGCGGCAACCAGCAGGATCGTCCGCGCGGAACAGGCCCAGACGAGCAGCACGACGAGCGCCGCCCATACCGCGGCCGCTGCCTGAAACGGCCGGCCGAGCCGCGTTTTCTGCCCGCCCGCACGCTGGAACGCAGCCATGTTGCGCACCATGTTGAGCACGAACAGGTCGCCGAGGAATTGCCGCGCGAGCGGCCATGCATCGAGCGGCCGGAATTGCCACGGCTGGCCGTGATAGAGGAACCGGCGCTCGGGGTCCTGCGCGGTGCCGAGGTGGCGATGATGCGCGAGATGCAGCGGCCGGTAGAACTCGACGGGCACGAGCCCCGGCACGCCGATCGCCAGGTTGATCAGGAAGTCGTTGATAGCGCGGCGGCGCGTGAGGTGATAGTGGGCCGCATCGTGATACAGGATGAACAGCGCGTGCTGGCGCGTCGCGACGACGAGCACGGCGAGCGCATACAGGTACCACGCGCCGAGCGCGACGGCCACCCGGATCGCGACGACGATGCACGCCCATTCGAGCAGCGCCGCGGCAACCGTGCGCAGGTCGGCTTTCACGCGCAGCAACGCGAGCGTCACCGCGCCCGCTGCGATGCCCACCGCGCCGCCCCAGACGACATCCGCCGCGCGATGCTGCCCGGTGGTCAGCACGGTCACCATCAGCAACGCGCTCCACGCGACGAACAACACGGCCGGCCGCCGCCGCAGTGCCAGCAGCACGATCGCGATGGCGACCGGCAGCGCGACGTGCCCGCTCGGTGACGCGGCCAACGGCGTATCGATCCGCTGCAGCCATGCGATCCAGCCGGCATCGGTCGGCGGCCACGCCACGCTGGTCGGATGCAGCAGATGACATGCAAGGCAAAGTCCCGCCGCAAGCGCACCGGCGAAGAACGCCGGCAGCAACCATGCGCGGCCGCGCCCGAGCCCGACCAGCACGGGCATCATGAAGAGGTAGCTCAGGTAGAGCGGCACGGTGCCGGGCAGCACCGGAATCGCGCGATCGAGCGCGCTTGCCGGAATCGCCGTGACCGGCCCGAGCGGCATGTGCGTGACGAAGCGGTAGAGCGCGCCCGTCACGACGAGATAGGCGACGAGCAGCAGCCATGGCCGGGCGATCGGCGTGTCGTTCGCATCCTGGCGGGAAAGGGCGTGGGACATGGCTGGGGCGGGCAAATGACGGGCTATCATAGCAAGCTGTTCAGTCTTGCAGGAGTATCCGATGGAGTTGCGCGCCACCGCCGTCGACCGTGCGGCCCTGGGCCCGGACGACATCGACCGGATGTTCTCGTTGTATGCGGCATCGTATTGCGATACGGGCCGTGCGCAGTTCGACCGCGACCTCGGCGACAAGACGCACTGCATCGTGCTGCGCGACGACGGCGGCGCGATCCAGGGCTTCTCGACGCTCAAGCAGTACGAGATGCGCTGGCGCGACGCACCGATCCGCGTGATCTTTTCCGGCGATACGATCATCGATCCCGCTCACTGGGGCACGCAGCATCTCGCGTTCGCGTGGATCCGCCACGCGGGCGACGTGTGGCGGCAGGCGCCCGCCGTGCCGCTGTACTGGTTCCTGATCTGCAAGGGGCATCGCACGTATCGCTATCTGCGTGCGTTCGCGCGCGACTACGCGCCGCGCGCCGACAACCTCACCGCACCGGCGACGCAGGACCTGATGGATCACCTGGCCGCGAGCCGCTACGGGCACGCATACGATCCCGCTACCGGCCTCCTGTCGTTCGACACGCCGCAGGGCCGGCTGACGCCGACGCTCGCGGAGGTGCCGGTCGCGCACCGGCGGCTCGCCGACGTCGACTACTTCCTCGCGCGCAACCCCGGTTATGCGCATGGCGACGAGCTCGTTTGTCTCTGCGAACTGTCGGCGTCGAACCTGCGGCCGCTCGCGCGGCGGCTGTTCGACGGCGCATGAGCCGCACGCATGCGGATTCGTCTCGCGCAACCGGCCGACAACGCGCGCATCCTCGATTTCCAGGCCCGCCACGCGATGCAGGGCAGCCTGCCGCTGCGCTTCGACCGCGCGCCCGACTACTTCGCGCTGCATCGGTGCCACGCGCCCGGTCATGAAGTCTGGCTCGCGGAAGGCGAGCACGCGTCGCTGAAGGGGCTTGCAAGCCTCGTCGTGCGCGACGGTTATCTCGGCGAACGCGCACGGCCGGTCGCCTATCTCGGCGATCTGCGCCTGATGCCCGACCGGCGCCTGTCGCGCGAGTGGACCGATTCCGTGCGCGAGCGCTTCGCGACGCTGCGCGCCGAAGCGGGCGTGCATCACGCGTATTGCTGCATGATCCGCGACAACCGGCTCGCGGTGCAGTCGCTTGCGCGGTCGCGGCGCGAGAACCGGCTGCGCTTCGCGCACTGGCAGGGTTATGAAAACGTGTCGATCTACGCGCAGCGTGGGCTGTCGTCCGTGCCGCGCATGGCGCCCGGCGTCCGGATCGTCGACGCGCAGCCGCATCACGCGGACGCGCTGCGAGCGTTTCTCGATGCCGAATCGCGCCGCCAGCCGTTCGGCGGCGTGTTCACCGCGGACGAATTCGCGCGCCGGCTCGATACGTGGCCGGCATTCGGCATCGGCGCGTTCCTGCTGGCGCTCGATGCGCGCGGCAACGTGCTCGGCTGCGTCGCGCCGTGGGATGCCGGCGACATCAAGCGGATCGTGCTCGAACGGCTGCCGTTGCCGCTGCAGGCGATCCGTGTCGCGTTCAACGCGATCGCGCCGGCGCTGCGCCGCCCGCGCATCGCGGCGCCCGGCGCACCGCTGCGCGATGTCTATCTGACTCACTTGCAGGTGCGCGACCGCGATCCCGCCGTGTTTGCCGCACTGCTCGATGCGGCGTGGCTGCGCGTGCGCGACCGTTATGCACTGATGCAACTGTGCCTGTACGACGGCGATCTGCTGTGGCCGGCGCTCTCGCGCTATCGCGCGGCGCGCACGCCGATGGATCTCTACACGCTGTCGACCGGCGAGCCGGCTGAACCGATCGACGGGCTGCTGGCCGGCCGCGTGCCGGGCTTCGAGATCTACCTCGTCTGACCGCGCGTGACGTGCAGCAGGTCGGCGAGCGCGAGCCAGAAACGGCCGGCGTCGAAGCCGAGCCCGCCGAGCACGGGCTGGCCATGATCGAGCCGCGGCAGGCAGACTTGCGGGAGGCCGGCCATCACCTGGTGTTCGAGATAGAACTGCCCGTCGTGCGCGCAGCCGGGGCGATGGCCGTTCAGCCGCCCGTGATGCGAATCGAAGCGCGTCGACGCTTCGACGGACCAGCTCACGCCATGTACGAGATGCAGGTTGCGCGGCAGCGCTGCGAGCATCGCGCCGACCCGCGGATCGCGCCGGCTGCTGATGTCGCGTGTGCCGGCATTCGCCCACCGCGTGCGCAGCAGGCGCTGAGCGACGCGGTCGGGCCACGGCGCGGCGGCATGCGGCGGCACGCCGTGACGGAAGATCGTATCGACGATCGCGGACGGGCCGCACGGCGGCTGCACGAGCGCGATACCCGCGCAACGCGACGCCAGCACCGGGTCGCCGACGAGCGCGGCAAGCGTATCGATGCCGCCCTTGCTGTGTGCGAGCGCAACGAATTCGCCGGCCGGCAGGTGTGCGCGCAGGTACGCGCCGATATGCGCGCCCTGATCGAACACGCCGCGCGCGGAACGCACGGGCACCGTCAGCACGCGATAGCCGGCCGCGCCGAGCGTCTGCCGCGCGCCGCGATTGCAGCCGGGCAGCCATTCCGAATACAGCCCGGCGACGAGCACGATCGTCGTCGTCAGCGGCAGGCGCGCGGTGCGCTGGGTCCAGCCGTCGATGAACGCGTTGGTCCAGTCGAGTGTCGTTTCGGCGCGTGTGAACGGCGTCGCCGGATAGTGGCGTTGCCAGTCGTCGAAGCCTTCGGGCGTCCACGGCGCGCGCGTCATGCGTGCGACTCCGGCTCGTGTTCGGATGTTGCTTGATAGGGTTCGAGCGCGGCACGCGCCGCGCGCAGCGCCGCGTCGCTGTCGATGCGATCGGGATGAAAGCGCGGCGAGAACCAGAACAGCCACAGCGGCATCACATGCGTGAAGATGCCCGGTGCGACGAACAGCCAGCGCAGCAACCGCAGCCACCCGCGCACGTTCCGCGTCTGCCCGTCGATCGCGACGAGCCGATGCACGAAATAGATCAGGTCGACCACGAAGTAGACCGAGATGCCGAGCATCGCCGCGCAGCGCACGACATAGCGCCGCGCCGCGTTCGGCATGGCCGCCGTGAACACGTCGAACGCAACGGTCTTGTGCTCGGTTTCCTCGACCGCGTGCCAGCGCCAGACGGCCGCCATCGTCGGATCGGCGCCGTCGAGGATCGCCGGGTCGCTCAGCAGGCGGTGCGCGAGGATCGTCGTGTAGTGTTCGAGGCAGGCCGTCAGCGCGAGCCGCGTGACGGGCGACACCTGGCGCGCGGCGTTGCGCTGACGCTTTTCGAGCAGCGCTTCGAGCGTATCGACCGGCACGCGCTGCGACGCGAGGCGCGCGTTGTAGAGCCGGTGCACGCGGATATGCGACGCTTCCTGCCGCACGAACGCGTCGACGTCGGCCGCGAGCGACGCATCGCCGCCGACGCGGTCGCGAAACGGCCGCACGCTTTCGATGAAGAAGCGCTCGCCGAGCGGAAACATCACGGAAAACGCGTCGAAGAAGCGCGTGACATGGCACGCGCCGCGATACCAGAAGCGCGGAATGCGCTCGTCGATCGCGAAGCGCACGTCGCGCTGCGGCATGCGCGACGCGGTGCTGGCGGCGGGGGCGCGGCGAAACGGCCGCATGCTAGTTCAGCCCCGTCAGGAGCGGGGCGCAGGCCGTTACCGGCGGCTGACGCATCTGTTGTATCCTCCCGTGCAAACAACCGCCATTCCGAGTCATTCCGAGCCATGAACCGACCGAGCGCGCAGGCCGCCGCAGCGCAGACCCGACGTTACGATCGTGCGAACCTGCTGGCGCTCGCGCTGCAGAGCATCGTGTGGGCCGGCACGCTCACGTGGCTTTCGCATACCGATGCCGGTGCACTCAAGTGGCTCGTGCTCGTGCCGTTCTGCCTCGTGATGCAGGGCGTGTTCTCGATGATGCACGAGACCTTCCACGGGTTCGGGCATCGCCGGCCGATCGCGAATTATATGATGATGTGGTGGGCTTCCACGATGTTCGGCGCGGCCGCGACGCTCATCCACGTGAACCATCTCGGCCATCATGTGCGCAACCGCACGCGCGCCGAACGCGCGGATTTCGCGACGGCGGACGAATCGTTGCTGCGCAAGCGTATCGAATACTACGCGGCGATCCTCGGCGGCATCTGGCTCGGCAGTTTCGTCGGCAGCTTCGTGCTCGCGCTGGTGCCCGGCCGCACGATGCAGCGGCTCGCCGCGCGCGGCGACGACAACACCTATGCGGCCGCCTTCAAGGAATTCACGACGGCCGATTTCAGCCGCATCCGCTACGAAACGCTGGCCGGCGTCGGCGCATGGCTGCTGGCTGCGTGGTGGCTCGACTGGTCGGCGTCGGTGGTGCTGGCCGCGTATATCGCATTCGCGTTTTCGTGGTCGTCGCTGCAATGGGTGTACCACATGCGTACGCCGCTCGACGTCGTCGAAGGCACGTACAACATGCGCGCACCGACGCCCGTGCGCTGGCTGCTGCTGAACTTCAACTACAACCTGACGCACCATCGCCGCCCCGCGCTGCGCTGGCAGGACATGCACGCGGCGTCGGACCTGCGCGAGACGCGGCCGCTGTGGTACGGCTGGCTCACGATCTTCGCGCCGCCGCGCCGGCTGCCCGACGATCTCGCGCAGCTCGACAAGACCTATTTCTGATGGACGCTTCCGCCCGCAGCCCGGCCGACGCGTGGCGCACGTTCGCGCGCGTCGCGCAGCCGGACGTCGATCGCTGGCTGGCCGGCCTCGAAGCGCCGGGCGACGCACAGGCGCAGCGATTGATGGCGCTGCTCGCCGCGAATCGCGACACGGCGTTCGGGCGTCGGTTCGGTTTCGACCGGATCGACAGCCCCGTGCAGTTTCGCGAGCGCGTGCCCGTGCATGCCGCCGCCGATTTCCTGCCGTGGCTCGATCGCGTGTCGCACGATCGTGAACCCGTGCTGACCGCCGAACGCCCGGTGTTTCTCGAACGGACGAGCGGCAGCACCGCGCGCCAGAAGCTGATTCCGTACACGCCCGCGTTCCTGCGTGAACTGCAGGCCGCGATGATCGTGTGGCTCGCCGACATGGTTCGCGCCTGTCCGGCGCTCGGCGAAGGGCGCGCGTACTGGTCGATGTCGCCGCCGCTGCAGGCGCCGGGCGTTGCGCCGAACGGCATTCCGGTCGGCTCGGCGAGCGATCTCGATTACCTCGGCGACAGCAGCGCGGCCGCGCTGGCGTCGACGCTGCTCGTGCCGCCGCTGACCGGCGACGCGTCGACGTGGCGGCGCGAAACGCTGCGCGCGCTCGTCGCCGACGAAGCGCTCGCATTCATCAGTGTGTGGAGCCCGACGTTCCTGACGAGCGTGCTGCGCCCGCTGTTCGATCGCGACGATGCCGACGGCGCCCGTGATCTCGCATGGGTCGATGCGTCGTTGCCGGCCGACCGTCGCGCGGCGCTGCGTCGTGCGATCGACGAAGGCGATTGTCGCGCGCTGTGGCCGCGTCTCGCCGCGGTGAGCTGCTGGCTGGACGGCCCGAGCGCGCATTACGCCCGCGCGTTGCGCGCGCGGTTTCCGCACGTGCAATGGTTGCCGAAGGGATTGTTTGCGACCGAAGGCGTGGCGAGCATTCCGTTCGGCGCGGGCGACGGCTGCCCGCTCGCGATCGGCAGCCACTACCTCGAATTCGTGCGCGACGACGGCAGCGTGTGCGATGCCGAAGGGCTGCGCCCCGGTGACGACGCACAGGTGTTGTTGACCACGGGCGGCGGGCTGTATCGCTATGCGCTCGGCGATCGCATTCGCGTGGTCGGCATGGCAGCACGCACGCCGCGCATTGCGTTCGTCGGGCGTGCGGCGGCGAGCGTCGATCTCGTCGGCGAGAAGCTCGACGAGCAGATCGCGGCCGGCGCACTGAACCACGCGCGCGGCCAGTACGGTGAGGTCGGCGCATGCCTCGTACCGTGCATGGCGCGGGAAGGTTTGCCTTGCTACGTGCTGTGTGTTGCCGGCGAAATTGACGGCGATGCAGCGGACGCACTGTGCGCGGCTGTCGAAGCGGCGCTCGCGCAGGCGTTCCATTACGCGCATGCGCGGCGCATCGGCCAGCTCGGCCCGTTGCGCGTGCGATGGCTGGCCCGCTCGCCGGGGCGGCTCGGCGACCTGCTGCAGCATGCGGCCGAGCGGGCCGGCATTCGCGCCGGCGACGTGAAGCCATGCGCGCTCGTGACGCGGCTGCCGATGGCCGACGCGCTGCTCGCGATGACGGATGAATGACGCAATGAACGACATGATCGAACCACGCGGATGCGGGCAGGATTGCACGGCGCACGACGCGGCGCATGAACATGCGCGGCCGGCCGACGGTTTGCACGAGCAATGGTTCGTCGCGTGCACGGAGCGCGAACTCCCGCGCGACAAGCCGCTCGGCGTCCGGATTCTCGACATCGGCATCGTGCTGTTCCGGCAGCGCGACGGCCGGATCGCCGCGCTGATCGACCAGTGCGTGCATCGCGGCACGCGCCTGTCGGCCGGCAAGGTCGATGGTGATGCGCTCGTCTGCCCGTATCACGGCTGGCGTTACGACGGAGAAGGGCAAGTCGTTCATGTGCCGAGCATCGACGGCACGCGCCCGACGGGCACGCCGGGCCGCTATCCGTTCCGGCAACGCGCGCTGCCCGTGCAGGTGCTCGACGGGCTCGTGTGGGTCTACCCGGGCGCCGGCGACCCGTCGGCGCGCGCGATCTTCCGGATGCCGTTTCGCGATGCCGCGCCGTGGCAGTCGTACACCATGGTCAACACGTTCGACGGCGACATCGCGATGCTCGCGCAGAACTTCATGGACGTGCCGCATACGGTGTTCGTGCACGACGGGATCTTCCGCAGCAGCCGCGGCCAGGCAATGGAAGCGACGGTCGCGGCGACGCCGGAAAGCGTCGCCGTCACCTATCACGACGGCGACGACAAGATCGGCTTCTGCCTCGACTGGCTCACGAATCCCGATCGCGTGCCGCTCGCGCACGTCGATCGCTTCATCGCGCCAAACGTGACGCGCTGCGATTACCTGTGGGGCGAACGCTCCGGGTTCCTGATCGTCAGCCAGATCACGCCGATCGATGCGCGCCGCTCGCGCGTCTATACGTACATCGCGTATCGCTTCCGGCTGCCGCGCTGGCTGCTGCGCGCGCTGCGTCCGCTGCTGAACCTGTACACGCACCTCGTGATCCAGCAGGACGTGCGGATCATGCGCGCGCACCGGCAGGGCCTCGACAACGCGCCGGGCTTCCGGCCGCACAACGTGCGCGCGGATATCGTGCATGTCGCGATCGATCGTTTGCTCGACGCGGTGAAGCGCGGCGAACCGTTGCCGGCCGAGCAATGCGGCGAGAAGGTGATGCGTTTCGAGCTGTAAGCGCGGCGTGCGGTGCAGCGAAAGGGAGAACGACTAGCGCGCGGGGCCGGCGCTGCCCGGCCCGAACGCATCCACTTCCGTCAGATGGCGATGCACGGCCGGCAGATGCTCGAGCGCGAGCGCCGGATACGCGTGATGCACCTGGTGATAGCCGATGTTGCGCGGATACAGCACGAGCTTGCCGATCCAGCCGAACGTCATCGTGCGCGTCATCCGCCAGATCGATTCCGGCGAGCGTCCGTCGATCTCGACGTGCTCGTGTTCGAGCAGCACGCGGTTCGCGTTCATGATGCCGCCGACGATCCACGGCAGTCCGTAGTACATGAAGAACGGCAGATCCCAGTGCACGACCGCCGCGATTGCGAGCAGGTAGCCCGCGCAATGCGGCAGGTCGGCGCGCGCGCAGGCGATGACTTCGGGATGACGGCGCAAATCCTGGCGCGAGCGGTCCTGCATGAAGCCGCGCGCATACCACGGCCGGAACGCGGGCCACGCGAGCGCGAGCGGCGCCATCAGCGCGCGCAGCGGCCACCAGACCGGCAGCAGCGCGCCGCGCAGCATCATCGCGCGCTGCACCCAGCCGCCGCGCGCGGCCAGCCGGTGCAAGTACGGATCTTCAGCGGTGCCGACCGCGCGGTGATGGCGCAGGTGGTGATAGCGCATCGCGGCGATCGACGAGCCGATCGTCCAGCCGGCGAGCGCCTCGACGAGCGCGAGCGGCAGCGTCATGCGCCGCGCGGGCAGGTGGCAGGCATCGTGCAGGATCACGCCGAATGCCTGCAGCCGGCCCGCGATCAGCAGCACGGCCGCGCCGTAGACGAACGGATTCGGCACGAAGCGGATCGCGGCCCAGCACATCAGGATGCCGAGCCAGTCGATGCACGCATAACGGACGAGCCGCCACGGCCGCGCGCCGGCCGCGAACGGCAGCGTTCGGTTCAGTTCGGCAGGCGTCGGCAGGGCGGATGGGATGGGCATTCGGTGATGTCGGGCGCGCCGTCGGCGGCGCGCATGCAGGCGTATCTATCGGTCGGCAATATACACCGGTTTCGGACGACGTTCGGCTCTGCCCGCAGGCGCGGGCGCGGTCAGTTTTCGGTGCAGGGCGCGCCGAACCATCGCATTGCCGCGCGGGCCGCTTCGTCGGCGTTCGCGCCATCTTCACCGGCCCAGGCGACGATGCCGTCGGGACGCACGAGCACGGCGCGCAATCCGAGCCGTTCTTTCGCATCGCTCGCGACATACGCGATTCGGTCGCGCCAGCGGTTTGCCAGCGTCTGCAACGGTCGGCTCGCATCGAAGTCCAGAAACAAACCCTTGCCGTGCCTGACGCGTTCGCCGAGCCGTGTACCGTCGGTCAGTTCGAAGTCCGGCACACTGCGGCCCACGAGCGGATGGCCGCCGCCGAGATCGTAGGCAAGCGAGACGCCCCACACGCGTTCGGCGAAGTACGTCGCGCCGTCGCGCGTGTCGACGAGATCGCGAATGATCGCTTCGAGCGCGCGCGAACCCGGGGCCGGCCGCATCAGCGCGACCTGCGCGCGCGACCAGTCGAGCACCCGCGCGCCTACCGGATGCCGTTCGTCCGAATAGCTGTCGAGCAGGCCGGCCGGCGCATCGCCGCGGATCGTCGCGGCCAGCTTCCAGCCGAGATTCATCGCATCGCCTATCCCGAGATTGAGCCCCTGGCCGCCGAGCGGCGAGTGGATGTGCGCGGCATCGCCCGCGAGCAGCACGCGTCCGCTGCGGTACGTCGTCGCCTGACAGGCGCGATCCGTCCACGTGGTGGCGAGCCGGAGCGCCGACAGCGTGACGCCGGTGCCGGACACGCGGCGCAAGACGGCCTGCGCGTGCTCGAGCGTGACCGGCCCGCTCCGGTGGAACGCGCCGCCGTCGAACTCGACCATCGCGATCGTTCCCGGGAGCGTGTACGTGTACATGCCGGCCGGCGTGTAGTGGCGGCCCGGCCGCAATGCGTCCGGATCGGCGAGCTCGACGTCGATCGAATAGCCGGTGAACTCGGGATCGGTGCCGACGAACGCGAAGCCGCCGGCCTTGCGAACCGCACTGCGGCCGCCGTCGCAGCCGACGAGCCAGCGCGCGCGAAACGTCTTGCCGCCTGCGTGCAGCGTCACTGCGTCATCCGATTGCTCGAAGCCTTCGACGCTCGCCCCGCGCCGGATCGCGACCCCCGTCGCGCTCGCGCGGGCGGCCAGCACGGATTCGACGCGCGCCAATTCGGTTGCCATGTGGGTGCCGGCCGGTCCGGGCAGGCGGTACGGCCAGCGGGACCCATCGATGTTGTCGTGGAAGAACTGGATGCCGGCGAAATGGCCGCCCGGGCGGCGCGACTGCGTTGCCCAGTGCGCGGCATCGTGCGCGCCGGACGGCAGCGGGATGTCATCGAGCAAGCCGCGACGGTAGAGCGCATCGATGGTCGGCGCCGACAGCCCGCGCATGCCGAACGGAAGGCGCTTCAGCGGGGAGTGTGGATCATCGGCCTGCTCGACGACCTGCACCGACAGGCCGGCAACGCGCAGCTCGCATGCGAGAAACAGGCCGACCGGGCCGGCGCCGGCAATGACGACGTCATGGATTGGGGGAACATTCATCGGACAGCTCGGGTTCTGGCCAGCGCGTACCGAGGGATGCTGCGAAGACGGCGCCTGACCTGCATCGTCCTTCTTCCCGGGAAGGTATGGAACGTTGTTCCAGGCGCGGATATTGGAACAATGTTCCAGATGTGTCAAGCTAGCGCGCATGACATCCAGAACCCGGACCGAACGACGCGCGGACGCGCTGTCGAAAGAGCGGATCGTCGAGGCCGCGATCGAGATACTCGACCAGGAAGGCGAGGGCGCGCTGACGTTTCGCGCGCTGGCGGCGCATTTGTCGACCGGAAGCGGTGCGATCTACTGGCACGTGGCTGACAAGCACGACCTGCTCGCGGCCGCCGCGGATCAGGTCATCGAGGCGGCGATGACGGACGTGTCGGGGAACGCGGAAGGCGGCGCGGCCGCTTCGATCCGCCGCGTCGCGCTGCGCCTGTTCGACGCGTTCAGCGCGCACCCGTGGGTGGGCGCGCAGTTGTTCCGCGAGCCGTGGCAGAACGCGGTGCTGCGCATCCTGGAGCGCGTCGGCGGGCAGCTCGACGCGCTGGGTGTGCCCGAGCACGCGCAATTCAATGCGGCGTCGGCGCTGATGCACTACATCTTCGGGCTGGCCGGCCAATATGCGGCCGGCGCCCGTCTTCATCCACGCGATACGGCGCAGCCGGAAATCGTCGCGACCGTTGCCGAGAGGTGGGCGCAACTGGAACCCGCGCAGTATCCGTTCGTGCGCAAGGTGGCGGCGCAACTGGCCGCGCACGACGAGCGCGAGCAGTTCCTGGCCGGCATCGATCTCATTCTGGCGGGCATCGGCGCCGCGCGGTAACGCGTTACCCGAGCAGCCGCAACGCGTCCGCGAGCGACAGCACCGTCGTGCGCGATTCGAAGGCGGTGGAGAACAGGTGCTCGTGGACGATCGGGTCCGGGTCGTAGCAGCAATCCTTGACCGTATAGAGGCGGAAGTCCGCGTCGCTCGCGTACGCGATCGACGACAGCATCACGCCGGTCGACGCGATGCCGACCAGGATCAGCGAATCGATTCCTTGCGCGGCGAGTTGCGCCTGCAGATCGGTGCCGAAGAACACGCTGGCGCGGTGCGCGACGATCAGCGGTTCGTCGGCCTGCCGGCCCAGCTCCGGGCACAGGCCGTCGTCGATGAAGAGGCCGAGCTGCTTGATGCCCTGACCGTTCTTGTTGACCGGGCTGACTTCCGGATAGCCGGGGCTGAAGCGGAGATTGGCGAACCAGACGCCGACACCGCCGGCCCGTGCCGCATCGCATAGCCTGCGCGTGTTCGCGAGCAACTCGGGCGCGACCGACGGGAAGAGTCCGAGGATGTCGGTCTGGTAATGCATGACGAGCAGCGCGGTCTTTGACGGCACGATCGCGGGAATCGTTTCGGTGTGGTGGCGGGTTGTCGTTGCGATATGCGATGCGTTGTTGTCCGGATTCATGCGTGATGTTCTCCAGTAACCGCTGCGGGTTTAAGAAAATCGATCGTTCCGTGTGCGTGTCGGTAACTACTTCGGCGCGAGCCTGTTGAAGCGCGGGCCCTATGCGACGGTCAGGCGAGCGTTATACCGCTTTCGACGACCGCTTTTGCTCAACTTCGAACGACAGCGGATCTCCGCTAATGCGTCAGATCACAGTGAATCTGCAGGCTTTCCGTTGCGTTGCGGTGAATCTGAAACCCTTGCCGTATCAGCGCGGCATGGATCTGCGCCAGCACCGAAGCGCATTGCCGCACACGACGCCGCTGCCAGAAGGGCGGTGTGAATACGCCCAGCGGCAACAACCGTACGCGACGGCCATTCAACTCAAATGAAACGTCGATATGCGTGCCATCGACATCGTGTCCATTGCTTCCGAAAATATCGACCAGCTCGTCGCGCCGGGCGGGATAGAGCAAGCGGAACACGCCGATTCCCAGTGCGCGAAACTGGCGACGGGCAAAACCAAGACCGGACGATTGCGGCTCGTAGCCTCGCGTCAGGATCAGGTTGACCTGCTCGGGCAACTCGGCCTGGATTGCCTGCAGCTTGACCAGGACGCGTGCATCCACGTGGACGTGCCGTGCGGGCCAGCGCGGCCGGATCTGCACACCCGCTTGAACACCACGAGCCAGCGTCAGCAAATTCAAATTCATCGTCAGGATATCGGAGAATGCGATGGGCAATGAGCGCGAGTCGCGGAAGGGCGAATGCCCGATCGAGCGTACCGGCGCGCGCCGATTTCGACCGGCCACCGTTGCGTCGGATCAGTCGCGCCTGAGCCCGCCGCTTCAGAAAATCGACCGGCCCGAATGAGCCGTCAACCGTATCAGAACCAGCGTGCTGGCATTCCGGCAATATAAATCAGCATGTCATCCGGAGTCGACGAAGTGAGCGAGTGCCGAGCTGCCTTTGACGTCTTGGATGGGCCACTTGCAGACATCCGGCATCGCATCTAGGATCGTCGGGAATCAAGTCGTCGATATGCCACCGTCCATGCATTGCCCTTATTGCGCCGCAGAACTGGTTGATGCCGCTGCTGGAGAACTTCAGTGTTCGTCGACCGGTTCGCTGTTTAGCCGCTCCGTTCGAGCGCAGTTTGAGGCCCCTCCGCCAAAAGGAGTCCGTCCGCCCGACGCGGAAGCCTCGTTCGATCCGGGACGGTGGTTTTGCCCCTGCTGCGGCAGAGATACCGAAGATGGCGTTTGTGCCGCTTGCGGCTTCGTGTTCACGCGCATGTTGGTAAGGCAACTCCGTGAGTTGAATCCTCACGTACGCGTTCAGGATGATCCGATCAACCGCGACGGATGACGCCAGTCGCTGCGCGCACGCGTTGTACACCGTGCCAAAACGATCGCCACGGCATGTGCATTGCGTTCACGCACGGTGGTTCGAGAACCACCGTGCAACACACACTATTGGAACAATCTGCGGATCGCCACGCCAGCGACCTCGAATAGATGGCGCGCTGCCGGCGCCACGCCGCACATATGGATGCAGGCATGGATCATCCCGGGCAGCACGGTCAGATCGACCGGCACCCCGGCGTGCCGTAACTGCGCCGCATACGCTTGCGCTTCGTCGCGCAATGGATCGAATTCGCACGCCAGCAAGGTGACTGGCGGCAACCCCTCATGCGAGGCCGCACGCAACGGCGACACGTAAGACGATCTCCCCTCGGCAGGATCGGTCAGATACATGGCGAAGCAATATTGCATGACCTCTTTCGTGAGGTAGCAGCTTTGCCCGTAGGTCCGATAGGAGTCGGTGTCCATCGACGCATCCAGCGGCGGGTACAGCAACAGCTGATGCGCGATGGGCGGGCCGCCCTGGTCGCGGGCGACCAGGCAGGCTGCTGCGGCGAGGTTGGCCCCCGCGCTGTCGCCGCCGACGACGATGCGCGCAGGGTCGAGTCCCAGGCTTGCCGCCTGGCGGCACACCCAGGCCAGCGCATCGCAGAAGTCTTCCAGGGGAACCGGGAATTTGTGCTCGGGCGCAAGCCGATAGTCGACCGACAACACCACGCATTGCGTCGCGTTCGCCAACGCGCAGCATGGATTGTCGTAAAGCTCGAGCGTACCCAGGCACCACCCGCCGCCGTGTGCATAAAGGATCGCTGGCTGGGGTAACGCGCGGTCTCCCGTGCCGGATGGCCAATAGGCTCGCACGCGTATCTGCTGCCCGTCGCGCGTGGGTATCGTGAAGGTCTCCGTACGATCGATGGATTCCAGCGGCCCGTGCCACGTGCGCAGCGTCGTATCGGTGGCATGCCGCAACCCGGCCAGCGACGAGGGTGGCTCCTCCCGGGCCAATCGTTCCAGCAGCGCGGCGATGTCGGTGTCGATCGGCATGTTCAGCGGCTCCGTTCCAGGAAGGGCAGCAGATGCCCGATAAAGGCTTCGGGCGCCTCCTCCATGATGAAGTGGCCGCAGTCGGGCACGACCACGCCCTGCAAATCCGTGGCGTTGTCGCGCATGGTGACCAGCGGCGCGTCGCCGGTGGCATGTTCGGCACCGATGGCGAGCACCGGCATCGCCAGCTTGCGCTTCGCGCGCGCCTGATTCTGGCGAATCGTCTCCGGTATGGCGCGATAGTACGAAAAGCCGCCGCGCAGGCCGCCCGGAGCCGCATAGGCGTCGACGTAGACATCGACGGCCACACGGTCGCGCCGGAACGACCAGCGGTTGAACATGAACTCCAGATAGGCCCGTTCACGCCCGGCGATCAACGTCTCGGGCAGGTCGGCCAGCTGGTTGAACATGAAATGCCAGAGAAAGATGTTTTCTTCCGGCGGGACGAAGATCGGCGGCGGGGGCGCCAGCCCGGGGATCACGGCCTCCGTGAGCGCCAGCGCCGTGACCGCCGCGGGCTGGTCGCTGGCCAGCGCATAGGCCACCCACATGCCGACGTCATGGCCCGCCACCTGGTAAGTATCGAAACCGAGCTTCGTCATCACGCGATGCAGGGTGGCGGCAGTGTGGCCCGTGTCATAGCCAGCGTGTGGCCGGTCGGAATAGCCGGTGCCGGGCGGATCGACCGCAACGACCATGAAGCCGCGCGCTTCAAGTGCCTGCATGACATGGCGCCACGCGTACCAGGTCTGTGGCCATCCCGGAATCAGCAGGACGGGGGTGCCGGTGCCGGCGATGACGCAATGTACGCGCTGGCCATCGATGCGCACATATTGGTGAGTAAAGCTTTGGGCGTTGGCCGACTGCGACGGAAGTTGGGCGGACATATCGATCGTGCGTATCAATGTGGGAAGCGACTCATGCCATGCCGAGCATGGTGTGGATTTGCTGCGGGTTGACCGCGGCGCCGGCGAAATCGTCGAAGATGCGCGTCGTCACGCGGATGATGTGGTCGTTGATGAATGCCACGCCTTCACGCGCACCATCGTCCTGATCCTTGAGGCAGCATTCCCACTCCAGCGTGGCCCAGCCTTCGTAGTCGTACTGCGCGAATTTGGAGAAGATCGCCTTGAAGTCGACCTGGCCGTCGCCAAGCGAGCGGAAACGGCCGGCACGCTCCAGCCATGAACCGTAGCCGCCGTAGATGCCTTGCCGGCCCGAAGGCAGGAACTCCGCGTCCTTCACATGGAACATGCGAATGTGCTCGCGGTAGATATCGATGTAGGCCAGATAGTCCAGCTGCTGCAGCACGAAATGGCTGGGATCGAACAGGATCTTGCAGCGCGCGTGCTGGCCGACCAGCGCATGGAAGCGCTCGAAGGTGACGCCGTCATGCAGGTCTTCGCTGGGGTGGATCTCGTAGCAAAGGTTGACGCCGTTCTCGTCGCAGACGTCGAGAATCGGCCGCCAGCGCCGCGCCAGCTCGTCGAAGGCCGTCTCGATCAGGCCCGCGGGCCGTTGCGGGAAGGGAAACAGGTAGGGCCATGCCAGGGAGCCGGAGAAGGTACCCATGTCGGTCAGCCCCAGGCGGCGTGAAGCCCGTGCCGCCAGCTCGAGTCGATCTAGGGCCCACGCGGTGCGCGCGACCGGATTGCCGCGCAGTGGCTCGGGGGCGAAGTTGTCGCACATGGCGTCGTACGCGGGATGCACCGCGACCAGTTGGCCGAAGATGTGCGTCGTCAGTTCGCTGATCTCGAGACCATGCTCGGCCAGGGTGCCCTTCACTTCGTCGCAGTAGTCCTGACTATCCGCGGCGGTCTCCACATCGAACAGGCGCTCGTCCCAGGCGGGAATCTGCAGTGCCTTGAAGCCTGTTCCGGCAGCCCATTGTGCGATGTTCGGCAAGCTGTTGAAGGGCGCGACATCGTCAGCGAACTGCGCGAGATGGAGGCTGGGGCCCTTGAGGGTACGCATGTGTATTTCCTATTCTTTGTTAATTGACAAAGAATAGAGCGAGCGAACATCCCGTGTCAATACGACGCGCGATAAAATTGCCGCGCGACGTACGAGCAGACGAGAGAAATGATGGCAGGAAGACCGAGAGAATTTGATCGCGACATGGCCTTGAAAAAGGCCATGCTTGCGTTTTGGCGCCGCGGCTACGAAGGCACGTCGATGTCCGACCTGGTCGAAGTCATGGGCATCGCGTCAGCACGCATCTATGCCGCCTTTGGCAGCAAGGAGGCGCTGTTCCAGGAGGCCGTGGCGCTCTACGAGCAAGGCGACGGCGGTTTCGCCGACCGCGCTTTCAGGGAGGAAACCGATGTCCGCGCGGCCATCGAGCGGATGTTGCGTGACGCTGTTGCCGCCTATACCAGGCGTGGCTATCCCCATGGATGCATGGTGGTCTCTTCAGCCACGAACTACTCGGCCGACAACGAAGGCGTCATGGAATGGCTGGCCGAACATCGACGCGCCCGCACACAATCGATCGCTGAACGCTTGCGAGCGGCGCTGGCCCAGGGCCAACTCAAGCCCGGCACCGAAGTCGAGGCGTTGGCCGATTTTTACGCCACGCAGTTGCACGGCATTTCCGTCCAATCCCGAGACGGTGTATCGAAGGATCGCCTGCTGGCATCCCTCGAGCCAGCGATGATGCCGTTGGAGATGGCTTTGCGCTGACAAAAACGGCATCACCGTAGGCGATATTTACGTGCTGCGCGTTGCACCGCCCGGATTCGAGGCATCTGCCCGGGTGCGCGCATGCAATGATGTGCCACGACCAACATGAGAGATGGAATGACGACTACGTTTGACGAGGCGACAACGGCGGCGATTGCCGCGTTTGCCCAACTGGATTTCTACACGGCCGTGCAAGCGATGCGCGCCGAGGCCGATTACGACCACGAACGAGACCAGTGGATCTCGCGCTATATCGACGAGCACGGCGGCGGTGCGGACGATGCCGAATACGACGCCTTGCACGCGCAGGCCCAGGCAACGCCGGAATACGCGCAGTTCATCGATGCGGTTCGCGAGGAAATCCTGGAATACTTCGGCGTGACCGACGACCAACTGGACTGGATGGTCCTGCTGCGCGATGACGACAGCGATGAGCTTTGGGCGGAAGTCAACCGGCAGCGGAGCGCGCTGGGAACCGGTGAAGTGCGCGGAGATCTCTGATCATTGCCTGTCGTTGGGGGCTCGAGGCGTGCCGGGTGAGCGCCAAATCGCCTTTGACGTCCTGCCGCAGCCACGAGTAGTCACTGATCGACGTCCGCTTTCGATAGCTGTTGTCGCGCCGAGGGCCGGCCATACTCGTATTTTTGAGAGTCGGATGAGATGACTTTTAACCCGTGAGCACGGTGCTCCTGCAATGACGATCAGTGACGTGGTTTCTAATCCGCAGATGCGTTATTTCGTCGGCGTAGGGTGGTGTTATGGGTTTGGCGTCTGCATTTCCCGTTATCAAGAGGGTTCGTCCATGCCTGTAACATCTAGCCCCCATAGGTCAGCACAATGATCAGTCTGGACAGCTCTCGTTGGGCGGAACTTGGACACGCATATGGCAATGCTGCTGACATTCCTGCGTTACTGAAGCAGCTTGAGGGAATGCCCGCCTCCGCAAACAATTCTGAACCATGGTTCACACTCTGGAGTGCTCTGGCGCATCAAGGCGATGTATACGATGCATCATTCGCTGCTGTACCTCATGTAGTCCGTGCACTAGCTTCAGCGCCTGAGCGAGCGGATCATTCTTACTTTCAGTTTCCAGCGTGGGTCGAAATCTGCCGTGCCAGGAATATGATTCAAGTTCCGGCAGACCTTGAGCCGGCCTATTTGTTGTCATTGGCGCAGCTACCGTCGCTTGTCGCTACCGTATCGGAACGTGCGTGCGATGCAGGCCTTCTTGTATGCATGCTTGCCGCCGTAGCGGTTGCGAAGGGCCAGCCCAAGATAGCTGAAGCAGTTCTCGAACTGACTCCGGAGGTTGCCGGAGAATTCATGGAATGGCTTTTCACGCGTTGACACAGGTCGACTACGCGCGACAACGTCTATGGTACTTCCTGAGCATTCAACGCTGAATGCCTGCTTCCCATCGTCGAATGCGGCCTCTCGAAGGGCCGTTCCGGGTCGAGCGTGGCCGAAAGACGAATTCTCCGGTGGTGTGCTCGCGCGTGCCGCTATTGCGCGGAATGAGTCGCGCTTGACTTAGGCGCTTCAAAAAATCGACCGCCCCGTATAAGTCGTCAACCACTCCAGCGCCAACGTGCCCGCGGTCCGTGTATATAAACCGATGGTGGCCGGATCAGAGTATCGAACCACTGGTGTACCGTGTCAGTTTCTCAAGTGCCTGAACGCATGTGTTCGGGAAATATAACTCTCAAGTAATTCCTTCTGCACAGATCGAACGGGTGAGCGGCACGCCTGCTTTGGCCTCTGAGATCGGCCGCGGGAGATCGCTCAGGGACGTGCCAGGATTGTCGACAATGTCATGGGATCGATAAAAAATAGGTTGGAATGACGGTAGTATGGTCAGGCATTCGTGACCTTCGCTGCTGTCACGGTCACCTCGACCAGCCAGCCCGGCTCGACAAGCCCAACTACCTGTGCGCGAGTCCTGACCGGCAGATTTGGTTGCACTGCCGAGCCAAAATATTCAGCATAGACGCTCGAAAAACTCTCGTAGTTTGGGGTGCCGCCGTTCGCGGGATCAGCAACGAAAAGCGCTTGCACGGTAATCACATCTCCCAACGCATACCCTTTTCCTTCGAGGATTCGCTGGATTTGATCCAGCACACTTTTAGTCTGCGTTTGTGTATCGCCGAAATAGTCGATCGTGTGCGGCTCGGCATCGAGATTCGACGGCAGCGCGCCTACTCCGCTCAACGTAAGGGTTGTCGCACATGCAGGGATCTCGATCGCTTCTGAAAATTCGCGTGCCCACGATTCTTCGAGATACGCGGGGGTACGGTGTCGCACAATGGTGACGCTCATCAGGTGCTCCAGAGGTGAGACTGACGGCGCTAGTGCAGTCAGTTGAATTGTCTTTCCGTGACGTACATCTGCCGCTTGCGACGAGCCCACGCGTTGTCAGCGCGGATATTGAGGCAGTGTCGATGGATAATGATACGTATGTATCGATGATCAAAAAAATGAATTAATTCGATAAAATCGTTCGATGGTATCGATCGATGCTGCTACGCCGGCCTAAACCCGCTGGGAGACATATGGAACTGCGCCACCTTCGCTATTTTCTGGCCATTGTCGAACTCAACAACCTTTCCCGCGCGGCCGAAACAATGTGCGTTGCGCAATCCACGCTATCGCACGCTCTTCGGCAACTCGAAGAGGAGTTAGGGATTGCGCTGTTCGATCGAGTAGGGCGTGGCATTCGGCTCACACAGGCCGGCCGGGTTTTCCACGACTATGCCGCACGCACTTGCAATGAAACGATGCGGGCGAGACGTGCCCTACAGGAACTGAGCGAGCTCAACGCGGGCATCTTTACCTTGGGTGCGATCCCGATATTTCCGCTGTCATTTTTGCCTCGAGCTGTCTCGTCCTTCAATCAGCAGTATCCGAAGGTTCGGATCGTCGTTGAGGATCTACTCGCAACTGAGCTTGAGCAAAAACTGGCACTCGGCACACTCGATCTCGGTCTCGGCTTCCATCCTGCTTCGCGGGACGATGTCGAATCCGAGTATCTCTTCACGGAGCGACTTGTTCTTGCCGTCGGCCGGAGCCACCCCTTCGCACAGAAACGCCGGGTCCAATGGAAAACACTCGATTCGATTCCCCTTGCACTGCTGACACCAAAATTCTCGACGCGCGTCCTGATCGAAGAGGCGTTCAAATCTGCAGGCGTTCAACCGAGGGTAGTCGTAGAAATGGATACCACGCAGTCGCTTCTGGCCGTTGCCGCAGAAGGGCAACTTGCGACTATCGTTCCGGAGCGTGCCTGTTCCGACTTCGAACGCATTAACTTGATACCCGTAACGCATCCGGAGTTGTCTCGAAAACTCGGTTTGTTATGGCCGAAAGGAACGGGGCGAACCCGTGCCGCAACTACTTTTGCAGACATGGTGAAAGCCGCGTCCGCAAATCTGCGGCGCGGCTAGAAAGTGTGATGTGTGGTCGAATCAATTTGGCCTGCGGCAATTCGCACGTGGTGGCGCTTTGCCACTACAGCTCAACATGCTCCCGTACCCGGAATACAAGGGCACCTTCCATGTTCTTGTCGAATGACTAATACCGGGGCAGCTATGCGACCGGTTCGGTTTGGTCGCTGCCAGAGGACGAATTCCCAATTCCGCGTGCGGGTGCGTGCTGAACCAACCTGCCACCATTGCAAATGATGAGTTACGTTTAACTTCGCTGCTTCAGAAGATCGACCTTCCCGTATAAGTCGTCAACCACTCCAGCGCCAACGTCCCCGCCAACGAATTCCCGTTCGCATCGAGCCCCGGCGCCCACACGCACACGGCCATCTCGCCGGGCAGCACCGCGACGATCCCGCCGCCGACGCCGCTTTTCGCGGGCAGCCCGACGCGGTACACGAAATCGCCGGCCGCATCGTAGGTGCCGCAGGTCAGCATCAGCGCCGACAGCCGTTTCGCGGAACTCGAGTCGACGACCCGCTCGCTCGTCACCGGTGCGACGCCGCCGTTAGCAAGAAACAGCGCGGCGCGCGCGAGTTCGACGCAGTTCATCGTGATCGCGCACTGGCGGCAATACGCATCGATCACCGTATCGGGCGGCATCTGCATGTTGCCGAAGCTCGCCATGAAGTGCGCCATCGCGCGGTTGCGCTCCGCGTGCTGCAGCTCAGACTGCGCGACGCGCGAATCGTAGTCGATGTCGTTCGTGCCGATCAGCCGCCGCACGAATTCGACGAGCGCCGTCTCGGCCTTCACGAAGCGGCGGCACAGCACGTCGGTGACGACCAGCGCGCCTGCATTGATGAACGGGTTGCGCGGCTTGCCGCGCTCGCTTTCGAGCTGCACGAGCGAGTTGAACGCGTTGCCCGACGGCTCGCGGCCGACCCGTTCCCACAGGGCATCGCCCAGCAACTGAAACGCGAGCGTGCACGCGAACAGCTTCGAGATGCTCTGGATCGAGAAGCGCTCGTGCGCGTCGCCCACGGTGTAAACGTTTCCGTCGAGCGTCACGACGGCCATCCCGAACTTGTCGGCGGGGACTTTCGCGAGTTCGGGAATGTAGTCGGCAACCCGTCCCTGGCCAATCCAGGGGGCGAGTTCGGTATGGATGCGTTCGAGGATCGTCTGGTAATTCATCACGTCAGGCGGGTAGGTGCGCGGCCCGGATTCCGGCGAGCCCGTATGGAACCGTCTCGGCGCCGATTCGTCAAGCGCACCCGGTATCGTGCCCTTATTTTCAAGACGGACAAACAGGCAATCGGCGGGCGCAGTATCATGCGGTACGTTTCGGCCGATGGCCGGCGTCCGGCACCTGCCGTCGCCGCCGCGGCCACCCCGATGATCCGACCGTTGCCCATGTCTTTTCGCATCCTGCTCGTCGAAGACGACACCCGCCTGTCCACGCTGATCGCCGGCTACCTGCGCAAGAACGACTATGAAGTCGATACTGTGCTGCATGGTGACGCCGCGGTGCCGGCGATCCTGTCCATTCGCCCCGATCTCGTCATCCTCGACGTGAACCTGCCGGGCAAGGACGGCTTCGAAATCTGTCGCGAGGCGCGCAAGCAGTACGACGGCGTGATCATCATGGTGACGGCGCGCGACGAGCCGTTCGACGAGCTGCTCGGCCTCGAGTTCGGCGCGGACGACTACGTGCACAAGCCGGTCGAGCCGCGCATCCTGCTCGCGCGGATCAAGGCGCAGCTTCGCCGCGCGCCCGCGCGCACGGCCGAAAGCACCGCACTGCAGCCCGAGCGCTATGCGTTCGGCAAGTTCTCGATCGACCGCACCGACCGCACGGTCGTGCTGCCCGACGGCAGCACGCCCGATCTGACCTCGGCGGAATTCGACCTGCTGTGGGCGCTCGTGTGCCATGCAGGCGAAGTCGTCAGCCGCGACGACCTGATGCTGCAGTTGCGCGGCGTCGAATTCGACGGCCTCGACCGCACGATCGACGGGCGCATCTCGAAGCTGCGCCGCAAGCTGCGCGACGACGCGAGCAACCCGCAGCGGATCAAGACGATCCGCAGCAAGGGTTACCAATTCAGCAAGCACGCGTGGGAATGACGCCGCCGTCGGGCGACGCCGTCACGTTCCGCGCGGGCCTTCCGCCCGCCAGCCCGGAGAGGCGATGATCCGACGAACCCGTTCGCACCCCGATGCACCGCCGCTGCCGACGCTGCGCTACGTCAAATGGCGCTGGCTGCATTTCCGCCGCGCGTGGACCGATACGCGCGCCGACCGCATCCCGAGCTGGTCGCGCCTTTACGTGCGCACCTACCTGCACCTGCTCGGCCTCGTGCTGCTGACCGCGCTCGTGCCGGCGCTCGCGCTGTGCGTCGAATTGTCGCCGCAGGTGGTGTGGCATGCGTTCGACCCGCTGCCCGGCGACATCTATATCGTGCTCGCGTTCGTGTTCGCGGCGCCCGCGCTTGCGGCGTACCGGTGGATGCGGCCCGTCTGGTCGGATCTCGTGATGGTGCGCGAACGTGCGATCGACTTCACGGGCGGGCGCTTCAACACCCGCGCGCGCGAATCGCACAGCGTGATCATCGGTCCGCTCGCGCGCACGCTGAATGCGCTGGCCATGCGCATGGAGCGGCTGATCGCCGCGCAGCGTGACCTTACCAACGGCATTTCGCACGAACTGCGCACGCCGCTCGCGCGTGTGCGCTTCGCGCTGGAGATGCTGCGCGAGCCGGCGTCGGCGGCCGAATACCAGGGCGCGCTCGAAAGCATCGCGCAGGACGTGACCGAGCTCGAGGAACTGATCGACATGAGCCTCACGTTCGCGCGGCTCGAATACAGCTCGCTGCAGTCGAACCTCGAGATGACCGCGCCCGTCGCGTGGTTCGAGCACCAGGTCAAGGACGCGCAGCTGCTGTATCCGGAGCGCACGATCGAGTCGCGCATCGCGCTCGAGTCGGACCTGCGCGTGAGGATGGACCGGCGGCTGATGTCGTACGCGATGCGCAACCTGCTGCGCAACGCGAGCAAGTATGCGCAATCGCGGATCGTCGTCGGCATCGTGCTCGATCACGGCAATATCGGGATCTTCGTCGAGGACGACGGCCCCGGCGTGCCGGAGCAGGAACGCGAACGGATCTTCGATGCGTTCGTGCGCCTCGACCGCCGCACCGGCGGCTACGGGCTCGGCCTGTCAATCACGCGGCAGGTGCTCCACGCGCACAACGGCCGGATCGCAGTCGTCGATCCGGTTGAACTCGGCGGCGCGCGCTTCGAGATCAGCTGGCCGATCTAGCGGTTCACGGCGCAAGGCCCGGCCCGCGGCCATCGCCACGCGTGCGGGTATCGCGCGCCCCGATCTTTTCCGCCCGGATACGGCGCCACACCACATTCACCTTGCGCCTGCCCGACGCCATCGCCGGGCAGGCGCGCTGCCGCATTCCCGTGACGTTTCGTTTGCCGTCCGCGAGCGCTTTGCATTACGATTGCAATTGCAATTATGTGGGCGGGCCTGTCCGCGCCAGCGGCGAAGCCGGCGCAGGGACGATTACCGCCCGTCGTTCATGCATTCCTGCCAGGGCCACGCACCATGCGGTTATTGAACATCGTGTCTTCCCCTCGCGGCGCCGGATCGGCTTCGATCGCCGTCGCCAATGCCTTTGTCGACGCTTGTCGCGATGCGAATGCGTCAATCGACGTCGATACGCTGAATGTCTGGGAAGAGGATTTGCCGGACTTCGACAGCGGCGCGATCGGCGCAAAGTACAAAGGCGTCGCGAACGAGCCGATGGATGCCGCCGAGCAGTCGGTCTGGTTGCGAATCCAGTCGCTCGTGAAGCGGTTTCAGGCGGCGGACCGGATCGTCATCGGCGTGCCGATGTGGAATTTCGGCTATCCGTACAAGCTCAAGCAACTGATCGATCTCGTCAGCCAGCGGAACATGCTGTTTACGTTCGACGGCCACGCCTATGGCCCGCTGCTGAAGATTCCGCGCGCGCTGGTCATCCATGTGCGCGGGCAGAGCCGGGAAGCCGGAGCCGGCGCGGGCAATCCCGGGTTCGGGCATCAGGCCGATTACATCGAGTTCTGGTTGAAGTTCATCGGCGTGAACGAGGTCAGAAGCCTGCTCGTGGAGCAGACGTGGAATGCCAGGGCAGGGGAAAGCATCGAGCGGGCGCGAGCGCGGGTGGTCGAGATGGCCGCGGATTTCTGATCCGGGCGCGCGGGCGCAACGCCAATGCGCAACGCGAACGCGGATGCCGCCGAAGCGGCATCCGCGCATGCTCAGTAGGTCCGGCCGAGCTGCAGGTAGAAGTTGCGCCGCCCGCCCGGCGCGAGCGCAACGCCGATGTAGACGGGCCCGAACGCGGTCGACAGGCTCGTGAAGAACGTATAGCTCTGCTTGAGCGCGCCGCCGCCGATCTGCTGGCCGCTCGACCAGACGTTGCCGACTTCCGCGCTGGCGCCCACCGACAGGGCCTTGATCGGCGACGCGTTGAACGTCATCAACTGATTCATGTAGGTGATCTGGCCGTACGCGAGCTCGTTGCCGTTCAACTGGTCGGCCGCATAGGCGGACAGATGCTGGAAGCCGCCGAGCGTGAAGTTGAACGCGTTGATCAGGTTGGTGCCGCCGATGCTCTTGCCGCCTTCGATCGTCGCGCTGAAGCTGTGCCGGCCGAATTGCTGCGCGATCATCGCCTTGCCGTAGATCTCGGTGTAAGGCGCGTTGTTGATCCCGTCGTCGAAGTCCTGCGCCGATCCGCCGTTGCGCGACACCAGCGAGCGTTCGACGCGCAATTCGGTGAAGTAGCCCTTGCGCGGGAACATCGGATCGTCGAGCTGGTCGATGACGAGCCGCGCGCGCGCAACCAGCGCCTGCGACGTGAAGCTGGGCCAGAGCAACTGCTGGCCGCTGGCATCGAGGTCGAGCGGCAGGTTGTAGGTCGGCGAACCGTGGCCGGTCACGTACCCGAGACCGATCCGGAAATCGCCGAGCCGCGAAATCGGCAGGCCGAAATCGATCCCGGCGCGTGTGGTCTGCATCAGGTACTGCGTGACCTTCACGTCGCCGGTGTCGTCGTACAGGTTCGCGTAGCGGCGCTGGTATTCCGCGTAGGGCGAGATGTAGACGCCATAGGCCATCGGCAGCGGCTGGCGCAATTCGACGCGCGCCGACAGCAGGTCGCTGCCGATCGTCGTATCCGCGCGGAACTCGAGGCCCGATTCGGTGAGCCACGGCCGCCGGTAGCCGACGTGCAGGCGGAAGCCGCCCTCGTCGGTCGAACTGCTCGACATGCCCAGCCCGAACAGCAGGAAATTCGGCCCCCAGTATTTCTCCCGCGCATCGATCTCGAGCACGTTGTCGTCGCCGTGGCTCACGACCTGCTGGGTGACGCTCTCGAAGTTGCCGCCGGTCGTGAGCCCGAGCAAATCCTGGCTGATGGTCTGCGGATCGTAGAGGTCGCCGGGCTTCACGTGCAGCGCATCGCTGACGACGCGTTTCGGCACGCCGCCGCTCGTCTTGATCTCGATACGCGTGATCCGGACCGGCGGCGGCAGCGGCTGCGCGTGCGCGGAGCGGTAGGCGGCGTAGTCCTCGGGGCTGAGCGCGTAGCGCTTCAGGCTCGGCAGTGCGGCGGTCGCCGCCGCTTCGCCGGCGGAGATGGCCTGGTGTGCGTTCTGGAAATCGGTGAAGCTGAGCGAGCCGAGCGCAGGCGTGAGCAGCACGTCGTTCGCGGTGATCTGCTGACGCTGGGCCGAGACGTTCTGGCGAATCAGGATGCCGACCATCTGCTGCATCACGTCGGCAGGCGACGCGAGCGCGTCGAGCGGGCGCAGCTGCGAGCCGATGTCGACGGCGATCACGACGTTCGCGCCCATCTGCCGTGCGGTGTCGACCGGCAGGTTGCTGACGAGGCCGCCGTCCACCAGCGCGCGGCCGTTGATCTCGGCCGGCGCGAACAGCCCGGGCATCGCCATGCTCGCGCGGATCGCGAGCGGCAGCGAACCGTGGTCGAGCACGACCATCTGCCCGGTCTGCAGGTCGGTCGCGACCGCGCGGTACGGAATCGGCAGCCGGTCGAACGGCTGGTTGGTCGGCACGGACGAGGTCCAGTCGGCGAGCAGCGCCTGCAGCCGGTTGCCCTGCACGAGGCCGACCGGCGCCTTCACGCCGTTCTTGCCGAAGCCGAGCGTCAGGCCGTTGATGTACAGTCGCTCGTCCTCGCGGCTGGTTTGCGGCAGGTCAGCACGATCGACCACGTCGAACGCGATATCGGCGAGGTTGACCTCCGATAGCCGCTTCTGCATGTCGTTGGCGGCCATCCCGCTCGCATACAGGCCGCCGACCACCGCGCCCATGCTGGTGCCCGCGATGCAGTCGACCGGGATGCGGTTTTCCTCGAGCACCTTCAGCACGCCGAGGTGCGCATAGCCGCGCGCGCCGCCGCCGGACAGCACGAGGCCGATCGACGGGCGGCCGGCCGGGCCGCCGTCGGCCGTGCAGTCGTGCGTGGCGGCCGGCGTCACGGCGGGAGCAGCGGTCGCGGGCGTGCCGGCCGTGGCGGGCACGGGCGCGGAGGCGGGCAACGGTTGCGCGACGGCCGTGCAGCACCAGAGGCGACGAGCGTCGTGCAGAGCGGGCGCACCCGCGCCCAGCGGAAGGAAACGGTCGCTGTCATGGTGGAAATACCTGGCGAAATCGGGCGTCGGAGGCCTGCCGGGAGCAGGCAAGACCGAGAGATTACCGTGTTTTACAGACGCAATGCGAGAGGCCGTTTCGGAGTCCGATACCCTCGAAGCGGTGTTTTCGGCAATTTCGTCGCGAAAAAATCATCGGAATTGCCTAAAGTATCGGAACGATTTGCCGCTAAGTTTCATGATGGGGCGGCAGGCGCGCCGCGAGGATGCCGCCTGGCCGTTCCGGCCCGTTCGCTCAAAAAGGCTTGATATGTCGACACCGCTGTTCGGAAAGTTGTTTGCGCAACCCGTTGCGATCGACCCTGGAACGGCGAGTACGCGGATTTATACGCACGAACGCGGCGTGGTGCTGAACCAGCCGTCGGTCGTCTGCTTCCGCAAGGCGGGTGCGACCGACGCGCGGCCGACGCTCGAGGCGGTCGGCGAGCTCGCGAAGGCGCTGCTCGGCCGCGAACCGGGGCATCTCGAGGCCGTGCGGCCCATGCGGCACGGCGTGATCGCGGACGCGCACGCGGCCGAGCAGATGATCCGCAGCTTCATCGACATGTCGCGCACGCGCTCGCGCTTCGGCCGCCGCGTCGAGGTCACGCTGTGCGTACCGTCCGATGCGACGGCCGTCGAACGCCGCGCGATCCGCGAGGCCGCGTTCGCGGCGGGCGTGTCGGAGGTCGAACTGATCGAGGAATCGCTGGCGGCCGGGCTCGGCGCGGGCCTGCCGGTGACCGAGCCGGTCGGCTCGATGGTCGTCGACATCGGCGGCGGCACGACCGAGGTTGCCGTGATCGCGCTCGGCGGCATCGTCTATCGCGAGGCGATCCGCGTCGGCGGCAACCAGTTCGACGCGGCGATCGTCAACCACGTCCGCAACCTGTACGGCGTGCTGCTCGGCGAACAGACGGCCGAGCATGTGAAGAAAACGATCGGTTCGGCCACCAGCGCGGTGCCGCGCACGTCGACGCGCGCGGTCGGGCGCAGCATCGGCGATGGCCTGCCGCGCTCGGTCGAGCTGTCCAACCACGATGTCGCGGACGCGCTGGCCGCGCCGCTCAAGCAGGTGATCGGCGCGGTGAAGTCGGTGCTGGAAAACGCGCCGGCCGAGCTCGTGACGGACATCGCGAATCGCGGCGTGGTGCTGACGGGCGGCGGCGCGCTGCTCGCCGATCTCGAACGCCTGCTGTACGACGAGACGGGGCTGGTCGCGCGGATCGCCGACGAGCCGGCCACCTGCGCGGTGCGTGGCGCCGGCGAGGCGATGGGGCGGCTCGCGATGTGCCCGGTCGACTGAGCCGGGCCGGGCCGCGCGCGCGGCCGTTCACATTCTTTCGATCTCCGGATCAACGATTCTGTTCTGACGGGCTGCGCCGGCCGGGTTGCCGAACGCGCGAGCAGCGGCCGTCATCGATCCGTCGCGTGGACACGTGCGAGCACGCCGTGCTAGCGTGACGCGCCCGTGCGGGGCGGGCCGGCCGATACAGTCGATATGGCCGCCGATGACCTGAGAGACCGACAACCTTGAACTACCGAACCAAACGGGGCTTCGTGGCCCGAACCGGCCGCCTGCTGGCCCTCATTGCGTGTATCTGGGCCGCAGCGGCCGTCGTGCTCGTCGTATCCGGGATGCGGATGCCGAGCGAGGCGACGGACGTCGCCGTGATCTTCGGCAACGCGCTCGACGAGACCGGCGCGCCGAAGCCGGTGCTCGCAGCCCGGCTCGACGCTGGCGTGAGCTGCTATCGCACGGGGCAGTGCCCGGCGTTTCTGGTTAGCGGCGCGATCGACGGCCCCGGGCTGAACGAGGCGACCGCGATGCGCGACTATCTCGTCGCGCGCGGCGTGCCGGCCGACCGGATCGCCGTCGACGACCAGGGCGACAACACGCTCGCGACCGCGCAGCACACGCTTGCCTACCTGCAGGCGCACCGTGTGTCGCGCGTGCTGATCGTCAGCCAGTACTACCACCTCGCGCGGGCGCGCCTCGCATTCGAGCGCGTCGGCATTGCGCGGGAGAACATCTCGGCCGCATATCCGCGCCGCTTCCAGCTGCGCGACGTTTATTCGAGCTGGCGCGAGGTGCCGGCCTACACGGTGTATGCGGTGCGCCTGTGGCTGAATCCCGACGCGCGGCCGGTTTCATTTCGGCCGATGCTGTATCTGATGAGCCTGTTTTCGTAATGCGGTGCGCGCGGGCGAATGCCGCCGGCGCGCATGATTCTCTTTCCCCTTCAGATTTCCTGCCGTCTCGCGCCGGATGCGGCGCGCCTGCTTTTTCAATTTGCGGAACGCCAGAAAAACCCGGTTTTTACCGATCGATTAGCCGTGCGCGGATTATCGGCATCGACGATTTGTGAACGTCAGGGTATTGCGAGGCAGAATCCAGGTGCGGCCAATCGCGGCCGTATATTGGCGTTTCCACGGATGCGGTGTTTTCGATGTTTTTGCGAAAGATCAAGCGATCTGGACGGGAAACGTGCGGAGCGTGCCGTCGGGCGTGTCGCGGCGAGTAAAAAATACCCGATCCGTCGCCTTTGATTCGATGGGTAAACATCGACTGGAAAATGACACAAGTTTGATATAGCCTTGTCAGACAAAAGCAGGGCAGTAATCAAACCAACCAGAAAGTCGCTGCAGAAAAAACCGGGGGCAACCGTCATGTCATTCGACTAGTTTCGCATCTGCAATTCAGGTTCGATTAAAGATTCATCCATGAATCAACCGACGTCGCATCGCGACCGCCGGAGCGGATGCTTTTGTCCGCGATTTTCTGCTGTCGGCCGTTCGGTGCGGCCGCGATACCAATACCAAAGCCAATAACGAGGGAAAGCATGAACCTTGCGCGTTCGAAAAAAGCTGGCGAGCCGTTTCCGAGATTTTTGTTGCCGACCGGCGTTTTCCTGGCGCTGTCGGGCGCGGGCATCGTTCCCGCTTATGCGGGCTGTACCGCGGCCGGCACCACCGTGTCCTGCTCGGGTGCCGCGAACCCGCTGTCTCCCAGTTATACGAATGGCGGCAACAACCTGAACGTGACGGTCAATCCCGGCGGAAGTCTCGGCGTGCTGCTGGGCGTCGGCGGCAATGCTTTGACGCTGATCGGCAACAACAATACGTTGACCAACAACGGCACGATCGATCCGTCCTTGCTCGGCACGGGGCTTGGCGTGCTGTCGAGCGGGGCCGTGATCGGCAACGCGTCGGCGAGCACGACGACCGTGACCAACAACGGCACGATGAAGGGCTCGACGGGCGTCGCGCTGAGCGGTGCGACCGGGATGGCGCTGGCCGTGCAGAACGGCACGGGCGGCACGAGCAACATCACCAATACCGGTACGATCAGCTCGACCGCCCTGGTCGGCGCGACGCTGGTCGGCGCGGACGCGCCAGTCGTGGTCGCCTACGGCGGCGCACAGGTCAATTTCAACAACAGCGGCACGATCAACGGTCGCGTCGCGTTCCAGTCGTCAGGCGCGCCGGGTACGGGCAACACGTTCACCAACTCGGGCACGATCAACGGCAGCGTGTCGATGGGCGTAAACAGCACCAATACGTTTACCGCGAACACCGGCTCGTCGGTGAACTCGGCCGGCGGCACCGGGGCGTCGCTGAACCTCGGGATCGGCGCGGTCACGATCGGCATCGCGGCGACGGGTACGGTGGATGGAGGCGCCGGCGGCAACAACACGCTCAAGCTGCAGCAAGCCGGCGGCGGGCCGGCGACCGGTGCGATCAACAACACCAACTACATCAACTTCCAGCACATGGAAGTCGGCAGCGGTACGTGGACGCTGACCGGCGCGTCCAGTGCCCAGGACGCGACGCTGAACGGCGGCGTGGCGATCATCGACAACAACGCGGGGCTCGGCACCGGCACGATCACGGGCAATGGCGGCGCGATCCAGAGCGCGAATTCGAGCGTCAACCTGAACAACGGCGTGACGCTCGCCGCGGGCGGGCTGACGGTGCAGGGCGGCAACAATCTCGCGCTGTCGGGCACGATCAGCGGCGGCGGCGGCCTGACGAAGAACGGCACGGGCACGCTCACGTTGTCGGGCGCGAACACGCATTCGGGCGGTACCGCGCTGAACGGCGGCGAGATCATGCTCGGCAACAGCAGTGGGCTGGGCACGGGCACGCTGACGGTGGGTGGCGCGGGCACGCTCGATACCAACGCGAACATGACGGTCGCCAACAACGTTGCGATCAACGGCGGTGCGACGTTGACGCTGGGCGGCAGCAACAGCCTCGAATTGTCCGGGGCCGTTTCGGGGGCGGGCGGCCTGGTCAAGAACGGCGCGGCCACCACGACGCTGACCGGCGCGAATACATACACGGGCGGCACGACGGTCAACAGCGGCACGCTGGCGCTGGGCGCGGGCGGCTCGCTCGCAGCGACGGGCGGCGTGAACCTCGCCGGCGCGGGGGCGACGTTCGACATCAGCGCGTCGGGCGCGAACCAGACGATCGGCGCATTGAGCGGTGCGGCCGGCACGACGGTGGCGCTGGGCGGCAACGGCCTGACGCTCGGCGATGCCACGAACGCGACGTTCAGCGGCACGATCGGCGGCACGGGCGCGATCACGAAGCAGGGCAGCGGCACGGAAACGCTGACGGGCGCGAACACGTACACGGGCGGCACGACGATCAACGGCGGCACGCTGGCACTCGGTGTGGGCGGCTCGCTTGCAGCGACGGGCTCGGTCAATCTGGGCACGGCGGGTGCCGGCTTCGACATCAGCGGCGCGGGCGCGAATCAGACGGTCGGCGCGTTGTCGGGCGTCGGCGGCACGACCGTGTCGCTCGGCGCGAACACGCTGACGTTCGGCGACTCGACGAATCAGACGTTCGGCGGTTCGATCGGCGGCACGGGCGGCATCACGAAGCAGGGCAGCGGCACGGAAACGCTGACGGGCGCGAACACGTACACGGGCGGCACCACGGTCAACGCGGGCACGATCGCGATCGGCGCGGGCGGTTCGCTGTCGTCGACCGGCACCGTGAATCTCGCGAATACGGGCACGGCGCTCGACGTCAGCGGCGCGACCACGCCGCAGGCGATCGGCGGGCTCGAGGGCGCGGCCGGTTCGTCGGTCAATCTCGGCTCGAAAAACCTGACGCTGGGCGATGCCGGCAATCACACGTTCGCCGGCACGATCGGCGGCACGGGCGGGATCACGAAGTCGGGTACCGGCACCGAGACGCTGACGGGCACGAATACGTACACGGGCGGCACGACGATCGCGGGCGGCACGCTCGCACTGGGCGCGGGCGGCAGTCTGGCGGCAGGTGGCGCCGTGAACCTGAGCGGCGCGGGTTCGACGTTCGACATCAGCGCGTCGGGCGCGCCCCAGACGATCGGTGCATTGAGCGGCGTGGGGGGCACGACGGTGGCGCTGGGCGGTAACGGCCTGACGCTCGGCGATGCCACGAACGCGACGTTCGGCGGCACGATCGGTGGCACGGGCGCGATCACGAAGCAGGGTAGCGGCACGGAAACGCTGACGGGCGCGAACACGTACACGGGCGGCACGACGATCAACGGCGGCACGCTGGCAATCGGTGTGGGCGGCTCGCTTGCAGCGACGGGTTCGGTCAATCTGGGCACGGCGGGCGCCGGCTTCGACATCAGCGGCGCGGGCGCGAATCAGACGGTCGGCGCGTTGTCGGGCGTCGGCGGCACGACCGTGTCGCTCGGCGCGAACACGCTGACGTTCGGCGACGCGACGAACCAGACGTTCGGCGGTGCGATCGGCGGCACGGGCGGCATCGTGAAGCAGGGCACGGGCACACAAACGCTGACGGGCGCGAACACGTACACGGGCGGCACCACGGTCAACGCGGGCACGATCGCGATCGGCGCGGGCGGTTCGCTGTCGTCGACCGGCACCGTGAATCTCGCGAATACGGGCACGGCGCTCGACGTCAGCGGCGCGACCACGCCGCAGGCGATCGGCGGGCTCGAGGGCGCGGCTGGTTCGTCGGTCAATCTCGGCTCGAAAAACCTGACGCTGGGCGACGCCGGCAATCACACGTTCGCCGGCACGATCGGCGGCACGGGCGGGATCACGAAATCGGGCACCGGCACCGAGACGCTGACGGGCGTGAATACGTACACGGGCGGCACGACGATCGCGAGCGGCACGCTGGCGCTGGGCGCGGGCGGCCGGATTTCGGGCAGTTCGGTCGACCTGACCGGTGCTGGCGCAACGTTCGATATCAGCAGTTCGGGCGCGAGCCAGACGATCGGCGCGCTGAACGGCGTGGCCAGCTCGAACGTGATGCTCGGCGGCAACACGCTGGTATTCGGCGACGGCACGAACGGCGCCTTCGCCGGCACGATCGCCGGCACGGGCGGGTTGTTCAAGCAAGGCAGCGGCACGGAGACGCTGACGGGCGTGAACACGTACACGGGCCTGACGACGATCGGCGGCGGCACCTTGGCGATCGGTGTGGGCGGCAGCATCGCGGCATCGAGCACCGTGAGTCTCGGCGCTTCCGGCACGAAGCTCGACCTGAGCGGCGCGGGCGCGCCCCAGACGATCGGCGCGCTGATGGGCGTGGCCGGTTCGACGGTGGCGCTGGGCGGCAACGGCCTGACCTTCGGCAGCACGGCCAGCCAGACGTTTGCCGGCGCGATCACGGGCACGGGCAGCGTCACGAAGCAGGGCAGCGGCACGGAGATGCTGACCGGCACGAACACGTACACGGGCGGCACGACGATCAATGACGGTACGCTCGCGCTCGGCGCGGGCGGCTCGCTTGCGGCGACGGGCGCCCTGAATCTCGGTGGGTCGGGCGCGATCTTCGACATCACGACGTCGGGGGCGAACCAGACGATCGGCGCGTTGTCGGGCGTCAACGGATCGTCGGTGCGCATCGGCGGTCAGTCGCTGACGTTCGGCGATGGCACGAACGCGACGTTCGGCGGGTCGATCGTGGGCACGGGCGGCATCACGAAAGAGGGCAGCGGCACCGAAACGCTGACGGGCGTGAACACCTTTACGGGCGACACGACGATTGCGAACGGCACGCTGGCGATCGGCGCGGGCGGCAGCATCGCGTCGAGCAACGCGGTGAACCTGACGGGCACGGGCGCGGCGCTCGACATCAGTGCGAGCGGCAACGCATCGATCGGCGCGCTGAACGGCGTGGCCACCTCGAACGTGACGCTCGGCGCCAGCACGCTGACGTTGGGCAACGGCACGAACGGCGCCTTCGCCGGCACGATCGCCGGCACGGGCGGCGTGACGAAGCAGGGCAGCGGCACCGAAACGCTGACGGGCGTGAACACGTACACGGGCACGACGACGATCAACGGCGGCACGCTGGCGATCGGCGCGGGCGGCAGCATCGCGTCGTCGGGCACCGTGGATCTCGGCAGCACGGGCGCGACGCTCGACCTGAGCGGCGCGGGCGCGAACCAGACGATCGGCGCGCTGACGGGCGTGGCCGGTTCGACGGTCGCACTCGGCGGCAACGACCTGACCTTCGGCGGCACGGCCAGCCAGACGTTTGCCGGCGCGATCACCGGTACCGCGGGCGTGACGAAGCAAGGCGCAGGCACCGAAACGCTGACCGGCGTGAACACGTACACGGGCGGCACGACGATTGCGGGCGGCACGCTGGCGATCGGCGCGGGCGGCAGTCTCGCCGCAGGCGGCGCGCTGAACCTGACCGGTGCGAACGCAACGTTCGACGTCAGCGCGTCCGGCGCAAACCAGGTGATCGGCACATTGAGCGGCGTGCGCGGTTCGACGGTCGCGCTCGGCGCGAACGGCCTGACGCTCGGCAGCGGCGGCGGCAGCGCGACGTTCGGCGGCACCGTCGCGGGCACCGGCTCGCTGACGAAGGTCGGCGCAGGCACCGAAACGCTGACGGGCGCGAACACGTACACGGGCGGCACGACGATCGACGCGGGCACGCTGGCGCTCGGCGCGGGCGGCAGTCTCGCGGCGACCGGCGCGGTCAACCTGAACGGCATCGGCGCATCGCTCGACCTCAGTGCCGCAGGCGCAAACCAGACCATCGGCGCGCTGAGCGGCCTGTCCGGTTCGACGGTCGCGCTCGGCGGCAACACGCTGACGTTCGGCGACGGCACGACCCAGACCTTCGGCGGCGCGATCACGGGCACGGGCGGCATCGTGAAGCAGGGCGGCGGCACGACGACGCTGACGGGCGCGAATACGTACGGCGGCGCGACCACGATCGGCGCGGGCAACCTCGTGATCGGCGCGGGCGGCAGCCTCGCGGGATCGACCACCGTCAACCTGACGACCGCCGGTGCGGGCTTCACGCTCGGGACGGGCGCCGGCACGCAGACCGTCGCCGGCCTTGCGGGCGTCACGGGCACGACGGTTGCGCTCGGCGGCAATACGCTGACGCTCGGCGGCGCGGCGAACACGTCGTTCGGCGGCACGATCGGCGGCACGGGCGCGATCGTGAAGAACGGCACGGGCACGCAGACGCTGTCGGGCAACAACACCTACAGCGGCGGCACGACGGTTGCGGGCGGCACGCTCGTGCTCGGCGGCAACGGCGCGCTCGGCACGGGCGCCGTGACGGTGGGCGCGGCAAGCACGATCGATACGACGAGCGCGGTGAATCTCGCGAATGCGGTCACGCTGAATGCGAACGCAACGATCGGCGGCACGCAGGACCTGACGCTGTCGGGCGTCGTGTCGGGCGCCGGCGGCCTCGTCAAGGACGGCCAGGCCACGCTGACGCTGAACAACAGCAACACGTTCCAGGGCGGCACGGTGGTCAACGGCGGCTCGCTGGTGCTCGGCAACAGCCAGGCGCTCGGCACCGGCGGCCTCACGCTGAACGGCGGCAGCCTCGCGCTCGGCAGCACGAACGTGGCGCTCGACGGGCTGAACGGCGGGGCGAACGGCACGCTCGACACCGGCACGGGCACGCTGACGGTGGCGGGCGGCGGCACCTTCGGCGGCGCGCTCACGGGCGCCGGTGCGTTGACCAAGAGCGGCAGCGCCACGCTCGTGCTGACCGGCGCGAGCAATTACGCGGGCGGCACGACCATCGCCGGCGGCACGCTGCAGATCGGCAACGGCGGCACGTCGGGCAGCATCGCCGGCAACGTCGCCGATTCGGGCACGCTGGTCTTCAATCGCTCGGACAACCTGTCGTTCGGCGGCGCGATTTCCGGCACGGGTTCGCTGACGCAGGCCGGCAGCGGGCAACTGACGCTGACGGGCACGAGCACGCTGAGCGGCCCGACCACGGTCAGCGCAGGCACGCTCGCGGTCAACGGGTCGCTCGGCCCGTCGATCGTCACCGTGCAGAACGGCGCGACGCTGACGGGCACCGGCACGATCGGCGGCCTGGTGGTGCAGAGTGGCGCGACGGCGGCTGCATCGCAGCCGGGCGCGGCGCTGAACGTGGCCGGCAACGTCACGTTCCAGCCGGGTTCGACGTTCCAGGTCGCGGCCACGCCGCAGCAGAGCGGCAGCCTCGCGGCGGGCGGTGCCGCGACGCTGAACGGCGGCACCGTGCAGGTGCTCGCGAACCAGAGCGGCTACCAGCCGAGCACGACCTACACGATCCTCAGCGCCGCGTCGGGCGTGCAGGGCGCGTTCAGCCAGGTGAGCGCGAACTATGCGTTCCTGATGCCGAAGCTCAGCTACGATCCGAACCACGTGTACCTGCAGCTGGTCGCGAACGGCACCGCGCTGCCCGACGTCGCGACGACGCCCAACCAGCGCTCGGTCGCGACCGCGATCGGCGGGCTCGGCGCCGGCAACGCGGTATACGACACGGTGCTGACGACCGACGCACCCACCGCGCGTCGCGCGTACGGGCTGCTCGACGGCGAATTGCAGGCGAGTATGAAGAGCATGCTGCTGCTCGACAGCCGTTATGTGCGCGACGCGGTGACCGATCGCGTCCGGCAGGGCCTGGCCCCCGGATCGGGCCCGCTCGCCGCGCTGTCGTCGGGCGGCGCCGCGCTGTGCGGCGACAACACGGCCGGCGCGGTCGACCCGACGCTGCCGCCGGAACGCCGGATCGGTTCGCGTGAAGGCTGCTATGGCGGTACGCCGTACCAGCCGGTCGTCTGGGGGCAGGCGTTCGGCGGCCGCAGCCGGCTCGCCGGCGACGGCAACGCATCGTCGATCAACCGCAGCATGACGGGCTTCATCGCCGGCGCCGACATGGCGCTCAACGACAAGTGGCGTGCCGGTCTGGCCGCGGGTGTCACGCACAGCTCGCTCGACAACGACCAGAGTTCGTCGGCGTCGGTGAACAGCTACTACCTGTCGCTGTACGGCGGTGCGCAGTACGGCGCGCTCGGCGTGCGCGGCGGCGCGTCGTACACGTGGTACCGGATCAACAGCGACCGTTACCCGGGCTTCGCGGGCTTCTCCGATCACGATTCGGCCGGCTACGACGCGAATTCGGCGCAGGTGTTCGGCGAAGTCGGCTACGCGCTGCCGGTCGGGCCCGTCGCGATCGAACCGTTCGCGGGCCTCGCGTACGTGAACCTGCATACCGACGGCTATACGGAAACCGGTGGCGCGGCTGCGCTGCGAGCCGGCGGCGAGACGACCCACGTCGGCTTCTCGACGCTCGGCCTGCGCGCGGCTTCGCAGCTCGGTTCGATCGCAAGCGGCACGCTCACCGCGCGCGGGACGGTCGGCTGGCGGCATGCGTTCGGCAACGTGCGGCCGTCGTCGGCCTTCACGTTCGCGAACGGCGGCACGTCGTTCCAGGTGTCGGGCGTGCCGATTGCGCGCGACAGCGCGGTGCTCGAAGCCGGTATCGACGCGAACATCACGAAGCGCCTGACGCTCGGCCTCACGTACAGCGGCCAGTTCGGCAGCGGCGTGCGCGACAACGCAGTGCTCGGCAACATCCTGTGGAAGTTCTGACGAAGGCCTGACCGGCGCCTGGCGCACCCGCGCCAGCGCCCGCACGCGACGCCATGCGGCGACGGAGACGTCGCATGGCGTCGCGGCCGTTTCGCTGCGCACGTTCCCCGTTCTGGCCTATCCTGTGCGAAACACGCGACGCGCGCCGCGCGTTGCGCCTCGACACAGGAGCATCGATGCCGAATCACGCCGAAGCCACGACGACGCAGGCGCCGCAAGTCGCGCCCGCTGCCCCGACCCAGGCGTCGGGTCCCGCATTCATCGCGCCCGAAGCCGATCCGCAGGCCCTCGCGCGCAACAACCAGTACGTGCTGAAATCCGGCGACGCGTTCGTGGTCAGCGACGCGCTCGGCGACATCGGCGGTCACGACGACGGCCTGTTCGTCGACGACATGCGCGTGCTGTCGAAATGGCGCCTGACGTTCGGCGGCCGCGCGCCGTCGCTGCTGTCGGGCGCGACGAGCGCCGACAACGCGTCGTTCACCGCACACCTGACGAACCGCCCGCTGCCGCCGCTCGGCGGCCACGAAACACCTGAAGGCGTGATCCATATCGAGCGGATGCGCGTGCTCGCGGGCGATGTGCTGTACGAAGCGCTGACGCTGACGAACTACGGCGCGAGCGAGGCCGAGGTGCCGCTGTCGTTGTCGTTCGCCGCCGATTTCAAGGACATGTTCGAAGTGCGCGGCACGCAGCGCCCGAAGCGCGGCACCGTGGTCGCGCCGCGTGTCGACGCGGGCGCGGTGCGGCTGCGCTACGACGGCCTCGACAGCGTCGAGCGCAACGTGACCGTGTATTTCTCGCCGGCGCCCGATGCGCTGTCGGTCGATCGTGCCGACTACACGCTGACGATCGCCGCGCAGGCGTGCGTGTCGATTTACCTGACCGTCGACGCGACGCTCGGCCCGGCGCACGGCGAAGGGCCGGGCTGCGGCCGCGTCGCGCTGCGCACGGCACTCGTTGGCGTGCACCGCGAAATGCGCGCGCGGCGCGAGTCGATGGCGCGCGTGCGCAGCGGCAATCCGCTGTTCGATGCGTGGCTCGACCGCTCGCTCGCGGATCTCGGGCTGCTCACGACGCAACTCGACACGGGGCCGTACCCGTATGCGGGGATTCCGTGGTTTTCGACGCCGTTCGGCCGCGACGCGGTCATTACGTCGCTGCAGATGCTGTGGCTGCAGCCGTCGCTCGCGCGCGGCGTGCTGCGTTTCCTGGCCGAGCACCAGGCACGCGAGACGTCGGCGTTCCGCGACGCGGAGCCCGGCAAGATCATGCACGAGTTCCGCCGCAGCGAAATGGCCGCGACGGGCGAGGTGCCGTTCGCGCTGTACTACGGCGGCGTCGATACGACTCCGCTCTTCATCGTGCTCGCAGGCGCGTATGTCGAACGCACCGGCGACGACGCGCTGATCGACGAGCTGTGGCCCGCGCTCGAGCGTGCCGCGCAATGGGTGATCGACAAGTGCGACCGCAATCCGTACGGACTGCTCGATTACCAGCGCACGTCGGAGCGCGGCCTCGCGAACCAGGGCTGGAAGGACAGCCACGATTCGGTGTTCCATGCGGACGGCCGCTTTCCGGACGGGCCGATCGCGCTCGTCGAAGTGCAGGCCTATGCGTGCGCGGCGCTCGATGCGATGTCGGCGTGCTCGCACCGGCGCGGCCACGCGGCCGATGCCACGCGCTACGCACTGCGCGCGAAGGCGCTGCGCGATCAGGTCGAGGCGCTGTTCTGGATGCCGGAAGGCGATTTCTACGGGATCGCGCTCGACGGCCACGGCGACCTGTGCCGCGTGTTCGCATCGAACGCGGGCCATCTGCTCGCGTTCGGCCTGCCCGATGCCGAGCGCGGCGCGGCGGTCGCCGGCGTGCTCGGCTCGGCGCTGTTCCAGACGGGCTGGGGCATTCGCACGCTCGCGGCCGGCCAGCCGCGTTTCAACCCGATGGCGTATCACAACGGCTCGGTATGGCCGCACGACAATGCGCTGATCGCACGCGGGCTCGCGCGCTACGGCGACAAGACGGCCGCGGTGAACCTGCTGCGCGCGCTGTTCGAGGCGGCAGTGAGCTTCGAGATGCGGTTGCCCGAGCTGTTCTGCGGGTTCCCGCGCCGGCGCGGCGAACCGCCGACCGCGTACCCGGTCGCGTGCCTGCCGCAAGCATGGGCGGCAGGCGCGCCGTTCATGATGCTGCAGGCATGCCTCGGCGTGAGTATCGATGCGTCGCGCCACGAGGTGCGCGTCGAGCGTCCGGCGCTGCCCGAAGGCGTCGACTGGTTGCGGATCGACGAGCTGCGCGTCGGCGACGAAACGGTGTCGCTGACGTTCCGCCGCGTCGACGGCCAGGTCGTCGCGGCGGCGGAGCAGCCGGGCCGCGTGAAGGTGGTCGCGGTGCTGTAGCGCGGCAATGCGCGGACGTTGCGCGATGTCGCGCCACGTTCGCGTGCAGCGGCATAGAATCGTGACATGACCCTTGAACGATGGCGGAGGTAGACGATGACGACCGACAACCGGCCCGACGACAGCGAGCACAAGCTCGAGAATCTCGAAGCGGCGGTCGACCACCTGCACAAGTCGATCGAATCGCAGAGCATTGCGGTCGGCGCGGCGAAGGGCATCCTGTTCAGCCTGATCGAAACGCTCGGCGCACTGATCGGTGATCCCGACCTGCCCGAGCATGCCCGCTCGGGTTACGAGGCGCTGCGCGACAAGGCGAGCGAATTGCGCGGCGGGCTCGACCGGCATTGACGACGGATCGCGCCGGCGCCGGCCATCCGGGCGGTGCCGGCGCTGCCCGTTCCTGCAGACAAAGCACAAAATCCCTTGCGCTCAATGAGTTAGGTGGCCGATGCGCAGGATATCCACAAGCTTGCCAACACAATCTGTGGAGAACCGGCCGCCCCCGGCCGGGCGCGCGGCGCGTGCCGGGCGAAAGCCCATGCGCTGCCACGCGGATGACCGGTCAAGGTCCCCGTATCGAATCCCCTTTTGTATCAATGTGTTACGCGGCGGATCGAAGGGATATCCACAGGCTTGCCAACAAAATCTGTGGACAACTCGCAATCGATTGCGTCGCGACAGTTGAGGATGCGGCGTGCGGCGACCGGCTTGCGAGCCCCGTGCGCAGGGGCTGCCCGCGGTCTGCTCCGGTGCGGTATTTCGTGCGCGATCAACGGGTTAGATCCCGGGTACCCAGGATATCCACATCCTTGCCAACACTTTCTGTGGACAAATGCACCGCATGTGTCATTCGGCCGGCGCCGCGCCGGCCGCCTCGGCCGCGATCCAGTCGCGAAAGAGCGTCATCGCGGGCGTGAGCGGTTTCGACTTCAGCGATGTGAGCCAGTAGCCGCCGGCGCGCACGTCGATGTCGAGCGGCCGCGCGAGCAGGCCGAGCTGCAGCTCGCGCGCGAACATGCAGGCCGGCGCGAGCGCGACGCCCGCGCCTTGCATCGCGGCCTCGACCATCAGCCGCGACGAATCGAACACGGGGCCGTTGACCGCCCACGGTTCGAGCTGGGCGGCGTCGAACCAGCCGAGCCATTCGTCGGTGCGGTAGGAGCGCAGCAGCGTTTCGTTCGCGAGATCGGCCGGCTGCGCGAGGCGTCGCGCGATCTCCGGCGCGCACAGCGCGGTGAGCGGCGCATCGAGCAGGCGCTCGTTGCGCGTCGCCGGCCAGTTGCCTTCACCGAAGCGGATCGCGAAGTCGAGACCCTCGGCGGCGAGGTCGACGACGTTGTTGTTGGTCCGCAGCCGCAGCTCGACGAACGGGTGCGTGTCGCCGAACCGTTTCAGCCGCGGCATTAGCCAGCCTATGGCAAAGGTGCCGACGACGCCAAGCGTCAGCACCTCGTGGAAACGCCCGCCCTCGAACTGCTTGAGCACCGTCTCGATGCGGCTGAACGCGTCGCTCAGCACGGGCAGCAGCGCGCGCCCTTCGTCGGTGAGCCCGAGACCGCGCGGCAGCCGCGTGAATAGCGTGCAGCCGAGCCGCTCCTCGAGCGAGCGGACCTGCTGGCTGACCGCGGCCTGGGTCACGCTCAGCTCGAGGCCGGCGCGCGTGAAGTTCAGGTGTCGCGCCGACGATTCGAACGCGCGCAGCGCATTGAGCGGAAGATGAGGGCGGAGCTTGGTCATAAGATTTTCTTTGGTCAGCGCTCAATTATCGTTGCTTGTCAGGCAACCGTAAAGTCTCGATAGTGCTGTCTCGGCGGCCGGCCGTCCGCTTCGGTGTTTTGCCTTCGTTCCGCGTCCATTCCACCACGAGACACATCACATGACCTACTCATCGCAACGTCGAACCCTGTTGCTGGCCGCCGCGGCGGCGCCGCTCGTCCTCACCGTTACCGCGTGCGCGTCGCAGCGGGCCGCCGCGCCGGAGGTGGCCAATCCGGCCGCGGCGGCGCTTGCCGATCTCGAACGCGACGCGGGCGGCCGTCTCGGCGTGTGCGCGATCGACACCGCGAGCGGCCGGATCGTGGAGCATCGCCCCAATGAGCGCTTCCCGTTCTGCAGCACGTTCAAGGCGATGCTGAGCGCGGCGGTGCTCGCGCAGAGCGTCGAGCGCCCGGGATTGCTGCAGCAGCGCGTGACCTACTCGAAGGCCGACCTCGTCAACTATTCGCCCGTCACGGAGAAGCATGTCGACACGGGCATGACGGTGGCCGCGATGTGCGAGGCCGCGATCCAGTACAGCGACAACTCGGCTGCGAACCTGCTGATGAAGCTGCTCGGCGGCCCGTCGGCCGTGACCGCTTACGCGCGCTCGATCGGCGACGACGCGTTCCGGCTCGATCGCTGGGAGACCGAACTGAACACTGCGCTGCCGGGCGACCTGCGCGACACGACGACGCCCGCCGCGATGGCTGCGAGCATGCGCGTGCTGACGCTCGGCGATGCGTTGCCGGCCGCGCAGCGCGCGCAGCTCGTCACGTGGCTGCGCGGCAACAAGGTCGGCGACAAGCGGATTCGCGCGGGCGTGCCGGCCGGATGGACGGTCGGCGACAAGACGGGCACCGGCGATTACGGGACGACGAACGACGCGGGCGTGATCTGGCCGGCGTCGGGCGCGCCGATCGTGCTCGTCGTGTACTACACGCAGGCGCAAGCCGATGCGCGGTCGAAGGATGACGTGATCGCTTCGGCTGCGCGCATCGTGGCCCGGGCATTCGGTTGAGCCAGGCGGCTCGGCATGCGTGACCGGGTTCGCATGCACGTCGTGCCGCAGTCGTGACCCACGCGCCGAAACGTTGCGCGATCAACGACTTAGGTCGCGCATGCTCAGGATATCCACATCCTTGCCAACAAAAATTGTGGACAAGCCCGCGCGCGACCGCGTTCGCGGCGCAGCGGGCCGCCGTGCCCGGTTCGAAGCGGCGCGGACAAAGTCTTTCGGATCAAGCGCTTGGCTGCGGTATGCGCAGGCTATCCACACGCTTGCCAACAAAATCTGTGGACAAGCGGGCGGCCCGGCGCGGCAGGCGGCCGGTCACGCGTCGCGACGCTGCAAGCGCGGCGATTTGCCGGCCGCGTGCCGTATTCGAAGCGGCGCGGACAAAGTCTTTCGGATCAAGCGCTTGGCTGCGGTATGCGCAGGCTATCCACATGCTTGCCAACAAAATCTGTGGACAAGCCCGTGGGGCGGCCGCGACGACGTTCAGCGCTGCTGATCGTCGACCGTGGGCCAGCGCGCGAACGCGAACACCCACAGCATGATGAAGTTCAGGACCGGGACGAACATCGTCAGGATCCACCAGCCCGAATGCCCGGTGCGGCGGACGATGCGGATGTACGGATAGATGACGACGGCGACGAGCACGAGCGAGACGAGCAACTGCCACGCGGTGAAGTGTTCCATGGCCTTCCTCGGAGTGGATGTGTCGTGGTGCGGCGCCGGCGAAACGGCCGGCCCGTGGCGCCGACGCGCGAATCGGCGATGCCCGGCTGCGTGCGGCTCGCGTGATCTTGACGCGTGGCATGCGCAGGCGTCAAGGCGCGGGCAGCGCGCCGCATTCGCGCCGGCTCGCGCGCCGTTGCCGAAACGATGGCGCGGCGCACGAACCGTTGGCCGATCAACGGGTTAGCGCAGGCGTGCGCAGGATATCCACAAGCTTGCCAACACAATCTGTGGGTAAGTGACGCGGCGTATGGCCGGCACGCTCGCGGCGCCCGCGACGTGCATCGTCGTGGCGTCGTGACGCGAACTGAGGCGAAGCGGCGCGCGTGAAGGGCGCAGCACGTGGGTTGTCTGCATCACGCGTGCCAAAGTCCATCGGATCAAGGGTTTAGCGTTGCGGTGTGCAGGATATCCACAAGCTTGCCAACATTTTCTGTGGAGAACTGCGCGTTCGCGATCGGCGGGCACGACACCGGCCGATGCCACATGTTGCCCCGATTCGCGCGCACGCTCACGCCGTGCAGATGCCGGTCACGCCGACTTTCTGGAACAGGTGCGGACTGGCGACGGCGGACGACGGATAGGCCGCGAGTTTTGCAACGAACTCGGGATGCGTGAAGGCCGCGCGAAACGCGTCGGTCGATTCCCAGATCGCGTAGTTCAGGTAAGTCGGGCTGTCGCCGAGCGCGCGATGAAGCTGGGTCGAGATGAATCCCGGCTGCCGTTTCATGAATTCGGCGTCGTCCTTCCATACGGCCAGAAAGTCCGCTTCGTCTGCGGGAGCCAGCGTGAACACGTTGACGAGGACGACCGGCTCCGCGGCGATGCCGAGTTGCTGCCGGATCGGAAAATTCGGATCCATCGGTTTGAACTGGGCCATGAGAACTCCTGTGGGTCGTGGGCCATCGAGCGATCACGCGTGGCCATCGGCGCCATGCGCGCGGGACATCGCCGACAGAACGCGAATGGCCGCATCCAGGTCGGCCGAACTGAACTCGCCGGCGATATCGCGAACGTGCTGTTCCCATTGCCCGACCACCGCCTGATAGGCGGTTTCGCCGCGCGGTGTCAGCGCATACAGCGGCGAGCGCTTGTGCGCCGGGTTGGGCAGCGACCGCACCAGCCCTTCATCGACCAGCACGTTGATCTGTTTCAGCACGGCTTGCCGCGTAATGCCCATCGCATCGGCAATCTGCGGGATGTTCGGCGCTTCCGGCGCCATCGAGATGGCGCCCAGCACCTGCCAGCGCGCACTGGTCAGGCCGTGCGGCCCGGAAAAGGTGTTGCCCCATTCGATCAGCAGGCCGTTCAACCGGAACACGGACAACGCGACGGCGGTCAACTTCGCGGATTTCGTCATACTCGATACGCTTGATGAATTGACAACCACTTTACGTAATAGACAACTGGTTGTCAAATTAAAGATGCGCAGGGTCGAGCGGATCGTCTACGACAATTGAATCGGGGTCGTCATGGCGGCCAACATGCGCGTGCCTGCCGCCGTCTGGCGCATTTGCCGCGCACGACCGACAAACCGTTTCCGATCAATGGCTTGGTGACATTGGCGGCCGGTTGTCCACAAGCTTGCCAACATAATCTGTGGACAAAGCCGCCTGTCGCGCGTGCATCAAAGTGGTGCGGGGAAGCGCACCGTGACGGTCAGTCCGCGCCCGCCGCGCGTGGTGCCGAGCGCGACCGTCGCGCGATGCTGTTCGGCGATCCGCTTGACGATCGACAGCCCGAGCCCGCTGCCCGACGACGTGACGGCCTGCGCGCCCTCGCCGCGATAGAAGCGCTCCCACACGTCCGCGCGTTCGGCTTCGGGGATGCCGGGGCCGTCATCGGCGACTTCGAGCACCGGCGTCGTGCCGTCGATGCGCGCGGACACGTCGATGCGCGCGCCGTCGCCCGCATAGCGGATCGCGTTGTCGACGAGGTTGTTCAGCAGCACGCGCAGCGTGTCGGCGTTGCCCGTGGCCATCACGGCAGACATGACGATCGCGCCGAGATCGATCCGGTGCGCATCGGCGACGCGCGCGCGATCCGCGACCACCGACCGGCACAGCGCGGCGAGATCGACGGGCGCAGACGCGGACGCGGCCGCTTGCGCATCGGGTTCGAGGCGCGCGAGCGTCAGCAACTGCTCGGCGAGGTGGCCGAGGCGCGTCGTGCCCGCATGGATCTGCGCGAGGATGTGCTCGCGTTCGTCGGCCGTCGCCGCGCGCCGCAGCAATTGCGACTGGATCGACAGCCCCATGATCGGCGTGCGCAATTCGTGCGCGGCATCGGCGATGAAGTGCCGCTGCAGCGTGAACGAGCGGTCGAGCCGCGCGAGCAGGTCGTTGATCGCCTCGGCGAGCGGGCGCACCTCGTTCGGCATCGACGCGACGTCGACCGGTTCGAGATTGTTGGCATTCCTGCGCTTGAGGCCGGAGGCGATCGTGCGCAACGGCCGCAGCCCCGCGCCGATGCCGAACCACAGCCCGATCGCGAGCACCGGCAGCATCGAGAACACCGGCCACAGCAGGTGCACGGCGATGCCCGCGATCGCTTCCCAGCGCGCATGGCGCGCCTGCGCGAGCCGGATCGTCGTGCCGCCGCGTTCGGTCACGTAGGTGCGCCACGGCTGGCCGCCGACGTCGACGCTCGCGATGCCCGTCTGCGCGGGCGGCGGCAGTTTCGAATCGCGGTCGGTCGAGTACACGAGCGTGCCGTTGCGCCACACCTGCAGCAGCACCGCATCGGGATCGCTGGCCTCGAAGCCGTGCTTGCTGTCGGTGTGGTTACTGAACGACAGCTCGCCGTTCGGGCCGACGACGATTTGCTTCGACATGCTGCGCATCTGGTCGTCGAGCAGGTCGTCGAGTTCGCGCAGCGCGCCCCAGTAGGTGCCCGCGCTCGCGACCAGGCCGATCACGCATGCGGCCGGCAGCAGCCACATCAGCAGGCGCCGCCGCAGCGACGCGCTGCGCCAGCGTTCGATCGCGCGTTGCATGCGCGTCATGTGCCGTCACCGATCCGGTAGCCGACGCCGCGCACCGTGCGGATCATGTCGTGGCCGAGCTTCTTGCGCAGGTTGTGGATATGCACCTGCACCGCGTTGCTCTCGATTTCCTCGCCCCAGCTGTACAGCCGTTCCTCGAACTGCTCGCGCGAAATCACCGCGCCGGGTTCGCGCATCAGCTCGTGCAGCAGCACGAACTCCTTCGGCGACAGCGGCACTTCGTCGTCGTCGAGCCACACGAGATGCTTGACGGGGTCGAGCCGCAGCGGGCCGATCGCGAGCGTCGTCTGCGCGCGCCCCGCATGACGGCGGTTGACGGCGCGGATGCGCGCGAGCAGTTCGTCGAGCGCGAACGGCTTGACGAGGTAATCGTCCGCGCCGCTGTCGAGGCCCGCGATACGGTCGGGCACGCCGTCGCGCGCAGTGATGATGATCGCGGGCAGCGTCTCGTCGCGGCGGCGCAGCGCCGCGAGCACCGACAGGCCGTCGCGGTTCGGCAGCCCGAGGTCGAGCAGCAGCAGGCCGTAGCCGGTCGAGCGCAGCGCGAGCGACGCGGCATCGCCGTCCTTCACCCAGTCGACGGCGAAGCCTTCCTGTTTGAGGCCCTGTTCGAGCCCGCTGCCGATCAGCGGATCGTCCTCGACGAGCAGTACGCGCATGGATTCGTGTCTCTTCAACGGGGCGCCGTGGCGCCCGGGGTTCCCATGATAAGCGCTCGTGTCTTAGCCCAGGCTTAAAGGCGGGCGGTGCCTGGCGGGCGTTCGTACTCGTCCAATGCGGCACCGTGTCGCTTCGGCACGACCTTCAGGTTTGCTTAATCTTACGGTCCGTAATCTTGGCGTGTCGCGTTCAACGGGGCGCGGCGCCACATCGAAGAAGAGGAACGACATCATGAAACACCTGGCCAGAATCCTGACGATCGCGCTCGCCGCGCTGCCCGCCGCCGTCTACGCGCAATACACCGGGCCGTCGGCGCTGACCACGACCACCGTGAAGGAACTGCTCGCGAACGGCAAGGACGACCAGCACGTGCAGTTGCAGGGGCGCATCGTCAAGCATGTCGGCGGCGAGGATTACGAGTTCGCCGATGCGACCGGCACGATCCGCGTCGAGATCGACAACAAGCTGTGGGCGGCCGGCCAGCCCGTGAACGACAAGAACGAAGTGAAGGTGACCGGCGAATTCGAGCGCAAATGGTCGGGCCGCGTGAAGGTCGACGCCGACCACGTCGAAGTGCTGCGCTGACCGATGCGCGCGGGGCCGGTGATACCATGAACGACCGGTTCCCGTTCTCATCAAGATGGCCGCCAATTTCGACGAACTCGCGTCCCGGATCCGGGCGCAATTTTCCGAGCTGAGCCCGCAATTCCAGGCGGGCGCCGCATTCCTGCTCGATCATCCCGACGAAGTCGCCACCTCGTCGATGCGCAAGGTCGCGCAGCGCGCGCAGGTGCAGCCTGCGTCGCTCGTGCGGCTCGCGCAGCAATTCGGCTTCCCTGGCTGGAACGAACTGCGCGACCTGTGCGTCGCGCGTGTGCGCACGCGCCCCGAGCCGCTGACGCAGCGGGCGCGCTCGCTCGTACGGCCCGACGCGAAGGCGTCGCTCGCGCACGACCTGCTCGCCGCGCAGCAGCACAACCTGTCGGCCACCGCCGCGCAGAACGAGCACACGCTCGCGGAAGCGGCGAAGCTGATCCGCAAGGCGTCGCACGTGCATGTCGCCGGGTTTCGTTCGTGCTACCCGGTCGCGTTCGGGTTCGTGTATGGCTACCGGCTGTTCCGTCCGACCGTGTCGCTGCTCAACGGCGTCGCCGGTTCGCTCGAAATGGAACTGCGCACGATCGCGAAGCAGAGCGTGACCGTGATCGTCAGCTTCGCGCCGTATTCGGCGGAAGCCACGCGCGTCGCGCAGGCCGCGAAGGCGCAGGGCAGCCGGATCGTCGCGATCACCGACAGCGCGGTGTCGCCGATCGCGCTGCACGCGGACGCGCAACTGATCTTCACGCACGACAGCCCGTCGTTCTTTCCGTCGCTGGTGGCCGCGCATGCGATGGCCGAGGCGCTGGTCGCGCAGTTGCTGGCGCTCGAAGGCAGCGATGCGATCGCGGCGCTCGAGCGCACGGAAGCGGAGTTGCACGCGAAGGGCGCCTACGTCGTCTGAGCCTGCGAGGGCCGCTTCAAGCTTCCGTCATTCACGATTCAGCCGGATACGACCGATGACGTTCACATACGAGGTGACCGACGCGGGCGATGCGAACGTTCGCAAGGAGATCGTCGCGCCGCTCGTCCGATTCAACGAAAGCCGGGCCGGCCCGAGCAACTTCCGTCCGCTGGCCGTGCTCGTGACCGACGTGCAAGGCACGGTGGTCGGCGGCCTGTGGGGCGGCACCGCGTTCGGCTGGCTGCATGTCGACCTGCTCGTGGTGCCCGAGGCGGCGCGCGGGCAGGGCGCCGGCACGCGCATCATGGATCTGGCCGAAGCGGAGGCCGTCGCGCGCGGGTGCCACAGCGCGTGGCTCGACACGTTCGATTTCCAGGCGCGGCCGTTCTACGAGAAACGCGGTTATGTCCGCTTCGGCGAGCTGCCGGACTATCCGGTCGGGCACACGCGCATTTTCCTGACGAAGAAACTCGCGGGCTGAGCGGCGGCGCGGCACGGTTGACGATGTCGCCGGCCGTCGCCTAGGATAGCGATCAGCGATGCAGGTCGCTTCCGGGTCCGCGGAAAGGGTTGAACCCACCTGTCGCAGCAAATCCAGTCTTTCCCCATCCTTGGTGCTGGCGGTATTGCGGACCTTCGGCCATTTCTGCACGAGGATCCGCATGAAAAAGCTGCCCCCCAGGGCCAATCCCGATCATCTGAAAAAGCAGGCCAAGGAATTATTGCGCTTGTATCGGCAGGGCGATGGGCATGCCGTCGCACGCTTCGTCCAGTTTCTCCCCGCCGCAGCAAACCGCACGCACGACCAGGCGCTCGCGCTCGGCCTCCGCCTGCATGACGCGCAATCCTGCATCGCGCGGGAATACGGCTTCGCATCGTGGGCTGATCTCGGCGCGTTCGTCGAAACGCAGGCGCTCGCGCAGCAGCAGCGGCCGCTGCTGATTCGGCGCTGGCTCGGTCTTGCATACGGCGGCGACGTGACCGGCGGCTTCGACGCGCCCCGGCCGCGCGTCGCCGCGCAATTGCTGCGCGACCATCCCGACCTTGTCTCGGACGACGCGACCATCGCGTGCGCAGCGGGCGACCTCGACGCGCTGAAGGCAGCCATCGCCGCCGATCCCGGCTGGATCGCGCGCGCCGGCGGCGCGTTGAAGCTGCCGCCGCTGGTCGCCGTCACGCATTCGCGGCTCGGCCAGCTTCCCGAGTTCGCGGTCAGGCTGCGCGCCTGTGCACGGCACCTGCTCGATGCCGGCGCCGATCCGAACCAGCGGATCGGCAACCGGTTTCCGCCGGCGTCGCTCGCTGCGCCCGACGAGTCGGGCCCGCTGTCGGCGCTGTACGGCGCCGCCGGCGTCAATCGCGACCCGGTCCTCACGGCCATGCTGCTCGAAGCCGGCGCCGACCCGAACGACGGCGAATCGCTGTATCACTCGCTGGAGAACCCGGTGTGCACGCGCGTGCTGCTCGAACACGGCGCGCGGGTGGGCGGCACGAATGCGTTGCGGCGGGCGCTCGACATGCGCGACGCGGCCGCGCTCGAACTGCTGCTCGCGCACGGCGGGGACCCGAACGAACCGGCCGGAGAAGGGCCGACGAAAATGTGGGGCGCGCCGCTGTTGCGGGCGATTGCCGTGCGCTGTTCGGCGCGCCACATCGCCGCGTTGCTGGCGGCCGGCGCGGATCCCCGCGCGCGGACGGCGGCGGGCGTCAGTGCGTACCGGCTGGCCATGCAGACGGGATTGACCGACGTCGCCGCGTTGCTGCGCGCGGCTGGCGCGGAGGAGACGCTCGGCGCGGAAGACGCGTTCGTCGCGGCCTGCGCGCGCGCCGACGCCGACGATGCGCGGCGCATCCAGGCGCGACATCCCGAACTGCCCGGCGCGCTGCCCGAAGACCGGCTGCGGTTGTTGCCGGACGCCGCCGCGTGGGGTTCGGCCGATGCGGTGAAGGTCATGGTCGAACTGGGCTGGCCGATCGCCGCGCGTGGCGGCGACTGGGACGCGAGCGCGCTGAATCAGGCGGTGTTCCGCGGCGACGCGAAGCTGCTGGCGTTCCTGCTCGCGCACGGCGCAAGCTGGCGCGAGATGCATGGCTACGGGAGCGATGCGCTCGGTACGTTGTCGTGGGCGTCCGTCAACGAACCGGCGGACCTCGGCGAGCCCGACTGGGAAGCGTGCGCGCGTGTGTTGCTCGCGCACGGCGTGCCGCAAGCGGCGCGGGACCCGTCGAATCCGGAAGGCGTGCTGGTCGACGGCCGTGCAATGCGGTTCTCCGAAGCCGTGACCGACGTGTTGCTCGGCATCGAAAGCGGGCAGCCCGGGTCGCAATAAGCAACGGCGCTCGGCAAGCGGGCAGGCTGTCGCGTCTGCCCGCGCACCGGTTTTTCCCGCCGTGCGACGACATTTCGGCGATCGCTGAAACGTCGGGCGCACGGCAGGCGTAAGCTCGTCCGTCATCCCCTTCCCGGAGTCCGCGATGACCCGTTCCGATCTTCAAGTCCGCCAGGCCGAAGCCTTTCGTGCGCTCCATGTGCGCCCCGGTGCATTCATCATCCCGAACCCGTGGGATGCCGGCACCGCGCGCCTGCTCGCGATGGCCGGCTTCGAGGCGCTCGCCACCACCAGCGCCGGCTTCGCCTTTTCGAAAGGGCAGCCCGACAACGCGATCGACCGCGACGCGATGCTCGAGCACATCGCCGATCTGGTCGCCGCGGGTGGCCTGCCCGTGAGCGCCGATCTCGAGAACGGTTTCGGCGACGCGCCCGAAACGGTGGCCGACACGATCCGGCTGGCAGCCGAGGCCGGCGCGGTCGGCGGCTCGATCGAGGATGCGACGGGCCGCGACGATGCGCCGATCTACGCGCGCGAAGCGGCGATCGAGCGCATCGCGGCGGCCGTCGCGGCGGCGCGTGCGCTGCCGTTTCCGTTCACGCTGACCGCGCGCTGCGAAAACTACCTGCACGGACGGCGCGACCTCGCCGACACGATCGCGCGGCTCGTTGCGTATCGCGATGCGGGCGCCGACGTGCTGTATGCGCCGGGTATCACCGACGCCGGCGAGATCGCGGCGGTGACGCAGGCGGTCGGCGCGCCCGTCAACGTCGTGATGGGGCTGCAGGGCGGCTTGCTGAGCCTCGATGAACTGGCGGCGCTCGGCGTAAAGCGCGTGAGCGTCGGCGGTGCGTTGGCGCGGGCCGCGCTCGGCGCGTTCCTGCGCGCCGCGACGGAGATGGCGCGCGACGGCACGTTCACGTTTACGCAAGCGGCCGTACCGGGGCGCGACGTCAATCGCTGGTTCGCGGCGCCCGATAATTCGCCGGTATCGTTCGGAGAATGACCGCTAGTAAATCGTGGGATCGTTTCCAGCCGAAATACTGATTGACAATAATCAACCTATTTCGCGTCCGATTTAAACGTCGGTGACGACGCAAAATACATCGTTTATTCTCCGCATTCCGCCCGTTCGTCCGGAATCGGCGCGCAAGCCGCGCCGGTTCTGGCGATCGGCTACCCGCCGGGTGCGTCGATGGCGCGCATTGTTGCATTTTCCCGATCGATGGATTGTCGCGCGCGGCAGTTGCCGGTTATTTTTTTGATTGATAATCTGCGGCACAGTCGAATGGCCGGTCGGCAGGCCGTCGGGAATATCAATATATAAAAATCTGAGAGAGCGATGACGATCCGAGAAAATCACCGTGTCGGGTTTCGCGTCGGCGATGTCGTGACGCTGAAAACGGGCGGGCCGCGCATGACCGTCACCTATGCCGGGCCGGTCGTGTTCGACGACGGCGACTGGCTGATCTGCCAGTGGTTCGACGAAAGCGGCGAATTCCGGCAGGAAATGTTCCATCACGACACGGTCGCGCCCGAGCCGCGCGCGATTTCGGCCGGGCGCGTACGGTTGCGCATGCAGGCGCTTCGCTACCGGTCGGCTGCCTGACGCCCGGCTGTCGTTGCGATGCCGCGACGCGCGGCAATCGAACGGCGATATTTCACGTCAACCCGAAACATGCGGCGGCGCACCGCCCCGATACTGTCCGCATGAACCCGACCGATCCCATTGCAGCGGTTACGCACCGCGACCCCTATCCCTACTATGCGGCGCTCGTCGACGGGCCGCCGCTCGCGTTCGACGCCTCGCTCGGCCTGTGGGTCGCGAGCCGCGCGGCGACCGTCACGGCCGTGCTCGGCCATTCGGCCTGCCGCGTGCGCCCGCTGGACGTGCCCGTGCCGCCCGCACTGCGCGGCACGACGGCTGGCGCGCTGTTCGGCGAACTGGTGCGCATGAACGACGGCGCGTTGCGGCACGACGTGCCGAAAGCGGCGTTGCGCGCGGCGCTCGCGCCGGTCGAAACGGGCGCGCTGCGCGAGCGTACCGAGCAGCTTGCCGCGCGGCGCTTGCGTGCGCCGGACGATGCCGACGCGCTGAATGCATGGTGCATGACGGTGCCCGTCTGCGCGGTCGCCGATCTGCTCGGCTTCGACGAGGCGCAGCTCGACGACATCGCGGCGCTGGTCGTCGATTTCGTCGCCGCGTTGTCACCGCTGTCGGACGCCGCGGCGCTGGCCCGCGCGAGCGACGGCGCGCGGCAACTGCTCGCCCGGATGACGGAGCGGGTCGCGCAGACGCACGCGCACGACGGCACGCTCGTCGCTGCGGTGCAGCAGGCGGCGCGCGCGTCGGGCTGGCAGGCGAGCGGTGCGCTGGTCGCGAATCTCGTCGGGTTGCTGTCGCAAACCTGCGAGGCGACCGCCGCGTGGCTCGGCAATACGCTGGTGGCATGGAACGGGGAGGCGCAAGCCGCGCGCGGCGCGCCGGACGCCGCCACGCTCGACGCATTCGTCGCCGAAGTCGGGCGTTTCGATGCGCCGGTGCAGAACACGCGCCGTTTCGTCGCGTCGCGCACGACGATCGACGGCGTGACCGTCGAAGCCGGCGACGCGATCCTGGTCGTGCTCGCCGCGGCGAACCGCGACCCGGCCGTGTATCCCGACGCGCACCGGCTGCTGCCCGGCCGCGAATCCGGACCGAATTTCGGTTTCGGCTCGGGGCCGCACGGCTGCCCGGGCGAGCGGATCGCGCGCGCGGTGACGGCGGGGGCATTCGGGGCGTGGTTGCGCGCGGGCGGCTGGCCGTCGCGCGGCGGGCTGGCGTGGGATTACCGTGCGTCGACCAACGTCAGGATGCCGAAGTTCGACGCGGCACGGTGAAGGGGAAAGAGGGACTTAACGGCAGCCTTGCTTCTCCGCCCATTGCTCCTGGGCGGCGACGCGGCGCTGCACGCGTTCGACGAGACCGGTCGAGAAGGTCCGCATGCTGACGCCGCGGCGCTTCGCGAGGATCGTCTGCGCGACGTCGGTTCGCGGGTTCGGCTGGCACGCCCAGTAGAGCGTCATCAGCCAGCCGATGCCCGTCCATGCGAACAGCGCGTTGAACATCGCGATCGTCAGCTTGTCGTGCCGGCCGCGCCGGTCGGCAATGACTGCCGGCAGGAAATAGAGCGCGATCGCTGCGACTGAACCGGCCACTTGAATCAGGACTGCGTCTTGCATTTTGCTGCTCCGTCCGAACTGCAATGAGGCTGATTGTCGCGCTTTTTCCGTTCGTGTGCCGGCAATTGATTGTTGCGTTTTTATTGACGATCAGCCGGCCTCGGCGTCCGCGGGCTGCACTTCGTTGCTCAGCGCGAAACCTTCGTCGAGCCAGCCCGTCACGCCGCCGATCATCAGCTTGACCGGGCGGCCGAGGCGCGCGAGCTGGATCGCCGCGCGCGCGGCGCCGTTGCAGTGCGGCCCTGCGCAGTAGACGACGAACAGCGTGCCGTCCGGGTAGCCGGCGAGCTTGCCCGCGACGATCTTGCGGCGCGGCAGGTTGCGCGCGCCGGGCACGTGGCCGGCGGCGAACTGGTCGGGGCCGCGCACGTCGAGCAGCACGAAATCGGGTGCACCCGATGCGAGCGCGTCGTGCACGTCCCAGCAATCGGTCTCGAATCGCAGTGATGCCTCGAAATGCGCGAGGGCGGCGGGGCTGTCGGCAGCGGGCACGTCGGTGACGTAGGACATGGGCAGGCTCTCCAGGATGAGCAGGCGCGGAATGCACCGGAATGAAGGGCAGTATCGCGGTTCGGCGCATTTCGCGGCAGTGGCGCGATCGACAAGTTCCGGTAACATCACGCCATGCATAATCATCTCGTCGTCGCGCTCGCCTACGATCGCCTTTGCACGTTCGAATTCGGCTGCGTGGTCGAACTGTTCGCGCTCGAGCGCCCCGAACTCGGGGTCGACTGGTATCGCTTCGCGGTATGCGCAAGCGAGCCGGGGCCCGTGCGCGCGGCGGGCGGCATCACGGTCGCCGCGCCGTACCGGCTCGCGACGCTCGATCGCGCGGACACCATCGTGATACCCGGCTGGCGGGATCCGGACGAACTGCCGCCCGAGCCGCTGCTGAAGAAACTGCGGGCCGCGCATCGGCGTGGCGCGCGGCTCTGTTCAATCTGTTCGGGCGTGTTCGTGCTCGCGGCGGCCGGCGTGCTCGACGGGTTCACCGTGACGACGCACTGGCGTTACGCGGAGCGCCTGCAGGCGCGTTATCCGGCGCTGCGCGTGAATCCCGATGCGTTGTACGTCGACGAAGGGCAGGTCATCACGTCGGCCGGGTCTGCGGCGGGGCTCGACATGCTGCTGCATCTCGTGCGCCGCGATCACGGCGGCGCGATCGCGAACCGCGTCGCGCAGCGTCTCGTGCTGCCGCCGCATCGTGACGGCGGCCAGGCGCAGTTCGTGCCGCGCCCGGTCGCGCCGGGCGGCACCGACCGGCTCGCGAAGCTGATCGACTGGATGCGCGCGCACGCGGCCGAGCCGCACACGCTGGCATCGCTCGCCGCGCAGGCCGCGATGAGCACGCGCACGCTGCAGCGTCAGTTCGCGGATGCGACGGGGATGTCGCCGCTCGCGTGGCTGATCCGCGAGCGCGTGAACGTCGCGAAGGACATGCTCGAAGCGCAACCCGCGCTGCCGCTCGCGCAGGTCGCGGCGCGCGCGGGGTTCGGCTCGGAGGAATCGCTGCGCCGGCATTTCCGGCGCGTCGCGGCGACGAGCCCGGCCGCGTATCGACGCGGCATGGATCGTGGTGCAGGATAGCGGGCGTTGCACGATGCCGTTCGTGCATGACAACTAAAAAAGGAAAACCAACATGGGCTTGCTGGGAAAGCTGTTCGGAAAGAAATCGCGCGACGACGCGTCATCGGCTCCGGTGCCGCCGGCCAACGAACAGGATGCGTCGGACGAGCAGGGCGGCCCCGACATCGCACCCGAACTCGCGCCCGCGCTGGCGGCCTATCAGGCCGGGCGGCACGAGGCCGCGATCGCGGCGGCCGCGCCCCACGCGGCGCGTCTCGCCGATGCGGCGCGGCTTTGCGCGCTCGCGTATTCGGCGATGCATCGGTATCCCGAAGCATTCCGGTACTGGCTCGCGCTGTTCGAGCAGGAGCCGAGCGCGCACAACGCGGTGCAGCTCGCGACGACTTCGGTGATGTGCGGTGAAATCGAGCGCGGCGAAGCGTGGATGCAGAAAGCCGCCGAGGGCAATCATGAAACGCGCGAGCAGTCCGACGTCAACGCGCGCGTGAACTTCATTTCCGCGCTGATGCAAAGCGGCCGTCCGCACGACGCGCTGCCGCATCTCGACTGGGTACGCGACGTGTACGGCCACGTGCGCATCACCGATTCGACGTTCCTCTACATGCGCGGCATTCCGTTCTTTTCGGCGTTTCTGGAGAACAGCCTGGAGATCCTGAAGGCCGCGCTGCCGGCCGCCGCGATTGCGCCGTGGTACGGCGAACTCACGGGCAAGCTCGACGAAGAGGGCGAAGCGCAGCTTGCCGAGTGGGTCGGGCGGCTGCCGGCGTAACCTGCCGAGCCGTTCCTCGGCGCGCGCGACGTTGCGCGACGTTGCGTCGTAGCGCAGGCCGTCATGCGTTTAGCGGGTGATCGGCGCGCGCGCGGGCGCCGGGTCGATACCGTCGCTCACGCGCGCGGCCTGAGCACGACGATGCCCGGCGTGTTCTTCACGTACTCGACAAAAGGCGAATCGACGACCTTCATGTTGGCCTTTTTCGACGACGCATTGCGCAGCATCGGCCCGTCGGGCGTGTCGATGAAGAAGCCGACGTGCGTGACGTCGAGGCCATCGGCCTTCGCGTAGATGCCGATGTAGTCGCCGGTCCGCAGGCGGCTGACGACATAGTCGTCGACGAATTCGCTCGGGATATGGACGATGTCCCGGCTGACGACCGGCAACCCCGGCAGGTATGCGCTGCCGTCGGCTTTCCGGTTGAGCTGCTTCGTGACCGTGGTGGCATGCACGCTGATCGTGGCGGTCACGTCGTCGGCCAGCACCTGCGGCCGGTAGGCCCAGTCGGTGAAGAAATGGCGGCGATGCGTGAAGCTGATGTCGCCGTTCACGTAGCGCGTCGGCACGAGGCGGCTCGCGTAGTCGGTTTTCGTCGTCGCCTTTCTCGCGGCTTCGACATAGTCGAGATAGGTATAGCAATCGAGCCCGCTGAAGTCGATCACCAGTTGCTCCGGCATCGTCGACGATCCCTTCAGCATGTCGCCTCGATAAGGCGTGCCAAGAAATTCACGCGACAGGGCTTCGATGAGCGGGCCGGTGGCGCTGTCCGGCTGCGCGGCGCGTATCGCCAGCAACGCGTCGAGCTTGGCGGAGGTCTCCGGATTCAGGGTCGCCAGCGCGGCTTGTTGCTGCATCGTCGTTGCATCCGGCGGCGGTGACGACGTGACGGACGCACCGCCGTCGCAGCCGGCCAATGCGAGCGCGACGACCAGCGGCAAGAATTTTCTGAAGTTCGTTTCAATCGGCATACGCGGGTTCGGGTTGGAGGTTTCAAGCAAGCGTCAAGGGCGGGTGAAGATCGATCCGGCCGGATCGTCGGGCATTCGATGACGGACAGGTATCGCCGGGCCTGGCTTGCGATGGACGATATTGAATAGACGAGCGAACCTCAAGAAATCTCAACGAAATCTGAATTAACGAGATAGCGTGGCGGCACATCGTGTTCATGGTCGTTCGCGTATCATCGTCGCTTCCGTTACTCCCGTTCCGGTTCCCGCCATGACCTCTGCCGCTTCCGTTGCCGGCCACGACACACGCGTCGCATCGGGCGCGGCGCTGCCTTCCCGCCTGCCGTTGATTCAGGCGCCGATGGTCGGGTCCTTCAGCCCGCTCGCGATCGCGGTGTGCGAAGCCGGCGGGCTTGGCTCGCTTGCGTGCGCGGCGCTCGGCCCGCAGCAGCTGCGCGACGAGATCGCGGCGATCCGGGCGCGCACGCCCGCGCCGTTCAACGTGAACTTCTTCTGCCACACGCCGCCCGCGCCCGACGCCGAGGTCGACGCGCGCTGGCGCGCGGCGCTCGCCGGCTACTACGCGGAAGCCGGGCTCGATCCGGCCGACGTGAAAGGCGGCCCCGGCCGCGCGCCGTTCGACGATGCGATGTGCGCGGTCGTCGAGGAGTTGCGGCCGGCCGTCGTGAGCTTCCACTTCGGGTTGCCGGACGATGCGCTGCTCGACCGCGTGCGGCGCGCCGGCGCGCGGGTCGTGTCGTCGGCGACGACCGTCGAGGAAGCGCGCTGGCTCGATGCGCGCGGCGTCGATGCGATCGTCGCGCAAGGTGCGGAGGCCGGCGGCCATCGCGGGATGTTCCTGACCGACGACATCCACGCGCAGCCCGGCCTGTTCGCGTTGCTGCCGCAGATCGTCGACGCGGTGCGCGCGCCGGTGATCGCAGCCGGTGCGATTGCCGACGGGCGCGGTATCGCGGCCGCGTTCGCGCTCGGCGCGCGCGCGGTGCAGATCGGCACGGGTTACCTGCTGACGCCGCAGGCCGGCCGCTCGGCGCAGCATCGCGCGGCGGTGCGCGCCGCGCGCGACGACGGCACGCGCATGACCAACCTGTACACGGGCCGCCCCGCGCGCGGCCTGCTGACGCGTTTCATGCGTGAGCAGGGGCCGATGAGCGCGCTCGCACCCGCGTTCCCGCTCGCGACGGCCGCGGTCGATCCGCTGCGCGGCGCATTCGAGCGGCAGGGCCGCGACGATTTCTCGCTGCTGTGGTCGGGCGAGGCCGCGGCGCTCGCGCGCGAAGCGGACGCCGGCGAACTGACGCAGCGCCTGTGGGACGACGCGCTGGCCTGCGCGGCGGGGCTGCGCGACGCGATCGGGCGGGCCGTCTGAACACGCGCGGAAGGGGGCGCCGGCGGCGGATCATCGGCGTATGATCTGGGTTTTCGTCAGCCCGATCCAGGCCCCCCACCATGACCTCCGTCGACACTACCCCCGTCCTCGACCATGACAAGCTCGTTACCTTCATCGAGCGCAAGTGGAACGATGAAATCCTCCACGCACTGACCGACTACATTGCGATTCCCGCGAAGAGCCCCGCATTCGACCCCGACTGGGCGAAGCGCGGCTATCTCGAGCGCGTCGTCACCGATGCCGCGCAGTGGGCCGAAAAGCAGCCCGTGAAGGGCCTGAAGCTCGAGATCGTGCGCCTGCCCGGCCGCACGCCGGTGATCTTCTTCGAATCGCCCGCGACGCGTTCGGGCAGCACCGACACGATCCTGCTGTACGGCCACCTCGACAAGCAGCCCGAATTCGACGGCTGGCGCGCGGACCTCGGCCCGTGGACCCCCAAATTCGAGAACGGCAAGCTGTACGGCCGCGGCGGCGCGGACGACGGTTACGCGATCTACGCGAGCCTCGCGGCGCTCGGCGCGCTCGACGAGCAGGGCATCGAGCGGCCGCGCTGCGTCGGCCTGATCGAAACCTGCGAGGAGTCGGGCAGCTACGACCTGCTGCCGTACGTCGACGCGCTGCGCGACCGGCTCGGCCAGGTGTCGCTCGTCGTGTGCCTCGATTCGGGCGCGGGCAACTACGACCAGATGTGGCTCACCACGTCGCTGCGCGGGCTCGTGTCCGGCGACCTGCAGGTCGAGGTGCTGGAAGAAGGCATTCACTCGGGCGTGTATGGCGGCATTGCGCCGTCGAGCTTCCGCGTGATGCGCCAGTTGTTCGAGCGCCTGGAAGACGCGAAGAACGGCAACCTGCTGCCGGGCGTGTTCCATTGCGAGATTCCGTCGAGCCGCGTGCGCGAAGCCGATGCGGCCGCCGCGATCCTCGGCGATGCGGTGTGGAAGGGGCTGCCGTGGGCGTGCGGCGCGGACGGCAAGCCCGTGCTGCCGACCACGACCGACCCGCGCGAGGCGCTGCTGAATTCGACGTGGCGGCCGTCGCTGTCGGTGACGGGCGCGGCCGGCATGCCGGCGCTCGCCGATGCCGGCAACGTGCTGCGTCCGCGTACCGCGTTCAAGCTGTCGCTGCGGCTGCCGCCGCTCGTCGATGCCGCGCAGGCCGTGCAGCAGTTGAAGGACTTGCTCGAACTCGATCCGCCGTACAACGCGAAGGTCACGTTCAAGCCGGACGCGGGCGCCGCGACCGGCTGGAGCGCGCCGGATCTCGCGCCGTGGCTCGCTTCGTCGCTCGATGCGGCATCGCGCCGCCACTTCGGCGCGGACTGCGCGTACATGGGCCTCGGCGGCACGATCCCGCTGATGAACGTACTGCAGGAAGGGTTCCCGGCCGCGCAGTTCATGGTGTGCGGCGTGCTCGGGCCGAAGTCGAACGCGCACGGCCCGAACGAGTTCCTGCACGTGCCGTATGCGAAGAAGCTGACGGCGGCAGTCGCGGACGTGATCGCGACCGCGCGCTGATCGCCGCGGCTGCCCGACCCAATCCGACCTGATTCGACGGAGCCTTGCCGATGACTGCACTGCCGACGCCCGACACCGAACCGCTGCGCATGCGCGCCGAACCGCTGCACGCATTCGTCGCGGCACTCTGGGAACGGGCCGGCAGCAACGAGCGCGAGGCGCGGCTCGTCGCCGATCACCTGGTCGGCGCGAATCTCGCGGGCCACGATTCGCACGGGATCGGGATGATCCCGAACTACGTCGCGTCGTGGCGGGAAGGGCAGTTGAAGCTGAACGCGCACGCGTCGATCGCCCGCGACGGCGGCGCCGTGCTGTCGATCGACGGCGGGCGCGGCTTCGGCCAGGTGATCGCGTTCGAGGCGATGGTCGAAGGGATCGAGCGCGCGCGGCGCATGGGTATCTGCGCGATCGGGCTGCGCGACGTGCATCATCTCGGCCGTATCGGACACTGGGCCGAGCAGTGCGCGCGCTCGGGGCTCGTGTCGTTCCATTTCGTCAACGTGCCTGGTGACCTGCTGGTCGCGCCGCTGCACGGCACCGATCCGCGCTTCGGCACGAACCCGTTCTGTGCCGCGTATCCGCGTGCGGGCAAGCCGCCGCTGCTGCTCGATTTCGCGACGAGCGCGATCGCGTACGGCAAGACGCGCGTCGCGTACAACCAGGGCAAGCGCGTGCCGGCCGGGTCGCTGATCGACCATCGCGGCCAGCCGACCGACGATCCGGCCGTGATGCACGAGCAGCCGTTCGGCGCGCTGCTGCCGTTCGGGCTACACAAGGGTTATGCGCTGGCGGCGATGTGCGAGATCTTCGGCGGCGCGCTGGTCGGCGGGCATACGACGCACGCCGACACGCTGCAGAAGACGAGCGCGATCGTCAACGGAATGTTGTCGGTGCTGATCGATCCGAACGCGTTCGACGCGGCCGACGCCGAGCGCGAAGCCGACGCGTTCGTCGCATGGGCGAAGGCGTCGCCGCAGGCCGGCGACGCGCCGGCGCGGATGCCGGGCGAGCCGGAGGAGGCGAGCCGCGCCGCGCGCGTCGCGGATGGCATTCCGGTCGATCGCGCGACGTGGCGGCAGATTCGCGAGAGTGCGGCGGCGGTCGGTTTCGACGACGCGGCGCTCGATGCGTGGACGCAGCACTGCGTCGGCGCGGCGTAACCGGCAAGGGCGGCCGGTGAGCTGGCAGTCGGACAAGGCGCACGGCGAGGAGATCGCGTACCAGATCGCGAGCCTCGGCCATATCTCGGTCACGCGGTTTTTCAGCGGCGCGGCGATGCGGCTCGACGGCGTGATGTTCGGATTCATCGCGCGCGGCTCGCTGTTCCTGCGCGTCGACGACGTGAATCGCCCGGCGTTCGTCGCGGCAGGCATGGGATCGTTCACGTATGCGAGGCCCACGCGCACCGTTTCGCTCGAGGGGTACTACGAAACGCCGGCCGATGTGCTCGAAGATGCGGGCGCGCTGTTCGACTGGTGCCGCGGCGCGTATCGCGCGGCGCTGCTGGCGGGGCCGCCGAAGCGCAAGGCGAGGGCTGCGCCGAAATTGAAGCCGGCGGTGGAACTGGAATCGAAACCGGAATCGAAACCGGCGTCGAAACGGACCTCGAAGGCGTCGGCGAAACCGGTGGGGAATCCAATGGCGAAATCGGCGGCAAAACCAACGGCAAAACCAACGGCAAAAACGGTGGCGAAATCGACGTCGAAACCAGCTTCAAAAAACCCACCCGTGAAACGCAAGCAAGCGTAGTGCCTGTCACGCGAAGCGGTAGCCTCGCGGTTTCCGCTTTCAGCCCTTTTTCTCCCGCTCGAACGTCTTCAGGCAGCTCGCACGACGTGCCGCAGCCCACGCACGACCAGCGGCCCGAAACCGTCAAGCCCGCCGCGCCGCATATCCGGCATGCTTCACAACGGCGGCCCCGGCGTTTATGATCGCGCGGGTTGCGCCCGTGCACGGCGCGACCCGCGCCGGCCTTGCCGCCGGCCCCGCGAACGGCGCACCGTACGCCGCGCGGCAAGCTTCCCCACTCATCATTCAGACGGAGACAGTCGATGCACGTCCTGATTCTCGGTTTAGCGATCTTCCTCGGTGTGCACTCGATCCGGATCGTCGCCGACGGCTGGCGCGCCGCGATGATCGCGCGGATCGGCGAGAAAGGCTGGAAAGCCGGCTATGCGATCGCGTCGCTCGTCGGTTTCGTGCTGATCGTGCGCGGCTACGGGATCGCGCGCGAGAGTGCGACGCTGCTGTGGGTGTCGCCCGTCGGCGTGCGTCACCTGACGGGCATGCTGACCGCGGTCGCGTTCGTGCTGATCGCCGCGTCGTACGTGCCGCGCAACCGGATCAAGACGCTCGTCGGGCATCCGATGCTCGCCGGCGTGATGGTCTGGGCGGTTGCGCACCTGCTCATGAACGGCACCGTGCACGCGGTCGTGCTGTTCGGCGCGTTCTTCGTGTGGTCGCTCGCCGATTTCGTCGTGTCGCGCGCGCGCGATCGCCGCGACGGCGTTCGTTATCCTGCCGGCCGGCTGTCGGGCGACATCGCGGCCGTCGCGGCCGGGCTCGTCGTCTGGGCCGTATTCGCGCTGTTCCTGCACGGCCCGCTGATCGGCGTGCGGCCGTTCGGCTGAACGCGCACGCCGGGCAGCCTGACGGCGGTCAGCGCGCCTTCGCGCCGGACGCTTGCCCCAACGACGGCTGCCTGCGCCGCACGAAGTACGATGCGACGATCGCGAGCGCCGTCGATACCGTGAACCAGAACTGGAAGCGCGAATCCGGGTTGAAAGCCTGCGACCCGAGCACGGCGACCAGCGCCAGCAGCGCGACCCAGTTCGACACCGGATAGAACCACGCGCGGAACGCCGACGGATCGCGTTGCTCGTGCTTCGTCTGCCGGCGCATCGCGAAGTGCGCGACGATGATGAAGATCCACACGATCATCACGAACGCGCCGCTGCTTTTCGCGAGCATCAGGAACAGGTCGCCGCCGCTCAAGAAGTGCACGCCGAGGATCGACACGCAGATCGCGAGGCACAGCACGAGCGCGTTCATCGGCACGCCCTTCGCGTTGGTGCGGCCGAACATCGCGGGCGCGTGGCCGCGCTGGCTGAGCGAGAACAGCATGCGCGAGTTCGAGAACAGGAACGAGTTCATCACCGACATGAACGACACGAACAGCACGATCTTCATCGCGACCGCCGCGCCGGTGAAGCCCGCCATGCTGAACAGCGACACGTACGGCGATTTCAGGTTGGCCTTGTCGGTCCACGGCATGCACAGGATCAGGATCGACACCGAGCCGACGTAGAACACCATCACGCGCACGATCACGCTCTTGATCGCGCGGATCACGTTCTTGCTCGGGTTTTCCGATTCGCCCGCGGCCACCGCCGCGATTTCGCTGCCGCCGAGCGAGAAGATCACGACCATCACGCCGGCGAGCACCGGCGAGATGCCGTTCGGCATGAAGCCGCCGTGGTCGGTCAGGTTCACGAGCCCGGGTGCGGGAATGCGCGGCTGGAAGCCGAGCAGGATCGACGCGCCGAGCGCCATGAACACGATGATCGTCGCGACCTTCGCGAACGACAGCCAGTATTCCGCTTCGCCGAACGAGCGCACCGAATACGCATTGCTCGCGATCAGCGTGACGAGCATGAACAGCGCACCGCCCCAGATCGGCAGCCACGGCAGGAAATCGTGGAGGATCGCGCCGAGCAGGATCGCTTCGACGGTGATCGTCATCATCGACTTGAACCAGTACAGCCAGCCGACCGCGAAGCCGGCCCATTCGCCGAGATAGGCGCTCGCATACGTGGAGAACGAGCCGCTGTCCGGGTTGCGGGACGCCATTTCGCCGAGCATGAACATGACCAGCGTGACGATCACGCCGCCGATCAGGTACGACAGGATCGCCGCGGGGCCGGCTGTCGCGATGATGGCGCCGGAGCCGACGAACAGGCCCGCGCCGATCACGCCGCCGAGCGCGATCATCGTGATGTGCCGTTGCTTGAGGCTTTGCCTCAACGAGTTGTCCTGCATCTCCTACCTCTAGTTATTGTTGGCCGGGAAGGCATCGGGCGGCGCGGCGGCGAGCATGTTGCCGCCGCAAGGCGCGTCGATGTCGAGGGAGCGTGTGTGACGCGATGTGCCGGGCCGCCGGTGGTGTCGGGGTGGCGGCCGCGAAGTGCCGGTCGGTGCCCGCGAGAGGGCGATGACGACGGCAACCCCGGATTGTGGGCGGACACCGGCGCGACGGCAAACGAGATATGCGAAAGACGTCTTGCGGTTTGCTCATCAATTGCCGCTGCGGCAGCGGCGGCGAGCGTGCGTCAGATCGGTTTGACGAACAACCCGACGGTCAGCACCGCGCCGATGCAGACGATCCCGATGCGCATGATGCGTTCGTTGACGCGCTGCAGCGCCCACGTGCCGAGCAGCCCGCCGACGATCGCACCGCCGCCGAGCGCGAGCGCCGAGCCCCAGTGGAGTTGCGGCGACGTCAGGAACAGCACGACGGCCGACGCGTTCATCACGCCGGCCAGCGCGTTCTTCGTCGACATCGCGTGGCGCGGCGACAGGCCGGCCATCGTCAGCGTGGCCATCATCAGGAAACCGAGCCCGCCGCCGAAGTAGTCGCCGTAGATCGCGATCATGAACTGCGCGATCGCGGCGGGGACCGCGCCAAGGTGGGCCGTGCCTTCGCGCGGCTTGCGGAAGAAACTGCCCCACGCGAACACGATCGTCGCGAACAGCACGAGCCACGGCACGAGGCGCGAGAAGATCGATGAAGGAGTTTTCAGCAGCAGCAGGCCGCCGAGCGCACCGCCGACGATGCTGATCGCGAACATCGTGCGAAACGACAGCTTGCCCACGCCGCGCACCATGTTGCGGCTCGCCCAGCCCGTCGTGACCTGCGCGGGAAACAGCGCGACCGTCGACGTGATGTTCGCCGCGAGCGGCGACATGCCCGACACGATCAGCGCGGGCAGCGTGACGAACGAGCCGCCGCCGGCGAGGGTGTTCTGCAGGCCGGCCCAGAGGCCGGCGAGGATGACGAGGGCGAGCATCGGTGCGGGAACGGGAGGGTGGCGGGGCTCGCTTGCCGGAAGCGGGCACGCGTTGCGGACGCACGATGGTAATGCAGGATCGCAGGCGCGGGAAGCGGCAGGATCGCAGGCGCGGCATGCGCGGGCGGCGCGCGTCCATGCCGGCGTCGACATGAACTACATGGAGGTCCGGCGATGGGCGCGGCGCAAGGCGCCCGATATCGTTGTTTCCGCGCGGCAATGTGCTGGCCTTCGACGGTCGCCGTGCCGACTACAACCCCTGCCAGGAGACACGAATGACGCATACCCAGGTCGTGCCGTTGACGCGGTCACGTTCGCCGGTCCCGCCCCGCAACTGCACGTTCGACGTGCGCGATTGGGAAATACTGAGCCGTTACTGGCATCCGGTCGCGTTCGCGAGCGACGTGCGCGATCGCCCGCTCGGCGTGACGCTGCTCGACGAGCGGCTCGTGCTGTTCCGCGCCGGCGACGCCATCGTCGCGGCGCGCGACGTGTGCCCGCACCGCGGCGCGCCGCTGAGCCGCGGCTGGGTGGTGGACGATCGCCTCGTGTGCCCGTATCACGGCCTCGAATACGCGGCCGACGGCAAGTGCGCGCATATCCCGTCGCAGCCCGACGGCCCGATTCCTGAGCGCCTGTGCCTGACGACTTATGCCGTGCAGCAGGCCTACGGGCTCGTGTGGGTATCGCTGGGCGGCGGGGAGCTGCCGCTGCCCGATTTCCCCGCGTGGAATACCGAGGGCTTCCAGCAGATCCTGCCGCCGTCGATCGATATTCACGCGTCGGCCGGCCGGCAGACGGAAGGGTTCATCGACGTGGCGCACTTCGCGTGGATTCATCACGACAGCTTTGCCGACCGGCGCAATCCGGTCGTGCCGCAGTACTCGGTGGAGCGGCGCGAGAACGGGTTGAAGGCCGAATACGTCAGCACGGTCAGCAACTTTCCGAAGTCGATGCAGCATCGTGCGCCCGAAGGCTTCTTGTGGCGCCGCGTGTTCGAGGTCGACGTGCCGTTCTTCGCGCGCCTCACCGTGCATTTTCCGGAAGGCGGCCGGCTCTCGATCCTGAACGCGGCCAGCCCGGTTTCCGCCCGCGAGACGCGCCTGTTCGTGCCGATCGCGCGCAACTTCGATCGCGACCTGCCGCTCGACGACGTGTACGCGTTCAATCGCCAGGTGTTCGAGGAGGATCGCGAGATTGTCGAGCAGCAGTGTCCTGAGGATCTGCCGATCGATCGCACGCAGGAAGCGCCGATCCTCGCCGATCGCTCGTCGGGTTTCTACCGGCGTGCGCTTGCCGAGCTGGGGCTCGGCCAGAAGTACGCAAGCTGATTCGTGCACGGGAGAAAGCGATGAAGATCTGGGAATGCGTGATCTGCGGGTTTCGATACGACGAGGCCGAAGGCTTGCCGCAGCACGGGATCGCGGCCGGCACGCGCTGGGAAGACGTGCCCGACGACTGGATGTGTCCGGACTGTGCGACCGGCAAGCACGATTTCGACATGCAGGTGGTGGCGGCATGAGCGCACCCGAAAAGTCGGAGAACCGGGGCGATCCCGTCGTCATCGTCGGCACGGGCCTCGCGGGTTATACCGTGGCGCGCGAGTGGCGCAAGCTCGACGGCGACACGCCGCTCGTGATGATCAGCCGCGATGACGGCTGCTTCTATTCGAAGCCGGCGCTGTCGAACGCGCTCGCGCAGCGCAAGACGCCCGAGCAGCTGGCGATGTCCGATGCGCGGACGATGGAAGGGCAACTGCGCGCGTCCATCTGGACACGATGCTCGGTGCAGGCGATCCGCGCCGACGCGCGCGAGATCGTGCTCGATGACGCGCGGGTGCTGCGTTATCGCGCGCTGGTCCTCGCCACCGGCGCGGATGCGCGGCGCGTGCCCTGCGAAGGAGATGGCGCGGCCGACGTGCTGTCGGTCAACGACCTGGCCGACTACGCGCGCCTTCGCAATGCGCTGCACGACTGCCGATCGGTCGCGATCCTCGGTGCGGGCCTGATCGGCTGCGAGTTTGCGAACGATCTGGTGGCCGCGGGGCTGACGATCACCGTGATCGATCCGGCCGACGCGCCGCTGTCGCGGCTGCTGCCGCCGGAAGCCGGGCAGGTGTTCGCGCATGCGCTCGGCGATGCGGGCGTGCATCTGCGGCTCGGCGCGGGCGTGCGTTCGATTGCCCGTCTCGCGCGCGGATACCGGCTTGCGCTGACGGATGGCGGGCATCTCGACGCGGACCTCGTGATCTCGGCGATCGGGCTCGTGCCGAGAACCGCGCTCGCGCGGGAGGCGGCGCTCGAGGTCGCGGACGGGATCGTGACCGACGCGTGGTGCCGCACCAGCACGCCGGACATCTTCGCGCTGGGCGACTGCGCGGCGATCGACGGGCGCGTGCGGCCCTACGTGCTGCCGATCATGCACGCGGCGCGCGCACTCGCGCAGTGCCTGCGCGGCACGCCGGCGCGGGTGGCGTTTCCCGTGATGCCGGTGGTCGTGAAGACGCCGGCCATCCCCACGGTCGTCGTGACGGCGGACGACGGCGGCCGCTGGACGACCGAGACCGGGGTCGGCGACGTGCCGCGCGCGACGCGCGCGCTCTGCTCGGATCCCGAGTCGGGGCGCCTCACGGGCTTTGCGCTGCTCGACGCGGCGACGGCGGAAAAAGCCGCGCTGCTGAAGGCGATGACCGACACCGCATCGACATGACCGCATCACCGCGCGCGTGCGCGCGGCCCCTGAAAGGGCGCCTTTCCAGGTGCGCCTTCGACAGGCAGCCCCTTCGCTGACCGACCCCTGTCGCGGATACGGCCCGCACGACGTGCGCGGGCCGCTCCGTTGGTCGCCGCGAGCATTCGCTCGCGGCTTTTTTGCGTTTCATCGCGTATTGCATGCGTTTTCCGGCACCAGCTTCTTCGCAACGCCCGAGACGAGGCGCCGCAGCCAGATGGCGGCGGCGCTGCGATGCGTGCGGTCGTGCCAGAGCTGGTAATAAGTCAGCGCCTGCGGCTCGCACGGAATCGGTTCGATGCGCAGCGGCAGCAGGCTGCTGAAATGCATCGCGAGCGCGCGCGTCGTCGTGAACAGCAGGTTCGAACGCATCAGCACGTAAGGCGCCATGCCGAAGTAGGGCATCGTCGTCGTGACGTTTCTCGACAGGCCGCCGCGCGCGAGTTCCCGGTCGATCGTGCCGAGCCCCGTCGCGTGATGCGTTGTCACGCCGAGATGCTCGGCTTCCCGGTAGACGTCGGCGGTGAGCTGGCCGCGCTTGATGCGGTGATCGTCGCGCATCAGGCACACGAGATCGTCGCGGCACAGCGGCTGCAGATGCAGTTGCTGGGCAGGCGTGCTCCAGTTGCCGACGGCCAGGTCGAGCGCGCCGCTTTCGAGCGCGTGTTCGTAACCGCCGTCCACCGTCATCAGGTGCTGGAACTCGATGCGCGCGCCCGGTGCTTCGTGCTTGCAGGCGTCGACGATCGCGGGCAGGAAGAACACGTCGAGATAATCGGGGGAGCCGATGCGGAACGTCCGTCGCGTCGTGGCGGGGTCGAACTTGCTGGCCGGATTCAGCACGGCGGCGATGCCGGCCAGCGCCTGGTCGAGCGGCTCGACGAGCGTCATCGCGTGGCTGGTCGGGACCATCCGGCTGCCGCTTCTCACCAGCAGCGGATCGCCGGTGATCGCGCGCAGCCGGCGCAATGCGACGCTGATGGTCGGCTGCGATTGCCCCAGCAGCACGGCGGTTCGCGAGACGCTCGATTCGGTGATGAGCGTGTGAAGGGTCTTCAGGAGATGTGCGTCGATGACGTGTCGGGACATGCGGGCCGCCGGTGGGGGTTTTTTGTCATCGATGTATACGTAGCGATATTTCGGTCGTCAATCGAGCGGGTCGCCGGAGCAGCCGGCCGGGCCTTGCGGGGCGGACCTCATAACGGATCGGATATTGCGTCTATGCCTGCGCGTTCATGGCTGTGGAGTGGCCGGCTCATGACACGGCCGAGCGGACACGCACCTTCGGGTTTTTTTTGTCTGTTCGGCGCGAGTGTTGCATCCCTGTTTTGCCGAAGGCTCATCACGCGTAATGGGTTCGAAAAACGCTGATTTCAGCCAGGAAGCCACCTGATTTAACGCTTCATTACGATGGGCTTACCCGAAAGATGCTAAATTCGCCCATCGTTATCTCGGAAAGCAGTGAGGGCAGACAGATGCTGAAGAAATGGGCCGGAATGGCCGTGATGGTCGGCGCAACGGCGGTGGTCTCGCTGCCTGCCGTGGCAGGCGACACGAACAACGCGCTGGGCGGCGCGCTCGGTGGCGTCGCGGGTGCGGCGGTCGGTAACGCGGTCGGCGGGAGCACGGGCGCCGTCATCGGCGGGGCCGTGGGCGGCGGCGCAGGCGGCGCGGTGACGTCGAACAAGCGCGAACGCACGGGCGCCATCGTCGGCGGCGCACTGGGCGGCGGCGCAGGCACCGCTGCGGGCCACGCGCTGGGCGGCACGACCGGCGGCCTCGTCGGCGCTGCCGTGGGCGGCGGTGCGGGTGCGGCGCTGGGTGGCCATGTGTCGCGCAACAACTCGCGTTCCGACGACCATTACCGCGGCAACAAGCACAAGAAAAAGAAGCGCTACAAGCACGACGACTGACCGGCGGTTCCACGGCGAGCCGCAGTGAAGCAAGTGGCTACGAAGCGTGCATCGTCACGATTTCATCCCCCGCGCCTGGGCGAACGCCGATGGCGTCGGGGCGCCGTCCGTCAATCGCAATGAAGGCGGTCAATCCGCCGTGCCGTTCCCGGTGATCAGCGCGTTGAGCACCAGATTCGAGATGGTGCGATAAGCCGCGTCGAAATCGTCGTTCCCCAGCGTGCGCTTGCCGAGCACCAGCAGCATCTGGGGCGCGAAATCCGCATACGACTGCGTGGCTGCCCAGATCAGGAAGAACAGGTGCTCCGCATCGACCTGCCTGACCTTGCCTTGCTCGATCCAGCGCTCGAGCACCCGGATGTCGTCGCGCAGCACCGGGATCAGTTGCTTGCGGATTTCCTTTCCGTAGGTCTTCGCGCCGCCGATGATCTCCAGCGCAAACACCCGCGAGCCATGCGGGCGGTTTCTGGAGAATTCGAGTTTGGCGCGGATATAGGCCGACATCGCTTCCGCCGGCTCGCGATCGGGAGCGGCAAATTCCCTCATCCTGCCCAGCCAGTCCCGCAATACGTCGTCCAGCACGTGCTTGTAGAGCGCCAGCTTGGTCGGGAAGTAGTACATCAGGTTCTGCTTCGACAAGCCGGCGGCCGCCGCGATCGTCGTAACCGAACTCCCTTCGAATCCATACGTGGAAAACGATTCTTCGGCGGCGGCGAGAATGGCCGCCTCGAGATTGTCGCGCAGCGCTTCGCGCCGGCCGTGAGGCCGGGCGGGTGCTCCTGCAGTCGGCTCGGATGGGTTCATCGCCGTTCTTCCGCAAGCATGCCGGGCCGAAGACGTTGCACGCTCAACGCGCGCCGGCTTCGGGGTAGGTGATGCGTTCGGGCGCGCGCTGCATGATGACCTTCCCGGCGCGCAGCGACGTTCGCACCTTCGCCTGTTTGCGAATCACTTCATAGTCGCAATCCGCGTCGAGGATCAGCAGGTTGGCCGGCCGCCCGACCGCGATGCCGTAGCGATCGCCGAGGGACATCGTATTGGCGCTGTGCTCGGTGACGAAATCGAGGCACCGCTGCAGGTCTTCGTAACCGAGCATGTGGCACACGTGCAGGCCGACGTCGAGGATGCGCAGGATGTTGCCGTTGCCGACGGGATACCACGGGTCCTTGATCGAATCCTGGCCGAAGCACACGTTGATGCCGGCGCGATCGAGTTCGGCCACACGCGTGATGCCGCGCCGTTTCGGATAGGTGTCGAAACGCCCCTGCAGGTGGATGCTTTCGGTCGGACACGAAATGAAATGGATCTCCGAGCGCTTCAGCAACCGGAAGAGCTTCGAGCAGTACGCGTTGTCGTAGGAGCCCATCGCGGTCGTGTGGCTCGCGGTGACGCGCTTGCCCATCCCGCGAACCCGCGCTTCCTCGGCGAGCACTTCCAGGAAGCGTGAATGCGGATCGTCGGTCTCGTCGCAATGGACGTCGACGAGGCAGTCTTTTCGTTCGGCGAGATCCATCAGGAACTTGATGGAGCTCACGCCCTGATCGCGGGTGTTCTCGAAATGCGGAATGCCGCCGACCACGTCTGCGCCCATTTCGATCGCGCGCTCCATCAGCGCGCGGCCATTGTCGAACGACTCGATGCCTTCTTGCGGGAATGCGACGATCTGCAGATCGATGAGATCGCGCGCCTCTTCCTTCACCTCGAGCATCGCCTTCAACGCGGCAAGCGTGTGATCGGTGACGTCCACGTGCGTGCGCACGTGCTGAATGCCGTTGTCGCGCAACATCCCGATCGTCGTGTGCGCGCGGGCCTTCGTGTCTTCATGCGTGATGGTGGCCTTGCGCTGGCCCCAGCGTTCGATGCCTTCGAACAGCGTGCCGCTCATGTTCCACTCGGGGTCGCCGGCGGTCAGCGTCGCATCCAGATGGATATGCGGCTCGACCAGCGGCGGGATCACGAGATTGCTGCCTGCATCGATGACGTCGTCGCCTTGCGCCGTCAGCGGTGCAGCCTGGAGGTCGATGGCGCGAATCGTGTCCGCATCGATGTCGATCGTGAAGCGGCCGCTACGGCCGCGCAATGTTGCGTTGATGATTTTCATGAGCGTTCCTGTTGTTCGAGAAGGGGCCGGCAAAGGCGCGCAGCGGGATCATTCGCCCTGGACGGACGGCTCGCGCGAGAACGCGCGGGCAACCTGCAGCAGCACGATGTAGGCGGCGGCGGACGCCGCGATGCCGACGATCGGTGCGATCCACGGCGACGTATAGGCGAGGGCGGCGCCGATCGCATAGGCGGCCAGACCGACCAGATTGAAGCGCGGAAGGCGGGCGGTGGCAAGCGACGGGTATTTCCCGCGATGGCGGTACCAGTAGTCCGCCATGATCACGCCGCCGACCGGAGGAATGATCGAACCGAGCAGCACCAGGAACGGAATCAGCAACTCGTACATCCCGCCGACCGCGAGCACGATGCCGATCGCCGCGCCCACGAGGACGAGCGTGCGGCGCCGTTCGGTGCGCAGCAGATGGCAGCCGGCGGCCGCCACGTTGTACATCGTCGGCCCCTGGATGGTCCACAGGTTCAGGCACAGCATCACGACCGCCGCGATCGACAGGCCCTGCAGCATCATCACCTCGACGATGTCGGCTTGCTGATAGACGATCGCGCAGTACGCACCCGCGATGATCATCAGGCCGTTGCCCGCGAAGAACCCGATCATGCTGGCCGACACGGCGCTGCGCGCGCTGCGTGCGAGGCGCGTCCAGTTGGTTGCCTGCGTGGCGCCGCTCGCGAAGGTGCCGATGACCATCGTCACCGCGGCCGAGAACTGCATCGGATGCGACGGCACGACGTGCTTGAGGCCGGCCCACCCGCCGATGTCGCGGGTGGCGATCCACATCGACGTCATCAGCAGCACGAACATCAACGGCACGGAGACACGCGACAGCACGTCCATGCCGCGATAGCCGATGATGGCCGTGATCGAGAAGCCGAAGCCGAAGAGGATCATCAACGGCGTGGTCACGGACGCCGGCCAGCCCAGCAGCTTCACCAATACGATCGCCACCGTCGCGGTGCCCCACGCGTACCAGCCGAGTTCCGCGAAGCCGAGCAGGAAATCGGACAGCTTGCTGCCGACTTCCCCGAAGCAGAAGCGCCCCATCAGCACGGCATTCAGACCGCTGCGCGCGGCGATCAGCGCCAGCGACGCCGCATAGGCGGCGAGCAGCAGGTTTCCGATCACGGCGATCTGGATCATGCTGACGACGTCGAACGCGACGCCGATCTTGCCGCCGGCAAACATCGTGCCGGTGAAGAACGTGAAACTCAGCAACACCATCGTGATGGACAGAAATCCGGTGCGTTTCTCGAGCGGGACTTCGCTCAGCGAGAATTCTCCGTGATCCGATTCGGCCGTCGGGCGTGAATCCTGGTTCGTGGGCATCTTGTCTCCCGTGGGCGATGGGGGTGGGTCTGAAAGGGCTTGCGGGGGCCGTGCATGAGCAGATGACGCGCTGTTTCAGCGCGTTATTCTCCCTGGCCAAAATTTTTACAAGGGTAAAAATTCAGGCCGGGAGTATGCAGGAAAAATGACCGGACATGAAGAACGTGCGGCCCGATCGAGCTCAGTCGGCGGATCGTCTTTCGACTGCCTCGTCGACCGCCTCGCCGACCGCCGCGCGAAAGCGTTGCAGCGCGGGCATATCGGCCATCGGCACCAGGTGAATCAATGCGATTTCGCTCACTGGCATCATCGGAAAGCGCGCCAGCACGTCGAGCAGGCTCGATACGTTCGACTCCACGATCATCGGTGGCGGCGCGAGCGCGTCTTGCTGCAACCACCGCATGCTGCGCGGCAGCAGCGCCACGCTCACCCCCGGCAAGTATTCCGATGCGCAACAGCGGGGGCCGCTCGTCGCCTGATTAGCCGGCCAGCGCGACGTCGAATTGCGCGAGCGCGATCCGCAGGCGCGGCAGCACCGCTTCGCCTTCGGCCGTGACCTGTCCGCCGTGCGTGATGAGCATCGTGCGGAATACGGCCGCGAGCCGTTTCGTGCAGGACGCAGTGCAGTACTCATTAATCAGACCAATCCGCCGTTTCCCCGCCCGCTTGCTCCCGTGAAATTGTCATGATAGTTTTTCATGAAATTTCTCGACAAGAATTTCACGGGAGTCCGCATGTTCGTGCAGTCCGACCGTCACGTCGCAAGCTACTACGCCGGCACGTATCCGGAGCCGATTCCGCATCGTCCGGAGCTGGACGAACGCATCGACGCCGACGTGCTCGTCGTCGGCGCGGGCTTCAGCGGGCTGCATACGGCGTTGCGCCTCGCGCTCGCCGGCAAGCGTGTCGTCATGCTCGAAGCGAGCCGCGTCGCGTGGGCTGCATCGGGCCGCAACGGCGGGCAGGCGTTGCTCGGCTGGTCGTGCGACATGCAGCCGCTCGAGGATTCGCTCGGCCGTGACGGCGCGCGCGTGCTGTGGGACAGCATGCGCTGGGCCGCGGCCGAAGTGCGCGAACTGCCCGGGCGGCACGGCTTCGACATCGACTATCGGCCCGGCAGCCTGTGGGCCGCGGTGCGGCCGCGCCGCGTCGCGATGCTCGCGCAGGCCCGCGACGAGGCTGCCGAACGCTGGGGCTACGACCGGCTGCGCGTGATCGAGCGGGCCGACATGCCGGAATGGATCGGCGGCTCACGCTATCTCGCGGCGCTCTACGATCCCGAGGCCGGCCACTTGAATCCGCTGAAGCTCGCACTCGGCCTCGCGCGGACGATCGAGCGCGCGGGCGGCCGGATCTTCGAGCAGAGCCGCGTGCTCGACTGCCGCGAGACGGCCGGTGGCCATATCGCGCGCACGGCGCGCGGCGAAGTGCGCGCGGACGTGCTCGTGCTTGCGTGCAACGCGTACGTCGACCAACTCGATCGCAATCTGGCGCGCCGGCTGCTGCCGGTCGGCACGTATCAGGTTGCGACCGCGCCGCTCGCGCCCGATGTCGCGCGTTCGCTGCTACCGCAGAACAGTTGCGTGATCGACAACCAGTTCGTGCCCGATTACTTTCGGCTGAGCCCCGACAACCGGCTGTTGTTCGGCGGCGGCTGCACGTATCTCGGCGGCATCCCGGCCGATATCGCTGCAGCGACGCGCCCGCATCTCGAACGCGTGTTCCCGCAACTGGCCGGCGTGGCGCTCGATTACGCGTGGGGCGGCCACATCGACATCAGCATGCGCCGCACGCCGGACATCGGCCGGCACGGGCAGCGCTTCTGGCTGCAGGGCTTCTCGGGACACGGCGTGCTGCCGACGCTCGCGGGCGCGCGCGCGGTCGCCGACGCCGTGCTCGGCGACGAGCGCCTGCTCGCGCAGTACCAGCGCATCCGCAACCCGCGTTTCCCCGGCGGTGACTGGCTTGCCGCGCCGCTGGAGGCGCTCGGCAAGGCCTGGTACCGTCTGCGCGACACCGTCTGACCGCATCGCATCGGAACTCACCATGAACGAACAGGAAGAGATAGAAAGTCTGGCGATCCTGATCCGTGACCTGCGCAAGCATCGCAAGGTCACGCTGAACGACCTCGCCGAGCGGATCGGCCGCTCGGTCGGCTTTCTGTCGCAGGTCGAGCGCGGGCTGTCGCGTCCGACGGTCGCGGATCTCACCGCGATCGGCGAGGCGCTCGGCGTGCCGACCACGTATTTCTACAGCCTGAGCAAGCCGCGCAGCGTGCCGTGGGTCACGCGGCCCGACGAGCGGCGCACCGTGTATTACGCGGCCGGCATTACCGACATCCTCGTGTCGCCGAACATGCGCTCGCGCTTCTCGATCCTCGAAAGCCATCTCGCGCCCGGCGCGAGCAGCGGCGAGCGGCCCGTCGACGACAGCGACGAGCAGGGCGGCTTCGTGCTCGAAGGCGAGCTGACGATCTGGATCGACGGTGATGACACGCCCGTCACGCTCGGCCCGAACGATGCGTTCCAGCTGCCTGCACACCGGCGGTTCCGTTATGCCAACCTGACCGATGCGCCGACGCGCGTGATCTGGGTGTTCACCTGAGTTGTCGGCGGGGCGGGCGGCGTTGCAGGCCGTCGCGCCGCGCAGCTTGTTTGTTGTACTGATCGACATGACGTGTGCGGCGTGACGCATGCGCGTGAATCCGGTTCGCCGCGATGCGGCACCGCCATACAAGACATGGAAAGGATGAGACATGGCTGACGTCGTTCCCGCGCTGGTCGGTGAAGTCCGCGCATTCCGGCAGGCGCACCCCGAGATCCGTTATGTCGACCTGATCTGCCTCGACCTGCCCGGACACTTCTACGGCAAGCGTTACCCGATCGATGCGCTCGAGAAGGTCGCATCGGGCTCGCTGCTGAAGCTGCCGCAGAACTGCGTGCTGCTCGGCACGCAGGGCGGCCTCTACAAGATCGGCGACTACTGTTTCAACGACGGCGACCCTGATGCGCCGCGCCGCCTGATTCCCGGCACGCTGAAGCCGGTGCGCTGGGAGCGGCAGCCGCTCGCGCAGATGCTGATCAGCTCCGACGGCACCGATTCGCCGATCGAGTTCGAGCCGCGCGAAGTGCTCGCGCGCGTGCTGCGGCGCTTCGCGGCGCGCGGAATCCGGCCGGTCGTCGCGTTCGAGCTGGAGTTCTATCTGTTCGCCGCGCAGCTCGAGGAAGGGATGCCGCAGTATCCGCGCGACCGGCTGAGCGACGATCGCGACGATCAACCGAACATGCACATCGAGCGCCTGTCGCGCTTCTCCGACGTGCTGCACGAGATGGTCGAGGCCGCGTGCGAGCAGGGCGTCGACGCGACGGTCATCACGGCCGAGCTCGGACCCGGTCAGTTCGAGATCAATTTCGGCCACACCGACGACGCGTTGCGCGCGGCCGACTGGTCGGCGCTGTTCTGCCGCAGCACGCGCGGCGTCGCGTTGCAGCACGGCTATCGCGCGAGCTTCATGGGCAAGCCTTACCTGCATGCGCCGGGCAGCGGGATGCACGTGCACGTGAGCCTGTACGACGACGCGGGGCGCAACCTGCTAGCCGTTGACGAGCAGCGCCCGCTGCGGCACGCGGTGGCCGGCTGTCTCGCGCTGCTGCCGCATTGCATGCCCGTGTTCGCGCCGAATCACAACGCATTCCGGCGCTACGGATCGATGGTGAACGCGGCGAGCCGTGCGAGCTGGGGCTTCGAGGATCGCGATGCGTGCATCCGGATTCCCGAATCGGATGCACGCAACCTGCGGATCGAACACCGGCTGGCGAGCGCGGATGCGAATCCGTATCTGGTGCTCGCGGCGATCCTCACCGGGATGGAGCACGGGCTCGATGCGCGGATCGAACCGATCGCGCCGCTCAACGAGGATCGCACGAGCGGGATCGATTTCCCGAAGGAGATGCTGTCGTCCGTCGCGGCGATGCAGGATCACGCGGCCGTGCGCGAAGGGCTCGGCAGCGAGTTCGTGATGGTGTACTGCGAGAACAAGCGGCAGGAGGAGCTGGATTTTCGCAACGAGATCGGCGCACGGGAGTATCGGTGGTTTCTGTAAGGGACACGCGCGCCGCGATTCCCGCCCGACGGCGCGTTTGCTAAGCTTCCACCCGCACGGCGGGCGATCCCGGTTCCGTCGCGGGTGACCGGTTGCTCCGATACGCTTGCGATGCGCGGATTCGGTACTCGACCTTGTTCGACATAATCAAAAGAAAGAGAGGGCATAGTGAGTACCGATCATCGAGATACCGGCCCGTCGCCCGCACATGCCGACGCAGGTCCAGCCGAGCAAGTCAAACCACCGGCAGGCGCCCGCACTTTTTCGTCCGTGCTGCTGTGGATATCGGGCATCCCGCTGTGGGGGCTGTTCGCGGCCGCTCTGTTGGCGATCTGCTCGATACCTTTCGGTCGTGATCTGGCGTTCGTCCTGTTTATCGGTTGGATGATTTTCCTCGACCAGGCCAGTACCGTCGTCGGTGTCATTGTCGGCGTCGCGTTGCTGGCCTACGCAGCATATTGCAAACCGTGGCGTGCACCGAGCTTCGCCTGGGGCTTCTGGTTGCAGGTGTTGCTTGCCGTGTTGGTCTTGGGGCTGTCCGTTATGTTCAAGCACGACATGAACCGCGGCAATCGCGTAGACCCGCAGCAGGCGGCGCACGAGCAGCGCATCGACGACGACAACACGAACATGACGAAAGCGCTGCGCACCGACGATGCCGTCGCGTTCCAGCGGGCGTTCGCCGATTGCGCCGCCGACTGCGATCGCGCGACGTGGGCGAGCGAAGCCGTTCGCAAGTCGGCGCCGCGCATCCTCGCGGTGACGCTCGAAGGCGTCAGGCGCGCGAGCGAAGTGCGTCTCGGCGGGAGCGATCCGGATACGTTCTGCAAGGGCGGGATCGCCTACGCACTGCCGCCCGATATGGCTTTGCGTGTCGGCTTTCGGAACGCTCCCGCGATTACGGCCCAGTTTCTGCCGTTGTGGGGGCCGGAAGAGCGAACCGCGGCGCTGCACGGCGCCGCGATGAGCGGTTCGATCGCGTTGATGAACCAACTCGTCGCGTTGGGCGTCGATCCGCTGCATCCCGAGCGCGACACGCATCTCGACGGTCTGTACGCGAGCGCGGCCGCGGGCGCCGCCACCGGATCGATCGACTGGCTGGCCAAGGCAGGCGTGACGCTTCATACCGCCGGCGACGTCGACGAGGTCTGGTATCGGCTGGCCGCGTGGGCAGACGCCAATCCGCCCAAAGTCGCGCGCAGGGGGCGGAAGCGTGGCTCGCCGAGTCCGCGAAGATGCGCGCCGACGGGGCGGCGCTGCAGAACCGCATCGCGCCGCTCGAACGGGCCGTGTACGTCGGTAACCCCGTAGTCGTGCAGATGTTGTTGCAGCACGGCTATCGCATCGAGGATCTGTCGCCGGAGTACCGCGCGCTTTTCGACGCAATGCAGGACCCGATACGGCATCCTCACAAGGAGGTATCGGACACCGTGTGCGACGATGACGCGAACTGACTGCCGCCGCCTGCGAGTCCGGGTCTCATCGATCGTGTGCCTGTTCCATCGGCAGATGTGCGCCCCAGGCAGTTGCGATGGCTTCGATTTCGGCAATCGGATCGACGACTTGCCGTACGTTTTCGTGCGTGCCCGTGCCGAACAATTGACGAGCGAAATCGCGGGCTCGCTGGGTGATTGCCGTGGTTTTCGGGTTGCGCCGCATCGTGAACGATGCGAGCGCAGCGTCGAGGTCGCTGCCGTCGTGCGGCCCGTGCTCATCGAGACAACGGGCGAGATGCCACGCATCTTCGAGCGCCTGGCATGCGCCTTGTCCGGAAGTGGGTAACGGCGCATGCGCGGCGTCGCCGATCAGCAGCACGTTGCCGCGATGCCATACGTCGACCGGATCGAGATCGTGCACGCGAATCTTCGCGATCGTGTTCGGCGGTGTTGCGCGCATCACGGCCGTGACGGGTGCCGGCCACGCATCGAACATCCGTTCCAGCATCGGGCCCGGGTCGCCTTCCGCCGTGTCGTCACCGTCAACCTCGTGCCGTGCGGCAGCCCAGTAAACGCGTCGCCGATCGATTGCGACGATGCCGAACCGCTCGCGCGTGCCCCAGTAGTCGAATATCGACACGTCGTCGACGAGCGGTACATCGCTCTGCGCGACGCCGATCCAGTTGACGAATCCCTGATAGATCGGCGTGTTGCTGCCGACGACATGGCGCCGCGCGACGGAGTTCATGCGGCCGTCCGCACCGATGACGAGATCGGGCGCGATCTCCGTGCCATTGTCGAAGCGAACGACGGCGCGGCCATCCGGTGCCGAGTCGATCGTCGTCGCGCAATGGCCGAAGCACACCTCGATGCCTTGCGTGGCCACGTGCCGCGACAGCACGGCCTGCAGATCGCGCCGCAATATCGAGCGCGTCGGAAAACCCATGTATCGGTCGAGTTCGCCGATATCGGTGTGCTTGAACGGGCTGCCGTGGCGGTCGATGCACCGCATTGCGTGCAGGTGGCCGCTGACTTCGACGATGTCGGGCAGCAGGCCGAGCTGTTCGAGCACGAAACCGGCATTCGGCCACAGCACGACGCCCGCGCCCATCGTCGATTCGGATGGCCTGCGTTCGTACAACCGGATTCGATGCCCGCGCCCGGCGAGCGCGAGCGCGGTGCTCATGCCGGCCACGCCGGCGCCCAGAATTGCAATGTCCATGACACTCCTTCCGTAGGGGCGTGCGAGTGCTGCGATACGCAGTGTCGCTGCGCGTCGGCGTCGCACTGGTTGACGGGACGAGCATCGTAAATTACTGTCGCTGGCGGGATAAGCCGTGAAAAACGGCAAGCTTTGATACCTCAAACGGGATAATGATGCGTAGCAAGCTGGATCTGAATGCGGTGCGCGTGTTCGTGTCGGTCGTCGACGAAGGCAGTTTTGCCGGCGCCGCGCGCGTGTTGTCGCTGCCGGGTTCCAACGTGAGCCGCCACGTGGCGCAACTGGAGGCGAAGCTCGGCGTACGGCTGCTGGAGCGCAGCACGCGGCACGTTCGGATGACCGAGGCCGGGCGCTTGCTGCACGAAAGGGCGAGGCCGATGCTCGATGCGCTGATGCTGGCCGAATCCGAATTGACCTCGCAGCAAACGGAGTTGCGCGGCGTGCTGAAGCTCTGCGTGCCCGGCGAAATCGGGCCGCGCATGCTCGGGCCGATCGTCGCGGAATTCGCGAGCCGTTACCCGCATGTCGAGATCGACTGCGATACCAGCCTCGCGGGCATATCGACGTTGCGAGACGACATCGACCTGTCGATCATCGTCAATCGGGGGAAGCTGGACGACAGCGCGTTCATCGTCAGGCCGCTTGCGCGGTTGCCGAGCGTCGTCGTGGCTGCGCCGTCGCTCATCGCCCGGACCGGGTTGCCGACCCGGACGGAGCAGCTCAGGCAATTGCCGTGCATCACGACGTTGAGCACGCTGAAAGGGCAGCCGTGGCAGTTCGCCGATAGCGACGGGCGGATTCACAAGATTCCGGTCGCGAGCCGGTATCGCGTCAATAGCGGCGAGATGGCGGGCCTGGCGGCGCTGAACGGGATCGGCTTCGCGATTCTCGTCGAGCGCGCGTGCGCGGCCGAGCTTGCCGACGGGCGGTTGCTGCGCGTGCCGCTGGAGATGGCGCCGGCGCCGCTGGAGTTGCTGGCCGCTTATGCGAACCGCAATTCCGTCAACGCGAAGATTCGCGAGCTGGTGCGGATGATGCAGTTGCGTCTGGAGACGGGGGAGATCGTTCCGTCACGAGGATCGTTTCGGTAGCGCGCGCCAATAGCGCACTTCTTCGATCGGCGTACCGTCGATCTCGAATGTCTTGATGTCGTCTTCCGCGACGAAGCCCTCGCGTTCATAGAATGCCGTTGCGCGACGGTTTGCGACCAGCACCCAGAGCGACACCCACGCATGGCCCGCGTCGTGCAGCGATCGGCACGCATGGTCGACCAGCGCCGTGCCGATGCGTTGCCCGCAACGCGACGGATGCAGATAGATCGCTTCGATTTCTCCCCACGCGCGATCCTTGTCGGTGTCGCGCGTCGGACCGTATGCGATCCAGCCCGTGGGCTCGTTTTCAATGAACGCGAGCGCGACACGCGGCCGTCCGGCGTCGAGCGCATGGCGCCAGGCGGCCGTGCGCTTTTCGACCGACAGGCCGGCGAGGAACGGGGCAGGCATGATGCCTGCATAGGTCGTTTGCCACGAGGCGACGTGGATGTCGGCAATGACCGGGGCGTCAGCGGATGTGGCAGCGCGGATGTCGATCGTCGCCGGATTCGGTGCCATGTGTGTTCTGCCTGATCGGTTGCGGGTTGTGGCGCGCGGGGTTCATTCCGCCCGATCCGAACTGCCGTCGATCGCAAACCTGTAGCCGATATCGACGCGCGACGCGTCGCCCGGTTCGTCGGTTCGTTTCAGAACGAATTCGAACGCAGGCTCGAACCAGCCATTGCGCGGCACTTCTCCGCCGAGTATTTCGACGTCGTACCAGCCGTTCTCGATTTCGATCACGGGCCTGCCCGGTTCGCGGTAACGCGCGAGCAGCGCGTTCACCGTTTCATCGTTGAAGCGTTCGAGAATGCGCCACGTGTAGAGCATGATCGAGCGATTCTCGACGCGCAGCACGTAGCCGCGACGTCGATGTTGCAGGCGGCATCCCGTCTTCAGCAATTCGGGTGTTGCGTCGTCCAGCGTGAAGATGATCGTGTACGGATGATTCTCGATGCCGGCCAGCGCAATGACGATACCTTCCAGCACGGCCTTGTCGCCGCTGTCGTTCGCCGTGAATTCGGATGCGACGTTGTCCGGCAGCCCGTGTTCTTCCTTGTAGCGCTTCAGCAGCAGAAGATCGCCGACGAGGAAGTAGTCGATCAAATCGTTGAGGACTTCGGAGAATTCATGCCGCATCGCTGTTTCCTTCGTGATGCCGAAGCGCCGCGCCGCGAATCGCTTCGCGGCACGACGCCCGCAAAGCGCTTACTCGCCGAGCTTCGACGCCACGCACCCCGTGCTCGTGCATTCACGCTCGCGTTCGCGCAGGAACGACAGCCGGGACTGTGTCATGTCATTCGCGCACTGGATATCCACGAGGTAGCTGCTGTTGCGCGTTTCGCTGCACTGGGCGTCGCGTTGCTTCAGCCACGCGAGCTGGCCGGCCTTCAGCGCGGCCTGCTGATCGCCGTTCAGTTGCTTGCGCAGGCGGCCGTATTCGTCGTTGAGATCGCGGTCGGACTGCGAGAACAGCGTGCTGGTGCAGTACACCTGGTCGAACGCACTGCGCGGCTTCGCGCAGCCGGCTGCGTGCGCGGCGAACGGAACGGCAAGCGCGAACAGCGCGCAGGTTGCAAGCAGGTTTTTCTTCTTCATGGTGTTGCTCCTGACTGGGTGAAAACCGTTGAGCCCGACGGGTGATACCGTCAATTATTTCGGCGCCGTGCACGCGTCGATCCCGGCCGCGATCGCGGTGGACAAACGCTGGATCGTTTCGCGCCGCGCGAGCCGTGCTTCTTCGTCCGGATTGACGATCACGCCGGCTTCGACGAGCACGGCCGGGATCGGCGCGGTGCGCAGCACGACGAGATCGTCGAAGCGGTGGATGCCGAGTTGCGGGTCGATCAGCGGGCGATTCTCGCCGCGGATCGGCTGCGCGTGATACAGCGACGGCCGTTCGCCGGCCGCGACCAGGCGTTCACCGATCGCCTTCGCGCAACGCAGGCTTTCCGCGTAGTGCGGGTTGCGTTCCGACACGAACACCGAGAAGCCGCGGAATTCGCGCTGCCGGCCTGCGTCGATGAACTGCTGCTGCATCGAGTCGTGATGGATCGATACGAACAGGTTCGCATCGGGCGCCTGCGTCGAACGCTGGTCGAGCGCGATCTCGCGGCCGTCGGCCGATGTGCGCCGCACGCGGTCGCCGTGTGCGGCGAGCTTTTCAGCGACCGCAGCGGACAGATCGAGGTTGTACAGGTATTCGACGCGGCCGCTCGCGCCGGTGGAGCCCGGGTGCGCAGGCGTGTGGCCGGTGTCGACGACGATGTAGCGCCCGGAGGCGGGCTCGGTGCCTGCGGTGTCGGCCGCATGCAGCGCGAGCGGTGCGCCGAGCAGCGGGGCGCAGGCAAGCACGCGCGCGGCGGCGCGCACGAACGGGCGAAGGCGTCGGATGGTTCGGGTCGTCATTGTTGTTGTCGAGGAGGGCATACGATGCGGCGAAGGCGCGGCACCGTCGGCCTGCTCAATGCAGTCGGAATGTCGGGCGATTATAGCGGGTGGCGGTGGCGCCGCCATGACGAAACGGCGGCCGCCGCGCGGGCCGGAAGCCGGCGCTCAGGCGAGTACGCGCCGGGCCGCGAGCATGCCCCAGTACGACGCTTCCTCGAACAGCGACAGCCCGGACAGGTCGGCATGCGCGAACACGACGGGGCCGTCGGCATCGCGCAGCGCGAGCAGCCCCGGCCGGCTCAGGAAACCGACGTCGGGCGTCGCCATCGCGTGGCCGCGCACGGTGATGTCGAGCGCCGTCGCGTGTTTCCACAGCTCGCGGCCGTAGACGGCCTGCAGGTCGGCCGCCGCCTGTTCGCGCAACGCGCCGGGCTCGGCTTGCGCGAGCCAGCGGCGCGTGTCGTCCGGCGCGTGCGTGCTCAGCGCCTGATACGCGGAAAACACCGAGCGCGTCGGCGGCGACATCCGGATCAACTGGTGCGTCGACACGACATAACCGAGCCCCGCACCGTCGTAGACGACGTTGTCCCACGCGAGCGGCACGCCGGCTTCTTCGGCCGGCATTCCGTCGAGCAGAAAGTTGGACACGAGCCACGGTGCGCGCGGCGGCAGGTCGCGCGCGGGTTCGAAGCCGTATGCGGAAAGCTGCGGAAACACGCGCGCGGCGACGAACAGCGGCATCGCGCTGACGACCCGCCGCGCCTTCAGCATAAACGTCGACAGGGTGCCGTCATCGCCGATGCGCGCGCACAGGACGTCGACGCCGCCCGCGCGGTCGGTCGCGCGCACGGCGAAGCCGTCCCGCGTCCACGCGTTCGAGCCGGTGCGCGCGGTGATCGAATCGCCCAGCTTCGTCACCATCGTGTGCAGCCCGTCGGGCCAGGTCAGCACCGCGCCGTCGCTCGCATCGCGCGCGTGGCCGCCGCGCGACGAGAAATAGTGCAGCCCGGCCCATGCGGACACGTGCTCGTATCCCGCGCCGTAGTCGTCGCGGCAGCAGTAGTTCAGATACCAGTGCAGCGCTTTCGCGGTGTAGCCCTCGTCGAGCAGCCACTGGCGGAACGAGCGCCGGTCGAGCGCACGCCAGCGCGGGTCGCGCGACGATTCCGCGATCGGGATGCAGAACACCTTGCGGCCGTCCGCGCCGCGCGCGGTGCGCAGCCCGTCCGTGTACGCGAAGAAGCGCGTCTGCTGCGCGAGTTCGTCGGCGCCGAGGCCGGCCGTCGGCACGATGCCGTCCTGCCATTGACCGGCGATGAACAGCCGCTCGTCGGGCGCGTGGACGAGTGCGCGCTCGTCGTACACGGGCCGGGCGGCAAACGGCGCGGCTTCGATCACGCCGAGGTCGGCGAGCATGTCGCGCAGATGCGCGGATTCGAGCGACGGCAGCGGCAGGTAGTGCGCGCCTTTCGGATAGCCGAGATCGCCGAAGCGGCCGCCGGCCGCATTGCCGCCGAATTCGGGGCCGGCGAGCACGGTGAAGTGCTTGTGGCCCGCGCGCGCGAGCTGCCACGCGCACGACAACCCGGCCGCGCCCGCGCCGAGGATCGCGATATCCGTTTCGATCGTGCCGGACGGCGGCGGCAGCGTTGCATGGTCGCGCAACGCATGGCCTTCGCGCATGCCGGGGTAACCGATGCGCGGCGTCGTCTCGATCCAGCCGGTGCGGCCGCATGCGGCGAGCGACGCGGCCGCCGACGCGACGAGGAACGTGCGGCGGTCCATCAGCGCAGCACGTGCTTCCAGTCGTCGTCGAAGCGGCGCACGAGCGGCTGGTCGTTGAGTTCGTTCGGCGACATCGGCAGCGCCGGCATGTCGGCCGGGAAGTGGAACATCTCGGCGGCCGTCTGCGCGTCGAGCCAGCGCGTGGGCACGGAGTAGTGCGTCGGCACCGTGAAATCGCGGCGCTTGCCGGCGATCACGAAGCCCCAGTCGCCGAACGACGGCACGTAGCAGTGATACGGCCACGTGTTGAGCCCGGCTTCGTGCAGCGTCGCGATGATGGTCCAGTACGCGTGCGGCGCGAAATACGGCGACGTCGACTGGATCACCGCATAACCGTTCTCCGACAGGTGACGCGCGAGCAGCCGGAACACCGGCACCGAATACAGGCGGCCGAGCCCGAAGTTGGTCGGATCGGGGAAATCGACGACGATCGCGTCGTACACGTCGGCATTCGATTCGAGCCAGCGCACCGCGTCGTCGTTGATCACGCGCACGCGCGGGTCTTTCAGCGAGCCCTGGTTCAGCTTGACGAGCGGCGCGGACGTCGAGAACAGCTTCGTCATCGCAGGATCGAGATCGACGAGCGTGATCTGTTCCAGATTGCGATGCTTGAGCAGTTCGCGCACCGCGAGACCGTCGCCGCCGCCGAGCACGAGCACGCGCTTTGCCCACGGCAGCGCCTCGATCGTCGGGTGGATCAGCGCCTCGTGATAGCGGTGCTCGTCGCGCGACGAAAACTGCAGGTTGCCGTTCAGGTACAGGCGCATGTCGTCGTGCCACTGCGTGAGCACGATGCGCTGGTACGGCGTGGTTTCCGAATAGATCGTCTCGTCGCCGTACACGCCGTGCTCGGCCCAGTGCGTGATGCGGTCCGACAGCGCGAAGCCGGCGACGAGCAGCCCGATCACGAGCGCCGCGCGCATCAGCTTGCCGCGCACGTTGCGGATTTCGTCGCGGAACAGGTGCGTCGTCCACAGCGCGACGAACGCGTTCAGGAGCCCGAACAGGAAGCTCGTGCGCAGCAGGCCGAGACGCGGCGCGAGCACGAGCGGGAAGATCAGCGATACGGCGAGCGAGCCGAGATAGTCGAAGGTCAGCACTTCGCTGACGGTATGGCGGAAAGCCTGGCGCCGCTGCTGGAACGCGCGCATCACGAGCGGAATCTCCATCCCGATCAGCAGGCCGAGCGCGAGCACGAGCGCGTAGAGCGCCGCGCGGAACGGCGCGGCCAGCCACGCGAACACCGCGAACAGCAATGCGGCCGATACGCCGCCGAGCAGGCCGACGAGCAGCTCGATGTCGACGAAGCGGTCGAGCACGTCGTCGTCCTCGACGAACTTCGCGAGCCACGAGCCGATCCCCATCGCGAACAGGTAGCAGCCGATCACCGACGAGAACTGCAGGATCGAATCGCCGAGCAGGTAGCTCGACAGCGCGCTGCTGATCAGTTCGTAGCCGAGCCCGCACGACGCGAGCACGAGAATCGACAGGACGAGCGCACGCTTATGCAGCATGGGACATCCGTTGTGCGGCGGTCGGCAATGTGGATATACTGGCGCGGATTTTCGTCTGCTGGCCGCGTGTGGGCCGGCCGGCGACGGGGCGGCGAACCGAGCACAAAATCCGAGGGAAAGAATGAATAGTGCCTATCTTTATGCGGTTCATTTACTGTCGGCGTTCGTGCTGCTTCTTGTGTTCGCGGCAGTGTACCTGAAGGTCACCCCGTTCGACGAACTGGCGCTGATCCGCGACGGCAACGCCGCCGCGACGCTGTCGTTCGGCGGCGCGCTGATCGGTTTCTGCCTGACGCTCGCATCCAGCATCGCGCACAACTCGACGCTCGGCGAAGTCGTGATCTGGGCCGTCGGCGCGATGATCGTGCAACTGATCACCTATGCGGCGCTCACGCGCCTGATGCCCGGCATGAATCATGCGATCGAGGATCGCAACGTCGCGATGGGCGGCCTGATGGGCACCGCGTCGCTCGTCGTCGGCATCATCAATGCCGCCTGCCTGACCTGACGCGCCACGCGTTTCGAGGAGACCGACATGAGTCTGGGATCGTTTATCCGCAAGCAGTTCATCGACGTCCTGCAATGGACGGAAGACACCGACGGCGTGCTGGCCTGGCGCTATCCGATGGAAGACCAGGAAATCCAGTACGGCGGCAAGCTGACCGTGCGCGAAACGCAGGTCGCGATCTTCGTCAACGAAGGCAAGGTCGCCGACGTCTTCCAGCCGGGGCTGTACACGCTGGAAACGAACACGCTGCCGGTGCTCACGTACCTGAAGAACTGGGACAAACTCTTTCAGTCGCCTTTCAAGTCGGATGTCTATTTCTTCAGCACGCGGCTGCAGCTCGGCCGGCGTTGGGGCACCGCGCAGCCGGTGACGATCCGCGATCGCGAATTCGGCTTCGTGCAGTTGCGCGCGTTCGGCATCTACTCGTACCGGATCGTCGACGCGGCCGCGTTCCATCGCGAGGTCAGCGGCACGCGCGCGCAGTACACGGTCGACGATCTCGAGCAGCAACTGCGCAACCTGGTCGTGACCGCGATGAGCACGACGTTCGGCTCGGCCGACGTGCCGTTCGTCGACATGGCCGCGAACCAGTCGCTGCTGTCGCAGCGCGTCGCCGAGGCGCTGGTGCCGGTGTTCACGCGCTACGGCCTCGCGCTCGACGCGTTCGCGGTCGAGAGCGTGTCGCTACCGGCCGAGCTGCAGAAGGCGCTCGACCTGCGGATCGGCGCGGGGATGGCCGGCGATCTCGCGCGGGCCACGCAATACCAGACCGCGCAGGCGATTCCGCTTGCCGCGCAGAACCCGGGCGGCATCGCCGGGGTCGGTGCGGGGCTCGCGGCCGGCGCGGTGATCGGGCAGGCGATGGCCGGCCAGATCGCGGGCGCGGCGCAACCGGCGCCGGCCGCAGCGCCGGCACCCGCCGCCGCACCGGCCACCGCCGCGCAGCCCGCTGAAGGTACCGACTACGTGCAGCGTCTCGAACAGCTGAAGGCGCTGTTCGACAAGGGCCTCGTGACCGAAGACGAATATTCGCGCGCGAAGGCCGAGATCCTCGCGAAGCTCACACGGTAAGCGTCACGCATGTTCAGCACTTCGTGCCCCCAGTGCGGCGCGCCGGTCGAGTTTCGCTCGGCGGCGGCGGTGATGGCCGTCTGCGCGTTCTGCCGCAGCACGCTGCTCAAGCGCGGCGCCGATGTCGAGCGCATCGGCGAGCTGGCGACCGTGCTCGACGACGCGTCGCCGATCCAGATCGGTACGGCCGGGCGCTACGGCAAGCGCATGTTCACGGTGCTCGGCCGTATCCAGATGACCTACGACGCGGGCGCGTGGAGCGAGTGGTACGTCGTGTTCGACGACGGCGCGTTCGGCTGGCTGTCGGATGCGTCGGGCCAGTACGCGGTCACGGTGCGCGAAGCCGATGATGCGTCCGGCGGCGCGTGGCCCGCGTTCGGCACGCTCGAACCGGGCATGCGGATCGACCACGGCGGCCGCGCCTATCTCGTGTCCGACGTACGCACCGCGCGCTGCACGGGCGGCGACGGCGAGCTGCCGTTCCGCGTCGATGCGGGCTGGGAGGCGCGCGTCGTCGATCTGCGCACCGGCAACGCATTCGCGACCTACGACTATTCCGATGCCGATTCGAACGGCGGAAGTCCGGCCGTCTATTCGGGCGAAGCGCTGGAGTTCGACGCGCTCGCGTTCACGGGGCTGCGCGATACCGAGAACGACACGCGCGAGAAGCGCGGCGCGCAGATGGTGCCGTTTGCGTGCCCGAGTTGCGGCGCGCCGCTGTCGTTTGCGCCGAACGTTGCCGACTACGTGGTGTGCGGCAGCTGTCACGCCGGCGTGCAGTGCACGGCCGAGCAGCAGACCGTGTTCGCGGCGCAGCGCAAGCTCGACGCGGTGAAGGGCGCGCTGGAACTCGGTGCGATCGGCACGTTCGACGGCGTGAAGTACACGGTGATCGGCATGATGCGTTGCCGCGTGCCGGGCGACAACGAGACGTGGGACGAATACCTGTTGCTGAACCCGAAGCGCGGTTTCCTGTGGCTCGTGCAGAGTGAAGGGCGCTGGGAGCGCGTGCAGGTGCTCGACCAATGGCCGACGATCGGCAGCGAGTCCGACGTGACCGACGGCGGCAAGACCTATCGCCTGCGCGAGGAATACGATTCGGAGGTCGTCTACGTGGTCGGTGCGTTCAACTGGCGTGTGCAGGTGGGCGACCGCTCGTCGATCATCGATTACGGCTGGCAGAAGGACAAGCTGACGCGCGAGCGTAGCGATGCGGAGATCGTCTGGTCGCGCGCGCAGCCGTTGTCGGCCAGTGCGCTCGCCGACCGTTTCGGCAAGGCCGCGTTCGCGACGGCGGCGGCAACGGGCGCGGCGGAAACGAAGGGGTTGTTCGGCGGGAAGAGCCCGCACAGTTTCGCGCCGCTGCCGTGGGTGTTCAGTGCGCTGCTTGTGATCTTCAACATGGGATCGCTGTTCTCGTTCAGCGGCCGCACCGTCTACGTGCTGGTCGGCCTGCTGGTGCTGTGGCTGCCTGAATGGCTGTGGAAGGGTTTCGCGTCGGACGGGGGCAACTCGTGATCCGGTTCATCCTCTACGGCATCTACGGCCTGATCGTCGTTACGCTGTTCAGCTGCGCGTCGATCGGCGGCAGCGGCTCGGGCGGCGGCGGGTGGGGCAGCTCGTCGGCCCGCAGCGGCTACTCGTCGTACGGGTCGCACAAATGACCGCGCGCGAAGGGATCGTGCCGCCGTGCGCGACACTCGGCTCGCACGTGCTGGCCGACCTGGCCGGCATCGACGCGGCGCTGCTGCGCGACGCGGCACGGCTCGAGGCGATTCTTGCCGATGCTGCGCGGCAGGCGGGCGCACGCGTGATCGGCGCGCACTTTCATCATTTCGGCGGCGAGCATGGCGTGACGGGTGTCGTGCTGCTCGCCGAGTCACACATCACGATCCACACGTGGCCCGAGCATCGCTTCGCGGCCGTCGACGCGTTCATGTGCGGCGCGGCGCGCGCGGCCGATGCGGTCGATGCGATCGCCGCCGCGCTCGGCACGCAGGCGCAGGTTCGACAACAGGTCGCGCGCGGCGGCGCGGCGGCCTGAGCGAGCGTTTCGCCCACCTTTGACGACATGCACGAAAGAATACGAATCGCCGCGTTGCTCGGCCTGGCATTGATGACCGGCAACGTTGCCGCGGAGTTGCCGCCGAAGCCGCCCGGGCCGGTCGTGATGGTCCACTTCGACTACGACGAGAAAGACCAGGCGCGCCTTCATGCGCTGGAGCGCCGGCTGGATCGCGCAGTGAGGCAGGCCGGCGCCGGCGAACTGGGCGAGACCGAACTGCATCGCGACGGCAACGACGGTTATCTGTACCTGTATGGCGCCAGCGCCGATCGGCTGTACGCGGTGGCGCGCCCGATCCTGAAATCGTCAGGATGGCTGACCGGCACGGAAGTCACGTTGCACCGCGATTCGAGAGTGGAGACGTTCGTGATGCGCCGGGACGGAGCGCGTTAGCGTGCGCGTCCGCTCGAAGCCTTGATTCGCCGGGCGTGATGGAGCGGGCCGGAAAGCGCGCTGTGATCATGTCTGATAGCGGTTGTCACGCAGCGGCTGTCACGCCACCGTCATGCGATGCCGCAACGCACGCGGTTCACGAAGCATCGAACGCGGGCGCTGCGTGACAGCGAACGATCAGCGGTTGATCTCGTCCGCCGAGATCAACTCGGCCACCAGCACCGGTGCCGGCCCCTGCAGGTAATACTCGTGCTCGAGCGGTTCGCGCAGCTTCATGAACGTTTCCGAGCCGACCTGCATCGTTTCGCCCGCATGCATGCGCGCGCCGCTTTCCAGCATGTAGTGCATCACGTTGTTGAAGATGCCCGAGTAGCGTTCGCCTTCGTGATGGCCTTCCGCGAGCGCGGCGAAATCGGGCAGGCCGAACACGTCGGCGCCGTACGTGCGCATCCACACGCCTTGAACGCCTTCGACCTCGTATTTCACGAAGCCGCAGAAGAACAGGTTCAGCGGGATCGAGCGCAGCACTTCGAGGCTTTCCTCGCCGAGTTCCTTCGCATCGAGGACGCCGGCCGGCAGCGACGTGTGCGCGTGCTCGTTCAGCACCGCGAGGCCGTTCTGTTCGGCCAGCGCGCCAGCGACGGCGGCCAGCGCGACGTACTGATCGAGCGGGTCCGATGCGTGCCCGGCGTAGTAGAGGATCACGTGGCTGCGGCTTGCGCGCACCTGCTGCTTCAGCTCCTGCCCGTAGTGGGCGGGCGCGACGCACGCTTCCAGTGCCTCGGACGGATAGGGCGCATCGAAGCCGACCAGCCGGACGACGTGGTCGCCCCAGCCGGCGAGCCCGAACACCTGTTCCAGCTCGGGATCGGTTTCGACGCGGGCCTGCGTCATGCTCGGATGGTAGGCACGCAGCGCGGCCGTCAGCGACGCGATATCGACGTGCAGCGGGCCGTCGAAGACGACCGTCACGCTCGGCGGATTTTCGATGTCGGGTGCGGCGACCAGTGCGGCCGGGCTTTCGGGTTCTTCTTTGCGGCCAAAGAATCGGGATATCAGGCTCATCGGATTGTCTTTGTGTCGAAGCCGTTACAGGGAAGGGGCCCTGTTCTCTCGGTCAGGGCCCGCCGTCGGCATGACGGCCGCCCGTAGTTTCCCCGGGTTCGGCGAATCTGGCAATGCGCGATGAGGTGGCCGCGGCGCCGGTCAGCGCGGCAGTGCTTCGGCTTCGGCCCAGCGCTTGAACGAATCGAGACGCCGGCGTGTCTGCACGAGATAGAACGCGCCGATCAGCGGTTCGAGCAGCCAGCGCAGCCAGGACGGCTGCACGCGGAAGTTGTACGTGAACTTCACTTCGGTCGAACCGGGCGTGTGTTCGGTGAAGTTCCAGCTGCCGCTGAAGCGTTCGAGCACCTTCGGCCCTTCGACCATTTCGACGGCGGCGACCTGCGGCGGACGGTAGGAGATGTAGCGCGACACCATCGTCGCGCCCGACTGGCTACGGCAGAACGCGTCGACGCCGACGTCGGCCGTCGTCTCGTCGAGCAGATAGGCGTCGGTGAGGAAGCTGTCCCACACGAGCCGCCGCGCGTAATCCTGCGACCACGTGAAGAGGCGTCTGCGATCGACGCCGACGGTGCGGCTGACTGAGATCCTCATGATGGCGGGCGCAATGACGCGGATTGGGATGGAGTCGAGTGTAACCCGCCGACGTTGAGCATTTCTTCAGACTTCGTCAAGTCGAATACGCGCTCGATTGACGCACTCCGGGAATTCCCCTACGATTCATTTCAACCCTTCGGGACAGACCCGAAGCGTTTCAATCTCTTGAGGGAGCCTCATGAGCACGCAACAGAACCGGCGCTTCGACGCGCTCGTTTTCATTGGTCGTTTCCAGCCTCCGCATCGTGGTCACCTGAACGTGCTGAAGTCGGCACTGAGCCGGGCCGAGCGCGTGTGTGTGCTGATCGGGTCGACCGACAAGCCCCGCACCATCAAGGATCCGTTCTCGTTCGACGAGCGCCGCCAGATGCTGGCATCGCTGCTCGACGCGTCCGAGCGCGAGCGCGTGACGATCGCGCCGCTGCAGGATTCGACGTACAACGACGGCGACTGGGTGCGCTGGGTGCAGGAAGCCGTCGCGTCCGCGCTTGGCGATATCGCGCAGCGCAAGGTCGGGCTGATCGGCCACGAGAAGGACGCCACATCGTATTACCTGCGGATGTTCCCGCAATGGGAGCTTGTCGACGTCGACGCGACGGAAGACATTTCCGCCACCGAGATCCGCGACCAGTATTTCGCCGAACGCACCAACAGCTTCGTGCAGTGGGCCGTGCCGGAACCCGTGTTCGGCTGGCTCGAGCGTTTTCGCACGCAGCCGGAATTCGCGCAGCTGAAGGCGGAAGCTGAATTCATCGCCGCGTATCGCAAGGCGTGGGCGGCCGCGCCGTATCCCGTCACGTTCGTGACGGTCGACGCGGTGGTCGTGCACTCGGGCCATATCCTGCTCGTGCGCCGCCGCAGCGAACCGGGCCGCGGCCTGTGGGCGCTGCCGGGCGGGTTCGTGAACCAGGACGAGCGGCTCGACGCGGCGTGCATCCGCGAGTTGCGCGAGGAAACCGGCCTGAAGCTGCCGGAGCCCGTGCTGCGCGGCTCGATCAAGGATCGGCAGGTGTTCGATCATCCGACCCGCTCGCTGCGCGGCCGCACGATCACGCACGCGTGCCTGTTCAACTTCCCGACCGGCGAGCTGCCGCGCGTGAAGGGCAGCGACGACGCCGACAAGGCGCGCTGGGTGCCGCTCAACGAATTCGCGCAGATGCGCAACGTGATGTTCGAGGATCACTTCGACATCGCGTATCACTTCCTGGGGAAGCTGTGATTCGCTGATTCCCCGCATTCGGTCCGCTGCGACAGACGCGGCGGCACTTCAACGGCCTAGAGGAGCTCTAGCCATGCAAAACGATCCCGGCGGCTTTGCCGCGGTTCTCGCCAATCCGATCCTCAATACGGATTCGTACAAGGCTTCCCACTTCCTGCAATATCCGCCCGACGCGTCAGCGATGTTCTCTTACGTCGAATCGCGCGGCGGCTGCTACGACCGCACGCTGTTCTTCGGTTTGCAGATGCTGCTGAAGGAATATCTGTGCAAGCCCGTCACGCACGCGATGATCGACGACGCGCGCGATTTCTTCACGGTACACGGCGAGCCGTTCAACGAAGCAGGGTGGCGCCATATCGTCGAGCGCTACGACGGCTACCTGCCGGTGACGATCCGCGCGGTGCCGGAGGGTTCGGTCGTGCCGGTGCACAACGTGCTGATGACCGTCGAATGCGACGATCCGGAGGTGTTCTGGCTCGCGTCGTATCTCGAGACGATGCTGCTGCGCGTGTGGTATCCGGTGACGGTCGCCACGCGCAGCTGGCACCTGCGGCAGACGATCCGCCGCTTCCTCGAAAAGACCGACGACGATCTCGCGCAACTGCCGTTCAAGCTGCACGACTTCGGCGCGCGCGGCGTGTCGAGCGCGGAGTCGGCCGCGATCGGCGGCGCGGCGCACCTCGTGAACTTCATGGGCTCGGATACCGTGCTCGGCGTGCTGGCCGCGAACCGCTTCTATCGCGAGCCGATGGCCGCGTATTCGGTGCCGGCGGCCGAGCACAGCACGATCACGTCGTGGGGGCGCGAAGGCGAGGCCGATGCGTACCGGAACATGATCAAACGCTTCGGCCTGCCGGGCGCGATCGTGTCGGTCGTCTCGGACTCCTATGATCTGTTCGCCGCGCTCGAACTGTGGGGCGGCGAGCTGAGGCAGGCCGTGATCGATTCGGGCGCGACGCTCGTCGTGCGCCCCGATTCCGGCGACCCCGTGACGATCGTGATGCAGACCGTGCGCGCGCTCGACGCGTCGTTCGGCTCGACCGTGAACGGCAAGGGGCGGCGCGTGCTGAACCGCGTGCGCGTGATCCAGGGCGACGGCGTCGACGAGCAGTCGATTGCCGCGATTCTTTCCGCACTCGACGACGCCGGTTATGCGGCCGGCAATGTCGTGTTCGGCATGGGCGGCGCGCTGTTGCAGCAGGTGAACCGCGATACGCAGCGCTTCGCGATGAAGTGCTCGGCGATCCGGCGCGGCGGCGTGTGGCACGACGTCCGCAAGGACCCGGTCACCGATCAGGGCAAGCGCTCGAAGAAGGGGCGGCTGACGCTGCTGCGCAATCGCCGTACCGGCGAGTACCGGACGACGACGCTGCCCGTTGCGTGGGACGATCGTGCGCTGGAAGGCGAATGGGACGACGCGCTCGAGACGGTGTTCGATACGGGGCGGTTGCTCGTCGATACGACGTTCGCCGAAGTGCGGGCGAGGGCGCACGCGGGAGAGGCTTGATGCCGGCGGCGGGGTATCCCGCCGCATGGCTTCCGGCTTTCAGCGCCCGCCGGCCAGCGTCCGTTCGCTCGCATCGTCCGGCACGTCGCCGCGCTCGGCCACCCGTGCCGCCTCCATCGCCCGCGCAAGCGCATCGAACACTGCCGGCCCCTTGCAGCGCGACACGTTGAAGCGCAGGTAGGACGTCGCGCTGCGCGATGCGCTGAACACGTTGCCGGGCGCCAGCACGACATCGTGATCGAGCGCGTGGCGCGCGACGCGCGCGGCATCGATCCCGTCAGGCAGTTGCGCCCATACGAACAGGCCGCCGCGCGGCTCCGTCCAGATCCCGAGCCCGGCGCGCGACAAGCGCCGGATCGTCTCTCCCATCGCATCCGCGAGATGCGTGCGCAGGCTGTCGAGGTGGCGCCGGTACGTGCCGTCGATGAGCAGCCGGTGCACGACGTTCGCGCCGATCTGCGCATTGCCGAACGACGTCGCGAGCTTCAGGTCGACGAGCGCCTCGATCCATTCCGGCCGCGCCGCGATGTAGCCGCAGCGGATCGCGGCCGACAGCGTCTTCGAGAAGCTGCCGATCGACACGACGCGCGACAGCCCGTCGAACGCCGCAAGGCGCGGCGCGGGCGTGCTCTCGAAATCCGCGAAGATGTCGTCCTCGACAATCAGCAGGCCGTGTTCGGCCGCGAGCGTCAGCAGCCGGTGTGCGACGGGCGGCGCGAGCGTCGCGCCGGTCGGGTTGTGCAGCGCCGCATTGGTGATGTACAGGCGCGGCCGGTGCTCGGCGAGCACCTGCTCGAAGCGCGCGAGATCGGGCCCGTTCGGCGTGTACGGGACGCTGACGATCCGCGCGCGGTGTGCGCGCAGCAGCGCCTGGAAGTTGAAGTAGCACGGATCGTCGAGCACGACCGTATCGCCCGGCTCCAGCAGCAGGCGGCATACGAGGTCGAGTGCATGCGTGCCGCCGTCGGTCAGCATGATCTGCGCGGGTTCCGCGTGCACGCCGTGTTGCGCGAGCCGCCAGGCGAGCTGCTGGCGCAGCGCGGGCAGGCCGAGCGGCGTCGCGTAGTCGGTCAGCGCATCGGATTCGTCGCGCGACACGGCGCGCAGCGCGCGGCGCAGGCTCTCGTCCGGCAGCCACGACGACGGCAGCCATCCGCAGCCGGGCTTCACGGTCGTCGGCGCGGCTTCGAGCGACTGGCGCGACAGCCACAGCGGATCGAGCTCGCGATCGAGGCGCGGGCCGAGATCGGCGAGCGCGAGCGGCGGCGCGTGGCCCGACACGTAGAAGCCCGAGCCGCGCCGCGCGACCAGCACGCCTTCGCTCGCGAGCCGCTCGTACGCGTCGACGACCGTCGATTTCGACACGCCGAGCGCGTCGGCCATCATCCGGATCGACGGGACGCGCGCGCCGGGCATCAGCGCGCGGCTCGCGATCCGGGCGCGCAAGGTGTCCATCACGGTTTCGACGCGCGTGCGCGACGGCGTGGGCGGGACGGGAATCGGGGAGGTATCGCTCATGGTGATGAACTGTACGGCCGGTTGTCCAGTACAGTTTGTCCGAATTGTATTGGGCTGTAGCTTACGCGTTTTTCGCGGGCGGCGGATCATGGTTCATCCACCTTTCCCTCCTCAGGATTTCCCGTGCAAAAGACAACCGACGGATGGCTCAGCGGCCTGCTGGGCGTGATCATCTTCAGCGGCTCGCTGCCGGCGACGCGTATCGCGGTGCAGGGGCTCGACCCGCTGTTCCTCACCTTCGTGCGCGCGACGATCGCCGGCGTGCTCGGCCTGCTGCTGCTCGTCGTACTGAAGCAGAAGCGGCCGACGCGTTCCGAGACGGTGTCGCTGGCCATCGTCGCGCTCGGCGTCGTGGTCGGGTTCCCGCTGCTGACGGCGCTGGCATTGAAGCACGTGACGTCCGCGCACGCGATCGTGTTCGTCGGGCTGCTGCCGCTCGCGACCGCGCTGTTCGGCGTATGGCGCGGCGGCGAACGGCCGCGGCTGCCGTTCTGGATCTTCTCGATCGTCGGCAGCGGCGCGGTGGCCGCGTTCGCGCTGCGCAACGGCGGCCAGGCGTCGGTGGTCGGCGATGCGCTGATGCTGGCCGCGATCGTCGCGTGCGGGCTCGGCTACGCGGAGGGCGCACGTCTGTCGCGCGATCTCGGCGGCTGGCAGGTGATCTCGTGGGCGCTCGTGCTGTCGCTGCCGCTGATGCTGCCGCTCGCGTGGCTGACGTGGCCTGCATCGTTCGACGGCGTCGATGCGTCCGCGCTGTGGGGGCTCGCGTACGTGTCGTTGTTCAGCATGCTGATCGGCTTCGTGTTCTGGTATCGCGGGCTCGCGCTCGGCGGGATCGCGGGCGTCGGCCAGTTGCAGCTGCTGCAGCCGTTCTTCGGCTTGCTGCTGGCGGCCGGGCTGCTGCACGAGACGGTGCCGCCGTCGATGGTCATCGTGACGGTCGTCGTGGTCGGCTGCGTGGCCGGTGCGAAGTACTTCTCGAGAATGACGCCGGTGCGGCGCGCGGGGTGACGCGCGCCTGAACCAAGGTGCGGGCGCGACCGGTTGACGGCCCGCCCGCTTGCACTTATTTGTCGGGCATACACACGCGCAACCGGTGGCCGTCCGGGTCAAGCGCGACGAAGGTCAGGCCGAACACGGCCGTCATCGGCGGTTGTTCGAACGACACGCCGAGCGCTTTCCACGCGTCGTACAGGCGTTCGACTTCGTGCTTGTCATCGACCATGAATGCCAGCTCCGATCGATGGCCGGTGCCGCCCGACACGAAGTCATTCGCATGGGTCGACCACAGGCCCAGATGCAGCCCGTTGTCGAGCGCGAAGGCCGCGTAGGTCGGAAACGCGGCGACGGGCCGGCGCCCGAGCAGGCGCTCATAGAACTGCGCGCTGCGCGTCGGGTCCTCGACATACAGAAGAACGAGATTCGGGGAAGTCATGCGGAGCCGTCCTGGGATCGATTAAGATGCGTTCCATTCTACGAATGGATGCTGTCAGAACATGGCAGCATTGAACGATGACGCGCGCCGAACGATTGCTCTCGCTATTGCAACTGTTGCGACGCCACCGCCACCCGGTGAGCGGTCGCGTGCTGGCTGAAGAACTGGGCATCAGCCTGCGCACGGTCTATCGCGACATGGCGTTGTTGCAGGCGCAGGGTGCGGACATCGAAGGCGAGCCGGGCGTCGGATACGTGCTGCGCGCCGGTTTCATGCTGCCGCCACTGATGTTTTCGCAAGCGGAACTCGAAGCGCTGATGCTCGGCTTTCGTTGGGTCGGGAAGTTCGCCGATGTACAGCTCACGACGGCCGCATCCGATGCGCTCGCGAAGATATCCGCCGTGCTGCCGGCCGACCTGCGCCGCGAGATGGAATGCACGACACTGCTCGTCGGCCCGCGTACGGTCGAGGATCGGGAGATCATCGACATGGGTGCCGTGCGCGCGGCGATTCGTACCGAAAGCAAGATCAGGATCCGATATGCGGGCGAGGGCCGGAAAGCAATCGGCGAACGGATCGTGTGGCCATTCGCGCTCGGCTATTTCAATGACGCGCGGATTCTGGCGGCGTGGTGTGAAAGGCGGAACGACTTCCGGCATTTCCGGACCGATCGCATCGTCGAGCTGGAGCGACTGGATGTGCGATATCCGCGGCGGCGCGCGGTGCTGCTGAAGGCGTGGCGTGCGGTGGGCGCCGACGTGCGAGTGACGGTGAGGTAGCGTGCGGCCGATCGACCGCACGCGTCGGTGCGTTTATGCGACGTGCGCCACGCCGTATTGCGAAGACAGATATCGCCGGATATCGGCCGGCGAATCGATGAAGCGTCGGCCGTTGTGCTCGCGAATCGCCAGCGCGCCGTCAGTCGGTGCGTGACCGTCGCCGAGCACGAGCACCGGCGCCGATTGGTTGTCCGTGCCGATCAGCGCGACGATCTGCTGGCGCGGCCGCGGCGCGTCGACGTATTCGACGTCGACGGCGTCGCGAAGCTGCGGGTAGAAGCTCAGCAATCCTTCGACGGAAACGGAGTCGCCGCAGTAGAACGGACCTTCGGAATCCTTGAAGAATCCTGGGCGAAGAATGAACAGCGTGTCTTTCATGATGGTCTCGCTATGAGAGGGGACGAACGTTGAAAAACCGTGATGCGGGGTGGCGCGCCGTGTCGCCGGATTTCACGCTTCCGCGAGCGCGGCGGTGCGCATTCTGGCGAAACCGGCGGCGAGGTCGGCGATCATGTCGTCGGGATGCTCGAGCCCCGCATGAATCCGCAGCAGCGGGCCTGCCGCCGCCCATTGCGTGGCGGTGCGGTAGCGCGACGGATTGGACGGGATGATCAGGCTTTCGAAGCCGCCCCAGCTATAGCCCATGCCGAAGCACGTCATCCCGTCGAGCAGCGCACGCATCGCATCGTCGGCCTGCGGATGCAGCACGACGCCGAACAGCCCGCACGCGCCGGTGAAGTCGCGTTGCCACAGCGCATGGCCGGGGTCGCCGGGCCGCGCCGGATACAGGATCTGTGCGACTTCCGGCTGTTTCGCGAGCCATTCGGTCAGCACGTGTGCGTTGCGCTGGTGTCGCTCGAGCCGGACCGACAACGTGCGCAGGCCGCGCAGCGCGAGATACGCGTCGTCGCCGCTGACCGTCATCCCGAGTTGCCGGTAGAAACGCGTGACTTTCGGTGCGAGCGCCTCGGTCGTCAGGATCGCCCCCATCAGCACGTCGGAGTGCCCGGCGATGTATTTGGTCGCGGCATGAATCGACACGTCGACGCCATGGTCGAACGAGCGGAAGTTCAGCGGCGTGCCCCAGGTGTTGTCGAGCAGCACGACGGCGGCGTGCCGGTGCGCGACGCGGCTGATGGCGGGAATGTCCTGCACCTCGAAGGTCAGCGAGCCCGGCGATTCGGCGAATACCGCACGCGTGTTCGGCCGCATCAGCGACGCGATGCCCGCGCCTATCGAAGGATCGTAGTACGTCGTTTCGATGCCGAGGCGTGCGAGCGTTTCATCGCAGAACGAGCGGGTCGGGTCGTACACGGAATCGGCCATCAGCAGATGGTCGCCGGGATTCAGCACCGCGAGCAGCGCGGTCGTGATCGCGCTGAGCCCGCTCGGCGTCAGCAGCGCGGCGTGCGCGCCTTCGAGGCGGGCGAGCGCTTTCTCGAGTGCGCGCGTGGTCGGGCTGCCGTGGCGCCCGTACGCGAGCGGCGTGCCGCGCACGGCGTCGAGTGCGTCGGTGCCATGAAAGAGCAGGGTCGACTGGCGATACACGGGCGGATTCACGGGCGAACCGGGCTGGCCGTGCGAGCGGCCTTCGTGGGCGAGTACGGTGTCGGTCGAATGCAGGTGGTTCAAGATGTCGTCCTTTGAGGGTCAATCGATCGAAACGAGGCTGCTCCTGCGCACTCAGTGCAGGATCTTGTCGAGGAAGTCGCGGGCGCGCTCGGAACGCGGCGCGGCGAAGAACCTGTCGCTGGCCGCGTCCTCCACCACCGCGCCTTGGTCCATGAAGATCACGCGATGCGCGACTTTCCGCGCGAAGCCCATTTCATGCGTGACGCACACCATCGTCATGCCGTCGCGCGCGAGCTCGACCATCACGTCGAGCACTTCGTTGATCATCTCGGGGTCGAGCGCGGAGGTGGGCTCGTCGAACAGCATCGCGACCGGGTTCATCGACAGCGCGCGCGCGATCGCGACGCGCTGCTGCTGGCCGCCCGACAACTGCCCCGGATACTTGTGCGCATGGGCCTTCAGGCCGACGCGATCGAGCAGCTTCATGCCGTTCTCGACGGCCTCGTCCTTGCGGCGGCCGAGCACCTTGATCTGCGCGAGCGTCAGGTTCTCGGCGATCGACAGGTGCGGAAACAGCTCGAAGTGCTGGAACACCATGCCGACGCGGGCGCGCAATTGCGCGAGCTTCGCGCCCGGGTCGCCGAGCCGCGTGCCGTCGACGGTGATGCTGCCTTTCTGGAACGGCTCTAGACCGTTGATCGTCTTGATCAGCGTCGACTTGCCGGAGCCCGACGGCCCGCACACGACGACCACTTCGCCTTTCGAGACCGCCGCGCTGCATGCCGAGAGGACCTGATGCTTGCCATACCATTTCGAAACGTTGTCGAGCGTAATCATGTTCTGTCCGTCGTTGAGGTCGGGTTGAATGGACGGCGCGCGTTCAATGCGTGGACGGCAGCGCGAGGCGCGTTTCGACGCGGCCCTGAAGCCGCGTGAGCAGCGTGCTCAGCACCCAGTAGATCGCGGCGGCGGCGAGATAGAGCGGCAGCGGCTGGAACGTCGCGGCGATCACTTCCTGCGTCGAGCGCAGCAATTCGGTGACGGTGATCACCGAGACCAGCGACGTGTCCTTGATCAGGCTGATCAGCGTGTTGCCGAGGCTCGGCACCGCGAGGCGCAACGCTTGCGGGCAGACGATGTAGCGCAGCGTCTGCACGTGCGTGAGGCCGAGGCTGTGTGCGGCCGCCCATTGCCCGCGGCCGATGCCGAGGATCGCGCCGCGCATGCTTTCCGACAGATAGGCGCCCGCGTTGAGCGTCAGCGTGAAGATGCCGGCCGTCGTCGGATCAAGCGTGATGCCGAGATCGGGCAGCCCGTAGTAGACGACGAACATCTGCACGAGTAGCGGCGTGCCGCGCATCAGGCTGACGTAGCCCTGCGCAAGCCCGGCGGCGAGCCGGTTGCTGCCGATCCGCATGATTGCGATCACGAGCCCGACGACGAGGCCGAGCGCCATCGACGCCACCGCGAATTTCAGCGTGAGCACCGCGCCTTTGACCATCACGGGCAGGGTATGAACGACCAGTTCGAGTGCTTCCATCACGTGTCTCCTGATTGTGTGCCGGCCGGCCCGCGCGTTCGTGCGCGCGGGCGCGGGGCGGGCTGTGTTATTGCGCCATCGGCTTGGTCGTGTCGGCGCCGAACCACTGCATCGAGATCTTCTTCAGCGTGCCGTCCTGCTGCAGCGATGCGACCGCATCGTCGATCGCCTTCGCGAATTTCGGATTGCCCTTGCGGAACGGGATGCCCATCCGGTCCTCGCCGCCCGCAAGCACGGAACCGGGGCGCAGCGGCAGGTGCGAGTTCTTGATCAGGTAGTTGAGCATCAGGCGATCGTTGACCGCCGCGTCGATGCGGCCCGCCGCGAGGTCGCGCAGGTTTTCCGGCGTACCGGGGTAGACCTGCAGGTCGATCGCGGGCACGGTCTTGACGAGATCGACGTAGTTGCTGCCCATCGTTACGCCGACCTTCTTGCCTTTCAGTTCGTCGAGCGACTTGAATGCGCGCGCGTCGTTCTGGCGTTGCAGCAGTTGCGCGGACGAATACACGTACGGTGCGCTGAAGTCGAGCGCCTGCTGGCGCGACGGCGTAATCGCGACCTGGTTGACGATCACGTCGAATTTGCCGGCCTGCAGGCCGGCGAGAATCCCGCTCCATTCGGTCGTGACGAACTGCGGCTTCACGCCGAGGCGTGCGGCGACGGCCTTCGCGACGTCGACGTCGAAGCCTTCGAGCTGGCCATCGGCGTTGCGGTAGTCGAAAGGCGGATAGGTGCCTTCGAGCGCGATCTTCAGCACGCCGGCTTGCTTGACGGTGTCGAGCAGGTCCGCCGCGTGCGACGTGGCGGCCGCCATGCAGAGGAGCGCGGCGGCGATGCCTTGCTTGAGCGTCGGGGTGAAGTGCTTCATGGTCGTCTCCGTGGTTGTTGTCGAAAATTCAGGGTGTGCGAAGCCGCGGCGACGGGCGGCGTCGCCGTGGGCGGGAAGTCGGTGCGGTGGGCGGCGGCGCGCGCTGTGCGTCGCCGTGCGTGATGCCGCGCGTTACGGCATGCGTTCGCGCGCGACGGTGGCGCGGCGCGCATGCGGATGAAGGCGTGAGCAGTGCGAACGGTCGTCGCGTGACGCATGAGCTGACCGCGCGGCATGCGTGTCGAACGTGTTCCGGTGCGCGGCGAAGAGTTCAAGCATGGTGTTCATGATTGCCCGTACGGCTTTGCGAGAGTGGTGGACCGGGTGCATCGTCGATGCGCATCCGGCGACACGAATGCTGAGCGACTGAGGGCAATCTTAGGTTTGTCAAAAAGGAATGTGTTTCCAAAGATGCGCGCACTTTCTGCGTGCCGTGGAATGTTTTTCTCTGCGCGCGGAACGCGGCGCAAGCGATCTGCTGCGGTTGCGCGCGATGCGAAGCATCAGGTGCTACGGTGCGGCTGTGCGGTTGCGCCGAATCGCGAGCGGGTGAACCGGCGGCGCACCGAAAAGCAAAACGGCCAGGCTTGCCGGTAGCGGCAAGCCTGGCCGTTGGCCTTCGTCTCGACGAGCGCGTGTTACTCGAACGTTTCGAGCGCGAGCAATTCGGCGATCGTCTGCCGGCGGCGGATCAGCCGCGGCGTACCGCGATCGACGAGCACTTCCGGCGCGAGCGGCCGGCTGTTGTAGTTCGAGGACATCGACGCGCCGTATGCGCCCGCGTCGTGCAGGAACAGCAGGTCGCCGATCTGAGGCTGCGCCAGCTTGCGGTGCGTGACCACGCCGCCTGCATCCTGCGTGAACACGTCGCCCGATTCGCACAGCGGCCCCGCGATCGCGAGGTCGACGAGCGGGCGGCCGGCCGGCAGCGCGCCGTCGTGCGTGTGCACGGACACCGCGTGGTAGCTGCCGTACATCGACGGGCGCATCAGGTCGTTGAAGCCCGCGTCGATCAGCACGAAATCGTGCTTCGGCCGGCGGTTGACGGCTTGCACTTCGGTGACGAGCGTGCCGGCTTCGGCGACGAGGAAGCGGCCCGGTTCGATCTCGATGCGCACCGGGTGGCCGAGATGTCGTTCGATCCGCTTGCGCGCGGCGTCCCACTGGCTGAAGTAGTGACCCACGTCGACGCGCGGCTCGCCGTCGCGATACGGAATCGACAGCCCGCCGCCGGCCGAGATCGCGTCGATGTCGTGGCCGAGCGACGTGACGAGATCGACCATCGCATCGCATACCTGCGACAGGTGGCCGTAGTCGACACCCGAACCGATGTGCATGTGGATGCCGACGAGCTTCAGCCCGTACTGGCGCACGATCTCGATCGCGCGCGGCACGTCGTCGATCCAGATGCCGTGCTTGCTTTGCGGGCCGCCGGTGTTGGTCTTGTTGCTGTGGCCGTGACCGAAGCCGGGGTTGACGCGCAGCCACACGCGGTGGCCCGGTGCGTGTTCGCCGATGCGCGCGAGCATGTCGAGCGAACCCGCATTCACGGTCACGCCGTGCTGCAGCACGGCTGCGAGCGTCGGACGGTCGATCAGGTCGGCCGTAAACACGACGCCTTCAGGCTCGCCGGCCGGGCTGAACCCTGCCGCGAGGCTGCGCTCGATCTCGCCGAGCGAAACGGCGTCGACGCACGCGCCTTCCTCGCGCATCAGCTTCAGGATATGGATGTTCGAGTTCGCCTTCTGCGCATAGCGGATGACGTCGAACTGGCGCAGTTGGGCGATGCGGTCGCGAATGACGTCGGCGTCGTATACCCACAGCGGGGTGCCGTATTGTTGCGCGAGCGTCGCGAGCTGGCGGGAATCGAGGGACATGGCGGATGAATCGGGTCGATTGAACGGATAGCGTGAATGATGCGCTTGTTTGGCTATACAGTAAAATGCCTGTTTTTCGACATTCGATTCATTCCTGATATAGAAGATCATGCTCACGCACCGTCATATCGAGGTTTTTCGTGCGCTGATGGTCGCCGGCAGCACGACGCGCGCGGCCGAGATGCTCTACACGTCGCAACCGACGATCAGCCGCGAGCTCGCGCGGATGGAGCAGGTCGTCGGCTTCGCGCTGTTCGAGCGCGCGCACGGCCGGCTGCGGCCGACGATGGCCGCGCTCACGCTGTTCGACGACGTGCGGCTCGCGTATGTGGGGCTTGAGCGTGTCGCGGCGACGGCCGCGCGCCTGCGCGAGTTTCGCGACGGGCAGCTTTCGGTGATCGCGCTGCCGGCGTTCTCGCATGCAATCCTGCCCGGCGCGTGCCGGCGTTTTCGCGACGCGCACGCGGGCGTCAGCGTGTCGGTCGAGACGCAGGAGTCGCCGATGCTCGAAGAGTGGCTGACCGCGCAGCGTTACGATCTCGGGCTGACCGAGCACGACGTCGCGCCGGCCGGCACCGTGCTCACGCCGCTGCTCGAAGTCGACGAGGTGTGCGTGCTGCCCGACGGCCATCCGCTGCTCGCGCAGGATGCGATCGATCTCGTCGATCTCGCCGATCGCCCGTTCGTGAGCCTGTCGCTGAACGATCCATATCGCATCCTGATCGACGAGGCGTTTGCGCAGCTCGGCGTCGCGCCGCGCTCGGTCGTCGAGACGCCGTCGGCCGTGTCGGTGTGCGCGTTCGTGCGGCAGGGGCTGGGAGCGGCGATCGTCAATCCGCTGACCGCGCTCGATTTCGTCGGGCGCGACCTGCACGTGCGGCCGCTCACGCGATCGTTTCCGTACCGGGTCAGCGTGATCGTGCCCGAGCACCGGCCGAAGAACCTGCTCGTCGATGCGTTTGCCGATGCGCTGCGCGCCGAGGCGAAGGCGATCCGTCGCCGGCTGGCCTCGCACCTCGGTTAGCGCGGCCGTATGATGGGCGTTTTGCGGCTGCCGTCCTTACTATCCGGAATCTCGTCATGACCGATGCTTCGTCTTCCCTCGAACAACCGACGCTTACCGGCGAGCGCGTCGAATTGCGGCCGCTCGAAGCCTCCGACCGGCAAGCACTGCTGGATGCGGCCGCCGACGGCCAGTTGTGGAATCTGAAGGTGACGGTCGTGCCGGGCGCGGAGACGGTCGATGCGTATCTCGACACCGCATTGCAGGGGCGCGCGTCCGGCACCGTGATGCCGTTCGCGATCGTCGATCGCGCATCGGGCCGCGTGATCGGCAGCACGCGCTTCTGGAAGATCGATCGCCGGAACCGCAAGCTCGAGATCGGCCATACGTGGTTGAGCGAATCGGCGCAGCGTACGCGCGCGAACACCGAAGCGAAGTGGCTGCTGCTCGCCTATGCGTTCGACACGCTGCACTGCGTGCGCGTGCAGTTCACGACCGACGAGCTGAACGAGAAATCGCGCGCGGCGATCCTGCGGCTCGGTGCGAAGCAGGAAGGGATCGTGCGTCACGAACGGATCATGCCGGATGGCCGCAAGCGCAATTCGGTGCGCTTCAGCATCATCGACGACGAATGGCCGGAGGTGAGTGCGCGGCTGACGGCGAAGCTCGCGACGTAACGTGTGATGCGTGTTCGGATCGCGTGATCCGACGTGCATCGCGCCGCCGGAATAGGGCAGCGCGACGAGGGGGAAACGGTGCGCCGCGCGCGGAGCGCGGCGCGGCATCGCGTTACTGCACCGATGCGAGATGGTGACGCTGCGCGAGCTTCTGCGCGTCCGCGTAGTGCGCCTGCAGGATCGGCAGCGCCTGGCGGGCGACTTCCTTCAGCTTCGTGTCGCGGCCCGATGCGATTTCGGCCTGGAATGCCGAGATCGCCTTCTGCTGGCCGGCGAGCGCGACCTGTTCGATATACGCCTTGTCGAACTCGGCGCCGCGCAGGTTCTTGATGCTGCTCAGCATGGCCGTGTCGGGGTCGTTGGCCGGCACGTCGACACCGCGCGGGCTCGCCGCGCGCATCGCCTGGATGATCTTTTCATCGTCGGTCGACACGCGTTGCGCGAAGGCCTTGACCTGGCTGTCCGACGTGCGCGAATCGGCGATGCGCGCCGCGTCGTGCTGCGTCGACACGGTCTTCGTGCCGTCGGTGATGAAGGCCTGGTCGGCTTCGTGGATGCGCGTCGCGGCAGCGGCCGGCGCGGACGGCACCGGTTGTGCGGTTTGCGCGGTCGCCGTCACGGCGACGAGAAGCAGGCCAGCGGCAGACAATGCAAGGCGCGAGAGTGGGGGAAAGCGGTTCATGGGACCTCCTTTCGATCGGGGCTCTGGTTGAAAAACGGATCACGTGATCCGTCACTGTGCGAGAGACCGGGCGCGCCCGGGCCGGATTCGACCGCCGCTCTGCCGCGGCGCCGGTCGAAGCGTTTCCCGGCCCGACTGATTCTAGGAGAGCGTTCGGGTAGCAGGTGCAACCGTGCTGTGGTTTGTGTAACGGTTGGTAAGACGAATCGAACGGCGTGCGCGCGGGCAGGTATTGCGTACCTGATGCGCATGCCGAAGCGGCAATTTTTGCGCGCACGCGGCGTGCGGGATGCACGTGCGTGTCATTTGCCTTTCATCGTCGTGCCGTGATGTCTTGCGCGTTGAGCGAGGCGTCGTGTGGTGTCGTGTCGAGCGCGATGCGTCACACGCGATCGAGCAGTGCGTCGAGGCGCGGCAGCAACGGCGTCGCGCAATGCGCCTGCAATGCGTCGGGTGCGGTGTAGCCCCACGCGACGCCCTGGAACGCGATGTGCGCGCGTCGTGCCGCGTCGGCGTCGCGAATCTCGTCGCCGACATACAGCACTTCGTCGGCGCGCACACCTGCTTCACGTACGAGCGCGCGCAGACGACGCGCCTTGCCGAACAGCGGAATGCCGCACGCGAAGTAGTCGACGCGGCGGCCCGCGTGCGGGCCGAGCCGGTCGCGCACGATCTCCTCGGTATTCGATGTGGCGATCGCGATGCGGATGCCGCGTGCGGCGAGCGCATCGAACGTCTCGTCGACGCCGGGGAACAGCATCACTTGCGCGACGCGCGGTTGCATCAGGCGGCGCATGTCGATCGTCACGCGCGGCACTTTCCACATCGGCACGTCGAGCGCGCGAATGATGTCGCGCGCCGACATGCCGCGCAGTGCGGGGCGCAGCTCGGGCGTCGCGTCGCGAAAGCCGTGCAGGCGCGACGCTTCAGAGAGTGCCGCGAGAAAGCTGTCGAGCGAATCGGCGAGCGTGCCGTCGAAGTCGAATGCGATGAGGCGATAGGGCATGACGCGGTGCGGCTGGTTCATTGAACGGGCGACATTGTCACCGAATCGAGGCCCGTTGCCTTCACGACCGCTTGCGCCTGCGGCGATGCGAGATAGTCGAGCAGCTTCTTCGCGGCTTCCGGATGATCCGCGCCGACCGGAATGCCGCCCGCGAAGCGCGTGACCGACTGCACGGATTCGGGCACCTTGCCCGCATACGTGACGCCCGGCACCGGCAGCAGTTCGCTGACCTGCTGGAAGCCGATTTCGTAGTCGCCGTTCGCGACGACCGATGCGACCGGAATGCGCGGCACCATCGTCGCTTTCGGCTTCACCTGATCCTCGATGCCGAGCTTCCGGAACATTTCCTTCTCGACGTAGACGCCGCTCGCGCTGTCCGAATACGCGACCGATTTCGCACGCAGCAGCACGTCCTTCAACTGCTCGACGGTGCCGATGTCGGGCTTCGGCGCGCCGGCGCGCACGACCATCCCGATCCGCGAATCGGCGAGCTCGACGCGCGACGCCGGAATCACCTTGCCTTCCTTGATCAGCCGGTCGAGCGCATAGCCGACCATGATCAGCACGTCGGCTTTCTCGCCGCGCGCGAGGCGGTTCGGGATCGCTTCCTTCGAATCGCCCATCGACGGGCCCGAGATCGTGTCGAGCGTGTCGCCGGACGCGGCCGTGAAGCCGGGGCCGAGTTGTCTGTAGGCAGCCGTGAAGCCGCCGGAGATCATCACGCGCAGCTCGGCTGCTTCGGCCGGCAGCGCGGCTAACGCGAGCGCGGCGGCGGCAAACAGGAGTGCCACGCGGCGCGTGACGGGATGGCGGGTGGCAGGGGCGGTGAGGGCGGCGCGATCGCGCATGGGCATGTCTCCTTCCAGTCTGTCGTGGGCGGCGTGCGCGGTTGCAACGGGCCGGCACGGGCTACATGATCCACTGAAATGCGCAGGGGCGTAAGCGGGTGAGGGCCGCACGCGCTGGCCGATGCTACTCGTAGTGGTAGCGGCAGGACACGATGCTGATCTGAAGGTCGTCGGCCTCGTAGACCAGGCGGTTCGTGTCGTCGATACGGCGCGACCAGAAGCCGGAGAGATTGGCTTTCAGTGGTTCGGGTTTGCCGATGCCTTCGAACGGCGTTCGCTGGGCGTCGCGAATGAGCTGGTTGATGCGCTTGAGTGTTTTGCGATCCTGCCCCTGCCCCTGCCAATAGACATAGTCATCCCGTGCGTCGGAAGTAAAGAGCACGCGGCGCACACTCATTCGTCATCCTCGGCGAGCTTGCGTTCCTTCGCCTTGCCTTTGCGCAGTTGCGCGATCGAGCGCTCGAGATGGGCAACGTTGGCCGGCGAGCGCAGCAGGTGAACCGTCTCCATCAGGCTGTCGTAGTAGTCCTGCGACATGATCACCGCGTTCGGCGCATCACGACGTGTGATGAGCGTCACGTCCGCATCGTCGACGACCTGGTCGATGACAGTCTTCAGATTGCCCCGGGCATCCGAAAAATGAATCGTGCGCATGATGTGCCTCACTTGTACATATAACCGTACAAGTATAGCATCGCCTGCAGGATATGTACGGGTTGTCGTACAGGTTGGCCGATCGTCAGTCGTGGTTGCATGTCATCGGCTGCCAAGAGAGGCCACATCCAATGCGTCACAGCCTCCAGCCGCCGCTTGTAGCCCGCCGCGCCGCGCGGTATCGTCGATGCTCCGCCTTCCGCCCCCAACCGGAGAACAGACGTGCCCGCTGCCACCCCCGCCACGCTGAGATTTTCCACCGACAAGCGCGAACTCGACATCGACGCGATCTTCGATTTCCTGCACCGCGACGCGTACTGGTCGCAGGGCATTCCGCGCGATGTGGTCGAGCGTGCGATCGAGGGTTCGCTGTGCTTCGGCGCGTATGTCGGCGACCGGCTCGTCGGGTTCGCGCGACTCGTCACCGATCACGCGACCTTCGCCTACCTCTGCGACGTGTTCGTGCTGCCGGCCGAACGCGGCAACGGCTACGGTCGCGCGCTGATCGATTACGTGTTCGCGCAGGAGATGGTGCAGCGCCTGCGCCGCATCATGCTCGTGACGACCGATGCGCACGAACTGTACCGGCCGGTCGGCTTCGGGCCGTCCGCGAACCCCGAGCGGCTGATGGAGATCCGCCGTCCCGACATCTACGCGAAACGCTGACGCGCGGCGCAGCGCATACAATATGCGCTTTCCGTTTTTGCCGAAGAGAAGCACATCATGACCGAACAGGAAGCCGAACAGCTCGCCACGCATCGTCATTACAAGGGCGGGCTGTATCGCTACATCGGCGTTGCCCGCCATTCCGAAACCGAGGAATCGGTCGTCGTGTACGAGCATCTGTGGCCGCATGCGCGCGGGCTGTGGGTGCGCCCGGAAGCGATGTTCAACGGCAACCTCGAAGACGGCACGCCGCGTTTTCGCAAGTTGCGCGACTGATCCGCGTGCGGCCGGCCGCATGAGCCGGCCGCGCGAACGTCACGCGCCGGCCAGCGCCTTCACCAGCTCCGGCGGCGCGTGCGCGACCGTCACCTCCGGCGTGCCGTGCCATGCCGCGAGTTTCTTCACGGCCTTCGCCACGTCGGCCGCGAGCCCCGTGCCGAACCGCACGCCCGGCTCGACATGCACGGCCTTCAGTTCGAACGTTCCGAGCGCGCGATGCGCTTTGGCATCGACGCGGCCGACCAGCCGGCCGCGATGCAGCACGGGCAGGCAGAAATAGCCGTAGCGCCGCTTGTGCTCCGGCGTATAGCACTCGATCGTGTAATCGAAACCGAACAGCATCGATGCGCGCCGCCGATCCCATACGACCGGATCGAACGGCGACAGCAGTGTCGTGACCGTCGAGCGCAGCGTGTCGGCCTCGGCGGCCGGCAGCAACGCTTCGAGCGAGCGATGCACGTAGGCCGGCTCCTTCCAGTCGGCGATCGTCACCGGAATCAGGTCGCCGGCTTCCGCGAGCCGTTCCAGCTCCGCATGGTACGAACGGCGCGGCAGCCGGTAGTAGTCGGCCACCCAGTCCGCGCGTACGACGCCGAGCGCGCGGCACGTGTAGTCGAGCAGTGCGGGCAGCACGGCGTCGCGCGGCGGCAGGTCGCGCGTGTCGTCCCAGCCGGGCAGCACGCGCTCGCGCACGTCGTACACGCGCTGGAAATTGCGGCGCTCCGACACCATCAGGTCGCCCGTCGTGAACAGCACTTCCAGGTGACGCTTCTCGGGCTTGCGATCCCACCATCCGTTGCCTTTCGCGCCATCCTCGCGCGCGAAATCGGCCGATCGCACCGGGCCTTCCTCGCGAATCCGCGCGAGCAGTCGCTCGATGTCGGGACGGTTCTGCTCGTGCCATTCGGCCGCGTACTTCCAGCCCATTCCGGACGGATCGAGCATCTTGTAGCGCATCAGGCCGAACTGCTCGACGGGCAGGAAACACGCTTCGTGCGACCAGTATTCGAACAGGCGCGCTTCGGCGAGATGTTCGTCGAGCCACTTCGGGGAGAAATCGCCGAGACGGCTGAACAGCACGAGATACGGGCTGCGCGCGACGACGTGGATGGTGTCGATCTGCAACTGCGCCATCCGGCGGATCGTGTCGAGCACGTCGGCCTTGGTGGCCTTGCGGCGGGGCGGCGTCAACAGACCCTGTGCGGCGAGATGCAGCGCGCGGGCGGCGGCGGGCGAGAGCGTAAGCATCGGGATGGCGGTTGAGGGTGGCGGTCGGGCACCACTTTAGCGCGAAAGCCGCACGCGCGTGCGACGTGCGCGCGCGACACGTCTGACAATGCTTGACAGATGCGTGGCGCAAGTTTCCTTATAGTGCACAGCATGGCGCGACGATATGAGCGCGCAACGATTCCGCTTCCGACGCACATATGTCCATGGCACGCAGGAAGCGAATCCGGGATTCTCAACCCCCATCGGGAGACCCGGAGCCCTGAGCGGACATCCATGCGGCTGTGCACCGGCCCCGTGTGGATGTCCGCTGATTTTTTTGTATTTCCGGTTTTTCGTCAGCCGCGCAACGCGTCACCCGAATCCCCGTTTCCCCGAATCCCCGAATCCCCGAACCGCAACGCGCGAGGCAGATCGTCGAGTCTTGCCGCGCGGTAACGCGGCGAACCGGACTGCCCGTCGTCGTTGCTGCGAATGTCAGGGTGCGCGTCTTCGCGCAGCCGCAACGACGCGCGGTTTTCCGGCGCGCACGCTCCCTTGTTTCCCGATCCAGATCGCGCCCGTACCGATTGCGGGTGCCGGCCGCTTATTGCCGCCTGCCGCGCGCGACTTCGTCGCCGGCGCCCGGCGGCAGCCGCCGCGTGATCGGAATCGATGCGAACGAGCACAGCCCGACCACGACGAACGCGGGCCAGAAATCCGACCACACCATCGACTGATGCCCCTGCAGCCAGTGCGAAATGTGCAGCACGATGCCTGCCACCGTCACGCCGAGCCCGAGCGACATCTGCTGCACGACGCTGCCGAGGCTCGTCGCGCGGCCCGCGTCGCGCGGCGAGATGTCCGCATAGATCATCGAGTTCAGGCTCGTGAACTGCAGTGCGGGGAAGATGCCGCCGACGAGCACGATCAGCCAGATCGCCCAGGTCGCCATGCCGGGATGGAACACGCCGTATGCGGCGATCGCGAGGCCCGCGAATGCCGCGTTGTAGATCAGCACCGTGCGAAAGCCGAAGCGGCGCAGCGTATGGGTGGCCGTCGAGCGGCTCACCGCGCCGCCGAGCGCGGACGCGCACGTGATGAGCCCCGAATGGAACGCGGTCATGCCGAGCCCTTCCTGCAGCGCGAGCGGCAGCAGGAACGGCACCGCACCGAGGCCGATGCGGAACAGCGACCCGCCGACGACGCTCGCATGGTAAGTGGGGATCTTCAGGAAACTGAGGTCGAGCACCGGGCGCTCCTTGCGGCGCGCGTACGGCACGTAGAGCGCGAGCAGCACGATGCCGGTCACGCACATCGTCACCGCGTTCGCGCGCGTGGTGAGCGAACCGTCGAGCAGCGTGAGGCCCATCAGCAGCAACGCGGCGCCGCTCGCCGACAGCAGGAAGCCGAACCAGTCGAGCGGGCCCGGGTCGGGCTCGTGCGTGTTCGCGATGTGCTTGCTCGCGAGATAGATCCCGTAGATGCCGATCGGCACGTTGATGAAGAAGATCATCCGCCAGTGCAGGTAGGTCGTGATGAAGCCGCCGACGAGCGGCCCGACCGTGGGCCCGAACAGTGCGGGAATCGCGAGGTAGTTCATCGCGCGCACGAGATCCGAGCGCGGCACGGCGCGGAAGATGATGATGCGGCCGACGGGCACCATCATCGCGCCGCCGACGCCTTGCACGAAGCGCGCGAACGTGAGCACGCCGAGGGAATTGGAGGCCGCGCACATCAGCGAGCCGACGACGAAGATGCCGATCGCGGTGCGGAATACGGAGCGTGCGCTGAAGCGGTCGGCGAGCCAGCCGCAGATCGGGATGAACACGCCGAGCCCGACCACGTAGGCCGTGATCGCAATGTTCAGTGTGACGGGGTTGTGCCCGAAGTCCCGCGCCATCGCAGGCAGCGCGGTGACGATGATGTTCGCGTCGACGCTTTCCATGAACAACGCACAGGCAACGATGAGCGGTGCTAGAAAGACGGGCGACATGGGCTGGGCGCGCGGTAAAGACGCCATTATGCCCACAATGTTGTCGATGCGTCACGCACGACAACACTTGTTCCGCATGTTGCAACAGTCGTCCCTGTTTTCGGGGAGGAAGAAGAGACGACTGCCGCGTGTGACATGACACATGACATCGATGCGGCGTCGCGGCCGCGCAACTTGCGCGCGGTGCGCGTTTCGTGCGACAGTCGGACCCACTCGCAACACCTCGCAACACAACACGACGCGCATCGATCGAGGGCCATCGAGACGAGCGCGCGCGCGAACGAGACCTCGTGCCGACCCACTCACCATCGAAAGGAGGGGACACGTCATGACGTCACGTCGTGCCGCATCGATCGCATCACATCTCGCAACCCGTCCCGCATCGCCCGCGCCGCGCCTTCGCTGGGCCGCCGCGCTGGCCGTCGCGTATCTCGCCGTCGCCGGCTGCGCCGCGCAGGCCGACAATGCGAACCAGGCGGTCGCGCAAGCCGCCGGCCAGTCAACCTTGCCGACCACGGCGGCGGCCGCGAGTCCGGCATCCGGCACGCTGCTGCCGCCGCCGAGCCAGCTGTACGGCGAGCTTTTCGTCGCGGTGCAGACCGCGCAGATCTATCCCGACCAGAAAACCTTCGTCGACGCCACACCCGATACCGATCCCGCGACGATCGTGCAGTTGTATCAGCAACAGAAATCGCAGCCGGGCTTCTCGCTGAAGACGTTCGTCGGCCAGCACTTCACGCCGCCCCCGGAAGGCGGCGTGACGCCGCCGCCGAACCAGACGCTGCGCCAGCACATCGACTGGTTGTGGCCGCAACTGACGCGCACGAGCGCGACAGTGCCGCCGTACGGCTCGCTGATCGCGATGCCGAAGCCGTACGTCGTGCCGGGCGGCCGCTTCCGCGAAGGCTACTACTGGGACACCTATTTCACGATGCTCGGGCTGCAGGTGTCGGGGCGCGAGGATCTGGTCGACGACATGCTCGACAACTTCGCGCATCTGATCGACACGATCGGGCACATCCCGAACGGCAATCGCACGTACTACGCGAGCCGCTCGCAGCCGCCGTTCTTCGCGTACATGGTGACGCTCGCGGCGCAGGCCGAAGGCGACAAGGTTTACCAGAAATACCTGCCGGAACTGCGCAAGGAACATGCGTACTGGATGCAGGGCGAAACCACGACGCCGCGCGGGCAGGCCGCGCGCCACGTGGTCGCGATGCCCGACGGCGCTGTGCTGAACCGTTACTGGGACGCGAGCGACACGCCGCGCGACGAGTCGTATCTCGAGGACGTGACGACTGCGAAGTCGGCCCCCGGCCGTCCGGCGAACGACGTGTACCGCGACCTGCGCGCCGGCGCGGAAAGCGGCTGGGACTACAGCTCGCGCTGGTTCGGCGACGGCAAGACGCTCGCGACGATCCGCACGACGTCGATCGTGCCGGTCGACCTGAACAGCCTGATGTTCCATCTCGAGACGACGATCGTGAAGGGCTGCACGGTGACGCGCGACGTCGCCTGCGTGACCGACTTCGCGGGGCGGGCAGCGCGGCGCGCGGCCGCGATCAACCACTATTTGTGGAACCGCCGCGGCTACTACGGCGACTACGACTGGCAGTTGCGCAAGCCGCGTGACGCCGTGACGGCGGCGGCGCTGTATCCGCTGTTCGCGGGTGTCGCATGGCCGGAGCGCGCGAAGGCGACCGCGCGCGAAGTGCGCAAGACGCTGCTGCAGCCGGGCGGCCTCGCGACGACGACCGAGAACACGGGCCAGCAGTGGGATGCGCCGAACGGCTGGGCGCCGCTGCAGTGGATCGCGATCGACGGGCTGCGTCGTTATGGCGAACCGGCGCTCGCGAAAGACATCGGCACGCGTTTCCTGTCCGACGTGAAGCACGTGTATGCGACCGAAGGCAAACTCGTCGAGAAGTACGTGGTCGAGGGAGCCGGCACGGGTGGAGGCGGGGGCGGCGAATATCCGCTGCAGGACGGCTTCGGCTGGACCAACGGCGTCACGCTCAAACTGCTCGGGCTGTACGGCGAGTGACGCGTGGCGCGTGCCGCATCTAGACGCACGGGCCGGACTGTCGCGCGCGCGGACGTCCGGCCCGTGTCTTCATGCGGGGTGCGTCGTCAGAACGTGATCGTCGTGCGCACGCCGACCACCGTCTCGTCGCCGATGCGCGCGCCCGGCGCGTTCGGGTTCGGAATGCCGCCGCCCGGACGGAAGAAGTGCTGCAGGTCGGCCTGCAGTTGCCACCACGGCGTGACCTGGTACAGGTAGGTTGCTTCGACGACCGTCTCCGCGCGGCGTACCGGATAGCCGGGCGTCGTGTAGGTGCCGGTGTCGCCGTCGAGGCCGCGCGCATGCGAGCCGATCTTCGCGTAGCCGACCGCGATGCCGGCGACGTCGTTGTCGCGACCCTTGAACGGCGCTTTCAGCGTCACGCCTGCGTTGGCGGCGAAATCGACGATATTGCGATCGCCCGGCGCGCCCATCACGCGCGCGAACACGCCGACCGAGCGCGGGCTGTCGGCCGACGGCCGCCACACCATCTGGTCCGCGACCGCATAGAACCCGTAGTTGCCGCGATGGGTGGCCGGCATGCCGTTGCTGTCCGGATTCGCGAGCGACAGCCCGTCGGTGCCGTAGCGCGGGTCGTTCGCATGCTGCGACTGATACCAGAAGCCGAGCTTGTAGGTGCCGGGCAGGCCGGCCGGCTGCGGTGCCTTCGGATCGGCGGGCGGCGCGTTCAGCGCGTACTGCACTTCGCCGATCACGAACGCGCCGCTGCGCAGGTTGAAGTTGGTGCCGTGCGCGTTCAGCACCTGCGCATCGCCGTCGCTGCGGCCGGCCGGGTTGCCGTCGAACACGCCGACCATCGCGGTCCACGCGTCGGCCGGCTTCACGCGCAGCCGCACGCCGAGCGACGACAGCGGATATGCGGGGCCGCCCGCCGGCAGGTCGGTCGACGGCAGCACGGGCCAGCCGAATGTTGCGTTCATGAACGTTGCCGCGTTCTGGCTCACCATGAATTCCTGGTCGACGCTCTGCTGGCCGACCTTCACGTCGACCTTGCCGTCGAGCAGCGACTGCTGGTACCAGAGCTCCCACAGGCGCGTGGTCGAATTCGCTTCGATGCCGGTTGCAGTCTGCAGCGTCTGCAGATACCGCTGCGTGAGGTTGGTGCCGTGGATCTGAAGCGCCGACACGTTGAACGTGCCGCCCGGCACGCCGATCGCCTTGCCGGTGTCGACGTTGAAGCCGAATTGCGTGAGCCCCTGGTAGGCGCCGCCGCGATTCGTGCCGCCGGACGTGTTGTACAGGTATTCGCTGGTTTCCTGCAGCGTCAGCGTGACGCCGTGATCGCCGAGCATGTCGCGCAGGCCGCCCATGTTGCCGAGCAGGTTCGAGCGTTCCCAGAAGCCGGTGGGAGCGGGCGCGGCAGCATCGGCGGCCTGTTGTGCGGGCGCGGCGGCGTCGCCGGCGCCGGCTGCCGGTTCGGGAGCGGCTGGCGGCGACGATTGCGCGAACGCGGGTGCGGCGGCGAGCGACAGCAGCAGCGCGGCGAGCGCATCGAGGCGGGGCTTGCGCGGGACGGGTTCGAGGTAGTTCTTCATGCGGGTTCCGTTGGCAGTTTGATTAGTTAGGCTGATTAAACAGGAACGTGATGCGGGGGTATTGCGAGGCGGTCGCGCGGCGCGTGTCGCCGCCGCGCGACGAAGGGCTTACGGCAGCCAGCCGCCGATGCGCCACACCTGAGCGAAGCCGAGGCGGGATGCAGCCGCGCACAGCAGCGCGGCGAGCGCGATGGCGGCCGCCATCGCGGCGGCGAGCATGCAGTCGAGCGGGCGGGGCACCGGCGCATGGGCGAGCGCCGTGCCGCGCCAGTTGCTGAACGCATGGGCGAGCGGCGAGAGGCCGGAAACGAACGAGCGGTCGCATGCGACGTGCACGATGCGCTTGAGTCTGACCGCGAACGATTGAAAGAACATGACGCTGCCTCCGTCAGGTCCGGCGCAGGCCGGACGACGTGATCGAGCGCGGACGCGTGACGCGGCCTGCGATCGGAGGGTGGAACGTAACGGAGCGTGCGACGGACGAACCGGCGATGGCCGGCCCGGGAGGAAGCGCGCTAACCCGACGAGTGCGAGCTAGCGGCGAAAGACATGCGTCTGGCTGCTATCTCGCGATGGCTTGGCCGGCTTGAACCGGCATCGAACTGCAACTAGAGCATGTGTCCACGGAGGGACTCCCTTGATGAATTGGGGCGGATTGTAGTCGCGACTTTTGCTGCGGTGCAAGTAAAAAAAGCGTCGATGTTGCGTGCATCGCGGCGGCGCCCGGCGTGCGTATCGCCGCTGCGCGATGCCGGGCGCGGCAGAGCGGCGACTGTTGTTCGCGCGCATCGCTGCCTCGTGTGATCCGGCACGTTGAAAGGTTTCGCCTTGCCAATCCTGGTGCGAATCTTTCAGTGCGCCGGGGGCGGGAAAAATTTTCCGCGGATCGGGTTTCGAGGGGTTGACTTCCGTTTCGGGCGGTCCATAGAATCCGGCATCTTCACTCTTGGGGCCGCCGCCTTGGACGCCTGCAGTAGTCGATCTTCGAACGAAATTTCCGCCTGAGCGACCGACGTCCGCGCCTCTTAGAAGCCGCCGTTTGTCACCCAGGCAAACGGTGCGCGCAGCAGTATTCCGCAGTAACCCCCTACGTGCACCCTGATTCGCGCCGGTTAGCGTGATGCGTTTTCGCATGCGCCGCCCGGTTATTCCGCCGCCTGGTTTGCGGCCGCGTTCGCACATGCGTCTTTCCCGCGCACGAACGTCGGCCCGCAAGCCGGACGGCGGACAACCGTGTTCCCCGGAACACCGCACAGGAGCCGCCATGAACGACAGTGACAGTTGTCCCTTATGCCCGATGCACAGACAGACCCTTTTGAACCCGGGTCGCAGGGACAATCCGGCCGACTAGCCTGACACGTCGTTCAGGCCCCGGACTGGCCCCGCGCCCACGACGCGGCCGGCACATCTGCCGTCGCCGCACGGAGCCAGACCATGAACTTCGGCCTTCTGCTGTCGAATCTTCCGCACGTCACGGAATCGCGTCACCACTACGACACGATGCTGACGCTCGACGCCCGTCCGCGGGTGTTCTCCCGCCTGTTGAACCAGCTGAAATCGTTGATCCACTGAAGCACGAAGCGCCGCGCGCGCCTCGGCATGCGCACGCGCGGCCGCCATCGAGCGGCCGCCCGCGCGCATTCCAAGGTCACACGCTCATCGCATAACCCTTAGCCGTACGGAATACATCATGTCCACGCCATCCAACGTCTCTCCACCGATCGCCGCCGAACGCAGCGCCGTGCTCGACGAAGCCCATGTGGGCGACATTCGCGGCGCGCTCGGTACGATCGCGCATCACGACACCGCCGCGCGCGGCACGTGGTGGGCACGCCTGCGCACGCTGCTCGCGATCATCGGCCCGGGCCTGATCGTGATGGTCGGCGACAACGACGCCGGCGCATTCGGCACCTATACGCAGGCCGGCCAGAACTACGGCACGACGCTGCTGTGGACGCTGCTGCTGCTCGTACCCGTGCTGTACGTGAACCAGGAAATGGTGCTGCGCCTCGGCGCGGTGACGGGCGTCGGCCATGCGCGCCTGATCTTCGAGCGCTTCGGCAAGTTCTGGGGCGCGTTCAGCGTGATCGACCTGTTCCTGCTCAATGCGCTGACCATCGTGACCGAGTTCATCGGCATCACGTTCGTGCTCGATTTCTTCGGGCTGCCGAAGGTGGCCGGCGTATGCGTGGCTGCCGCGCTGACGATGGCCGCGGTGAGTACCGGCGATTTCAGGCGCTTCGAGCGGTTCGCGATCGGGCTGTGCGTGCTGAGCCTGCTGCTCGTGCCGGTGCTCGTGTCGATTCACCCGCCCGTCGCGCAGATGACGCGCGATTTCTTCGTGCCGAACTGGCCCGCGCACGCGAAGCTGTCGGACGTGATGCTGCTCGTGATCGGTATCGTCGGCACGACGGTGGCGCCCTGGCAGTTGTTCTTCCAGCAGAGCTACGTGATCGACAAGCGCATCACGCCGCGCTTCATGAAGTACGAGAAGGCCGACCTGTGGATCGGCATCGCGTTCGTGCTGGTCGGTGCGGTCGCGATGATCGGCTTCAGCGCCGCGCTGTTCAACGGGCATCCGGAGGCCGGCAACTTCACCGACGCGGGCGGCATCATCGCGGGCCTCGAGAAGTATGCGGGCCGCACGAGCGCGACGCTGTTCGCGGTCGCGCTGCTCGACGCGTGCATCATCGGTGCGGCGGCCGTGTCGCTGTCGACCGCGTACGCGATCGGCGACGTGTTTAAGATCCGTCATTCGCTGCACCGTGGCGTGACCGATGCGAAGGGCTTCTATCTCGTCTACTTCGGCATCGTCGCGGCCGCGGCCACGCTCGTGCTGATCCCGGGCAGCCCGCTCGGCCTGCTGACCGAAGCCGTGCAGACGCTCGCGGGCGTGCTGCTGCCGAGCGCGACGGTGTTCCTGCTGGTGCTGTGCAACGACCGCCAGGTGCTCGGGCCGTGGGTCAACTCGACGAAGCTCAACGTGTTCACGGGCGCGGTGATCTGGGTGCTGGTGCTGCTGTCGATCATCCTGACCGCGTCGGTGATGTATCCGGATATCAGCGGCGAAGCGATCGTCGATGTGCTGGTGGGCGGCACCGTGCTCGCGATCGCCGGGTATCTCGCGACGGTGCTGATTCGCCGCAACAAGCGCGTCGTCGAGCCGGGTGTCGACCGCTCGCTGCGCGACACGTGGCGCATGCCGCCGCTCGACACGCTCGAGCCGCAGAACATGACGGTATCCACGCGCGTGTGGATGGCCGTGCTGCGCGGCTATCTGGTGATCGCGGTCGGTCTCGTGATCGTGAAGGTCGTGCAGATGACGCTGCTGAAGTAACGCGAATCGTCTCGAAGGAAGCGGCGCCGGACCCGGCACCGCGCCGCAACCCGCACATGCCGGCCCGCGAGGCCGGCATGTGCGTTTACGCGCGCGGCTGCCGTCAGATCAGCTCGAGTTTCGACGTCAGGTACGTGAGCTGGATCCGGTTCGCGACGCCGAAGCGCTTGCGCAGCTTGCGCAGGTGATAGTCGACGTTGTGTGCGCTGGTGTCGAGGCGCCGGCCGATCTCCTTGTCGGATGCGCCCTCGGCGATGCCGAGCAGCAGTTCCTGCTCGAACGGCGTGAGCCCGTTTATCGCGCGCTCGCGCGACGTCGAGATCAGTTGCGGCGACGCGAACTTGTGCACCGACAACCCGATCGACAGCGCCTGCTCGATGGTTGCCGGCGTGATCCATTCGCGCGTGCGGCGCGGCGCGGTGAAGCTCATGAACGCGTGCAGCCGCGTGCCGGGCACGGCCATCGAATACATGATGCCGCTGCACATTCCGTCGTCCTGCATCGTCTGCAGGAAGCCGTCGAGCGCGGCCGGCGTCACGGACGGGCCGTCGTCGCGCTCGCGATGTTCGCGGCGCAACTGCTGCAGGTCCCACACGATCGGCATGTTGCACACGCGCGCGCCGAGCGTGCGCGGGTCGACGTCGTGATGGTTGTGCCGCACGTAGTCGCCGCGATAGGTGGCCGGCGTGAACGCTTCGTGCAGGTAGAGACTCTCGACGCGCTCGCGCGAGAATTCGAGCGCGAAGTAGGCGAACGTCGAGAAGCCCGTCAGGTGCAGCAGGCTCGAGACGATCCGGTTGCGCTCGGCCGTGCTCTGCGCGAGCGCGAGCGTATCGGCGACGCCGAGCTTCGGGGCGTGCGCCTGCACGACGTCGCCGCGCTTCGCGTCGTCGCACCAGACGACCTGCACGGCACGCTCGCGCAGCGCGTCCGCGCATGTGTTCAACCCGCGCGGCGGACGGGAAAAGATTGGGGCGACCGCTTCTTCATGCAATGCAATATCGGACATGAGCCATCCCTCGGAATCGACGCGCATCGCCTGGCGGCGGCCGTATCGTGTACGGCATTCGCGGCGGTGCGATCGAGCATCGTTATGATATGCGCCGATCGTCATCCCTGACGAAACGCGGGGCATTGTACAAAAATGCCTGTGTACGCGTAATATGCCGTAATACTAATTGCGGCGAAAGAATCATATTCGCGTGCATATAACGATGGCCAGAAAATCATAAAGAAAAGACCAGATCGTGACGGGGCGCAGTTTCACATATTGGGAAAGGGGTGGGCTCCTCATGACATATGCTGACGGCGCACCACGCGTCGAGTGGTTTTCACAAGCCGATATAGCGGCGGCTGCCGCTTATTCGAATGAATATCAGGCAATCGAGCGTGACTTTTTTACCGGAATTCAAATTGCGCCCGGTAAAAGCGACCTTGCACCATTCGATTTCGCGCAATGCCATGCGCGATTGCGGCAAATCGGTTTCAGTACGCTCGGTTACGGCGCCTACGAAATGATCGGGCGGCGCATCCTGTGCGCGCACCTGCTGCGCGAACTCGCGCCGGCGACGTTCATGCAGCCGTATATCGAAGGAATGCTCTACGAAAACGACCCGCGGTTCGCGCAGGTTCGCCAGAGCGGTTTCCCGGTCGCGTGGCGGCTCGACGAGATCGAGGCGGCCGCGCAGGGCAGCGGCGACCGCAAGGTGCTCGCGCTCGCCGGCCATCTGCGCGCGCACGCGATGAACAGCGGCGTGATCTTCAGCCTGTCGGCGCCGCGCCTCGACTTGCGCGTCGCGGTGAACGTCACGTCGGAGACGCACGGCACCGAATGGATCGACGATCGCGTGATCGGCGGCGCGCTGTCGGTGAGCCTGGCCGTGCATCGTGTCGCGCTGCCGTTCCTCGAGGCGCGCATCGCGCGCATGCGCGGCTTCGCGCTCGGCGACGAGCAGCAGCAGGTGCTCGAGCGTCTCGTGCACGGGTTGTCCGACCAGGAGATCGCGAGCGCGCTGCGCACGTCGCTGCACAAGGTCGGGCACCACATCCGCTCGCTCGAAAAACTCTTCAACGTACAGAACCGCGCGCAGCTCGCCTATCTTGCCGCGCGGCGCCTTCAGCCTTGACCTGACGCGCGTGCCGGACGACCGGCACGGGATGGAAGCGGTTCCGGCGACGCGTGCCCGAAAGCGCCGCCGGGTTTCGTAGTCCGATCCGATCGCCGCCGGGAATCGCGCTTTCGCGCTACGAGGCGCATCCCTTTATCCATCGTTTCGCATCGCTACACTCGTCCCATTCAACGGTCCGCGCGGCACGGGGCAGGGTTGCCCGTGCCGGCCGGCGATAACGACAGGACAACGGCACGATGGCAGAACCGAAGGCGCTCCCCCGCGACTGGCAGCGGTTGTTTTCCGCCGGCCGCGGCGTGTCCGGCCGGCGTCTCGGGGGCGCATCGCCGCGCGCGGACCTGTTCCTCGGCACGTTCATCGTCGCGGTGGTCGCGCTGTTCATCCTGCCGCTGCCGCAAGCCGCGCTCGACGGGATGATCTCGCTGAATCTCGCCGCGAGCGTCGTACTGCTGACGGTGTCGACCTACGTGCCGTCGGCGGTCAGCTTTTCGTCGTTTCCCGCGCTGCTGCTGTTCACGACGCTGTTCCGGCTCGCGCTGAACATCGCGTCGTGCAAGCTGATTTTGCTGCACGCGAACGCCGGTCACGTGATCGACGCGTTCGGGCGGCTCGTCGTCGGCAACAACGTCGTGGTGGGCGGCGTGGTGTTCCTCGTGATCGCCGTCGTGCAGTTCATCGTGATCGCGAAAGGGTCGGAGCGGGTGGCCGAGGTCGGCGCGCGCTTCTCGCTCGACGCGATGCCGGGCAAGCAGATGAGCATCGACGCGGATCTGCGCGCGGGCATCATCAGCGCCGACGAAGCGCGCGAGCGCCGCGAGAAGCTCGAGCAGGAATCGCAGATGCACGGCGCGATGGACGGCGCGATGAAGTTCGTGAAGGGCGATGCGATCGCGGGCCTCGTGATCGCGTTCATCAACATCGTCGCAGGCATCGCGGTCGGCACGCTGATGCACGGGATGGATATCGGCGAGGCGCTGCAACGTTACGCGATCCTGACGGTCGGCGACGGGATGGCGTCGCAGATCCCGTCGCTGCTCGTGTCGATCGCGGCCGGCATCGTGACGACGCGCGTCGCGACGCGCGATGCGCGGCAGCGTCAACTGGGCGAACAGCTCGGCGAGCAACTGGGTGCGCATCCGCGCGCGCTGCTGATCGCGGCGCTCGTGCTGGCCGGTTTTCTCGTCGTACCCGGGTTCCCGAAATGGTCGTTCGCGCTGATCGCGTTCGGGCTCGGCGCGTTCGCGTTGTCGCAGCTCAAGCGCAAGACGACTGCGCCGAGCTTCAACCTGATTCATATCGCCGGGCGCATCGGCGCGGCCGACGACGGTCAGCCCGCGAAGGTGTCGCACGCGGCGGGCGTCACGTCGCTGATCGCGGTGTCGCTGTCCGACGACCTGCGCACGAGCCTGAACCTCGCGCAACTGCAGGCCGCGCTGTCGAGCGCGAAGGCGCGCGTCGACGCGGACATCGGCACGGTGTTCCCGCGCATCACGCTGAACGACGACGAAGGCGCGGCGGCCGGCACGTACCGGATCTACCTGCAGGACGTGCTCGCCGCGCACGGCGCGCTGAAGCCGGGCTGGCTGCTGTGGGACGGCGTCGCGCCGCTGCCCGAGCGCGCGGAGCGCCAGCCGGCCGAGGCGTTCGGCCCGTTCGCGACCGCGTTGTGGATCAAGCCCGACGGCGCCGCGCCGGACGGCAAGTGGCTGTCGAGCGAAAGTGCGCTCGCCGCGCACGTCGAGCAGATCGTACGCCAGCATGCGGACGAGCTGCTCGGCATCCAGGAGACACAGGCACTCGTGCATCTCGTGCGCCGCGATCACCCGGAACTCGTGGGCGAGCTGACGCGGCTCGTGCCGCTGCAGCGCGTGACCGAGGTGCTGCGCCGGCTGCTGGCGGAGCAGGTGCCGATCCGCAACCTGCGCGTGATCTTCGAGAGCCTGATCACGTGGGCGCCGAACGAACCCGACGACGTGATCGCACTCGTCGAGCTGGTGCGCGTCGACCTGCGCCGGATGATTACCGACCGCCACGCGGGCACGACGCGCCAGCTGCGGGTCGTGCTGTTCGAGCAGAACCTGCAGGAGCGGATCGAGAGCGCGGTGATGCGCACGAAGCAGGGCAATTTCCTCGCGCTGTCGAGCGCGGTCAAGCAGGACATCGGCGAGCAGGTGCGCGCGATCGTGCAGGCCGCGCAGGCGGCGGGCTCCGGCGGCCACGCCAACGCGCAGGGCGCGGCGCGGCTCGCGGTGATGGTCGCGCTCGGCGCGCGCCGCTACGTGAAGACGATCCTGCAGCCCGTGCTGCCCGAACTGGCGGTGCTGTCGTATCAGGAGGTCGAGGAGGACGTGCAGCTGCACACGGTCGGTTGGGTGAAGAACCCGCCGGACGACGGCTCGGTCGGCGCGGGCGCCGACGTGCGCGCGCCGGGGGCCGTGCAATGACGAGCTCGACGATCCTCGACCTGACGCGCCAGGCGCTGATGCTCGTGCTGCTGCTGTCGATGCCGATCGTGGTGATCGCCACCGTCACGGGCCTCGTCGTCGCGATCCTGCAGGCCGTCACGCAGGTGCAGGACGCCAACATCGGCATCGCGGTGCGGCTGATCGCCGTGATGGTCGCACTCGTGCTGCTGTCGGGCTGGCTCGGCGGCGAAGTGCTGCGCTTCGCGCAGCAGGCGCTGGAACGTGTGTTCGTTTCTTCCACAGGAGTCTTTTGATGCGTCGACGCGTCGCCTCGATCCGGTTTCAACCGCGCAGCCTGCAACGGGCCGCGCTTGCCTTGTGCGCGACCGCGCTGCTCACGGCGTCGCTGTGCATGGCGCCCGCGCAGCCGGCCCGCGCCGCGGACCTGCGCTGGCGCAACAAGCCGTTCACGATCGTCGCGAACGGCAAGAAGATCGGCGACTTCATTCGCGAGCTCGCATCGTCGCAGGACGTGACGGCGGTGGTCGACCCGAAGGTCGACGGCGTGATCAGCGGCCGCTTCTCGGGCACGCCGCAGCAGACGCTCGATACGATCTGCTCGACCTACGGGCTCACGTGGTACTACGACGGCTCGTTCCTGTATGTCGATCCGGCCGACCAGTCGCAGACGCAGATGATTCCGATCCCGCCGAATGCATCGGGTGAAATCGGCCGCGCGCTGCAGGCGATGCAGATTCCCGACAAGCGCTACACGCTCGTGATCAACGACCGCGCGAACAGCGTGTACGTGGCCGGCCCGCGCCGCTACGTCGAGCTCGTGCGGCAGGCGGTCGGCTCGGTCGGCGATCCGTCGGCGAACGGCGCGCACGCGGATATCCGCGCGTTCCGGCTGAAGTACGGCTGGGCGTCGGACTTCACGATCAACCGCTCGGGCAAGGAAGTGACGGTGCCGGGCGTCGCGACGATCCTGCGCAAGCTGTTCGGCAAGGGCGGCGGCACGAACGCGCCGCCGTCGAGCACGTCGCTCGGGCAGGCTGCGCGCCAGGTGAAACTCGGCTCGGGGATGACGATCGCGGTGCCGCGCCTCGATTTCCCCGATATTTCCGGCGGCCCGCGCGCGGGCGGTTATTCGGGCGACGGCAGCGCGGTCGGCGGATTCTCGCCGTTCTCGAGCGGCGGCGGCGACACGCTGCCGCAGATCGTCGCCGATCCGGCGATCAACGCGGTGATCGTGCGCGACCTGCCGGAGAACATGTACCGCTACCAGTCGCTGATCAACCAGCTCGACGAGCGGCCGCGCATCGTCGAGATCAACGTGACGATCATCGACATCAACGAGGATTCGCTCGACAGCCTCGGGATCGACTGGCGCCTGCACACGACGCACGGCGACGTGCAGATCGGCAACGGCGCGAATCCGCTGAACGGCAACACGCAGTACAGCGGCTCGGGCAACCCGCCGCTGACGTTCGGCGTCGGCACGTCGGAAACCGGGCAGACGGGCACCTTCCTGCCGACCGGCATCGCGCTGACCGCCTCGATCGGCGGCTCGCTGCGCAATTACCTGCTTACGCGCGTGAACGCGCTCGCGCAGAAGGGGCAGGCGCAGTTGCGCTCGAAACCGAAGGTGCTCGCGCTCGACAACACCGAGGCGATCCTCGAGAACCTCACGCAGTTCTACGTGCAGGTGCAGGGCTACCAGGATTCGTCGCTGTACAGCGTGACGACCGGCACGAGCATCAAGGTGACGCCGATGATCGTCGACGAGGCGATCCGCAACGCGGCCGCCGTGTCCGGCAATCCGCAGAGCGTGATGATGTCGATCGACATCCAGGACGGCAACGTCGTGCAGGGGCAGACCGTGTCGAACATCCCGGTGATCCAGCAGCGCAACATCGTCACCAAGTCGATGATCGACGAAGGCAAGAGCTTGTTGATCGCGGGTTTCAACGACGACGAGGTGCGGCTGAACAAGAGCGGCGTGCCCTGGCTGTCCGACATTCCGCTGATCGGCAACCTGTTCAAGTACACCGACAAGTCGGGCAACCACATGGAGCGGTTCTACCTGCTGACGCCGCGCGTGGTGACGGCCGCGTCGATGTACGCGCCGGACGGCTCGCCCGTGAACCCGGGCGCCGACGCGCCGGCCAATCCGGAGGGGCTGTCGATGTATCGCCCGCCGGACAACGACGTCGCGGTGCCGCTGACGCCGAAGCCGTTGCCCGGCACGAAGTTCGGCCCGCCCGCGCTGCCGCCGCCGAAAGAGGCGGCGCCGCAGCCGGGCGCGACGACCGCAGGAGCGACCACCCATGTCGACGAGCATCATTGATCCGCACGGCGATGGCGCATTGCCCGGCGGCGCGGGAGGCGCCGGCGCGAGCGCGGCCGCGCTCGCGTCGCCGTGGAACCTGTGTTTCCTGAGCGGGCCGATGTATGGCCGCACGATGTCGCTCGCGCGTGGTGCGAACTGGGTCGGCACGGCGGCCGATTGCGAAGTGATCCTGCCCGATCGCGAGATCGGCGCGAAGCAGGTGTGCCTGCAGGTCGGCGCGCTCGCGGTCACCGTGCAGAACCACGGCGGCGAGGTCGACGCACCGGTGCTGTTCAACGACGAACCGCTCGGCGCGGGCCGCCGCTCGATGACGCCGCACGACGTCGTGACGGTCGGCTCGATCCGGCTCGGCATCGCGCGGCACACGCAGGCGAGCGTCGCGGTGCCCGACGAAGCCGACGCGCCGGATGCCGCGCGCGAGGCCGCGTGGCTCGGCTGGCTCAACGGCGGGCTGCGCCGCCTCGGCAGCCGGCGGCTCGTGATCGCGCTGGTCGCGCTGTGGGTCGGCGTGCTGCTCGGTGCGCTCGGCTACGGCTTCGTCGCGTGGTCCGGGCGCTTGCCGTGGCAGCACGAATCGGTGCTCGCGCGCACGCACCGGCTGCAGCAGCAGTTGCACGCGTATCCGGAGCTGGCCGTCGCGCCGCGCGACGACGGCGTGATCGTGTCGGGCTACGTGAGCGACCCGGCCGCGCGCGATCGCGTCGCGCAGATCGTCGCGGGCGTCGACAACGCGGCGCTCGGCAACATCTACGTGGTCAGCGATCTCGTTGCGACCGCGCAGACCTATTTCAGCGATACGGCGCTCACCGTCACGTATCTCGGGCGCGGCCGGATCGAGTTGACGGGCACGGCGGCGCGCGCGCAGATCGAGCCGCGTATCCGCAACTACATGAAGGACGCGCGCCCGGCGCTCGAAGTGGTCGATCACGTCAGCGATGCCGATGCGGCCGCGCCGCGCACGACGACGACGCTCGGCGGCATGGCCGGTATCCCGGAGATCACGACCGTGTTCGCCGGCGACGGCGACCAGCGCTACATCGAGACGGCCGACGGCAGCCGCTATTTCGAGGGCGCGCGGCTGAAGGACGGCCCGACCGTCGTGTCGATCGGCCCGAACGAAGTCGTGTTCGAGCGCAACGGCCAGCGCATCACGATGCCGCTCGGCGGCGCGCCGGCGAACGCACCTGAACAGGCGCCCGCGCCGCCCGTGCCGCCGCTTGCGAGCGGCGCCGCGGCCGGGGTCGCGCAGCCGGTGCCGGGGCCGACGTTGCTGCCGGATGTCGCGCCGGCAGCAGCCGCGCCGGGAGCAGCGAAGGAGGCGGCGCACTAGCGCCGCGAGACAGGTCATGCGCATCGCGCGACGCGCGGTGCGCGCATGAACGCGGGACGTCGCACACGTGCGGCGTCCCACGTCGCCGGCGGGGCATGGGGCTGCCGCCGGAAAAGCAGATGAACTTCACATCAAGGAGCACAGCATGCCAGGCCCGACCAGTACCGGTAGCGCAACCGACACGACCCAGGTCCAGCAGCAGGCGGACGACCTGACCAAGACGCAGCTCGAACTGACGAAGATCAACTTCCAGGTCCAGCAATCGACGGCGACGTTCGAAACCAGCAACGCGGTGACCGCGCAGGAGGGGACGGCGAACGCCCAGGTCGCGCAACACCTGAGTTCCGCCGGCCGCGCATGACGCCGGCCACCGGCCGCGCCGCGCGCCGATGCGCGCCGGGTCAGCCCGCCAAGGGCGCCCGGCGGCGGGGGCGTGCGTGCCGGCCGGCCTGTTCCGGGCAGGCCCGGCCGATGCGGTCCGGCGCCTGCCAGCCAAGGAGGGCATAGATCATGTCAGTGACAGGCGTAGGCGCAGCGCCGCCGGGCGCTGCCGCGCTCGCGAGCGCGGCGCAGCAAACGGGTTCGGCGTCCGATCCGGCGCAGGTGCGCCAGTTCGATGCGCTGATGCAGCCGGGCGCGTCGCCGGCCGCGCAGGCGCCATCGTCGGGCGTCGCGATGGCGCGCGTGACGGCGGACGCGGCGCCGGCCGTGCAGATGACGCCCGCGCAGGCGAACCCGTCGTCGCTCGTCGAGCGGTTGCGCACGTACGGCAACGATCTCGACACGCGGTACGCGAACATCGACAAGCATCGCGGCGAGATGCTGACGTCGATGGCCGACAGCCGCAGCGATCCGTTGATGACGATGGTGAAGGCGATGGATTTCCAGTGGACGGCGACCACCACGATTTCCGAATACCAGTTGAGCCTGTCGGTCGCGCAGGCGGCGAACGGCTTCACGCACACCGTGCTGAAGACGCAGGAGTGAAAGCGCGCGGGGCCGGATACGGCCTCACGCGCCATGAAGCGGACAAACGATGACGACGATCGATTCGACGCCGCGCGCGCATGCGTGGCGCAGCCGGGCAGCGCGCGCGCTGCTCGCGGGGCTGCTCGTGCTGCTGGCCGGGTGCCAGAAGGAGCTGTACTCGGGCCTGTCGGAGCGCGACGCGAACCAGATGGTCGCGGTGCTCGGCGACGCGGGCATCAGCGCGTCGAAGGACAACGACGCGCGCGACACGTCGGACCGCAACGCGTGGCTGGTCAGCGTCGCGGACGGCGACATGCAGTCGGCGCTCACGGTGCTGCAGGCGAACGGGCTGCCGAAGGCGAGCTATGCGAGCCTCGGCGAGCTGTTCCAGAAGCAGGGCCTTGTGTCGACGCCGGCCGAGGAGCGCATGCGCTACCTGTACGGCGTGTCGCAGGACCTGTCGCGTACGTTGCAGGACATCGAAGGCGTGGTGGTCGCGCGCGTGCAGGTCGTGATTCCGGAGAACGATCCGCTGGCGGACAAGATCAAGCCGTCGTCGGCGGCCGTGTATATCCGCTACCGGCCCGGCGTCGACCTGCGCGCGATGGCGCCGATGGTCAAGGATCTCGTCGCGCACAGCATCGAAGGGCTGCAGTACGACAACGTGTCGCTGTTCCTGCAGCCGGCCGCCGCACGCACGGCGCGCGTGGACGGGATCGGCAGCGCGGTGTCGGACATCCTGCGGCTGCGTTCGCCGCTCGGCTGGCTCGTGTTCGCGCTGATCCTGCTGACCTGCGCGGTGATCGCGCTGTCGGCGGCGCGGCGCGGGATGTTCGGCACACGGCTTGCCGGCCTGCTCGGCGCGGCGCGCGGCGGCAACGGTGCAGCCGGGCAGTCGTCCGGCGGCGGGCTGCGCACGCCGGACGGCGCGCGCGACGGCGCATGAGCGATCCGTATGCGGCGCCGCCGGGCGACGCGGCGGCTCCGGCCGATACCGCGCCGCTGCCGTGGCTGCAGCCGCTCGCGCCGCCACCGGCCGGGCGGCGCGCGGCGTTTCATGCGCTTGTCTGCGACTTCAACCTGCGGCCCGACCGCTATCTGCACGTGACGCGCGTGCCGGCCGACTGGCCTGCGCGCTACCGCTCGCCGGATGCGTTCGGCGCGGCCGGCCGCAAGCTGCTCGCGCGGCACCTGCTCGATGCGAACGGCGTGGCCGGCCGGCACGACTTCGACGTCGCGAACCCGTGCGCGCGGCTCGCGCTGCTGCCGGGTGCGGCGCTCGAGCAACTGGCGTCGTATGCGGGGCTGCTGCTGCATCGCCACTGGCTGCGCGACGCGCTGGCCGCGCGGCGCATTCGCGCGGAAGTCGCGGCGCGGCTCGGCGGCGACGCGCTGGAACTCGCGCTCGAGCGCGCGCCGGAATTCGGCGCGCTCGCCGACACGCTCGAGCCGTGGCGTGCGGACCCCGCCGCGCTGCCGGCGGTGATCCGCGCACGCGGCGGGCGGCTGCTCGCGGATTTCATCGGCGTGGCCGGCGATGCGGTTGCGCAACGCGTGCGCCTGAAATTCAACCGCGCGATCGACGACGAGGCGCCTTACTGGCTGAACCGCGCGCAGCGCGACCAGTTCGGTGAGCTGCTGTTCCTGTTTCTGATTCCCGAGAGGCTTGCGTCATGGGACTGGCTTTTCTGATCACGAGCGACAACCTGCAGCTGCTGTCGGAGCGCAAGGTGCTCAAGGAGCGCGAATACGCGGCGCTGCTCGACGCGTCCGCGGTGATCGCGACCGCGCACGACGAGGCCGCGCGCATCGTCGCCGACGCGCAGCGCGAATTCGACAAGCGCCAGGCGGCCGGCTACGACGAAGGGATGCGCCGCGCGCAGCGCGAGCAGGCGGCGCAGGCGTATACGCAGGCGCTCGCCGCCACGCGCACGATGGAGACGATGAAGGATGCGATGGCCGACATCGTCGTGAAGGCCGTGCGCGCGATCGTCGGCGAGATGAGCACGCAGAAGCTGTACGAGGCCGCGCTGTCGCGGATCGCGCCGCTCGTGCGCGACGAGGCGTTCCTGATCGTGCGCATCGCGCCCGGCCGGACCGACGAGATGCGCGACGCGCTCGATGGCGCATTCGCCGGACAGTCGAACCGGCAGAAGATCCGCATCGTCGAGGATGCGCAGCTCGAACGTCACGCATGCACGGTCGAGACGCCGTCCGGACGCATCGATGCAAGCCTCGACCTGCAGATCGACGCGCTGCGCCAGGCGATCCGCCGCGACGCATTGAAGGGCGGCACACGATGAACGCGCCACTCGATGACGCGCAATCGTTCGGCGGCGACGGTGGCGACGACGGCGACACGCCGTTCGATCGCGGCCGCCTCGTCGGCGATCTCGACGCGGGGCTCGCGTTCTTCTCGCCGGTGTCGGTGCAGGGCCGCGTCAATCATGCCGTCGGGCAGATCCTGAACGCGACCGGCATCCGCGCGCGGCTCGGCGAGATCTGCGAGCTGCGCACGCCGAACCAGCCGACGCTGCTCGCCGAGGTGGTCGGCTTTTCGCGGCAGACGACGCTGCTCACGCCGCTCGGCGACGTGGCCGGCCTGTCGCCGGAGACGATCGTCGTGCCGTCCGGGCGCGAGCACGTGTTTCCGGTCGGCGAAGGCTTGTTCGGCCGCGTGCTCGACGGGCTCGGCCGGCCGCTCGACGATCGCGGGCCCGTGACGGGCGCCGCGTGGGTGTCGACGCAGCAGGACCCGCCGAACCCGCTCGCGCGCAAGATGATCGACACGCCGTTTCCGACCGGCGTGCGCGTGATCGACGGGCTGATGACGCTCGGCATCGGGCAGCGCGTCGGCATCTTCGCGCCGTCGGGCGTCGGCAAGAGCACGCTGCTCGGGATGATCGCGCGCGGCGCGCAGGCCGACGTGAACGTGATCGCGCTCGTCGGCGAGCGCGGCCGCGAGGTGCGCGAATTCATCGAGCACAGCCTGTCGCCCGAGGTGCGCGCGCGTTCGATCGTCGTCGTGTCGACGTCCGACCGGCCCGCGATGGAGCGCGTGAAATCCGCGCTCGTCGCGACCGCGATCGCCGAGCATTTCCGCGATGCCGGCAAGCGCGTGCTGCTGCTGGTCGATTCGCTGACGCGCTTTGCGCGCGCGCAGCGCGAGGTCGGGCTCGCGAGCGGCGAGCCGCCGACGCGGCGCAGTTTCCCGCCGTCGACGTTCGCGGTGCTGCCGCGCCTGCTCGAACGCGCGGGGCAGGGAGCGAACGGGTCGATCACCGCGCTCTACACGGTGCTCGTCGAAGGCGACGAGGAATCGGACCCGATCGCCGAGGAAGTGCGCTCGATTCTCGACGGCCACATCGTGCTGTCGCGCAAGATCGCGCTCGCGAACCGCTATCCGGCGATCGACGTGCTCGCGAGCCTGTCGCGCGTGATGCCGCTCGTCGCGAGCCGCGCGCACCAGCTTGCGGCGGCGCGCGTGCGCGAGCTGATCGCGAAGTACCAGGAGATCGAGCTGCTCGTGCAGATCGGCGAGTATCGCGAGGGCAGCGACCGCCTCGGCGATCTCGCGCTGCGCGCGCGCGACGCGATCGGCGCGTTCTGCGCGCAGGCGTCGCACGAGGACGTGCGCTTCGACGCGCTGCTCGCGAAGCTGACGAAGCTGGCGAACGATCATGTCTGAAGCCGACGACCGCCTCGTGCTCGCGACGCTCGCGCGCCTGAAACGCGTGCGCGAGATGCGCAGCCAGATCGCGCGCGTCGCGGCCGCGCGCCAGCAGGGCATCGCCGCGCAGAGCCGCCGCGCGCTCGATGCCGCGCACGCGCAGCTCGCGCAGCAGGTCGCCGCGAAGGCCGCGATCCAGACGCGGCTCGCCGACGACGTGCGCGAGGCGCGCGCGCTGCAGAACGCGGCGGCCGACACGCGCACGTTCGATCGCCACATCGGCACCGCGAACGCGTCGGTGAGCCAGGCCGCGAACGTGCATCGCGGCCACGAGGCGACGCTCGCCGATTTGCAGCGCGCCGCGCGCAAGGCGAAGGCCGCGGAGGACAAGCTCGAGAAAGCCGGCGAGAAGGCATTGCAGGCGCGCGCGGCGCGGGTCGAGCGCGATGCCGACGAAGTCGCGGACGGTTACGCGGTGCGGCGCTTCGCGACGTCCGGCGTATGGAGCGGCGCGGCAGGCGATACGGCCGGTCATGCGGCCGCGCAGCCCGAAGCGGCCGCCGCGTTCGATGCGGAGATGGCCGCGCAGCCGGCCGATGCGGAAGCCGGCACGAACGATGCCGCCGGTGCGGACGACGCCACCGCCCCGGCCGGCGATGCCGCGCCGGCTGCCGCCGCGGAGCGCCGATGCTAGACCAGGCCGCGGGTTTCAACGACGTCGCGGGTACGCTGCGGCCGCTGCTCTACGTGATGCCGCGCCTGTTGCCGATCATGTTCGTCGTGCCGGTGTTCAACGAGCAGATCATCACGGGCCTCGTGCGCAACGGGATCGCCGTCGTGATCGCCGCGTTCGTCGCGCCGGCGATCGACTCCGCGCAGGTGGCCGCGCTGCCGTTCCTGATGTGGTGCCTGCTCGTCGCGAAGGAAGCGATGGTCGGCCTGTTGCTCGCGGGCGCGTTCAGCGCGGTGCTGTTCGCGATCCAGGGCGTCGGCTACCTGATCGACTTCCAGACGGGCAGCGGCAGCGCCGCGTTCTTCGATCCGATGGGCGGGCACGAAGGCGGCCCGACCTCGGGCTTCCTCAACTTCGTCGCGATCGCGCTGTTCGTCACGGCCGGCGGCCTGCAGGTGCTCGTGCAGCTGTTCGCGCAGTCATATGCGTGGTGGCCGATCGGCTCGCTCGGCCCGGATTTCTCGTCGATGCTGCAGACCTTCATCGTGCGGCAGACCGACACGATCTTCGAATGGATGGTGAAGCTCGCCGCGCCGGTGACGATCGTGCTGGTGCTCGTCGAGCTCGGCATCGGCCTCGTCGGGCGCGCGGTGCCGCAGCTCAACATCTTCGTGTTCTCGCAGCCGCTGAAGAGCGCGCTTGCACTGCTGATGATGGTGCTGTTCCTGCCGGTGGTGTATGCGTCGCTGCATTCGCTGTTGAGCCCCGACAGCGGGCTGATCGCGCTGCTGCGCGCGCTGTTCGCCGCGCACGGCGGCGCCTGAGCGCGACGGAGCCGACATGGCCGAAAAGGACCAGAAGCCGACCGCGAAGCGCCTGCGCGAGGCGCGCGAGAAAGGCGATGTGCCGAAGAGCGCGGAGACGATCTCGTCGGCGTTCTTCGTCGGTGTGTGCGTCGCGCTCGCGGTGGGGATCGGGTCGCTGTTCGCGCGGCTGCAGGCGCTGTTCCGGCTGGTGTTCGACGCGGTCGGCGCGGCCGACCCGTCCGCACGGATCGCGGTGCTGATCGACGGCGCCGCGCGCGACTGGGCGACGCTGTCCGCGCAGATCGTCGCGGCCGGGTTGCTCGCGGGCCTGCTCGCGGGGTTCGTGCAGGTCGGCGGCGTGATGGCGTGGAGCCGCCTCGTGCCGCAGTTGTCGCGGCTCAATCCGGCCGAGGGCATGAAGAACCTGTGGTCGGTGCGCAATCTCGTCAATCTCGTGAAGATGCTGCTGAAGACGGCGCTGCTCGTGGCGACGCTCGGCTGGCTGATCGTCGAATCGCTCGACCCGTCCGTGCAGTCGGGTTTTACGCGGCCGGTATCGATCCTCGCGCTGATCGTGAAGCTGCTGATGATGCTGTTCGGCTGGGCCGCGCTGATCTACATCGTGATGGCGCTGATCGACATCGTGCACCAGCGGCACGAGTTCAACCAGAAGATGAAGATGTCGATCGACGAAGTGCGGCGCGAGCACAAGGAGGACGAGGGCGACCCGCACATCGCGGCGAAACGCCGGCAACTCGCGCGCGAAGCGCAGTTCGCGTCGCTGCCCGACCGGATCGGCTTCGCGTCGGTGGTCGTCTATTCGCCGCGCGTCGCGGTCGCGCTTTATTACGGTGGAATCGGTTCGCTGCCGTGGGTGCTCGCGCGCGGCGAGGGCGACGCGGCCGAGCGGATCGTGCGGCTCGCGCGCGACGAGCTGCGCCCGACGCTCGCGAACGTCGGGCTCGCGCAGGCGCTGTACGACACGACGCCCGAGAACGGCACGATCCAGCCGCAGCATTTCCGCGAGGTCGCGCAGTTGCTGAAGTGGGCGACCGGCGCGGGTTGACGCCCGCATGCGCTCCTTTTTCGGGCGCCGGGCCTGCGCGGCCATGCGTGCCCATCCGATATGGCCCCTTGCCCGGTCATGCGCGCACGGCGCTTGACGCCAATTTTTTTCCGGTCGTCGTCCGAATTCACCGGTGAATTATTGCTGATTTATTTCTTCGTAATATGGCTCGACCGTCACGCCGGACGGCGGGCCGCAAGGTGCGCCATGCGTGACGGAACAGGTCAACAGGGGCAGGCAAATTACATGTGCGGAATCGACGGCTTTTTGAATAGCGTCGCCATCGATGAGGAGACAGCGCGCGGCACGCTCGCGCGCATGACGGCGAGCCTCGCGCATCGCGGGCCGGACGGGCAGGGGATCTGGGTCGACCCGGAGGCCGGCATCGCGCTCGGCCACCGGCGGCTGGCGATCGTCGACCTGTCGGTGCACGGCCGACAGCCGATGGCATCCGCGTGCGGCCGCTACGTCATGGTCTTCAACGGCGAAATCTACAACCATCGCGAACTGCGCGCGGAGCTGGAACGCGCAGGGCGCGCACCGGCGTGGCGCGGCCACTCCGACAGCGAGGTGCTGATCGCGGCGATCGTCGCGTGGGGCGTCGAGGCGACGCTGCGGCGCGCGACGGGCATGTTCGCGTTCGCGCTGTGGAATCGCGCGTCGCGGGTGCTGACGCTCGCGCGCGACCGGATCGGCGAGAAGCCGCTCTACTACGGGCGGATCGGCGACGCGCTCGTGTTCGCGTCCGAACTGAAGGCGTTGCGCGGTTATCCGGGTTTCGACGGCGCGATCGACCGCGACGCGCTGTGCCTGTACCTGCGGCAGTCGAGCGTGCCCGCGCCCTACACGATCTATCGCGGCATCCACAAGCTGCCGCCCGGCACGTACCTGCAGTTCGAGCATGCGCGCGACACGCCGCGCGTGCGTGCGTACTGGACGCTCGAACAGGCGATCGAGAACGGCCGCGCGCAGCCGTTCGAGGGCAGTGCCGACGATGCCGTCGGCCAGCTCGACACGATCCTGCGCCAGGCCGTCGCGCAACAGATGGAAGCCGACGTGCCGCTCGGCGCGTTCCTGTCGGGCGGCGTCGATTCGTCCGCGATCGTCGCGCTGATGCAGGCGCAATCGGCGACGCCGGTCGACACGTTTACGATCGGCTTCCACGAGGCCGGCTACGACGAGGCCGGTTACGCGAAGGCCGTCGCGCGCCATCTCGGCACGCGGCACACCGAGCTCTACGTCACGGCCGACCATGCGCTCGGCGTCGTGCCGAAACTGCCGACGATCTACGACGAGCCGTTTTCCGATGCGTCGCAGATTCCGACCTTTCTCGTGTCGGAGCTGACGCGCCGGCACGTGAAGGTGAGCCTGTCCGGCGACGGCGGCGACGAATTGTTCGGCGGCTATACGCGCTACTTCCTGACACCGCGCCTGTGGCGCAAGCTGCATCGCGTGCCGGCCGCCGTGCGCGCGCGGATCGCAGCCGCCCTGCATGCGCTGCGGCCCGATCATGCCGACCAGCTCGCGGCCGTCGCGCAGGGTGCGTGGGGCGGCGTGGAAGCGCGCGAATCGGCGGCGCGCATCGGCGACCGCCTGCACAAGCTCGGCCACGTGATGACGGCCGAGAGCCGCATCGGCCTGTACCGGCTGCTGATGTCGGCGGTCCATCATCCCGAGCGCATCGCGCTGTCGGGGCAGGAGCCGCCGACGCCGCTCGACACGGCGTCCGCGTGGCCCGCACACCTGAGCTTCGCCGAGCAGGCGATGGCGATCGACACACTCACCTATCTGCCGACCGACATCCTCGCGAAGGTCGACCGCGCGGCGATGGCGGTGAGCCTCGAGACGCGCATGCCGTTCCTCGATCATCGCGTCGTCGAATTCGCGTGGCGCGTGCCGGCGGCGGTGCGCTTGCCGGAAGGGCAGTCGAAGGCGCTGCTGCGCGGGCTGCTCGACCGGTACGTGCCGTCGGCGCTGATCGACCGGCCGAAGCAGGGCTTCTGCGCACCGATCGACCACTGGCTGCGCGGCGCGCTGCGCGACTGGGCCGAGGCGCTGCTGCGGCCGTCGCGGCTGCGCGAGGAAGGCTTCTTCGACGCGGCCGCGGTCGAACGCCTGTGGCGGCAGCACCAGACGGGCCGGATGAACTGGCAGCACCAGTTGTGGACGGTGCTGATGTTCCAGGCGTGGCTGGAGGCGCAGCGGGCGGCGTGACGAAAGCGCCGTGCGCGGCGGCGCATCCCGGCCGCCGGGACGAACGTCAGCCGACGTTCAGCGGCGTGCCGATCGGCAAATTCCCGGGATCGTGCGCGACGGACGGATTGAGTTGCAGGATCTCGTTCAGCGCGCGCGCATCCTGTTCGCCGGGCGTCATCGCCTGCTGGTCGGCACGCGACACGTGCGCGGCGTCGAGCAGCGACTGGCGATGCTGGTCCGCGATCACCCACAGCGAATCGCCGTCGACGACGATGTAGGGCTGCGGGGTGTTCGCCGGCGATGGCGTCTGCGCAGGCTGGGGCGGGGCCGTCGGCTGCGTGGCATGCGTGACGGGCCCCTGCTGCCCAGGCGTGGCGGCCGGAGACGGTGCGACGGCGTTCTGCGTCGGGCCGCTGCCCGGTTGTTGCGTGCCGGGGGGCGGCGGGTTGCCATTGTCGTCCTCCAGCGCGGTGTAGATCCACTTGCCGACATAGATCAGGATCGGCGCGACCAGGAGCGAAGTCGGAATCGGGCCGGTGATCCGTTTCGTCAGATTCGGGAAATGCGTGTCGATGCGCGCGAGCGCGAGCAGCGTCGCGGACGACAGCGACGAAATCGCGGCCGGCAAGTCCGAATGAATGGCGGGTTGCGGGCCGACGAAAGGCGCGATCGCACCGCCGGCGATGCTCGCGAGGTCCGACATCAGATCGATGCCGCGCACGATGCGGCTGCGTCGTTCGATGCTCAGGTGCGCAAACGCGCTGCCCTGCACGAGGCCCGTATACGTGATGCCGAGTAGCGCGCCGGCTGCGCCGAGCGCGGGCACGACCGACGGATTCTGCAGCAGCGCGTGCAGCGACAGCTCGCCGAGGCTCGCATAACCCGCGATCGCGGCGGCCCGTCCGGCCTTGCCGATGAAGCGGCGCGGATTCCCGTAGTGCAGCTGCTGGATCGAGGTACCCGCGAGCACGCCCTGCATCTGCTGGAGCATGTCGTTGGCGATCATCTTCGTGTATTCGAGCGTCTTGTCCGCGGGCAGCGACGCGGCCTGGTGCAATTCCAGCTGGAGCCGGATCTTCGCACGCGCGCTTTCCGCGAGCAGGATCAGCGACGCATTGCGCTGCGCCGCGTGCATCTGGTGCGCGGCGAGCTGGTTGTTCAGGCCGTCGACGAAGCGGTCGATCACGCGGTCGAACAGGCGCGGGTCGCCGCTTTGCAGCACGCGAACGGTGTCCTGGTGCAGCGCCTGCACGAGCCGGCCGGTCCGCACGCCGACGAACGCCGCATTCGCGGCCTGCTTGAAGCGGTCCGGTGTCAGGCCGAAGTGATGGACCGCGAAGCCGGCCGCCGCGCCGACGGCGATCGACAGCAGGTTCTTGCGGTTGAGCATTGCGCCGATCCAGCTGTCCGGCTGGTGCAGGCGCAGCGCATGCAGTTCCGCGGCTGCGGCGCGCGGATCGTCGGGCGTCATCGGGTCGTGCGTCTGCGCGCTGACGAGCCGGCTTTCGCTGATCGGTTGCGTATCGGCGGAGACGAGCGCCGGCGCAAGGACGGTTTCGCGCCAGGCGCGCAGCGGTTCGACGCCAGCGCCGCCGCCGTCCGCCGTGACGATCTGTTCCGGCTCCGCGAGCCGCGCGCCGACTTCCGCGAGCCACCGTTCGTTGAACATCCGGGCGGCATCGCTGTTCGCGGGTGCGCGGCGCGGGTCTGCCGCCCATTTGTCGGTTGCGAAGCGCGACGTCGCATAGCGTGCGCGATGCAGCAGTTGCGTGGTGTTGCCTTCGTACAGCTGCTGGCGCAACGCCGCGATCCGTGCGGGCGACATGCCGCGCGCCCGGCCGATGCGGTCGACTTCCGCGAGCAGCAGGCGGTGCTGGTTCATCAGCGTCGTGCGATCGACGCGATCGTACACGCGCGTCAGTGCGTCGGCGCCGTGCAGCCGGGTGATCGACGGATCGTTCGCTTTGGCGCGCTCGACGAGCAGCGTCGCGAGCGCGGTCGTCAGTTCCTGGTTGGCGACGAAGTCGGCGCCGTGCGTCGCGTACGACAGGCCGACGTGTACCCACGGCAGCGCCGGGTGGTCGAGCAGCGATTTCGCGAGTTCCAGGTGACTTGCACCGGACGCGGGTTCCGGCACGGTGTCCCAGCCGTGAAAGGTCACCATCACGTGCGGCGCCGGCTGGCCGAGGTGCTTCCGGTTCCACGATTCGAGCAGCGAGCCGAGCCGCGCGTGGTCGTGATAACCCGTGTTGGGGCCGGGCTGATGCCGGTTGTCGACGGCCGATACCAGCGCCCGCGCCGGGGCCATTTCGAGGCGCAACAGGAAACCGGCTTTCGACGACGCGTCGAGCCAGTCGTGCAGGTGCTTCTCGACCAGATCGTCGATATGCATCGACTTGCCGTTCGTGCCGGTGATCGTGCCGGTCCAGTAGTCGATCGTCGCGTCCTTGTGGTCGCCGATCGATTTCGCGTCGTGCACGATCCCTGGGTCGTGCCTGGCGCCGCGCGTGGCCGCGAGCGTGTGCGGATCGACCACGATCGTCACGACCGGCGTCACGCCGCCGTAGCGTTCGATCTGCGCGACGAACGTCGCGGGGTCGTCGGATAGCCGGAAAGCGCGGCTCATCGGCACGACGCGCTGCTGATACGCGAAATCGGCGGCGAGAAACCGCCGGCGCAGCGCGCGGTCGATCGCGCGCGCAGCGCTGAAACGGCTCAACCCCTTTTTCTTCAGCGGGATCGGTGCATAGCGCGAGCCGCCGCCCGACCAGTCGCGGGCGACGTACACCGGCATGCCGGTGTCGCGCCACGCCTGTGCGTCGGCCATGATCGCGGGCGGTACGCCGTTGACCGCATCGTCGACTTCGAGCGGCGCGGCGCGCGGGTCGCGCGCATGCTGCACGAGCGCGTCGATCCGGTCGTAGTGCTCGAGCAGGCTCGATGCGTTGCCGTCGCCATAGCGCTGCAGCCATTCGACCTGTGTCGTGCTGACGAGCGAGGGCTGATAGGTCCGTACGTCGAGCACCGGATGGCTCGGCGCCGTGTGTCCGTTGCGCACGGCCGCGGCGTTCGCGCGGCGAATCGACTGCAGCGCCGCCTTGCGTTGCGACCGAAGTCGCTTCGCTTCGGCCGCCCCCCAGTTGCGCCGGGCATCGGATGTGTCTGGCGAGCTGTCTTTTGCCAGTGCGTCGACGTCGGCGAGGCGTGTCTCGAGTGTCGCGAGCCGCGTGCCGCGCGCGTGGTCGGCAAGTGCGTTCGGTGCGAGTTCGGTCAGCAGCAGGTGGATGTCGCCACCGTACGGGCCGTTGCCGATCGGCGACGCCTCGAGCGGCACGCCGGGGCTGTCGGGTTTGCGCCAGTCGTCGTGCCACGTCAGTTTGCCTTCCGCGTCGGCGGTGATGACGGCACGCGGCTTGCCGAGCCGGTACGCGATCCGGTCGCCGCCGCCATACACGTAAATGAAATGCTTGCCGGGCACGAGGCCGCGCGCTTTCGCGAGACCGAGCAGGTGCACGGTGTTGTGACCGCTGAAATCCAGTGCGTGACCGGATGCGGCGGGCAGCAGGCCCGCTTCGAACGGGCGTGCTGCCGGACGCCGTGCTGCGGCCGCGATCGCGCGGGCGCGGCGCAGCGTGACCACCGCGCCCGCACCGGTCAGCGACGGGAGCCGGCGCCGCATGGCGTGCGCGCGGCTGATCGCCACATGGCTGCCGTATCGAAGGCGGCGTGGCGGCAGGACTTCCGTCTTGTCCTTCTTCGGTGGCTGCGGCGCGTCGAAGCGGTCGCCGACCCGCGCGAGCATGGCCGGTTCGACACCGCTGACGAAGAACGTCATGCCGCGCGTGCGGGCGCGTGTGAGCGGCACGCCGTGCAGTTTGCCGTTCGGCCATAACCGGATGCGTCCGCGCTGCGGATACGCGGCGGCGAGCGGCCGTTCCTTCACGCGCGTCTGCGCATGAGGCGCATTTTCCTGGTATTGCCAGACACCGGCGGCGGAGTCGTAGCGCGCGTGACCGGCGATCTTGCCGGTCGCCTTGTCGACGACGTAGATCGTGTCGGCGTGGCCGGCTGCCGCGACGGCCTGTTTCGCGCGTGCGAAGTGCGGCGCATTCGACAGCGCGTCGATTGCGTCGACGTACGCGTCGCGCACGCGCCCGCTTCGCGTGAATTCGACCGTCTCGTCGCCTTGGCGAGCGGGCTCGATCTTTGCCGGGCCGCCGAGTGCGGTCAGCTCGCTGTGCGTGACGGAAGACGCATGGAAATCGAAAGCGCGTCGCGCGTCGGCGGTGGCGGTCGGGTCGCTGCGTTCCATCGCGCTCGACAGCGCCTGCTTCAGCGCCTCCCGTTCTTCCGCGTTCAACGCGTTGCCGAGGAACCGGAGGCGGTGGATCGCGCCATTCGCATCGACATGTGCCGTTGCGACGAACGACGGCGGCGCGTCGGGTGTCGGCTGGCCGGCGCGGGAGATCAGCAGCGTCTTGCCGGTTCCCGTCTGCTGCACCAGTTGGCCGAGCGTGGGCGCGTGCTGGCCCTCGGCGCGCGTCAGCGTGCGCATGTCGCGCTCGTCGAGCCACGCGCGCGCATGCTTCATCGCGCCGCCGTCGAGTGCATGGCGGCCGCGCGCCGGGGCGGCGAGCCTGGCCGGCACCGGGCGTCCGGCGGCCGCGCGAACCTGTTCGCCGTAGTATTCGCGATAGGTCGGATTGCCGGGCGTCGACGTGCGCATGTCGCCGAACGTGTCCGCGAGTGCGGACAGCGCGGCCGGGTCGCGGCTCGCCAGCGCATGCTCGGTCGCGTGGGCGAGCGCGTCGGGCAACTTCGCACGGGCCGAGATGTCGGGCCCGCCGGCGGCGAGGATTTCGTTGCGTATCGTGTGCGCGTTGAGTTCGGCGCGCGCCTCCGCGTCGAGCAACGCGGCCACCGCTGCTTCGGGGCTCGCATGTTCGGTGGCGAGCGCGCCGGTCGTGAGGTCGACGCCGTGCTGCAGTTCGTGGCCCCAGACGAACACGAGCGTGCCGGCGCGGCGCGTATTGCCGTCGAGCACGATCGTGCGCGTCTGCGCGTCCGCATAATGGCCGCCGCCGGGCACGCCGACCCGGATCTTCCAGCCGTCGTCGCGGACCAGCCGCATCTGGGCGCGAAAGGTCGGCGACTGCCGTGCGATCGCGTGCGCGCGCATCAGCAGCACGCGGCCGCGGAATCGCTGCACGACGCGCCCGAGCATGCCCGGGCGTTGAGCGTAAGCGCCGCTTTCTGCGTAAGCGGGATGGGCGAGGCGAATGCGGCCCGTCTCCACGCCGCGCTGGATCATGTCGATGACCCCGTCGATCCGCTCGACGACGTCGCCTTCGGGGTCTCCCTTGTGCATGACCTGACCGGGATCGTGCAGCAGGACGTCGCCCTTGTGGCCGAACAGCACCTGGAAGTCGTACAGCAACCCGTGCGCTTGCGTGACGTTGCGAATGTTCACGAGATCGGCGACACCGGTGCGCAGGACCACGCCGGGCAGACCGAGTCCTTTCTCCATCGCGGTGCTGCTCAGGCGCGCGGCCGGCTTGTTCACGACGCCCATCCGGCCCAGGTGCGAAAACGGCCCGTCGACCGTGCTGACGGGCAGGTTGAGCCGCTTCAGTTCGCGCAGGCCGTTCTGTTCGGCGCGGGTCTCCTCGTGCGCGACGATGACGCCGTCCGGCGATGTGTCGCGGAAGAAGCCGATCGCCTGGCCCGTGCCGCCGTCGAATACCGTCTTGTAGAGCCCGGAGCCGAGGAGCGGGCCGAGGTGGTCGGCAGGATCGACCGGGCGCGCGGGATCGCCGGCGACGTGCAGCCGGCCGCCGGTGACCGACAACTCGCCGAGCGCCGGTTGTTCGTAAGCGGCCGGCACATAGCGGTTCATGCCCGACAGGTCGGTCGGCATGCCGCCTGCGCCGAAAGCGTCCGGGTGCACCGCGTAGACCGGGCGTTGCCACAGGTTCGCCAGTTGCGCGGCCGCGCCTTCGTTCGCGTGCCGCGCGGCCAGGATCACCACGCGCTGGCCTGCGTACGGAATGTCCGACAGCAGCGTGAAGCCGTGCGGATCGATCGGCCGGCCGTCGGGGCCGAGCAGCGTGCCGTCGTGCCGCGTGTCGGCATGGACGATGGCGAGGCGGTCGGCTTCGTCCATCGACACGAGGCCGCGCCGCCTGAGGCCCAGCGCATCGAGCGCCGGCGTCGCGGCACCGAACGGCGACGCATTGCGCTCGACATGCGCGCGCGACCATGCGACGCGCTGCGCCTGGATCTCGCGCATCGAGCGCGGCGCATCGTCGCGCGGCTTGTCGCGGCCCCGGTTGTCGTGCGGCGGCTCGCCCGCATCGCGCGGATGCGTATTGTCGCGATTGCCGCGACTGCCGAGGTCGACGTCGTAGCGGGCCTCGAACGAATTGAGCTGCTTGCTTGCCTCGGCTTCGAGCGCCTTGCGCGTGTAGCGGCCTCCACCGGTGCGCTTGCCGGTTGCATTCACGCGCGAACGGTCGCTGCCGAGCAGGCGCATCTGCTGCGCGAGCGTGCCCGACTGTTGCGCGAGTGCGCTGACCTGGTTCGGCAGCGGCGCACCGCCGGCACGCATCTGCACATCGGGCCGCTTGAGCTTGACGTCGCCGCGCTCGATCCCGCGTTCGAGCAGCGTGATCTGGTCGTCGACATCGGCCAGGGTCTGACGATACGCGTCGCTGTTCGTCTCGATCGGGCCGGGATCCGCGAGCAGCAGCCGGCCGTCGCGGTACACGCCTTGTGGATCGAAATAGAGCCGGTCCTGCAGGATCGCGTCGCGCAGCGTGCGCAACGTCTGCAGCGATTCGGGGTCGAGCGTTGTCGGCAGCAGGCCGCGCCCGGCATCGCCCGTGTGCAGCGCGCCGCGCGGCTGGTACAGCACCGCGACGCGATCGGCGTGCGAAAAGGGGCCGTCCATCGCGACGGTCGGGAGATCGTACCGGCGCCGCAGCAGCGCGAGCGCCGCGCGCTCGGTGTCGGCGCTCGCCCGTTGTTCGGCGCGCGTGCTGAAATCCTCGTAGAGGCCGACGACGGCGTCGCGGCCGAGCGCGAAGCCGCCCTTGTGGGCGCCGAAGCCGAGCAGTGCGCCGAGATGTTCGTTCAGGTCCACGGGCTTGCCGCTGTCCGCATGGAACACCTGACGACCGTCGGCCCGCAGCGGCCCGAGCGCGACTTCCGGGTGCGGCGCGGGATCGAAGCGCAGGAACCCGCTCGTCGCGCGGATCGTGCCGTCCGCGGCGAGCGCGCCGCGCGGCGCGACGAACACCGGGCGGTTCCAGACGTTCGCGAGTTCGGGCGCGAGCCCGGCCTCGGCGCCGCCCGCGACGAGCACGATCGGTTCGTCGAGCCGGGCCGGTGCAGGCAGGCCGTGGCGCGTTTCGAGCGCGAGTTCGTGGCCGGACAACGGCGCGCCGTTCGGGCCCGTCAACGGCGCGTCCGCGTGGCCGCCGCGCACCACGAACAGCGTGCGGCCCCCGTAGGTGTGCTGCTCGACGCGCGGCCCGCCGCTCGCGACCGCGACGTCCGCATCGCGTGCGGCGAAGCCCGGCGCGAGCGGGGAAGCCTCGATCGCATGGAGGACGGTCCATGCGACGCGCTGGCGAAAACTCAGCGGTTCGAGTGGCCCGCCCGAGCCGGCTTCGGCCGGGTTGGCGACCCGCCGGTACTGCATCGTCCGTGCATCGCCGCTGCGGCGATCCGCGCGCGATGCGGTGCGCGCATCCTGGTCGTTCTCGGCATCGCGTTCGCGCACCTGCGCGGACGAGCGGCCCGCCTGCGCGGTCGCGCGCGACGTCGCCGCAGCCGGCTCGGCGACGGCTGCCGCCGTGTCGGCCGCGCGCATCGCGGACGGGTCCGCGCGGGCCGCCAGCGTGCGGGCGCCGTCGTCGTGCGGCGGCGCGGCCGGTGTCGGCGCGTCGGTCGCCGGTGTCGCGGCGCGCGGTGTGCCGACCTGGCTCGGCGCGCGCAGCTCGATACCGTCGGACAGCGTCAGGCTGCCGTCCTTGCCGGCCGTGATGCGGCCATCGGTGTCGTAGCGGTTGAAGCGCGTGCGTTCGAGGGTGCGCCACGAGCCGTCGACCCGCTCCGCGATCGTGATGCGGCCGTCGTGATCGACGAACGCGGTGGTGCCGGTCTTGCCGCGCGCGCCGGTATTCACGGCATTCGCGCGGCTCAATACGCGAATCGGCACGCCTTCGTAAGTCAGCACGCGCTTGCCGACCATCAGCGTGCCGTCGCCAGCCACGGTCACGCTGCGGCCGTCGATCGTCGCGCGCGTGCGGCCGAGCCGCAGCGTACTGGTCGACGTATAGCGGCTTTGGCCGATGCGCACGGTCTGGTCGCCGATCTGCACGGCCTGGTTGTTCAGGTCGCGGCCGCCGAAACCGCCGGTACGCCGCACGATGCCGGTCGTCACCGCCTTGAGCTTCTGGTGGCCTTGCGCGAGACCGAGGTTCAGGAGGAACGACGATGCATCGCCGGCGAGCCGGTCCGTGTGCCCCGTCAGCGCGTCGTGCGTGAACTGAACGCCGGCCTCCGCCGCGCCGCCGAGACCGGTGACCGTCGTTGCGCGCCGCACGAAGGTCGCGAGCGCCTTCGAGTCGTTCAGCAGCGTGGCGATCTTGCCGATCCCGCCGACGCCGGCCGGCACCAGGTTCAGGTAGTCGGCGCGCGCCTCCGCATCGAGCGGATTGATCGTGCGATCGTGCTGCACGCGATTGACGAGGTCGTAACCGGAATTCGCGACGGCAGCCGCGGCCGACGTATAGATCAGCCCGGTACCGGCCACGTTGAGCGCGACGCCGAGCGGCGCGCCGAACACCGTCGCGTCGAGCAGGCCGCCGCCGACCTCGAGCGCGATCCCGCCGAGCAGCATCCCGAGATTCACGTCGCCACCGCCGAACGTGTGCATCACGCCTTCCCACCAACTGTCGTCGTGCGCGGTGTCGTGCCGGTCGATCCGCGCGACGCCGTTCGCGTCGTAGCCGGTCGCGATGTCGAGCGTGCCGTCCGACGACAGCGTGTTGTCGTCGATGAAGTTGCCGACGCTCGAGTATTTCGCGCCCTGATCGTCGACGTAATGCGTGTCGCCGCTCTCGTTCGTGACCTTGAAGATCGCGCTCGTCATCAAGCCGGCGTCCTTCGACGCATAGACGACCGGCATCACGTTGACGCGCGTGCCGGTGCCGCCGCCGACCTTCAGCAGTTCGTCGCGCACCTTGTCGATCGATTCGAGCTTCTTGCCGTCGCTGAATTGCGCGGCGTGCGGGTCGTCGGTCGCGCGGTCCGGCGACAGCCCGATCGCGATGCCGACGAGGTTGCGCTGCTGCGTGTCGTCGAGCTTGCCGAAGTCGATCGTCGCGCCATGCCGCGTCGCCTCGCCGGCCTTGTCGAGCAGCGACTGCGACAGCTCGTTGCGGTGCGCACCGAAGAAGTCCGACAGCGCCTTCGCGTAGTCCTTCTGGTCGGATTCCGTCTTCGGATTGCGCAGCCGCTCGTCGAGATGCGCGTCGAATTCGTTGAACAGTACCTGCTGATGCAGCGTTTCGCCGAGCATCTGCGCCTGCTGAACGTCGCGGTTCGCCTGATCGAGTGCCGCGCGCGCATCGGTCAGCTCCTTCGCGTAACGATTCACGACGAACGGCACCGGCGCGGTCAGCGGAATGTTCTTCGGCGTGCCGTCGGGTTTCGTCACCGAAAACACGCTCGGCGTCGGACCGACGCCATGGTCGCGATTCCACTGGTCGTACCGGGCCTGCAAGCCGTCGGCCTTGATCTGCAGATCCGACTGCTTCGCCTGCGCATCGGCGAGCGTCTGCTTCGTCGCCCGTTCGTTGACGACCGCCGTCATCCGGTCGTCTGCCTGATGCAGCGCGGACGCGATCGTTTTCAGCCCCTTGATCCCGAGCGGCGTCGGATCGTTCGCGATGCACATCGTCCGGTGGTCGTACTGGTTCTGCACGCCGGCCGCGACATCGTCGTAGTGGATCGCGAGCGCGTTGCCGAAGGCGGCGACGAAGCCGTCGTGCGCGATGCTCGCTGCATCCTTCGCCTTCGACAGTTGCGCGGCCGCGTCGTCGACACCGAGATCGGCCCGCGGATCCATGAGTTTCACGCCCGGATGGTCGCGGCGCCATTGCGTCGCGCTCTTCTGCGTGGTGTCGTAATTCGTCTGCTGCTCGGCGGCCTGGCGATTCGCATACAGCATCTGCAGATAGCCGCCGCTCACGCGTGCGTTTGCCTGCGCATGGTTCAGCAGGTCCTTCTGCGTGGCGACCGTCGTGCTCATCACGGCCGGGCCGTACTTGCCGGACACCGCGTCGTACGTGCCCTGGATGTCGGCGACCTTCGCCGCGTCGGTCGCCGCGCTCAGGCACGCGTTCGCATAGTTCGCGTCGTCGGCGCTCTGCGTCAGTTGCGTCCGGGCCTCGTCGGGCTTCAGCGCCGGCGGCACGTCGATCACGCGATCGAGCCGCGCAAGCCGGGTGTTGATGCGGGCGATGCCGGCGCTCATCGCATCGGCGTAGTCGCCGTTCGACGCATACGACTGCAGCTGGGCGAGCGCGAGGTTCGAGTTCGCGATGTCGGCATTGTGAAGCGCCATTGCTTCGGACAGCTTCGCGTCCGCGTTCTGCCATGCGTCGTACGCCTGCTTCTGCTGCGGCGTCCAGTTGTCCTGCGACGCCTTGGCCGGATCTTTGCCGATGTCGGGTACGGCCGCTTTCAGCCGGTCGAGCGCCGCATTCGCGTCGGATTGCGCGGAGCCGGACCGTGTCGGATCGAGCGCCTCGTTGTCGTGATCGGCCTGCTGCGCATACGCGATCATGTAGCCGGCGTCGGTCGTGACGTCGAGCTCCTTTTCCGCCTTCGCGGTGGCCTTGTGCGCGTTGTCGTAAGCCGTTTGCGCGCCGGCGAGCGCGTCCTTCGTCGTGGACGGATCGTTGTGCGCGCTCGTCAGCGCGGTCTGCTTGTCCTGCTCGTCCTTCAGCGCATTGTCGTATTGCGTTTGCGCGCCCTGGATCGCTTTCTGCGCGGCTTTGGTCAGCGGGTCGTCGACCGTGATGTCGGGCGGCTTGGGCCGATACTGGTCGGCGAGGCTCTGGATCAGCGATGTCGCGGACGCGATTTCGGCATTGGTCGGCTTCGACGGATCCGTGTCGGGCGTGACCTGCCCCGCGATCGGCGGCGGGGGCGTGGCGGCCTGCTGCTTCGACGGGTCGCTCGCTTGCTGCGCAGCCTCGCTTGCCGCTTTCGCGCGTTCGGCTTCGAGCGTGCGTTCGAGGAACGCCATCCAGTTTGCGCCCATTCCGACGCCGTCGATATCCAGCATCCAGCTCCTCCCGGGCGCGCATCGCTCGTGGGTGCGCGCATTACGATGCCATTACGGTCAAGCTTGGAGTGTAGAAAGGTGTGCATCGCGACGGCGCAGCGCGTTTCGTAGCGTGCCGCCGATGCGCGCACGTCGAGGGGGTATCGCTACGAACGGCGGGGAGGGGGCGGGCTTACTGCTGATCGAGACACTTCACGCACAGCCGCTTCGCCTGGCTGGCCGGCAGCCCGCGGCACATCATCACCACCGGGCGCGCGTGGCATGACGGCGCATCGGCGGACGCGGCGGGCGACGCCAGCCGGCGCGCGCTTTCGGGCGGCGTGACGGCAGCGGCTTGCGTGCGCCGCCGGCGCTCGGGCGGCGGCGTGTCGCTCACGACGGGAATCGGCTCGATGCCGCCTTCGCGCGCGTTGCGCTGCGCGCTCGCGACGACGCGGCTCACGTAGCCGCTCGAGAAGCCGGTCGTGAAGTTGCCGCTGTAGTAGCACGACAGCGCCGCGCGCAACGCGGCCTGCGTGGCGCGGCCGGTGCCCGACGAGCGCGCGAAGCATTCGGTCAGGATCGCGCCGCCGGCCTGCAGGTTGCGGCACGGCTCGAACATCGTCGTTTCGTCGAGCCCGTATTTCGGAAAGTTGCGCACGTTCACCTGCGCGAGGCCGACGCTGTAGCTGAAGCCGCGCGCCGCCAGCTCGCGCGCGGTCGCACGTGCTTCGTCGAGCGATGCGGGCTGGCGCGTCAGGTGTCCGCCGACCACGCCGATCGCATACGGATTGAAGCCCGACTCGGTGCGCACGAGCGCGGCGAGCGTATCGGGGTCGACGTTCGGCGCGCACGCGCGCGCGAGTTGCGCGAAGCCCGCGCCGCCGCTCGCGGCCTGCACGGCGCGCGGCTGCCCGCACGCGAGCGCGAATGTGGCCAGCGCGCACAGGCACGCGGCGGCGCTGCGCAGGCCGCGCGCGTTCATCCCGCGCCCGCCACGCGGTACGACATCACGAGCCCGTGCACGAGCAGCGACCAGCCGTCGAGCGCGACGAACAGCAACAGCTTGAACGGCACCGAGATCGTCGTCGGCGAGATCATCTGCATGCCGAGTGCGAGCAGGATGTTCGCGACCAGCAGGTCGACGACGATGAACACGATATAGATCACGAAGCCGATCTGGAACGCCTTCGTCAGCTCGGCGAGCGTGAAGCTCGGCACCAGCACGAGCAGGTCGTCGTCCTTGATGCCGTCCGCGCGGTTCTTCGGCCACACCGACGTCGCGGTGCGCACGAAGAATTCGCGGTCGCGCAGCCGCGTGTGCGACACGAGGAAATCCTTGATCGGCGGCAGCGCGGCATCGGCGAGCGCGCCGACGTCGGCGGTCGACAATTGCGCCGACGCGTCGAAGTGGCGCGCCTGCAGCGCGTCGCGGATCGACATCCCGACCGGCGCCATGATGAACAGCGACAGGATCAGCGCGATGCCGTTCAGCACGAGGTTCGGCGGCACCTGCTGGATCCCGAGCGCGGAGCGCAACAGGCCGAGCACGACCACGAGCTTCGTGTAGCTCGTCACCATCAGCGCCGCGAACGGCGCGATGCCGAGCGCGGCGATCACCGCGATCAGCGCAACCGGATTCGGCAGGTTGCCCATCGTTCAGCGCTCGCGCGGCGCGGGTTGCGTCAGCGTGACGACCCGCACGCCGAGCTTCTGGCCGACCGCGATCAGGTGGCCGGTGCCGATCAGCATCCCGTTCGCGACGAGATGGATCACGCTCTGGTTGATCCCTTGCTGCAGTTCGATCACGGCGCCCGGCTGCAGCGCGCTCAGCTCGCCGAGCGGCATCGACGTGGGCGGCAGTTCGAAGCGCAGGTCGACCGCGAGGCCATCGAGCGTGCGCGGCGCGTCGGCGGGCGGCGCGTCGTGCGTCGTCGCGGTCGCGGTGTCGGTGCGGGTCGGTTCCAAAGGCATCTCCCTGATTCGTTCGACGGTCAGCCGGTTGCCCGACGGCCGCCCGGTGATTTCCCACGCCGGCGCGGCCGGCAGCCGCGCGACGCACAGCAGGTTCTGCTCGTGCGCCTGCCAGCGTTCGATCGCGATGATGTCGCCGCCGACGACGTCGGCCAGTTCGGCCGTCGTCAGCTCGGTGCGGCCGATCTCGAACACGAGCGGCACGGGCAGGTTCGCGTAGGCCGCGCGCGCGTCGGCAGGCGCGGCGGGCGCGGCCGCAAAGAACACGGCCAGTGCATCCGGCGTGTCGAACAGCAACGCGCCGTGGCAGCGCCACGCGGCGTCGGCACGGCGCAGCTCGAAGCGCAGCGCGGCCGGCGACGCGCGCCAGGCGGGCGCGCTCGCGGGCGGCGGCAGCAGTTCCACGCGCTGCCGTGTCGCGGCCTGCAGCACGGCCGCGAGCGGCGCGCACAGGTCGGCGAGCAGCGCCGCGCGGATCACGGCCGGCACGGCCGGATCGGCGGCGTCGCCGAGCCATTCCGTTTCCGCGACCGGGTCGATCCACAGCGTGCCGGCGGCCGGGCCGACGACGAAGCGGTACGCATGCGCATCGGCGGCCGGCTCGGCGTCGACGCGCCAGCGCGCCTCGTACGCATGCTCGCCGAGCGTGACCGGGACGGCGCCGGGCGCGCAGTACGCGTGCGACAACCCGCGCGCGGCAGCGGCGGACAGGCGCGGCAGATAGGGCGACGCGTCGAGCGCGACCGCGGCCGGCGGCGCGGCGGATGGCGCGGAAGCGGCGGGCAGGGCCCGGCTCGCGGCGTCGCCGGCGTCGGCATTCGTCAGGAACAGCGCAGGCACGGCGGGATCGGAGCGGATTCGGCGTCGGTTCGACGGGTTGTTCTTGGGGGCCGGTGGCGCGGTGGGGCGCGCGGCTGCTGCGTCGATTGTAGGGATGGCGACGGCCGCGTGCCGCGCCGGAATCCGTAGTCGTGCGCATCGCGTGGCGGCATGGGGCGCGGGGCGCTACGAAGCCCGACGTGGCGTCACGTAGCGCCATGCAATGCGATCGAGCGGGATGCGCGGGGCGGGCGGGGAAAAGCGACCGCCGCCCGGAGGCGGCGGTCGGGTCGCGACTGGCTGGCGTGCCGGGCGTCCATGGCTCGCCCGGCTGGCGAGCCGCGAAGCGCCGCGATTGCGCGCGGCGCGGTGGGGGATCGGTGCCGGCGCGCCGCGAACCGGTGGCGCGCGGGGCGAGTCGTCAGGCGTAGTCGGCGGCCATCGCGGGTTGCGGCGCCGCGCGCAGGATCGGCGCGGCGTCGTGGCGCTCGACGTGCGTCATCGCCGCACCGAACAGCACCAGGCGGTAGCCGACCGCGTAGATCGGGATGATGCGCAGGTTCTTGTCGTGATCGAGCTGCAGCTTCGACCGGATACGCGAGATATGGGTGTCGAGCGTGCGCGACGACACGCCGAGTTCGCGGCCCCAAACGGCTTCCTGGATTGCCTGCCGCGGCACGATCTTGTTCATGTTGTCGAGCAGGAATTCGACGACGTCGAATTCACGCGGCGTAACGTCAACGACTTTGTTGTCGATTTCGATCGTGCGGCGCACGAAGTTGATTTTTATGTTGTCGATGTACAGGTATTTGCAATCCATGGTGGCCCTCGCATGTCCATAAAGGAGTGTTTGCGGGTCATGTGTTGCAACTTCCGGGCCAGGGAACGGATGGTGACGCGCCGGCAGGCGCCGGAGCCGGTGCTGGCGGCGTGGCGGCCTTGAATTTAAAAGAATTTTTAACGCCGCGCACGAGGAGATGTTCCGAAGGGGACGGAACAACGGTGAAGGATTGTTACGTAGCATCGCGGGGCGACGTTACGGGCGTTACGTCTGACGTAACGTGTGGGGAGAGGCGGGAATCCGGGCAGGCTGCGCAGGGCGCGGGCCGGGCCGCGAACCCGATGTCAGGCCCCAGAGCGAGCCCGCTCCCGATAAAAAAGGCCGCGGGACGTCGCCATCCCGCGGCCGGCGCTGTTACCTGCCCGTCACGCCTTCGCGCTATCCGCCGAATCGAACGGCAGCACGTAATGCCGTTTGCCCGTGGCCGCGAAGATCGCGTTCGCGACGGCCGGCCCGACCGGCGCGACGCCCGGCTCGCCGACTCCGGTCGGCGCCTCGGCCGACGGCACGATGTGCACCTCGACCTTCGGCATTTCCGCCATGCGCAGCACCTGGTAGCTGTCGAAGTTGCGCTGCTCGACGTGGCCGTCCTTCAGCGTGATCGCGCTGTGCATCACCGCGCCGAGCCCGAAGCCGATGCCGCCCTCCATCTGCGCGGCGACGATGTCGGGATTGATCGCGATCCCGCAGTCGACCGCGCACACCACGCGCTCGACCTTCACCTTGCCGTCCGCGTCGACCGATACCTCGGCCACCTGCGCGACATAGCTCTTGAACGCCTCGGCCACCGCAATCCCGCGCCCGCGCCCCTTCGGCAGCGGTTTCGCCGGGTCCCAGCCGGCTTTCTGCGCGGCCAGTTCCAGCACGGCGCGCATGCGCGGCTCCTTCGCGAGCAGGTCGCGGCGGAACGCGTACGGGTCCTTGCCCGCCGCGTGCGCGGCTTCGTCGATGAACGCCTCGACCGCATAGGCCGTGTGCGAGCTGCCGACCACGCGCCACCACAGCACCGGCACGCCGGTCTTTGCGGTCGCGAGTTCCACCGACACGTTCGGCACCGCGTACGGCAGGTTCGCCGCGCCCTCGACCGATGTCGCGTCGACGCCGTTCTTGACCATGAACGCCTCGAACGGCGTGCCGGCGAGGATCGACTGGCCGACGATCCGGTGGCGCCAGCCGACCAGCCGGCCGTCCGCGGTCAGCCCCGCGTCGAGCTTGTGGAAGTACATCGGCCGGTAGAGGCCGCCCTGGATGTCGTCCTCGCGCGTCCACTGCAGCTTGACGGGCTTGCCGTCCGCGCCGAGCGCCTTCGCGATCGACACGGCCTCGACCACGTAGTCCGACCACGCGTTCGCGCGCCGGCCGAAGCTGCCGCCCGCGTACAGCGTGTGGATCTGCACCTGCTCGGGCTTCAGGCCCGCGACGTGGGCCGCGTTGCCCTGGTCGACCGTCTGGAACTGGTCGCCGGCCCAGATCTCGCAACTGTCGGGCGTCAGTTTGACGACCGCGTCGAGCGGCTCCATCGGCGCGTGCGCGAGATACGGGAATTCGTACGTCGCGGCGAGCTTGCGCGCGGCGCCGGCGATCGCGGCATCGGCATCGCCGTCCTTGCGCGCGGACGTGCCGGGCTTGTCGGCGAGCTGCCGGTATTCGCGCATGATCTCGTCGGAGCTGCGCTTTTCGGCGTTCGTTTCGTCCCATTCGACCTTCAGCGCGTCGCGGCCCTGTTTCGCGGCCCAGAAGCCGGTCGCGACGACCGCGACGCCGCGCGGCACCTGCACGACCGCCACGACGCCCGGCACGGCCTTCGCGGCCGTCGCGTCGAAGGATTTCACCGTCGCGCCGAAGCGCGGCGGGCGCTGCAGCAGCGCGACTCGCATGCCGGGGAAGGTCGTGTCGAGCGTGAAATGCGCGGTGCCGTTCGACTTCGCCGAGGCGTCGACGCGCGGAATCCGGTGCCCGATCAGCTTGAAATCGGCCGGCTGCTTCAGCGCGACCTTGTCCGGTACGGGCAGCTTCGACGCATCGGCGACGAGCGTGCCGTACGCGGCCGTCTTGCCGCTCTTCGCGTGCGTGACGACGCCGTTTGCGGTCGTCAGCTCGCCGGCCGGCACCTTCCAGCGGGCCGCCGCGGCCGACACGAGCATCGCGCGGGCCTTGCCGCCCGCTTCGCGCAGTTGCTGCCACGAGTTCGCCATCGCCGAGCTGCCGCCCGTGCCCTGCATCGTGCCGAACGCGAGGTTCGCGTAGCGCTTCGCATCGGCCGGCGCGCTTTCGACGCGCACGCTCGACCAGTCGGCATCGAGTTCCTCGGCGACGATCGTCGCGATGCCCGTATAGGCGCCCTGGCCCAGTTCGACGTGTTTCGCGATCACCGTGACGGCGCCGTCGGGCGTGATGCGCAGGAATGCGTTCGGCGCGAAATCGGCGGCGGGCGCGGTCGCGGCGAGCGCGCGGCGGCCGAGGCCGGCCCATTCGAAGCCGATCGTCAGGCTGACGGCGGCCGCGGCGCCCGCGGCTTTCAGGAACGTGCGGCGCGACGGTTGCACCGAACCGGGGTTGTCGAGTTCGATCGTCATGGTCAGGCTCCCAGCGTCGCGGCTGCGTCGTGGATCGCGGCCCGGATGCGGGCGTAGGTCGCACAGCGGCACAGGTTGCCGTTCATCGCGGCGTCGATGTCCGTGTCGGTCGGCTTCGGATTCTGTTCGAGCAGCGCGGTGGCCGACATGATCTGGCCGGACTGGCAGTAGCCGCATTGCGGCACCTGCAGCTTGACCCATGCAGCCTGCACGGCTTTCGCGGGCTTGCTTTGCAGGCCTTCGATCGTCGTGATGTGCTTGCCCGCGATGCCGGCGAGCGGCAGCACGCACGAGCGGACGGGCTGGCCTTCCAGATGCACCGTGCACGCGCCGCACTGCGCCATGCCGCAGCCGAACTTCGTGCCGGTCAGTCCCGCGTGCTCGCGGATCGCCCAGAGGACGGGCATCGACGGATCGGCGTCGAGCGTGACGTTCTTGCCGTTCAGGACAAACGAGGTAGGCATTTTTATGTCTCCATGGGGAAAACCCGCCATGCCGGCAGGTTAGCGGGGAGTGTGCGCGAGCACGCAGAATTTGCGTCTACCCAATCCTGCAAATTTGTTGAACAATCCTGCAAATCCCCGGCACGCTGCGAGCCGTTTCGCTATGCTCCCGCGACACGGGGAAATCAATCGAGGATTCGTCATGGACATGACCGATATCGCGGCGTCGCGCGAATCCGGGCGGCGCGAACTGGCGTCGCTGATCGGCCGCTTCGCGCCGGCGGACGGCTCGCATGCCACGGCCGTGCCGGGCCTGATGCTGCACCGGCACGCGCGTCCGGTCGATCTCGGCTGCACGGTGTCGCGGGCCGCGCTCGTGATCGCCGCGCAGGGCGCGAAGCGCGTGATCGTCGCCGGCCAGGCGTACGAATACGATTCGCAGAATTGCCTGATTACGTCGATCGACTTGCCGATCCTGTCGCGCGTGACGCGCGCATCACCGGACGCGCCTTACCTGTGCCTGTCGCTGACGCTCGATCCGCAGCGGATCGTCGAACTCGCGGCCGAGATGCGGTTGCCGGAGCCCGACGCGGGGCCCGAAGGCGAGGGGATCGCGCTCGCCGAGCTGACGCCGCCGCTGCTCGACGCCGCGCTGCGCTTGTTACGGTTGCTCGATACGCCGGCGGACATTCCGGTCGTCGCGCCGCTGATCGAAAAGGAACTGCTGTACCGGCTGATGACGAGCGGGCAGGGCACGCGGCTGCGCCACATGGCCATCGCGGGCAGCCAGACGCACCGGATCGCGCGCGCGATCGAATGGATTCGCGATCACTTCGCGGAGCCGATGCGCGTCGAGACGCTCGCGCAGGCGGTCAACATGAGCGTGTCGTCGCTGCATCATCATTTCAAGCACGTGACGACGCTGAGCCCGCTGCAGTACCAGAAGCAGTTGCGGCTGCACGAGGCGCGGCGGCTGTTGCTGCGCCAGGGCGGCGACGTCGGGTCGGTGGCCGCCGTCGTCGGCTACGAAAGCGCGTCGCAGTTCAGCCGCGAATACAGCCGGCTGTTCGGCGCGCCGCCGATGCGCGACGTCGTGCACCTGAGGAAGAAGGAGCTGCTCGGGTGAGGCCGGCGCCGGCCGCCGGTCATTTCGCGACGATTTCCGTTTGCAGGAACGCCGGCGCGATCCGCCAGTCCGGCACATAGCGCGCCGGCCACGCGCCGGGCGTATCGACCGCGTTGAAGTAGACCACGGCCTTCAGCAGCGGATAGCGCCACAGCGAGCGCTGGAATTCGTCGAGTTCGTCGCGCTTGCGTGCATTCGACCCGTCGATGCCGAGCTCCGTGACCATCACCGGCAGCCCGTAGTCGGTCACCCGCTCGTACTTGGTCCGCAGGATGCTCGCGGCGGAGAAGTGGCCGCCGGTCGGCCAGACCGCGCAGCGCGGGCAGTCGAATACGGACAGGCCGACGACGTCCACGTAACCGCGCCCCGGGAAATAGTCGTCGAGATTCCGGTTGCCGGCCGGCGACCACACGAAGCGCAGCCGGTCGGTCATCTTCCTGCATGCGGTCACGACCCGCCGGTAGGCGTCGACGTATGCCGATGCGTCGCCGACGGCCCACGGATAACGCCCCGTGTCCGTCTCCATCTCGTGGCCCCAGCGCACGAACACGGAGCCCTTCAGCGCCGCGAGCGTCGAGCAGAGGGCCGCGATGCGCGCGTCGTAACGGCCGTGCGCGATGTCCTCGAGCAGCGCGCCTTGTCGCGTACCGTCGGCTGCCCACGGCTCGACGGTCAGCATCAGCGAGCGGTTCCTCGACTGCGCATCCCGGTAGGCGTCGCCGATTTCGTCGCCGATATCGGGCGCGTTCCACGACACGAACACGTGATCGAACGCGAGATTCGAATCGGCCGCGAACGTCCTGTCCGGATCGTACGCGCCGAGCTCGGGCTGCTTGACCGGCTGGCCCGGCACGGGCGCGACGACGGCCGGCAGCCCCGAGCGCCACATCATCGCCTGCCAGCCTTTCGGCGCGCGCAACCCGATGCCCGTCAACAGCATCGCGAGCGCGAACACGAACAGCGCGTTGCGCACGGGCAGCCGGCTGAAGAACATCTGCCTGAACGCCGACGCGTCGAGCCCTTGCTCCCTGCCGTGATTCACCGCGACGACGGCCGCGATCACCAGGTACAGGATGCTCGTCAGCGTCGAGAACAGATAGAAGCCGGCGGCGTTGCGCGGATTCTCGACCGTGACGACGGGCAGGCTGCAGAACAGCGAGATCAGCAGGTACGGCGCGACCACGCGCAGCGGCGCGTCCTGCTCGATTGCGCCGCCCTTCGGCGTGACCTTGAACGCGAATTCCTTGCCGCGCACGCAGTCGAACAGCGCCGATGCGCAGCCGAGCACGACCCACGGCCAGCGCGCGAACACGAACGACAGCCCTTCCCACGACAGCAGCCTGGTGTTCAGCGGGCGGCACGACCGGGTCGAATGCGTGGCCCAGGTCACGACGCAGAGGATCAGCACGCTGAGCGGCAGCGCGTAGGCGAGGTACGTGAGGTAATCGACGTGCGCCCATACGCGGCCGGTCAGCAGCGCGACGACCGGAATCACGACACTGCCGGCCATCGCGAGCGCGCACAGCGGATACCACAGTTGGCAGAACAGGAACTGCGCCTTCAGCTTCGGCGGCAGGCCGCCGAAATAACGGCGCGTATAGCGCAGCATGATGATCATCACGCTCTTGGACCACTGGAATTCCTGCGTGGCCAGGTCGGCGAACGTGCGCGGCCCTTCGCCGTTCGCGATCGCGTTCAGCGCGTGCATGCCGCGCCAGCCTTTCGAATTGAAGATCATCGTGGTCGAGTGATCCTCGGCGAGCTCGGGCCCGAGCCCACCGATCTCGCGCAGCGCGCGGCAGCGCACCGCGTAGTGCGAGCCGATGCACAGCGGCGCGAGGCCGCCCGCATAACCGGCCTGCATCGTGCCGTGCAGCGGCCCTTCGACGTTCACGCGGCCGCGCGCGCTCCAGCTCTGCGCCGCGTTGCTGTCGCAGATGCTCGGCGCCGACACGTAGCCGACTTCCGGATCGACGAACGGACGCAGCATTTCCTCGAGATAGGTGCGGGTCGGCACGTGATCGGCGTCGAGCTGCGACACGAAATCGTAGTTGTCGTAGCCATACATGTCGTAGAAGTACGCGAGATTGCCTTCCTTGCAACGGGTCCGGCGCGGCCAGCTCGTCCGGTGATAGGCGGCGATACCGCGCCGCGTCGACACGAATACGCCATGTTCGCGGCACCAGTCGAGCGTCTCGGGCGTCGGGTCTTCATCGGCGAGCCAGGTGTCGTGCGGATAGGTCTGGTCGAGCATCGCGAGCAGCGTCGTGCGGACGATGTCGAACGGCTCGGACGGCGCCTTCGTGACGACCATCGCGACGCGCCAGTCGCGCGGCACCGCCAGCGCGGGGTTCGGCACGACTGCCGAGCGGATGATGAAGATGAAATAGCCGGGAATGAAGGTGGTCCAGAACAGCACGAAGCAGTTGACGCCGAAGCGGAACGCATCGACGTAGTGATCGTCGCGCAGCCACCAGCGCCAGAAGATGCCGAGCGCGACGAACCAGCACAGCGCGAGGATCTGGAAGATGAACTTGGTCCCGCTGTCCATCAGCGGGACGACGAGCGGGATGTCGGCTTCCCGCGCGCCGGCGCGATCTGCTTCGGTATCGGGGGTATCGGCGGTATCGGTGGCGTCCGGGGCCAGGCCGCCGGCAAGCGATGCAACCAGCTTCTTCATGGTGCTCTCCCGTCAAGGTCAGATCATCAGTCGTGAAGCAGGCTGCGAGGCAGCCGGGTGTCCTCGTTTGCAGGTTGGGGTTCTGCCGGGTCCGCCGGCGCGCGCTCGCTGCACGTGCGGCCGATGCGCTCGTAGCGCCGAAACCCGCTGTCGACCGCCAGCCGTTCGCTGAACAGGTTGCGCATGTCGAGCATCACGGGATCGGCCATGTGGTCCGCCAGGTCGGTGAGGTCGAGCGTCTCGAACGCCTTCCACTCGGTCATCACGACGACGGCGTCCGCGCTGCGCACGGCGTCGGTCGCGGAGCCTTCCATGAATACCTGCGGCAGCAGCCGCGACGCCTCGTGCGGACGCGCGGGGTCGTACGCGCGGATATGCGCGCCCGCGCCGACGAGCAACTGGATCACGTCGATGCTCGGGCTTTCGCGCACGTCGTCGGTCTGCCCTTTGAACGTGAGGCCGAGCACGGCGATGCGCTTGTCCTTGATCGAACCGCCGCAGGCCTTCTCGATGCGGCGCAGGATCTGTTCCTTGCGCAGCGCGTTCGATTCGATCGCCGCGCTGACGATGCGCAGCGGCACCGCGTGCTTGGAGGCCGTCGCTTTCAGCGCGCGCGTGTCCTTCGGGAAGCACGAGCCGCCCCAGCCGGGGCCGGCCTTGAGGAACGACGCGCCGATGCGGCGGTCGAGGCCCATTCCGTTCGCGACCAGCTCGACGTCGGCGCCGACCGCTTCGCACAGATCCGAGATTTCGTTGATGTAGCTGATCTTCACCGCGAGGAACGCGTTCGCCGCGTACTTCACGAGTTCGGCGGTTTCGATTTCGGTGGCGAGCACGAGATGGCCCGTCGCTTCGAGCGGCGCGTAGATCGCCTTCATGATCTCGATCGCGCGCGGATGCTCGGCGCCGAACACGACGCGGTCCGGATGCATGAAATCGTCGAGCGCCGATCCTTCGCGCAGGAACTCCGGATTCGACGCGATCGCCGCGTCGATGCCGGCCGGCGCGTATTGCTCGACGATTTGCTTGACGATCCGGTTCGTGCCGACCGGCACCGTCGACTTGGTGACGACGACCGCGAAGCCGGTCAGGTTCGACGCGATCTCGCGCGCGGCCGCCTCGACGTACTGCAGGTCCGCGTGATCGGTGCCCGGCTGCGCCGGCGTGCCGACCGCGATGAACACCGCGTCGCGATCGCTCACGCTCGCCGCCAGGTCGCTGCTGAAGCGCAGCGTGCCGCGTTCGACGTTGCGTGCGACGACGGCGTCGAGGCCCGGTTCGTAGATCGGCATGCGGCCGTCGTTCAGCGCGTCGATCTTGCCGCGATTGTTGTCGATGCAGACGACGTCGTGCCCGAGATCCGCAAAGCATGCGCCGCTCACGAGCCCGACGTAGCCCGTGCCAACGATGGCGATCCGCACATTCATGGTTGTTCCCCTGGGTGCCTTTCCGTGAAACCGGCTCGACTTCCGATTACTGGCCGGATTCGAATTGCAGTTCTTTTTGAAACCACGCCGCGGCGTGTTCGACCATTTGCTCGATTGCGGTAAAACGCGGCCGCCAGCCCAGCACGAGCGCGGCCTTCGTTGCGTCGGCGTACAACTCGGGCGGATCGCCCGGGCGGCGCGCGGCCATCGTCGTCGGCACGGTGCGTCCGGTGACGGCCTCGACGGCGCGCAGCGCATCGAGCACCGAGGTGCCCTTGCCGGTGCCGAGATTCAGCGCGACGCTGTTGCCGCCGCGGCACAGATAGGCGGTGGCCTTCAGGTGCGCGTCGGCGAGGTCGCTCACGTGCACGTAATCGCGAATCGCGGAGCCGTCGGGCGTCGGGTAGTCGGTGCCCATCACCTGGAAGGCATGGCCGGTGCCGAGCGCCGCGCGGATCGCGAGCGGCAGCGCGTGCGTTTCAGGCTCGTGGCATTCGCCGATCATGCCGTCAGGGTCCGCGCCCGCCGCATTGAAGTAACGCAGCGCGACCCACTTCAGCCCGTACGCGCGCTCGAAATCGGCGGCCATCCGCTCCATCGCGTATTTCGTGAAGCCGTACGGATTGATCGGCTGCTGCGGCGTGCGCTCCGAGATCGGCAGCGCATCCGGCACGCCGTAGGTCGCGCACGACGACGACATCACGATCTTGCCGACGCCGGCCGCGCGCATCGCGCTCAGCAGCGTGCAGGTGCCCGTGACGTTCACCGTGTAGTAGCGCTCGGGGGCGAGCACCGATTCGCCGACATAGGCGAGCGCGGCGAAATGGATCACGACGTCGGGCCGGTGCGCGGCGAGTGCCTTCGACAGCGCGTCGCGGTCGAGAATGTCGGCCGCGACGAGCGGCCCCCATCGAACCGCGTCGCGATGGCCGGTCGAGAGATTGTCGTAGGCGACCGGTTCGTGTCCCGCTTGCGCGAGCGCCTTGCACGTATGGCTGCCGATGTAACCCGCTCCGCCTGTCACGAGCACTTTCATGCGGTCGCTCCGGTCATGCGCAGCACCGGCTCGAGCCACAGTTCGCGGCTGAAATAGTCGACGGTCCGGCGCAGGCCTTCGTCGAGATCGATGGTCGGCCGCCAGCCGAGCTCGGTCGACGCGATCGAGATGTCGGGTTTGCGCTGGTGCGGATCGTCGATCGGCAACGGCCGGAACACGATTTCCGATTTCGAGCCCGTCATCGCGAGCACTTTCTCGGCGAGTTCGATCATCGTGAATTCGCCGGGGTTGCCGATGTTGACCGGCGAACCGACGTTGCGCTCGGCGCCCATCAGGCAGAAGAAGCCGTCGATCAGGTCGCTGGCGAAGCAGAACGAACGCGTCTGCTTGCCGTCGCCGTAGATCTCGAGCGGCGCGCCGTTGAGCGCGCCGACGATGAAGTTCGACACGACGCGGCCATCGCGCGGCGACATTCGCGGGCCGTAGGTGTTGAAGATGCGCGCGACGCGCACGTCGATGCCGTGCGTGCGGTAGTAGTCGTAGCACAGCGCCTCGGCGGCGCGCTTGCCTTCGTCGTAGCACGCGCGCGGGCCGATCGTGTTCACGTTGCCGCGATAGGTTTCCGTCTGCGGATGCACGCCCGGGTCGCCGTAGATCTCGCTGGTCGAGGCCTGGAACACGCGTGCGCCAGTTTTGCGCGCGAGCGAGAGACAGTGGTTCATGCCGAGCACGTTCGTCATCATCGTGTGGACGGGATCGATCTGGTACGTGGGCGGCGATGCCGCGCACGCGAGATTCCAGATCTCGTCCACCTGCAGCTGCGGCAGGCCGAGCGATACGTCGCCCTTCACGAATTCGAAGCGCCCGGATGCTTTCAGGTCGGCGACGTTGAGCTTGCGCCCCGTCAGCAGGCTGTCGATGCAGGTGACGAATGCGCCTTCGATGACCAGGCGTTCGCACACGTAGCTGCCGAGAAAACCGGCGCCGCCCGTCACGAGGGCGTGTCGACCGGCGCGCGTCGCGATCGGAACCCTGTCATTCATGGCTTTCCCCTTCGTCGAACATCTCGTCGAACCACACGTCGATTTGCTCGACGGCGGCGCGAACACGTCCCATCCCGCTGCACGGGCAGCGTTTCGGCAAGCGCCGGTTCGCATGGGCTGATGTCGACGAAGCGCCGCGGCAGGCGCTCCGGTTTCGCTGGCTTCCCCGTTGATGCTTGAACGACGCAAGCGTCGATCGATCGCAGGTGATCTTCATCGCCGTTCCCCGACAAGCTGATTGACGAGCGGGCGCCGTCCGTGTTCTTCGTGCCGTGGCGTGCCGCTCGGTGAGAGCCGCATATCAGGCAATCGGCATGCCAGGGACGCCGCAGTCCCGATGCGCGACCGCGTGCTCGTGCAATTGCTGCACGGCACGCGGATATGTGTTTCACGCGTGTATCGTGGGGACAGAAAAGCGATCGGAACGATTGCCGGATCGACGCGATTCGATACGACGAAACTCGCGATAAATCAGGCTTTTGCGAGGTGAGGGGTGTTAAACGAGTGTTGATCGAGCATGTTTCAATGATGAGAATTGCACTGGTTGTCGATTAAAAGAGTTGCTTGAGCGTATCGCTCGTGGATCGAGCGTATCGCGTGAAATGTAAACCGAAAGAAAGTGAAACAAGGATGAATCGTCTGAAATCGATGCCGTAAACATTTGTTATATTTTGTTTTAAATTTTACGACGATGAGCGGGTGGATCGCGGCGCCGTTGGCCGCTTCACGGATTTTATTTTTTCAACGTCTTTTAGGCCTGTCTTTCTATCCGTGATCGTGTCGGTATTTTCACGGATGAATCAAAATCGTTTGAATTGTCGAGGCCGGCGCGTGCCGACGACGTATCGGAGGCCGTCACACCGGCCCGGCGAAACAGGATGCCGCACGATTCGATTCCTGTTTGCCGGGGTGCTGGAAACCGGCCGCACGTGCCGCGCCGCGTGGTTTGCGAGCGGCAAGGCCCGCACCGCCTGGCCGGCGCGGCAGCGCGCTTCTCAAGTTTGAAACAACTGTTCATCTGACCGTTCGGCGAGGGCCGGCGAGCCGGATTCGTCCGTCAAATCATGGCATTGCTTCGCGGCGCTCAACGATCGCCGCGCGTGCCGAACCGTTGCCGCGATACATTCCTGAAACAAAAAATGACGTTCCCGGCGATTCGTGCCGGCGCGGCGGCCGTTCGGCGCGCGCAATGAACGGTGGAATAACGCGTGGCACGCTGCTTGCGGTATTCGGCGCATCGGCGAGCGGTCGAGATGAAGCAACAAAGATGTGGGGCGACCACCTCGTCAATAAGCCAGTCGGGGAAACGGCGATGAAGACTATAAGCAGTAGCTTGATCGGCGCGTACTTTGCGCTCCAGTGGGGTAGTCGGAAAGATCGGGGTGTTGCTCGCGGCGCAGTGCCAGCTTCGCGGGTTTCCATGTGCCGATTTCTCGGCCTCCGCACGCTTCGCGTGCTGGAGCGGTTGTCGCGCCGCGCGGCAACCGGGCGACAGCGGTATTCGCCCTCATTCAGTTCACCCGGATGGGTCAGGCTGTTCGTGCCGGACAGCGTGACGCCGATTCGCCTTCGACCGTGCAGGGCGGTTTCGATCGCGCCAGGCAAAACCTGGCGCCGGCCGGATTAGATCGAACGCCCGTCGGCCGGATTATCCGGAAGACCTTTCGTCGATCGCTCAGGGAGAAGACATGCTACCTGGCTGCGATGCAGGCTCGTTATCGCTCGACTGAAAAGCGTATTTTCCACGAGGCTGCATTTTGCGGTGGTAAATGTATTCGCGCGTTTTCGATTCCGGAAAGGGATGCCATGTGCCGGCATCCCGTCCGGCGGGGTATCGAATATCGCGGGCCGGAAAAATAAGCGTATCGATCCGGTTGTATTAATGGAGTCGTTTTCGGGAAATTTCAAAAATTCATAAGATTCATCGAAAACACCTACTCATAAATTTTGGACAACTGAAAAACACGAAACTAAACTTCGGCTGGCAAAAACAGAAAAGAATGAGTTTCAAAGGCAACATGATTCTCGTAATTAGATAGTGATCCTTATTTGTGAGGATTGCTCAAGTCTGGAAGATTGATGGCGTGCGATCTTCCTGGCTCATTCAGTCCACGCCGTTATGGAGTCGACCATGAAGAAGCTTCTGATTGCAGCAGCAGTTCTGGCGGTTTCGGGTGCAGCGTTCGCAGGCAGCGGCACGGTGTCGAGCAGCAGCTCGTCGAGTGGCGGTTCGACGATGGCCGGTGTTGCAGGGTTCGGCCATTTCTCCGCGACCGATTCCGGTGCCGCACTCGGCGCAGCCGGTGCACTCGCAGGTGGCCCCGGCAGCGGCTCGGTCTCGTACACCAACCACACGCAATCGTCGTCGGTCGGCGGCTTCGGCTTCGGCGGCGCACAGGCTGGTGGCACGAGCGGCGCGAACGCCGGTTCGATCGGCTGGACGTATCACCACTAAGCCGGGGCGCGTAGCGTTCGTCATTGGCTGGCGGTACGGGGGCCGGGTTTCGCTCCGTGAGGACGAGCCCGGTTCCTGGACTGCCGAATAACCTCACAGCAAGGAATTGCTATGAAAGCCAAAGTGATCTTAGCGACAGCGCTTACCGTCCTATCGTCGGCCGTGCTGGCCGCCGGTTCGTCCACGACCAACCAGACGCAATCCGTTGCAGCAGGCGTTTCCGGTTCGGTACTGGTCGGCTCCGGCAGCTATACGAGCAATTCGAATTCGGTAGCGGGCGCAAATGCGGGAAGTACCGTGACACCGTCCGGTTCCGTTGGTACGGCATCCGCGTTTCACAACTCGACCTCGACGGCCAGCGGTTCGGGCACGAACGGGGGGCGTTCGCGGCGGGCGGCGGTATCGGTGCCGCAGGCTCGTACGGTGGAAACAGCAGTACGAACGAAAACGCGAACGCGTTGTCGGGCGGCGTTTCCGCCACGATCGTGCTCGGTGCGAATCACTACACCGCCACGAGTGCGAACGACCAGGGCGTGGCCAACGCCGGTGCCGCAGGGCTCACGGGCGCTGGTGGTTCAGGTGCGATCACGGGTTCGAATCACTACAACTCGTCGACCGTTTGGAGTACCGGCCCGGCCGGCTCACCGTCAGCATCGGGCGGAAGCCAGGCAAGTTCCAGCGCGACCGGAAGCAGTCATTAGTCAGGTGCGGGGGGACCAGTTTCTCAGCGACGCTGGTCTCTTTTCCCCGCATTGTTGTCACGTAAGGAGTTGGCATGAAGCAGAAACTGATTGCCGCCGCTCTGATGCTTGCGTCTCTGACGGCATATGGCGCTGACCGTGCTGCCGACGACGTGCAATCGAATATGCAGACGTCAAACAACCCTGACCAGACAACCAAACCGTCAGAACAACAAACGCTTTCGTCGGGCAGTGCCATCGGCGGACCGGATACCCAGCAGTGGCAGGGCATGTCGGCCGGCTCGTGGTCCCAGCTGGGCAGCGGCTGGAAGCAGTTCGGGGAAGCAGCTAAAGCTGAAGGCATTCAGGGGAATTAGTACGGTTGCCTGGGTGGGAGGTCAAACCTCGTCCGGAGAGTGAAATGAACAGCAACAGGATCAAGGTGGCATGCGCGGCGATGTTCGCGATGACCACGATCGGCGCCCAGGCGCAAACTGCGGATTCGACTTCGAGCGCACAGTCCTCGACGTCGTCCACGGCGATCAGCCAGGGCGGTGGCTCGAGCATGAACACGAACACCACGAGCTCGCGCGGCGGCAACGCCACCAGCAGCAGCGGGGTTCGCGGCAGCGGCAATTCGAGCGTGAACGTGAACGTGACGATGCCGTCCGGCACGAGCGGTGGCTCGAGCGTGACGCCGCAGAGCGTGAGCTCGCTGCAGTCGTCCGGCGCACCCGGCACCAACCCGTACAACACCCAGTCATCGGAAAACGTCAACTACTCGGGTACGCAGACGATCAAGACGAACCCGGCCATCCAGGCGCCCGGCCTCACGACCACGCTGTCCGACACCTGCATGGGATCGGTGAGCGTCGGCGTGTCGTTTCCGGGATTCGGCGCGACGGGCGGCACGACGCTGGTCGACCAGGCCTGCGTGCGTCGTCTCGATGCGCGTGAATTCCGTGCGATGGGGCTGACCGACGTGGCGCTCGCGCTGCTCTGCCAGAGCGACGCGAACCGGCGCGCGGTGGAAGCGACCGGCCACCTGTGCCCGGGCACGACCGCACCGCTCGCGCGTTCGAATGTCGCGCCGAGCGTCGAAGCGACCGTCGCCGACGACGTGAAGTATCACGATCCGATCGTGCGCAACCGCATGGGTCTGCCGCCGCTCGGCTCCGCCGCACCGGCGCCCGCCGCGACGCGCCCGATCGAAACGACCTCCGTGCAGGCTGCGCCGATCCCGGTGCCGGTCCCTGTCCCCGTGCCGTCGATCGCTGCACCGGCCATCGCACCGACCGTCGCCAGCAAGGTGCCGGACGCTGCGCCGGCGGCTGCCGCGAAGGCCACGCAAGCGGCTGCCGTCATGCCCGCCGCTGCCGCCGCACCGGTTGCCGCTGCAGCGCCGGCGGTTGCCGCCGCGCCTGCCGTCGCACCGGCCGCGATGAGCGCGGTGCCCGCAGCGGCCATCGTCGCCGTGCCAGCCGTTGCCGACAAGGCGCCGGAGCCCGCGCCGGCCGTGGCCGACAAGGCACCGGAGCCCGTGCAGCCCGTCGCCGACAAGGCACCGGAGCCGATGCCGGCCGTCGCCGACAAGGCGCCCGAGCCCGTGCAGCCGGTTGCCGACAAGGCACCGGAGCCGATGCCGGCCGTGGCCGACAAGGCGCCCGAGCCCGTGCAGCCGGTTGCCGACAAGGCGCCGGAGCCGATGCCGGCCGTGGCCGACAAGGCGCCCGAGCCCGTGCAACCGGTCGCCGACAAGGCGCCGGAGCCGATGCCGGCCGCCACCGATGCCGCGCCGCAGGCAGCGGACGCTGCGATGCCCGCGCCGGCAGCCGATGCGAAGGCAGCCGAGCCGGCTCCGCAGGCCGCGGTCGAAGCCCCCGCACCGGAAGCCGCGCAACCCGCCGCAGCCGACATGCCGGCCTTGTCCGATCCGGCGCAGAGTCTGTCGCCGGCCCCGGTCGACCAGCAGGCCGCACCGGCTGCACCCGCCACACCGGTACCCGCAGTCGTCTCGACGAGCACGTCGTCGTAAGCGTGCGGGCCCGTCTCCCGTGCGACCGGCATGCCGGCCGTGCGGGAGCCTTCGGAGCCGATGCGCGACGGTCGTCCCTGTTTGACGGGTGTTGGTCCCATCCCCGAGGTCAACACCTCTTTTTGCCTGACGAGGATACAAGGAGGCCTCAATCATGAGGATCTTTTTGGTCGCTCTGCTGCTGGTCAGCGCGCAAGCCGCCGCGCAGTCCGTTTTCCAGAATCCCGCGGTTTTCGTCATCCTGAGCGAGCAGACCGCCGCGAACGCCGTGAGCGTTCAGCAGGCACTGACGACGCTCGGCCGTGCCGACAACACGGCCTGTGCGCCGATGATGATGATCGGCGACCCGCAGATGATTTACATGATGCCCGAGGAAGGGCACGCGCCGTCGTGGCAATCGCCGGTGTACGGTCGCGGCACGCCGTTCGAGGCGCAGAACGGGCCGCACCCGACAGGCAAGACGGTCGGCGCGATGCAGCACGCCGAGGACATGCAGACCCAGCCGTGGAGCGACAGCAGCGCGATCACGCAGAAGATCGCCGGCGACTCGAGCCTGTCCGCGGCCGACCGCGTGAGCGATTGGCAGCGCAACGGGCTCACTTCGATCGAGACGGCCCGCGCGACGGAAGTGACGGTGAACGGCAAGACCTACCGGGCCTATCGCGACGACATCAACCGGTCCGCGCAACCGGTGATCGAGCCGCAGATCTACACGCAGCGCGTCGTTTTCTGCCGATAACGAAACGTCGATCCGAGGACGGGCCGGCGCTGCGCCGCGAGACCACGGAGTCCCGCCGCACGCCGCCCGGCAACGACCGGTCCGAGATACAACCCTACGCGGCGAGGCCATCGTGAACTATTGCTGCCAGATCAGGCTGTCAGGCCCGCAGGATGTCGAGCAGGATGCAGGCATGACGATCGCGCCGTTCCTTGCCGTCCGGCGCAACCATACCGCGCCGTCGCGGCCGCTCGTCTACCTGTCTCAGCATCACGACACCGCGCTCGTCGACTGTCTCGCCTTGCGCGGCTGGGATGTGTCGCGCGCGAAAACCGTTGCGGACGCACTCAATCTCGTCAAGGCGAATCGCCCGCATGCGGGCATCGTCGATTTCGGCAGCTTCGCGTCGGCCGACGTCGCGTCGTTCGAGGCGCTGCTGCGCGACCCGCGCGTCGGCTGGGTCGCGCTCGCCGACGGCGAGCGTCTGTGCGACATCGCGATCGCGCGGCTGATCCGTCACTGCTGTTTCGACTACGTGCGCAATGCGACCGCCTATACGACGATCGGCTATCTCGTCGGCCATGCGTACGGGATGCTGAAGCTCGCGGACGGCGACCCGGCCGCGGACGCGCCGCCGCCCGGCGGCACGATGATCGGCGCATGCGACGCGATGCGCCGGCTGTTCTCGACGATCCGCAAGGTCGCGAACACGGATGCCTCCGTGTTCATCGCCGGCGAATCCGGCACGGGCAAGGAGCTGACGGCGGCGGCGATTCACCAGCATTCGTCGCGCGCCGAGGCGCCGTTCGTCGCCGTGAACTGCGCGGCCATCCCGTCGACGCTGCTGCAGGCCGAACTGTTCGGCCACGAGCGCGGCGCGTTCACGGGCGCGCACCAGCGCAAGATCGGCCGCATCGAGGCCGCGCACGGCGGCACGCTGTTTCTCGACGAAATCGGCGACATGCCGTTCGAGAGCCAGGCGAGCCTGCTGCGGTTCCTGCAGGAAGGCACGATCGAGCGGCTCGGCGGGCACGCGTCGATTCCGGTCGAGGTGCGGATCGTGTCGGCCACCCACGTCGATCTCGAGGCGGCGATGCGGGCGGGGCGGTTCCGCGCCGACCTGTACTACCGCCTGTGCGTGCTGCGCATCGACGAGCCGCCGCTGCGCGTGCGCGGCCGCGACATCATGCTGCTCGCCGATCACGTGCTGCGCCGTTATCACGCCGACAGCCCGCACCGGATTCGCGGCTTCATGCCGTGCGCGGTCGAGGCGATCCACAACTATGCGTGGCCCGGCAACGTACGCGAGCTGATCAACCGGGTCCGGTTCGCGATCGTGATGACGAACGGCCCGATGATCTCGGCCACCGATCTCGAGTTGCACGCGTACACGTCGCGGCGTCCGCCGACGCTCGCCGAAGTGCGTCGCCAGGCCGAGCGGCACGCGATCGAGGAAACGCTGCTGCGCCATCGCCACCAGCATGCGGACGTCGCGTCGGAGCTGGGCATCTCGCGCGCGACGCTGTACCGGCTGATGACCGCGCACGGGCTGCACGGCTGACGCGCCGCGCATCGGCTCAAGACCGCGCGGCGGCAGCCGTTAAGACATGAAATGACCCGTCCGGACCGCCGGCGCAGCGATGCGCCCGCGCGGCCGGCACGCGGCGCATCACGTTTATCCGAGGTTATCGTGGCAGAGTGCAGTCACTGCGGCAGGACGTTGCTGGTCGGCGGGCAGTCGATCGACGGCCGCCGCTATTGCAGCGCGGCGTGCGCGCACGCGCATCCGATCGTCGTCGAGGCGGAGCGGGTGCCGGACGCGAAGGTCAGGCAGTACGTCGACGACTGGCGGTACGGGCCGTGTCCGATCTGCCTGCGCGAAGGGCGGCCGGTCGACGTTCATGCGTCGCATCGCGTCGTGTCGCTGGTGTTCGTCACGCGCTGGGCGACGCGGCGCCACGTGTGCTGCCGCCGCTGCGGCCGCAAGAAGCAGGCGCTCGCGCTGCTCGCGTCGGCCGCGCTCGGCTGGTGGGGATTGCCGTGGGGCGTCGTGCTGACGCCGATTCAGCTCGCGCGCAACGCGTTCGGGCTGGCCGCGCGCGATCCGGAAGTCGCGACGCAGCAGTTCGAGCAGTTCGTGCGGCGCAAGCTGGCGGAGCGCCGGCTGCGGCGCGCGCGGCAGGGCGCCGGCGCCTGATCGCGGCGGAGCGTGCTCAGGCCGGCCGCTCGAAGCCCGATGCGATCCAGCGCTCGGCGCTGGCCTTGCTCAGCTTGAAGCCGGCCGATACCTTCGCTTCGGCCAGCAGCTCGCCGTACGGATCGAATGCCTTGAGCTGCGCGTACGGCTCGAATTCGTCCGGCACGATGTCGAGCGTCACCGACACGTCCTGTTCGTCCTCGCCCTGGACCGTCACTTCCTTGTGCAGCATCGCGCGCCGCTGCTGCTCGTGGCGCATCAGCACCTCGGTCGCGGTCTTCACGAGCGTGCGGAACGCGTTCGCGTCCATCGGCTTCGGGTTCTTCTTGTCGCGGCCCATGGTCCACGGCCCGACGAGCGCGGGCTCGGACTCGCCGTCCTTGATCATCTCGACGGCCCAGCCGTCGTCGTCTTCGTTCTTGATGATGCGGGCCGTCCAGCCGTTGTCGCGCCAGAGGCCGTCTTCGTGGATGGCGGTGTCGTCGGATTGCAGATCGGATTCGGTCATGGGGAAAGTGGGAAGTACGGGGCGACGGGCAGCCGGCGAAACAACGGCGGCACGCGGCCGGCATCGGCGCGTCGCTCGCTGCCGGTCGCCCGCCGCCGGTCGCCCGGAATGGCATGCAAAGGCCGCAATTTTACCTGCTGGCCGGCCGCGTGGCCCGCGCGGCGCGCAAGCCCGGCCTTCCGGCCGATGCCGGCGGGTGCCGGCCGCCGGTCGCGGCCGGTCGAACCGGGGCAATTATCAAACTTGTATTACGCCCCTGGCGGCCGATCCATATGCCGTCCGATATCCCGTCCGCGCGCGGCTCCATAGAATCGACTCTCAGGCTAAAAATAGCCTGAATGTCCTTTCAACGCCAAACCGGCCGCGCGCGTTCCGCACCGTGCGGCCGGCGAACCACCTGGAACTGCGCATGAGGAAATTCAATGTTCGCATCGTCTTCGCGTACGACTGGCCGTTGACGCTGGCCGGCATCGAGCAGATCGCCGGCAGCGCCTGCGCGATCGAGCTCGTCGCGGTCTACCGGAGTGCGGCCGAGCTGGTCGCGTCGCTTGGCGGCGTCGACTGCGACATCGTGCTGATCGACTATTCGATGCGCGGCGACGAGCAGATGGACGGCCTCGCGCTGTTCGACTGGCTGCGGCGCATGCGCCCGAGCGCCGGGATCGTCGCGCTGGTCGCCAACGAGAACCCGCTGATCTTCCGGTCGATCCTCGCGACGGAGCGCGTGAGCATCGTCAGCAAGTTCGACGAAGTCGGCCATATCGTCACGGCGATCCATTCGAGCTACAGCGGCGGGCGTTACCTGTCGCCGCGCGTGCGGCGCGCCGTCGACGCGTTCGGCGAGCACGACCACGCGCCCGTGAAGCTGTCGGCGCGCGAGATCGAGGTAATCCGCCTGTATCTGTCGGGCGAGCCGATCAAGGCGATCGCGCAGCGCCTGAACAAGGGCAAGCAGACGGTCAGTGCGCAGAAGATCAGCGCGATGAAGAAGCTCGGCGCGAACAACGACGTCGAGCTGATCCAGCGGGCGGCGGGGCTGGGGCTCGGCACCATCACGGCCGCGTCGCGGGCCGGCGGCGCGGTGTGAGCCCGCCGGCGCCGCGCCGGCGCCGTCAGGCCGGCAACGCGAACCGCGTGACGGCGTCGCGCAGCGCCTCGGCCTGATCGCGCAGCGAATGCGCGGCGGCCGCGGCCTCTTCGACGAGCGCCGCGTTCTGCTGCGTGACCTGGTCCATCTCGCCCACCGCGCGATTGACCTGCTCGATCCCCGCGCTTTGCTCGCGCGACGCGTGGCTGATTTCGTCGAGGATCTCGTTCACGCGCCGCACCGACTGCACGAGCTCGGCCATCGTCTCGCCGGCATTCGTGACGAGCGCCGCGCCGTGTTCGACGGTCTCGTTCGACGACACGATCAGCGACTTGATCTCCTTGGCGGCCGTCGCCGAGCGTTGCGCGAGCGAGCGCACTTCGGCCGCGACCACCGCGAAGCCGCGGCCCTGTTCGCCCGCGCGCGCGGCTTCGACGGCCGCGTTCAGCGCGAGGATGTTGGTCTGGAACGCGATGCCGTCGATCACGCCGATGATGTCGCCGATCTTGTGCGAACGGTCGGTGATCTCGTTCATCGTGCGCACCACGTCGTCGACCACCTCGCTGCCGCGTGTCGCGACCTGCGCGGCCTGGCTTGCGAGCGATGCGGCCTGCGCGGCGCTGTCCGCGTTCTGCTTCACGTTCGCGGTCATCTGGTCCATGCTCGACGCGGTCTGCACGAGCGCGGCCGCCTGTTCCTCGGTGCGCTGCGACAGGTCCGTGTTGCCGGCCGCGATTTCGCTCGCGCCGACGTTGATGTTCTCCGTGCCCATCCGCACGCGCGACACCATGTCGATCAGCCCGCCCTGCATCGTGTGCAGCGCATGCAGCAGGCTGCCGCGATCGTCGTGCTTCACGGTGACGCGTGCGGTCAGGTCGCCCTGCGCGATGCGCTGCGCGGCGTCGAGCGCGACTTCGAGCTCGCCGCCGAGGTTCGCGCGCACGCTCCTCAGCACCAGCACCATCACGGCGGTCGCGAGCGCGCCGAGCACGGCCGTCATCGCGAGCCAGCGGCCGATGCTCGCGAGCACGGCCGAGCGCACGTCGTTCATGTACATGCCCGTCACGAGATACCAGTCCCACGGCGCGAAGCGCTGCACGGCGCTGATCTTTTCCTGAGGCTTGTCGGCGCCCGGCTTCGGCCACAGATACTCGACGAAACCCTTGCCGCCTTCCAGGTTGCCGGCCTTCACGATCTCGACGAACAGGTGCTTGCCGTTCGGATCGGTGAAATTCGACACGTCCTTGCCGTTGAGATCGGCCTTGATCGGATGCATCACGATCACGGGTTTCGAGTCGTTGACCGAGATGTAGCCGTCGGCGCCGTAGCGCATCGCGGCGATCGCTTCGAGCGCCTTCTGCTTCGCGTCGGCTTCCGGCATCGCGTTCTGCTGCGACAGCTTGTAGTAATGGTCGGTCACGCTGGCGGCCTGCGCGACCAGCGACGCGAGCTGGTCGCGGCGGTCCGCGATCATCGAGGCGCGTGTCTGCCATGCGCCGAGCCCGGCGATCACGAGCAGGCCGAGCCACAGGATGACGATCATCGAGGCGAGTTTCTGATTCAGGGAAAGGTTGCGCATGGTGTGTGGTCGGTCAGTCGAGGAAGCTCGCCGGTGCGGCGTGACGGGATAAGTGTCTTGACGGCGCGCGACGCGGGTTGCCGTAGGCGGGTAATCCCTATGGAGCGGCGCAGCCGCCAATGCCTTCGACGCCGATACGGGTATCTATGCATATGCATAAACGGGGTCGCTATACTGTCGGGGCGATTGCGTGCGCGCCGGGCGCCCGGGCGGGCGGCGGCACGGCGCTGAATGGAACCGAAAGGAGGCAACGATGCGAATTCTGGTGGTGGGGGCCGGCGCGGTCGGCGGTTATTTCGGCGGCCGGCTGGCCGCGGCGGGGCGCGACGTGACGTTCCTGGTGCGCGACGGCCGCGCGGCCGCACTCGCGCGCGACGGGCTGCTGATCCGCAGCCCGCGCGGCGACCTGACGCTCGCGAACGTGCAGACCGTGCGCGCGAGCGATGCGGGTGCCGGCGTCGCGCCGTTCGATCTCGTGCTGCTGAGCTGCAAGGCGTACAGCCTCGACGACGCGATTCTCTCGTTCGCGCCGTTCGTCGGGCAAGACACGCTGATCCTGCCGATGCTCAACGGGATGCGCCACCTCGACGTGCTGCGCGAGCGGTTCGGCGCCACGCAGGTGCTGGGCGGGCTGTGCGTGATCGCGGCGACGCTCGATCGCGAGCAGCGCATCGTGCACCTGAACGACACGGCCGGGCTGTCGTTCGGCGAACTCGCCGGCGGCGAGTCGCCGCGCGTGCGCGCGGTGGCCGACGTGTTCGGCGGCGCGGGTTTCGACGCGACGCTCAGCGACGACATCGCCGCGCGGATGTGGGAGAAGTGGGTATTCCTCGCGACGCTCGCCGCGAGCACGTCGCTGTTCCGCGGCTCGGTCGGCGACATTCTCGCCGCGCCGGACGGCCGCCGCCTGCTCGAGACGATGCTCGGCGAATGCAGCGCAATCGCCGAACACAACGGCCACCGGCCCGACCCGGCGGCGATTGAGCGGATGCAGCGGATGGTGCTGACACCGTCGCCGCTGACCGCGTCGATGCTGCGCGACGTCGAGAACCATGCGCGCGTCGAAGCCGATCACGTGATCGGCGACCTGCTCGCGCGCCGCGACCCGCAGGCGGACGACGCACTGTCGCTGCTGCGGATCGCATACAACCACCTGAAAGCGTACGAGGTGCGGACGGCGCGCGAGCACGCGGCCGCGTAATCGCCGGCACCGGCCTTTCCCACGGGCCCGGCGGCCGGCCGCCGGGTGTCCGTCCCGCGTGTTCCGCGCTGCCCAAATTTGCCATCCGGCGCCGTTTTCGGCCGGAAAGCGCAAAAAAGTATCGAAAATCAGGCGTAAAGTTGGTGGAGCCGCGCGCTCGATCGACCTACATTGCTTCCCATGCGACCGGTCGCATCGCCGCGCGAGACACGCGGCGCACGAGCGAACAGCCGAGCAGGCCGGCCAGGAAACCATGGGAATGGAGACGCCAACATGATGCACCCCGATCTCGAAGTGGTCGAAGTGCGACGCGACGAGTCGTTCAAGGTCTGGTCGCACGGCTATCCGTACTGCACGATCCGCTGGCATTTCCATCCCGAATTCGAACTGCACCTGATCGTTGCGACGCGCGGCAAGTATTTCGTCGGCGATCACATCGGCTCGTTCGGCCCCGGTCATCTCGTGCTGCTCGGCCCGAACCTGCCGCACAACTGGGTCAGCGACATGGCCGAAGGCGAAACCGTCGAGTGCCGCAACCTCGTGATCCAGTTCGATCCGGCGTTCGTGCGCCGTTGCATGGACGCGTTTCCCGAATGCCGCGACGCGCAGGCGCTGCTCGACGACGCGCGACGCGGCGTCGGCTTCGACGCCGAGACGAGCGCCGCGATCGCGCCGCTGTTCGACGAGCTGCTGACGGCGCACGGCATGCGCCGCATCGCGCTGTTCATGACGATCCTCGAACGGCTCTGCGGCGCGGCCGAACGCACGCTGCTCGCGAGCCCCGCTTACGACCAGGCTCACGTCACGCCCACGCGGCTCAGCCACGCACTGTCGTATATCGGCAAGAACCTCGCGGCCGAGCTGCGCGAATCCGATCTCGCGCAACTGACCGGGCAGAGCATCAGCGCGTTCTCGCGCGCGTTCCACCGTCAGACGGGCATGCCGTTCGTCCAGTACGTGAACCGGCTGCGCATCGAGTCCGCATGCCAGATGCTGCTCGCCGACGACGCGAACATCACCGACATCTGCTTCCAGGCCGGCTTCAACAACGTATCGAACTTCAACCGCCAGTTCCGCGCGGTGAAGGGGATGGCGCCGTCCGAATTCCGCACGCTGCAGCGGCTGAACGCACGCAGCCGCGAACTCGCGCTGCATGCGGCGCCCACCGGCAACCCGATGCCGCCGCGCGTGCTGACGCCCGGCGCGCCCGAACTCGCGCCGCAACCCGGATGATCGCCGGGCCGCCGCCCGCCTGAACTTTCCACGCCGTTTTACCCCGCCGATCGCGCCGTTTACGTCGCGAGGGGCGACTTCACCCACGAAAAAGCCGCACACCGCGGCCCACATGGCGCCGGAGCAAGCGCTGACGCGCAAACGCCGGCCGATAACGGAGACACCGTCATGACGCACGCATCGCCTGCTTCTTCCCCTCGTCGCGCCGCCCGCATGGCGGCCGTCGCCGCGCTCGCCGCCGCGGCGTGGCTGCCCGCCGCCGCGCATGCCGCGCCGCTGCGGATCGGCATGACGTTCCAGGAGCTGAACAACCCGTATTTCGTGACGATGCAGAAGGCGCTGAACGATGCGGCCGCATCGATCGGCGCGCAGGTGGTCGTCACCGACGCGCATCACGACGTCAGCAAGCAGGTGAGCGACGTCGAGGACATGCTGCAGAAGAAGATCGACATCCTGCTCGTGAACCCCACCGATTCGACCGGCATCCAGTCGGCGATCACGCAGGCGAAGAAGGCCGGCGCGGTGGTGGTGGCCGTCGATGCAAACGCGAACGGCCCGGTCGATTCGTTCGTCGGCTCGAAGAATTACGACGCGGGCGCGATGTCGTGCGAATACCTCGCGAAGGCGATCGGCGGCAGCGGCGAGGTCGCGATCCTCGACGGCATTCCGGTCGTGCCGATCCTCGAGCGCGTGCGCGGCTGCAAGGCCGGGCTCGCGAAATTCCCGAACGTGAAGCTCGTCGACACGCAGAACGGCAAGCAGGAGCGCGCGACCGCGCTGTCGGTGACGGAGAACCTGATCTCCGCGCATCCGAAGCTCAAGGGCATCTTCAGCGTGAACGACGGCGGCTCGATGGGCGCGCTCGCCGCGATCGAGGGTTCCGGCAAGGACATCAAGCTGACGAGCGTCGACGGCGCGCCCGAGGCGATCGCCGCCATCCAGAAGCCGAACTCGAAGTTCATCGAGACGACCGCGCAGTTCCCGGCCGACCAGGTGCGCATCGCGCTCGGCATCGCGATTGCGCGCAAGTGGGGCGCGACGGTGCCGAAGGCGATCCCGGTCGACGTGAAGGTCGTCGATCGCGGCAACGCGAAGGGTTTCAGCTGGTGAACGACGCGCGACGCGACGCGAAGGGCGGCATGGACGGCGCCCTTCTCACGGAGAGGCCGATGGATACGATACTCAGGCTCAACGACATCACGAAAAGCTTTCCGGGCGTGAAGGCGCTGTCCGGCATTCATCTCGAGATCGCGCGCGGCGAGATTCACGCGCTGCTCGGCGAGAACGGCGCGGGCAAGTCGACGCTGATGAAGATCCTCTGCGGCATTCATCAACCGGATGCGGGCACGATCGAGATCGACGGCACGGCGCGGCAATTCGCCGACTATCACGATGCGGTCGCGGCGGGCGTCGGCATCGTGTTCCAGGAGTTCAGCCTGATCCCGCATCTCGATGCCGTCGACAACCTGTTCCTCGGCCGCGAGCTGCGCAACCGCTGGGGCGCGCGCGACCGCACGCGGATGCGCCGCGCGGCGGCCGGCATCTTCGCGCGGCTCGGCGTGTCGATCGATCTCGACGCGCCGATCCGCACGCTGTCGGTCGCGCAGCAGCAGTTCGTCGAGATCGGCAAGGCGCTGTCGCTCGACGCGCGCATCCTGATCCTCGACGAGCCGACCGCGACGCTCACGCCGGCCGAAGCCGAACACCTGTTCGCGATCATGCGCGAGCTGAAGCGGCAGGGCGTCGCGATGATCTTCATCTCGCATCACCTCGAGGAGATCTTCGCGGTGTGCGACCGCATCACGGTGCTGCGCGACGGCCAGTATGTCGCGACGACCGACGTCGCGCGCACGGACGTCGAACAGCTCGTGCGGATGATGGTCGGCCGCCGGATCGAAAGCAGCTTTCCGCCGAAGCCGGCGCTGCCAGCCGATGCGCGGGCCGTGCTCGAGGTCGATGCGCTGCAGATCGAGCGCGGCGGCCCGGTGAACCGCTTCGCGCTGCATGCGGGCGAAATCCTCGGCTTCGCCGGGCTCGTCGGCTCCGGGCGCACGGAGACGGCGCTCGCGGTGATCGGCGCGACGCGCGCGCATCGCAAGGAAGTGCGCGTGTGCGGCACGGCCGCGAAGCTCGCCGATCCGGCCGATGCGCTGCGCGCGGGCATCGGCATCCTGCCGGAAAGCCGCAAGACGGAAGGGCTCGTCACGTCGTTTTCGATTCGCGACAACATCTCGCTGAACAACCTCGGCAAGTACCGGTCGATGCGCTGGCTGATCGACCGGCGCGGCGAGGCGCGCACGACCCACGACGTGATGCGGCGCGTCGGCGTGAAGGCGCCGTCGATCCACACCGAGGTCGCGACCCTGTCCGGCGGCAACCAGCAGAAGGTCGTGATCGCGCGCTGGCTGAACCATCACACGTCCGTGCTGATCTTCGACGAGCCGACACGCGGCATCGACGTCGGCGCGAAAGCCGAAATCTACGAGCTGATGCGCGAACTCACCGCGCGCGGCTACGCCATCATCATGATCTCGTCCGAGCTGCCGGAAATCGTCGGCATGTGCGATCGCGTCGCCGTGTTCCGGCAGGGCCGCATCGAGGCGACGCTCGAAGGCGACGAGATCGATCCCGACACGGTCATGACCCATGCCACGGCCGGCACGCGAGGAGCGACCCATGAACCTGCCTGATTCTTCTTCCACGCCCTCCACGACGCTCGCGGCCACGGCCGGCGAGGCGCCGCCGCCCCGCGCGATGTGGGCGCAGCTGCGGCGCTCGACGCTGTTCTATCCGCTGGTCGGCCTCGTCGTCGTGTGCGTCGCGATGATGATCGCGAGCCCGGGCTTCCTGTCCGCGGCGAACCTGGAAAACGTGCTGCGCCAGGTGTCGATCAACGCGATCATCGCGGTCGGCATGACCTGCGTGATCCTGACCGGCGGGATCGACCTGTCGGTCGGCTCGGTGATGGCGCTGTCGGGCACGCTTGCGGCCGGGCTGATGGTCGCGGGCGTCAACGCGGTTGCCGCGCTGGCGATCGGCATCGCCGTCGGTCTGGGCTTCGGCTTCCTGAACGGTGTGTTCGTCGCGCTCGCGGGGATGCCGCCGATCATCGTCACGCTCGCGACGATGGGTATCGCGCGCGGCCTCGCGCTGATCTACACGGGCGGTTATCCGATCGACGGGCTGCCCGACTGGGTCGCGTTCTTCGGCAGCGGCAAGGTGCTCGGCATCCAGGCGCCCGTGCTGATCATGCTGATCGTCTACGCGAGCGCGTGGCTGCTGCTCGAGGGCATGCCGTTCGGCCGCTACGTGTATGCGATCGGCGGCAACGAACAGGCGACGCGGCTCACCGGCGTGCGCGTCGCGCGCGTGAAGCTGATCGTCTACACGCTGGCCGGGCTCACGTCCGCGCTCGCCGCGATCGTGCTGACCGGGCGGCTGATGAGTGGGCAGCCGAACGCGGGCGTGGGCTTCGAGCTCGACGCGATCGCGGCCGTCGTGATGGGCGGCACGTCGATTTCCGGCGGGCGCGGCGCGATCCTCGGCACGCTGGTCGGTGCGCTGCTGCTCGGCGTGCTCAACAACGGGCTGAACATGATCGGCGTGAACCCGTATGTGCAGAACGTGATCAAGGGCGGAATCATCCTGCTCGCGATCTACATCAGCCGCGAACGATCGCGGTAACGCATCACTTGTCAGCTATCCGAATCATCACCGAAAGAGAACACTCATGACGACACCCGAAGCCCAGCCGCGGATGACCGCGGTCGTCTGCCACGGCCCCGAGGATTATCGCGTCGAACAGGTCGCGAAGCCGCGCCCCGGCCCGAACGAACTCGTGATCCGCATCGCCGCGTGCGGGATCTGCGCGAGCGACTGCAAGTGCTATACGGGCGCGAAGATGTTCTGGGGCGGCCCGAACCCGTGGGTGAAGGCGCCCGTGATTCCCGGCCATGAATTCTTCGGTTACGTCGAAGCGCTCGGCGACGGCGCGGCCGAACATTTCGGCGTGGCACTGGGCGACCGCGTGATCGCCGAGCAGATCGTGCCGTGCGGTAAGTGCCGCTATTGCAAGTCGGGCCAGTACTGGATGTGCGAAGTGCACAACATCTTCGGCTTCCAGCGCGAGGTCGCCGACGGCGGGATGGCCGAGTACATGCGTATTCCGCCGACCGCGATCGTCCACCGGATTCCGCTTGGCGTGTCGCTGGAAGACGCCGCGATCATCGAGCCGCTGTCGTGCGCGATCCATACGGTGAACCGCGGCGACGTCCAGCTCGACGACGTTGTCGTGATCGCGGGCGCGGGCCCGCTCGGGCTGATGATGACGCAGGTCGCGCGCCTGAAGACGCCGAAGAAACTCGTCGTGATCGACCTGATCGACGAGCGGCTCGAACTCGCGCGCGAATACGGCGCCGACGTGACGATCAACCCGAAGCGCGACGACGCGCGCGAGATCGTCCGCGCGCTGACCGACGGTTACGGCTGCGACGTCTACATCGAGACGACCGGTGCGCCCGTCGGCGTGAGCCAGGGGCTCGACCTGATCCGCAAGCTCGGCCGCTTCGTCGAGTTCAGCGTGTTCGGCGAGGATGCGACCGTCGACTGGTCGATCATCGGCGATCGCAAGGAGCTCGACGTGCGCGGCGCGCATCTCGGGCCATACTGTTACCCGATCGCGATCGACCTGCTCGCGCGCGGGCTCGTCACGTCGAAAGGCATCGTCACGCACGGTTTCGCGCTCGAGGACTGGGACGACGCGATCCGCGTCGCGAAATCGCCCGAATCGATCAAGGTGCTGCTGAAGCCGGCCCGCTGAAAGCCGACGCGCGCCTCACCGGAGACATCATGGAATACGTCATAGGCGTCGATATCGGCACGCAGAGCACCAAGGCGCTGCTCGTCGACCGGCACGGCACGATCGTCGCGCGGCGCTCGGCCGGCTACCAGCCCGATACGCCGCGTCCGTTGTGGGCCGAGCAATGGCCGCAGGTATGGTTCGGCGCCGTGCTCGAATGCGTCGCCGGCTGCGTGAGCGATGCGCGCGCGCAGGGCGTGCCGGCCGACGCGATCCGCGCGGTCTGCGTGAGCAGCCTGTACGGCGGCTCGGGCATTCCGGTCGACGCCGACATGCGGCCGCTTCATCCGTGCCTGATCTGGATGGACCGGCGCGCGACCGCGGAGGTCGAGCGGGTCAACGAACAGGTGAACGTCGAGCGGCTGCGCGTGATCACGGGCAACGGCGTCGACAGCTACTACGGGTTCACGAAGATGCTGTGGCTGCGCGACCAGCGTCCCGACGTGTGGGCGAACGTGCGCTACTTCCTGCCGCCGAACGCGTACGTGATCTATCTGCTGACCGGCGAGGTCGCGGTCGATCACAGCTCGGCCGGCAACATCGGCGGCGTGTACGACGTCGCGCGCCGCGAGTGGTCGGACGACGCGCTCGACATGCTCGGCATCCCGGCGACGATGATGCCCGAGCGGCTCGTCGAATCGACGGACGTCGTCGGCGGGCTGCTGTCGCAATGGACCGGGCAGCTCGGGCTGCCGGCCGGCACGCCGGTCGTCGCGGGCGGCGTCGACGCCGCCGTCGCGACCTTCGCGGCCGGTGCGACGCGCGCGGGGCAGCACGTCGCGATGATCGGCACCAGCATGTGCTGGGGTTACGTGAGCCAGCATGTCGATGCGCGGCACGGTCTCGTCAGCATGCCGCACGTGTTCAACGGGCAGCGCGACCTGTACGTGTTCGGCGGCGCGATCACAGCCGGCGCGTCGGTCGCGTGGTTTCGCGACCAGTTCTGCCATGCGGAAATCGATGCGGCGCGCTTGCTGCCGCACGGCGATCCGCACGTGCTGCTCGAGGACGCGGCCGAAAGCGTGCCGGCCGGCGCCGACGGCGTGCTGTTCCTGCCGTACCTGATGGGCGAGCGCAGCCCGGTGTGGGATGCGAAGGCGAGCGGCGCGTTCGTCGGGCTCAGTCTCGCCCATACGCGCGCGCATCTCTATCGCGCGGTGCTCGAAGGTGTCGCGTTCGCGTTGCGGCACAACATCGAGGCCGGCCGCCGCGGCGCGGCGGCGCTGGACGATCGGCTGATCGTCGTCGGCGGGGCCGCGCATTCGGCGCTGTGGATGCAGATCATCGCGGACGTGACGGGTTTCCCGGTGTGGACGATCGGGCAGGACGTCGAGGCCGCGATGGGGGCGGCACTGCTCGCGGGTGTCGGCGTGGGGCTCGTGTCGGTCAACGATGCACAAGGTGGCTGGGTCACGCTGGTTGAGCGTGCGCGGCCCGATGCCGAGCGCGCAACGACGTACGACGCGCGTTTCGCGCTCTACACCGCGCTGTATCCGGCACTCAAGCCGATCATGCACAAGCTGGGCACGTCATCATGAACACACGATTCGATTTCAGCGGTGCGCGGATGCTCGTCACGGGCGCATCGAGCGGGATCGGGCGCGCATGCGCGGTGGCGCTCGCGCATGCGGGCGCACAGGTTGTCGCGGCGGCGCGCGACAGCGCCGCGCTCGATGCGCTCGCCGGCGAGATCGCGTGCGAGACGGTGCGCCTCGATGTCGGCGGCGACGAACATGCGATCGATGCGGCGCTCGCCGCGCATCGTGCGTTCGACGGCCTCGTCAATTGCGCGGGCGTCGCGTCGCTCGAACCGGCGCTCGAGGTCGGCGCGGCGCATTTCGATCAGGTGATGGCCGTCAACGCGCGCGGCGCGGCGCTCGTGGCGCGGGCCGTCGCGCGGAAGATGATCGAATGCGACGGACGCGGCGCGGCGCGCGCGCGCGGCAGCATCGTCAACGTGTCGAGCCAGGCCGCGCTCGTCGGCCTGCCTGCGCATCTGAGCTATTGCGCGTCGAAGGCGGCGATGGACGCGATCACGCGCGTGCTGTGCATCGAGCTCGGGCCGCACGGCATCCGCGTGAACAGCGTGAACCCGACCGTCACGCTCACGCCGATGGCGCAATTCGCGTGGAGCGAGCCGGAGAAGCGCGCGCCGATGCTGGCGGCGATTCCGCTCGGACGATTCGCGGAGCCGGACGAGGTGGTCGAGCCGATCCTGTTCTTGCTGAGCGATGCGGCATCGATGATCAGCGGCGTGTCGCTGCCGATCGACGGCGGGTATACGGCGCGATAGGTGACGGCGTGCAGTGCCGCTTTGCCGGCGGCCGCGCGCCGCGGGAAACAGGGGCGAATGCGCGGGTGGCCGGCGCGCGTTTAAACGGGGTCCTTGCTCGGCGGCCCGTCCGGTTGCTGCGGGTTGTCGTGATGGCCTGGCGGCGACGACAGCGGGTCGTCTTCCGGATCGCGGTTCGGGTCGGCCGGGGGCTCGGGCGTCGGGGTCGTGTGATCGCTCATGGGGAACTCGCGCAAGGCAGGACGGTGGCGGGGCGGCGGCGGGTGCGCCTCGTCTCCGTTATAGCCAATCGGCCGCGCGTTTGCAGCGGGATTCTTGCGGCGGGTCGTGTCGCACAGGCGAAACCCTTGGCTGGGGGCATTCTCGCGGAATTCCGCGATGGGCTCACTGCGCGATCGCGGTCAGCGTAAATCCGCGGGCGTATCGACATCGCGCAGGATGCCGGGATCGTCGACGTCGAGCAGCCGGACCGGCGCGCTGGCGAACAGCGCGCGGGCGCCCGTGTCGCCGTCGAGTGCGGCGAGCGCATCGAAGTGGTGCGCGGCGAAGCCGACCGGATGGCCGCGCACGCCGCGATGCGCGGGCGCGACGATCGACGCGTTTTCGGCGTCGAGCGCGCGCGTGACGGCTTCGTAGGTGGGGGCCGCGATCCACGGCATGTCGGCGAGCGCGACGAGCCAGCCGCTCGCGTCGGGGGTCGCGCGTACGCCGGCCGCGAGGCTCGCGCCCATGCCACGCACGGTGTCGGGCGCGTAGACGACCTGACAGCCGGCTTCGTTCAGCAGAATCGCGAGTTTTTCGGCGCCGGGACGCACGACGGCGATGACGTCGGACGTGATCGCCGCGAGATGGCGGGCGGCCGCGACCGCAACAGGCGTGCCGTCGGGCAACAACGCCAGCAGCTTGCTGTGCAGGCCGCTCGGGTCGAAGCGTTGACCAAGACCGCCGGCGAGCAGGACGCCGGTGGCGAATGACGCATAGGACATCGGCGCGGGGGGATGTGAGGCAGGTGCCGCGATTGTGCGGGAGCGGGCAGGGATCGGCAAGTGAGGGTGTTACCGGGGCTTGCCTGTTTTCATCGGAAAGAATGTCGATCGGCGGCTGCGTCGAGCGGGTTTTCCTCGGCGGGGCCGTAGATTGCGTGCGATTCGCGTTGTATCACGGCCCAATGGCGGTTGCCGAACGACCAATGCCGCCATTTCGACAGGTAATTCGTGAAGCCGGTCGCCCGGGACGCGTACTGCGTCGCATGAGGCCGATCAGGATCGTTTTGGTCGGACGAATCGACGATATGGCAGCGTTCGGCGGAGGATGTGCCCTGGTTTTGCCGGTGGACCCGCCACGCTCACCAAAGCGTCTTCACATGCGCGTATGCGCGGATTTTTTCGTCGCGGGTGACGAGCGGCGCGCCGAGCCGCCGCGCGGTGGCGACGATCATGCGGTCGGCCGGATCCTTGTGGAACGTGCCGGGCAGGGTGGTGGATTTCGCGGCGATGTCGGCGTCGACGGGCACGAAGCGCATCCCGTCGATTTGCGCGACCGTGGCGAGCCATGCGTCGACTTCCATCGACAGCGCCAGCCGCTCGTTGCGCACGAGCATCGCAATCTCCCACGCGGAGATCGCGGATGCGGCGAGCGCGCCTTCGCTCCGCGCGCGCTCGATCGCGCTGCGCGCTTTCTTGCTGAGCGAAGCGTCGCCCGCCACCCACCACACCAATGCATGCGTATCCAGCACGATCACCGCGACGCCTCCCAATCATCTTCCGCAATCGGATCGAGAGGATTGTCGTAGCGCATGACCGTGCCGCGCAATATGTCCAACGGCTGAGCCTCGCGTGCGTGATACGGCCGGATCTCGAGCGTTGGTTTGCCGTGATCGGTGACGATCAGGCTTTCGCCCGACGCCTCGACGAGCCGGAAGTATTCGAGTGCGCGAGCCTTGAATTCGGATTTCGAAACGGGAGCGTGTGGCATCATGATATGAGCATAGTCATTTGACAATGGTCATTTTATGATGCACCGGGGAGCGCAGCAAGCGGCTAAGGCTTTGGCTGGCCGATCGGGGAGGGCAGGCGTAAGAAGCCGTTTCCCTGGCGGTGCGCGCTACGCATCCGCCCACTTCCTCAGCAGATTGTGATAAATCCCGGTCAACGCAATGACCATCGGATCTTTCGCACTCTTTTCCGCGGAAAGCGCCTGAATCTGCGTATCGAGCTGGAACAGCAGCGTGCGATCCCCATCGTCGCGCACCATGCTCTGGATCCAGAAGAACGACGCAACGCGCTCGCCGCGCGTCACGGGCGTCACGTGATGCAGGCTCGACGCCGGATACAGCAACAGGTCGCCCGCCGGCAGCTTCGCGCGATGCACGCCGTACGTGTCCTCGACACACAGCTCGCCGCCGTCGTATGCATCGGGTTCCTCGAGAAACAGCGTCGCCGACAGATCGCTGCGCACGCGGAAATCCGTGCCGCGCAGCAGCCGGATCGCGTTGTCGACGTGCGTGCCGAACGTCTCGCCGCCTTCGTAACGATTGAACAGCGGCGGAAACACCTTGAGCGGCAGCGCCGCCGAGAAGAACAGCGGGTGGCGCGCAAGTGCATCCTGGATCGCATCGCCGACCGCCCGCGCAGCCGGCGAGCCTTCCGGCAATTGCCGGTTGCGTTTAGCGAGCGCGGACTGCGCGCCGGACGTCGCGTTGCCGTCGGTCCATTCGGCCGCATCGAGCAGGTCGCGGCATTGCGCGACCTGCGCCTTGGTCAATACGCCGGGGATGTGAAGCATCATGTTGCGGATTCCATGGGATGCGGCGTGAGTTGCATCGCGGCCGCCCGAAATGCGTCGAGCGGCGACGATGCGAGATACGCGCGCATCTTCGCGATGAACGCGGGCGTCGCGGTGGCCGGCACGCGCGCGAGCCACGTGAGCGCTTCGTCGATGCGCCCGCGCTCGGCGAGCAGCCGTGCAAGGTTGAACTGGCCGCGGAAGTCGCCGGCAACGGCCGCGCGGCGATAGTGGTCGAACGCGGCGTCGGGGTCGACGGATACGACCCAGCCGTCCTCGTAGAAGCCGCCGATCAGGTTGATCGATTTCGCATGGCCGAGCGCGGCCGCGCGGCGGAACCAGTCGAGCGCGTCGGCGCGGTTCTCGTCTACGCCGTTGCCGAGCGCGAGCGCCGTCGCGTAGTTGTACATGCCCCAGTCGAGCCCCGCCTGCGCGGCGAGCCGGTACCAGTACACGGCGACCGGCGCGCACGCGGCCGTGCCCCAGCCGAACTCGTAGCAGCGGCCGAGCATGTTCATCGCCATCGGATGGCCGGCCCGCGCGGCGTGCCCGAACCAGTCGAACGCGGCAGCCGGGTCACGCGCGACGCCATGCCCGTCGAGCAGATACTGCCCGTAGACGGCCTGCGCATCGACGATGCCGTTGTCGGCCGCCGCCGCGACCCACGCGGCGGCGCGCTCGGGCGGCCCGGCCAGGATGTCGGCGAACTCGCGCGGCGACACCGACGCGAGCGCCTTCAGCGACACGGCCTCCATCGATCAGTAGCGCGCGTTCAGCGTGACGAACGCCGAGCGGCCCGGTGCGATCGACGCGTAGTGCGCCGGATACGCCTGATCGAAGTACGTGCGGTTGAACAGGTTGTTCACGTTCAGCTGCAGGTCGAGCTTCTTGTTGATCCGGTACTGCGCCATCGCGTCGAAGCGCCAGTACGACGGCACGGCGCGCAGGTTCGCGGGATCGCCGAACACTTCCGACATGTAGAACGCGCCGCCGCCGACGGTGAACTTCGGCGTCACGTCGTAGTTCGACCACATCGTGAGGCTGTGCTTCGGCGTGTTCGGGAAGCGGTTGCCGTTGTTCGCGCTGTCCTTGCCGTTGTCACGCAGCTCGCTCTTCATGTACGTGTAGCCGCCGAACACCTGCCACTGCTTCGTGATCTGGCCCGCGACGCCGAGTTCGAGACCCTGCACGCGCTTGTTGCCGACCATCGCGTACTGGTTGTTCGGCAGCGTGACGCGCGCGTTCGTCGTGTCGATCTGGAACAGCGCGGCGGTCAGCGACAGCTTGTCGTTCAGCACGTTCCACTTCGTGCCGAGCTCGATGCTGCGGTTCTTCTCCGGCGACAGCTGGTCGGCGTTCTGGCCGACGCCGCCGCGGCCCGGCGTGAGCGACTGCGTTTCGCTGCCTTCGCCGAGCAGCATGCCGGCCGGCGTCGACGAAGTTGCATACGACGCATAGATGCTGCCGTTCTGCGCGGGCTTGAACACGAGGCCGGCCTGCCAGTTCACGAGCGTGTCGTCGCGCGTGGTGGTCTTGCCGCCGTTTGCCTTGGTGTCGGTGAAGCGGGTCGAGTAGTCGTCGACGCGCACGCCGGCGTTCACCTGCCAGCGCGGTGTGATCTCGATCGTGTCGAAGCCGTAGATCGACTTCGTCGTGGTGCGCGCATGCGCGTAGTCGTTGGCGCGTGTGATCGAACCGGCCCACGGATCGTTCGGGTTCGGCGACCACAGGCTCGTGCAGTTGTAGCCCGACGCCGCGCCGATGCCTTTCTGGCAGATCTTGCCGTTATCCGTTGCGACGTTGTACGAATCGCGCTTGCCCCACTCGCGCGACAGCTCGATGCCGGTCGTGAAGCTGTGCTTGAACGGGCCGGTGCGGAATTCGCCAAACAGCTCGGTCAGGTTCGCGATGCTGTTGATCGAGCTGTTGCGGTTGTTGTTGCGGCGCCAGACCTTGCCGTTGACCACGTTGCCCTGGCTGTCGTCCGGCTGCGTCCAGATGTAGTCCTGCGTCGATTCGGTGTAGCGCGTGGTGTTGCGGACCGTCAGCCCTGGCGTGATGTCGTGTTCGATCTTGATCGTGCTGATGTCCGACGTGGTCTTGCGGAAGTCGCGGTCGATCAGCCCGTAGAAGTTGTGGCGATCGACGGGCGCCGGATAGATCGTGTCGACGTTCGCGGGCTTGTTCGACGTCGTATAGAAGTACGGGATGCCGCTGTCGGGCATGTCGTCCGTCGACAGGTGGTAGTAGCTCGCGGTCACGCGCGTCGACGTGCCGAGGCCGAATGCGATCGACGGCGCGACGCCCCAGCGTTCGTTGTTGACGGCGTCGCGGCCGGCGACGTCGTTGTTGTGGCTCATCAGGTTCAGGCGGAACGCGGCGTGATCGGCGAACTGCCAGTTGCCGTCGGCCGTGAAGCGGCGATAGCGGTCGGTGCCGAGGCCCGCGCTCGCGCTGGCCGTCGTGCCGAGGTGCGGGGCTTTCGTGATCAGGTTGATGCTGCCGCCCGCGCCGCCGCGGCCGCCGTATGCGCCGTCGGAACCCTTGGTGATTTCGACGCGTTCGGTGTTGAAGATCTCGCGCGTCGTGGCGCCCGTGTCGCGCATGCCGTCGACGAACATGCTGCCCTGCGTGTCGTAGCCGCGGATGAACGGGCGGTCGCCGAGCGGGTTGCCGCCTTCGCCGGCGCCGAACGTGATACCCGGCACGGTGCGCAGCGCTTCGGTCAGCGTCGACGCACCGCTGTTCCGGATCAGTTCCTGCGGGATCACGGTGACGGACTTCGGCGTGTCGACGAGCGGCGCGGTGAATTTCGCGGAAGCGGAAAAGTCGGCCTTGTAGCTGTGCTCGGTCTTGCCCTGGATCTCGATCGGCGCGAGATGGCCTTCGGTGCTGGACGGGGCGGGCGGCGTGCCGTCGGCGAAGGCGGGGCTCGCGGCGAGCACGCTGCACAAGGTGGTGAATTTACCGAGCTTCAACTCGTCGGAACGGGACTTCATGATGCGCATCGACCTCGCGGTGTGGCCCCGGAGGCAAGGCGCTACAGGAAGGTGCACGCCGCCGGGAATTATTACGATTTGTTTTCAGCCGGCATTCTATGTAATTTCATGTTAAATGAGAAGCGTTCTTGTTCGTGTTTGTGTGGAATTGTTGACGAATGTTGCGGGGAGGAGTGGGCGTGGAAGCTGGCCAAACGGCCGAGTGTCAAGGGTTTGACGGGTGAATTAGAGTGATCACATCGCAGGCAATTCTGGTGAATGCAAAGTGCTCATATGACTGCATTGAAAGCAATTTGCAGGAATGCATCATGCCGGTGATGACCATCCGAAATTTGCCCGACGAAGTGCATCGCGCCCTTCGGGTTCGTGCAGCCAAGCATGGGCGCAGCACTGAAGCCGAGGTGCGCGACATTCTTGAGCAAGCTGTTCTGTCGAGCGGCCGCCTCAAGCTGGGCACGCTACTGGCGGAAATTGGGCGGGAGGCCGGGGGGGGCGATTTCGACGTCGAGCGTGACAAGACGTCAACTGATCCGATGAGCTTCGAATGATCCTTGTTGATGTAAGCGTCATTTCCGAGCCACTGCGACGTGAGCCGAGCGCGGCTGTGGTCGAGTGGCTCGATGCACAGAACGTCGAGACGCTGTTCCTGGCCGCGATTGGTCTCGCCGAAATGCGGTTCGGTATCGCGACGTTGCCGGAAGGGCGAAGGCGGGAGGCGTTGCATCAGAACCTCGAGCATCGCATCGTGCCGCTGTTTCGAGGCCGGATCCTGCCGTTTGACGAGGCGGCAGGTGCGGCGTATGCGAGCATTCGCGCGCGAGTCCGTGCCGCAGGCAATGCAATCGCTCCGGCCGACTGCTTCGTTGCGGCAACGGCCGAGGCGAACGGCCTGATCGTCGCGACGCGCGACGTTGCTCCATTCGAAGCGGCGGGGTTACGCGTGATCGATCCGTGGGCCTCGTAAGCGTCAGCCGTTCGGGCAATCATCATGTGCTCGCGCAAAAAATGAAGCGCGCCGGGTAACACGGCGCGCTTTTCATCGAACGATCGTGCCTGACTGAGGCGTCTTCCGTCGTTCCGCTCAATCAACCCCGTGAAACACCGCATCCTCCGGCCCGAGATACGCCGGCGGGCGCCACGTCGCATCGCGCATCGAATGCTGCACGAGGTTCTCGACGCCGAGCAGCACCGCGAAGATCGCCATCCGCACCGGAATGCCGTTGTCGGTCTGCCGGAAGATCGCGAGGCGCGGGTCGCGGTTCAGGTCGACCGACAGGTCGTTCGCGCCGGGCCGGCTGTCGCGCGGCAGCGGGTGCATGATCAGCGTGTCGGGCTTGCAGACCGAGTCGACGAGCGCCTGATTGATCTGGAAATCCGGCGTGTAGCCTTCGAACGATTCGTCGGTGAAGCGCTCCTTCTGGATGCGCGTCGCGTACACGACATCCGCGCCGCGCAGCCCGGCCGCGAGGTCGGTCGTCTGCTCGATCACATGGCCGTTCGTCGAGATCTGGTCGATGATGTACGCCGGCATCTCGAGCGTCGGCGGCGACACGAGCGTGAACTTGAGCCCGCGGTACAGCGCGAGCAGCTTGACGAGCGAGTGCACCGTGCGGCCGTACTTGAGATCGCCGACCAGCGCGATGTGCGCGCCGTCGACGATCTTCCCGAGCCGCGAGAATTCACGCTGGATCGTATAGAGATCGAGCAGCGCCTGGCTCGGGTGCTCGCCAGGGCCGTCGCCGCCGTTGATCACCGGCAGGTTGGTTGCGCGCGCGAACTCGGCCACCGAGCCTTTTTCCGGGTGGCGGATCACGAGCGCGTCGACGTACCCGGCCATCACGCGGCTCGTGTCGTAGATCGATTCGCCCTTGGCCATCGACGAGAACGTGAAGCCCGTCGTGTCGCACACCGAGCCGCCCAGCCGGCAGAAGGCCGCGCCGAACGATACGCGGGTGCGCGTGCTTGCCTCGAAGAACAGGTTGCCGAGCACGGCGCCTTCCAGCACACGCGAAACCTTGTGGCGCCGCGCGATCGGCTGCATCACGTCGGCAACACGGAACAGCGCCTCGACCGATTCCCGCGAGAACTGGTCGACCGACAGCAGCTGCGGCTTGCCTTCGAACAGGAACTGCTTGGAGAGCCCCTGATTATCTACGCTTTGCGTATAGATGCTGCCATCCGGTGCCGAGCGCTCGACGATTTCCGACACGAAGCGCTCGACGATCTCGGGCATCCCGCGCGATTCCTGCGAATCGTCGGGCAGCAGCCACGTGTCCAGCGCGCGCCGGCTGACGCCGATGCGATTGGCGAACGCTTCGCGGGTCATGTTGAGGCGGCGCATCGCGTCGCGGAGGAAGGCTTGCTGGGGAACGGTCATCGGCGGCTCCTGGCGGAAAATATACGCGGTGCGTATATTAGTTCCTGCCGCAATGAAGTCAAGGAAAATCTGCGAGAACCGGTTGTGCGGTGCGTGTGACACCCGACAGGTTCGTACTGGCGCGCGGCGTCCGTCTCCGTATAATCAGGTCAGGCCCCGTGCCCGGCAGCTTGCGGGGCGCCGCGCCGCATACGATTCGCCCGGTCGGGCTTGTTGATTCGAAGGAGAACGAGAATGACGCGTACGATTGCTGCAATGCTTCTGGTGGTAACCGCCGCGCTGGCCGGTTGCAATACGGTTGCCGGCATGGGCCAGGACATTTCGAAGGGTGGCCAGGCGATCAGCGATTCGGCTGAAAAGGCCAAGTAAGTCGACGGGTTCCGGAATGCAGAAGGCGCCGGGCCGTCCCGCGATTGCGGGGCGGCCCGGCGCCTTTTTTTCGGGCTGCGCGGGTGCCGGCGGTGTCAGGCGTGTTCCACGAATGCGTAGCGGCCTTCGACCTTGCGCGGCGTCAACCAGCCGTAGTCGGGGAAGATCCGGTTGCGGACGAACCACACGTAGCCCACGAGCAGGATCGTGATGACGAGGCTCGGCAGCGCCGTCGACGGATCGCGACCGAGATCGGCGATGGTCTTCGGCAGTTGCAGTAGCGACAGCAGGATGAACGCGTGATATGCGCCGACGCGATGGGTCGCGAATCCCCAGATGAACAGCAGTGACAGCGGCACGGTCAGCGCGAGGAACAGCAACACGATGCCAGTGCCGGCGGTGGCGGAGATGTAATACGCGAGCGCGAGGCTGATCGCCAACTGGGCGATGCCGAGCGCGACCAGGATCCGGACGTGAACCTTGTTCTTGCGGCAGCGTTCGGGATCGGCGCGCGATGCGATCAGGCCCGCGAGCACGCGATCCTTGAGCCCCTGTCCGGACAGATCGGCCAGCACGTCGGCCTTCCTCGTTCCCGCGGACAGCAGCACCGCGATTCTTGTCTTGGCTTCCTTCCTGTTCATTGTTTGGCGAATTATTGTTCGATGGTTGTCAAAGGTCCCGGCCACGCGAATATTGCATCTTGCGAGGTGGCGCGCAACGGTTTTGCAGTGTGCGGACACATTCCTACAGTCGCAGACGGCGGCGTCGGAACGAGGGGATCGACGGGCAGTGCGGCGGGACGAAGCGACCGCCGCTGCCGCAATGACGTGACGAACGCGGATCAGTCGACGGCGGTTTGCGTCGACGGCGCGGAGCGGGCCGGCTGTCCCGGCTTCGCCGGCTCTGCGGTGCGTGTCCGGGCTGACGGTTCGCGCCGGCGTGTGGCGCCGACGAGCATGCCCGCGACGACGAGTGCGATGCCGGCGACACGCGTGCCGTTCAGCGTCTCGCCGAACAGCGCGACTGCGAACAGTACGGCCGAGACCGGCGCGACCGCCGTGAACAGCGCGGCTTCGGTGCCGCTCGTGCGTGCCGAACCGGCATACCAGCACAGGTAGCCGAGCACGGTCGGCACGAGCGCGTAGTAGGCGATCGCCGACACGGCGCCGACGGTCCAGCCGGCCGCCACCGCGTGCCATTCGAATGCAGCCGGCACGAATGCGAGCACGAAGCCGAGGCCCGACATCGCGGTGGACAGCGCGAGCGGCGGCAACGGTGCGGCGAGCCGCCGGTTGAGCAGGATGAATACGGCTTCGCATGCGACGGCGGCCAGCACCAGCGCATCGCCGGCCAGCGTCTGGAGCGACGGCATCGTCTGGCCGGGCGCGAACGTGACGAACAGTACGCCGGCCGTTGCGAGCGCGGCGGCCAACCAGTCGCGCGGTGTCTGCCGCTCGCGCAGCACGACGGCCGCGATCAGCGTTGACATTGCCGGCAGCGTGCCCAGCATCACTCCCGCGTCGAGCGGTGACGAAAGCTTCGTGCCGCTGATCAACAGCACGGTGTAGCCGACACCGCCTGCCGCAGCCTGGATGACGAGCAGTACCGCGTCGCGTGCGGAAATGCGCGGCCAGCGCATGCGCTGCGCGCGCATCAGCGCGAACAGCAGCGGGGTCGCGATCAGGAAGCGCAACGCCGTGGCCGCGAACGGCGGCAGGCCGCTCGCCGCGAGACGGCTCGCGATGACGGTGCTGCCGACGCCCGCCATCGCGGCGGCGAGATAGAGATAGCCAATCAGTCGTGTTTTCATGCGCCGCATCGTCGCGTATGGCGGCGGTGGCCGTCTTGAACGAAATTGCAGCGCGGGCTTGGGCTTGGGTTTGGTCTTAGGGCTCGGGCTCGGACTCGGGTAGGCGCATCGAGTCCGCCGAATGCATCGAGCAGGGCGCTTGCATCGGCGCGCTGCGCCACCCAAGCCGCAACGATCAACAATCGCCGATGGCCGCTCGTCCAGCGGCTTCGCGCCGGAATCACGGCAGCATCAAACCGCCTGCGTGAACCGCCCCGGTGTGATCCCGAACTGGCGTGCGAATGCGCGCGTCAGGTGGCTCTGATCGGCAAAGCCGGCTTCGGCCGCGGCATCCGCGATCGGCAGGCCGCCGGCGAGCAGCGTGCGCGCCAGCCGCGCGCGCGACTGGATCAGGTACGCGTGCGGCGTGATGCCGAGTTCGCGCGCAAACCCGCGCAACAACTGGAAGCGACTCACGCCGCTCAGGTCGGCCAACTCGGCGAGCGAAACGGGCGCGGCCGGCGCCGCGTCGAGTCGCTCCCGTGCGACGCGGATCGCCGGTGCAACGCCGGCTGCCGGCGGCGCGCGGTTCGCGTGCCGGGCGAGGAGCCCGGCGACGAGCATCACGAGCGCCTCGTCGCGCGCGAGCGGCTGGGTTTCCCCGGCGACGATGCGCGCATGCAGCCGCCCGACGGCGGCTGCGAGCCGCGCGTCGCGCACCGCCGGATGCGCGAGCTCGACGCCGCCCAGACCTTCTTCCGCCGCGACACCCGCAACCAGCGCGGGCGCGAGGTACAGCATCCGCCAGCGCCGGCCCGTGCCGGCATCGATCGGCGAACCGTCGTGCATTTCGCCCGGGTTGACCATGATCGCGTCGCCGGCGAGCGCGTCGACCTGCCCGCGGCCGCTCCACGACCGGTGCGCGCCGCTGACGATCACACCGACCCCGAATTCGTCGTGCGCGTGGCGCGGAAACGCACGGTCGGATTCGAGGCTGATCGCCTCGATGCCTTCGCAAGTCCGCCGGTAGTGGGTGACACGGTGCATGTGCGCTCCTCGCGCCGGGTGCGGCGCGGATTTCGTGCACTTTAGCGCGTTCCGGCGCCGTGCGCCCTTCATCCTTTTGGCGGATACCGCGCGGCGTGCGCAACCCGCACCATGTGCACATGAGCAGCGTACACGGCCCGCCGGGCCTGAAGCTGCGCGGGAGACGGCAGGTGGAACGACAGGATCCGGTATTCATTCAGGTTGGCGCGCTCGCGGATGGTTTCGCGCCGGAAGCGAACATCCTCGCGCCCGTCGACGCGCTCGCCGGGCGTACGCTGACGCTCAACGACGCAACGGGCGCGTGGCGCGTCTATACGTTCGAACCCGGCGCGCTGCAATGGCGCGATGCGGCAACCGACGCGGGCGGCCGCGAGCCGTGCCGCGTGACGCGGCTGCGCGACGGGCTGTACTTCGTTGATTACATCGACTCGGCCGCCCGCGCGACGTCGGTCAGTCTCGTGATCGATCTCGACGACGGCGTGTGGACGTCGGTCGTCGGCACGCTGCCGACGGAAGCCGATACGCGCATCGACGCGTTCACGCGCGTCGCACGCGGGTTGCCGCTCACGGCCGTCGATACCGAGTTCCGGCACGGCACGCTCGGCGGCCATGCACAGCCGGGGCCGCTGCATGCGCTCACGCGCGAGCTGATCGGCAAGCGGACGATGTACCGCTACAGCCCGACCGAATGCTACGAGCACATCTACCTGAACGAGAATTTCTACGCGTGGCAGTGCCTGCAGGGCGTCGAAGGCGGGCTGGCCGATGTCGACCGGTGCCATTACTTCAGGATCGCCAGCGAGCTGTACCTGTTCGTGTGGCGCGAAAAGGTGGTGCCGACGCTCGGCGTCGTGCTGATCGATCTCGCGCAGCGCAAGACCGACGGCAAGATCTTCGGCTACCAGGGCGGCGATTTCGGCACGCTGTCGAATTTCCAGATCGGCGCGCATGCGCAGGTGCTGAACGAAACCGTGCATCCGCTCGGCGACGAGGAGGCGCGGCGATGACTGCCGTGCCGGGCAGCGGCCGCCTGCGCGCGGATTTCAGCGGGCGCGTCGTGCTCGTCACCGGCGCCGCGCAAGGGATCGGCGCGGCGATCGCGCGCCGTTTCGCGGAATCCGACGCGTTCGTCGCGATCGCCGACCTGAACGGCGAGGCCGCCGCCGCGCAGGCCGATGCGCTTGCCAGCGCCGGCGGCGATGCGCGTGCCTATCGGGTGGATGCTGCCAGCCGCGACGAGCTGGTCGCGCTGGTCGCGGCGGTCGAGCGCGACGCCGGCCGGCTCGATGTCGTCGTGCACAACGCCGCGTATTTCCCGCTGACGCCGTTCACGCAGATCGACGAGCCGACACTCGAACGGACGCTGTCGGTCAACCTGTCGGCGCTGTTCTGGCTCGCGCAGGCGGCGTTGCCGGCATTCGAGCGTGCGGGGGCCGGGCGGCTACTCGTTACCTCGTCGGTGACGGGGCCGCGTGTCGTGTATCCGGGGCTCGCGCATTATGCGGCGTCGAAGGCCGGCGTGAACGGCTTCATCCGCGCGGCGGCGCTGGAGCTCGCGCGCCGCAACGTGACGGTCAACGGCGTCGAGCCCGGGATGATCCGCACGCCGGCGGCCGGCAATCTCGGCGACGCGTCGGTCGCGGCGCAGATCGCGCGCGACATTCCGCTGGCGCGGATGGGCGAGCCGGAGGATATCGCCAACGCGATGCTGTTTCTCGCGTCGGCGGACGCTGCGTACATCACAGGGCAGACGATCGTCGTCGATGGCGGTGCGACGTTGCCGGAGAGCGGGGCGGTGCTGGGAGACGGGTAACGATGAACCCGCAAGAGCAACGGCCGCGACGAGGCCGTGGCCGGCGATGCGCTTGCTGCGGGGCGATCGTCGGCCGTGAAGGGTATCGTCGTCGCGACTACAGCCAGCCGTTGCGGATGAACTCGACGATCGAATAGCGGCGGTTCTCGAGCGCGTGCTGCCGGACGGCTTCGACGATCCGCGATACGCCGTCCGCGTAGGGTGTCGCGCCGACCACGCGCGATTCGAACTGCAGGCTGCACGCGCCGTCGTCGATGCGTATCCGGTGCACCGCATGGCGGCCGAGCTGATCGTCGGGGATGCCGAATTCGCTGCGCTGCACGTCCGGGTCGCGTACGGAGCGGATGTCCTCCGGCCGCACGCCGAGCGACTGGCCGATGCCGACGGCCGTGCCGGGCACGGACGTCTTGCCCGCCTGATGCGACTCCATCAGGCTGATTTCGCAGTCGCGAAACAGATGGCCGCTGGTTTCCAGCATGCTCATGAACTTGAGCATCAGGATGTTCGTGTTCGGACAGAGCACGACCGGGAAGCCGTGCGATCCGGTTTCGAGGTCGGAGCCGGTGGAGAGTTCGACGAGCGGCGATGCAGTGGCCTGGCAGAACGCGATCGCGGCGGGGAGTTCGCGGCCGGAACCGGCATGCACGACGATCGATCGGGCGTCGCTACGTCGGGTGTCGCTACGCACGTTGTCCGACCACGGCATCACGCGACAGGTTGACGGGTCGAGCTTGTGCGAGCCGAGCAGCTCATTAGCCAGCTTGCCGGTTCCAACGACGAGTACTTGCATGAAATTGACGGGTTGAGATTCAGGATTCGAGACGGGAATGGCGAGGGCTGTCGGATCGTGCAGCACGATTGCGGCGCGGGCTGCAGCGGACGAGCCTTGCGCATTATGCCCGGCCGTCCGCATGCTCGCCTGCCTGCTGCCTGCTGCCTGCTGCCTGCTGCCTGCTGCCTGCCGCACGGCGCACGGCGCACGGCGCACGGCGCACGGCGCACACCGCACACCGCACACCGCACACCGCGCACCGCGCACCGCGCACCGCCCTGCGTCGCGCGTGCAGAGCGGCGATGCGTCAGCTCGCCACCGCCGTCGGCAGCCATGCGTTCGCCGCGTTCTGCGTGGCGAGCTGCTTCGCGATCGAGCGTGCGAGCCGGTCCGTATCGGATGCCACCGTGTCGTGCTTGGCTTCCGACGCGCCGTGCAGGCCGGCGCCGACCGCTGCCGACGTCGCGAGGCGGCCGGCCGCCGCGCCGACCCCGGCGGTTTCCACCATGCCGGGCAGGTGGCCGCTGTTCGCGCTGGCGGAGAACGTATGGAGCGGCTGCGGTGCGCCGTGGGCCGGCTGGAACAGCACGGTGACCGACGCGCCCACTTCGCTCTTGCCCGCGCCGAGGCCGATCAGCACGCGCCGGCGGCGGTTGCCGGCGTCAATCGTCTCGAATCGGCCTTCGATGACCAGCGCGTCGCGGTCGTCGGGCACCGGGCCGTCGGCGCGCAGCGCGGGCAGGCCTTGCGACCGGAGTTCGCGCACGAGCGCGTCGGCGAGCTGCGCGCGGGTCTTAGCGCGCTCTGCTGGCGCTGCACGTCGGCGGATGAACCGTGCGCGAGGGTCGCGAGCTTGCTGATCATCCCGCCGTCGACCTTGACGTCGGTTGCGCCCACGTCGAAAGCGGATACATACACGACGTCCGCGTGAACCTGCGGCAGTGCGCGTGCCGCCGGCACGGAGGTCGTGGCCGTGATCGCGGTCGATGCGCAGCCGGTCATGGCGAGCGCGCTCGCGATCAGCGCGGCACTGGTCAGACGTTTGGCCTGTGCGGCAAGTGCGTGAAGGGAAGTGAACATGTCGATCTCCGTTGCCTGGATGAAGGTGCCGATACTGTCGCGGCATTCAGGAACGCGAACGATCGGAAGCGGGGCGTGGACGCTGGCGGAGAAGGGTTGTCATGCCGTTGCGCAACACGCAGGCGCAAGTATGCGGAGGTCGGGCGCGGCGCGCCACGCAGGAATTATGTCGGCGCATGTCACGCGCCGGCGCGGGCGGCCGTCAAGCCGTCAGGTCATCAGGCCGTCAGCGACGGGCGGCCCGGCGCTGACGAATCGAGCGGCAGCGCGACGACGGCCTCCAGGCCGCCGCCGTCGCGGTCGCGAAACGTCAGCGAGCCGCCGTGCAGGCGGGCGATCCGCTCGACGATCGCGAGGCCGAGGCCGGTGCCGCCCGCATGGCTGCGCGCGTTCGCGCCCCGGCTGAACGGCGCCTTCAGTCGTTCGAGTTCGGCGGCGCCGATGCCGTTGCCGCGATCGCCGACCACCGCATATGCGATGCCCCGTTCGGTCCAGGTACGTACGCCGAGGCCCGTACGTCCATACACGACGGCGTTCTGCATCAGGTTCATCAGCAGCCGCATCAGGCTGATCGGGCGGAACGCGAACACGGGCACATCGCCTTCGTCGAATTCGAATTCGTGACCGAGCCCCGCGAAATCCGCGACGAGCTGGCCGATCAGCGCATTCAGGTCGCCGGGTTGCGGCGTTTCGCGCTCGCCGCTGCCGGCGTAGTCCATGAATTGCTGCAGGATCGTATCGATCTGGTCCAGATAATGCTCGGCCGAGGCGGTGAGCGCGTCATGGGTGCCGCGCGGCAGCGCCATCGCGATCGCGAGGCGCAGCTTGGTGAGCGGCGTGCGAATGTCGTGCGACACGCCGGCCAGCATCAGCGAGCGGGTCGCTTCCGCCTGTTGCAGCGCGTCGGCCATTTGGTTGAACGCACGGCTCACGTCGGCGATTTCGGTCGGGCCGTCGGTCGGCAGCGGCGGCGGGCGCTCGCCCGCGCTCACGCGCTGCGCCGCCCGTGCCAGCGCGTCGAGCGGCCGGTTCAAGTGGAGCTGGATCAGATAGCCGGTCAGCGCAGCGAGCAGCGCCAGCCCGACCGACAGCGCGAGGGCCGTCGTGATGCCGCTCGCCTGCGCGTCGGCGGCCATCGGCAGCGGCACCCAGACGGGCGAGCCGGCCGCATGCAGCCGGATCCACAGGCGTTCGTCGTCGCCCGATTGCCAGCGCGCCGGCAGCCCGGGCGGCAGGTGGCGTTCGAGCGCCTGCATGAACACGTCGCGCTGCCAGGCGCGGAAGAAGGCCGACAGGTTCGGCGCACCCGGCGGCGCAGCGGGCGGCGGCGATGTCTGGCCGCCGAGCTGCGCGGCCATCGCGCGGCCCGCGTCCGGCGGCACGGCGGCCAGCGTACGGTCGAGCAATTGCACGTAGTCGGAGAAGATGATCGACGCGCGTTCGATGCGCGGGCGCTGCACGTAGTGGAGCAGCACGGCGAGCGAACAGGCGAGCGACAGCGCGACGAGCGCCACCAGCAGCGCGATGTTGCGCGCGAGCAGCGAGCGCGGCAGCGGGAGTCGCATCACGTCTCGACGCCGGCCACCAGCATGTAGCCGATGCCCCAGACGGTCTTGATGAAGCGCGGTTTGCCGGGATCGTCCTCGACGATCTGGCGCAGCCGCAGGATCTGCACGTCGACGCTGCGATCGAGTGCGTCGTGGTCGCGGCCGCGCGCGCGGGCGAGCAGGTTCTCGCGGCTCACCGCGCGGTTCGGCGACGAGCCGAGCGCGTGCAACAGCAGCATCTGCGCCGAATGGATCTCGACGAGCGCGCCGTCGCGCATCAGCGTCTGCTGGCCGACGTCGAACGTGAACGCGCCGAAGCGCAATCGTTGCGACGTCACCGTCGGTTCGCCGGCCGCCATCTTCTGCCGCCGCAGCAGCGCACGCACGCGCGCAACGAGTTCGTCGGGGAGAAACGGCTTGGCCAGGTAATCGTCGGCGCCGGTTTCGAGGCCGACGACCTTGTCGGCCGCGTCGCCTTTCGCGGTCAGCATCAGGATCGGCAGCGTGTGGCCTTCGGCGCGCAGGCGCCGGCACACGCTCAGGCCGTCCTCGGGTTCCATCATCAGGTCGAGCACCAGCAAGTCGTACGGTTCGCGCTGCAGCAGGCGATCGAGCCGCTTGCCGTCGGCAACCGCGCGGACCTGGAAGCCCTGGCCGGTCAGGAAGCGCTGCAGCATGTTGCGCAACTCGGCTTCGTCGTCGAGCACGATGATCTTGCTGGACTGTTCCATCGGCTGCCTCCCGGTACGGCCGCGCGGCCGCACGCTCGTTGTCGGTCAGCGGGCCGCCATGCGCTGGCGCATGAAGCCGGCGATCTGCGCGAGCGTGACATAGCCGTTGCGCTGCGTGTCGATCTCGTCGAAATGCTGCGCGACCATCGGCATGCCCGCGGCGGCCTGCTCGCGGGTGAGCTTGCCGTCGTGCGTCGTGTTCGCGCTGGCGAAGCGGGCCTGCAACTGCATCAGCGCATGTTCGACGCGTGCGCCGCCGTTCGCCGCGCCCGCCGGCATCTGCTGGGCCGACGCTGCTGCTGAGACGATACACAAAACGACGACGGCAATCATCTTCTTGATGGACTTCATGGGGTTTCTCCTTGCGTGGCCGACGGTCTGCGCCGGCCGGGTGGTTGATGAAACGGAAACGGGTGGAAAACGAAACGGATCGATATCGGGTTACGCCCAGTGAGCAGGCACCCAGATGCGGCCGGCCCAGTGGGCGGGCACCCAGACGACCGCGCGCGGCGGGTGAGCGACATACACGGCGCGCGGGGCGACGTACACGGAACGCGGCAGCGGCGGTGCGAGGTACAGGACCTTCGGCGGGGGCGGTGCGACGTAGACGATGCGCGGGGCCGGGGCAGGTGCAATCACGACCGCTTTCGGCGGCGCAACATGCACGACTTTCGGCGGCGGTGCGACGACGACGGTTTTGGGCGGCGCAGGCGTGACGACGACAGCGGCCGGAGCCGGCGGCGCCGCGACGACGACGGCAGCCGGCGCCGGCGGCGCGACAGCGACCGTGGCGGTAACTGGCGGCGTCACGATCACCGCAGCCGGCGGGGCGGCGCGACGGGCACCGGCACCGTTCCTCCCGCCACGACGACCGTGCCGCCGGCCGCCGTGCTGCCGTGAATCACCGCCGTGCCGCCGGTCGACACCGTACCGCCATGAACGATGGTCGAGCCGCCCGACGTCGTCACGACGCCGGGTGCGACGCGCGTCGCGCTGCCGGAATGCGTGACGCTGCCGCCATCCGTACCCGTCACGGTGCCCGAGCGCGAGCAGGTCGACCCCGCGCAATTCGTCGACGCCGTGTGGCTGGCCGTGTTGCCGCCCGATCCGGTGATCGTGCCGCTCGACGCGTACTGGCCTGGGCCGTTGCGCGTCACGCTGCCCGACGTCGATGCGCTGCGGCCGTCCGAGCCCGTCAGCGAACCGGTATGCGAGCAGGTGCCGTCCGCGCAGCTCGTGTCGCCGTTGTGCTCGACCGAGCGCCCGTTGGGGCCGACGGCGGTGCCGCTGTTCGAGAACTGGCCCGGCGCGGTGCGCGTGACGGTGCCCGTATTGGTTGCGAGGCCGCCGCCGCGGCCGATCACGCCGCCGGCGTGCGAGCAGCTGCCGCCGCCGCACGAGCCGGCATGCGCGCCGCTGTAGGTGCCGCGCGGCGTGTAGGCGGTGCCGTGGCCGGACCAGCCGGCGAAGGCCGGCGCGCTGGCGAGCGTGACGAGAGCGGCGGCGGTGACGAGGAAGCGGGTTTTCATCGGGTGTCCTTGCGGTTCGTTTCGGTGCACGCGGTGGCGTGGCGACGGGACGAACTTTAGGACGGCAGCGCGCGCCAGTCGCGTCATAAAAGATGTCGCGGTGTTACACGTGGCGCGTGTTTTTCGGTACGACGAATGCGTGCGTCGTCCGTGCGGATCGCGGGCATGCCGCGTCGGGCAAGGCTGCCGGCGATGCAGTCGCGTGGCAGTGAGGTACGGAGGAATTGATCGGCGCGCGGCGTGCGCCATCCGGAAGTGTGTCGTGGCGACATGCGGCGACATATTTGCCGGCCGATCCTTGCATGCGCGGAGGCACGTCACGCACATTAAAAGCAGGCAATGCACGATGCACGATCACGACGCGGCATGCGTTGCTTCGCGACATGCAGCCGTTGCGGCAAACCTTCCGATGAATGCCGAATACGCGAGCCGCGAATCACTCGGCAACGGCAGCGTTCGTATGTCACGCCGCCGCATCCGTCGCCGCGTATCGCACAAGTCGTCGATCGGCTCCGCCACGACATACGGCGACACATTTCCCGAAGGCCCAAAGCACTCGCTGGCGCGAACCGTCCCGTCGCCAGGCCACGCGCGCCAACGACCACTGCACACCGCCCGAACGCATTTCCCGGCGACATACGGCGACACATTTCATCCGTGGTCTTTCCGTTTCGCGCCCACTACAGTGCGTTCCATCCGACGCGATGGCAGCACGTGCCGCACATGACGCGTCCGACTCAACCGAAGGAAAGACCCATCATGCTCATGACCACAGGAAAGCTCGCGTACTTCGTCACACTCTTCATCGTCGCCGTCTCGCTTGTCGAGGCGGCGGTGCTCACGTGGCGCCGCAGCCGCCAGCCCGAACCGTTCGACTGGAACGAAGTCTGGCTGTCGCTCGCCGATCTCGCGGGCCGCAAGCTGCTCGCGCTGGTGCCGCTGTCGCTCGCCACGCCGGTCTTCGATTTCGCCTGGGCGCACCGGCTCTTCACGATTCCGCTGCACAGCGTCGCGCTCGCGCTGCTCGTGTTCGTCGGCCAGGAGTTCTGCTACTACTGGTATCACCGCGCGTCGCATCGCGTGCGCTTCTTCTGGTCGACCCATGCAGTGCATCATTCGCCGAACCAGCTGACGCTGTCGTCCGCGTTCCGTCTCGGCTGGACCGGCAAGATCGCCGGCGCCGCGATGTTCTTCACGCCGCTCGTGTGGCTCGGCGTGCGTCCGGAAGCCGTGCTCGCGATCCTGTCGTTCAACCTGATGTACCAGTTCTGGCTGCACAACACGTGGATGCCGAAGCTCGGTTGGCTCGAATACGTGTTCAACACGCCGTCCGCGCATCGTGTGCACCATGCGTCGAACCTCGACTACCTCGATGCGAACTACGGCGGTGTGCTGATCGTGTTCGACCGGCTGTTCGGCACCTATGTCGCCGAACGCGCCGACGAGCCGTGCCGCTACGGCCTCGTCACGCCGACCCGCTCGCGCAATCCGTTCGTCGTCGAGCTCGAACACTGGGCGAGCCTCGTGCGCGACGTCGCGACGGCCCGCGACGTGTGGACCGCGATCCGCTTCGTGATGCTGCCGCCGGGCTGGCAGCCGGGCAACCGGGGCGAAACGACGGAGGAACTGCGCCGCCGCAATCTCGTCGCTGCGCGCACGGATGCGTGAAGGGCGCTACGCTGTCGGCACGCCGGCCTCGCACGCTCGTGCTGCGGCCGGCATGAACCATGCACCACGCATCATCAAGCAACCCTCGATCCAGGAGAGAACATCGATGGAACACGACCTGAAAGGCAAGGCAGTCGCGATTACCGGCGGATTCGGCCATCTGGGCGTCGCGACGGCCGCGTGGCTGAGCGAGCGCGGCGCACGCGTCGCGCTGATCGGCCGGGGCGAAGCGCCGGCGGCACCGGCGCTGCCCGGCGTGCCGGCCGATGCGTTGCGCATCGGCGGCATCGATCTCGTCGATCCGCAGGCGGCCGTCCGGGCGCTCGACATCGTGCAGCGCGAATTCGGCCGCGTCGACGCGCTGCTGAACATCGCCGGCGCTTTCACGTGGCAGACGATCGCCGACGGCGACGCCGCGACGTGGGACCGCATGTACGAACTGAACGTGAAGACCGCGCTGAACGCGTCGAAGGCCGCGCTGCCGTACCTGGTGGCGAGCCCGGCCGGCCGCGTCGTGAACATCGGCGCGGGCGCGGCGTTCAAGGCCGGCGCGGGCATGGGCGCGTATGCGGCCGCGAAGGCCGGCGTCGCGCGGCTCACCGAGGCGCTGGCGGCCGAACTGCTCGATCGCGGCGTGACGGTGAACGCGATCCTGCCGAGCATCATCGATACGCCGCCGAATCGCGCGGACATGCCCGATACGGATTTCACGCGCTGGGTGCGGCCGGAACAGATCGCCGCGACGATCGGCTTCCTGCTGTCGGCCGACGCGCAGGCGATCACCGGCGCATCGATTCCGGTGAGCGGCCGCGTGGCGTAGCGCCGGCGTCTCGCTGCGGCTCGCGCCCGGTCCGGCCGTGCGTACAATGTCGCACCGGAAACGCGAGCCCTGCCCGAGACCATGAATCAGCCCAATATCCTGATCGTCGAAGATGAAATGGCGATCGCGGACACGATCGTCTACGCCCTCGGCACCGACGGCATGCAGACCGTCCACTGCACGCTCGGGCAGGCGGCGCTCGACCGCCTGTCCGAGTCGCACTTCGACCTGGTCGTGCTCGACGTCGGCCTGCCGGACATGAGCGGCTTCGAAGTGTGCCGGCGGTTGCGCACGTTCACCGATATCCCGGTGATCTTCCTGACCGCGCGGCACGATGAAATCGACCGGATCGTCGGGCTCGAAATCGGCGCCGACGATTACGTGGTCAAGCCGTTTTCGCCGCGCGAGCTGGCCGCGCGGGTGCGCGTGATCCTGCGCCGCTTCCACCGGCCGGCCGCGCCGCAACCGCAACCGATGCCGATGCCGGCGCCGGCCACTGCAGCCGGGCCCGTTGCGCCGGGTTTCGTGCTCGACACCGATGGTGCGCGCGTGTCGTGGCTCGGCCACGCGCTGGACCTGACACGCTACGAGTTCGGCCTGCTCGCGTTGCTGGTCCGGCATCCGGGGCGCATCTATTCGCGCGAGCAACTGATGGACCTCGTGTGGCACGAGGCCTTCGATTCGGCCGACCGCACGGTCGACACGCACGTCAAGACGCTGCGCGCCAAGCTGCGCGCGATCGACCCCGAACGCGACCCGATCCGCACGCATCGCGGGATGGGTTATTCGCTGCAACCGTAACGACCGGCACCGCCCATGCATATCGGCCTGCGCATCTTCTTCGGCTTCTTCCTGATCGTCGGTCTTGCCGCGCTGATCACGCTGCGCGTGTTCGTGCAGGAGGTGAAGCCCGGCGTGCGCGAGGCGATGGAGGACACGCTCGTCGACACCGCGCAGGTGCTGGCGACGCTGGCCGCCGACGACATGGCGAGCGGCCACATCGCCGACGGCGCATTCGCGCGGCAGCTCGAAAAGCTGCACGCGAGCCCGGTCAGCGCGAACGTGTGGGGCATGCACAAGAACACGATCAGCTACCGCATCTACATCACCGACGCGCACGGCATCGTGCGCTACGACTCGGACGGCGGTGCGGTGGGGCAGGACTATTCGCGCTGGAACGACGTGTACCGGACGCTGCGCGGCGAATACGGCGCGCGCAGCACGCGCGCCGATCCGAACGACGACAGCAGCACCGTGATGCACGTCGCGGCGCCGATCCGGCGCGGGAACGACATCATCGGCGTGCTGACGATCGCGAAGCCGAACCAGACCGTCGCGCCGTTCATCGCGCGCAGCCAGCGCAAGATCATGCTGTACGGCGCATTGCTGATGGGCGGCGCGATCCTGATCGGCGCCGCGTGCACGTGGTGGCTGGTGCTCGGGCTGCGGCGATTGCAGCGCTATGCGCGCGCGATCGCGGCCGGCGAACGCGCGGTGATGCCGCTGCAGGGCGCGAACGAGCTGGCCGAACTCGGCCGCGCGGTGGAGAGCATGCATCAGCGGCTGGAGGACCGGCAGTACGTCGAGACCTACATCCACACGCTCACGCACGAGATGAAGAGCCCGCTGGCGGCGATCAGCGGCGCGGCCGAGCTGTTGCAGGAGGACATGCCGGTCGAGAATCGCCAGCGCTTCACCGGGAACATCCGCCGCCAGGCCGGCCGCCTCGAACAGATGATCCGCAAGCTGCTCGCGCTGGCCGAAGTCGAGCAGAAGCAGCGCCTGTCGGTGCACGAACCGGTCGCGCTGCTGCCGGTGCTCGAACAGCTCGTCGACGATATCGAGCCGCGCGCACGGCAGCGCGGCGTGAGCCTGCGGATCGACGTGCACGACGCGGCCGATCCGGCGGTCGTCGAAGGCGATCCGTTCCTGCTGCGCCAGGCGCTCGGCAACCTGCTCGACAACGCGCTGGATTTCGCGCCGCACGGCAGCACGATCCGGATCGCGCTCGAACGGCAGCCGGCGGGCAGGGCGCACGTGGCGGTCGTGCGCGTCGCCGACGACGGCCCGGGCGTGCCCGATTACGCGCTGCCGCGCGTGTTCGATCGCTTCTATTCGCTGCCGCGCCCCGACGGGCAGGATCGCAGTACGGGCCTCGGGCTGTGTTTCGTCCGCGAAGTCGCGATGCTGCACCGTGGCCAGGTCGCGCTCGCGAACCGCGACGAAGGCGGCGCATGCGCGACGCTCACGTTGCCGTCGGCGGGTTGAGCGCGCTTCACGCTCGCCACACATTCGCTTCACACCGGCTTCAATCGCCCTTCACCGGGCCCGGTCATGCTGGCCGTACCTTCCATTCCGGTACCTTCAGCAATGAATCGAGTCCTGTTGTTCAAGTCCGTGATCACCGCGTTTCTCGTGCTGTTGATCCTGATCCCGCTGCACATGGTGCAAAGCATCGTGCAGGAACGCGCCGAGTTTCGCGAGAGCGCATTGCAGAGCATCTGGGCGAGCTACGCGGGGCCGCAGACGGTGACGGGGCCGGTGCTCGTCGTGCATTACACGGAAGTCACGCGCGTGCGCGACAGCGCGCCGGCCCGCGGCGCGCCGAAGACGAGCCTGAGAAGCGAGACGAAACGGCTGCTCGTGTTTCCGAAGACGCTGAACGTCGACGGCTCGCTCGACATCAAGGTCCGTTATCGCGGCATCCATAAAGCGCTCGTGTACGACCTGGCGAGCCGGATGACGGGCACGCTCGCGCTGCCGGACCTGAAGAAGCTGCCGCAGGCGGACGGCCACGTGAGCTTCACGATCGACGGCGCGTATGTCGCGCTCGGCATCGGCGACATTCGCGGGTTGAAGGCGCAGCCCGACCTGCGCATCGGCGGCGAGCGGCTCGACATCGAGCAGGGCTCGCGGCTGGAGAGCCTGCGCCAGGGCGTGCATGCGAACGTCGATCTCGCGGCGCTCGCGAAAGCCGGGGCAGTCGTGCCGTTCAGTCTCGACCTGCCGCTGGTGGGGGCGGAATCGGTCGCATTTGCGCCGGTGGCCGACCAGAACGAGTTCTCGCTGAAGTCGAAGTGGCCGCACCCGAGCTTCGGCGGCGCGTTCCTGCCGGGCGAGCGGACGATCGATGCACAGGGTTTCACCAGCAACTGGCACGTGACGTCGTTCAACACGAAGGCGCGCGAGCAGGTCGCATCCGGCAACGGGGATGGTGCGATCGAGATGGCGTCGGTATCGGTGATCGAACCCGTGAACGTCTACCTGCAGGCCGAACGCGCGACGAAGTACGGTGCGCTGTTCGTGATGCTCACGTTCGCGAGCTTCTTCATGTACGAACTCGTGAAGCGGCTGCGCATTCACCCGATCCAGTACCTGCTGGTCGGCCTGTCGCTCGCGCTGTTCTTCCTGCTGCTGTTGAGCCTGTCCGAGCACATCGCGTTCGGGCGCGCGTATCTCGTGGCCAGCGGCGCGTGCATCGGGCTGCTCGGCTTCTACCTGTCGTTCGTGCTGCACAGCGTGAAGCGCGGCGCGACGTTCGCGGCGCTGCTCGCGATGCTGTACGCGGCGCTCTACGGGCTGCTGCTGTCGGAGGACAACGCGCTGATGCTCGGTTCGCTGCTGCTGTTCGCGATCCTCGCCGGGATCATGACGCTCACGCGCCGCATCGACTGGTATGCGCTGGGCGCCGCGTGGCAGCCGCTGGCCGACAAGCCGGGCGCCGGCGCCGTGAAGCCGGAGGCGCCGGCGAAGTAAGCGGCGGTGTTGCGTGTGCGCTGGCCGGGGCGACCTCCGGTCAGCGCACCATGCCGTGCCGGACTGCCGCGATTCACGCGTGAGGCGACGGCCGGCGAAACCGCGCCAGCGGAATTTCGGCGACGGCCGTGATTTCGATCAGCAGATCGGGGTGGTAGAGGCGCTCGACCTGAACGGTCGTCGTCACGGGATAGGGCTCGGCGAAGTACGTCTTGCGGATGTCGCCGGCCTGCATGAAAGCGTCGATGTCGGTCGCGTAGTGAACGAGCGAGATCACGTCCCGCATCTGTCCGCCCATTGCGGCCAGCACGTCGCGGATGTTGTCGAGCGTCTGGCGCACCTGCGTGCGCATGTCGCCCTGGCCGACCACCTGACCGCCTCGGTCGAGCGCGACTTGCCCCTTCAGATGGACGATCCGGCCGTCGCCCTGGATCACGGCCATCGAGAACGCGCCGAACGGCGCCCAGACTTCCGGCGGATTCACTGCTTCAGCCATGACGCAACTCCTGTCGGTCGGTGGGGACGGCTCGGCTGCACGGAGGGCAGTGCTCGGGGGCGCGATGCGGGCGCGCCGTCGACTGCGCTGCGCGCTTCGTCGACGATCGCGCCATTATGGATGAGCGCACGGCGCCGCATGCGTGCCGCCCGGGCTGGGCGGCATCCACTTATACTGAGCGTTCTCCGTCATTCGATTTTCGCCGTGCCCACGTCAGCTCCTACCGATCCGTCCATCGACGATCCCCGTCCGACCCCGCCCGAACAGCCCGAACTGGAAGACTGCTGCAACAGCGGCTGTTCGCCGTGCGTTTTCGACCTCTACGACGAAGCGCTCGCGCGCTATCGCACCGAACTGGCCGAGTGGGAAGCGCGGCAAGCGCAACGCAAACGACACGGATGAATGCGATGCCGGCGAGCGGCCGCGCATTCACCGTTCCCGCTTCACGTCCGGCCAGCGGTGCGATCGCCGCCCCGCGTCACGCGCCCGCATGCAGCCGCCGATGCAGCGGCCCGAGCGCGGCCGACAGCGCGATGCATGCGAGCAGCACGATCGTCAGCACGAACATCGACGTCCTGAACCCCTGCACGTAGTCGATCGCGGCCGGATGTCCGCCGAGCCGCGCGAAGAACACGCCGCCGATCGTCGCGGCGCCGACCGCCGCACCGATCTGCAGCATCGCGGTGACCATCCCGGATGCGACACCCGCGCGCGCCGCATCGACTTCCGCCAGCACGATCCGCACGACCGACGGCAGCACGAGGCCTTGCCCGATGCCGATCGCCGCGATGCCCGCGTAGAAGCCGGGCCCCGGCGCGCCTTCGCTCGCGAGCGCGGCGGCGGTCGCGACGCCGGCCGCGAGCATGACGAAGCCGAGCGTGAGCACCCGGTAACCGCCGAACCGGCCGACGAGGCGCGGCATCAGCAGCGGGCTGGCCAGGAAGCCGAGCCCGAGCGGCAGGATCGCGAAGCCTGACGCGAGCGGCGACCAGTTCAGGCAGCCCTGCAGATAGATCCCGTAGCTCAGGAAGAACGCGCTCAGCGTATAGAACAGGAACGCGAGCATGAGCCCGAGCGCGACGACCGGGTTGCGCAGCAGGCGCACGTCGAGCAGCGGATCGCGGCCGCGGGCGAGCCGGCCCGCTTCGACCGCCAGCAGCGCGCCGAGCATCGGCACCGCGCCGACGAGGCACGCGATCATCCACAGCGGCCAGCCGGCCTCGCGTCCGTGCGTGAGCGGGTAGACGAGCATCAGCAGGACCAGCGACATCAGCACCGTGCCGGGCACGTCGATACGCTGGCCGCGCGGCGGCCGGTTCTCGGGGATGAAGCGCCAGCTGCCGATCAGCGCAAGGATGCCGATCGGCAGATTGACGAGGAAGATCGCGCGCCAGCCGAGCCCGAACGGATGCAGGCTGATCAGCGCGCCGCCGCCGAGCTGGCCGATCACCGCCGCAAGTCCGAACGCGAAACCGTAGAAGCCCATCACGCGCACCTGCTCCTGCGGGCTGAACACGCTGCGGATCGTCGCGAGCACCTGCGGCGCGAGGATCGCGGCGAACAAACCCTGCAGCACGCGGCCGCCGACGAGTACCGCGCCGCTGCCGGCGAGCCCGCACAGCGTCGACGCGAGCACGAAGCCGGCCATCCCGAGCATGAACATGCGCTTGCGGCCGTACAGGTCGCCGAGGCGCCCGCCGGTGATCTGCACGACCGCGCTCGCGCACGCATAGGCCGACACGACGAGCTGGAGCTCGGCCGGACGCGCGCCGATGCCGTCGCGGATGGCCGGTAGCGCGAGATTCACGATGAAGTAGTCGAGCGGCGGCAGAATGGCGCCGACCAGCAGGACCACGAGCGCCCAGCCGTGATGGCTGCGCGGCGTCGCCGCGGCGGCCGCGCCGGCCGGCGCGCAGGGGGCAAGGGTGTTGTCCGTCATGAAAGCAGGTTCCGAAAAATGAGGGCCGCATGCGCGAGCGGCGCTGGCAGGCCATTGATCCCGTATTCTCGGCGGGGTCGATGATTCGGAAAAGCGGGAAAGAGTGGTAGCATCCATCGGGTTATTCGATGGATGGAGAACGATGATGCGCGGCTTCGACCTGGACCAGTTGCGTACTTTCGCGGCGGTCGCGGACGCCGGCAGCCTGACGGCCGCCGCGCCGCTGTTGCACCTGTCGCAGTCGACGGTCAGCGAGCAGGTGCGCAAGCTCGAATCGCGCGCCGGCGTGCCGTTGTTCGTGCGCAGCAAGCGCGGCGTCGAGCCGACACCGGCCGGCTCGCGGCTGCTGCAGCACGCGCGGCGCATCGTCGCGCTGAACGAGGCCGCGTTCGACGAGCTGCGCGGGCAGGCGATCAAGGGCGAGCTGCGCGTCGCGATCACCGATTACTACCGGACGAATGAAGTCGCGGGGATGCTGGCGCGGCTGCGCGAGTGCTATCCGCAGTTGAGCTTGCACGTGAGCGCGATGAAGAGCGCGGACATCGAAATCGCGCACGCGAGGGGGCAGATCGATCTCGGCGTCGTGATGCACCTGTCGAGCGGGCCGTTTCGGCCGGCGTCGGCCGATACGCGCTGGGTGCTGCGGCGCGAGCCGCTGTCGTGGGTCGCGTCGCCGGCGCTGGCCGAGCAGTTGCCCGAGCCGTTGCCGCTCGTGCTGCTGCCGGACGACTGCATGATGCATCAGATCGCCGTGCGCTCGCTCGACGAGCAGCGCATGCCGTACGTGCTGGTGCACAGCGCGTCGGGCGTCGCGGGGCTGCAGTCGATGCTCGCGGCGGGGCTGGGCGTTGGCTGCCTGTGCGCGTCGGCGATCTGCGACGGCATGATGCGGCTCGGCGCGAAATACCGGCTGCCGCCGCTGCCCGATGCGGTGTTTTCGCTGACGCCGCCGATGCCCGGCGAACGCGAGTCGGTCACGCAGGCGCGCGAGGTGCTGTCGCGGCAGTTGCTGATGTAAAACCGCGCCGCGCGACATGCGACGGCGCGTATTCGAGAGAAGCAGCAAGAGGGCCGAACGAATGAACGACGAACTGAAGCGCCAGATGGCCGAACGGCTGCAGGACGCGCTGGAGCGCGTGGTCGACGAGCGCTCGCTGATCCACTTCCTGCGCGTGCTCGGCCACGACTGGAACAAGGAGCGGCAGCTCGACGCCGATGCGCCGCCGTCGCCGTATGCGCGCGCCGCGCTCGGCTGGGAAAACCGCTCGATCGGCGAGTACCTGGAAGCGATGGTCGACTGGGCCGAGGCGTCGGAGGAAGGGCTGCGCTTCTACGACGTACCGGACAATCCGTGGCGGCGCATGGCGGATATCCTGTTCGCCGGAAAGCGCTACGAGTAGCGTCACCCGCGCGATGCGTCGAGCCGCCTACTCGGCGGTTTCTCCGTCCGCATACGCACGCAACCCGTCCGCGAGCGCATCGAACACCGCCCGGCAGCGCGGGCTGGTCCGCAGATCCTCGTGCATGACTACCCAGGTCTCCAGCATCATCGCGAGCTGCTCCGGCAGCAGGCGCACGAGCCGTGCGTCGCGCTTCGCGAGCCCCGTCTGGCAGAAACCGACGCCGTAGCCGGCGCGGATCATCGCGAGCTGCGCGAGATTGCTGTCGGTGCGCAGCGCGAACGCATCGCGTTTCCACAGCGGCATCCCGCGCCCCGCCGAGCGGATGAACGGCGTGACCGTATCGAAACCGATCAGCGCGTGACGCGCGAGTTCGTCGGTCGTCGACGGTGCACCGTTGCGCGCCACGTAATCGTCGCGCGCGAACAGCCCGACTTCGATTTCGCCGATGCGCCGCGCGACGAGCGCGTCCTGCGCGGGCGGCGCCATCCGCACCGCGATGTCGGCCTCGCGGTTCAGCACGTCCTGGATACGGTCGGTCGGCACCAGTTCGATGACAAGCCCCGGATGGTCGCGCCGCAATTGCGCGAGCATCGGCGGCAGCACCTCGACGGCGATCACGTCGCTGGCCGAGATCCGCACGGTGCCGCGCACGCCGGCGCCGTGGCTTGCGGCCGCGCGCTCGAAAGCCGCCGCCGCGCTGCGCAATGCTTCCGCATGGCCGCGCAGCGCGAGCGCCGCCTCGGTCGGCAGCAGGCCCGACGGCGAGCGCGTGAACAGCGTCTGGCCGAACGCTGTTTCGAGCGCCGCGACGTGGCGGCCGGCCGTCGGCTGCGTAATGCCGAGCGCGCGTGCCGCGCCGGACAGCGAGCCTTCCGTCAGCACCGCGAGAAAGGTGCGGTAGCGTTCCCAGTTCAGATCGGTGGTCATACATAAATGTATAGCTGATCTTCCGGGTTAGGCAATTCCTTGTTAGCCGCCGGCGCGCCAGAATGCCTCTCACGATGGTTCATTCACGGAGAACGGCAATGACGACGGACGCAGGCGGAATGCAACGACAGGCACTCGTGCTCGGCGCGAGCGGCGGGATCGGCGGGGAAGTCGCGCGGCAGTTGCGCGATGCCGGCTGGCAGGTGCGCGCGCTCAAGCGCGGGCTCGACGCCGAAGTGGTGGAGCGCGACGGGATGACGTGGGTGCGCGGCGACGCGATGGATCGCGAGGCGGTGGTGCGGGCCGCGCGCGGCTGCAGCGTGATCGTGCACGCGGTGAACCCGCCCGGCTACCGGAACTGGCCGACGCAGGTGCTGCCGATGATCGACAACACGATCGCGGCAGCGACGGTGGCGCAGGCGACCGTCGTGCTGCCCGGCACGGTCTACAACTACGGCGCCGACGCGTTTCCGGTGCTGCGCGAAGATGCGCCGCAGCATCCGGCGACCCGCAAGGGCGCGATCCGCGTCGAACTGGAGCGGCGGCTGCAGGAAGCGACTGCGCAGGGCGTCCGGACGATCATCGTGCGCGCGGGCGATTTCTTCGGCGTGCGCGCCGGCAACAACTGGTTTGCGCAGGGGCTGATCAAGCCGGGGCGGCCCGTTTCGAGCATCAGCGTGCCGGGGCGGCCGGGTGTCGGTCATCAGTGGGCGTACCTGCCGGACGTCGCGCGCACGATGGTCGAGCTGATCGAGCGGCGCGACACGCTGGAGTCGTTTGCGCGCTTCCATCTCGGCGGGCATTGGGATGCGGACGGCATGCAGATGGCCGAAGCGATCAGCCGCGTGGCGCAGCGGCACGGGATGCGGCCGGCCGTGCGCAAATTCCCGTGGTGGGTCGTGTGGGCGGCGGCGCCGTTCGTCACGACGCTGCGCGAGATGCTGGAGATGCGCTATCTGTGGCGCGAGCCGTTGCGGATGGACAACGCGCGCGTGACGGCGGTGCTCGGCCGCGAGCCGCTGACGCCGCTTGATACGGCGGTGGAGGCGACGCTGGCGGGGCTGAGGTGTCTCAAGTGAGCAACGGCCGTCGCGGATACGGCAGCAGTCTGCTATGATCCGCGCTCCCTTCCTCGACGCTGCTGCAGGAAGGTACTCACGACCGCCGGAATACCGGAGGTCGCGTCGTACCTTTTTCATTTCCAGCAGCGATGTCTACCTTCCCTCGCTTAAAAAAGGCCTTGCAGCGGCAAGGCATCCGTGTCGACTATCACGCCGGCATATATCACCTGCGCAATGAACAGTCGCAGGCTTCCGTTCTGTTGCCCGATTCGCTCCCGCTCGAGGAGAAGGCCGTGCAGCAGTTGCTCGCGTTCGCGGCAGTCTGTTCTCCCGATGGCCATCACGGCGTCTGCAAGGCATGTGCGACGCCCGATTTCCATCCGGGCGGTGTTGCGCCCGTCGGTTCGGTCGTCGCGACCGACGACGCGTTCGTGATTCCCGCCGCGATCGGCACCGACATCAACTGCGGGATGCGTCTCGTCACGACGGGCCTCAAGCGGTCCGCGCTCGCGCCGTTCGAATCGGCGCTCGTGGAGCGGCTGACGCGCGCGATTCTCGCGGATCGCCGCGACGTGCCGGTCAGCGGCGACGCATTTCGCGCGCTGTTCGACGTTGGCCCCGCGGCATTCGTCGATCGCGTCGCGCAACAGGGCCTCTGGCAGCAGGTCGACCGCGGTCGGCTTGCCGACGAACTGTCGTCATGCATCGGCCTCGACCGGTTCGACGGCAATGCGAAGTATGCGCCGGACGCGCATGTCGGCTCGCGCGACGTGTTTCGCGATCCCTGCCTGGGTACGCCTGGCTCGGGCAACCATTTCGTCGAACTGCAGATCGTCGATGCGGTGTTTGACCGGCATGCGGCATATCGTGCAGGGCTCGCGAAGGACGATGTCGTCGTGATGATTCACAGCGGTTCGCGCGATGTCGGTTTCTACGTCGGGCGTCGCTGGATGGATCGGGCGCGGGCTGCATGGCCGGTAGGTGTCAAGCATCCGGAAAGCGGTCTGTACGGTCTTTCCGGCGAACTGGCGCGCGAATACCTCGTCGCGATGGGCACCGCCGCGCGCTATGCGTGGCTGAATCGCGTCGTCCTGGCGGAGATGGTGCGCAAGGAACTGGCCGAACTGACCGGCGAGACCCGTTCGGCGCTCGTGGTCGATGTGCCGCACAACGTCGTGCTGCGCGAGAACGGGATGAACATCCATCGCAAAGGCGCGACGCCAGCCCGTGACGGCGATCTTGCGCTGATTCCCGGATCGATGGGCGATGCGTCGTTTCTGGCGACAGGGCTCGGCCATCCCGACTGGCTGTGGTCATGCAGCCATGGGGCAGGCCGGAGCGTGCGCCGGCAGGTATTGCGGCGGATGCGCACGGAGCAGGCGCCCGGCACGTGGCGATGCGTGACGTTGCGCGACGAACGCCGGATCGAGGAGGCGCCGGAAGCCTACAAGCCGATCGGACCGGTGATCGATGCGCAGGAGCAGGCCGGTCTGATTCGCAGTGCGGTCCGGCTGAAGCCGTGGATCACGTTCAAGGCGTGACGAGCGCCGCCCCCGTCACGCCACGACCGGCAATACCTCGACCGCATACCGGTGCTTCAGGCTGCGCCCGAGCACCGGATCGTGCAGTTCCATCTCGAACGCATCGCCATCGCCCATCGCGGCGATCGCGCCATGCACGGTGACGGTGCCGCCATACATCGCGCAGCGCGCGGGCATCGTGCGTCGGTCGTCGAAACGTTGCCACAGCGCACCCGGCGCAAGCAGTCCGCTGACCGCGCCATGCTGGTATGCAACCCGTTCGCCGCCGCGCGAAATCAGCCACGAGCGCATCTCGATCGCGTCCCAGTGATCGGCGACATCCGCGTAGAGCCACGCATCGCGGCCCAGCGGTTTCGCGCACACCTGTTTCGACACGGCGACGCCGTACGCCTCGACTTCACGATCCGTGTGATCGGAGCCGACCGTGACCAGCGTGCCGGCCGGGCTGTCGACCAGCACGCATTCGATCTCGCCGCCCGAGCGTGCGCCGAGTACGCCGATCGACGGCGCCTGCGTGAGCAATGCGGCCGACACGCGATAGAAGCACGGCGTGGTCGAGGGTGGCGCGACGCCGAGCGCCGCGAGTTCGTCGATGTGCGCGCGGATCGCTTCCGGATCACGGCCGGCCCAGCCGGCGATCACGACACGCTCGATCTCGACGTCGACGGCGGCCGGCGCGCGTTGCAGGGAAATCACGTTGAACGACAGGGCTTGCATGCGGGTATCCGTTTGAAGTGCAAAGGAATGAACAGGGATGCGGCGATACTCAATCCGCGAGCGGCCGGTGCGCGGTCTCGCGTGCGACGAGGAGCGCGATCGACGTGACGACGAGCGCGGCGGTGACGTACAGCGACACGGCCGTCGTCGAGCCCGTCTGCCGGAACAGCGTGGCGATCACGAGCGGTGCGAAGCCGCCGCCGACGATGCCGGCGAGCGTGTAGGCCAGCGACGAACCCGCATAGCGCACCCGCGTCGGAAACTGCTCGGTGACGAACGCACCCTGCGGGCCGTACATCACCGCGTGGATCACGAGACCGATCGCGACGGCCGCGACGATCGCGACGGGCCGCGCCGAATCGAGCAGCGCGAAGAACGCGAACGCCCACACGATGCCGGCGATCGCGCCGGCGAGATACACGGGGCGGCGGCCGAAACGGTCCGACAACGCGCCGAAGAACGGCACCGCGAGCGCGTTGCAGGCCGTGCCGATTATCACGGCCGTCAGCGCGACGGGGCGCGACAGATGCAGCACGGTCGTCACGTAGGTCAGCGTGAACACGACGATCAGCGCGTACAGCACGTCCGAGCCGATCCGCGAGCCGCCCGCGATCAGCAGGCGCCGCCAGTGGTACTTCAGCACGTCGGCGACGGGCACTTCGGCGGTCGCGTGCGATTCGGCGAGCTGCTCGAACTGCGGTGTTTCGTCGACGCCGCGGCGCAGCCAGAAACCGAACACGACGAGCAGCGCGCTGGCCGCGAACGGCACGCGCCAGCCCCACGACAGGAAGTCCGTGGACGTGGTCGACAGCGTCACGAGCGCGATGCAGCCGGTGCCGAGCAGCGTGCCGAACGACGGGCCGATCTGCGTCCACGACGCGGACAGTCCGCGTCGGTTCTGGTCGCCGTGCTCGACCGACAGCAGCACCGCGCCGGCCCATTCGCCGCCGAGCGCGACGCCCTGCACGAAGCGCAGCGCGACGAGCAGGATCGGGCTCAGGATGCCGGCCTGCGCATAGGTCGGCAGCACGCCCATCAGCGCGGTCGTCAGCCCCATCAGCACGAGCGTGAGCATCAGCACCGCGCGGCGGCCGATGCGGTCGCCGAGATTGCCGAACACGAAGCCGCCGAGCGGGCGCGACACGTAACCGACCGCGTAGGTCGAGAACGCGAGGATCGTGCCGGCCAGCGGATCGACCGACGGGAAGAACAGATGGTTGAAGACGAGCGCGGCGAGCGTGTTGTAGATCGTGAAGTCGTACCACTCGAGCGACGTGCCGATCATGCTCGCGGTCGCGAGTCGGCTGTTGCGGACGCGGCGGGGCGCGTGGGCGGCGGGCTGGGCGAGAGTGCTCATGGTGTCGGGCAGGTCGTGATGGATGACGGAATGAAGCGCGGGGCCGGCACACCGGCGGCGTGCAAATGCGGCGCGGCCGGCGTCGGCGTTCGGGTGTTCAGGCGCTCAGGCGCTCAGGCAGGCAGTGCGGCGGCGGCCGGCTCCGCTTCTGCGTCGCGATACGCAACCGGCAGCGGCGCGGCGGCGCGCCACAGCAGGTCGAAGGTGCGCACGTCGTCGTGCCCGGCGAGCGCGGCGGCTACGCGGCGCGTCACGGCCGCATCGCTGCCTTCGATCAGCACGAGCGCATCGGCGGCCGGGCGGGCGGCCGCATCGGCGCCGATCGGCGCGGACAGCTCGGGTGCGGTGCAGAAGAGCCGCGCGGCGTGGATGCCCGGCTCGTGCAGCGCGGCGTCGAATTGCTCGCGCAGTTGCGCCACTTCGATGCGCTCCGGCGGCAGCACGAACAGCGCGAGATGCGCGCCTTCGCCGTCGCCGGCCTCGATCGCCAGTTCGCCGACGCGCCGCTGCGTGCCGGTCATGCGCTCGAAGTTCGCGAGCGACCACGTGGTCTGCTGCGTGAACGCGCGCCGGTAGGCGTCGCTGCGGAACACGTCGAGCACGTCGGTCACGTACAGCGCGAGGTACTTGCGCGGGCCGCCGTCGGTCGCGCGAAAGCGCCGCGCATGCGTGAAGCCGGGAATCGCGACACGCTCCTGCATGTGTTCGCGGTCGTACCACGCGTTGAAATCGGCTTCGTGCGCGGGGTCGATATCCGTCCAGACGCAAAGCTGGCCGTGCGGAAGGGAAGGGCGGGTCATCGCGGGGTTCCTCGTGACGGGGGTGTGTCAGGAACCGCAGTTTCCCGAAGACGGGCCGCGCCCGTCCAACAAGAAAACAAATTCGCGGTGAACAGGTTTTCTTATGAGCGGGGCGGGCGGCGTTTTGCGGGCGGGGCGGCGGACGGTGCGGGTTTCGTCGCGGGTTTCGCTTTCGGTTTCGCCTTCGTATTGGTCTTTGCCGCCGTCCGGGTACGGGCGGGCGATGCGTCGACGGGATCAGGCTGAGGCGATCCGGCCGGTTTCGCATGGCTTGCTGCGGCCGACATCGCGCGCGCGACTTCGCTCGCCAGTTCGGCGATGCGCGCGGCAACCGGCAGGCCCTGCGAACGGTACGTCGCGACGAGCGGCAGCGCGGGGAATTCGGGTTCGACGTCGAGCAGCTCGAGCGCGCCTTCGTGCAACTCGCGCCCGATGATCGCGGGCGGCAGCGCGGCCACGCCGAAGCCGTCCGCGACGAGGCGGATCATCGCGGCCACCGACGTGATGCAGTTGATGCTAGCCGGCCGCTCGACGGCCGCGAACAGCCGCTCGATCGTCGCGTGCGGCCCCGAGTGGCGCGAGAAGCTGATGATCGGAAACTCGGCCAGGCGCGCGACGTCGAGTGGCTGGCCGCCGAGCCCGAGGCGCGGGCTGGCGGCCCAGTGCACGGGGAATTCGCACAGCGGCAGGTTCGTGAAGTCGGGGCCGGGCACCGGATCGGTCTGCAGGATCAGGTCGACGCCGTCGGTGCTGAGCAGGCGGATCAGGTGCAGCGTCGTGTCGCTCGTGATTTCGACGTCGAGGCGCGGATAACGCTCGCGCAACTGCGCCATCAGTGCCGGAAACCAGCTGTGCACGATCGATTCGATCACGCCGATCCGGATCAGGCCGGCGTCGCTTGCCGCGTCGATGTCGCGGCGCATTTCGCCGTCGAGCCGCACGATCCGCTCCGCATACGCGAGCATGCGCCGGCCCGCCGGCGTGAGCGTGGCCGAGCGCGTGTTGCGATCGAACAGACGCACGTCGAACGCTTCCTCGAGCGATGCGATGCGGCTCGACACGGCGGCCTGCGTCGTGTGCAGTTTTTCGGCCGTTAGCCGGAAGTTTTCCAGCTTCGCGAGCCAGACGAAGGTTTCAAGAAACCGGATGTTCATCGAAGTCCGAACGGTGTGGCGGCGGGATCGGTCGATGGTAGCGGATTTTCGGGGCAGGAAACGAGCAGGCGGCGCGGCGAACGCACCGCAGCGGCCGCCGGGGCAGGTGTCGACAGCCCGCAGGACGGGTGGGCAGGTGTCGGCAGGTCGCAGCGCGTTGGGGCAGGTGCCGGCAGGTCCCGGAGCGTGCGGGGAACGGTGCCCACCGTGAGGCGTCAGGAGGCGGCGCGCCCCCTTGTGTCAAATCGCGTCGAACGCGAGCGTCGGCACGTCGACCACCATCGCGCCACCGTCGGCGACCAGCGTCGCGCCGGTCACGAACGACGCGTCCGGCGACGCGAGGAACGCGCAGACGGCCGCGATTTCGTCCGGATCGGCCGCGCGCCGCAGCGGCACGTCGGCGCTCACGCGCGCATACGCGCGGTCGAGCGTGTCGCCATGCGCGGCCATCAGCGGCTCCATTTCCGCGTCGGCCATCGGCGTGCGGACCCAGCCCGGGCAGACGGAGTTCGCGCGCACGCCATGCGGGCCGTAGTCGCGGGCGAGCGAGCGGGCGAGCCCGAGCAGCGCGTGCTTGCCGACCGTATAGCCGCACACGCCGGGCCCGGCCGCGAGCGCCGCGATCGACGCGACCAGCACGATGCTGCCGCGCTGCGCGATCAGGTCGGGCAGGCACGCGCGCGCGCTGACGAATGCCGTGTCGAGGTTCGCGTGCATCGCGTCGCGCCATTGCGCGTCGTCGGTTTCGTCCGCGCGGCCGACGCCGTGGCCGCCCGCGCACGCGACGAGCGCGTCGACGCGGCCGAAGCGTTCTGCGATCTCCGGCAGAAAGCCGGCCCAGTCGGCCGTGCTGGCGGCGTCGCCGGCGAGTACGAGGCCGCCCGTTTCGGCGGCCAGCGCGTCGAGCGGCGTGCGGCGCCGGCCGATCAGCACGACGCGGTCGCCGCGGCTGGCGAAGCGGCGCGCGCACGCGGCGCCGATGCCGGTGCCCGCGCCGGTGATCGCGATCGTGCGGGGTTGCGGGTGCGTCATGTTCTTCTCCGGAAAGGTGTCGTTCCCGGTCACTTTAGGCGGCGCCGGCCCGCGCCGGTATCAGCCGGAAGGATGAACGCGGGCAGTCCTTTTGGCCGGCCTGAAAGGTCGTGGCCCATTTTGCAAAGGCTGACGATGTCCGGCCCCGAATCGCTCTATCCTCCACATTTTTGGGATAAGTCGCGAAAGCCCGGCACAATAGCGCGGGCGAGGCCGCGCATCGACGCGCGGCGCACCGGCCGGCCGATTCCGTCGTGCGAGCAGAGCGGCAGGCCGGCCAGACCGATGCGCGGGCATCGCGTCTGCCGATGGCGCGTGCCATCACGGCTTATCGCCCGGTTGCGCGCTGGCGTGGCCGGACCGTCGACAAGAACAGGGAGGGGCCGGCAATGAGGCTGGACGACGAAAGAGAAAGCATGAACGTCGAAGATCGCCGCGGCGCCGGCGGTTTCGGCGGCGGGCGCGGCGCGACGATCGGCATCGGTACGATCGTGGTTGCGCTGGCCGCGTCGTATTTCTTCGGGATCGACCCGCGCGTGGTGCTCGAAGGCGCATCGGCGCTGCAGGGCCGCCAGCAGCAGGCGCAGCCCGCGCCGGCGCAGCGCCAGGGCGCACCGGCGAACGATCCGGGCTCGGTGTTCACGCGCAAGGTGCTCGGCAATATCGAGCGCACGTGGACGGGTGTGTTCAACACCCAGTTGCATGCGCAGTACGAGCCGCCGAAGCTCGTGATGTTCACGAGCTCGACGCCGACCGCCTGCGGCACGGGCCAGACGGCGATGGGGCCGTTCTACTGCCCGGCGGACCGCAAGGTGTATATCGACCTCGGCTTCTACGACGAACTGCGCAAGCGCTTCGGCGCGGGCGGCGATTTCGCGCAGGCTTACGTGATCGCGCACGAAGTCGGTCACCACGTGCAGAACCTGCTCGGTATTTCCGACAAGGTCGACGCCGCGCGCCGGCGTTCGAGCCAGGCGCGCTCGAACGCGCTGTCGGTGCGGATGGAACTGCAGGCCGACTGCTTTGCCGGCGTGTGGGCGAACAACGCGCAGCGCGCGAACCAGCGGCTGATGGAACCCGGCGATTTCGAGCAGGGGCTGAAAGCGGCCGCCGCGATCGGCGACGACCGGCTGCAGCAGCAGGGGCAGGGCTACGTCGTGCCGGAAAGCTTTACGCACGGCACCAGCGACCAGCGCGTGTACTGGCTGCGGCGCGGGATGGAGTCGGGCGAGGTGAGCGCCTGCGACACGTTCGCCGCGAACGCGCGCTGACGGAGGGCGGGGCGCGCACCGTCGCGCGCGCTTCGTCCCGGCCAACCGGCCGCACCTGTCCCGCGGCCGAGCGACCACACCGGCCCGGGGGCGGCGGCCCAGCGACGCAACGGCCCATCGGCCACCCCAGCCACCCCGGGACGATTTGCCGATTTGCGCTCACCGGCGCATTTCGGCGCCGGTAGGCTGGCCCGAACTTCGACACGTTCGTCCGCCAGCCAGCCGATTCCACCATGCCGATTCCATCCGTTCCCGCCGACCAGGACGCCGTCGACTGGCAGCGCGCGCTGCGCGCGTGCGTGGACGCGTTCGATGCGTTCGCGAGCCCGTCCGCGATCGTGTTCTACCGGCTCGACCTGAGCGGCGAGCCGGCCGATTTCGAGCTGTTCGGGATGCCGGAATCGATGCATCGCACCTATGTCGCGCGTTACCGGATGCTCGATCCGCTGCATCCGTCGCGTTGCGCGGCGGGCGAATGCGCGGTCGTCACGCTCGCATCCCAATTGCCTGACGAAAGGCGCGACGCATCCGCGTACTGGACCCGTTTCCTGCGGCGGCATGACGTGGCCGACGTCGTCGAGATCTGGCTGCGCGACGCGGGCCGGACGGTCGGCGCGTTCTCGCTGCTGCGGTTCGGCATGGGCGACGGGGCCGGCAACGGCACGGCGGGCCGTTTCGCGCCCGGCGAAATCGACGCGCTCGCACGGCTGCAGCCGGTCGCCGAAGCCGCGTTGAGTCCGTTGCTGCGCGCGCGGCGCGGGATTCACCGGATCGATTGCGAAGAGCGGTTGACCTACCGCGAAGAGCAGATCGCGCGCCTCGTGCGTGACGGCCGCTCGAACAAGGAGATCGCGCGCGATCTCGCGCTCGGGCAACCGACGATCAAGACCCACCTGATGCGCATGTACCGCAAGCTCGGCGTGTCGAACCGCACGGAGCTGGTCGGCGCGTTGTTCCTGTAACTCCCCACGCCCTGCCAATTTGCGCTAACTGCGCGCCCGCCTCGCTCGATACAGTGGTCCGACGCCCGCGTGCCCACGCGCATGCGGCCAGCCACGACAATCCTCGAGACGCCCATGAGCACCACGAACTTCGTCGCCGTCAGCGACACCGTGCGCACCTTCGTTGCGCGCGATTTCGGCCTCTTCATCGACGGTGAAATGCAGCCCGCGCACACGGCCGCGCGACTCGACGTGTACGACCCCGCGACCGGCGAGCGGCTCGCGTCGGTCGCGGACGCCGACGAACACGACGTCGACCGCGCGGTCGCCAGCGCCAAGCGCGCGTTCGACGCGCGCGTGTGGAGCGGGCTGCGCCCGGCCGACCGCGAACGCATCCTGCTGAAACTCGCCGACCTGATCGAAGGCGACGCCGAAACGCTCGCGCAGCTCGAAACGCTGAACCAGGGCAAGTCGATCCACGTGTCGCGCGCGATCGAAGTCGGCGCGAGCGTCGAATACGTGCGCTACATGGCCGGCTGGGCGACCAAGATCACCGGCCAGACGCTCGACGTGTCGATCCCGTTCCCGCCCGGCGCGCGCTACACGGCCTATACGCGCAAGGAGCCCGTCGGCGTGGTCGCCGCGATCGTGCCGTGGAATTTCCCGCTGATGATCGCGGTGTGGAAGCTGATCCCCGCGCTCGCGGCCGGCTGCACGATCGTGCTGAAGCCGTCGCCGGAAACGCCGCTCACCGCGCTGCGCCTCGCCGAGCTTGCCCGCGAAGCCGGCGTGCCGCCCGGCGTGTTCAACGTCGTCACCGGCGGCCGCACGTGCGGCGCCGCGCTCGCGAGCCACCCGTCGATCGCGAAGATCTCGTTCACCGGGTCGACCGCGACCGGCAAGCTGGTCGGCGCGGCGGCCGTGCAGAACATGACGCGCTTCTCGCTCGAGCTCGGCGGCAAGAACCCGATCGTGATGCTCGACGACATCGACGTCGCGCAGGCGCTCGACGGTGTCGCCGCCGGCGCGTTCTTCAACCAGGGGCAGGTGTGCGCGGCCGCATCGCGCATCTATGTGCATCGCAGCAAGTTCGCGCAGCTCGCCGACGGCCTCGCGGGCGTCGCGCAGTCGATGAAGCTCGGCGCGGGTCTCGACACGACCGCGCAGATCAACCCGCTGGTGTCCGCGCACCATCGCGACAAGGTCGTCCAGCACATCGAAGGCGCGCGCCGCGCGGGCCTGACGTTCCTCGCGGGCGGCACGCCGGCCGACGATCTGCCCGGCTATTACGTGAAGCCGGCCGTGATCGCCGATCCGCATCCGGACAGCGCGATCGTGCGCGACGAGGTGTTCGGCCCGGTGATCGTCGTCGTGCCGTTCGACGACGCGGCCGACGCCGTGCGCCTCGCGAACGCATCGCCGTACGGCCTGGCCGCGAGCATCTGGAGCAACGACCTGAAGCGCGTGATGAACCTCGTGCCGCAGATCGAGGCCGGCACCGTGTGGGTGAACTGCCATATTCCGCTCGACCCGTCGATGCCGTTCGGCGGCTACAAGCAATCGGGCATCGGCCGCGAGTTCGGTCAATACGCGATCGAAGGCTTCACCGAAACCAAATCCGTCTGCATCGCGCACTGATGCGCGGCGCGAACCTGAACAACCTCGTCCAAACGATCCGACAGTGGAGACTGCAATGAGCTACAACGAAGCGAAATTCTGGCACCCGATGGTGCACCCGAACGAAATGAAGCAGCGCAAGCCGATCCGCATCGTTCGCGGCGACGGCTGCTACGTGTTCGACGAAGAGGGCAGGAAGCTCGTCGACGGCGTCGCGGGCCTGTGGAACGTGAATGTCGGCCACAACCGCCAGGAAGTGAAGGATGCGATCGTGCGCCAGCTCGACGAGCTCGAATACTTCCAGCTGTTCGACGGGATCTCGCATCCGCGCGCGGAAGAGCTGTCGAAGAAGGTGATCGACATGCTCGAACCGGAAGGAATGCGCCGCGTGCTGTACAGCTCGGGCGGCTCCGATTCGATCGAGACCGCGCTGAAGATCGCGCGCCAGTACTGGAAGGTGCGCGGCCAGGCCGATCGCACCAAGTTCATCTCGCTGAAGCAGGGGTATCACGGTACGCATTTCGGCGGCGCGTCGGTGAACGGCAACACGGTGTTCCGCCGCAACTACGAGCCGAACCTGCCGGGCTGCTTCCACGTCGAGACGCCGTGGCTGTACCGCAACCCGTTCACGCAGGACCCGGAGGAACTCGGCCGGATTTGCGCGGAAATGCTCGAGCGCGAGATCCAGTTCCAGAGCCCCGACACGGTCGCCGCGTTCATCGCGGAGCCGATCCAGGGCGCGGGCGGCGTGATCGTGCCGCCGGCCAACTACTGGCCGCTCGTGCGCGAGGTGTGCGACCGCTACGGCGTGCTGCTGATCGCCGACGAAGTCGTGACGGGTTTCGGCCGCAGCGGCAGCATGTTCGGCAGCCGCGGCTGGGGCGTGCGCCCCGACATCATGTGTCTCGCGAAGGGGATCTCGTCGGGCTACGTGCCGCTCGGCGCGACGGTCGTGAACGCGCGGATCGAGGACGCGTTCGCCGCGAATGCGGATTTCGGCGGCGCGATCATGCACGGCTACACGTATGCGGGCCACCCGGTCGCGTGCGCGGCCGCGATCGCGAGCCTCGACATCGTCGTGAAGGAAGACCTGCCGGCGAACGCGGCGAAGCAGGGCGCGTATCTGCTCGAAGCGCTGCAGCCGTTCGCGGAACGCTTCGCGTCGGTGGGCGAGGTGCGCGGCAAGGGGCTGATGCTCGCGCTCGACCTCGTCGCGAACAAGGAGACGCGCGAGCCGATCGACCCGCTGTCGGGTTACGCGAACGCGGTCGCGGAAGTTGCGCGCGAGAACGGCGTGCTGGTGCGGCCGGTCGGCACGAAGATCATCCTGTCGCCGCCGCTCGTGATTCAGCGCGAACAGCTCGACCGGATCGTCGACGCGCTGGCGGCGGGCTTCGAGGCCGTACCGTTCGCCTGACGACGTGATTGCGTGACGGCAGGCCGGCGGCGGCATCGCAGCCGCCGCGGGTTTGCCGATTTGCGCTATGACCGGATTATTTTGCCTGCGTATTTTTTCGACATCGGATCAACGTGTGATCGACAGGGGACCCGGGTGCCGAAGCGCTGAAGCGCCGTCCCGGGCCGACCGCAAAGCATGGGGCCTCTCACTGCCGTAGCGCAGGTCGAGGCCCACACAGGAAGGAGACAAAGATGTCGGGATGGTCAGGAATTACCGGCGCCGCGGGCGACACGCCCGCCGGCACGCCGGCCGAGACGGGCGGCGGCACGGCGCTGAAGGCGGGCGCGGTCGGCTTTCCGACCGCGCTGGCGAGCGCCGTCGGCCTCATCATGGCGAGCCCGGTGATCCTCACCGCGACGTCGGGCTTCGGGATGGGCGGCTGGGCGTTCGCGGTCGCGATGATCATCGCGTTCGTGATGATGCAGGCGCAGGCGACCACCTTCTCCGAAGCCGCGGCGATGCTGCCGACGGCCGGCTCGGTTTACGACTACCTGTCGTGCGGGCTCGGCCGCTTCTGGGCGATCACCGGCACGATTTCCGCGTACTTTCTCGTGCACGTGTTCGCCGGCACGGCGGAGACGATCCTGAGCGGTATCATGGCGCTCGTCAATTTCGAATCGCTGAACGCGGCGTTCGAGAAGCACAACAGCTCCTGGCTCGTCGGCGTCGCCCTCGTGGTCACGTTCGCGATCACCAACATCATCGGCATCAAGGTGTTCAGCAAGCTCGAGATCGTGCTGACGGCCGGCATGTGGCTGTCGCTGATGATCTTCGGCATCCTCGGGCTCGCGGCTGCGCCGGCCGTGCACCTCGACGGCTGGTTCGGCGGCTCGGAAGTCGGCACGTCGGTGCCGGCCGTGCTGTCGCTCGTCGGGATGGCGATGTTCATGTTCGTCGGCTGCGAGTTCGTCACGCCGCTCGCGCCGGAAATGAAGACGCCGGGCAAGACGATTCCGCGCGCGATGGCGCTCGGCCTCGTCGGCGTCGCGATCTGCATGTTCCTGTACGGCGCGGCGATCCGCCGCCAGGTCGCGAACGTGCCGGTGAGCCCCGACGGCCTCACGCACCTGCTCGACACGCCGGGCGCGATTCCCGCGTTCGCGCTGCAGGTGCTTGGGCCCTTCGGGCGCATCTGGTTCGGCATCGCGTTCCTGTGCGCGGGCGCCGCGACGATCAACACGCTGATGGCCGGGCTGCCGCGCATCCTGTACGGGATGGCGATCGACGGCGCGCTGCCGCGCTGCTTCGCGTACCTGCATCCGCGCTTCAAGACGCCGGTGGTCGGGATCGTCGCGGCGGCGATCGTGCCGATCTTCCACGCGTGGCTGATCAACGGCAATCTCGACAGCATCCTGCACCTCGTGCTCGCCGCGACCTGCGCGTGGGGCACCGCGTACCTGCTCGTCACCGCATCGGTCGTGATGCTGCGCATCCGTCGCCCGGATTTGCCGCGCCCGTACCGTTCGCCGCTGTTCCCGCTGCCGCAGATCGTGTCGAGCGTCGGCATCGTGCTCGCGATCTGGTACATCACGCCGCCCGGCATGAACGCGCGCGACATCTACGTGCCGTTCGGCGCGATGCTCGGGCTCACCGCGCTGTACGCGCTGTTCTGGACGCTCGTCGTGCAGCGCCGGCATCCGTTCAAGCCGGTGCCGGTCGAGGAAGTGCTGCGCAACGAGCACGTCGCGTCGTGAAGGCCGCGCTTGCCCGGTGGCGCGCGGCGCCCGATGCGCCGCCGCCCGGCCATCGGCCCGGCGCGATCGCCGCGCGCGTGCTCACCGATCTGCGTGCGGTGCGCGATGCCGATGGCGTCGGCCATCCGGCGGCGCGGCTGCCGAACGGCGTGCGTGTGAGCGTCGACGAGCGTGTCGAGCGCCAGTTCCTGATGCATACGGTCAGCGTGAAGGTGTCGACGGCCGCTCGCGGCCCGGCCGCGCAGGGCAGCGCCCGCGTACGGCAGACCGGCTGGCTGCGCCGCACGGGTATCGACGCGACGCCCGAGCCGGGATGCGACCCCGGATTCGCCGATACGCTGGCCGCGCTGATCGCGGAGCCGTCGCTGGCCGACGCGCTGCGGCCGCTGCACCTGACCGACTGCGCGATCGACGCGCGCGACGGCTGCTGGACGCTCGCGATCGTGCCGTTCGGCGGCAGCGAGGTCGTGAACCGGATGCCGTCGTTTCGCCGCTACGTCCGCCTGACCGGAGAGCAGGCCGCCGGGCTGTCGGCGGCCTGTCTTGCATTCGAAACCGCACTACGCAGGATTTTGCGCGGGTAAGCTGTGGCGTTGCGGCCGCGCGGATGCGCCCGGCCACATCCAGGATCCAGGAATCAGGGTTTTACCGGAGACGCCGATGTTGTTCCAGTCACGCTCACACGAAGACGTGCACGACCACGGGCTCGCGATCGCGGGCTGGCATCAGGTCTACCGCCAGATGACGCCGGGCCGCTTCAGGGGCACGGTGACGCAGGTGCTGTACGACGATTTTCACTTCTTCCGCGAAACGACCAACCGGCGCGTCGCGCAAACCGGGCTCGCGCCGGCCGGCCGCACGTCGCTCGCGGTGCCGCTGTCCGTGCCGCTCGCAGGTACTTTCCAGGGCCAGCCGATCGACGGATATGCATTGCTCGCGCTGCGCGCCGGCGAGGATTTCGAATTCCACACGCCGGAAGGGATGGGGCTCGTCGGGATCAGCGCGGCATCCGACATGGTCGACGAGCTGTGCGAAGCCGAATTCGGCGCATCCGGCGCGCGCAAGCTGCGGCACGTGACGCGGCTGTCCGACGCGCAGGGCGTCGCGCTCGGCGTGCGGCTGTCGGCGCTGATCGACGATGCGCAGCGCAACCCGGGCCACCTCGAATACGCGGCCACCCGCAAGATGTTCCGCGACGCGATGCTCGGCATGTTCCTCGATGCGCTCGAGCAGGGTATCGGCGTCGAGCGCCGCGATATCACGCATGCGACCTACAGCGACATCGTGAGCCGCTGCGAGAAGCATCTGCGCGACCGGCCCGAAGAACCCGTCACCGTGCTCGAACTGTGCCGCGCGCTGCGCTGTAGCCGCCGCACGCTGCAAACGAGCTTCCAGCGCGTGGCCGACGTCACGCCGGTCGGCTATCTGCGCACGATCCGGCTGAACGCGGTGCGTCGCATGCTGCGCACGACGTCGGTGCAGCAGCTCGGTGTCGGCGAGGCCGCCGCGAGCTGGGGTTTTACGCATCTCGGTTATTTCGCGCGCGAATATCGCGACCTGTTCGGCGAACTGCCTTCCCAGACGACGCGCCCCGAATGACGCGCGCGCACCGCGACGAAGCCGCCGGGCGTCGTCGCGAACTGCGCGATCCACCGTTTGCCGATTTGCGATAGAGGTCCTGAATTTTCGCTGGATAGAGTCCTGTCACCCAATTCGACAACCCCATCGATTTGCACTGCAGATCGATGAAAACAGAGGGGCGGGACATGAAGATCGGACGACGACTGGCCGCGGCGGCGGCTACGCTGGGTTGCATGCACGCACACGCGCAGACATCGGGCAGCGTGACGCTGTACGGCACCGTGGACACCGGCATCATCTACTCGACGAACCAGCAGTTCACGCGCGCCGACGGCAGCACGGGCGGCGGACATGCATGGCAGATGGGCGGCGGCAACCTCGTGCCGTCGCGCTTCGGGTTCCAGGGAGCCGAGCCGCTCGGCGGCGGGCTCAACGCGGTGTTCACGCTGGAACAGCAGTTCCTGTCCGCGAACGGGCAGGCGCTGCAGGGCGGCACGGCATTCAGCCGGCAGGCGTGGGTCGGGCTGCGCCACGATACGATCGGCACGCTCGGCCTCGGCCGGCAATACGACTCGTACACGGACATGCTTGGCGCGTATGTATCGAGCAACAACTGGGCCACGCCGTACGGCTCGCATCTCGGCGACGTCGACAACCTGAACGCCGCGTTCAACTTCAACAACGCGGTGAAGTTCACGAGCGCCGATTTCAACGGCCTCACGTTCGGCGGCACGTTCAGTTTCGGCGGGCAGGCCGGCGATTTTTCCGCGAAGCGCGGTTATGCGGTGGCCGCGACGTACACGCGCGCGCCGGTCGCGTTTTCGGTCGGCTACCTCGACCTGCACCAGCCGCTCGACGCGGCGCTCGGCGGCGCAAGCGGCTATATCGGCGATTTCTCGTGCAGCAACCCGGGCGCGATGTACTGCCTGCTGCAGGACGCCGGCTCGATGCGCGCGTTCGGCGCGGGCGGCTCGGTGACGCTCGGCGCGGCGACGGTCGCGCTCACCTATACGCATACGCGCCTCGGCGACAGCCGTTATTTCTCGACCGCCGCGCAGCCGCGCACGCAGGCGTTCACGTTCGACATCGGCGAGCTGAACGTCACGTACATGTTCACGCCCGCGCTGCAGGGCGGCGTCGCGTACATCTTCAACGCCGCGCATACCGACGGACGCGGCACGACGCGCTTCCACCAGGTGAACGTCGGCACGAACTACAGCCTGTCGAAGCGCACTGCGCTGTATGCGGTCGCGATCGGCCAGATCGCGAGCGGGACGGGGCTCGGCACCGACGCGAACGGCAACGCCGTGAACTATGCGCAGATTCCGGTGCTCGCAAACAGCAATTCGAGCCGGCAACTGGCGGTGATGGCCGGGATTCGCGTGAACTTCTGACGCGGCCGGGGCGGGGCAGCCGGGCATGGCGGCGGATTCTTCCGCCGCGTGCCATAAATTCTTAACGATCGGCGTGAACAATGGCGTTCGCATCAGGCGGCCAGCAACGCCGCCCGCGTTGCACACGTGTGCAACGCATGGCCGTCCCGCCACCACGCCGAACGAGAGAGACCTCATGACCCTGCTGAGCCGCCTGCGCGCGCTGTCCGCCGCCCTTGCGTTGTCCTTTGCCGCCACGCACGCCGTGGCCGCGGATCTCGTCATCGCGGGCCGCGACGACATCTACGGCAAGGGGCTGGCCGACGCCGTCGCCGGCTTCAACAAGCTGCACCCGGGCACCGAGATCGAGCTGCTCAAGCTGCCGAACGCGAACCTGTACCAGAAGCTCAAGCTGTCGATGCGCGAAAGCACCGGCGCGTACGACCTCGTGATGATGGACGACACGTGGGCGCCCGAATTCATCGGCAACGGCTGGCTGAAGCCGCTGCCCGCGTCGCTCGCGGACGCCGATCTCGTGCCGTCCGCCGTCGCGCTCGGCCGCAACGCGGCCGGTGCGCTGTATGCGCTGCCGATCGTCGGCAACGTCGAGATGTTCGCGTACCGCAAGGATCTGCTCGCGAAATACAAGCTGCAGCCCCCGCGCAACTGGGACGACGTGCTGAAGATCGCGCAGACCATCGGCGGCGCGGACAAGAGCGTGTCGGGCGTCGTGTTCCGCGGCACGAAGGGCAACCCGGTCGTGACGGGCTTCCTGCCGATCCTGTGGGCTTACGGCGGCGACGTGTTCGACCATGCCGGCAACGTGACGATCGATTCGCGCGAGGCGCAGGCCGCGCTGAAGACGTTCCTCGCGCTGAAGGCGTCCGCGCCGAAGGACGTCGACGTGTACGGCGCGGCGGAAGTGCGCGATGCGCTGCAGCGCGGCACGGCCGCGCAGTCGATCGAGGTATGGCCTGCGTGGGTGCCGGCGCTCGACGATCCGAAGCAGTCGCGCGTGGTCGGGCAGATCGCGTTGCAGCCGCCGCCCGGGCAGACCGCCGGCCCGGCACCGATGCTCGGCATCTGGCAGATGGGCATTCCGAAGGATGCGCCGCACGCGAAGCTCGCGCAGGATTTCCTCGCGTACCTGACCTCCCGCGACACGCAGACGCGCCTCGCCGGAATCGGCATTCCGCCGACCCGCCGCAGCGTGTTCGCCGATCCGGCGCTGGTGCGCCAGTACCGCTGGTATCCCGATCAGCTGAAGGCGCTCGAGGCCGGCCGTGCGCGGCCGCGCGTGAAGGACTGGCAGCAGGTCGAGAGCATTCTCGGCGACCAGCTGCAGCTCGCGCTGACCGGGCAGGCCGCGCCGGACGCCGCGCTGCGTCAGGCGCAGCAGAAGATCGCGCAGGCGACGGCCGCGGCCGGCAAGTGACGGCTCGCCTCGATACGTTGTCCGGAACCCGCGCATGAAATCATTCGGCCGCAGCCTGCCGTTCGTCGCGCTGCTCGGTCCCGCGTTGCTGGTGCTCGCCGCGCTCGCGCTGTATCCGGTCGCGCAGGTGCTGATCGATTCGTTCTGCCAGGTCGATTACGCGGCCGGACGGCGCGCGTTCGCGGGGCTCGCGAACTATCGCGCGGTGCTCGGCGACGACGCGTTCACGGCCGGCTTCGGCAACACGCTGCGCTTCACGATCGTGGCGTCGCTCGCCGAAGTCGCGCTCGGCTTCGGCCTCGCGCTGCTGTTCGTGCGCGCGTTTCCGGGGCGGCGCATCGCGCTGCCGCTCGCGATCCTGCCGATGATGCTGTCCACGCTCGTGTGCTCGGCGATCTGGCGCAACTGGCTCAACTTCGACGGCTTCCTGAACGCGCTGCTCGCGGGGTTCGGCATCGAAGGCGTGCGCTGGCTGTCCGATCCGCATCTCGCGCTGTGGTCGCTCGCGCTCGTCGACGTGTGGCAGTGGACGCCGATGGCGTTCCTGATCGTGCTCGCGGGGCTGCAGTCGATTCCGCAGGAGCTGTACGAAGCCGCGCGCACCGACGGCGCGAGCGAGTGGCAGTGCCTGCGCGACATCACGCTGCCGCTCGCGGCGCCGCAGATCGGCCTCGCGCTGCTGCTGCGCTCGATCGACACGTTCAAGCTGTTCGACAAGGTCTATGCGCTGACGGGCGGCGGCCCCGGCAACGCGACGCAGACACTGTCGACCTATATCTACGACACGGGCTTCCGCTTCTTCAACGTCGGGCCGGCGAGTGCCGCGTCGGTGTTGATGCTCGCGGCGTCCGCGCTGCTGGTTTCGGGGTACGTATGGCAGACGGTTCGCAAGCGGCGCGCATGATCGCGCAACCCGCGGGCATCACGCGCGCACGAGCAGGCGCCGCATTCGGTCGCGCGATGCCGTGGGCGCTGCGCATCGCCGCGCTCGCGCTGTTGCTGCTGCCGTGCCTGTGGATGGCCGGTGCGGCGTTCATGCCGACGCTCGAACGCCTCGATCATCCGTTGCGGATCTGGCCGGCCGCGCCGACCTTCGATCATTTCGCGTCGGTGTGGTCCAACGGCATCGGCGCGCCGCTCGTCAATTCGCTGCTGGTCGGATTCGGCACGACGCTGCTGGCGCTGGCGCTCGCGTTTCCGGCCGCGTACGCACTCGTGCGGCTGCGGTTTCCGGCGCGGCTCGACCTGCTGTTCCTGGTGCTCGTGCTGGCGTTGAAGCTGATGCCGCCGATCACGATCGCGGTGCCGCTGTTCGCGCTCGCGAAGCGGCTGCACCTGCTCGACTCGACGTTTGGCCTGATGCTCGCGTATCAGATCTATGCGCTGCCGATGGCGATCTGGATGCTGCTCGCGTTCGTGCGCGACGTGCCCATCGAATATGAAGAAGCGGCCTGCATCGACGGTGCGGGGCTGGCGCGGCGGCTGGTGCAGATCGTGCTGCCGCTGTGCGCGCCCGGGCTGATCGCAACCGCGATCTTCGTGTTCATCGCCGCGTGGAACGAGTTCCTGCTCGCGCTGCTGTTCGTGTCGACGCCGAGCCGCTTCACGCTGCCGCTCGCGATTGCCGGATACGTGACGGAGAACGGCATCGACTGGGGCGACCTGATGAGCGCGGGGTTGCTCGCGTCGCTGCCCACGCTGGCCGTGGCCGGTTATGTGCAGCGTTACCTGCTGCGCGGGTTCGCGGGCGGGTTGAAGTGACGCGCGGCCGCGCCGCGCCTGATCCCGCGTTCTTGTTCTTATTCGCAGCTGTGCCGCACGACTTGAGTCACCGGCACGACGCGCGTGCGCGACGGGCCGTCGAAGGTCTGCATCCGGTCGGCGAGCATGTCGATTGCCGCATGCGCGAGGCCGCGCGTGTCCTGCCGGAGCGTCGTGAGCCGATACGCGTCGTATTCGGCGGCCGGGATGTCGTCGAAGCCGATCACGCGCAGGTCGTCCGGCACGTGCAGCCCGAATTCGTTGCGCGCGGCGTCGATCAAGCCGAGCGCGAGCAGGTCGGACGAACAGAACACGCCATCCGGGCGCTCGCCGGCCGCGAACAGCTGCCGCGCGGCGTCGACGCCGCACGCGTGGGTGTCGGACGGCGTGTCGAGCACGCGCGCGAGCGCGGCATCGAACGCGTCACCGCGCCCGATCGCATGCTCGAACGCATCGGCGCGCGCACGCGCGCTGTAGCTCGCGCCGCGCGGCCCGACGAACGCGAGCCGGCGCGCGCCGGCCCGCACGAGCCGCTGCGCCGCATGGACGGCGCCCGCCGCGTTGTCGCTGACGACGACGTCCGCACCCGGCAGGTTCGCGTCGCGATTGATCATCACGACGGGAATCCGGTGTTCGAGATACTGCTGCGCCACCGACAGCGGCGGCGATGCGGACGTCATCACGAGGCCCGCGATCCGGTAGCTGAGCAACTGTTCGAGCGATTGCCGGACCTGGCGCGGATCTTCCGCGTTGGTCACGAGCGGCGTGAGCGCGCGCTGCCCGAGCGCGGCCATCAGGTCGGACAGCAGCCGCGCGCGGAACGGATTCTCGAACCCGGCCGTCACGACGCCGATCATGCTGCTGCGCTGCGTAATCATGTCGCGCGCGATCAGGTTGACCTGGTAGCCGAGCGCGCGCGCCGCGACCATCACGCGTTCACGCGTCTGCGGCGCGATGCTCGCCGTCGGCGAGAACGCGCGCGACACCGCCGAGCGCGAGACGCCGGCCCGCACCGCGACGTCCGACGCGGTCACCCACGGTTTTCTTTCCTTGTCATTCATCGATTCATGATTCCTTCGAGCCACGATACGTGCATGCCGTCTGCCGACTGGATGTCGGCGCTCGACGACGCGCGGCCGCTGCATACGCTGACCCTACCGGGCAGTCATGACACCTGTGCGTATACGGTCGACGATCGGCTCGTGCGCACGCAGCGCGCGCCGCTCGATGCGCAGCTCGCGCACGGCGTGCGGCTGCTCGACATCCGCTGCCGGCACGTGCGCGACGCGTTCGACATCCATCACGGCGGTATCGCGCTCGGCATGACGTTCGACGATGTGCTGGCCAGCTGCACGCGTTTTCTCGACGCCCATCCGCGCGAATGCATCGTGATGTCGGTGAAGGACGAATGGCCGGCGCACGCGTGCACGCGTGCCTTCGACGCGACGTTCGACGCGCATCGCGCGCGGCATCCGCGGCTGCGCTGGCACGCGGGTGGCGCGTTGCCGGCGCTCGGCGACGTGCGCGGCGCGATCGTGCTGCTGCGGCGTTTTCGCGGCAGCCGGCCGCTCGGCATCGACCTGACTGCGTGGCCCGACAACGCGACCTTCGCGATCGATCATCCCGATGGCGCGTTCGTGATCCAGGACGAATATCGCGTGCCGGTGGCCGCGTCGATCGGCTGGAAGTGGCGGGCGATCGATGCGTTGCTGACGCACCTGCCGTCGCCGGACAGCGGCCGCTGGGCGATCAATTTCTGCAGCGGAACGGGGATGGGCGCGAATCCGTTCGTGGTCGCGCACGGCGACGGCCGTGTGCAAGGCATCCACGCGCGGCTGGCCGAACGATTGCGCGAGCAGCGCGGCCCGTGCGGCGCGATGCTGCTCGACTTCTGCGACGACGACGACTGGGCGCTCGTGCGCGCGCTGATCGAATGCAACGATCACGCGCCGGCGCCGGGTGCGTGGCGCCGGCCGTTTCGCTGTTAGTGCAGGTTCGCGCGGAAGAACGCGAGCGCCTTCGCGTCGAGCGTCTGGTGAAAGGCGACGCGATCGAATCCGCCGGCGTCGACGCACACGCGCGGCGCCATTTTTTTCAACGCGTCGGAACACGGCGCGATGAACGCGAAATGCGCAGCGTTCCGCACGACGTGGAATTCCGGCCGCTGCGGCAGCAGGCCGGCCAGCGCGGGGATGGTGGCCGGCTCGACGCCGTCGCCGCCCGCCTCCGATCCCCAGATCTGGATCGGTGCGTGGACATTCTTCACCGTATCGGCGGTCGGGAATTCGTCGAATGGATCGGCGAGCACGTAAGCCTTGATGCGCGGATCGTGCGTCAGCGGCGCTTTCGGCACGTCGCCGTTGCGGATTTGCCTGCAGATCGGCCAGGTCGGGTCCGGGCAGGCGACCTCCGCATGCACGAAATCCGGGTTGGCGCCGGCCAGCACGAGGCCCGTATAGCCGCCGCGCGAAAAGCCGAAGAAGCCGATCCGGGCGGGATCGATTCGGGTGGCGTCGGCCGAGTTGGCGAGCATGTAGTCGACCAGGCGCTTGATGTCGACGGGGCGTTCGACGAACTCCTGAATGTCGGCCGCGCGGCTCATGTCGAGCGCGTTGTCGCCGGGGTGGTTGATGGCCGCGACCACATAACCCGCGTCGGCGAGCGTTTCCGCGAGATCGTGATGGCCGAGGGGCGTGCCGCCGTGCCCATGCGAGATCACGATGAGCGGCAGCTTGTCGCCGAGGGTCGGGCAATCGCGCAGGCCTTTCAATTCGAAAGGCCCGACCGTGAGCGTCTGCGCGGCGTCCGCGCAGGGCGTCCACACGACCGCCTTCATTTCGGGGCCGGTGGCATCGGCAGGAATCCGGACGAACTTGATGCCGGCCGCATGCGCGACCGTGGCGGACAGGCAGAGCAGGACGGCCGATAACCAGGTTTTCACGGTGAATCCCTCCGGGGCAAGGATCGGACTGCCGTTGCGGATCGCCGGTCGGACGCCGGCGGGCTACCGCGTCGCGATCGCCACGGCCGCGCCGGCCATAGCAGCGGCGCTCGTGCGGTTCGCGATCCGCTTCGCGCGCGCCGACGTCAGGAACGCCCGCGCGCGTGACGCGAGCAGCGACCAGATGCAGTCGGTGACGATCAGGACCGCGAGCATCGTGCCGACCAGTTCGGCCCAGGCCGTCACGCCGACGTGCGTGAGGTCGATGATGGTTGGCAGCAGCGCGAGATAGAAAACGACGATCTTCGGATTGCCGAGCGCGACGAGCAGGCCCGCGACGAACATGCGCCACGGCGACTGGCCGCGCGGCAGGTCGTCCGCGCCCGTATCGGTCGGCGCGGTCCACATCTTCCACGCGAGGAACAGCAGGTACGCGACGCCGAGCAGCTTCAGCACGATCAGGCCCGTCTCGAACGTGCGCGCGAACGCGGACAGCCCTGCGACCGCGACCGTGAGCCATACGGCCTCGCCGAGCCACATTGCGATGAGGAACGGCAGCACGTCCCGCACGCCGTTCGTCAGCACGCGCGCGACGAGCGCGGCGACGCCCGGGCCGGGCGTGCCGGCGGTGACCAGCAGGGCGAAGGCGAAGACGGCGAGCGCGGACAACGTCATGACGGACCTCGTGGGCGGGTGTTCGAAACGTATGAGGTTTCGATTATAGTGACGGCCGCTCCCGATTGCCTGCCTGTATTGACGTCATGACTGCATCGATCCTGATTCGCCCCGCCACGCGGGAAGACGCGGCCGCGATGGCCGCCGTGGAAGTCGCCGCCGCGCAGCGGTTTCGCGAGATCGGCATGATCGACATCGCCGACGGCGAGCCGACCGATGCGGCCGACGTGCTCGCGCGCATCGATGGCGGGCGCGCGTATGTCGCGGTCGATGCGCAGGGCGCATGCGTCGGGTTCGCGTTCTACCGGCTGCTCGATGCGCAGCGGCTGTATCTGGAGGAACTGGATGTCGCGCCGTCGCATGCCGGACAGCGGATCGGCGCGCGCCTGATCGAACAGGTGACGGCGCGCGCGGCGCAGGAGCGCATCGCGCAGGTCGTGCTGTCGACGTTCCGCGACGCGCCGTGGAATGCGCCGTATTACGCGCGCCTCGGTTTCCGGATCGTCGACGACGCGTCGCTCGACGACACGCTGCGCGCGATCCGCGCGCATCACGTCGCGCTCGGGCTCGACGAGACGCAGCGCGTGTTCATGTGTGCGGACGTGCACGCCTGAACACGCGCTGCCCGGGCGTCAGGCCGCGTCGCTCAGCGCCGGATAGTCGGTGTAGCCCGTTTCGCCTTCGGCGTAGAACGTCTCCGGCACCGGCTTGTTGAGCGGTGCGCCGAGTTCGAGGCGGCGCGGCAGGTCGGGGTTCGCGATGAACAGCTTGCCCCAGGCGATCGCATCGGCGCTGCCGTTCGTGAGCGCAGCCTGCGCGGTGTCGAGCGTGAACTGCTCGTTCGCGATCAGCGGGCCGCCGAACGCTTCCTTCAGGCGCGGGCTCAAGTGGTCGCCCGAATACGATTCGCGCGTGAAGATGAACGCGATCTTGCGGCGGCCGAGTTCGCGCGCGACATAGCCGAACGTCGCCGCCGGATCGGAATCGCCCATCGTGTGCGCGTCGCCGCGCGGCGCGAGGTGCACGCCGACGCGGCCGGCGCCCCACACGTCGATGGCGGCATCGACCACTTCGAGCAGCAGGCGTGCGCGGTTCTCGATCGGGCCGCCGTACGCATCGGTGCGGCGATTGGTGCTGTCCTGCAGGAACTGGTCGAGCAGGTAGCCGTTCGCGCCGTGGATCTCGACGCCGTCGAAGCCGGCCGCCTTCGCGTTCTCCGCACCCTTGCGGTATGCGGCGACGATGCCCGGGATCTCGTCGAGTTCGAGCGCGCGCGGCGTCACGTACGGGCGCTGCGGACGCACGAGGCTCACGTGACCGCCCGCGGCGATCGCGCTCGGCGCGACCGGCAGGTCGCCGTTCAGGAACACCGGATCGGAGATCCGGCCGACGTGCCACAGCTGCAGCACGATGCGCCCGCCGGCCGCATGCACGGCCTGCGTGACCTGCTTCCAGCCTGCGACCTGTTCGTCGGACCAGATGCCGGGCGTGTCCGCGTAGCCGACGCCCTGCGGCGTGACCGACGTCGCTTCGGTAATGATCAGGCCGGCCGATGCGCGTTCGGCGTAATAGCGGGCCATCAATGCGTTCGGCACGCGCGTCGCGCCCGCACGGGAGCGGGTGAGCGGCGCCATCACGATGCGGTTCGGCAGGGCGAGTTCGCCGAGGGTAACGGGGTCGAACAGCGTGGGCATGGCAGATAACCTCTTCACGAAAGGCGGGCGCGCCGTCGCGTCATGTGCAACGCGGGCCCGCATGGCCGATACGGCCGGTTGACTAGAGATCGCGGCGCAAAGCGTCGTGAAATGCGTCGATGACGGCCTCGTTGCGCTGGAAGAACGCCCACTGGCCGATCCGCGTCGACGTCACGAGCCCCGCGCGCTGCAGCGTCGCGAGGTGCGCGGAGACGGTCGATTGCGACAGCCCGCAGCGCGCGTCGATCTGGCCCGCGCAGACGCCGTGGTCATACGGCAGCGTCTGTTGCGGGAAATGCGCGCCGGGCGTTTTCAGCCAGACGAGGATTTCCCGGCGGACGGGGTTCGAGAGCGCTTTCAGGATCGCGTCGATGTCGATTTCGGTCGGCATGGATGGGGTGGGTGTGTCGGTCAGGCGAACGGGTATCGTCGATGGGCGAATCTTATATCGTATTTTGACGATACGTTTTGAAAGCACTGTTGGCTATGGGGTTGATAGCGATCGAGACGGGCAATATCTGGCAGCCCGAATAAGTCTCGCTACGTTTTCTCAGGGGAAATCGTGTTGCGACGCATGAACGGTTGCCGCCCGCGTTAGCCGGTTATCGGGGTGCGACCGTTTATGCGTGCCCCAGTGATGGGCCGAAGTCGCAGGGGACAGACCACGCGAATGCGCTGGAGACCGGGCGGCACCGCGCCGAATCGCGTCCCGCCCGGTCTTCAATTCGTCCTGTCGACCATCCTGTACCGCCCCCGTACCGCATCGACATGAGCGAGCGTATCGAGCACGCGTATCACCGGCGGATGCCCGTAAACCCGCTCGACCATCGCCTTGTACTCGTCGCCGTGCCAGCGCTCGGCGGCTTCGCGCGTGCGCCACACGTACACGCCGCCGCCTTCGTGCGTTTGCGCGTCGTAGAAGTACCACTTGTGCAGCAAGTCCGGGTTCTGCGCCCACTTCGCCGCGGTGCTTTCATACCGTTCCTGCAGCGTGGGGACATCGACGTCGGCTTGCAGCTTGAAGAAGACGATTTCGGTAATCATGGCAATGCCTCCATTCGTGAATCGCAGGGGCGACGCGCGGATGTCGCGTACCTCAGTAAGGCGACGGCCGGTTCTCCGTGCGCCATTTGAGGTCGGCCGGCGTGCCCGGCCGGGGCGGGCGCAGCCCCTCGATCGTCCACAGCCCGAACGGCGTTTCGCCGATATGGATTTCCCAGCGCAGGCCGCGCTCGCCGATGAACGGCGCCAGGCGCTGGCCGACATGGGTCATGAACCGCGCCTGCTCCGCCGGGTCCTCGATCTGCCGTGCGATGTGATCGACCCGGATCCGCACGAAGTCGCCGGTCGGCTTGCCGCCGATCAGGAACGACGCGGGCGGCAGCGACTGGAACAACACGTTCACGTAGAAGCGCGGCAGGAACCCGTCGTAGAAGCCGACGATGCGATCGGCGATCTCGAGTTTGTCGGCGTCGGTATAGGCGTTTTCGGGGTGGTAGATGTTCCAGAGCGGCATGCGGGTTCTCCTGTTGACGGGATTGGAAGCGGGCGACGGCTCAGGCGGCGGCGTAGCGCGCGGCAGGCAGGCCGTCCTGCGTGACGGCGGTGAGGAGGCGGCTGCGCGCGCCTTCGAACTGCTGCCATGCGCCGAGATCGTGGAGCGTCGGAAAGCAGACGGATTCCGCGTGATCCAGTGCATGCAGTGCGGTGTCGACGAGCGTTTCCGGCGTCATGAACAGCGCGTCCGGAAAGGGCGCCGGCGTGTCGCCGAAGAATTCCGTGCGCACCGGCCCCGGCATGACGGCCTGAACCGCGACGCCGCGCGGCGCAAGCTCGGCGTGCAGCGCGCGCGTGAAATTGAGCACGTACGCTTTCGAGCCGCTGTATCCGCCCGCGCCGGGCACGGGCATCAGCGTGACGATCGAGCCGATGTTTACGATCATCCCTCGCCCGGCCTCGCCGAAGCGGCGCGCGGCCGCCAGCGAGAGCCGGGTCAGCGCGAGCACATTGACCCGGATCATCGCGTCGACGGCGGCGGGATCGACCGACGCCGACAGACCCAACGCGCCGAGGCCGGCGGCATTGACGATGCCCGCGAGGCGGGCGGTGCGGTCGATCAGCGCCTCGATCAGCGCGACGCCGTCATCACTCGACAGGTCGGCGGCGACGGTCTGCACGTCGCATGCGTATGCCGACCGGAGCCGGTCGGCAAGCGTCGCGAGCCGTTCATGGCGGCGCGCGACCAGGATCAGGTCGTGCCCGCGAGCGGCGAGGCGATCGGCATAGACGGCGCCGATGCCCGACGACGCGCCGGTCACGAGTACAACACCTCGAGCTTCTTGCTTCATGCGCGAATCTCCGAAAGGATGGACTGACAGGATTCAACTAACTCTTATTATTAGAGTAAGTGTCCGGCAGCGCGCCGTCAAGCGTTGCCGGATGCGATACGATGAGCGCCGCGCGTGCGCACATGTGTCGCGCGCCGAAGTCAGGAAAGGTGATTCGCGATGAAATCCAAGAGTTTTGACGGCATGACCTGTTCGATCGCCAGCGTGCTCGACGCGCTCGGCGATCGATGGAGCATGCTGATCGTGCGCGATCTGGCGCTCGGGCTGGCGCGCTACGACGACCTTCGCCAGTCGACGGACGTGACCCATGCAACGCTGTCGGACCGGCTGAAGGCGCTCGAAGGCAAGGGGCTGGTCGAGCGCCGGCTGTATCAGTCGCGCCCCGATCGGTACGAATACCATCTGACGCCGCGCGGCCGCGACATCGGCATCGTGCTGATGGCGCTCGCGCAGGTTGGCGACGCATGGGGGCTGGCGGAATCGAAGGCGCCGCCGCTCAGGTTCACGGACGCGCACTCGGGGCATGCGGTGCGGCTGGCGTTGGTCGATGCCGAGACGGGCAGGCTGCTCGACCTGCCTGACCTGCGGGTGGAGCCGGGCCCCGGCGCGGACGAGATCATGCACTGGCGGCTCGAGAAGACGCGGGCGCGGCGGAGTGAATCGTGACGCTTGCGCCGCTGTTTCCCCGCCGGATCGACGCTCACGAAGGAAACCGCGCGGCGTTCGCTTCGGGCGGCAGGCGCAGCGCGTTCGTGAGGTAGCTCACTGTCCGGTAGAAGCCCGCGAGCATCAGCAGCTCGAGCAGGGCCTCGTCGCTGAAGTGCCGGTGCAACGCGTTCCACAGTGCATCGTCGATATCGCATTGCCGATGCAACGCATCGCACATCCGGATCAGCAGCCGCTCTTCGTCACGCCAGCATGTGTCTTGCGCCGAGCCGTGGGCCAGCGACCGGATCTGCTCGTCGCTGAATTCCGCCGCCTGCGCGAACACGGCGACATGCACGCCCCATTCGTATTCGGACCGGCACAGCGCGGTGGTGCGGTCGATGACGATTTCCCGCTGGCGGATGTCGAGATGGCCTTTGTCCAGCAGGCCGGCGGCAAAGAACTTCGTGCACAGGCGCGTATCGCGCGCCATCGTCGTGAAGAGCCGCAGCGGCGGCCGGCCGCGCATGATCCGTTCGATCGAAGCTGCAATCTCGGGCTCGAAAGGCGGCGATGCGCTCGCAATACGCTGAGTCATGTGAACTCCCGTGCATGAGGTGAGGCATGAGTCAAAGCGTAGGCATCGTGCTTTAAAAAGTAAAGCATGAAATCCGGATGGCGAGCATCATTACGCTAGTGTGGCGATCCATTGACAGGGGCAGGCGGTTGCTTTAAAAAGTACAGCATGACTACGCCAAGAATCGGACAACGTGTTCGCGGATCGACAACCGGGCGGCCCATCATGGTCGTGCTGGATCTGCTCGGGCGGCGCACCGCGCTGCGCATCCTGTGGGAACTGCGCGGCCCGCCGCTGACGTTCCGCGCGTTGCAGGAAGCCTGCGAAACGAACGCGCGCCTGCTCAACACGCGGCTCGCCGAGCTCAAGGCGTCGGGCCTCGTCGAGCATGGGGATGGCGGCTATTGCATGACCGCCGAAGGCCGCCGGCTCGAAGCGGCGCTTCAGCCGTTGCTGGGGTGGGCAAGGCAGTGGGCAAAGCGCGATCCGGACGGGTTCGATGCAGCCGAGCGCGAGCAATCCGGGCAGTCGCGTTGAGCGTTCGGCACACGGGCGCGCATCGCAACATCATTGCGGCTCATGCGTCACGCGTGAGTCATTTTTTGTTTGCCGGAGTTCATTCATGTCTGTTCGCGCTGTCATATTCGACTTCGACCTGACGCTGGCGGATTCTTCCGCCGCGATCATCGAGTGCACGGAGTACGCGTTGCATCGGCTTGATGCCTCCGGCGCGACGCATGCGCAGATCGCTGCCGTCATCGGGCTGCCGTTGCAGGAAATGTTCCGTTCGTTGACGGACGACACCGAACCGGCGCGAGCCGACGCGTTCGCGCAGCATTTCGTGGCGCGCGCCGACGAGATCATGGTGCATGGCACCCGCATCTATCCCGAGGTTCCGCCGCTGCTTGCGCAACTGCGTGAGCAGGGCCTCGCGATTGCGATCGTGTCGTCGAAGTTTCGCTACCGGATCGAAGCGATCCTTGCGCTGAACGGATTGCAATCGCAGGTCGACGTGCTGATCGGCGGGGAGGACGTGCAGCGTCACAAGCCGGACCCGGAAGGGCTCGTGCTCGCGCTCGATCGGCTCGACCTGCCGGCAGCCGACGCGATCTACGTGGGCGACCATGCGGTGGATGCGCAGGCGGCCGATCGCGCGGGCGTGCCGTTCGTCGGCGCGGTGAGCGGGATGACGTCGTTCGACGCGTGGGCCCGCGCGGGCAAGCAGGCGGTGCCCGCGCATATCGGCGAACTCGCGGCGATCGTGCAGCGGATGCGGCGCGGGACGTGCGACGTATCCGGCTGACGTGATGCCGGGCGGCGCATTCGTCGGCGCGTACGCTCACGGCACGGCTTGATCCCGACGAGTCGAATGCTCCGGAAAACCGCACGATGCCGCGCACCGTCAATCACCTCCGCTGGAAGATCGTCGCATTCCTGGTCGCGCCGCTGACCTTCGTGATGACGCTCGATCGCGCGGCGATGGCCGTGGCCGCGCCGACGATCCAGTCCGAGCTCGGCCTGTCGATCGTCGAGATGTCGATGATCCTGACCGTCTATTTCTGGGCCTATGCGATCGGCCAGATTCCGGCGGGGCGGGCGGCCGAACGCTTCGGGTCGCGCAAGGTGCTGTTCGGCACGAGCACGCTGTGGTCGCTGATGATGATCGTCACGCCGCTCGGCGGTTCGTTCGCCTGGCTGTTCGGTTGCCGGCTGGTGCTCGGCGGCGCGCAGTCGGCCGACTGGTCGAGCAGCGTCGTCGCACTCAAGCGCTGGTTTCCGACCGGCGAGCGTGCGAAAGGCAACGCGGTGCTGCTCGCAGGCCTGTATCTGGGCCCGATCGTGTCGGCGCCGCTCACCGCATGGACCATCGTGCACTTCGGCTGGCACGCCGTGTTCTACGGGTTCGGCGCACTCGGCCTGCTGCTCGGCGCGATCTGGTGGTTCGGTTACCGCGACGCGCCTGCGTCGCACCCGCTCATCACGAAGGCCGAGGCCGACACCATCGCGGCCGATCAGCCGCCCGACCAGGCCGACGTGTCGGGTTCGCTCGTGCGTTGCCTGCGGTTGTGGCGCTTCTGGATCTTCGGTGTTCAGTACTTCCTGCTGGTGCTGATCCAGAGCTTCTACACGACGTGGCTGCCGACCTACCTGATGCGCGCACGCGGGCTGTCGCTGAAGGCGATGGGGCTGTACGCGTCGTTGCCGTGGGTTGCCGTGTTCGCGGCCGTATTCGTCGCCGGAACCGTCAGCGATCGGCTGCTCCGGAAAACGGGCTCGATCTATTGGGCGCGCACGCCGGTCGCGATCGCGGGATTTGTCGTGAGCGCGCTCGCGCTGGCCGCGGCGTCGCGCGCGGACGCGATCGCGGCGGTTATCGCGCTGCTGTGCCTGTCGTTTGCGGCCGTCGGGTTCGTGCAGGTGGTCGTGTGGTCGGCCGCGCAGGATCTCGGGCGGCCGTTCGCCGGCGTGATGTCGGGCTGGACGAACGTGTGGGGTGCGTTGTCGAACGTCGCAGGCCCGATGACGCTTGCGCTGGTCGTCAAGGTCACGGGTAGCTGGGGCAGCGGGATGATCGTGATCGGCGCCGCGGCGGCGTGCGGCGCGGTGTTGTGGCTGTTCGTGCACCCCGAGCGGCCGTTGCTCGCCGCCGCTCCCGACGGATTGCCGCCGGCGGGCGGCGCGAGCGCGCCGCGTAGCGCCGGGCGTGCAACGCGGGCCGACGCCGGGCGCGTGTCCGAACCGGCCGACTGAACCCGTTTGCGCAAAAGATCGGCAAGCGCGCGACGGATTCTGCGACTATCGCCGTTAAAGTCAAACCGTCAAAACAGGTTCGCCACCATGTCGCTCATTTCCGTCGTTTTCGACCGAATCCGGCCCTCGCGCGTGCTGCCGGCCGTCCGCACGCTGTCATGCGTCGTTCCGCTCGCGGCAGCCGGTGCCGCGGCCGGGATGCTGGGCGCCGCGCCCCGGCCGCGGCGGCCACGCAGCGCGAACGCCTCGAAGCGCCGGTCAAGGCCGTCGCCGACCAGCGCGTGGCCGTCGATACGCCGCAGGGCAGCGCGGCGCTGCCGGTCTACGCGGACCATCCGCTCGACAAGGCCGCGCCCGACGTCACGCGCGTATTCGTCGTGATTCACGGCACGCTGCGCAATGCCGACGCGTATTACGCGTCCGGGCGCCAGGTCGTCGAGAAAGCCGGCGCGGCCGGCAACGGCACGATGGTCGTCGCGCCGCAATTCCTGACGCGCGCCGATACGCGCGCATTCTCGCTGGACGCCCGAACGCTCGCGTGGACGCAGGAAGGATGGAAGGGCGGCGAGCCGGCCCGCCAGCCGGGCCCGGTCAGTTCGTTCGCCGCGCTCGACGCATTGCTCGCGCATTTCGCCGATCGCAGTCTGTACCCCGCGCTGACGACGGTGGTCGTGATCGGGCATTCCGCCGGCGCGCAACTGCTGCAGCGCTACGCGGTGGCCGGGCGAGAAGGCGACGCGCTGGCGCATGCCGGCATCGCCGTGCGCTACGTGGTCGCGAATCCGTCGAGCTACCTGTATTTCGACGACGAGCGGCCGGCCGGCCAGGTGCTCGCGGGCGGCGCGTGTCCGGGCGCGACGCAATGGAAATACGGCTTGAAGTCGGCGCCGCCCTACGTGGCGTCGCAGGACGCGGGCGAGCTCGAAACGCGCTATGTCGCGCGCAACGTCGTGTACCTGCTCGGCCAGGCCGATACGAACCCGTACACGCATTTCATCGACCGCTCGTGCGCGGCGATGGCGCAAGGCCCTTACCGGCTCGCGCGCGGGCTCGCGTATTTCGAATACCTGAAGAAGCGGCACCCGTCCGATCTTGCGCAGCACGTCGTCGAAGTGCCGGGCGTCGGGCACGACAATCTCGGCATGTTCACGTCCGCGTGCGGGCTGGCCGTGCTGTTCGACCAGGCGTTGCCGCCGTCGTGTCCGGTCGTCGCCGGCACGGCGCCGGTCGTGCGTGCCGCGGGGCAGTGAGCGCGACGGCGCGCGTGGATCGATCAAAAAAATGAAGGAATCGGGAAGATAAATTCATTTCCCGATCGTTCGTTCGCGGTTCAGGATGACGGCGTTGCCTGGAGCACTCCCCATGAACATCACGATCCTCGACGATTATTTCGACACGCTGCGCACGCTGCCGAGCTTTCGCAAGCTCGACGGGCACGACGTCACGATCTGGACCGATCACGTGCAGGACGTCGACGCGCTGGCCGAGCGCCTGCGCGACACCGAAGTGCTGGTGCTGATCCGCGAACGCACGCAGATTCGCGCGCCGCTGATCGCGCGGCTGCCGAAGTTGCGGCTGATCAGCCAGCGCAGCGTCTATCCGCACATCGACATCGACGCATGCACCGGGCATGGCGTGATCGTGTCGTCGAACCAGCACGCGGGCACGCCTTCCTATGCGGCCGCCGAGCTCACGTGGGGCCTCGTGCTGGCCGCGATGCGCCAGATTCCGCAGCAGATGCGCGCGCTGCAGGCCGGCCGCTGGCAGATCGGCGTCGGACGGACGCTGCGCGGGCGCACGCTGGGTATCTACGGTTACGGCCGGATCGGTGCGGAAGTCGCGCGCTACGGCGCCGCGTTCGGCATGAACGTGCAGGTCTGGGCGCGCGAGGCGTCGCTGCAGCGCGCTCGCGACGACGGCTGGGCGACGGCATCGTCCAGGCAGGCATTCTTCGAAGCGTGCGACGTGCTTTCGCTGCACATGCGGCTCGTGCCGGCCACGCGCGGCATCGTGACGGCGGACGATCTGGGCCGGATGAAACCCGACGCGCTGCTCGTGAACACGAGCCGCGCGGGCCTCGTCGAACCGGGCGCGCTCGAAGCGGCCTTGCAGGCCGGCCGGCCCGGGATGGCGGCGGTGGACGTCTACGACACCGAGCCGCTGCGCGACCCCGGGCATCCGTTGCTGCGCTTGCCCAATGTCGTGTGCACGCCGCATATCGGCTACGTGACCGAGGACGAATACGAAACCCAGTTCTCCGATGTATTCGACCAGATCGTCGCGTATGCGGCCGGGCAGCCGATTCACGTCGTCAACCCGGACGTGCTCGCCCGCGACGCGGCATCGATCGAGCCGCTGATCCTCGACCTGCTCGAATGGATCGGGCCCGGTGTGCGGCCCTACGACGAGGTGATCGATGCATGGCGCACGTCGTGCCCGCGCCTGCCGGTGTGGGAGGAAGCCTGTGCGCGCGGCTACGTGGTGCGACGCCATGAGCCGGGCGGTGCGGCGGAGGTCGAGGTGAGCGCGGCCGGCCGCGCACGCCTGCAAGCCGGGCGGGCCTGAGCGCACGGACCGGATCGGATTGGGGCGCGGTCGCGGCGCCGCGCGTCATGCCGGTTTTTCGGCGACCGGAGCGGGTGCGTCCGGATCGAATACCGTCAATCCTTCGGTCGGGTCGGTCGGCATGTCCCACGGCCGCGCGGCAATGGCCCGTTTCGTCGCTTCGTAGCCGGCCTGCCGGCGGGCCGCGATGCCGGTCGGCGTGAAATCGATGTCCTTCAACTGATTGTCGCCGGCGAGCCGCGGCGCTGCGAGCTTGATCAGGTGCATCGTCGTTTCGCATCCCCACGCGGCGAGCCGGCGCACGGCCGGCGACGCGCGTTCGGCTTCCGGCACGTGCCGCGCCAGTTCGCGAATCACGTGGCGCAGCTGATGGATCTGCTGCTGGCGCGCGATGTGGCTGTCGGTGCGGCTCGCGTACTGGATGTCCTTCTGCCGTTCCGACACCTGCCAGATGCTTTCGGGCTCGGGGCCGGCCGGATTCCACATCTGCACCGAGAAGATGATCGAGCTGCGGCGCGGGTTGTCGTCGAGCACGACCTCGACCGGCGTATTCGAATACACGCCGCCATCCCAGTACGGCGCGCCGTCGATCCGTATCGCCGGAAACGCGGGCGGCAACGCGCCCGAGCTCATGATGTGCTCGATCCCCAACGGCGTATCGCGCGAATCGAAATAGCGCATCGTGCCGGTGCACGCATTGACCGCACTGACGGTCAGGCGCGGGTGGCCCGCGTTCAGCAGGTCCGGGTCGATCAGCGACGCGAGCGTGTCGCGCAGCGGCGCGATCCGGTAGTACGACGCGCGATCGACGCCGAGGCGCACCATCGGCCCGAGCCACGACGCCGGATTGGGCTGGAAGAATCCGGCGATGCCGCCGCTGATGATCATCAGCTCTGCCAGCGTCTTGTCCCAGCCGGGCACCAGCGGCGGAACGTCGAAACGGGTCCGCTCGGTCACGCGCTGCCAGAACGCCAGCAGCTTCTCGTAGCGCTGCTCCGGCGGATTGCCGGCGATCAGCGCCGCGTTGATCGCGCCGATCGACGTGCCCACCACCCAGTCGGGCCGGATACCGGCTTCGTCCATTGCCTGGAAGACGCCGAGCTGGAACGCGCCCAGTGCGCCGCCGCCCTGGAGCACGAGCACGACTTGCCCGGGAAGGTTCATGCGTGCCGGCTGGCTAGCGGTCATGGCTTGCCTCGCTGCGTGTGACGGTGGGTCGGGTCCGAACGGCTCGTTTCAGTTTAGGCGATCGGCAGCGGGGGATCGCTCGCCGCGCAGCGCTACGCGTCCGGGTAAGGCGTGCCGTCCTTGTGCAGGAACCGGCCGTCGCGGCTCGGGCTCATCATGTCGATGTCCGGGCAGGTGATCACGTCGTCCGGCGAGCGCGAGCCGACTTCGAGATAGACGGCGGGCGCGTCCGACCGGTTGACCAGGTGATGGCCGTTGCCGGAGTTTTTCGGAAATGCCGCGCAGTCGCCCGCACGCAGCACGGTCTCGCCGCCGTCCTCGATCATCACGAGCTCGCCCTCGAGCACGTAGACGAATTCGTCTTCGTCGGCGTGCCAGTGACGCTGGCTGGACCAGCCGCCCGGCGGCACGCGCATCAGGTTGACGCCGAAATCGCGCAGCCCGCCGGCATCGCCCAGGCGCTGGCGGATGCGCTGCGCGCATGGCGCGTCGAACGGCCGCGGATAGCCGCTACCCAGGCGTTCGGGCACGGCGCTGATGTCGATCCTGGGCATGGGCGGCTCCGTCTGCCACGCGGGCGAATGGGACGGTGGTCATTGTAGGCTCGTGCCACCGGCCGCTCGTCCGCGCGTTTCGTGGCGGGCCGCGTCATTCGACGGTGATCGTCTCCTTCATGTACGGATGAATCCCGCAGAACACCTTGTAGACGCCCGGCTTGTCGAAGCGGAACGAGTACGTGTCGCCCTGGTCGAGCGCCGACGAGTGGAAGATGCCGGCGTCGTTGACGACGGTGTGCGGTTCGCCGTCGAGGTTTTTCCACGTGACCGTCGTGCCGGCCTTGATCGTGGTCGACATCGGCGAAAACATGAAATTGCGGATCGTCACGAGCGGGCCGTCCGGGCCCTGCGCGAACGCGGCGAGCGGCGTGCCGGCGGCGGCCGAGCACAGGATCAGCGCCGCGATGATCTTGGATTGCTTGAAGCGGGTCATGTCGGTCTCCTTGTGTATCGGTCAGGCCAGCGTGGCGTCATGCAGCGACGACGAGACCGGATGGCCGGCGAATTCGACGGTCGTCACGCCGAGCATCGCCGGCAGCCGGTCGTGCGGTACCGTGAGCGGCACGGGCCCCGGGCCGTTGCCGGCCGTCGGCTGCGGGAACGCGGTGGAGCGCGCGGTATGGAACGTGATGTTGCCCTCGACCTTCGACACGATCTGGTGGATGTGCCCGTTCAGCACCGTGACCGAGCCGAAGCGCCGCAGCAGCGCCATCGTCTGCGGCGCGTCGCCGGTTCCCCAGCCCCACGGCTCGTAGATGGTCCACATCGGCATGTGCGAGAACACGACGATCGGCGTGCTCGACGAGCGGCCCTTGAGATCCTGCGCGAGCCATGCGAGCTGGTCGTCGCCGAAGCTGCCGAGCCCGTTCGGCTTGAAATGCATCACGTTGACGAGGCCGATGAAGTGCACGCCCGCGTGATCGAAGCTGTAGTAGCCGCGATTGTCCGACGCCTTGCCGAACCGGCCGAAATATTCGGCGCCCGAACCGTCGGTGACGTCGTGCTCGCCGGGCACCGTGTGCAGTTCCGGCACGCGCAGCGCGGACAGCAGTTGCGACGCGTGGTCGAACTCCTCGGCTTTGGACAGGTGCGTGATGTCGCCGGTGTGGATGGCCAGCGCGGGCATCGACGGCATCCCGTTGACGAGGTCGATCGTCTGCCGCAGCGTGGCCGACACGTCGGGATTGGCTTCCTTGTTGAAGCCGATGTGCGTGTCGCTGATCTGCACGAACAGCGGTTTGCCGGCGTCGGCCGGGCGCGCGTCGCCGGTCTGCGCGAGCGCGAGGTCGAACGGCGTCAGGATGCCGCCCGACAGCGTAAACAGCGTGCCGAGCCCGCCGAAGGCCATGCACTGGAGGGCCTTGCGGCGCGACGGGCGGGTGGGATTCGATGAAGACATGGGAGCCTCGCAATCGTATGACGAAACCGGACGGCCGGATCGTCCTGGAAAAAACCGGCGCCTTCGTGTGCCATACCGGCGAAGCGGCGGTTTTATTCCCGCGAATATTCCCGCGCGTGACGAGGCCGGACACGAGCGCCCGCGGCCTGCGAGGCGATGAACGATGGTTGAAGGGCGACCTGTCAATGTCCTGTAAGTGACACGTCACATTTGCGTCATGACCGCCCGATAGCCTGCGACACCGAGTCACCTGTCCGGAGCCACCTTCATGCCGAATCTCGCGGCAACGGAAACCAGCGGTGCGGTCAGCCATCGCACGCGCACCATCAGCCTCGCGCTGTTTTTCCTGATCATTGCCTTCGGCATCGTCTATGTCGGGATTCATCTGAGCGCCGACCTCAGCCCGGTCAAGGAAAGCTCGATCCTCCCGTTCCTGCTGCTGATCGTCGCGCTGCTGATCGCGCTCGGCTTCGAGTTCGTGAACGGCTTTCACGACACCGCGAACGCGGTCGCGACCGTCATCTACACGCATTCGCTCGACCCGCATCTCGCGGTGGTCTGGTCGGGGCTCTGGAACCTGTTCGGCGTGCTCGTGTCGAGCGGCGCCGTCGCATTCGGCATCGTGCAGCTGCTGCCCGTCGAGCTGATCCTGCAGGTCGGCAGCGGCGCGGGCTTCGCGATGGTGTTCTCGCTGCTGATCGCGGCCGTCACGTGGAACCTCGCGACCTGGTATTTCGGGCTGCCGTCGTCGAGCTCGCACACGCTCGTCGGGTCGATCATCGGCGTCGGCCTGATGAACCAGATCGTCAGCGGCCCGTCGGGCACGAGCGGCGTCGACTGGAACCAGGCGCTCGGCGTCGGCAAGGCGCTGCTGTTCTCGCCGCTGATCGGCTTCGTGCTGTCCGCACTGGTGCTGCTGCTGCTGAAGGCGCTCGTGCGCGTGCCGGCGCTGTACCAGGAGCCGAAGGGCAACAAGCCGCCGCCGTTCTGGATCCGCCTGCTGCTGATTCTGACGTGCACCGGCGTGTCGTTCGCGCACGGCTCGAACGACGGGCAAAAGGGCATGGGCCTGATCATGCTGATCCTGATCGGCGTGATGCCGACCGCCTACGCGCTGAACAAGGCCGTGACACCCGACCAGACGAGCACGTTCGTCGCGGTCGCGCGCCACGCGTCGGCGACACTCGTCAAGTACGCCGACCCGGCCGCTCAGTCCGCCGACCCGCGCACCGACGTCGAGACGTACGTGCGCACGCACAAGCTGACGCCCGTGACGCTGCCCGCGCTGGGCAAGCTCACCGACACGATCGCCGACCAGGTCGCGCAGGCAGGCGGCATCTCGAGCGTGCCGCAGAACCTCGTCGACAACGTGCGCAACAACATGTACGTCGCGTCCGAGGCGATCCGCCTGATGGAGAAGGCGAAGGCGCCGGCGTTCTCGGTCGAGGACGCGAGCGCGCTCGACGCGTTCAAGAAGCAGATGGACCGCGCGACGAAATTCATCCCGACGTGGGTGAAGGTCGCGGTCGCGATCGCGCTCGGACTCGGCACGATGGTCGGCTGGAAGCGGATCGTCGTGACGGTCGGCGAGAAGATCGGCAAATCGCATCTCACGTACGGGCAGGGCGCGTCGGCCGAGGCCGTCGCGATGCTGACGATCGGCATGGCCGACGCATACGGGCTGCCGGTATCGACGACGCACGTGCTCGCGTCGGGCGTGGCCGGCACGATGACGGCGAGCGGCGCGGGCCTGCGCTGGGACACGGTGCGCAACCTCGTGCTCGCATGGGTGCTGACGCTGCCCGCGTCGATCGCGCTGTCGGCCGCGCTGTACTGGGCGCTGCACGGGCTTTTCTGATGCTCTTCTGATTCGCGCCGGGGGGCGCGACGCCCGGCCGCGCGGGATGCGGCCGGACCCATCGACTTTCAATTCGACACAAGACGCTACCGATGGATCTCAGTTTCTTCGACCCGAACCGCACCGCCAACGCGTCCGCGTGGCGCGTGCTCCCCAATCGCTGGGACGCCGTCGCGTTTCCGCTGATCATCGGCATACTCGCGATGGCGATCGTCGGTTTTCACCAGACGATGGCGCCGATCGGCGTGCTGCAGACGCAGAAGATCGCGCTCGATCCGTCGAACCTGCCCGAATACGCGTTGCGCACCACGCTGCGGATGCTCGCGGCGATGGTCGCGTCGCTCGCGTTTACGCTCGTCTACGGCACGCTCGCCGCGAAAAGCCGCCGCGCGGGCATGGTGCTGATTCCGATTCTCGACATCCTGCAGTCGGTGCCGGTGCTCGGTTATATCTCGTTTACGGTCACGTTCTTTCTCGCGCTGTTCCCGGGCCGCGTGCTCGGCGCAGAACTCGCGGCGATCTTCGCGATCTTCACGAGTCAGGCATGGAACATGACGTTCAGCTTCTACCAGTCGCTGCGCACGGTGCCGCGCGACCTGAGTGAAGTGTCGCGCGGCTTTCACCTGACGCCGTGGCAGCGCTTCTGGAAGCTCGAGGTGCCGTTCTCGATGCCGGGGCTGATCTGGAACATGATGATGTCGATGTCGGGCGGCTGGTTCTTCGTCGTCGCGTCGGAGGCGATCACCGTCGGCAACCAGACGATCACGCTGCCGGGGATCGGCGCGTATCTCGCGCAGGCGATTTCGGACAAGAACCTCGGCGCGGTCGGCTGGGTGATCGTCGCGATGTCGGTCGTGATCCTGGCCTATGACCAGCTCCTGTTCCGCCCGCTCGTCGCGTGGGCCGACAAGTTCCGGATGGAAAACACCGCATCCGGCGATGCGCCGCAGTCGTGGCTGCTCGACATGATGCGCCGCACGCACCTGATCCACCAGTTGCTGGTGCCGGCCGGCTGGCTGCTGTCGCAGGCCGCGCGGATTCCGCTGCGCCTGCCGCCGATGAAGGGCGCGCGGTCGCGCGGCGCGTCGGCGCGTCGCTCGTCGCGCATCGGCGACATCATCTGGGGCGCGTTCGTGATCCTGCTGACGGTGTACGTCGTGTGGCGCGTCGTCAGCTTCGTGTCGACCGGCGTGACGATGGGCGAAGTCGGCCACGTGCTCGTGCTCGGGCTCATCACGCTGCTGCGCGTGTTGGTGCTGATTGCGATCGCGTCGGTGATCTGGGTGCCGCTCGGCGTGCTGATCGGGCTGCGCCCGGCGCTGGCCGAGAAGATCCAGCCGCTCGCGCAGTTTCTCGCGGCGTTCCCGGCGAACCTGCTGTTCCCGGTGTTCGTGATCGTGATCGTCCACTTCCACCTGAACGCGGACATCTGGCTGTCGCCGCTGATCGTGCTCGGCACGCAGTGGTACATCCTGTTCAACGTGATCGCCGGCGCGATGTCCTATCCGAACGACTACAAGGAAGCCACCAAGAATTTCCGCATCCGTGGCTGGCAATGGTGGCGGCAGGCGATCCTGCCCGGCATCTTCCCGTACTACGTGACCGGCGCGATCACCGCATCGGGAGGCGCGTGGAACGCGAGCATCGTGTCCGAATTCGTGCAGTGGGGCGACACGAAGGTCGTCGCGCACGGCCTCGGCGCGTACATCGCGCAGACCACCGCCGCCGGCGATTTCCCGAAGATCATCCTCGGCATCGCCGTGATGTCCCTGTTCGTTACCCTGTTCAACCGTCTGCTGTGGCGTCCGATGTACGCCTATGCGGAATCCCGGCTCCGTCTCGATTGAGAGTAAGCGCGATGCAAAATTCGACCGTTATCAACGCCCCCGTCAAGACGTCCCAGCCGCCGCAGCCTCCGCGCCTCGGCGAAGAAATCCTGCGCGTCGAGCACGTGAATCGCGGCTTCAACAAGTCGCAAGGCGAACTGCTGGTGCTCGACGATGCGAACCTGTCGCTGCGCGAAGGCGAGATCGTCGGGCTGCTCGGCCGTTCCGGCTCGGGCAAGTCGACGCTGCTGCGCATCATCGCCGGCCTGATCGAGCCGACCGGCGGGGAAGTGACCTATCTCGGCAAGCCGCTGAACGGCCCGGCCGAAGGCGTCGCGATGGTGTTCCAGACCTTCGCGCTGTTTCCGTGGCTCACGGTGCTGCAGAACGTGGAAGCCGGCCTCGAAGCGCTTGGCGTCGGCGCGCGCGAGCGGCGCGAGCGTGCGCTCGCCGCGATCGACCTGATCGGTCTCGACGGTTTCGAGAACGCGTATCCGCGCGAGTTGTCGGGCGGCATGCGCCAGCGCGTGGGCTTTGCGCGCGCGCTCGTCGTCGATCCGACGATCCTGCTGATGGACGAGCCGTTCTCGGCGCTCGACGTGCTGACGGCCGAAACGCTGCGTACCGACTTGCTCGACTTGTGGACGCAAGGCCGGATGCCGATCAAGTCGGTGCTGATCGTCACGCACAACATCGAGGAAGCGGTGTTCATGTGCGACCGGATTCTCGTGCTGTCGTCGAACCCGGGCCGCGTGATCGCCGAGATCAAGGTGCCGTTCAAGCATCCGCGCAACCGGCTCGACACCGATTTCCGCAAGCTCGTCGACGACATCTACGCGAAGATGACCGCGCGTCAGACCAACGAGGCGACGAAGAAGGGGCTCGAGCTCGGCAGCTGGATGCCGCGCGTGTCGACCAACCTGATGGCCGGCCTGATCGAAACGCTCGCGATGGCGCCGTACCACGGCCGTGCCGACATGCCGGAAATCGCGCGCACGCTGCATCTGGAAGTCGACGAACTGTTCCCGATTGCTGAAGTGCTGCAGTACCTCGGTTTTGCGGACGTGCGGGAAGGGGATGTGTTCCTGACGCCGCCTGCGCGCGTGTTCGCGGAATTCGGTACGCAGGAACGCAAGCTGATGTTCGCGGATCACCTGCTGAAGCACGTGCCGCTCGCCGCGCGGATCAGGAAGGTACTGAACGAGCGGCCGGGCCACCGCGCGCCGCGCGTGCGCTTCGAGCAGGAGCTGGAGGATTTCCTGTCCGACGAGGCGGCCGAGGAAACGCTCGACGCGGTGATCGACTGGGGGCGGTACGGCGAAGTCTTCTCGTACAACGACAAGACCGAGGTGTTCAGTCTCGAGGATGTCGAGAGCTGATCGCCGCGTGCGCATTGCATCTCGTCGCGCAGGCCGTGGCGAGATGCAGTCATGAGCCGTCTGCCTCTTCCCACTGAGCGAGAAGCTCCGGCGGAATGGCCTTGACGACATCGACGTAGCGCTTTCCGACGAATTGTTCGGCGCGTTTAAGCAGCACCGGAATGGGGCTGCTCGGCTCGTTCGTCTCGAACCACCGGCGTGCCGCGCAAATCAACGTCAACGCTGCCCGCCGGTCCGCCGGCGCAAAGAGGGCGGGCGCAACAACGGGCGTCGAGTCTGGAGAAACCACCTGCTCGTCATCCGGACGTGCCCGCGATGCGGCCGGTTCGGCGAGTGCCGCCAACACCGGCGTATCGCATTCCTCGTGTGCGACTGCAGGCAAGGTGTCGGACCAGGTATCGACCCGCGGTTCGCTTGCTTGAAAGCGCCGGAGCAGGCGGATCAACGGGGAAAAATCCGGTAGATACGCGTCGAGGTGCGTCGCACACCACGTATCGATGGCGGAGAGATTCGAGATCGCGTCGTCGAAGGCTTTCATCGTCGACGGCTGCTGTTCGCGCAGGTTCTGCAACTGCAGCGTGACCGAATCGGGTGCGAGCGCATCGACCGGACGCGGATGCGCGAACGCACGCTCGACGTCGCGTACCTGCAGCCGCGTGGCGGTCGATCGTGTCAGGACGATTTCCCGCACGTCGGCCAGCAACCCTTCCGGATCCGATAGCGCCTGCAATGCGTTCATCCGCATCTCCAGCGCGGCATGACGATCGTTGTCGGCATCGGCCTGCGGATGCACCTGCTCCGGAAACGCCTGCAACCAGGCCGCCAGCAGCCCCGTTCCATCGGCAAGACCTGCCACACCGCCCAAGCGAGTGCGGCAGCGCGTATGCAGCACGGCGACGCGCATGTCCTTCGTTCGCGTCATCAGCCGCCAACAATCTCGTTCGATCTCGCTCCAGTTGAGCGGGTCGGGCGAATCGACGAATGCGCCGTATTGCACATCCCGCCTGGGTGCGGCGCCGGCAAACAGCACCACGAAATCATGGTCGTATTCGAGATCCGGGCCGCATGGTGCCGTATCACTCAACGGCGCGAACCAGTCCTCATGCGGCGTGTCCGCGACGGTCGCCCGGCCGGGCTTGTTTTGCGTGGAAGATGGTTTCTTGCTCATGGTCAATGCCCGGAGGCCGTATCGCGGCGATTGAAATGGCGTGCATGGCGTTCGGGCTCGAAGCGCATGCCGGTGATCGGCTTGTCGGATGCAGGACGGCCCAGCCAGCCGGACCAGCCCATCCGCTGCCGTCCGCCCATCATGGCCGGCGGCGCGCTTTCGGGTTTGATGCGAAGCTCGAGTTCCCATTCGAGCTCGTGACCGACGAATGCCCGCACCCACTCGACGAGTCGCGGCAGGTCTTCACCTTGCGGCGTGAAACGCAGGTACGCGTCGAGATCGACGGGACCGATCACGATGCGAAACCGGTGCTGGCGGTCCGGTGCGACGCGCCCGAGCACCGCGCCGCGGCCCATCGTCGCGGCGGCGCCCGGGTAGCCCATGCGCCCGCAGTCGGCCGGATCGATTTCGATCCAGTGAAAGACGTTTTCCTCGAGGGCGACCGGGACGCCGAAATAATGTTCTAGCGTGGTGCGCAGTCCGTCCGGATTGCGCGATTCGCGAACGAGATGGGCCGAGGTGGCAAGGCGCGCATGCGACGGAAGGGGGCGTCGGCTGATCTCGCCGATGTCCTGTCCGACAAGGCTGGCGACGTAGAACGAGAATTGCTCGTCGTGTTTCCGGTCGAGGCCTGCAGCCGCCTGCGCGGACGCCCACGCACGATAGAACAGGGTGAAGAACCGGTGGTGAAAAATGTCGAAGAAGTCGACCGTGGTCGTGTCGCGGCGGCCGCTTTCCCGATCCTTCGCGATTTCGGTCACGTGGATGGGGAGTGGGCCGTTGGGCCCCAGCATGCCGAGGCCGAACAGCCGCACCTTGAGTCGCCCGCCCGCCTCGTGCGCGCTCGCGATTTCGCGCGGCGCGAAGGCCAGACTCGGCTGCTGGCCCAGCCTGAACGGTTCGGCCTGCGGCCGGCGCGCGCTGCCGACCGGATCGATCGCGGGGTTCGCGCCGATTCGACGCAGCAACGACAGGAACCCGAAACGCCAGGGTTCGGCCTGCAGGGACTCGAGCAACTCGGGTGACAGCGCGTTGTCGAGCAGCAGCGCGGGGAGCGTGGCGCGCTTCATCACAGGGCTCCGCGCGTGCCGGTGCGTGCTGGCCAGCGCGCGATCCGGCCGCGTTGCATCGAGTGCAGCTCCGTCTGCGTGAAGCTGTTGATCGACACGTGCCGCGCAAGCCAATGTTCGAGGATCGTGCCGAAAAGATAGGGACTCACGCCCGAGAAGCCTGTCTCGTCGACCGTCAGTACGCATTCGATGCCGCGGCCGAAGGTCATCGGGCCGGCTCCCGGCAGCTTGCGCGTTACGGGGCGCGTTTTCGCGCCCACGAGGCTTTCGACTTGCCTGCATTGTCCGGCGTCGCTATCCACGAGATACAGGCGCAACAGGTCGCGCAGGCCTTGCCCGCCCTCCCGGTGATCGAGGGTTTCGAGCGGCAGATAGTTGAAGTTCAACTGGCGGATCAGGCGCCACGCCATTTCCCGCTCGGCATAAGGCGGCAACGGTGCGCTCGGCGGGCGGATCAGGCCGATGCTGTCGACCGGCGCGGACTGCGCCGTCTCCAGGTCGTGCACGCCGTTGCGTGGCACGAGCGTGGCGAGATCGCGGTTCGTCAACAGCGCCTCGACCGACAGGAAGCGGATGTTTTCGCCATACGGCGCCTCGGCCTGGTCGACGAGCGAGAGAAACACCTCCGTCCCCACGTATGGCGTGCGCGTCCCGTAGCGGCGCGCCGAATCGGACAGCAGGCGCCGCTCGCGCCGCATCGAAAAATAACGGCCGTGGTTGCCTTCATCGTTGTTCAGCGTCTGGTAGAGCGGCCGGAACTCGAGTTCGGAGGACGTTGCGGCGACCTGCCCATAGGCGGCGCTGACCGAGAACACCTCGTAGTCGAGCGGCGTGAGTCGAGCCGGAACCAGATGGAATTCGGTATCGCGCGGCGAGATCTCGACCCGGTCGGTATGCTTGCGGAACAGATTGATGACGGGCGTGCAGAAGAGCGCGAAACGCGACGCATCGACGAGATTGGCGAGTGGCCCGGGCGCCCGGTCAAGCAGGACGACGATCTCGACTTCCCGGCCGTTGACGCGCGAGAACCCTTCGGCAAGGCCGTTCAACGCGAAGAACCAGAACCGTGCGGGACAGGCAAAGTATTCGTGCAGCAGGTTGTGCCCGTGGAACTTGGCCCAGTTGAGCGGTAACAGGCTTTGATCGGTGCCCAGGCCTTCGTATTCGACCGCCCTGTCGGTGACGGCCGCGGGCGGACGGCCCGGCATGCCGAATTCGCCGGGCGCGCCGATCACGGAGGCGATGCCGCCCGCATGCAGCAATTCAAACAGATGCGACGCGACCTGTTCGTCACCTGCCAGATAGACCGGAAGCCGGTCGAGCCCTTTCAGGTCGACGATCCGCATGTTGCCGGTGGTCGCGAGCCTGATTCGCAACGCCCCGCGCACTCGCGTATCGGGCGGACAATAACGCTCCAGCGCCGGGATGTCCGGTGGAATGCCGGTCAGCCGCACGTCGGTGATCGCGAGCGGCCACAGTGTGACGTCCTGTCCGCTCGTGAACCGGCAGGCCGTGCGCTCGCCATCGGGAACCTGCGCGGTGAACGCGGTCCCGCGCGGAAGGCGATAGCCATCGACGAGGTTGCCTTCCGACTGCCCGGGATACAGGCGAGCGATCGAGATCGACGGGGTCGGCGCGACGTAGTTCGGGTAGATGACCTCGAGCAGTCGCTCCGTGAAGCGCGGAAATTCCGCATCGAGCTTGATCTGCATGCGCGCTGCCATGAAGCTGAACGATTCGATCAGGCGCTCGACGTAAGGGTCGGCCACTTCGCCGGCCTGCATGCCGAGCCGGCGCGCGATCTTCGGATGCGCACGTGCGAACTCGGCGGCGAGCTCGCGCATGTAAATGAGTTCCTGGTTGTAGTAATCGAGCAGTCGCGGGTCCATCGGAGAAGCCTCGTTGGGGTCGTGGTGTGCGCCGTGCTCAGCCGGCACGCATGCCCGTGATCCGGATTTCGCTCGTTTCGAGATCCAGCGAACTCTGCACCATGAATTCGAGCGGATACGGATCCATGTGGATCAGGCCGCGTACTTCGAAGGCGAGCACGTTGTGATGTTCGCCCGCGGAATCGGCATCGGCGTGGGTGCGGGGCGATACCACCAGTGAATCCGGAATCAGGCGCGGCTCGAAATCGCCGATGGCGCGACTGATCATGCATTCGACGTCATTCCACTGGCGTGATGCGATAAAGGTGCCTGCGAGCGGCGGCACGCCGAAATTCACGGTCGACGCAGCAGCTTGCGGATGGCAGGCGCGATCGATCCGGTCTTCGATGCTCGTCGTGTTGAGCAGATAGGCGAGATCGCGCTGCACGATGTCGCGCATCTGCTTGCGTGTGACCGTGTATTCCTCCGGGGCTTCGGTCTGTCGATGCGGTGCATCGTCGCGCAGGCGGTCGAGCAGCGTCGGCATCAGATGCGAGTTGGCTCGCCGCGGCGTACGTGTGGCCGGGGCATCGGCGCCCGGCTGGCGTTTTCGGCCTTCAGTCATGGGCTTGATTCGCGTTGATCGCAATTGGCGCGACGCGCGAGCCGAACTCGGCGTGCGCCAGTTCAAACAGGCTGAAGTCGCCCAGGTCTGTTGCCCATGTCTTCTGCCCGAGCGCGACGACACCGGTGCGGCCGATGTCGTGCCAGAGGGTCTTGCGTCCGAGACGCACGGCGTCGTTGCCGGTTTCCGAACCCGGGTACCGGGCCGGCATGAAGCCGTGGACGTCGCTGCCGTCGACGAGCGTGAGTGCGCAGGGTGCCCAGACCAGATCGACCGGTTGCGTCGGCTGCGACACGCGCCATGCCGCCAGGTCGGCGAACGGCACCCAGCGATAGTGTCCGGCCGTGATGAATTCGCAGACCGGGCCGAAGCGGGAATCGCTGTCGGCGATCCAGGCGGCATCCCCCTGCGGCGCGACGAGCGGAACGTTCGGTGCAGCCCGAAAGGCTGCGTCGCGGACGATGTCGGCCTGTTCGACCTGCTCGTCGGCAGCATGACGCATCGCATCCAGCAGGGCGTCGATCCAGGGCGGCGATGCAAGGACGGCGCCAGGGTGTTCGCGGCCCTCGACCACCTTTGCCCGCCACCGCTCGGCACGGATCAGGTCGCGATACATCTGTGCGGTTCGGCCCTGACTCGGTTCGAGCTTCGCCCAAACCTGCAGTTGCTGGATTGCGCGTGACCACTGGCCGACGATGCATAGCAGCTGGAACAGCGCCCAGCGATGGGGCGTGGTCGTCGGCTGCGAGCGAATGCGTGCCTCGATGCGCTCGATCTGGTCGGCGAGCGGGATGTTGCCCGCACGATGCGTGGCGGACGTAGTGATGGCGGTGAGCCTTGTCATGGCTGGTCCTTACGTAAGGACGCGGCCAGCGGGCTGTCCACGGACAGCGCATGGTGCTCGCGCCGGGTAAGCGGTGGCGGGACAGGGGTGCGGCGCGCGGACTCGGCATGAAATTCGCGTGGCGCGAAAAGTTGCAGGATCTCCGGAACGGATTCGCCATCGGTTACCGCTTCCGCGTGTCTGTCCAGATGACCGAATACCTCCTCGATCGTGCGATTGCCGGACAAGAACGTCTCGATCGAATCCGAATGCCCCTGGCTTTCATAGGCCGGGTGATCCGGTGAGATGGGGGGCGTGAGCGTGTCGTCCGCCGATGGAGCCCACGCCGAAGAGATCGGTGCGCCGGGGGCGGCGAGGGCGCGCCAGTACTGCGCATGGAGCGCATTGATCAGCGCATCGGTGTGGCCGGCTTCGTTGCGGACCGTGTCTGCTGCGGCATGCGGACGGGCAGCAGCATCTTCCCGTGCGCCGATACCAAGCAGGCCGAGCATGTCGTCGTCGGCGGTGTGCGCGGAACCGAAAGCGTCGCCCGGTTGCAACGTGTCGGTAACGGGCCGTGGACGTGCTTTCTCCGACGCGGGCGCGACGAGCGGCGTGTTCGATTGACGATGCCAGGGCAGGTGAAGGGAACGCATGGGTGGGTTCGGTGGCAGAAAGATCTGCAAATAAAGCGCGAGTATCGATGAATATTTCGTCTCAAAAAAGTGCTTGGGAAATAAAATGAAAAAATTGATTATGGGATGATTGTTAAAAATCGAAACGTTTAAATGAAGATGTGATTTTAGTAAAAGGATTTGTATCGTTTGTTGACGTTTTGCGGTTTTGATTTTCGCTTTTTATCTCGAAATGGCGGCGATTTGTAGGTGGCGTTTTTGGTGGGGTCCGTATGGATTGTTCATGATTGTTCGGTGGCTCAGGCATGGAGTTGATGTGATGGAATATGGGATTTGTCCTATATTTATTAATTGTTGTCGATGTGGTTGGTGCGTTGACGTGGTTATTGTTTCATGTTGATAATTCGGCTCCTGATTCGGATCAGGCCGTTTCCCGAATCGGAGAGGGAAGTGTGTTTCGAATGTTCGAGGTACCGTCTGGCATGAGGGCAATAAAGGAATCCTTATTGCCATGACGTGTGCATTCGCAACGCGCTAACGAACATAACAAGACCATCATGAACATTTCACGCCAGACTTTGTTCGGCAAGCTCGGGGTCGAGCTTTATCGGGGAATCGAGTCGGCGACGAGTTTCTGCAAGCTGCGCGGGAATCCGTTCGTCGAACTCGTCCATTGGCTGCATCAACTGCTCCAGCAGTCGGACGGTGACCTGCGGCGAATCGTGCGGCATGCGGATATCGATCGCGACGTGCTCGAGCGTGATCTTGCGCGGGCGCTGGCTGCGTTGCCGGCTGGCGCGAGTTCGATCAGCGATTTTTCCTGGCATATCGAAGCGGCCATCGAGCGTGGCTGGGTGCTGGCGACCCTCGGTCATGGCGATCGTCGCGTGCGTGGTGCATGGCTGGTCGCGGCACTTGTCTCGACACCTGAACTTCGGCGCGTGCTCCTCGCCATTTCTCCTGAATTCGGCAAGATCCCGGTGGAAGATCTTGGCGACGTGCTTCCTGCCTGGATCGACGGGTCACCGGAGGCAGCCGACGGGCCGTACGATCAAAGCGAACTCGCGCCGGCTTTGCCGGGCGAGGCATCCGGTGCAAAGCCGGGGCCGTCGAAGGGCAACGCGCTCGAGCAGTATTGCCTGGATCTCACCGCGCGGGCGCGTGCCGGCGAAATCGATCCCGTCATCGGCCGCGAACTCGAAATCCGCACCGTGATCGACGTGCTGCTGCGTCGCCGACAGAACAATCCGCTGGTCACCGGCGAGGCCGGGGTCGGCAAGACGGCCGTGGTGGAGGGGCTCGCGCGTGCGATCGCAGCGGGCAACGTGCCGCCGAATCTGGCCGACGTGAGGCTGTTGAGCCTCGATGTCGGCGCGCTGCTGGCGGGGGCCAGCATGAAGGGGGAATTCGAGGCTCGCCTGAAGGGTGTGCTCGAGGCCGCCGCACGATCGGCGACGCCCATCATCCTGTTCGTCGACGAAATCCATACGCTGATCGGCGCGGGCGGCCAAGCCGGTACCGGCGATGCCGCTAACCTCCTGAAACCGGCGCTCGCACGCGGCACGATCCGCACGATCGGCGCGACAACCTGGGCCGAATACAAGCGACATATCGAGAAGGATCCGGCGCTGACCCGGCGTTTCCAGGTGTTGCAGGTCGCAGAACCGTCCGAGGCGGCGGCGACCGACATGGTTCGCGGGCTCGTGCCGACGTTCTCGTCGCATCACGGCGTCGTCGTTCGCGATGAAGCGATCCGCGCCGCAGTGACGCTGTCCCATCGTTACATTCCGTCCCGTCAGTTGCCCGACAAGGCGATCAGCCTGCTCGACACCGCGTGTGCGCGCGTGGCGCTGTCGCAGCACGCGACGCCGCGCGAACTGGACGACGTGCGGCAGCGTCTGGCTGCAGCGCGCGCCGAAGAAATCCTGCTGGTGCAGGAGGCCCGTATCGGTCTCGATGCGGACAAGGCGTTGAATCGCGTGCATACGCGTATCGACGTGCTGGCGACGGAGGAAGCATCGCTCGCGGAGCGCTGGCGCGAACAGGCGCAGGCCGCCCAGGCATTGCTCGCCGGGCGCGAAGCCGCGATCGCAGACGCAGACGGTTCACCGGTATCGGTCGACACGCTGCGCGAACTCGAACGGACGCTGGCCGCGCTGCAGGGCGATGTACCGCTCGTCTTTCCCGAGGTCGACGCCGCCATCGTCGCCGAGATCGTTTCGGACTGGACCGGCATCCCGGTCGGTCGCATGGTCACCGACGAGATTGCCGCTGTGCGTCGCCTTCCGGAAACGCTTGAGACGCGCGTGATCGGGCAACGCGATGCACTGCATCTGATCGGCGAGCGCGTGCAGACCGCACGGTCGGGCCTGACCGATCCGAAGAAACCGCTGGGCGTGTTCCTGCTTGCCGGCCCTTCCGGCGTAGGCAAGACAGAGACCGCGCTGGCGCTTGCCGAGGCGCTCTACGGGGGCGAACAGAACCTGATCACGATCAACATGAGCGAGTATCAGGAAGCGCATACGGTGTCTGGCCTGAAAGGTGCACCGCCCGGCTATGTCGGCTACGGCGAGGGCGGTGTGCTGACCGAAGCGGTGCGCCGCCGTCCCTATGCGGTCGTGCTGCTCGACGAGATCGAGAAAGCGCATCGCGACGTGCACGAAATGTTCTTCCAGGTGTTCGACAAGGGCTACATGGAAGACGGCGACGGCCGCCATATCGATTTCCGCAATACCACCATCCTGTTGACGAGCAACGTCGGCGCCGACCTGAGCGCGGGCCTGTGCGCGGACCCGGCGCTGTCGCCGGATCTCGACGGGCTGCGGGACGCGCTTGCCCCGGAATTGCTGAAAGTATTTCCGGCGGCGTTCATGGGGCGTGTGACGGTGGTGCCGTACCGTCCGCTCGCCGACGACGCACTCACCCGCATCGTTCGCCTGCATCTGGATCGCGTCGTGAAACGCATGGCGGACAGCCACGACATTGCGCTTGCCTACGACGACACGGTCGTGAGCTACATCGTCGACCGTTGTCTGGTTCAGGAGACCGGTGCGCGCGTGCTCATCGGCTTCATCGAACAGCATGTGCTACCGCGCCTTTCCGCGCTATGGCTCGATGCGTTTGCATCGCGCGTGCCACTCGAGCGCATCTCGATCGGCGCGAGCGACGCCTCCACATCGCCCGCCGAAGCGCTGACGTTCGAGGCGACCCATTCTCATCTTGTCGAGCCACGCCGTTGAGCTCGACATCCGTCAACCACTGTCAGGAGACTGTTCATGTCCGCTAGCAGTTCGCAGAAGTTCATCGCGCGCAATCGTGCGCCGCGCGTGCAGATCGAATACGACGTCGAAGTGTATGGCTCGGAGAAGAAAATCGAGCTTCCGTTCGTGATGGGCGTGCTCGCCGACCTGTCCGGCAAGCATCCGGTCGAACCGCTGCCGGCGGTGTCGGACCGCCAGTTCCTGGAAATCGATATCGACAACTTCGACGAGCGCATGAAGGCGATCCGGCCGCGCGTCGCGTTTGCCGTGCCGAATACGCTGACGGGCGAAGGTCAGATGATGGTCGACATGACCTTCGAAAGCATGGAGGACTTCTCGCCGGCCGCGATCGCCGACAAGGTGGAGCCGCTGCGCCGCTTGCTCCAGGCGCGTACGCAACTGGCGAACCTGCAGACGTACATGGATGGCAAGTCGGGCGCGGAGGCGCTCGTCACTCAGTTGCTGCAGGACCCGGCACTGTTGAAGTCGCTGGCTGCGGCACCGCGGCCCGAGCGGCAAGAAGCCGGCGCGGCCGATCCGGGCGACGCGAGCTGACAGACAAACCGATCGAGGATGACCATCATGGCAAAACAGCAAGCACAGGCCGTCGAGGCCCAGGCGACCACCCAGTCCGATTTCACGCAGCTGCTCGAGCGGGAGTTCCGGCCGAAGACGGACCAGGCCCGCGCGGCGGTGGAACATGCGGTGCAGACGCTCGCGGAGCAGGCGCTCACGCAAACGATCACGATCAGCGACGACGCCTACAAGAGCATCGCGGCCATCATCGCGCAGATCGATCACAAGCTTTCCGAGCAGATCAACCTGATCCTGCATCACGACGACTACCAGGCGCTCGAATCCGCATGGCGCGGCCTGAACCATCTCGTGTCGAACACAGAGACGGACGAGCACCTGAAGATCCGCGTGATGGACGTCTCGAAGACCGAACTGCATCGCACGATGCGCCGCTACAAGGGGCTGGCGTGGGACCAGAGCCCGCTCTTCAAGCAGATCTACGAGCAGGAGTACGGCCAACTCGGCGGCGAGCCGTACGGGTGCATTGTGGCCGACTACTACTTCGACCACACGCCGCCGGACGTCGACCTGCTCGGTTCGATCGCGAAGGTGTCGGCCGCTGCGCACACGCCGTTCGTGACCGGTGCGGCCCCGTCGGTGCTGCAGATGGAGTCCTGGCAGGAACTGGCCAACCCGCGCGACCTGACGAAGATCTTCACGCAGAACCTCGAATACACGGCGTGGAATTCGCTGCGCAATACCGAGGATGCGCGCTACGTCGGCCTCGCGATGCCGCGCTTCCTCGCGCGCCTGCCGTACGGCGCGAAGACCAATCCGGTCGACGAATTCGATTTCGAGGAAGACACGAACGGCTCGAATCACAGTCGCTATGGCTGGGCCAACGCGGCATACGCGATGGGCGTCAACATCAACCGCTCGTTCAAGCAGTACGGCTGGTGTTCGCTGATCCGCGGCGTCGAATCCGGCGGCACGGTCGAGAACCTGCCGTGCCATACGTTCCCGACGGACGACGGCGGGATCGACATGAAGTGCCCGACCGAGATCGCGATTTCGGATCGTCGCGAGGCCGAACTGTCGAAGAACGGCTTCATTCCGCTCGTGCATCGCAAGAACACCGATCATGCGACCTTCATCGGCGCCCAGTCGCTGCAGAAGCCGGCCGAGTATCACGACCCCGACGCAACCGCCAACGCGAACCTGTCGGCGCGCCTGCCGTACCTGTTCGCCTGCTCGCGCTTCGCGCATTACCTGAAGTGCATCGTGCGCGACAAGATCGGCGCGTTCAAGGAGCGCGAGGACATGCAGCGCTGGCTCAACGAATGGATCATGCACTACGTCGACGCTGATCCGGCGAACTCGTCGCAGGACACGAAGGCACGCCGGCCGCTCGCGGCGGCTGAGGTGCTCGTCGAGGACGTGGAAGGCAATCCCGGCTACTACCAGGCGAAGTTCTTCCTGCGCCCGCATTTCCAGCTCGAAGGATTGACCGTTTCGCTGCGGCTCGTGACGAAGCTGCCGTCGATCAAGGAAGCCGCTTAACCATCCGGCAGGTCCCGCAGGGCCGAACATGAGGATGCTTCGGCAGACGATGATCGGCCCGATTCCAATCGTTTAATAACAGGAGTACTACGCATGGCACAGGACATTTTTCTGAAGATCGATGGCATCAACGGCGAATCGCTCGACGACAAGCACAAGGACGAGATCGAGATCCTGAACTGGGATTGGGAAATCCTGCAGGAATCGACGATGCATTCGGGTAGCGGCGGCGGTGCGGGCAAGGCGACGGTGAAGGACCTCACGTTCGAACACAACATCGATCGTGCAAGCCCGAACCTGATGAAGTACGCGCTGACGGGCAAGCACATCGACCAGGCGGTGCTTGTGATGCGCAAGGCCGGCGGCAATCCGCTCGAGTACCTGAAGCTCACGATGAGCGACGTGATCGTCACGCGCGTGAAGCCGTCGGGCAGCAAGGCCGGCGAGGAGAAGAGCCGCGAGACGGTGTCGCTGTCGTTCTCGAAGGTCAAGCAGGAGTATGTCGTGCAGAACGCGCAGGGCGGCAGCGGTGGCGCCGTCACGGCGAGCTTCGACATCAAGGGCAACAAGGAAGCGTAAGCGTGGTGCGCCGCGCGCGACAGAGCATGTGTGTTCTCCGCGCGCGGCGTATTTCGCGGTTCATCGAGGTGAATTCTGCATGCGTTCGATTCTGACTGCCGCTTTGTGCGCTGCCGTCGTGCTGCTTTCGGCCTGCGCGAGCGGCGAACCGAAGCCGAAAGAACCGATTCGGCTCGAACTGGCCGTCAAAGCGGCATCCGACGTCAATCCGGACGATCGCGGGCGGCCGGCGCCGATCGTGGTGCGCCTCTACGAGCTGAAGAGCGACAACGCATTCGAGGCGACGGATTTCTTCACGTTGGAGAAACAGGAGAAGACGGTGCTGGCCGACGACGTCGTCAAGCGCGACGAGTTCCAGTTGCGGCCCGGCGAGCATCGGAAAGTCGTCCGGCGCCCTGATCCGGAAACGACCGCCATCGGCGTGATCGCGGCCTATCGTGACCTGCCGAACGCGGTGTGGCGGTCGGTCTACACGCTGCCCGCAGCGCGCGACAAGGCGTGGTACCGATTTTTCACGCCGAAGCTGAAATTGACTGTCGGTCTCGAGGCCAAGGCCGTGAGGATCGAGGAAACGAAGAAATGAAACACGTCGCGCAACGAAACGGACGATACGTATGAGCTGGTACGCCAAGGTCGCCTGGCAGGAGGGGTTGTTTTTCAGGCCACAACTGTTCCAGCAACAGGAACGCTACTTCGAGAAGTACGCGCACATGCGCGCGGCGCCGCTGTCGCCGTTTTTCTTCGGCTTCGTGCATTACGGGCTCGATCTGGAGTCGCTCGCGCTCGGGAAGGTGGTCGTCAAGTCGGCCGCCGGCGTGTTCGCTGACGGCACGCCGTTCGATGCGCCGGGCAATACGCCGTTGCCGCCGCCGTTGACGATCCGGCCCGAGCACGTCGATCAGGTGATCTATCTGGCGGTGCCCGTGCGCTTGCCGAACTGCGAGGAAACGACGTTCGAGAACACGGCGGATTCGATGGCGCGCTACCAGGTGTTCGATACCGAGCTGCGCGATTCTAATTCGATCGGGCTGGCGCCCGAGTCCGTCCAGCTGTCGAACCTGCGGCTGCGCCTGGTGCCCGAGAAGGAGCTGGGCAGTGCATGGATCGGTCTTGCGCTCACGAGCGTGAAGACCATCCGCGCAGACGGCAGCATTGAACTGGACGACACGCTCGTGCCGCCTGTGTCGGGCTATGGCGTGAGCGATCTGCTGACGAGCTGGGTCACGAAAATCCACGATCTCGCTCACCTGCGCGCGAATGCGCTGTCGCAGCGGCTGGCCGGTACCGACGACACAACCGCGAGTGCGGCGACGGTCACGGATTACTTGCTGTTGCAGATCCTCAACCGGTATCAGCCGTTGCTGCAGCACATGCTGCGCGTGCCGACCACATCGCCAGCCGATGTGTACACGCTGCTGATCGCGATGGCGGGGGAATTGTCGACCCATCTGCGCACGGACACGCGCCGTCCGCTCGACACGCATCCACCTTATCGGCACACGACGCCGCATCTTTGCCTGAAGCCGGTGGTCGACGATACGCATCGGCTGCTCAATGCCGTGCTGGTACGGAGTGCGCAGAGCATCGCGCTCGAGGATCAGGGGCACGGCATGCGCAATGCAGTGGTCGATCCGGGGGATATGCAGGGCTTTGCTGCGCTGGTGCTGGCCGTGCATGCGGCGATGCCGCCCGATGTGCTGCGGCAGCAGTTTCTCGCGCAGGCGAAGGCGGGGCCATCGGAGAAGCTGCCGAGTCTGGTGCGCAGTCACTTGCCGGGTATCGGCCTGCAGGCACTTCCGGTGCCGCCGCGGCAGATTCCGTTCAATGCGGGATACATCTATTACGAGCTGACGCAGGGCGGGGCGCTGTGGGAGGAGGTGGTGCGTCACGGCGGGATTGCATTACATGTGGCGGGGGACTTTCCGTCGTTGAAGCTTGAGCTTTGGGGGGTACGCGCGTAGGAGCGATGGTCGAGAAGGAGCTGGATAGCGAAGTGATTCAATTTCAGGATTTGATTGACTCGAATTTGATATGAAAAATATAACTGAACGTGCACCCGAACCATCTCGAAAAAACCCTGTGCTTCGTGGTTTTGGTCTTGCCTGGCTGATTTTGATCGCGGGGTATTGGGCGGTTACATCTATCGATCCGATGCGTAACTTGTTTTGGCGCGGATATTTTTTTCTAGTGCCGCCGGTTGTCGCAGCCTTGGTTGCCGTTGCATTTATTGTGCGCGGAGATAAAGACTTTGCCGGCGGAATATTTGCCGGCCTTGTCTCTATGCTGTGCGTGATTGTTGCGTTGGTGATTTTTTTAATCAATAGTTTATTTGGTAACTCCTATCCCCTTGTTAACGGTTGGAAATAGGACGGGGTAGGCGTTATAGGTTGAACGTATTGTGGATGATCAGTGACTCGATCGATTCAAAGGGGCATCGGAATGGCTTTGTTTGACGCACCACGGACGCTGTCGGTTTCCGGCGCGGCCTTGCCGATGTACGGTGGTCAGTCGATCCTGACGCCGGTGAAGCTCGCTGGCGGCGAGACGATTGGCGAGTTGTTCGAGTACGTCCTGGAGCTGAAGACGCCGGACGCACTCGGGTTTTCGCAGAGCATCGCGGCGAATGTCGATCTCGACGCGCTGATCGGCACCGAAGTGACCGTATCGATTCAGCTCGAAGGCAGGGGACATTTCATTCCAGGTCTCGCCGGCGCTGCCGGAATGGCCAATATCGGCGCCGGCTCGCGCGAAATCACCGGTGTTGTCAGCCATGCGACGATCGTCCGTGAGGACGGTCGCTCGATCGTCTATGCCCTTACGCTGCGACCGTGGCTCTGGCATGCGACCAAGAATTGCGACTGTCGCATTTTCCAGGATATGTCCGTGGTCGAGATCACGGATGCCGTGCTGTCGGTTTATCCGTTCCCGATCGACAAGCGACTGACGACTCCCCGGCCGAACAAGATATGGCCCAAGCGGGACATTCAGCGCCAGCACTTCGAAAGCGATTGGACATTCCTGCAGCGTTTGTGGGAAGAGTGGGGCATCTACTACTTCTTCGAACATGACGAAGGCAAGCATCGACTCGTGCTTTGCGATTCGATGGGGGCGCTCAAACCGCTCGGCGATGCCTATGCCGAGCTTCGCTACGAACCGCCGACCAGTCGACGGATCGACGAGGAACACATTCACGATTTTTCGGTGTCCCATGCGCTGACCACGGGCGCGGTGACGGCTGTCGACTACGACTATACGTTGCCGCGGGCGAATTTGACCGTGACGCGCGAAGACCCTCGCGAAATGGGGCTCGCTCATCAGGAGCGCTATTCGTGGGGAGATTACGCACAGCCGCAAGCAGGTGCGGCCGGACTCTCCGGCGCTCACAACGAACCGCGCACGGAGGCGGAATATCTGACGCTGGTGCAGATGCAGGCCTGGCGGTGCCAGGGATTGAGAGCCCACGGCAAGGGCAACTTGCGTGGCATGGTCACCGGGCAGACATTCGTGCTGTCGCACTACCCGCAGATCGCGGCGAATCGCGAATATGCGGTGATTGCCTGCAGGCTTGCGATCGAGGAGATCGGCGAAGCGTCAGGGGCCGGCCAGCAGTATCGCTGCGAAGCGGATTTCACGGTGCAACCGACCCATGAACCGTTTCGGCTAACGCGCACGATTGCGAAGCCGCGCATGACCGGCGTCGAGTATGCCGTCGTGACGTGCCCCGAGGGGCAGGAAATCTGGACCGACGCATACGGCCGGGTGAAGCTGCAGTTCCTATGGGACCGGTTGGGCAAGAACGACGAGCGTTCCAGCTGTTGGGTGCGCGTTGCCGGTGCGTGGCACGGCGATCAGTTCGGGGGTGTTTTTCTTCCGCGCCGGGGGCATGAGGTCGAGGTCGCTTTCGTCAATGGTGATCCGGATTTGCCGATCG